>NZ_RXMA01000050.1 GCF_003966125.1 Azospirillum griseum
ACACGTTTGCGTCCGCGCTATCGCGCCATCTCGCAAAACATCGGGAAAACGTTCCAAACCCGCAAGGCGTCACTCCCCGGAGGGATACTCATGATCCGATCGCCAACCTGTTCCATCTCCGTCGCGACCACCGCCCCGTCGCCGACTATCGGAAGGCCCGCACCCAGGCGTTCCAGGTCTGGGCCGAGGTCACCGGCGCGCCACTGGCGGCGTAGTCCGCAAACCCTGCCGCCCGCCGCGCCCTCGCTCTGCCCGGCTGTCGACAAGTTGACGGTGCCGGCTAGGCTTATGATCGCCATTCAGGCTCATAGCTGAGCACGGCCATGAGCTCGTCCGCCGAGCCGGTTGGGTCGGTCAGGATCGCTTTGGCCGTTGCCACGGTGCCGTCGGGGGCCGAGGCCATGCAAGAGATGATCTTTGCATTCAGTTCCTCGTTCGAGAGTGCATTGAAGCCGAGCGTGCCCCGAGGCCAGAGCATGTCCCTTGCGAGGCAGCGCCCATCGGTTAGGTGGATGACCACCTTATGCGCCAGTCGATTCGTCATCCTCTCGGCCTCCCAGTCCTCCAATAGGTTCATCGACACGAGGCGCGCAAGCGCCCGCGTAGGTGCATCCGCCAGAGCCTGTTCTGTGAAATCGTCCGGGGTGAGCTGCTGGTAGCTGCCGCGCAGCGCGCGAGCCACCGCCCAGTTCATAGAGAACTGGGCTTCCTTGGGTGTATTGGGGTCGGGGTATTTCAAGTTCACAATGTTGGTCATGCCGATAAACGTTTCGACGCGCGTCACCATATCGACGGAGAAATCGTGCTCCAGCAACAGGCCGTGCACCGCGTCCACTGCGCGATGGGTGCTGCCGCAGTTGGCATGCCACTTGATTGCCAGCCCTGAACCGCTGATAGCAGTCGATGCCCCGTCCGCGGGCAGGTCAATGAGTGTCCAATCCGGGGGCCGTGCTCCACTGTACAACTCGCCGAAGCCATCTTTCTTTTCGAGGATTGTACTGCATGCCTGAAGACCCGCCTGAGCCAGATAGACCGCGTTGACTGCGCCCTGCGCCGCCACACCGGCATGGAACGGCTTCGCCTCCGTGCCAAACTGGCCTTTTGGTCCGGCAGCCATTGATGCCGCGAGGGCCAAAGCGTTGACGCAAGCCTCAGGGTTGAGGCGCAGTAGACGGGCGCAAGCGGCCGTCGCTCCGAAGATGCCGACGGACTCCGTGGAATGCCAACCCTTGTTGACGTGGTCCAGCCCCATGGCAACCCCGATCTGGGTGTTGACCTCCACGCCCACGATGAGGGCATCCAACAGATCGCGGCTCGTTGCGTTCCGTCCTTGGCAGATCGCCAGGAGCGCTGGTACGGTCCCGACCGCTGCGTGCAAACCCGCGCCATAGTGCATTTCGTCCAGTTCTTCCCAGTGGCCCCACGTTCCCATGACCAGCGCTGCGGCCTCGTTGCTAGCGGTATGGGGCGTGCCGACGATGCGAGCAGGGCCGCGTCCCTGGTAAGGTTTGAGCACTTTGGCTGTTTGGCGCAATGAACCACCGCTTGCGATACATGCGATGGTGTCAATCAGGAGCTGGCCGGCGGCGACCAGATCTCCGGATTGCCATTGGCCCGAGGTCGAGGCGACCCAGTGGCCCAAGGATTCAGTCGCTCCGGCGTTTTTCTGCGACAAGTTGCGCCCCCTTTTGTGCTTCGCTTTACTTGACGTGTACATAGCTACTCGAACTGGTGCGGATGCCGTTCAGGAAATCATCGACCTCACTCCTGAGGATGGACGCCGATGATGCCAGTTTGGCACACATGTGCAGCACCTTCCTCGCCTCATCCTCGTTGCGTTCCGACGCCCTGGCGACCGCGGAGATTCCACGCGCCGTCTTGTCGGCACCCAATGCGGCCTCATGGGTATTGCGGGCGATCTCGGTGGTGGCCGCGCCCTGCTCCTCGACCGCCGTGGCGACGGCGGAATTCATCCGCTCAAGCGATTGCACCAGGTCGGCGACCGACCTCATCGCCGATCCGGCGTCGCTGCAGCCGCTCTGCACCTCCTCGATCTTGGCACGGATGTCGCGGGTGGCGCGGGATGTCGCCATCGCCAGGCTCTTCACCTCGTTGGCGACCACGGCGAATCCCCTGCCGGCTTCCCCGGCGCGGGCGGCCTCGATGGTGGCGTTCAATGCCAGAACATCCGTCCGGGCGGCGATCTGCTGGATCATCGTGATGATGTCGCCGATCTGCTCGGCCGTCACCACCAGGGACTGGACCCTGCCGTCGCCCTGCAGCACCCCCTCGCTGGCCTGCCGCGACATTTTGTGGGCGCTGCTCATCTGACGGCCGATCTCGTTCACCGTCGCCGCCAACTGGTCGGTTGCGGCGGAAACCGCCTGGACGTTGGCGCTGGAGAGTTCGGAGGCATGGGTCGCCGTCTGCGCTTCGGATTGCGCTTCGCCGGCGACCCGGGCGACGACCAGCGCATGCTGCCGGACCTCTTCGATATGGGTGACCAGGGTTCCGATCACGCTTCCGACCGATTGTTCGAAATGCCGGGCCATCGCCGCCATGGCCTGACGCTTGTCCTGCGCGGCGCGGTGCTCCGCCTCGATCCGTTCCGCCTCCATCATGCGGATCCGCTGCGCATTAGCTTTGAACACCTCGGCCGCGACCGCGATCGACGCGATCTCGTCCTTGCGCGAAAGGCGCGGCACCTCGGTTTCCAGATCGCCTTCGGCCAGCCGCTGCACCACATCGGCCATCTGCCGGATCGGGACCGTGAGCTGGCGGCTGAGCAGGAGCGCCACCCCCCCCAAAGCCACGAGCACCAGTCCGGTCATGGCGACCATGGCGGTCCGCATCCGGTCGGTGGCCTGCAAGGCGGCCCCGGTGGTTTGAGCCGCCAATGTAAAATAGGGCTCCCCACTTACGCTCAACGGCTGATAGGCGATCAGAAGCTGGTTCTGCCAGCCATCCAGGGACGTGCTCACCCCGAATGTCGCTCCCGACGTCGAGGCGGTAAAGACCTCCGCCAAGTCCTTTAGAATGATGCGGTCCTGATCCGCGCGGTCGGTTCCCTCCGGCGCTTTCGAGCGGATCAGCGTGTCCCTGGACATCAACATGGTATCCAGGGGCGAAGAGTCGCTTTCCGTGCCGCCGATCACCGCACCGACCTTGGCGTCCGACATGCGGAACACGATGGCCGCGACCGGCGGCTTCTTTTCCCCGGCCCAGGACGGCGTGTAGACCGGCTGCCCCCAGAAGGCGGAGACCGCCCCGTCACCCACCCGGTAGTCCCGGAATCCGGCGAACGCCTGTTCCCCGCCGGGCGGCAGTTGAAGCGCCTTCCGCGCGATTGCGGCCAGGGCGTCGTTGCCCAGCCCGTCGAGCGACTTCAGGAATCCGTCGGATTTGGTGATCGAGTAGATGATCTTGCCGTCCTGGCGGACGATGTAGGCGTCGGCGATGGCCTGTCCACGCCACATGGGAAGGAATGCCGAATGCAGCCAGGAATGGCGCCAGGCATACAGCGACTCCTTGAACTCCTCCCCGGTGATTTCGGACCGCTTGGCGGGGCCGAGTTTCGGGTCGGCGAACAGCTTTTCGACATCGTCGGCGGAGGAGGAGTCGAAGGCAGCGCTCAGCTCCTCGATTCCCTGGATGACCCCCTCGCTTCTCGCCAGGCTGTCGAGGTTGCGGGCGGTGGAGTCGAACGCGTCCTTCAGCTTGTCGCGCTTTGCCTCCGCAACCAGGGTCAGACGGCTGACCGCAGCGTCGTAGAGGGCGTCACGGCTTTTCACATAGCCCAGGACGCCGATCAGGACGCAGGAGGTAAGGCAGAACAGGACTGCAATCAGCGGAACCTTCACAGCGAGTTTCATGCTGCTTCCCCTTCGGAGCGAAGGACATTCTGGTCTGGTTCGGTTGGAGCCTCCATTGGCTGGAAATTCCAAGTAATGATAAGAATTCGACTGGCTGCATCTGGTCTTTCATGTCACGTCGACCCTTCAGTTCTCATCGAGGAATAAAGGACGGTGGCAGCATCCGCGTTTCGCTCCCGCCAGTGCTGAAACGCGTTGCCGTATGCGGGATAGGTCAGCCGGATTTTCCGAAGCGCCTCCATTTCAAGGGATGAGTCTCCGCAAGTCCGCCTCGCGTCCGTCAGATGCGTGCAGATTGTTTTCCCGCTTGCCCGAAATTCCGCGGTCCAGCCGCAGGTTCAGTCGCGGACACCTGATTGGAGCTGTTGCGGCGGCGATGCCGCGCGGTCCGGCCGAAGCGTCGCCGGCTTCAGAACACCGGGCTGGCCTCGGCTCCGAGTTCGGCCGCCTCGGGGAGACGGCCCTCGAACCAGACGGCGGCGGCGGCACGGGACATGGCGGCACCGTCGTGTCCGATCCCCTGCACCACGACCAGTTTCCAGTTGAATTCAAGGCCGAGCCGTTCGGCTTCGCCCCTGGCGAACGAATACATGAAGCGGGCGCGGGCGTAACGCGTCGGTCCCTGGCGGATCGCGCCGTCCATGACCGGGAGGTTGGGGTCGTCCGTCCGCAGATCCTGGTCGCCGGCGAAGATCACCATGGGATAGGCGAACCAGCGCTTCAAAGCCCGGTGATCGAAACCGAGCCCGCCGAGCCCTTCGGGAAACCGCTGCTCCAAGTTCGGCAGGGTGTACCAGCCGGGATTGGCAGCCATCGCCTCTTCGAACAGCGCGTGGTCCTGAGTCGCCAGCAGACGGTGGACGAACTGGCCGCCGGCCGAATGGCCGAACAGCCGGACCTTGGTCCGGGTGGTTATGCCACCGGCCCGCAGGGCCTCGATGATCCTGCCCGGGATGGAATAGGTCCAATATTCCGGCGCGGCGATCGTGCCGTCCTCCCCGACGATGGAGCCGTCGTTGTAGGTTTCCGCCCCGGGAAACCGTGCATTCGGGAAGGTCGGCGCCACGATCAGGAGGCCGTGCTTTTCGGCGGCGGGGATCCAGAAGTCGCGGTAGGAATCGCCGTTGCGCAGAATGCCGTGCTGGACGATCACGACCGGCCCGTCCGGCCTGTGACCTTCCGGCCGATAGAAGTTGACATCGACCGGTCGGTCCGGATGGAAGCGATCGACGAACGGATGCGTGCTGCGTCCGATGCCGGGGGAAAGAACCGTGGTGATCATACTGACTCCGAAGTGGAATGAAGATGGCAGGCGGCGCTGCGGTCGGGGGAGATTTGGACGAGCGGCGGCCGGACTTCGCGGCAGATCGGCATCGCGTGCTCGCAGCGGGGGTGGAAGGCGCAGCCGGGCGGCGGCGACAGCGCCGACGGCAACTCGCCCTTCAGCGGCGTGAAGGCGCGGCGCCGGCGCGTGACCGCCGACGGGATCGCGCGGATCAGGGCTTGGCTATAGGGATGGGCGGGCTTGGCGAACAGCTCGGCAGCCGTTCCGATCTCGACAATGCGGCCGAGATACATGATGGCGACGCGGTCGCTGATGTGACGGACCACGCCGAGATCGTGGCTGACGAACAGATAGGTCAGGCCGCGGCGTTCCCGCACGTCCATGAACAGGTTGATGACCTGCGCCTGGATCGAGACGTCGAGCGCCGAGACCGGCTCGTCACAGACCAGGAAATCCGGCTCGACCGCCAGCGCGCGGGCGATGCCGATGCGCTGGCGCTGCCCTCCCGAAAACTGGTGCGGATACCGGTCCATGTAGCCCAGATCGAGGCCGACCTCCTTGAGGACCCCCCGCGTCCTCTCCCCGACCTCGTTCTTCGGGACCAGCTTGTGGACCCGAAGCGCCTCGCCGACGAGTTGGCCGACCTTCATGCGGGGATTGAGCGAAGCGTAAGGGTCCTGGAACACCATCTGCACTTTCAGCAGATAGTTCAGCCGGTCCTTGCCCGTCAGCTCGGTGACGGGCCGGCCCTTGTAGAAGACCTCGCCGGCGCTGGGCGGCAGGATGCCGGTCGCCACGCGCGCCAGGGTCGATTTCCCGCACCCGCTTTCCCCGACCAGACCGACCACCTCACCCGCACGGATGCGCAGGGTGACGTCGTCCACGGCCCGCAGGGCCGGCGGCGGGCCGGTACGTCCGAGCGCGGTCACGATGCGCTGGGTCAGCGAGGGCTTGCTCCGAAAGTACCGGCTGACGTCTCGCAGTTCGAAGAATGTTTCGCTCACGCGGCGTCCCTCTGCGGCATGGGGTTGTGGCAGCGGAAACCATGCCGGCCGTCAATCGTCGGCGTGGGATCCTGTTCGGCGCAGATCGACATGGCGCGGTCGCACCGCGTCCTGAACGGGCAGCCTGACGGACGGGCATCGATGCGGGGAGCCATTCCGTTGATCTGGTTCAGGCGCTGGCCGGGCTCCACCATCGCGGCCGAGGAACGGAGCAGCCCAAGCGTATAGGGATGGCGCGACCGGTCTAGCACCTCGTCCACCGGGCCGATCTCGACGATGCGGCCGGAATACATGACGGCGACGCGGTCGGCGAGTTCGGCGACCACCGCCAGATCGTGCGTGATCCAGATCACCGCCGTTCCGCTGTCGCGGGCGAGCTTCTGGACTTCGAACAGGATCTGGCTCTGGATCGTGACGTCCAGCGCCGTCGTCGGCTCGTCGGCGATGATCAGATCCGGGGCGTTGAGCATCGCGGTGGCGATGGCCACCCTCTGGCGCATGCCGCCGGAAAACTCGTGCGGATACTGTCGCAGCCGCGCCTCCGGCAACGAGATTCCGACCCGGACCAGCGCGTCCGCGGCCGCGCGCAGCGCCTCCTGGCGGCCGACGTCGCGGTGCTCCAGGATGGCCTCCGCCATCTGCTCGCCGATGCTCAGCACCGGGTTGAGCGTCATCAGCGGATCCTGGAAGATCATCGCAATGCGGTTGCCGCGCAGGCTGCGCAGCCGCTCCTCCGACGCCAGCCGCAGATCCTCGTTGTTGAACAGCACGCGTCCGGCGATCACCTCGGCGGGCGAGTCCATCAGCTGGACGATGGAGAAGCCGGTGACCGACTTGCCGGAACCGGACTCCCCGACCAGTCCGAGAACCTCTCCGCGCTGGACGGTGAAGTCGATGCCGTCCACTGCGGGCCAAGCGCCGTCGGGCAGGTGGATAACCGTTTTCAGCCCCTGGACGTCGAGCAGCGGGGCGTCCTGCGTGAATTCAGCGTTCATGGGCCACGCACATTGAAGCTGCGGCGAAGGCGATCGCCGAGAAGGTTGAGGGACATCACCAGCAGGACCAGCGCGATACCGGGAAACACCGCGATCCAGTATTGGCCGGACAGCAGGAACTCGAACCCGTTGGCGATCAGCAGCCCGAGCGACGGCTGGGTGACCGGGACGCCGACGCCGAGGAACGACAGGGTGGCTTCCAGCGTGATGGCGCTCGCGACGCTGATCGACGCGACGACCAGGACCGAGCCGATCGAGTTGGGCAGCAGGTGGAACAGCAGGATGTGGCGGGTCGGCAGGCCGAAATTGAGCGCCGCCTCGATATATTCCTTGCGGCGTTCGACCAGCGCCGCGGCGCGCATCAGCCTGGCATATTGCGCCCACTGCACCAGCATGATGGCGACCACCACCTTGTCGACGCCGCGGCCGATCGACGACAGCAGGATCAGGGCGACCAGGATCGACGGGAAGCCCAGCATGAAATCGACGATCCGCATCAGCAGCGCATCGACCGCCCCGCCGAAATGGGCGGCCAGCAGGCCGGCGACCGAACCGATGGCGAGCGCACCGGCGGTGGCGGTCAGACCGACCAGCAGGCTCGTCCGCAGGCCGTAGAGGATGGCGCTCAGCATGTCGCGCCCCTGGGCGTCGGTGCCGAGCCAATAGGTGATCCCGGTCATCCCCGTCTCGCCGGGGGCGAGCCGGTTGTCCATCACGCTGAGCGACGCCAGGTCATAGGGGTTTTGCGGTGTGATAACCGGCGCCAGCAAGGCCAGCAGGACCAGGATCGCGATCGCGATGGCCGCCCCCGACGCCGTCGGCCGGTTCCGGATGTTCCGGAGCACCTGCATCCGCAGCGGCGTATTCGCCTCCGCCGTCTTGGCGAAGGTCTCGATGTCAGCGGTCATGCGGCACCTCCCGTCAACTTCACCCGCGGATCCAGGGCCGCATAGAGGATGTCGACGAGCAGGTTCACCGAGATGAACAGGAAAGTCGCCAGCATCACGTAAGCCACCACCACGGGGCGGTCGAGTTGATAGATCGACTGGATGAGAAGCTTCCCCATGCCGGGCCAGGCGAACACCGTTTCCGTCACCGTCGAAAAGGCGACCAGGCTGCCGAATTCGATGCCCACCACGGTCACCACCGGGATCAGGATGTTGCGGAGCACGTGGCGACCGACGATCCGGCGGGGCCGCACGCCCTTGGCGCGGGCATACTTTACGAACTCCTGGGTCATCAGGTCAGTGGTTCCCGTTGCGACCAGCCGGATCACCAGCGCGACGTTCGGGATCGCCAGATTGAGCGCTGGAAGAACCAGATGCCGCAGCCCGTCGGCAGTGAACAGGCTGGTCCGGATCCCGAGGACCGTCACTGTCTCGCCGCGCTCCGCAGTCGGCAGCCAGCCGAGCAGAACCGAGAAGAGCAGGATCAGCATCATGCCCTTCCAGAAGTTCGGCAGCGAATAGCCGACGACCGTGCAGGCCAGGATGAGGCGCGCCGGCTTCCCATGGGGATCGAGCCCGGCGAACAGCCCGAGCGGAACGCCGACCAGAACCGCCAGGGACAGCGCCAGCAGGACCAGCTCCATGGTCGCCGGCAGCCGGGACAGGATCAGGCCGACCGCCGGCACGCCGTGGGCGAAGGACCTCCCTAGATCGCCGTGCAGCGCGTTCCCCATGAAGGTCAGGTACTGTTGCCAGGCCGGCTGGTCGAGGCCGAGGCGCTGGATCAGCTCCAGACGTTCGGCCGCACCGGCCTGCGGCGGCACCAGCAATTCGATGGGATCGCCGATGCCGTAGACGGAAAAGAACACGGCGACCGAAACGGCGAGCATCACGCCGGCGCTCTGCAACAATCGCTGAAGGATGTAAGTGGCCATCGCTTGTTCAATCCATTGGTCGCAGCCCACTGGTCGCGGCTGCGGACATGAGGTTCATTTCTTCGGCTTGACCGACATCGCCTGAGTGAACTGATCGGTTCGGCCGGTGACCGCAAGGTCGGCCTTGAATGCCCAGATCGAGCTTTCGAAGTGCAGCGGAACGAAAGCCATGTCATCGAGCAGCGTGACGGTGGCCTTCTGTAGCAACTGCGAACGCTTGTCGTCGTCGAACGTTACGATGGCTTCACGGATCAGCCTGTCGAAGACTTCGCTGCTGTAGCCTCCGTAGTTGGCACTGCCGATCGCCAGCGCCTCGTCGGGCGTCGCTGCCCACACCCGCAGGAATTGCGAGGTTTCCCCCGACGTGGAGCCAAAGCCGGCCAGCGCCACCGAAAACTCCCTCTTGGCACGGCGCGGGAAATAGATCGTGCTGGGCATGGCGTCGACTTCGGTCTTGACACCGATCTGCGCCCAGTACTGAGCCACGGCCTGCACGATCTGGCTGTCGTTGACGTACCGGTTGTTGGTCGTTGCCACAGTGATCTGGAAGCCGTTCGGATAGCCGGCCTCCGCCAGAAGCTTTCGGCTGGCGGCGGGATCGTAGGTCAGCTTGGCCGGGTTCGGCAGGGTCCCGAACATGCCGACCGGCATGAACTGGTAGGCTGCTTCCGCGCTGCCGTCCATCAGACGCTTGATGATGGTGTCGCGGTCGATCGCCAGCGACAGCGCCTTGCGAACCCGAACATCCTGAAGCGGGTTCCTGCCGTCCGCGGCCTTCACCGCCGGACTCTTCTCCCGCCCGACGTCGAGCTGCAGGATGATTGCCCGCGCTGAAGGAGTCACGATATAGCTGAAACGCTTATCGTTGCGGATGCGGCCGAGATCGCGCGCCGCCGGGTTTTCGATGACGTCGTAGTCACCCGCCAGCAGACCGGCAAACCGGGGTCCGGTGCTGGTCACCGGCAGCAGCTGCACCGCCGCCCAGGGCTCCGCCTCTCCCCAATAGGTCGGGTTGCGTTCCAGGTCGATGGCGGAGCCATGGACATAGGATTTCAGTTTGTACGGGCCTGTGCCGACCGCGGCGGTGCCGTCGTTGAAGTTTCCGACGACCGGCCAGGGCCCGGTGACGCCGCACTCCCTCCCCAGATCGTAGGTGATCTTGCCGTGCGGAACGATGGAAGCGGACAGGATCGCTATGTCAGAGAGATAGTTCGGCAATAGCGGTTCGGGTTGCAGGGTTTCAATCGCGAGGGTGTGGTCGTCAACCGCGGTGACCGATGCGAAATTCGCTGTTACCCGGCCGAACGACGCTGTAACCTTGGTTTCATTGCGCTGTAGGCGGCAGAAGGTGAAAATCACGTCGTCGGCGGTGAAGGGAGCACCGTTGGAGAAGGAAACGCCCTGGCGCAGCTTGAACGTCCAACGGTTCCTTCCGTCGTTTTCCCAGGTCTTCGCCAAAGCCGGCTGCAGGCGCTGCTTCTCGTCCTGCTCCACCAAGGACGAGAAAAGGTGGGTCGCCAAGGCATTGTTGGGTGTGACGTTGTGATAGTGGGGGTCCACCGCCGTCGGTTCGGCGGACAGCGCGATCCGCAGGGTCTGCGACCAAGCCGAGCCGCCGGACAGACCGATCGATAGGAGACAGGCAAACGCGACAGTTGGGACGTTCATGGGGGTGCACATTGGATTTTCCATTCCCTGTCGGATGGATTTGACGTCATTTTTTTCATCTCGATGATGAGGTGAAAAAATCTTGCCGTCAACAAAAATGATGGTCGCCCGGTCGACCGGGGCGCCGCCCCGGACTGGAGGCCTGGACGGGAGGCCCGCGGAGAAAGCGACCCGCGGCGGGCTGGCGACACGCCGCGGGTCCCTCATGAGCGCTTAGAAGACCAGGACCGAGCGCACCATGACCACATGGCCCTTGTCGTCGCGGTCGAGTGCGGCCGTGCTCTGGTCGGACTCCGCGGTGAAGTAATTGTACTGGGTGCCGATCTGGAGACCCGGAGCCAGCTGATAGAAGAAGCCCGCGTCATAGAGATTGAGCGTCCGCGCCCCGCTGGCGGTCAGGCTACCGGCGTCCTTGCCGCGCTGGAATCCCGCGCCGGCGACCCATGGACCGGCCTTGTACTGGGCACCGAGGTGCCAGACGCCGCCGCTTTCGCGCCGAACCCCCGCAGCCTTCGACTGGCCGGACTGCCCATGGCTGAGATAGGCACCGCCGAACGACCAGGCGCCGTAGCCGATATGGCCGCCCACCGTCCAGACCTGCAGGTCCTTGAAACCGGCCGCGTTGGCGCTGCTCGGCGCGGCGTCGCCGAACACGTATTCGGCGCTCGCCTTGACGAACCAGTCATCCCACTTGCCGTCATAGACCGCCGCCAGCTCGACGATGTCGGTGAACAGCGTCTGATAGCCCGTCGTTCCTACGGTCGTGCTTTTCACCCGGTTGACGTCGGTGTTGGAACTGTCGGAACGCGGCGTGTAGGTCACGATCCCCTGAAGGCCGGCGAATTTCGGCGTGAAGTAATTGATCTGTGTCGACGTGCCGTTGGCGGAGGGATAACGCAGGCTCAACGTGCTGAAGCCTAGCGTGTTGCCGGCATCGGTTCCGCTGACCGTCCGGCCCGACACCGTCTGGGGACGGATGTAGGACACGCCCTCGTCGGTGAGGGTCAGGAGCTGGTAATCCATCGGCGCCTGATAGCTGAGCAGCGTCGTCGCACCATAGGCGCCGGTGATGCCCGCCTGCACCGTTCCGAAGCCGCCCTGGACGAAGAGAAAGGCGCGGTCGGCATCGTTGGTGCGGGCATTGGAAGCGGCGCGCAGCCGGAGCCGCGCGCCATATTCCAAACCGTTGTCGGCCTTGGCTGTCGAGGTGATGAGCAGCCGGAAACGATTGGACATCTCGGTACTGCGCAGGCCCGCGTCCTTGTCCTGGCTGACAAAGGCCCACTCGGCGAAGACGTCGCCGCCGACCTTCACCTCGAAGCTTGCCCCGCTCGCGGCGCTCAAAGAAATCGGCAACGATACCAATGACAAGGCAAGCCCCTTGAGCACGCCGAAATACAGATTTCGCATGTTTCCTCCTGTTGAATAGGCAAGGGCACGATGATTGCCAAAGGAACGGGCGGGCCGGCAGCATTCAAGCTGCTCCGGCTTGGGAGGGAGGAATTTGGAAATAAATCCGACAGACTTCCGAAGAGGATGTCCGGCCGCCTGGCGGCATTTCACCGGATAGGAACCGAGGAGATCAATACCCCCACACAATCCACCGAATTTTCAAATATCCATGCGATAACGGCGATTGGACACCGCATCACAGTCGACTGTCCTGTTGGTTGGGTATCAGGTCATATTTGCATTGATGCGCCCGTCCCCAGTCGGGTAAATTCGCAGCGAGCCACTTGACAGCAGAATTTTCATAAACATATTTCAACGAAAAAATCTTCCCGTCAACCGGAAAGTTCGCCATGAGCAACTCTTTGATGCCGCAAACCGACGTTGCGAACCGGATCACCCAGGCCTATCCGACGTTCAGCAGCGGCAATCGACGGGCGGCGGATTACGTGCTGCGCAATCCGCTCGAAGTGGTCGCCATGTCGATCGAGGGTTTGGCGGAGCACAGCGGTACGTCCAGCGCAACCATCACCCGGTTCGTCCGGACGTTGGGCTATGCGAGTTACAGCGAGTTCAGGGCTGCGCTCGCGTCGGCATTGCGGCACACGATGGCACCGGTGGACAGTTTCGCCGACACGCGTACGGCGGCCGGCGGCCCCTTCGCTACGTTCGCCGCAGCCTTGGCAATGCAGGCTAACAATCTTCAGTCGACGCGGGACACGCTGGAGGAACCCACGGTCACCGGCGCTATAGAGGTGCTGCTCAACGCACGCCGGATCTATCTGGCCGGTTCCGGAGCCAGCTATCACATCGCCTCATATCTCGAGGATGGCTTGGCACTTTATCTCAATGCCGCCGTCATCTTCGGCGGCGCGCGCGGCGATCCACAGCGGGCGGTCAGGCACATGATGTCGGCGGGGGCCGAAGATGTGGTCCTGGCCGTTTCGATCCCACGCTATGCCCGCTCGACGGTCGATCTCTGCACGTTTGCCAAGAAGCGCGGAGCGACCTTGGTGGCCTTGACCGATGTACCCACCTCGCCGCTCGCCCGGATCGCCGATATCTGCCTGTACACGCCGGCGCGCGCCTTGCTGCTGCCCAACACTCCGACTGCCGCTTTCGCCGTTGCCGACGCCCTGATCACCACCGTCGCACGGGAACGCCCCGAAGCCGTGGAAAACTTGAAGAACCTCAGCGAGAACCGGTTCTGGACCTTCCAGGAGTAGGGAAGGGTGTACTTTCCGGAATGCCGGTTCGTTAACACGGCCGCAGTTTGAGAAAACTGCGGATAGACCAGCGTTGCGGCGGTGGTGGCAGCGGCAGGTCGGCGATGGCGTGGCAGGCGCAACGCGGCACGCAACCGCTCTGAAAGGCGTGGAAAGGCATCGTCAACTTGTCGACAGCCGGGCAGAGCGAGGGCGCGGCGGGCGGTGATGGGGGAGAACCCGAGCGAATTCACGGGCGACGACCGTCGTCCGGTGGACAACGTCATTTGGAATGACGTTCAGGGCTTCCTGACACGGCTGAACGCGCGGGTTCCGGGTCTTGATTTGAGCCTGCCGACGGAGGCGCAATGGGAGCACGCCTGCCGGGCGGGAACGACGACACCCTTCAGCTTCGGTGCCACGGTCACGCCGGAGCAGGTGAATTATGACGGGAATTCTCCGTATGCCGACGGCCACAAGGGGCTGTACCGGGTAAGCACGGTTGCGGTTGGGAGCCTGCCGCCGAACGCGTGGGGGCTGTACGAGATGCACGGCAATCTGTGGGAATGGTGCGCCGACGGGGTGCGGGACTATACGGCCGAGGCGGAAACTGACCCGCGCGGCCCGGAGAGCGCCAAGCGCGTCCTTCGCGGCGGGTCCTGGCTCAGCTTCGCGCGGAACGCCCGCGCCGCGTGCCGCAATTGGTCGCTCCCGGATGTCCGCTACGACGACATTGGCTTTCGGTGCGCCCGAGTTCAGGCTGGGAATCAGGCCAGCCCGGAGGACGCAGCGGAGCCGACGGCCCCGGCGTTGCCCCGGCTGGCGGAGCGCCGGGGAACGCAGGGGGCGGCGGGCGGAGCGGTCCTGCGCGTGGCCTCTGGGTCGGGCGGGGTCGCCCGCTGCCCATGGCCCCCGGCCCCGGTCGTCCGCATCCGCACGGATCGCGAGGAGCTGCGCGTCGACCGGATCACGCGGCCCGCGTGGGCTGACGCGCTGGGCCGCGACCGTTTCGGCCTGTGGACGGAGATCGTGGTGGAGCCGGAGGGAGGCGGGGAGTCCGTCACCCAGCGTCTGCGCTGGATTCCGCCGGGCCGGTTTCTGATGGGCTCGCCGGAGGATGAACCGGAGCATTACGAGGATGAAGGGCCGCAGCATTTGGTGACGATCAGCCGGGGCTATTGGCTGTTCGACACGCCCTGCACGCAGGCGCTGTGGCAGGCGGTGATGGGGGAGAATCCAAGTCGTTTCCAGTCGCCTGACCTCACGACAACCGACCGTCCGGTGGAGACGGTGAGCTGGAACGACGCCCAGGAATTCCTCGGTCGGATCAACGAACGGATTCCCGGTCTGGACCTGACGCTGCCGACGGAGGCGCAATGGGAACATGCCTGCCGCGCGGGAGCCACCACGGCGCTGCACAGCGGCGACATCGCCATCCTGGGCGAAAACAACGCCCCGGCGCTGGATCCGATCGCGTGGTATGGCGGGAACAGCGGTGTCGGCTTCGATCTGGACAATGGTGTGGACAGCACGGGTTGACCGGAGAAGCAGCACCCGCATGAGACAGCGGGGACGCGCCCGGTCGGTCGCAAGCGCCCGAACCCCTGGGGCCTGCATGACACGCTGGGGAATGTCTGGGAGTGGTGCGCGGATGGGCAGCGGACCTACACGCCCCAGCCGGAAACCGACCCGCGCGGCCCGGACAGCGCCGACGCCTGGCGCGTCCTTCGCGGCGGGTCCTGGATCGACAACGCGCGGAGCGCCCGTGCCGCGTGCCGCGTGCCGCGTTTGGGTCCGCCCGGTTGACCGCTTCGTCCGCATTGGCTTTCGGTGCGCCCGAGTTCAGGCGTGACCGGCAAGCCAGGGGGAAGCGTCGGCGGGCTTGCCCCTTGGTCGCCCCAAGCGGAGCGGCCATGGGGCGAGAGCGCCGACGCGGTCGGGGCCAGGACCATCAAGGCCCCCCGCAGGGGTCGCGGAAATCAGGGTTCCGGGAACGCTCATCGGCATGGCATCATGGCCCGACCTGTGAGAACGCAGAACCCAACAGAGTTTCCCCCGGGACCGCGTCGAACGGGGTCTTTGTCGCGGTGGCCAAGCCCCGCGCGGTCTGCCCGCACCGGTCGTCTGTCCCGGATGGGCTGGGTCGGTGCCGGACCGTTCCCCCCTGGACACGCTGGTTCTGGGGGGCCGAAATCGCTTGCGCCTGAGTCCGGCGATGCTGAAGAATCACCCATGCGCACCAGCGCGGGCGTCCTTTTCCCAACGTCTCTGAACCCACGTTCCACGTCGCGGACCATCGTGATGCTGCCTGACCTCCTGGCCGCCGAGCGCAAGCTTGCCCGGTTCGACGAACGGCTCCTGGCCGATCCCGAGCGGCGTCATCGCTGGCGTCATGACCACGCCCGCCGCGCGGCACTCGCCGCCGCCACCCTGGGCGGTCGGATCGCCGATCCGGACGCGTTTCTGTTGATGCTGGCCGATCCGTCACGATGCGATCCGGACGCCGCCTGGGTGCACACGGCCTGGACGCTGGCCACCGCGCTGCAGGGGCCGGTCTACCGGCTTGATCCCTCGATCCGGGGGCGGGAGTCGCCAAGGCTTGATCCACGGATTGGGCGCGAGCGCCGCCGCCGGTTGCTCACCGCTCTTGGTCAGACGGAGGAGGGGACGGACACCGTTCCGCCCGTCGCCCCGCGCCCGCCGGACTCCCAAGGGCTGGCCAAGTCGGCAGCGGCGCTGATGGCGCAGACACGCGCGCTTCTGGCCAACGCTGAGAATCTTCTCAGCCCGCAGGATGAGACCGGCGACCCTGACGGAGAGGATCCCCGCGCGCCGGACGTACCACTCTCCGCATGGACGGTTGACTGGTGCGACGAACTCCAGCAGCGGTGGGCCGAAGGGTTGGGAGGCCGTGCGCAACCGCTGACCCAACCCCAGCGCGAGGCCGTGGAGACAACGCTCCAGGAGGTCGAGGCCGCCTTGTTGGACGCGCCGGGTTTGCTTGGCGTGGCGCGGGCCATGCGCGTGCTGCTCACCGCGCCAGAAGCCGCCCATCCAAGGCGGCGCGTGGCTCCGACCGATGACAAAAGCGCGGTGGCGCGGGCGCTGGTGGAGCGTGACCGGGGGGAACCCGGGTTGTGGACGCTGCTGGCGTGGCTCGGCAGCGGAACCCTTGTGGAACGCGCCTGCGGCCTGCAAGCGGGCATCGCGCCCAGCGTGGCCCCGGTTCTGGCCCGGGATCGGACCGGCTTTCGCCTGGCGCTTGAACGAGACGGGCAGGGCTGGGAACGCTGGCTGCTGTCCGCGACCGGCGAGCTGATCGTGATGGAGATGGAGCGGAGCGCGGCCCTGGACCGTGTGCACAGCGGCTGGGAAGAGCAGCTTGGCCTTGCCGGACGGCGTGGCACCTCGCGTCTTCCCGCTGTGCTCCACTGGCTGCACCAGCAACCGGCCTACACCACCGCTGTGATGGAGCGAACGTTGGGCAGGGCGGCGCAATTGAGCCGACGCGGCGTCTACCTGCTCGCCGCCGAGCTGCGCGATGCGGGTGTGGTGCGCGAAGCGCCGACAGGCGACCCCAGAGGCGGCTCCTGGGAGGTGGAAAAGCTGTGGATCGCCTCGGCGCTGACACCGCAACGGCGGTGATCGGGCGCGGTCAGGGACGACCGCCCCCGCCGCCACAGCATCCCGACCGTCTGCCGTCGTGCAATCCCGCTCAGGTGGGGATTGCGGCAGCGCACGCGTTCGACAGCGCGCGCGCCTGTTGGATGATGCTTTCAAGGTCGGTCGTGGCAGGATCCATCGTCGCGATCCGATCCACGAGTGCCTGCAGGTCGGCTGGATCCCGATACTCACCGCCATTGGCCGAATGCCACGTCGAATGGACATACTCGGCGTCGCCCTGCACGTCGACCAGCGCATGGGTGACTTCGTCAGAACCCTGGTGCATAATTGCGGCTAGTAGTTGATGTAACTAGAATATACTTCCTAGGGAAGTTGAATGCATCACCAATAATCATGCGACGCTTGGCCTAGACACTCTGATCAATAGGCATTATTTTTCAGATGTGGGTACTTATGCTCAAGGAAATCTATATCATAGCCAAGATTTGCTCGTTGTCGCACGCAGCTCGCATGATTGCCCTTCGCGAACATGTCCCGAGACATAGCGTGCCATGATGGAGCGCTGGGATTGGTGGGGTCCACCGCGGCCAGCAAATGGTACATGACGGCCCTCATGACGGACGAAATATGATACTCTCTGCTTCCCAGGAATGATGGTCGGCATCTTTCCATTTCTTTGGAATGCAGATTTAGATTGTATAAAGCAGCAATGGCTGCTTTTCGTGCCAAGTTCCTGTCTCCTTGTCCGGATTCTCCGTTGGCCCAAAATGCCTCTGCCCGGAGGAGAGAAACGTAGAACCGCAGCGTCAAGATTTCCAGCTTCGGCAAGCACCCCTCGTTCTTGCTGAGTTGCGTTTCAAGACGACCCAATACCTCCAGAGCTTGTGAGCGTTTGCCCATATTGAGAAGGAAACAGGCTTCGCATCGAAGCCCCCCGCATTGAAAGGAAGCGCCTCCTTCTGACGATCCTAGCCTTGAGTATGCTTCAACAAATCGGGCTGCCGCGTCCTCTGAGCGCAAGCCCACCATTGTATAATGCGATGCGTCCGCAACAAGGGTCACGCCAGAAACGCTATCTAAGATTGCGCTTTGAATCCGCTTGCTCGCACTTTGTTCCAATACAGGAAGTATCCTAGAGAAGGATTCACTGGCTTCTGCCATTCCGCGTGTATGAGCGAGGTTGACGGCCGCCGAATAAAGGAGGCGCACTCCATCCGGCCCAAGCCCTTCAAGGGGCATTGGCAGGAGGGCATCATTCACAACTTGCGCCAGCGTTGTCGCTCTTAGAACGCCTCCTCCATCCGACCAGTGAACGTCAAGCAGAGGACGCACTACCTCCTCAAGGTCGGAAAGGGACATACTGCCTATCCAGCGCGGAAGTTCCTTGATAAGCTGGTTAAAGTCATTGAGCGCCCCTGCGCCATGGGAGAATAATACAATTCCTTGCACGCCTTCCTGCACTTTCACCAAATAATCAGCGGCACCTTTATGTTTTCTCTTGTTCCGACCATCTCGCGGCGACCGCCCTACATTTCCGATTTCATTGCGGAGTCTTATGATCTCGTCAGCGCGATCCGCAACACTCTGTAGACCCCGACATATTGCCCAGGACCTGATGTTTTTCGCCTGAAAAAGCTCCGGCTTGCTTCCTCGCTGTACCGCTTTATGGAAATCGCGCGGCTCAAAGGTTTCCGGCAGCGGGAGGTCCGGGGCACCGTTAAACAGAACCGAGAAGAATTGATCCTCCGATAGAACCGCTGGCACAAGGGATTGCTTCAGGGACGTAAACTCGGAAACGAGCTGCTGCCCGACAGGCGTGAGGCTAACTGCCGTCGCGCGGCCTCGCACGTCAACTTTGGGTCCAGGCGCTTTGTCAAGGGACAAAATCAGCTCTCCGTTTGGGCCAGCCAACGACGATTTTCCGCTCCAGTTGCGAGCCTCATTCCAGACGACCATGCGCCATCCATGATGCCCAAGGAGGTTGCAATGGCCAACTCGATTCTCGTCGGTGACACACTCGCCCATATTCCTGTCAGCATTGTCTACTTGGGCATTGGCATCCTCGCCCTTGCCGAGGCTGTGCACAAAGTCCGGCAAATGGACCTGTTCTCAGGCTATGCCGCCGCAGCTCACGCTACGCTTGCCATTCTCTTGGCTGCGATCCATCAGTTTGGTTCCCATTGATACGCTTCCGCCCCCATCCACTGACCTTGGCGCCCCGTGCATCCGCGTTGTCGGGGAACGCCGCGACCTGTCAATCGGCTTCCAATTTCCAGCCACGGTTGCGGTTGCAGAACCTGTTGTCCAGGGAGTCCACGGGAAGGTCCCGCGCGCGCCGCGGAGTGCCCTCATGGCTGACGCAGCGGCGCGCGTGGGAGGGGCCTGTGGGCCCCCCTGGGCAACGGACGGGGGGAAGGCTTTGGATCAGGAGCGGTTCTTGAACCGCCAGCTCTCGTTGCCGGTTTCCAGGATGTCGCAGTGGCCTGCTGCCGGTTTGGTGGACACCGGGATAAGCTCGTTCAGGCTACCCTAGCCCGGATAATTCACCAGAGCTGAAGGCGTGGCGGCGGGCGCGAGGTTAAGCGGCTGAATTCGTGTATGATTCTGGTACTGAAACAGTCTCACCACGGATCAACGGAGTTCACGCCCGCCATGGCCGAGTGAGGTGATGTGGTGGACGGCCCTTTCACCGGGGAATGGTGTCAAGCTGAGGTCGTTGAAGAAACCACCTTGCAGGAGCGGCTGATGA
>NZ_RXMA01000051.1 GCF_003966125.1 Azospirillum griseum
GGCTCATCTCCTGAGCGCCGGGGCAGCGTGCCCCAGCCGACACCCGATCCCGTCCACCACCAACTCCGCCACCGTCACGCCGCCGTCACGCCGCCGTCAGCGCGGCAGCGGCAACGCGCGCCTATGCAGCCCCACATTGAGCATCGCCGTTCGGCGACCAGACCGCTTCCCGCCCTGGTGAATAAAGGCGGCTAAGTAATTCGCGAGATTGGAGCAAAATGCCGACCGTTTTTCCTTTTTCCGAAACGCAGTGATGTTCGTTGCATTCCTGAGTACAAAGATATGAAAATATTTCGTGGTTCAATGCCGAAGCGACCGGCATCCACCAACGCAGGGGAAGCAGCACCATGGCTGCGATCGCCTTCGCCCCGCCAAATATCCATTCTTTGCCGGTCGGCGACATTTGGTTGGTGGCGTCGGCTTGAAACCGGTGTCGCCACTCCCTCCGTGTCTATCGGGGTGCCTGCCCCTCAAATGGCAACTCCGGGTGCATTAACTTGATCCAAATTCTGGCCTCGCAACGTCTTGAACGGAGAAATCATGGCTTCTGGAATATCTTTTCTGGCTGGTTCAACGGTGAAGTCAGTCAATACATATACTTCCAGCAATCAATCCTATCCCGCAATCGGCAGCTTCAATGACGGCGGCTATGTCGTAAGCTGGATATCTTATCTTCAGGACGGTAGCGGTTGGGGGGTATATGGGCAGCGGTTCAGTACCGACGGTATTCCCGTCGGCGGCGAATTCCGCATCAATGTCAGCACGACAGGGGACCAGGATAGCCCCAGCATCGTTACCCACAGCGATGGTTCGTTCAATGTTTACTGGGCATCCTATGCAACTGCCGGAGTTCCCTACACCACAGCTGCGAACATATATGGTCGGCGGTTCGACGCATCCGGCAATCCTCTCGGATCCGAATTCAAGGTAAACTCCGCGACGACATCCGACCGCAACAGGGTGGGAACGGCCAAACTGGCGGACGGCGGGGAAGTCGTCGTCTGGACTCTGCGCAATGCGGCCTGGACAACGGCGGAACTATACGCCCAACGCTTCGATTCGGCCGGGAACTCGGTTGGGGGCGAATTCCGCGTCAATCCAACTGTCACTGCCGCATCAAGCGGTCAGCCCAATTCCGTGGCTGGACTCGACGGTGGCGGGTTCGCCGTTGTCTGGGATGCTAGCGACGGCAACGGCAGCGGTGTCTACGTCCAGCGTTTCGACGCTTCGGGAAACCGCGTCGGCATGGAGACCCGGGTCAATTCCACCGTAGCCTCCGACCAGTCCATGGGGAACATCACGGCGCTCGCCGGCGGCGGTTTTGTGGTGAGCTGGACGTCCAACGGTCAGGACGGTGGCGGCACCGGCGTCTATGCGCAGCGCTTCGACGCGGCAGGCACGCCGGTGGGGACCGAGTTCCAGGTGAATACCCAGACGGCAGCCAATCAATACGGGAGCTCGGCCATCGGATCGCCGGACGGCGGATTCACCATTCTCTACACTGCCGGTGATAATCAGGACGGATCTGGCGCCGGAGTATACGGACAGCGCTATGACTCCAATGGCCTGCGCGTGGGTGGGGAGTTCCGGGTCAACGACTCCACCGTCGGCAATCAGGACGCCCAAGTCATCGGCGTAAGGCCAGATGGCGGATTCGTCGTGGCATGGAACAGCCCCGACGCCAGCCAATCCGGGGTGCTGACGCGTATTTATTCCAACCCGACAGCGCCGTACTCGGTGGCGGGGGAGCAGCGGGTCAACACGACGGGTACGGGTGACCAGACCCGTTCGTCGATCAGCGTCTTCGCCGATGGTGGCTATGTCGTCACCTGGGTATCAGCGGGACAAGCCGGAAGCGGGGACGGCGTCTATGCCCAACGTTACGATTCCGGCGGCAAGCCGATCGGTAGCGAATTCCGCGTCAATACCACGACCACGGGCGATCAGGGCGACGCGACCGTCGTTGCCTACGACGGTGGCCAGTTTGCGATCTTTTGGGCCTCGCACACACAGGCCGGGCAAACCTCACCTGTCGACGCAAGTGTGCGTGGACAGCGCTATGCCGCGGACGGTACGCCTGTCGGCAGCGAGTTTCAGGTGAATGGCGCGAGCACCTCCGACCGCAATCCTCCAGGTGCGGTCAGGCTGGCTGACGGCAGTACTGTGGTTGTCTGGCTCCAGCACGATTCGTCCTGGGCACATACATGGGTGTATGGGCAGCGTTATGACGCCGCCGGAAATGCCGTTGGCGGCGAGTTTCTGGTCAATTCGGTCAATTCGGCCAATTCCGGCTACGTCGCTTCGGGCTATCAACCGGCATCGGTAACCGCATTGGAGAACGGCGGCTTCGCCGTGGTCTGGAACGCTGCGGACGGTGACGGCACGGGCGCCTACTTTCAGCGCTTCGACGCTTCGGCAAACCGGGTCGGGGGGGAGGTGCGTCTCAACACAACAACGGCTTCGGACCAGTTCACGGCCAGCATTGCCGGGCTGTCGGGTGGCGGCTTCGTGGCGACTTGGACCTCCATCGGACAGGATGGCGGTACCTATGGCATCTATGCCCAACGCTTCGATTCAGCAGGCAATGCGGTCGGCGGAGAGTTCCGGGTCAACACGATTACGCAAGGCGATCAGTATGCCAGCCGTGTGGCTTCCCTGCCGGATGGCGGGTTCGTGGTCGCCTATTCATCCTCGGGTGGAGAGGACGGCTCGGGAATCGGCGTATTCGGTCAGCGCTACGATGCCCAAGGCACTGCGGTCGGCAGTGAATTCATCATCACCGACACCACGGTTGGAAATCAAGAAGAACCGCATCTCGCCGCCCGCCCCGACGGGGGATTCGTTCTTACTTGGGTCAGTCCCGATGGTAACGGCAGAGGTGTGTTTTCGCGATTGGTGCGCGCCATGGCGCCTCCCAGCGCCACCCAGGCCGGAACGGCCGGAAACGATCTGCTGACCCCAGCCAATCCCAGAAGCGTGTTGTTGGGCTTGGCCGGCAACGATACGCTGACGGGCGGCAGTCTGACCGATACCTTGAACGGCGGCGACGGTAACGACAGCCTCTCGGGTGGCTTGGGCGACGACGTCCTCTTCGGTGGAATCGGCAACGATACGCTCGATGGTGGCGGCGGAGCGGACCTGCTTTATGGTGGGGCAGGGAACGACACCTTCATCGTCCGCGGCGGCGAGGCGCTTTCCGATACCGGCGGCATCGACACCGCGATCCTGACCGGACCTGCCAGCTATACCCTGCCGGGCGGAATCGAGAACTTGGTCTTGACCAGTGCCGCTACGGGGACCGGCAACAGTCTCGACAATCTTTTGACCGGCAGTAGCGGTTCCGACCAGCTGTTCGGTCTCGCGGGCAACGATACGCTCGATGGCGGTGGCGGCGCCGACACGCTGATCGGTGGCCTTGGCAATGACACCTATATCGTGGACGACATCGGCGATGTCGTCACCGAGCTATCCGGCGAAGGCGCCGACGAGGTGCGAACGACCCTGGCGAGCTACACGCTTGGGACCAACCTCGAAAACCTGACCTTCACCGGCTCGGGATCATTCACTGGGACCGGCAATGGGTTGGCAAACATCCTCCAGGGCGGTGCCGGCAACGACACACTGGACGGAGGGGCCGGGATTGACACCCTGCGCGGCGGTGTCGGCAACGACACGTATCTCGTCAGTGATGTCGGCGACGTCATCATCGAGGCCGTCGGTGAAGGGACCGACGAGGTGCGCACCACCCTCGCCAGCTACACTCTGGCGGCCAACGTCGAGAACCTTGTCTACACCGGGACCGTGGCCTTCACCGGAACCGGCAACACCGGCAACAACGCCATCACCGGTGGAGCGGGCAACGACAGCCTGACCGGCGATGCCGGCAACGACACGCTGGATGGCGGAGCCGGTGCAGACACCCTGGTCGGCGGCACCGGCAACGACACCTACATCGTCGACACTGCGGGCGACGTCGTCACCGAACTGGCCGGCCAGGGCACCGACACGGTGCGCACCAGCCTCGCCAGCTACACGCTGGGTGCCAATGTCGAGAACCTCGTCTTTACCGGCTCCGGTCCCGTCACCTTCACCGGCAACGCCCTGAACAACAACCTGACCGGCGGCGCGGGCGCCGACCTGCTGACTGGGCTCGACGGCAACGACACACTGAACGGCGGGGCCGGTGCCGATACCCTGCTCGGTGGCACCGGCAACGACACCTATGTCGTCGACAACGTCGGCGACGTGCTGGTGGAACTGCCGGGCGAGGGCATCGACACCGTGCAAAGCTCGATCAACCATACCCTGCTCGGCGATTTCGAGAACCTCACCCTGACCGGCTCCGCCGCCCTCACCGGCACCGGCAATGCGTTGAACAACCTGCTGACCGGCAACGGGGCGGCCAACTTGCTGACCGGGTTGGAGGGCGACGACACGCTGAACGGCGGCGGCGGAGCCGACACGCTCATCGGCGGCCTCGGCAACGACAGCTATGTCGTGGACAACGCTGGCGACGTGGTGACGGAGCTGGTCGGCGAAGGGATCGACACGGTGAACGCCTCGATCAACTGGACCCTGGGCACCAACCTCGAGAACCTGACGCTGACCGGTTCGGCGGCGATCAGCGCCACCGGCAACGGGCTGAACAACCTGCTGACCGGCAACAGCGGAGCCAACCTGCTGGACGGTGGTCTGGGAGCAGACAGCATGGTCGGCGGGGCGGGCAACGACGTCTACATCGTCGACGATGCCGACGATGTGGTGACGGAACTGGTCGGCCAGGGGACCGACGAAGTTCGGACCAACCTGTCGAGCTACCTGCTGGGCACCAACATCGAGGCCCTGACCCACACCGGTACCGGCGACTTTGCTGGAACCGGCAACGCGCTCGACAATTTGCTGACCGGCGGCCTCGGCAACGACACGCTCAGTGGCGGCGATGGGGCCGACACCCTGGATGGAGGAGCGGGCAGCAACCTGCTGATCGGCGGGACCGGCCACGACGTCTATCTCGTCGGCGGCTTTGGCGATCAGGTGGTCGAACTGGTCGGCGAGGGCATGGACGAGGTGCGGACCGCCCTGAGCGGCTACACCCTGACCGACGGGGTGGAAACCCTGACCTACACCGGCGTGGCGGCGTTCGTCGGCACCGGCAACGGGCTGGACAACCTGATTGCGGGCGGAGCGGGAGCGGACACGCTGGACGGCGGGCTGGGTGCCGATACCCTGATCGGTGGGCTTGGCGACGATGTCTATGTGGTCGACAGCGCCGGCGACACGGTGATCGAAGGAGCCGACGCCGGCCTCGACGAGGTGCGGACCACCCTGTCGGCCTTCGCGCTGGGCGACAACACCGAGCGACTGGTGTTCCAGGGCAGTGGCGACGCCAGCGGCATCGGCAATGGTCTGGACAATTGGCTGGCGGGGAACATCGGGAACGACACGCTCGATGGCGCCGTCGGCAATGACACCCTGCTGGGCGGATTGGGCAACGATGTGCTGACCGGCGGCAGCGGTGCCGATCTGTTCGCATTTGCTGCCGGGGACGGTCAGGACACGATCACCGACTTCGACGCGGCCCAGGGCGACCGGATCGGTCTGGCGGTCGGCCAGAGCTACAGCGTGGACACCAACAGCAATGGCGATGCGGTGATCGTCTATGGCACCAGCGACATTGTCACCTTGGTCGGCATCCAACCCGCGGCTGTGTCGAGCACCTGGTTCGTGACGCTCTGAACCGGCAATGGGGGGAGGCTCCGGTCTCTCCCCTGCTTGCCCAGACATCCGCAGATTTCCCAACTCACGCAAAAAATGGAGTTGCCCTGGAAAAGTGGAGAGGCATCACCCTGAAATTTGGGATTGATGGGGGTTTTGATGGTTCGAGCGAGGCATGGCAAGATTATGGCTGAATGCAGGCGTGATGCGCTTCGCATTATGTCAACGAGCGGTCGGACGGTGGTCGAAGTGGCCGCCGATCGTGGGATCGGGACATCCACTTTTCCAGGGCAACTCCAGTTTCGCGACGTTTGGATTTCAACAATCGACAGCTTCAATTTTCGATGGTTTCTCCACCGCTCCGGCGGCGGATCAGTTTGTGGGGAAGCAGGACCTCGCCGACGCTGCTTCCCGCCCGCAGGTCGCGCAGGCTGGTCACGATCGCGTCGCCGAAGTGCCGGTAGGGAATTTTGATCGAACTGAGCCAGGGGGCGATCCAGTCGTTGAGGTCATTGTCGTCGATGCCGACCGGGCAGCACTCGTCCGGGATGCGCACGCCCTGCTCGCCGGCGGCGCGGAACAGGCCGTAGGCCATCAGGTCGCTGGGGCAGAGGACACCGTCGGGCCACCCCCCCTCGGCGGTCAGGCGTTTTGCGGCGGCGTAACCGCAGTCGAGATGGTTGCCGCCCGGCCCGTCATAGCGGCGGACGCACAGGCCCGGCCGCCGCTCCTCCAGCCGGTCGATAAACCCCTCCACCCGCTCCCGGATGGTCGAGGACAGCTCCGCCGGGTGGATGACGGCGGGCGCGCGGACGCCGCAGGCCAGCAGATGGTCGGCGGCGTCCGCGCCCGCCCGCCTGTTGTCGATGCCGATGAAGGGACCGCCGCCATAGGGATTGCGCCGGTTCACGAAGACGATCGGTTCGCGCCGGTCCAGCGATGCCTCCAGTTCGGGGCTGGCGACCGCGCTGACCACGATGAATCCCTCGGCGAAGCGTGACCGCATCGCCCGCAGATACTCGTCCTGCAGATCAGGACGGTCGTGGGTGTCGCATAGGATCATCACATAGCCGACGGCGCGGAGGGCCGCCTCCGTCGATGCGGCGATGGCGGCCATGGCCGGGTTGTCGAGATTGGGTGCCAGCATGGCGACCAGACGGCTGTCCCCCCCGCGCAGACTGCGTCCGACCGGGTTCGGACGATAGCCGCGTTCGGCGATCAGGCGCTGCACCTTCGCCACAGTCGCCGCCGACGCCCGCCCAAGGTCGCCGTTGGCGATGCGCGAGACGGTGGAGACCGACACCCCCGCTTCGACCGCGATATCCGCCAGGGACGTTTGACCGGAGGACGGTGCCGGTTCCCGGTGCCAATTGTTCACGATCCCCTCCATTTGCATAGCGAACATTGCCGTTGACAGTTTAGGCAAACGTTTGCCATGTTCAAGAGCGAAGAGTGGCGCCGGGCAATGCGGCGTCTCCGTCGAGCTGCCGGTGTGGCAGGGAAACGGTCCCGACGGGACCGGAACAAGGGTCCGGAAGCGACCCCACAGGAGGAAACGCAATGAAGAAGGCAGCATGGATGGCCGGCTGTGCGCTGGCGTTGTCGATCCTCGGGGCCGCTGGCGCCCAGGCCGAAACCACGTTGCGCATCATGTGGTACTCGGACGGCAACGAGGGCGAGGTCATGAACGACCTGCTCCGCCGCTTCGAGGAGAAGAACAAGGACGTCAAGGTCGTCCTCGATCAGGTGCCCTTCAAGGCAATCAACGAGACGCTGCCGGTGCAGCTGGCTTCCGGTAAAGGCCCGGATCTCGCCCGCATCACCGACATGGGCGGTCTTGCGCCCTACCTGCTGGACATCCGGTCCCATGTGAAGGATGCCGTCTATTGGGAGCAGAATTACGGGCCGTTCCTCCAGTGGATGCGGGTGCCGGGCAACACCAGCGCCATCCCCGGCTATATGACGCAGCTGACGGTGACCGGTCCCTTCGTCAACAAGACTCTGTTCGAGCAGGCCGGCGTCGCCATGCCGGGCGCGAACGCGACCTGGGAGGACTGGGCCAAGGCGGCGAAGGCGGTTGCCGACAAGGTGCAGGCACCGTTCCCGGTCGCCTTCGACCGCTCCGGCCACCGCTTCTTCGGCCTTGCCGTCTCGCAAGGGGCGCAGATGGCGGAGGCAGGCGGCGAACTGAAGCCGGTCGATGACGGGTTCAAGCGTGCCGCCAAGCTGGTCGTCGACTGGCACAAGTCCGGCGTGATGTCGAAGGAGCTGTGGGGGGCCGTGTCCGGCACCGCTTATCGCGGTGCCAACGAGGAATTCAAGAACGCGCAGGTCGTCTTCTACGAATCCGGTTCCTGGCAGACCGCGCAGTTCGACAAGACCATCGGCGACGCCTTCGACTGGATCGCGGTGCCGACGCCCTGCGGCCCGGCCAACTGCTCCGGCATGCCCGGCGGCGCAGCGCTGGTGGCGCTGAAGACCAGCAGCCATCCGGCCGAGGTCGGGCGCCTGCTCGACTATCTCGCCAGCGAGGAAGTCGCCAACGAGTTCTACGCCCGCACGCTGTTCGTGCCGGGCCATATCGGCCTCGCCAGGAAGGGCATTGCCTACACGTCGGCCTCGCCGCAGGCCGCCGCCGCGCTGAAGGTGTTTGGCGATGCGGTCGGCAAGCTCGATCCGGTGGCCTATCGCATCCAGGGCGATCCCAGCAGCCGCATCGTCTTCAACGCCGCCATCAGCCGTCTGGGACAGGTGGTGGTCGGTGAAACGAGCCTGGACGACGCCTATCAGCGGATTTCCGCCGATGTCGCCCAGCAGATCGCCGAGCGCAGGAAGAAGCAGTAACTCCCGGCCTTTGCTCCCAACCCTGGGCGGTGGATCATGACCGACACCATGAGATCGCACGGTGAGGCCGCGCGCGGCCCGTCCGCCGCCGTGGCTGCCGTCACCACGGGCAGTGCCAACACGCTGATGCGGCTGACCGACCCGCCGATGCGGGCGGTGCAGCGGCTGATTGGAGCGGCGCGCATGCCCTATGTCTTCCTGCTGCCGAACCTCGTCTTCTTCGGGCTGTTCGTCTTTCTGCCGATCGGCATCAACATCGTCTTCTCGGTGACGGGCGGGACCGCGCTGTTCCCGGGGGAGCGGCCCTATGCCGGGGCGGAGCATTACGCCCGCCTGCTCGATTGCGGATCCTATCTGGACGCCGCGAGCTGCCGGGAGGATCTGTTCTGGCGCGGGGTGGGGAACACGCTGACCTTCACCGTCCTCCAGATGGTGGCGATGGTGCTGTTCTCGCTGGTCACGGCGCTGGTGCTGAACCGCCCTATTCGCGGGCGCGGCTTTTTCCGGGCGGTCTATTTCTTCCCGGTCCTGCTGTCGCCGGTCGTCGTCGCGCTGATCTGGAAGTGGATTTTGCAGCGTGACGGCCTGCTGAACGCGGTGCTGACCACGGCGGGCGGCGAGAAGATTCTGTTCTTCGTTGATCCCGGCTGGGCGATGTTCTGGGCGGTCTTCGTCTCGGTGTGGGCCCATATGGGCTTCTACACGCTGATCCTGCTGGCCGGGCTTCAGGCGATCCCGCGCGACGTCTATGAGGCCGCCGAGATGGACGGCACCCGCCCCTGGCGCGTCTTCCATCGCATCACGCTGCCCCTGCTGTGGCCCAACCTGCTGGTCGTGCTGGTGCTGGTGCTGATCCGTTCGGTTCAGGTGTTCGACGAGGTGTTCGTGCTGACCGGTGGCGGTCCCGGTACCGCGACGTTGATGGTCGTCCAGTACATCTACACCACCGCCTTCGCCAATCAGGTGCAGAATTTCGGACTGGCTGGCGCAGCGTCGGTGCTGCTGGGCGCGGTGCTGTTCGTCCTGACCCTGATCCAGCTGTTTCTGACCCGGCGGAGGGCATCATGACCGGAAAACTCCGCACCGGAAAACTTGGTCGGCTGTTGCTGGCACGGCGTGGCGGCCAATCCTGGCATTGGACCGACATCGCCAGCTATGCCTATCTGGCGCTGGGCGTGCTGCTGATGTTCGGGCCGGTGCTGTGGCTGGCGCTGTCGTCCTTCAAGACACCTGCGGCCCTGCTGGAATTCCCGCCGTCGCTGCTGCCGATGGCGCAGAGTGAGGTGTCGGTGCCGGGCTATCCGCAGCCGCAGCCGCTGTTCCGGGTGACGATGGAGGACGGTTCGGTCCGGGAGTTGGCGCAGATCCGCCGCGTCGGCATCCTCGCCCAGATGGTCGATCCCAAAGAGCCCGGCCAGACCATCCGGGTTCCGGCCGACCGCCGGATACCGGTGCGCCACATGGCGCTGGCGGTGGAGAACTACACCGATCCGCTGACCCAGTTCGATTTCCTGCGCTTCCTGCGCAATTCGCTGGTGGTGACGGTGGTGGCGACCATCATCACGCTGCTGATCAACTCGATGGCCGCCTACGCGCTCTCCGTCTACGAGTTCCGTGGCAAGAAGCTGGCGATGCTGGGGGTGATCGGCACCCTGATGATCCCCATCACCATCATCCTGGCCCCGGTTTATCTGGTGGTCACCAAGCTGGGGTTCGTCGACTCGCTGTGGGCGGTGATCCTGCCGGGGGCCGCCACCCCCACCGGCGTCTTTCTGCTGCGCCAGTACATGCTGACCATTCCGCGCGACCTGATCGAGGCGGCGCGGATGGACAAGGCGTCGGAATGGCGCATCTACGCGCGGATCGTCATGCCGCTGTCGATGCCGGCGCTGGCGGTGCTGGCGATCTTCTCGGTCATGTGGCGCTGGAACGAGTTCCTGTGGCCGCTGGCCGTCCTGACCAAGACCGAGGTCCACACGCTGCCGATCGCGCTCAACGCCTTCCAGGGCGAGTTGCAGACGCAATGGCATTATCTGCTCGCTATGACCGTGGTGACCCTGCTGCCGGTGGCGCTCGTCTTCGCCTTCCTGCAACGCTTCATCACCAGCGGCATCGCGAATACGGGGATGAAATAAATGGCCGGACTGGAGCTTCGCGGCATCCGCAAGGACTATGGCGGCATCGCCGTTCTGAAGGGCATCGATCTCAGCATCGCCGACGGCGAGTTCGTGGTTTTCGTCGGTCCGTCGGGCTGCGGCAAATCGACTCTGCTGCGCGTCATCGCCGGGCTGGAGACGGTCACGGCGGGCGACATCCACATCGACGGGGCGGAGGTGACGCGGGCGGCGGCGTCGGATCGCGGGTTGGCGATGGTGTTCCAATCCTACGCGCTCTATCCGCACATGACCGTTCACCAGAACATGAGCTTCGCGCTGGAGAATATGGGGATCGCCAAGGCGGAGATAGCGTCGCGGGTCGATCGCGCCGCCCGCATGCTGCGGCTGACCGACTATCTGCAACGCAGGCCCGCCGCCCTGTCCGGCGGCCAGCGCCAGCGCGTCGCCATCGGTCGGGCCATCGTGCGTGACCCCAAGATCTTCCTGTTCGACGAGCCGCTGTCCAACCTGGACGCCGAGCTGCGGGTGGCGACGCGCAAGGAGCTGGCCGCCCTGCATGCCGAGATCGGCGGGACGATGATCTACGTCACCCACGATCAGGTCGAGGCGATGACGCTGGCCGACCGCATCGTCGTGCTGAACGGTGGGCGGATCGAGCAGATCGGCACGCCGCTGGAGCTTTACAACCGACCGGCCAACCTGTTCGTCGCCGGTTTCATCGGCTCGCCGCGGATGAATTTGCTGCCGACGAAACTGGTGCTTGGGGGGGGAATCGGCGGGATGGCGGGCGGGGCGGCGACGCTGGGCATCCGGCCGGAGCATGTCGAACCCTGCGCCGAGGCCGACGCCGACCTGACCGTCCGCGTCGACCTCGTCGAGCAGCTGGGCGGTGAGACCTTCCTTTACACCGCTGCCGATACCGGCGGCCCCAACGGCATCCCGCTCACCATCCGTTGCGACGGCCAGAGCCGTCTTGCCCGTGGCGACCGGCTGCCGGTGCGGCTGCGCCGCGACCATCTCCACCGATTCGACGCCGCAGGCCTCGCCTGCCATCCCGAATCCCTTTCCGCCCGGAGTCCTTCATGAAGGCCCTGACCCGAGCCCGTTTTCGCGGGCGCGATGGCATCTATGCCTTGTTCGAACTCGACCATGGCGTCGATCTGCGCGTCGGCGTCCTTGAGGAGGGCCTCGGCCGCATCCTGATGCGGCGTGATGGCGGCTACCGCCTCGACCGCGGCTGGTCGGTGGCGCCCGGCGGTGCCGATCCGTCCTATGCCGGGCGGGACCGTGACGACCTGACCGGCTTCGCCTGCCCGCCTGCCGATGTCGAGGAGAGCGAAGGCACGGTCACGCTGCGGGGGGCGACGTTGCGCGCGGTCGTGACGCTTGAGCCTTTCGGCATCGCCTGGTACCGGGTGGGGGAGGAGGTTCCCTTCCTGCAGGACCGCCGCACCCAGGCCTATTTCGTCTCGCGCAAGACCCACGCCTTCTCGCATTTCGTCGAGCGCGGCGGGGACGAGCGCCATTACGGGCTGGGCGACAAGGCCGGTCCGCTCGACCGCACCGGCCGCCGCTTCCGCGTCGACGCGGTCGACCCCTGTGGCTTCGATGCCGAGCTGAGCGACCCGCTGTACAAGATGATTCCCTTCCTGCTGGTCGCCGGGCCGACGGGCGCGCATGGGATCTATTACGACAACCTCGCCACTGCCGAGATCGACCTCGGTGCCACCCTCGACAACTATCACGGCCTGTTCCGCTCCTACCGTGCCGATGACGGCGATCTCGACGCCTACATCTTCGTCGGGCCGACGGTGCCGGATGTGGTGCGCGCCTTCTCGCGCCTGACCGGCGGCCATGCCTTCGGGCCGAAATGGACGCTGGGCTTCGCCACCACCTCGATGGCGATCGCCGACGCCGCCGATGCCGACGCCCGCATCGCCGACTTCGTCGAGCGCTGCGCCGAGCACGAAATTCCCTGCGACAGTTTCCATTTCGGTTCCGGCTACACGATGATCGGCGGGCGGCGCTACGCCTTCCACTGGAACCACGACAAGTTCCCCGATCCGACCGCAACGCTCGCCAAGCTGAACGCCGCCGGACTGCACCCCGTCGCCAACCTGAAGCCCTGCCTGCTCGACGACCATCCGCGCCTGTCGGAGGTGACTGGGGTCGGCGGGCTGGTGAGCGACGGCGAAACCGGCGAACCGGCGGTGGCGCAGTTCTGGGACGGGCTTGGCTACCACCTCGACTTCACCAACGCCAAGGCGCGCGACTGGTGGCGCAACGGGATCGAGACGGCGCTGCTGGCCCCCGGCATGGTCTCGGTCTGGAACGACAACAATGAATACGAGATCTGGGACGAGGATGCCGTGGTAGCTGGCGACGGACGGCCCTTCCCCCAGACGCTGGCGCGGCCGGCGCAGGCTCTGCTGATGACCAAGCTGGCCTACGAGACGCAAGCGGCCTGGGCACCCGGCAAGCGTCCCTACACCATCACGCGCGGTGGTGCGGCCGGCCTGTGGCGCTACGGTCAGACCTGGTCGGGCGACAACGCCACCGCCTGGAAGACGCTGCGCTTCAACCTGACCCAGGGACTCAACATGAGCCTGTCCGGCATGTTCGACATTGGGCATGACACCGGCGGCTTCCATGGGCCGAGTCCGGGACCGGAACTGCTCTGCCGCTTTGTCGAGTTCTGTTCCTTCTGGCCGCGCTTCATGATGAACAGCTGGAACAGCGACGGCATCACCACGCTGCCCTGGATGCATCCGGACGTCATCGACCCGATCCGCGAGGCGATCCGCCTGCGCTACCGGCTGATGCCCTATCTCTACACGCGGATGTGGCGGGCGGCGGAGGCGGACGAGCCGGTGGTGCGTCCGTTGTTCTACGACTTCCCCAACGATCCCGGTGCCGCGACGACCGAGGACGCCTTCATGCTCGGCCCCGACCTGCTGGTGGCACCGGTGCTGGAGCCAGGGGCGGACAGCCGGTCGGTCCGGTTGCCCGAGCATCCCGGCGGCTGGTACCTGTTCCATGACGGCTCGCACCATCCAGGCGGGGCGGTCGCGACGGTGGCGGCACCGCTCGGCCGCGCGACGCTGTTCGTGCGGGCCGGCACCCTGCTGCCGCTGGCGGCGGCAGGATTGCGCGTCGATCCGGCGACGGATACCGAACGCGACCTCGTCTCTTACGGTGATGTGGAGGGTGCCACCACGCTGCTTTATGACGACGACGGCGACACCACCGGCTGGCGCGACGGTGCCGGGCTGGTGAGCCGGTTCACGGTGGTGCGCCAGGGTGATGCCCTGGTGGTCTCCGTCAAGGCGACCGGCCGCTACCAGACGGCATGGCGCAGCCTGCGCCTGAGCGCCGTGGGCGGAGCGCCGCTGCGGCCCGGCACGGTCGAGGGCGCCGCGCTGACGTTGGAGGCTTGAGCCGCCGCTGGGGCAAGGTCGCGACAAGCCTCGGTCGGCCCCGCGCTGGCCGGGGCGGCGCACCCGGCGCGCGTGTCCCAGGCTTCCACAACGCGCGCCACCATCACCGCAAACACCGCAAACCGGGATCAGTCTTATGCCGCCGCCCGGTTGCCGACCTCTTTGATCACCTGGACGATCTGTTGCACGTCGGCGTTGGGGAACAGGCCGCTGATCCCTTGATGATCGAAATCGGTGAACGGGCTTTCATACAGGCGTCGCGGGTCCATCGCCCCGCGTTCGGTCAGATGCTCGATGATCAGGTTCACAAATTCGATCTGGTTGGCGTTCAGGTTGCGTCCGGTCAGGAATCCGGCGAACGCGGCCTTTGCCGCGTCCCGTTCCAGCCCCACCAGGGAGCGGACGAACAGGCCCAACCCGCCCTGGGCGCGGGCGTCGTCCAGATCGCTGCCGCTGGCCCCCACATCCTCGACCAGGATGCGTTCCAACTCGCCCAGATCCTGCGCGGTCAGTTGTTGGTCGCGGCGCAGTTTCTGGATGGTGATGTGGTCCAGATGCGCCTTCAGGAAGGCCTGCGCCTTCTTCTGGAACCGCGCCATGTCGGTGCCGTTCCCCATGATCGGCAAGCCGATCACGTCCGCCTCGCCGATCTGGTCGGTGAAGTCGGTGTAGACCAGAATCCGATCCTCCCCCTCGATCAGCTTGATCAGACTGCGCAGGCGCTGGCGCATCTCTTCCAGGGACCAGGCATCGACATCCTGCCAGTAATCATCGGTCTGCACCTCCAGGATCAGGGCCATGGCGGCGTCGACCATCGGCACATTGCCCAGCGTCTCCAGCTTGGCGGCGATGGCCATCACCTTTTCCTTGCAGCGCACAAAGCTGGCATCCCCGTTCAACAGGGCGAGCTGGCCGTTCAGCGCGATCATGTCGAACTGCTTGGCCAGGACATCGTCATCGACCGAGGCCGTGGGCAGGCCCGCGATCTCGTTGATCAGCGTGTCGCGGTCATCAGCGGAAAAGCGGGTCCAGGCGTCTGGCGTCTGGAACCGTTCCACGGCGCGGCGTTTGGCGCGCACCAGGAAATTGTCCAGGCACATGCCCGCCACCTCGTCCCGCAGGTGCGCGCGCGTCTCGGCGTTGAGCCGCAGCAGCCGGTCGCTGCGCTCCCCATCGGGCAGGTCCTGCAACAGGTGGGCGATGTCCACGCGCGCGCAAAACAGCCGCTCGCTCAAGGACCGGCCAACGGCGCCATCCTTCACGTCGGGGTTCTGATTGAAGAATTCGAAATTCTGACAGAAATCGAAGATCACAAACTCGGTCTTGTGCTGACCGGGGCCGAACAGGTTCGGGCACAGCCGCGTGCCGCGCCCGATCATCTGCCAGAACTTGGTCTTTGACCGCACGATCTTGAAGAACACCAGATTGACCACCTCCGGCACGTCGATGCCGGTGTCCAGCATATCGACGGAGATGGCGATGTGCGGCGCGGCGTCCGGCTTTGAGAAAGCATCGATCAGCGACTGGGAGCATTCAATCCTATAATCAACGATTCGGGCGAATTGGCCCGCCAGATGCGGGTAATTGGCGTCGAACCGTTCGCCGATGAATTTCGCATGGTCATGGTTCTTGGCAAAGATGATGGTCTTGCCCAGCCGGTCCCCGCTGGCGACCTTCACACCATGGGTCATCAGGTGTTCCAGCACCTTGTCGATCGTATCGGTGTTGAACAGCCATTTGTTCAGCGCGCCCGCATCCACGTCCCCGGCGGGCAGCTTGCCCTCCCATTCCAGCTCGTCCCATGCGGCTTTCTCGTCCTCCGGCAGGTCGGCGTAGCGGATGCCGTCGCGCACGAAGCGCAGCGGCACCGACAGCGCGCGCGGCGGCACCAGGAAACGGTCGGCGACGGCCTGGTCCAGGTCATAGGCATCGGTCGGCACGCCCCGTTCCAGGTCGAACAGGGAATAGGTGTCGCGGTCGATCTCGTCGCGCGGCGTGGCGGTCAGGCCGACCAGCAGCGCGTCGAAATACTCAAAGATCGCCCGATATTTGCGATAGATGGAGCGGTGCGCCTCATCGATGACGATCAGGTCGAAATGGCCGGGTCCGAAGCGGCGCTGGCCGCCCTCCATCGCGTCAATCAGGCCCATCATGGTGGGGTATGTGGACAGGCACACCCGCGCCCCGTGATGGTCGTTCTTCTTTGCGTCGTGGCGTTCGATCAGATTGGCGCTGGGGGCCGACGGCAGATGTGTCTTGAAAGTGTTGTGCGCCTGACGGACCAGGGCGACGCGGTCGGCCAGGAACAGCACGCGCTTGACCCAGTTGGCCCGCATCAGCTGGTCGATCATGGCGATGACCGTGCGCGTCTTGCCGCTGCCCGTGGCCATGACCAGCAGCGCCCGGCGCTGGTGATCCTTCTCAAACACCTCGCCCACCCGCCGGATGGCGCGGGTCTGGTAATAGCGTTCGACGATGTCGCCGTCGATGCTGGTGGTGGACAGCAAGCGCCGCGCGCTCTTGCGCTGCCGCCACAGCTCCAGCTCGTCCTTTTTCAGGAATCCCTGCACGGCGCGCGGGGGATGGCGTTCATCATCCCACAGCCAATGGTCATAGCCGTTGGTGGTGAAGATCAGCGGCCGCACGCCATACTGGCGTTGCAGGCAATCGGCATAGAGCTTGGCCTGTTGCTGGCCCACGCGCGCGTCGCGGCGGGTGCGCTTGGCCTCAATCACCGCCAGCGGCGCGCCGTCATCGCCCCACAGCACGTAATCGACGAAGCCCTCCCCCGTCGCGTTGGGCATGCCGGTGACGCGGAATTCCCGGACGTTCGGCCTGTCCAGGTCCCACCCGGCTTCGCGCAGCAGCAGGTCGATGAAGGCGTCGCGGGTCTCGGCCTCGTTGTAATCATGCGTGTCGGGCGCGGCGGTGTTGGCCTGCCGCACCGCCGCGATTTCGGCCTGCAACCGGGCGATCTCGGCGTCCTTGGCCCTGGCGTCTTCCTCGCTTTGAATCAGGGCCGCTTGCGCGGCGTCTTTGGCTTTGGCCTCACTCTCATACCGCTTGACCAGGGTCTGCAGCGAGGCCAGCGACGCCGCCTCCACCCGGACGGTGCGGGGCAAGGCGTCGGGGGCGAAGCTCACCCCCGCATCCGGTCGGACCCCGCGCGCGTAGGTGCGCGCCAGCCAGTAGCCGATGTGGAACAGTTCGCGCACGGCGACCAGGGCGTGGTCCGGCGGGATGGCCCGCACCTCGTGCGCGGCGGCGTTGCCATGATCCTTGATCAGCTTGGCCTTGGCCACCAGCGCCGGGCCGACCAGCGCCCGGAACGTGCCCTCATGGATCAAGGCCGACAGGGTGGTGTCATAGGGGGATCGCAGGCTGCGTTCATGGGCATAGAGCCATTTGACCGCCGTTTCCAACGCCAGCCGCGCGTGCACGCAGGCGGTGCGCGCGTCGCTGGTGGCGCTCAACTCCGCCTTCCGCGCCAGCGCGAAAATCTCGGGGAATTCGGGCTTCAGGAAGGCGAACTGGCTCATGGGGTGGCCCCAATTCCGAATTGCATGTCAAAGCTTTGGCGCACCAGCCCCACAGCATCGGGCGGATCGTCCGGAGAGGGCGGCTTGCCCGGGATGGAGACGACCGACCCCAGGACGCGCCCCCGGCGGTCCGGCGACGCGCCCGCGCGCAGGATACCGCCCCACAGCGGGCGACCGTCCCACCCGGTCCAGGAACTGGCGCGCTGATCGATCGGACGGATCACGCGCGGAGACGTCTTGATGACGTCACATAAATCGGTTTCGGTGGCTTTCATGGGTCAGCCTTCTTTAGGCTGGAAGCAGTGAGTTCCCCGTTGAAGGCTCTAGCTTGTAGGCTATTGAATAAGCTCAGCTGAGCACTGGCGGCGGCCAAGGCTTTTGCTCGAATTTCGCGTATCTTCAAGACCCTAGTGCGAAATTTTATTTGTTCTTCAAGCGCTGGAATTAGTATCGGCAATTCTCTTTGTCGTGTTATTCCAATATATGCTCGGGTCGATTGAAATGAATTATTCTTGATTGCACGTTGGAAAGGCAAGCTTTCAAAGTAAGATTGCAAAAAATACGAATCCAGTGACCTTGACGGTCTATAGTAAGTCACCTGCGGCGAAAGGATTAATTGATCGACATCTTCTGAAACAACGGCAGTCTGCCCGATTGTGCCCTTGTGGGAGATCAGAACATCAAGGGGGCGGGCGAAACCAACACGAAGTTTTTTCCGCCAAATTGGATCGAGCTTATACGAATTTTCGAGCTTTAGCTCTCCATCCAACATGCAGTTGGCCATTATGAATGGAATGCCTTCGGATACAAAATCGGACACCTTCGGATGCTTTTCGCCGTGGTTTCCATCCTGAATCGCGACAATTATTCCGGCGTCCTGTGCAGAGCCGATGGACGTCACTTTTGAAGAGTATCGATCTTCGGTTGGATCACCAAACATCTCGACGAAGATGGCTTGGCCGAGTTGGTTGAGGCGGTCGAGGGCGCGTTGGCGTTTGCGGCGCAGATCATCGGCCTGATCCAGAATCGCCGCAATCCGCTTCTGCTCCTCCAGCGGGGGGAGTGGGATTTCAATACGCTCAACGACTGCTTTTGAGACTTCCTTGAAGGTCGCCCCATTGCCCAACTGCTCCAGTTGAGCACGATGGCACTTCAGCCACCAGTATAGGAAGGAGGCATCGAGCTTTGGCCCCGGCACCATGCTCTTGAAGCCCTGATTGGTCGCCATTGGAATAGTATTAATTGCGACGTGACCGATTGGTGCGCGAGAGCTGAATAGAACAGAATTTGGAGGCAGAAGTTCAGAAGAGCAGTTTCTAAGTCCCAAGCGGGTAATCTTTCGTGGCGTATCGCGGGACTATCCGGAATTTCGTGCTTGGCGGGGTTATCCTGAAGCAGAAGGAGACCCTGAATGGCCCGACGCAAAGAACCGGTTATCCC
>NZ_RXMA01000052.1 GCF_003966125.1 Azospirillum griseum
TAACCCCAAACGACTTCCATCCAGAGTGGAACTACACCATCGCTCCCCGGGCGGAAAACAACGTACTTAATTTGGCGTGATTCCTAATTGCAGGCTTCCAGCCGTGCGTTCCACTCACGTTCTTGCCTCCCAAACAATCTGATCACTTTCGTGTAGTGAACCCGTGGAGGGCTACAGCGTCGGCACACGCCGGGCTTACTGCGGCGCTTTGAAGGCGTACACGGACTGGTGCGCGGCGCACGGGCGCGAGCCGCTCATCGGCGACCCTGGCCAGATCGTCGCTTACCAGTAGCGCTTGGCGGCCAACGCGACCTCGGTGTCGCCCTTGACCACGCACCTCGCCGCCATCGTTGCCGCCCATGACCTCGCCGGCCAGCGCCTGGATCGCCACGACGAGACCATCACGGCGTTCAGAAAGGCGACCCAGGCCGAGCGCAGCCGCGCGAGCCGGTGCGGCCCGCCGCGGCGCTCACCGCCGACCACCTGCGCGTCATGTCCAGCGTCTGCGCGATCCCGCCACCGGGGCCTGCTCTCCGGGTGCGTTGCGTGACCACGCCGTGCTGCTGACCGCGGCCGCAGCGAATCTGCGTCGGGCGGACGCCGTCTCGCTCGACATCGGCGACGACCGCGTCGAGAACGGGACCGCCACCCTCATCGTGCGCCGCGGCGGGGCCGACGAGCACTAGGTCGTGATCGAGGCGGCCGGCGACCCAGACCTCGACGCCGTGGCGGCGCTTGCCGACTGGCTTTCTGCCCGGCCAGAGGCCGCAATCGACGCGCCATTGTTCGTGCGCCTGGATCGCGGCGGCAAGCCTATGGAAGCATCGGTCAGTCGGTCGACCACCCGCCTACGGGACGAAGGCGTTACGCTGATCGTCAAAGAGGCCGTGGCGAGCATCGGGCTCGACCCGGGCACCTTCTTGTCGGCCAGCCTTCGGGCTGGGAACGCGCAGGGAAGGCGGTAACACCGGTGGCACCACGGTATGGTAGAATCGGTTTCGGACTACGATGGGACGAGGGTGTGTCGAAAGCACGGAAACGCTGGGGTTGGGCACCGGAAGCGCTCCCCCTGCAGGAAAAGATCGAACGCAGACTTACCGATCTGGCTGCGGCCGGCCAAGGCTCTCCGTACTGGGTCTATGTCATCCGTGTTCCGACCACCGGAGACCGGCATGACTGGACAACCGGCGACCCGCTGTACGTCGGGCAAACGGAGAACGTTGCGCGGCGGGCCAGGCAGCATCTGCGGGCGGGCGGCGAAGCCTCCGAACGCGGGGCCAGCGCTCTCTACCGGCATCTCCACCGGATCATGGCGGATGGCGCCGTGCCGGTGTTCGAACTTGTGGAACCGGCCGGCACACGGCTGGCGGCGCTGGCCGCTGAAACCCGGTGGGCGCTCCGGCTGGGGCGGCATTTCGGGCTCTACAATGACTGGCCTGAGCATCGAGGGAAGTCAAACGGCCCGCTGTTCGGCGCATCAGGTGTGCCCGTCTTCCGGGTCTGGACCCTGTCCGTCGAGGAAGCCGAAGCAGACGACATCACGCTCAACATCCAGTGCCCGCAATGCAGGTTGCGGTTGGACCTGCCCTATTCGGCTCTCCGGCGTGTTTGCTCCGTGGGCACGAGCCTGCTCAACCTCCGTCACGCCGTTACCTGCCCCGGGTGTGGCCGGAAACCGTGTCTGACCCCGGTCCCCGCCAGCGCCGCATCAGAACAGGCTCAACTGGTTGGGTTCTGATTCTCGGCGTGGCGGCGCGCTGCCTCGACGACAGCCTCCTAAGCCGCCTCGCGCGTCGCCGCCTAACCGTCGGCGACAGGGACACCTTTGTTGGTCACCAGCAGGTCCGATCCGGTCTCGGTGGCACGACTCTGGATGCAGGTCCACTGGGTCTTCTTCGGCATGGGACACGCTGGAAGAGCATCGTCCAGGAGGTCGTCGCCTGGATGCCCGGAGCGGGAATATGGCATCGTTCCTGGGTATAGGCATCGGCTTTCCGTCATCGAGCCGCCGATGACCAGACCTGTTTCCGAGCGAATCGAAACCGGTTCTCGTTGGCTCTGCAGAACGCAGGCGCAGGGCAAGCGATCTTCGTTCTTGATTTGTCTTCTGGTCGAGGCACTTCATGGAACCGGGTTTCGCAAGGGTGGGAGGGGGAGAGCGGGATATATGTGGCTCGGTAACGACAGCGACAGCACCCGTCATTTCTGGTCGTAGGGGGCGTGCAATGGCCACGCTGTGGCTTGGGATACATCCAAAGTCGTCTCGCCGGGCATGCACAGCGGCGCCGCGCGCCGTGCCCCGACTGTCACAGCCGCGGCAATGACTACGATGACTACAGCCTCTCCGGGCTTATTGAGGGCACGCTCAACAAGGTCATCCCCGCCGCCGCACAGACGGCGACAGCGGCCGATGTGCAGTGGTTCGTAATCGAGGGCGGCCTGCTGCGCTGCTTTGAACAGGACGAGGCGCACCGGCTGCGGGGCGAGGCAGCCAACATCGAGGCGGCGAAGGCCGGTTTGAAGGCCGACGCGCCATCGGCGCTGGGGGGTCCAAGCAGGTCGCGTGAACCACGCAGATCCGGGCCGCCTTCGCCGCCAAATACTGGATCGACAACCGTAGCGCGCTGTGACGGCGCCGTCTCCCGATGACGATCAGGCGAAAGGCCGGGCAGTGAGTCCGGCCTTGCCGTTCTGGTCGGTCTTTCTGAAGTGCATTTGCGTTCAGAAGCCAAAGTGCTCGCGCAGGGCGGCGGTCGTGACCGGCGACAGGCGGAACGTGTTGTGCTTCACGGCGAACAGGACAGCGGTATTCGGCTCACTCTGAGCCGGGATTTCGCCGTCCCGGACCATTGCGCGAATACGTCGGGTCAGGCCGGAGCGGATACCCCCAACATAACTATGGTCAATGGCCTGCTGTAGCGCTCCTAGACCGGCCGTACCATTGTGCTCGGCGAGACACCGCAGGAATGCCTCACTCTTTGGGTCGATTCCTGCCAGCAGCGTCAGAATCTGCTCGGGTGGCACGTCAACGGGTTCTCCCGTCTCCGCCAGGCTCCCGGCGGCTCCGACCGGCTCGGCATCATCGCCACCTCGCAGAGACAGGTATTCCGGAAACATGGCAACGCACAGTGCCGCCAGGGCGCGTCGGGCCTCTGGCGGCAACGTGGAGGCTTGGTCAGGGGTAATGGTGAGCATGGCCGCGCTCCGTTCGTTGAGGTTTGATAAACCTCAATTATGCTCGACGAGCCGTGAATTCAAGGCTTAACAAACCTTGCTGTGGTTAGTTTAAGGCTTATGAAGTGGATCCCTTGGCCCTCGCTCGTGGGCTTCGATCCAGAGCAGTTTCATCAACGATGATCCAAATTGACTGTGCCGCGTCTCGGTAATTGTTGAGAGATTGACCGATTGCACAATCTGGAATAATAAATTTTTGCAGAAGCACATCTCTTCATCCCCATTCTAAGAATACCCCACCACCCCCTGTTGGCATTGAAGTTCGAGATAGAACATGAAGATAACCGCGCTCAAGGCCGAAGGCATCCATCATCGGGAAGTTAAGGGCATCGACGCTTTGAAGAAGCATCTGCCCGACCACTGGTATGCCTATGCGAATCTTGAGGCGGTCGATTCGAGGACGGCCCCGCGGGAAATTGATGTCGTCATCGTGCTTGATGACCGCATTCTGATAGCCGACATTAAGGATTGGTATGGAACAAGCGTGACCTATTCCGGCGGACACTGGCACCGCGACGGAAATCCGGCTGGTCATTCCCCAGTCGACAAGATCAATAAGAACCGGCACCTTCTCGCCAGCATGATCGATGGTTATCTGAGGAAAAACAGAACAGGGAAACGCGCACCACTGATCGACTTCTGTGTCATCATGACCGGAGACGCCGATTTCAGTCGCCTCCCTCATAATGAAAAACGATTCGTTTTCAAGATTTCCGACTTCTGTCGCATGATAGTTGACAAAGAAAAGAGAAACAGTGCTTTATCTTGCATCAAAGATGTCCCAATCGACAAAATCCTGACCCGCAAAGAAAATCCCTGGATATTGTGGTTTGACGATATATTCAAGGGGAAAAACTACTTCAAGCCACGCAACAGAGTGTTTGGTGCATTCAAGGCCGTTTCTAATATTGTATATCAACACAAAGGTCAGGGCGGGAATCTTTATGAGGAATACGACGCACAAGAGATGGATACAGCGGACGCCAGCGGTCTGTTGCGGTACTGGGATTTCTCCAAGGGCGACACGAAGTTCCTCAGCGACGAAGGGCGTGGTGAGATCGTTGGGCGCGAGAGGAAAATTCTGCATTACCTGCGCGAACTGAATCCGGAATTCGATAGCGCTCTTTTGTCCTTTCGGGAGGGCGACACCGAGAAAGGCGTGCGCTATTGGGAGGTTCTGGAGCGCAGGCGCCAGACCCAACGCCTGAGCCAGTTTATGCGTGGCGATGGACGGACGATGGACGCATCGATGCGCATCGACCTGGTACGCATCATGCTTTCGCACGCCAGCCGGCTGCATGGCTTCGGGGTTGCCCATTGCGACATCGGAGACCATAGCGTCTGGCTCGAACTGCCGGCGACCGTGCGGTTCTCGCATCTGTTCGCGGCGCGCATCCCCGAAGGCCGCACGGTCGCTGAGGAGCGCTACAGCACCTTGGCCAAACCCGTTGTCTATCCTGAAGATTTCGTAAATCAGCCGAACAACCTGTTCGCGAAGGATGTGTTTCTTCTGGCTTGTGTCGCTCATCTTCTGCTGCTGGGAACGTCACCGAAAGCCGAACCGGACGAACCTGCCATGTGGGATCCGGCCTTCGATGCCGACGGAAAATTTACGAGCCTCCATCCCTGGTTGGCCAAGGGGCTGGAGATGGATGTCGGCGCGCGCTTTCCGGACGCTGCCGCGATGCTCGACGCCTTCAACATCGCAACCAAGCCAATCCAGGCGGACGCTGACACACTGGAACGTTTGCATCGGTTTCGCACACACAAAAATCTGCGCACCTTCCTGAGGGCCTACCCTCAGGAAGGTGACGCGGTCGTTGAGACCGACCGCGTCTCCATCTACCCTTCGTCCAGAGATGGACAGCCTCTGATGATCAAACAGTGGGGGCACACCAACTGGCGCGATGAACGCACCGACGGCACGCGCCTTCTCGCTTTTTGCGAGCGCGTCAGGGATTTGGCCGATCTCGGACTGGAAGGCATCTGTCCGATTCATGACGTCGTCTATTTCTCCGAAGGGATCGCCGTCGTTCAGGACCGGGTGGCCGCGCCTTCGCTGCACGATGTCCTAGTCGGGCCTCGCGATACCGGTCCCTTTCAGGAACCAGTGTCAGCCTTGAACTTCCTTGTGCGCCTGATCCGAGTCGTGGATAGCCTTCATGCTCAGGGGTTCGCCCATGGCGACCTTAACTTCACGAACATCCTCTGCCCCCGTCACAAGGGCGCGACCGGGGAGGGGGTCTGGCCGATACTAATCGACGTGGTCGATTTATCGGCCCATGGAGAGGGGGAACGCTATACCCAGGAGTTTGCTCCGAAAGGTTCGAGCACAGCCGCCGAACGGGACCGTTGTGCGGTTCTGATCATTGCCGAGCGCTTGCTGACATGGAGCCAGCCGCGTGAGGATATGACCGGGCTGGCGGAGGCCATGCGCCTGTGCCGGACCCAGGCTCCGGTTTTCGGCACGCTGGCCCCGTTCGCGGAGGCCCTGGAAGCCCTGCGCCGCCCCGCGGGTGACCGGCTCATGCTAAGGGTGGCCCGACCATCGGGCGTCTCGGATGACGTCGTGCTGCGCCCCGACGCCGGTCAATACTATCTTTACATCAAGCGGCATGGCCTACAGGTCACGCTGCATGTCACCGGCGCCAATGCGAGGCTGGAAATCCCTCTCGACGCATCGCATCGGCCGACCAGGGCCAACCTGACACCATTGGCACAGGATGAGATCTGGACTGCCCAGCGTCTGCGTTGCGACATCGTCGATGCCGACATCAAGTTGCTACCGGACGCGATTTTCGATCCCGACAGCGTGCAGCCTCTCCTTGACCGTCCGGAGATCGTCAAGGCCCTGAACCCGGGAGTGGCGAAGGAAGCGCCAGCCAAATCGGAAGAAGAGGTGAAGACGGAAGAGGTCGATCAGGATCCCTTCTTCATGTTCCACGAAACCGAAGCGGACCTGGACCGGGAAGCCGACGAGGCGATGCTGGCATCCCTGGCCAATCGGTCGGAGCCGGATGGGTTGGACGGATCGGAACTATCAGCGTTGCTGCCGGATCCGCAGCCGGCGCCGATTCTTCCGCTGAAGGCAGTGGCCGAAGCAACGGCAACCCCAATCCCGGCTCCGGCGGCCAAAGCCGCTCCTGTGGTCGATGTCGCGAACCTCTGGCAAACGCTCATGGATGTCGAGATGGACGACATCGTGGAAGCGGAGGTCGACCGGGAGCCAGCCGATTCGAGCCGCGGCACTTTTGTGGTGCGGTATAGGCTGCTCCGTGGACGCATGGATTTCGACGCCAAGGACCGGGTCAAGATCCTAGTTATGAACCGGCGCGGCGAGTGGATCAAGGCCGGCGACCTCGATCTTGCCCACTCGCGGGCTGGCGAAGCGGTGGTCATTCCTCCACGATATTCAAGAACACATATTTCCGAGAGGTTCGCCGTTGGCGGACTGATGCGCTTCGAAAGCCAAAAATCGCAGGAAAGCCGCAACCGAAGGGAACGTGCGATCACCCGCATCCTGAAGGGTAACGCGGCGATTTCCGATCTGCTGGGTTACTTCACCCACCACAACGCCGGCTGGGCGAAGCCGATGAAGGTCGGCGTTCCCGATCCGGAACGGCTTCGTGAAGACTATGATCTGAACGACTCCCAGATCGGCTCCTTCATGCGGCTGTGGACAACTGGCCCTCTTGGGTTGCTTCAAGGCCCTCCGGGCACCGGCAAGACGACCTTCATTGCGGCCTTCGTCCATTACGCGCTGACCGAAGGCGGCATGACCCGCATTCTTCTGGTCAGCCAGTCACACGAGGCGGTGGACAACGCCGCCAAGGGGGTGATCGACCGGTTCCGCCGGACGGGCAAGCCAATCAGCCTGGTCCGGGTCGGGAACAAGGCTGACGTTCAGTCCGACACGGTTCGCCCCTACCACAAGGATAACCTGGAGGAGCGGTACCGTGGGGAATTCCGCGCGCGCCTCAAGGAAAAGGTCATGGTGGTCGGCAGGCGCCTTGGGCTGGACACCGAGTTCCTGGAAAAATTCCACACCATCAACCTAAGCATCCGTCCAATCCTGAAGAACATTGAAGCGCTGGCCAAGGAGGCGGATAGCCAGGAGGCGCTGCCGTTCGACCCGGCTGGCGAACGGGCTCGCAAGCGCATCGATCTCCAGGAGACCGCGTACCGGCTGCTGGGCCATATCGGCATCACGGCCATGGAAATCTCCGCCGCCGGCTATCGGGTCTTGCACCCCGGACAAGCCAGCATCCGCGCCCATGCGGCCGACGGTGAGTCGGATAACCTCTACGAGGAGCAGGACTGGGATCCGGACGCCTTCGACAGCATCGAGGACGCTGAAGACGAGGTTCTCGATCTGGCTTCGCCCGGGGCTTTTGCTATTCTGACCGAAGTGCTGTCTCGCGTGGTCCATGGCGAGAGAGCGAGCGTCCAGCCCGATACGCTCCGGCGGCTTCTTTCGGCGATTGACCTGATGGACAATTGGCTTGGGATGGTGTCGTCACGACACCGGAACATCGAGGAGTTTCTGGTCAACACGCGCCAGGTCGTCTGCGGAACCTGCGTCGGGATCGGAAGCGTCTCGCTGGGGATCCGGAGGCATTTTGATCTCGTCATCATCGATGAGGCTGCCCGCGCCACGGCGGGGGAACTTGCTGTGCCGATGCATTTGGGCAAAAGGGTGCTTTTGGTCGGCGACCATAAGCAGTTGCCACCCTTCCACATAGGCGCCTACGTGGCACAGACGGCGCGTCGGACAAAACTGGAAAGGGAGGAGGTTCGCCGCAGCGACTTCGAGCGGGCCTTCACCTCGCCTTACGGCAAAGATGTTGGACAGACGTTGCGCACCCAGTACCGTATGCTGGAGCCCATCGGCCGGCTCGTTTCGGACGTCTTCTACGAGGAAAGCCCCCTCGATCACGGCAGAACTGCGCCGAAGGCGCCGCCGGAAATTTGGCCGAACGACCTTTCGCGGTCGATTATCTGGCTCGACACCCGGAACGCTGGACGGGAGGGTTTCGAAAAGCCCCTGAAGAATAACACTACCCGAAGTAATCGGTCCGAAAGCCGCGCAATCTTCAGGCTGCTGCAAAGGCTCGACACTCACCAGCCCCTTCATGAATGGCTGTGCGCGAACAAGGCATCGGACAAGCCGCTTGAGGTTCCGATCGGGATTATTTGCACCTACAAGGCGCAGGTCGAGTTGATCGAGAGTTCTCTCGTCAGCATTGGACTCAGTCCGGCTCTGCGCGAGGCGATCCGGATCGACACTGTCGACAGTTACCAGGGCAAGGAGAATTTGATGGTCATTCTTTCTCTGGTACGAAACAATGACCAAGGTCCACCAGCCGGTTCGGAGCCTTGGACCATCAAGCCGGGCTTCCTATCCTGGCCCAACCGGATCAACGTCGCAATTTCGCGCGCCATGGACCGCTTGGTTATCGTTGGAACGACCAAAGGGTGGTTCCCAGGCAGCCCCATGGCGAGGGTCGTGGACAGGGTGAACGCCTTGGCCGGAGAGGACCTTGCGCTAATTTCCGATACGAAGGGGAATTGATCCATGCTCCCTCCGAAAATGGATGCCGAGACCAGCATAGGGATGGACGACGATCTTTCTGACACTGGTATGGATGTCGATGACAGAGACAAGAGGGAAACCGATGATGGGATGGGCATCGAGATCAACTGCCTCGACGTCCGCGTTCCCTGTCGGGTCTACAGCCTCCGGTTCAAGGTCGCGGCCGAGACCAGACTTCCGCTTGCCGTCGAGTTCCTGCTTCGTCTCCTGCATGATGTCGAGACCTTCACGGAAGCCGACATTGCGGACTTCTTCGGATTCACGACAGAAGAGCGCAATTACCTGATCAGTCAAACCGAGAGGGAAGGCTACATCGAGCGACGCTACGACCAAATCCAACTCACCCACCGTGGGCGTGGCGTGTTCGAAGGTGGTGGTGGCCGTGCCAGTCTGGGCGAAATCGAGGTGCGGCACGATCGTCAGATTCTCGACCTCATTTCCTTCCAGCCCGCATGGCCGGTGCCGATTAGAGCCTTTGAGCGTGGCTTGCCGCTGCTCGAGACCGTGGATGAGGCGTCCATTTCCGCTCCGGAAGCGAAGGTGCGCGCTGTCGTGCCCCGGCTGTATCGGGAGAATCAGATCGCGCGCGCAAAGAATGACCAGGATTTCGTTGAAATCTACAGTATCGACGACATCCAAGCGCGAGACCGGGTTTGGGCCCTTCAACAGGTAAGCGTTCGGCTCAGCGAGGATGACATGGTTATGCCGGACCTTGGCTTCAACGCGGCCGACCAGCGGGACAGGGAGGACATCATCGCTGCTTGCGTAGAGCATGTGAAGAACACGCGTCACTCGGATGCGTCCTCCGCCGCCTCGTTACAGCATCTGAACGATTGTGCACCGAACTATTTCGGTACGTTCTTTGGTCACGCAAACGGTTTCGATGTGCGTGCATTCATCCAGCACGCCAGCATGCAATCGATGACTTTGAAGGATACCGCCACGCTGCGAATTGTCGGCACCGCCTGGACCCGCGCCAACCGCGTCCACATCAAGCATGCGATCATTGAGGCGATGACCGCTATGCCGGAGCGCCCCTTCCCGAAAGCCGCCATTTGGTGGAAGCCGTCGGTGCCGGACTGGGGCTGCGCGAACGCCTTTAAGGGTGTTTTGGATATTTTCCAGGAATGTTATGGCCGCTCGGCCGCTCCAGACGGCAGCCGGGACCGAACCCCACGCGACCGCGAGGCGCCAGCGGATTTCAACACGATCCTCATCGGCCAGAACGACGGAAATGTAACGAAACAGTTCGCGCTGCTGTTCGAGACCATCCTGACCCATGACGGCGCCCGGAGCATTCCCCCTTCCCTGGAGTTGCTCGTTGTCCCGGACGCCTTCTTTGTAGCACTCGCCCATGCGCCACTGGAAAAGGGCGGAGGGTATCCGGTGCCGGTCGGTATGATTTCCCACGCGCCGGATCTCGTCCACAACGCTCATCATTTGCTGGCGAGCCTCGTCGAGCAACAGCCTCTTCTACCGGCTGTGGGCGATCGACGAAAAGACTGGCGGGGGGTGCTGGGGGGGATGCTCGGCTTGGGTTCCTGGCATGAAGAGGAGAGCGCGATAACTGTTAGGCAAACAACGGGAAGGTAGAACGGGCTGAGAACACCGGTGTGGGCCGTCCTGTCCGCCATCCCGTCCGGCATTCAAGTTGTCCAGAAACCCGCCGAAAGCGGGTGTTTCCGGACAGTTTCTGAACTGGCCGCCAAAGGTCAAGCATAGACTTATCGCTTCTCTGTTTAGCGGCCCACCGTGCCCTCTCCGTCTGGAAAAGGAGATTTCCTACCCAACTCGGCCAGTACACGCCGGATAAGAGTGCCTTGCTCTGTCGAATGCCTCGCGGACTGACGGAGTGACCCCCATCTGCCGGGTATCATGGAAAATCATCTGCTGTGCTTTGCGCGGCTGGCCCATGCTGTGGCGCGCCGCGCGCTCCCCATACCCCTGAGCAGGTACGCCCGCCCTGCCTATCAGCCTTCCAGCCTGTTTGCCGCTCTGCTCGTGAAGAAGCATCTCCGCCTGAACCATCGTGGCTTGGAGGTCCTGCTGCAGACCTCAGGCCAATTTCGCCGCCTGTTCGGCTTCCTGAGCGTCCCCGACACTTCACCTTCTGGTGGTTCGCCCGCCGCTGGCTCAGTACCGAACTGGTAGCGTCGGCTTTGGCAGAGACCGTGCGCCAGGTCAAACGCGATGGACAGCGGTGCCAAGTTGCCCTGGACAGCACAGGGGGTACCATAAGCGAACTTGACGCAATCTCTCCATCCTCCGAATGCAGTGGACTTGATAACTGAAATCACGAAGCCATTAGAACGTGTGCAGTACCTTCTGCGCACGCGCGTCATACAGGACTATGCACTCGGGAACTATGTTGACAGCATGCGTCACTGTGGTGATGTCTATGGGGCTGCTGATCGTTGGATTGGCGCCATCGTAGCCGGTTAGCAGAAACGGTGCGTTCAATGACCCAATCACGAGCAGGCGCAGGTTTGCTTTCGTGGCCCGTGCCTCGTCCGCTGGCATGTTGAACGAGCGAGACCAACCCTTGGATGGCCATGTGTTGGCGTCCAGGATCGAGTTCGCCCGCCCCACGACGATCCCGCCGTTGCGCTGCGACAGTTTCGTCACCTTGCGCTTTGCACCGTAGGCGTTCTCGCCGATGTAGGTGTCGAGATCCCGTTCGATGACATCGGTTATGAGAACGGTGTGATAGACGCCCCCGTTACTTGCCCGGCTTGTCTGCACCGGGCTTGGGTCCGCACCGACGGTCAGCACTTGGCGGTCGGCATCGTATTTGGCGCCGTCAGCCTTGAGCGGCATCGAAACGATCACCGACTCGGTACCGGTCTTTGAGCGCAGGCTGGCTTTGATGGCGGATGCCTGTCCATCGACCCGAGCCTGATATGCCCGCGTGGTTTCGAACTCGTCCTTCTGAGATTTCTGAGCCGCCAACAGCCGCAAAAGTTCCGGAACGGCAGTGTAGCGGCGCGAACCAGACTCGACATGGTCCTTGCACGCCGCATCCTGTGGCTTGGGAGGGATCGCTGATTGCGTCAGCGTCATCGTCGGGACCTCGGTCTTCGTCGACATCTCGGCGGCTGACAACGAGACGTCACCGGGTGAGCACGCAGCCCCGTTCATGGTGTAGGTCAGTCCGGTCAGGCCAGACCGACAATAAGCGACGCCGCCGCGGTTCGTGTCAGGGCCGGTATAGGATAGCCACTGGCTGCTGGAGCGAGTGGCTTGCTGACACCCCGCCAGCAATATCGCGGCGGTAACGATGCTCATTAGCCCTACATGCGATACACCACGACGCAACGCCATCCTCAGGGCCTCCCTATATCATCACCCGACAATACAGGTCGTCACTCCTATTTCAACCGCAACCTGGAGAAAGCCTCTGGACCTCCAATTGCGGATCAGAGGATGATGGATCTGCTAGTTTCTCAAATGCCTTCCCTCGCCCACCTGGACCACACCATGCCCAACGGATTGAAGGAGATCTTCCCCGACTTTGCCCTGACGCGGTCCGGCGCCGTGATCCACATCGCGGTAATCGGCTTCACGGATCGGCTGGAACGGTTCGCCGCTTGGCTCCCCGACGTCGCGCCTACAGCGTCGCACCGATCGACGATGTTCGATTATGAGGTCTTCGGCGCCAGGAAGAAGGAAGATGTGTTCGATCTTTATGACCACATCCTGCGGATCGAGTTTCCGGCGGAGGCGGAGGCGATTGCCTTCGCCGATTACTGCGGCCAGGACCTATTCGCCAGGAAAACGGCCCACAAGCGTAACTTGGCGCCGTTGAAGTCGAAGCCGAAAGCCGTCGCTCCGACGAGCGGCATCGCTCTGCCGCTCTTGAAATCGGTGCCTATCCGGGGCAGCGGACAGGATAAGCCGTTCTTGAACGAGGTGGGTGTGGCGGCCGCCCTCGTTTGCAATGAGATCGACCAGCGCGCGGCTACCATCCGGCTCGGTCTGAGCGGACGGGTCGCGTTGCGGCGTCGGTTGGTCAGGATCGGATGGCTGGCAACATGGCCGGCTCGCGCGAAAGTCGTAACATACTGCTGCTACCTATAGGCCGCTGCACTCGACGCCAGCCGGCTGGCGTCACTCTGGAATCCGCCGGCGGAAGCGCGCCTTCCGGGACCGCTCCCAGTGGCCAGTGATCAGCGGGTTGGGGTGCATGCGCCCTTCCACGGCCTGCGCCAGCAGCCGCTGTACCGGTTCCTCCTTGCGGCCGGATCCCAAGTCGTCGGCGATCAGCGTTAACGCGATGCCGGCGCTCCGCGAGACGCCGTGAAGGCAATGGACCACCACCCTGCCCTCCGGCTTCTGCTCCCGCATCCGCCGAGCGAACTCAATGACGGCAGAGACGTCGTCCATAGTCGGACCTTCGGAAAGAACCGTAGGTGGGAATCGCGATGTCGTCGAACCGCAGCGCCAGAAGGGCATCGACATCGCCGAGCGTCGCCTGTGCACAGGCGAGGTCGAGATCCGTCAACGTCTCGGCTGATCTTACGCAGGGCGCGACAAGACACCAGTCGGATAGCAACACCGGAAGCGGACCGACCGGGGTGTTTTTCTCGGCGGCTCGCTCCTCCCGGACATGGAGAAGCCGCTTGCCGACGCAGTCACCAGTGGCACACTGTTCCGCAACCGTCCCTTATGGGATGGACCGGTCCGATAGAGCAGTCGGGTTCGGCTTTGATTAGGGATGGCAACAGATGCTGCTAAAGACGATCCATTGGGACGACCGATTGTGCACAACGAAGGAGCACAATCAATGTCCCGTACCTTCCGTCGCCGACGCGACGTCATCCAGCGCCAGCGTGAGATCGACTGGTATTTTCAGCCGTGGGAACATGGCGAGGATGAACCGAATTGGAAGCGCTACGTAGAGAAGGGCTGGCGGATCGGAGGCCGCCGCTTCCGTCGTGATGCCACTGCCATCGATGAGAGCCTGGTCGTCCTCCACCTGATTGCGTACTTCCACCGCGAAAGCCGGCCCGGCGAGCGCAGTGCTCCAGCCTACTTTCGGCGGACCTACAACGTCCGAAACCGGTACGCCGACCGCAGCGCCATCCATCGGGCTCTCGCCTGTAGCGATGACAACATTGTGCTCCCGGTCCGGTGCCGTTCTGTGAACTGGGATTGGTTCTAAGGAATGAGGGACGGGCTTGGGCTCCCCCTTCCTCACCACCATAGAAAACGTCGATGGCTTCGGTCGCATCAACGGCCACGCGATCATCGTGTCATTCTTGACCCGCTCCTGCTCCTGGAACAGGAGCGGGTCGATCCTCAGCCGTATCTGCTGTCGTGACGCTGTTGCTATTTGCAACACCCCTTCCCTCTTTCACTACTCCTTCGCTCAGGATGCAGGCATTCGCAGATGCGCCCATGGTGGGTAGTCGGTTTCAGCCATCACAGCCGTTTCTTGACGAATGTGGGCGCTACCTGTATCCAAGGTTCAAACGTCACTTTTGATCGGAGCCGGGCTTGCTGGGGGATAATGTGAAGGCGTTCCGCGAGCGCCTTGGCTTGAGCCAGCCCGAATTCGCGGCATGGCTCAACGAACGGCTCAATCGCCGCTACGACAAGCAGAAGGTGAGCGGCTGGGAGCGCGGATCCGACAAGCCGCCGCAGGTCGTGGTCGATCTGCTGCATCGCGAGATCGCCGGCCTCGGCGTGAAGCACGGCCCTGCCTTGGTCGTTTCCGTCAGCAACCAGAAAGGCGGTGTCGGTAAAACGACGACCAGTGTGAATACCGCGACCATGCTCGCCCAGAGCGGGCATAAGGTGTTGCTGATCGACGCCGATCCTCAGGCCAGTGCCACGATCCACCTCGGTTTCAACGCGATCGACCTGCACCGCCAGGGTCGCACGCTCGACGCCGTACTCCGGAAAGAAGCCACCCTCGCCGATGTCGTGCTGAGCGTGGAGGACACTGGCCTCGACATCGTGCCGTCGAGCATCCGGCTCGCGAAGGTGGAGGGCGAACTGCAAGGACAGGTCACCGGCATCTTCACGCTACGCAAGGCACTCGCTCCGCTCCGCGAAACCTATGACTTCGTCGTGATCGACACTCCGCCGCACTTGGCGCAGATGACCATGAACAGCCTGACGGCGTCCGACACCGTCCTCATCCCCTGCCAAACCGAACTCATGTCGGTGCTCGGCATCGAATACATCCTGGAATCGATCTCGGACATCCGCGATACCGTCCAGTCGACACTGACGGTGCTCGGGATCCTGCCGACGATGTTCAACCAACGCCTCACTCAGGATCGGGAATCGCTGCTGGAACTGCAGAAGGCGTATTCGGGAACTACGCGGATCTTCGATCCGCTTCCACGCGCCACGGTCTATAGCCAAGCGTTCGCGGCAGGGCAGGCGGCCGTGAGCGCGGTGTCGAACGCCGCCGGCGCCGATTCCTTGCGTGCCGTCGCCGATGCCCTTGTAGCCGAGCGCACCAAGCGCTTCGGCCTCCGTATGAGCGAGGTTGCCCATGTCGCGTAAACTCGGACGGACCAACAGCGCGATGCTGGGTGCACTGCGCGAAGGCCGCGAGAACAAGCCTGTTGGGGAGAGCGCCCTCCCCGTCTCGTTTCAGAACCGGAACGGCCGCACAGCCCAGGTCGAGGTGGACTCGATCGCCACGAACCCCGACCAGCCGCGTCGCGATTTCGACAAGGCCGAGTTGACGGCGCTCACGGAGTCCATCGAGCGTTACGGCTTGCTTGAACCGATCGGCGTGAAGCCGCTCCCCAATGGGCTGTACCAACTTGCCTACGGTGAGCGGCGCCTGCGCGCTGTCCGCGCATTGGGCCAACCGACCGTTACCGCCGTCGTTCTTGATGCAGATGCGCCTGCCGACGAGATCGCGCTCGTCGAGAACCTGCTTCGCTCCGACCTCAGCCCGTTCGAGGTCGCGGATGGCTTTGCCCGCATCATGGAGACGCGGGGCTGGTCGCAAGGCGACATCAGCAGGCACCTCGGTATCGCGAAGTCAGAGGTCTCACGGACGCTGAAGGTCCTCGATCTTCCCGCTCGGATCCGGGCGGAATACCTTCAGGTCCAAGTCCCGATGAGGGTGCTGAGGGACATCGCCGCACTGAAGGACGACGCAGCCCAAACCGCCGCCTGGGAGAGCGCGAAACGCACCTATGCCGGTGCCGAGGTCGAGTCTGGTGAAGGTGTAAAGGCGCCGAAGACGAAAGCACGGCGTCCCTCCGAGGACCCTGCCGAGATCGCGCACTCGACCCTGCCGAAGCGCATCGCCCGAAGCGTTCTGACGACGCGCGATGCCTTGGTCTTGCTGCGGACAGAGCCGACCGGCAAGCCGTTGGCCGATACGGACCGCACGTTACTCCGGGAAATGCGGGACGCCATCGACGCACTGCTCATGGACGAGGCGGTAGGCTGATCTGCAGCATGGGCCGGGTGTTGCTAATTGCAACACCTCGGCGACAGCGGGAGCGCTTTGGCCAGCGTTGCAATTAGCCGCCTTTATTCACCAGGGTGGGAAGCGTTCTGGTCGCCGAACGGCGATGCTCAATGTGGGGCTGCATAGGCGCGCGTTGCCGCC
>NZ_RXMA01000053.1 GCF_003966125.1 Azospirillum griseum
GCGGGAGTTGGCTTCAGCACCCAAATTCTACGCCCGATCAACGGTTTGCGCTACACCCGCCAACCCTGGTGCATAATTGCGGCTAGGTCGATCGGCGGGAAGGCCTGGGTGATAGTAGGAGGCATGTCAACTCGCGAGTTGAGAATAGAATTGTCATATACATTTCTACGCAAAGAAATCGCAGCCGGGTCCTTATCCATTTATTATCAACCCACATCGGTCAAATGCCCCCACTAAATTCCACATATTGCGCATCGAGGGGCCTCTTTTTCTGCTTTTCTTCCGAATAATCATGATCGTAAGCGTCGCGCGCAAGGTATCGACTAAACGCTGAAAGAAGCCAGTTTGCCAGCGGTTCCCGAATGCGGCCGCATCGGCGAATGGGATATGTAAAAATGCCGCCTTCATACTTCCCGAGCTTCTTTAAATCGTTTGAGAGGCCGCATCTGGGCATCCATGCTTTGGTTAGTTGATCTGCGGCGTCATTTCCCTTATATTTCTTGTTGGCTTCTTCGATTTTAGTTTTAAGCGACTTGAATTTCTTTTCGAGTATTGACGCGCGTTCTCGCCATGCTCGGGTGGGAATTGCCACTTTCGCCGCATCTATCTTGGAAAAGTCCATAACGCAATCGCCCGTGGCGTTCATTACGGCGAGGTCAAGGACGCAGAGATCCACAACTGTCGCTGGAGCAAAATCAACCCTCCCAAGCTGGTTTCCCTCCATTCCAAAGTTTGGAAGGTTAAAGCTTAGAGCCCCACAGTCTATGGGGTTATCAACCATGATTGAAGTATGTATGGGGGCAAGCACGGCAATTTTGAAGTTATCCTCACGTGCGCGTTTTCCTTTGCCTTCCTTCATCCGAACCATAAGATCGCAGGGTTGGGCGATCAGCACGTATGGCTGCTTCTTATCGCCAACCTCGAACAGGTCTCCATTTCGCAATGGATCGTGGACACCATTTACGAGCTCGGCGCATTCATAGAGTTCATCTCGCCTTAACTGATATAAACGTGCCTTAGCTTCGCCGGGAAGTTTGCGGTCAATATCTGCCAACGTGTTAACTGCCGTAGCGGCAGATAGAAAGTCCATCAACCGCTTCTTATGCAAGATGGAGCGCTTTACCTCGTCTCTTGCAAGAAGACCGTAAAGTCGAATCAAAGTCTCTAACTCAGATACGCCTTCGTGCAGGGATGAATTAACGATGATGTGCTCGAAATCGAGCGGGTCAAGTCTAATAAAGCGATCAATGACCGCTTTTACGGACTCATTAAATCCTGCTTCGGCTATTTCCTTCAAATTTTCGCAATATGTGGTGATTAGGGCGCGATAAATGGCTGAGTGAAAGCTATCACTCTGTTCCAAATTACTCTTAGCGATCGGCATAAAAAATTTAAGCTTTATGCCGCTCTTTTCCGCTAGTGTCTGCCAATGCTCAATCTCCTCTCCTCCCTGTAGGGTATGTGACAATAGTCCGCAGAACCAGTGAGACCCGAAGTGAGTCGGATGTGAAAGCGACATAGCTCTAATAATATCAGTCCCCTTCTGAAAGCCGAAATCGTGCTGGTCAACTTTCAATTCTTGATCAAAAAGAAATATTGTTCTTCTTTGTTCGGATGCCTCGGAAATCAATTCGTGTTGGCGTTCGTACCATTGAATCGGAGTGATAATCTCCAGCGGTATTGTCTCTGGAAGAACTTTCTTCAACAGAACTAAATCTTGGAAATCATTCGTGTTTGGGTCGTGATTAAATAACACCTTCAGAAGGTTCTCACGATTCTCTGTATCCATATTGCTAAGTGCTGCTGCGATCTGGTCATACAGGATTTCCACGTCGCCATTGAAATCGACCTCAGGCATCCAGGGCCTTAGGATATCCGCTAATCCGTCCACCTCTTCGAGCATACCAATAATCCCGGAGACATTCAAATCCGGGATGAACATGTCGTCAACGGCGACAACCTTTCCAATTTGCAAGCTTTCGAAAAGCTGAGCAATTTTTCGCCGCGCCTCTTTGGATTCGGCTAAGTTATAGTTACTGTTCAGCATGGGTAATACTCGCGAGGTCCAGTTCGAATATGTAACGACGTCCGGCATCGTTGCGATCATACCGTAAGGTTAACTCGCATCCCATCGACGATGCTATTTGCGATGAGATGAAGAGACCAAGCCCGCGTCCGATATGTTTGGGTTTGAGAGTGACAAAGGGTTCAAACAGGTTTTCTTCGACTGCCGTATCGACCCCAGGTCCATTGTCCCAAATCCGCAGGCATGGGATATCGATTTGCACGTGTACTGTTGGCGGTTTATCCGATAGGATGGCTGATTTTAACCAGTATTCGGAGTTAATGATGATGTTGTCGACCACTTGAAGCAATCGGCCGCGATGAGTCGCCACCTTAAAGCTATTCGTCGCATCTACAACGAAGGTCATGGAGGTCCCAATCCACCGTTCCTCGAAGTAGCGGCGTGCACTGTCAATCAATTCCGCTATCGGAAATATTTCAATCCGGTCTCGTTGAAGCCGCAAGGACGGGGTCAAATGATTGATCTGACGTCGCAATGCCATGGATGAGGACGTTACATCCAGGGAAAATAGGAGTAGCGGCTTATTTTCCGGTTCAGCCCGTCGCGCCTTTTCCGCGGCCGTTTTTGCCTGTAGTAGTATCTTGTCCGTCTGATTGTGAGCCTCATGCGACAGCATCTCGGCATGCATACCAAGTCCCGCCAATTCAGCAAAATCGTCTAGTTGAGACTTTAATACGTCGAGACGTGGAGCAAGAGTCGCTACATATGCTTCGAGGCTCTTGGCGTCAGCAGAATACTTCTGGAGTTCTGCAAATAGTGCTTGCGATGCCTCCAGAGCTTCGCGTGCCTCGTTGAGGAGTGGCTCCAAACGCCGCTCTGCGGCCGTGGCGAAAATCGGTTCCTCTTTGATGCGCTTGGTGACCTCAGCGACCCGGCGGTGGATTTGGGAGGCAGAGCTATTCAGCTTGTTCGCACGCTGTGAATAGTTGGCGAGGGCTCTTGATACCTCGCGCGCCTTTGTAATTTGGGTCTGTCCGTCAGCAAATGGTACGCCTCGCGACAAGCGATCAACTTTATAGGTATTGAAGCATCTCCGGATCCATTCAAGGAAATCGGCGATTTTCTCCGTAGCTGTCGTCATCAATCGATTGAAATTTCGCGAATGCGCGTTGGCGATAAAGCCTTGACGATCAGTCTTATCCTTTAGCTGGGAATTTTCGGCCTCTGATATCTTCACGAAGCCAACAACATTGGCCGGCCGCAAGCCATAATAAGAAGTTGCGCTGGTTTGCTGCGTGCCGAGACGAAGCCAATCCTCACCATTAATTCCATAAGGTATCACCGCGAAACCGTCGCGGAAGACCTTCACACCAGCGTGTAACTTGATGGCTTGCTTGACCTCAGTGGCGTTGGCGAGCCCGCTGAGTTGCACTGCTTCTTCGCCGACTCGAAGAGAAAATTCATCGATTTCACAGTGAAACGGTCCAGGATCGGCCGCAATCCGCGTGCCATCTGGGCCGACAATCATCGCGATCTCGCCCAAACTCTTTATTTCAACCGAGAAGTTAAATTCAATAAAGTAACCAGGATCGTCGCTGTATCGCATTGGACACACTGGCTTACGCTCATTCAAATAGGCGTAAAAATCGCGACCACGTGAAGCAAGAACATTTTTTTCAAAAAACTCTAGCTCTCCTCCGCTTAAATTGCCACGAAATTTGGAAAGGCGAATTCGTCCGGCGAGGTCCAGCTGGCCATTTTTATAGTCGACGGTATATCGCGCTACAGCAGCACTTCTGATCTGACTTGAAATCTCGCCGAGATCAATAGTTCTGCCGTCAATCTTAAGAGTAACGATGAACGGGCGAGCATCTGGAAATGGTGCGATGATTTGCGACAGATCATTTGCTAATTTTTCTAGCTCGGCGCCCCGCCATACATCGGGATTGCGTAGTCCGGAAATTACCAGCCTTGTGCCTTTTTTGCGCTGCGTGGCAGCAGGCGCAATGGTCACCGGGACCGAAGTCAGAGTGGTCTCGTCGGTAAAGGCATTCCAGGAGAACGCAACGTGAAGCGACGTTGCGTCGCCGTCCTTACGGGTAATAATCTCAAGATTATCTCCGAGTTTCTGCGAACTCAGCCGACCCAGTCCCTTATCGCCAAGCGGCGTGCGCCCCTTGATCGTCGTCTCTCCCTTGGCCTTTTTTGCCCGCTTATGGGATAGCGAGATATAGAGCCACCCGCGCTCGATATCCGACCGGTCCATTCCAATCCCATCGTCATCGATGGTAATGTACCCTTTCACACCAGGGAATAACGTCTGACCTTCAGGCAATGCGGCCTTGGTATCGACGACTACGTGGGCATAGGACGCGTCAGCATCGTAAGCGTTTTTGACCAATTCAACGATGGCGGTGACCTCGTCGGACACCAGCTCGTCTCCGAGCTGCCGGACAACAGCAGCGCTGATCTCAAAATGCGGTTCGGTCGTCATGTAGCGATCAGTCGGCTAACTTGCGGGCTAAGACGATCTTTTCTTCGCGCATCGTCTTGGAACTAGCGTTGCGGTCGGGCATGCGTTTGTGATGGATGGTTCGCCTCAACGTCGTCACTAGCCGGCAACGCTGACCCTCCAGCAACTCGCCAAGGATACCGTCGGTTGGAACCTGTTGTCCGCCGATGTTGCGGTTGCCAACCGTCCAAATCATGTAGCCGTTTGGGCGAAGTTGGCGGGTCAACATCTCAAGACTCTTCGAAAAGTCACGGTAGAAGCGCATGAGTCGCACACGACCGTCTTTTGGATGGGCCGACATGGTGTCGGCAAACTTCTTCAGCGTCGGCGACAACGAGAACAATGCTTCCTCATCAGATGCAGTAACTATGGTTCGTCCACCGAGGCCTCGTCGGTCGATCTCTTGAGTCGTTCTCAAAGAGTTGATATCAGCGGCTGGATCGATATCTGTAAAATCAATCCAGTTAAGCGGCAGATACGAATGTTGACCGTAGGTCACCGTAGTAATATTGTCACCGTACGGCGGTGATGTCATCAACAAATCAAAAGGTGCATGTCCTTCCCACATATTGACAAGATCGTCCCGGGCATCTGCCAGAATGATTTTTGTGTTTGCGCAATATGCGCCGTTATCAATTTTGTTTTTATTGTGAAGTTCTCTGCGGAATTTATGAAAGCTGGTGCTATTCTTCAACGAAAGCTCCATAAAGACTTTAATTGGTGAAAGATTGCGGCGCTCAATATCTTCTGCAGAGCGGGCATGTAGTTTATAGGTCGATGTTCTGTCGTTACTCGTCAACCGTATGGTCTCGGCCAAGGTTACCCACAAGAACCGCCGTACCCATAAATCGGACTCATTTCGAATGGCGCGCCGAAGGCGCGATAGCTCAATTGCTACATCAGTCTTAAACCATTTCTGCCAATTTTTAAGTTCCGTTTCGATAATGGAGGATCCGTCGACCTCTGCGTTGCTTACAACCTTCTCACAAATAGCACGAATCGAGCCGTCGAACTCCCTGGAAGTACGGACGCGACTTATCAGAACTGCCAGAGGATTGATGTCGTTGCCATACGTGGCCAGCCCGTAGTGCATTCCACTGACTAGTGACGTGCCCGAACCGACGAAGGGATCGTAGATCGATTTTACACCGGATTGCGTGGTAAGTACCGCATCGAGCAAGCGTCGTTGTACTACCGGCACCATCATCGCCGGGTACAGAAAAATACAATGGGCGCTGTCACTGCGGTCGCGCGCTTTCGGCGACCAAAAATCCGGATCAGCCGCAGGCTTGGCAAGCTCGCGCAATAATTTGGCGTCGACGTTCGCGAGTGCAGGCGAAATTTGCGTCGGAACCGCGATACCTACACTCATACCTATGCAACCCCTTACCAGGACGGCGAATTATTATCGTGGATCAGAAATACGGCAGCGAGCCAAGGTAGCCCCTACCAAAGATCTTATTTTAAGCCATTGCAATCGAAATTAAAATAGGGATTTTCTGACTGGTATGCCAGGTTGAATGGCGGGGACAAATCCTTAGCTACGTTCATCGACCGAATGATCTGTCGGATGGCGAAGCTGCAGCTGTGAGGAGAAAAACGTTACGCCGTTTCCAGGCTCAGCCGATCAATCAATCTCAGTGCCCAGGCTTTATGGTAGGCAGCTTGTTCCGTGCGCTCCTGGTGTCGGAGAACCCTGGGCAGCCGGAGGTAATCGCATACGCCGGCGAAAGGCTCGGCGGCTACCAAATTCCAGCGGCCACTGTTGGTGACCAGTCCGTCCAGCAGCGCCTTGATGGGTTCTTCCATCTCGCGGAACGGCAGATGTCGGCGGAAGATCAGTACCAGAGAGGACAGCGCTACGTCGTCGGCGTGATCGACGTCAAGCAGCACCATTGGTGGGTGGGAGGGCGGCCAAATAGCTGCAACGAGGCATGGCCGGCGGTGTCGTCCTGCATAGGAAAATGCCCGCCCAATCTTCAGCACACACAGCGACATCGCAACGCTGATTCCAGGCACCAATCCGGACATCTGGTGTAATGCGGAGATCAGTGGTTCCAGGCTGCCGGTATAGCCCGGCTCCGCCGGTTCCAGCAGTTCGAACTCAATCGGCGGCAGCCGAGCCTCGAAGCCTTCCTCTGCAACGCTGGCCCGGATGCGCACCTGCCGGCGTTGTTGCAACTCGTCCGGATCGCTTGTACGAGACGGTTGCTTCCCCTGCTTTTTTCCATCGGCTTCTATGTCGGTGGCACGGTGCTCCTTCTCCGTCATCCTGACGATATCGATCACTCGGTCGAAGCCGCTGCCCTTGGCGGGGCCTGGAAGCGCTGATTGATGGACGTCGGTGCGGGTGGCACCGTTATGTTCGTCCACTACGTAATCGCGGATCTCTCGCACCGGCCTCGGGTTGGCAGGAGCTTCATCTTCGTCGTCAGAGGCCGGTTCGCCGGAAGAAACGATGTCGGATCGCATCGACGGGTGTGAATACCGCAAGACGTCGCAGGGATGCTCTTTGCCGGTGGCGTTCAGAATTTCCAGAACAAGAGCGGTGTTGCCGCTGTGAACCATGCGGACCATCCAACGGGAGTTCTTGATCCGCGGTAGGAGGAAGCGGACGTAGGGTTGTCCGGCGGTATATTCTGCGACGCTGTCCCACGACCGGCGACCCTCGGGATGGACGGCGATCCAGGCAAACTCCGCCACGAACGGCGGCTTCAGGGCCGATAGCGGCATCTTCGCCGTGAAATGCAGATGCAGGTCGGGATGGAAACCGGGTTGCTCCGGCCGGCACAGTTCCATCAATCCCCCTGGACGCATCAAAGCGTTCGCCATCGTCTTGTTGTGGGCGAAAAAGTACCGGACCATTTCGGTGGTTGGGACCAAGATCTCCATTCCGTTCCAGCGGTATCGGAATAGCCGCTGGGTCCCGCGCTTGTTGTCGCCGGTGCCAATCATTTCCGGTGGCACCGCGTCTGAAGTTATCTCGATCCCGGCGTGGGCGTCACCGATGAAAATCTCTGTAATGCTGCCGCGCCGGGCAGCGTGGGCGGGGGCGCCGTTCACGAAGCACCGTCCCGGCGCCAGCAGCGGCAGCAGGCCGATAGGGACCGGACGCATCCGCAGCCGACCGGAGGTCATTCCACGGGTGACGGCATTGACCAGCCATCCGCGTTCGGCATCCTCAATGAAACCGGCAAGCCAAATGAGCTCGAGATCTTCGCCCTGTTCCTTAAATGTCTGAATTATTGGCATGGGATGGCGGTTGCGTCCAGAGCATGTCTAACGGCTTCCGACAGATGATCCGGCAGGCCTGCGAGGCGGTGGACCTTCCAAGCCGGCGCGGATCCTTCCGACCGTTCCAGAGCCTCCCGCGCCCAGGCAATGCGGCGCAGCCGGAACGCCTCAACGCTCTCAGTGACGTCCGCCAAAGTCGCCTGTGTTTCCGGAAGCTTGGCGCGGCGCTTGCCGGCCCAGCCAGGGCGACCTAGCTGCCGCTCCAGTTCCGCGAGCGTAACCCGCATCGGCGGACTCTGAGACAGGATCTGTTCGGCGGTTTGCCGCAGGGCATGCGCCATTGCCTGGTCAACGGCCGCCCAGTTCATGCGGTTCCGGGGAGGGGAGCGTAACCTAGATAGTGGCGAATGGGCGTCCAGCCACGCTCGGTCATGACGATATAGCCACGTGTGTTCGGCCGGCAGACGGCGTGCAAGTGCCTTGCGGCCGAGCTGCGGTTCCCGGCGCTGCAGCTCTAGCCAGCGTTCTCTGATCGCAGGCCCCAGATCGTCCTTCGCAGCAGCGCGGGGCCGGAACAAGGGGCGCCATGGGGTGTCGATGCCGAGTCTCGTGGCGTGCAGGTGTCAGGTGACACGTCAAACTGCCCCCCTTTCGCCATGAGGAATTGCCCCCCTTGAGAGAAGGGGACTTGAGGGATGGAGTGCTTGAACGAGGCTATTCCGCGGGGCTGTGAACCGCGGAGGGACGTGATGAAGGCGCCGGATGACGTGTCTGCGATGCTGAAGCTGAAGGCGCTGGGCTGGGGGGTGAAGCGGATCGCGGCGGAACTGGGCTGCTCCAAGCACACGGTGAAGCGGTGGCTCGGTCTGGGTGGCTGGCGGCCCTGCGCGTCACCGTCGCGGTCGAAACGGCTGGATGATCACGGCGATTGGCTGGCCGAGCGCTTCCGTCGGCACGCTGGGAATGCCGACGTGATCCGGCAGGAATTGGCGCGGGAGAAAGGGATCGCGGTCAGCCTGCGGACGGTGGAGCGGGCGGTGGCGCCGTTGCGCCGGGAACTGGTCGCCCAGGCGCAGGCGACGGTGCGCTTCGAGACGCGGCCGGGCGAGCAGATGCAGATCGACTTCGGCGTCCGGCGCGTCGACATCGGCGGGGTGGCGACGGTGGTGTTCCTGTTCGTGGCGACGTTGGGCTTTTCCCGGCGGCTGCACGTGCGGGCCTACGGGCATGAGAAGCAGGACAGCTGGTTCGACGGCCTGGAAAGCGCCTTCCGGGCCTTCGGCGGTGTACCTGAGGAGGTTCTGCTCGACAACGCGCGGGCGCTGGTCCTGCATCACGATCCGGCCAGCCGGGAAGTGGTGCTGCACCCGCGCCTGCACGCCTTTGCCCGGCACTGGGGCTTCCGGGTGCGGGCCTGCGCGCCGTACCGGGCGCGCACCAAGGGCAAGGACGAGCGCGGCGTCGGCTACGTCAAGCGCAACGCCATCGCCGGCCGCTCCTTCGCGACCTGGGCGGAGTTGGAAGCGCACCTGGAGGCCTGGACGCGGGACATCGCCGATCAGCGCTGTCACGGCACGACCGGCGAGGCGCCGATCGAGCGGTTTCGGCGGGAGGAGGCCCAGGCGCTGAAGCCGCTGGCCGGCATCCCGCCCTTCACCATGGCGCGCGACCTGGTTCGGCGGGTCGGGACGGATTGCGCGGTGGAGGTGGACGGCAACGCCTATTCGGTGCCCTGGCGGCTGATCGGCGAGCGGGTCCGGGTGATGGTGGAGGCCGGCACGCTGCGGGTTCTCCATGTCGGCCGCGAGGTGGCGGTGCATGCCGAACTGAAGGGGCGGCATGGGCGATCGATGCAGGACGCCCATCTGGTCGGCGTCGCCGGGGCGGACGGCCGCCCGGTCCGCGTCGTTCGGCCCGAGGACGATGGCGCGGTGGCCGCGGTGTCGGCGCTGTTGCGCCCGCTGGCCGAATACGAGGCCGTGGCCGGAGGAGGCTTCTGATGAGCGAGCATGATCATCTGATCGCCATGCTGAACCGGCTGAAGCTGACGGCCTTGCGCGACCAGCTCGACAGCCTGATCGACGAGGCCGGCCGGCGGGAACTGACGATCCGGGAGTCCCTGGCGCTGTTCTGCGAACGGGAGATCGCCCGCCGCGACCAGCGTCGCATCGACATGGGCTTCGGGCTGGCCCGCTTCCCCTTCGTGCGCGAGCTGGCCGGCTTCGACTTCGCCGCCCAGCCGTCGCTCGACAAAGCGCAGATCCGGGAGATCGCGTCGGGACGCTTTATCGCCAACGGCGAGGCGGTGCTGTTTCTCGGCCCGCCGGGGGTGGGCAAGACGCATCTGGCGGTGGCCATCGGACGGGAGGCGATCGTCGCCGGCTACTCGGTGCTGTTCAGCCCGGCGACGACCCTGGTGGCCCAACTCGCCAAGGCCCATGCCGATGGCCGGCTGGAGGAAAAGTTGCTGCAGTACACCAAGCCCAAGCTGCTGATCGTCGACGAATTGGGCTATCTGCCCTTCGAGCCGGATGCCGCTCACCTGTTCTTCCAGCTCGTCAGCCGGCGCTACGAGAAGGGAGCGATGCTGGTGACCTCCAACCGGGCAGTGGGGGAATGGGGCAGCGTTTTCGGCGATCCCGTCGTGGCAACGGCGATCCTCGATCGACTGCTCCACCACAGCCACGTCGTCACCATCCGAGGTGACAGCTATCGACTTCGCGAAAAGCGCCGCAGCGGGCTTCTGCAGAAGCCCGCTGCGGCGCCTCAACCGACCACCGCCTGAACGGCAACAGGGGGGCAGTTCCTCGTGTCGCCAGGGGGGCAGTTCGGGATGTCGTTTGACAGCAGGCGAACGGTGTTCGGGTCCACATTCAAAGCCCGTGCGGTCGCACGCAAGCCTTCCCCCTGCCTCACCAGATCACGCAGTCGATTGGTAAACTCGGTGGTCGCAACGACCCGCCGGGGAGTGAGGTGCGCCACTTTGGGCGCGGGGTCGGATCGGTCGAGCAATAATCCGAACAGGATGTGGTGCAGCGGGTGGAAGGCATGGCGATGCTTGCGCACGATGGACGTCAGCCAGGTGGTGCCCTCCAGCTCCGGCAAAGCCGAGCACGCCGGCGCGAACACGGCGGCGAAGGCGTCGTGCAGATGCCGCTGGTCGACGCGCCCGCTGGCAGAGGCGAAACGGCGGTCAATCAGAGCGTGGCGGTAGCGAGCAGTCAGGTCGACCGGGTTCATGCCCCACCGCCGACCATTGAGAAGGGCGGCGCTGCGCTGGGCAATGTCCAGCAGAATTGCCCGGGACTTGTGGTCATTCGCCCACACCGGCGGCACAGATTCTGATCCGCAGTTCCGATGATCTGCGGCGACGAACTCGTGCTGGTGCCCGAGGCTGGGGACCACACTGCTGTCCGTCAAAGGGACCCCATGGTCGGGGCAGACCAGCACTCCAGGAAGCTGATGGGCGCGGCGCCAATAACGTTCACCCCATCTGGTAAGTGCATCGGCGTGACAGGCCGGGCAGTAGCGCAATGCGGTGGCAGCGGACACCGTGGTGGTCGCAATCCCGAGGCGCAGGTGAATGCCGTCGGCCCTGCCATGGGTCAAGGCAGCAAGGACATCGGCGACGACCATCGGCGGCTGGAATGCAACGTAGTAGGGGAAGAGCGTGAACTCGGAGGCAAGCCTCTCCGCTGTGAGATCTTTGTCGGGTGGCAGATGACGGCTCAGCGCGCCGAGATGTCCCGGCAGATCCACCGTCGCTCTGACGTTCCGGCTTCCAAAAAGATCCTCCAGCGTTCCTTTGGAACTGACCGAACAGGTGTGGCGGTGATAGCGAGCCAGAAGGCTGTAAAGCAGCTCGTCGGGATAAGGCGCCGGAAAATAGGATAGCATCGCCGACGCTCCTCACGCTGCGATGTCCTGCAGCGGCGGCTTGACGACACCTGCTGCCAGAAGCGCATCGTAGCCGGTTGCCCCCGCTGACGTTGCGGTGGAAACGATTACACGCAAGTCGACAGGGTCGATAGGCCGCGCGGGCATGGGGGTCTTCTGCTGGTTGCGGCGGGGCTTTACTGGCTTTACCTCAGGCCCGCGCTCGCGGAGTTTCGCGGCAATCGTCGCGACCAGGTCGAGAGGACCGAGGCCTGGGTTTTCGGCTTTCGCTTGGGTCAGCAGAACTTGAGCGATGTCACGGGCGAGGCCGAGTCCTTCCAGGGAGATCAGAACGGCTTCGCTTCCATCCTGGGCGGGGAAAATGGGCAGAGGTTCCGGCGGCTCCGCTGTCGGCTTGGCGGGCGTAGGCGTCAGTCGGGCTGTCGCCGTTTGGAAGGCTTGGAACACGTAGTCATCCAAGGGCCGGAGGTCGTCGTACTTTTCCAGGGCAGCACGGTCGTTCTGTCTCAGCGCCGTGATCATCGGTGCCAGCAAGCGGAACGCGTCGGCGGCGACGTGCTTGAAGAGGCCGATGGTCAGCCGCTCGCTCTTATCCCGTCCGGTGACGGCATTGAGCTGAATGACCTGAAGCTGCGCCAGCATGTAAAGCTTGACGACCAGGTCGACGATGCCTTGACTTTCCGCGTACAGCACGCGGCGGAGATCGTCCGTCAGTGGTGTCGGTTCGCGTGTCCATTGATAGCGCCACATTCGGTCGATGAAATGGTTCCAGGTCGCGTCCTCGGCGTGCCGTTCCCAGATCAGGCTGCCGAGGCCGCTGGCCCTGCGTGCTTCCCGGAAGGCGCTTTGAAGTAACGGCATAGCGGCCGGGGTGCCGACGATCATCACCGGGATGCCGATGGTGTTCACCAAGGCCACCAGGAAGGTGAGCAAGTCGTCCCGGCCGGTGCCACGTGCGCGCACGAGATGCTGTATCTCGTCGATCACCAGCAGACCAAGGGCGTGCCGGTCGGCCACTTCCGCCATGTGGACGACCATGGTGTCGATGGATAGACGGCTGGAGCCGTAGCGGGCTGCGTAGCGGGTGTGGAGCAGCTTGTCCATTTCGTGGAAGAAGCTGATGCAGAGCTGCTTCACCGATCCCTTGTGCGGGCATTCCAGCTTCAGCCAGACCACCTGCTCCAGGCTGAACGGCTCCTGATGATGAATGACCTTCGGATAGAGATGCAGGATGCGCTCGACGCTCCTGGTCTTGCCGATGCCGGAGCAGCCGATCAGGGCGAATCCCGATGCGGTGGTCTCGACGGGATGGATGATGGCGGACAGGTCCTTCTGCAGAACCCGCTCATAGTCGTTGTGCAGCCGGTACAGGTAGTCGGTGGTGTTGGGATTGCGTCCGACATAAGGAGCCGATTCAAAATAGATGAATCGGCTTGGCTTGTGGTGCGGTCGGGGATTTTCAGCGGGAGTCGCTGCGGGTAGACTCG
>NZ_RXMA01000054.1 GCF_003966125.1 Azospirillum griseum
TCGACCCAGCTCCCGCCATAAGGGCCGACATACAGAATCCATTTCAACGAACGCTGCTACTCATCTTTTCCAAATGCGATTCCCGTGCTCCATGCATCGTCATGGGACCCGGGCCACTGTCGATTGATGCCGCATGGGACGACATCTCGCTTCGCCCTCAATCACGCCCCCGCCTTGAGAGTCAGAGGAGTGCCCGAACGGGATTGAGCCGGAGCGGTCGAGAGAGCGCCGGATCGGCTCGCCCCGTTTCCGCTCTCCCGAGGCGTTTCCATGTCCGCGTCATTGTTTGCCGCCGCCGTTTCGGCCGCGCCGCCCGCTCATTCCGTCATCGCCGATCCGGTCGAGGCCATCCATCGGGCGGCCCGCCACCTCCTGCCCCATCTCGAGCAGGGCCGACGGATCGACGCCGCCCTGTTGCGCGACGCCCTGACCCGCGCCTTCGATGGTTCCGACGCCGCAGGCGCTTGGGACTGGAAGACCGCCTACGAGGCTGGCGAAGCGGCGACGGTTCTGTTTCTGCGCAAATACGGCGCGGCGCTGTTGCGCACAGCCGGTTCTCCGGCGGCGGCCTTGCCGCTCTTGGCCCGGATCGCCGGGCTGCTGCCCACCCACACCCGCCGCTCCGAGGACAGCCAGAGTTATCAGCAATTTTCGACGCCGATCCCCTTGGGGCTGGCGGTGGCCACGTCGGCGGCGCTCACCCCCGCCGACCGGGTGCTGGAACCCTCCGCCGGAACCGGCCTGCTGGCCATCTTCGCCGAGATCTCCGGGGCCGCCCTTGCCCTGAACGAATTGGCCGACACCCGCGCCGGGCTGCTCGCCCGCCTGTTTCCGGCGGTCGCCGTCACCCGCTTCGACGCCGCCCAGATCGACGATCATCTGGCCGCCGTCATCGCTCCCTCGGTCGTGCTGATGAACCCACCCTTCTCGGCAACCGTCCAAGTCGCCGGACGGAAGGCCGACACCACGCTCCGCCACATCACATCGGCGCTCGCCCGCCTGACCGATGGCGGTCGGTTGGCAGCGATCACCGGCGCGGGCTTCGCACCGGACGCGCCCGCTTGGCGCGACGCCTTCGTCGGCTTGCAGGAACGCGGGCGGGTGGTGTTCACCGCCGCCATCGACGGCGCGGTCTACGCCCGGCACGGCTCCAGCGTCGACACCCGCCTGCTTGTCATCGACAAGCGGCCCGCCGACGACCCGACCGACTTTCCGTCCTCGCCCGGCGTCGCCCCCGATGTCGCCACCCTGCTGGGCTGGATCGCGGCCCAGCTGCCGCCGCGCCTGACGCTGCCCGGCGGCGGTTCCACCCTCAAACCGGAGGCCCTGTCCCCATCCCGCCGCCCCATCAGCTTTCGGCCCGCCAGAGCGGCCCGCCACCCCGCCGCCGATGAGCCGAAAGCGGTCGATCTCGCTTACGAAACCATCGACTGGTCCCCGCCCGAGGGCGTGCGCCTCACCGACGCCCTCTATGAGGAATACGGCTTGCAGTCGATCTGCATTCCCGGCGCCCAGCCCCACCCCACCAAGCTGGTGCAGTCGGCGGCGATGGCTTCGGTGGCGCCACCCAAGCCCACCCATCGGCCACGCCTGCCGCCCCGCCTGATCGACGACGGTCGGCTGTCCGACGCCCAGCTCGAAACCGTGATCTATGCCGGCGAGGCCCATGCCGACCATCTCGCCGGGGCGTGGACGGTGGACGCGACCTTCGACAAGGTGTCGGCGGCTCCCGACGATGCCCCCGACGCGGTGCGTTTCCGCAAGGGCTTCATGCTGGGCGACGGCACCGGGGCCGGGAAAGGCCGCCAGTCGGCGGCCATCATCCTCGACAACTTGCTGCGCGGTCGCCGCAAGGCGCTGTGGATCAGCAAGTCCGACAAGCTGATCGAGGACGCCCAGCGCGATTGGTCGGCGCTGGGGATGGAACGGCTGCTGGTCACGCCGCTGTCGCGCTTCGCCCAGGGGCGGCCGATCACGCTGACGGAAGGCATCCTTTTTCTAACCTACGCCACGCTGCGCTCCGACGACCGTGGCGACAAGGTTTCGCGGGTGCGCCAGATCGTGGAATGGTTGGGCGCCGACTTTGACGGCGTCATCATCTTCGACGAAAGCCACGCCATGCAGAACGCCGCAGGCGTCGCGTCCGACCGGGGCGATCCGACGCCCTCGCAGCAGGGGCGCGCGGGGCTGCGCCTTCAGCACGCCCTGCCGGACGCCCGCGTGGTCTATGTCTCGGCCACCGGCGCCACCACCGTCCACAACCTCGCCTACGCCCAGCGCCTTGGCCTGTGGGGTGGCGAGGATTTTCCCTTCGCCACCCGCGCGGAGTTCGTCCAGGCGATCGAGGCGGGCGGCGTGGCGGCGATGGAGGTGCTGGCCCGCGACCTGCGCGCGCTCGGCCTCTACACCGCCCGCTCGCTGTCCTACGACGGCGTCGAGTATGAGTTGGTCGAGCACGCCCTGACGCCGGAACAAGCGGCGATCTACGACGCCTATGCCGGGGCCTTCGCCATCATCCACAGCCATCTCGACGCGGCGCTGCGGGCCGCCAACGTCACCGGCGACAGCGGAACCTTGAACCGACAGGCCAAGTCCGCCGCCCGCTCGGCCTTCGAGAGCGCCAAGCAGCGTTTCTTCGGTCATCTGCTGACCGGCATGAAGACGCCGACCCTGATCCGTTCCATCGAGCGCGATCTTGAACAGGGTCACGCCGCCGTGGTGCAGATCGTCTCGACCGGGGAGGCGTTGATGGAACGCCGGTTGGCCGAGATTCCCACCGAGGAATGGGCCGACATCCAGGTGGACATCACCCCCAGGGAATATGTCCTCGACTATCTCGCCCATTCCTTCCCGGTGCAGCTTTATGAGCCCTTCACCGATGGCGACGGCAATCTCTCGTCGCGGCCGGTGTGCCGTGACGGCCAACCGGTCAACAGCCGTGAGGCGCTGGCCCGCCGCCAGGATCTGATCGAACGGCTGGCCGCGTTGCCGCCGGTTCCCGGCGCCCTCGACCAGATCGTCCAGCGCTTCGGCACCGATCTGGTGGCCGAGGTGACGGGGCGGTCGCGCCGGATCATCCGCAACGGCCACCGTTTCCAGGTCGAAAGCCGGGCCGACGCCGCCAACCTCGCCGAAACCCTGGCCTTCATGGACGACCGGAAACGCATCCTGGTGTTCTCCGACGCGGGCGGCACCGGACGGAGCTATCACGCCGCCCTGACGGCGAAGAACCAACGGCTGCGGGTGCATTACCTGCTGGAGCCGGGTTGGAAGGCGGACGCCGCCATTCAGGGGCTGGGGCGCACCAACCGCACCAACCAGGCCCAACCCCCGCTGTTCCGCCCCATCGCCACCAACGTCAAAGCGGAGAAGCGCTTCCTGTCCACCATCGCCCGCCGCCTCGACACGCTGGGCGCCATCACGCGCGGCCAGCGGCAGACCGGCGGGCAAGGCCTGTTCCGGCCCGAAGACAATCTGGAATCCTCCTATGCCCGCGACGCCCTGCGCCAGCTCTACCAGTTGCTGGTCCTCGGCAAGATCGACGGCTGCCCCTTGTCGGTGTTCGAGGCGGCGACGGGCTTGACGCTGACGGACGAGGGCGGCCTCAAGGACGTATTGCCGCCGATCACCACCTTCCTCAACCGGCTGCTCGCCCTCACCCTCGATTTGCAAGGCGTGCTGTTCACCGCCTTCGAGCGGCTGCTCGACGCCCGCATCCAGGGGGCCATCGCCAGCGGCGCCCATGATGTCGGGTTGGAAACGCTGCGGGCGGAAAGCTTCACCGTCACCGAACGCCACAGCATCCACGTCCATCCCAAGACCGGAGCGGAAACCCGCCTGCTGACCATCCGCCAACGGCAGCGCAATCACCCGCGCCGCCTGGAGGACGCGCTGGAGGCGTTGAGCGATCCCCGCGCCCGCTTGCTGGTCAACCAACGGTCGGGCCGCGCCGCCGTGCAGGTTCCGGCCCGCAGCGTCATGCTCGACGACGGCGAAATCGAACGCCGCGTCCGCCTGCTGCGCCCGATGGAGGTCGCCACCCTGCGGCTGAAGGCGATGGCGGAGACCCATTGGGTCGAGGCCGACCAGGAGGCTTTCGCCGCCGCCTGGACCGCCGAGGTGGCGGAGGTTCCAGAGTTCACCGACAGCCTGCTGCGCATGGTCACTGGCCTGCTGCTGCCGGTCTGGAAACGCCTGCCCGCCGGTTCGACACGGGTCTACCGGCTCCAAACCGACGACGGCGAACGGATCATCGGACGCGCCGTTCCTCCCGCCTGGGTGACGGGCATCGAGGCCGCCAACACAGTCGCGCTTCCCCCGTCGGACGCCTTCGCCGCTCTGATGGAAGGGCGAACCATCCTCGACCTCGCCGAGGGCCTTCAACTTCGTCGGGTTCGGGTGATGGCCGCCCACCGTCTTGAACTGTCCGGCTTCACCGACGCCATGCGCGAACGGTTGTCCGCTTATGGCCTGTTCCACGAGATCATCGCCTGGAAGCTGCGCCTGTTCATTCCCACCGATGCGAATGGTCCGGTGGTGTTGGCCCGGGTGCTGAAGCGCTTTCCGATCCAGCGCGTCGGCGAGCGGGGGGCGGCGTGATGACGCGCGGCGACGCCGCCGACCTCTCCCGCCGCCTTGGCGGTCAGGCGGAAGCGGTGTGCCGTCGCTATCTTTCCGCCGGTCGCCGCGAAGGACGTTACTGGCTGGTCGGCGACATCCTCAACAGCCCCGGACGCTCGCTGTTCGTCCGCCTGACCGGGCCGGAGAGCGGCAAGGGAGCGGTCGGCAAATGGACCGACGCCGCCACCGGCGAACACGGCGATCTGCTGGACCTCATTCGCCGATCCTGCGGTCTGTCGAACTTCAAGGACGTCGCCGACGAGGCCCGCGCCTTCCTCAGCCTGCCCCGAGAGGCTCCAGACCCACCCTCCGCCTCCCGCTCCCCTCCGGCGCCGTCCGGGTCGCGTGAGGCGGCCCGGCGGCTGTTCGCCATGTCCCTCCCGCTTCATGGCGGCATTGTGGAAACCTATTTGCGGAATCGCGGCATCACGGCCCTGCACGACGCCGACAGCTTGCGCTTCCACCCCCGCTGCCATTGCCGCCCGGACGACGCCAGCCCGCCCGAGCCGCGACCGGCGATGATCGCCGCCGTCACCGACGTGAGCGGTCGTTTGACGGGCGCGCACCGCACCTGGCTGACGCCCGACGGCGCGGGCAAAGCGCCCATCGCCACCCCGCGCCGGGCGATGGGCGACCTGCTGGGCCATGCCGTCCGCTTCGGCGCGGTTCGTGACGTTCTGGCGGCGGGCGAAGGGATCGAGACCATGCTGGCGTTGCGCATGACCCTGCCCCGCCTGCCGATGGCGGCGGCCTTGTCCGCCGCCCATCTCGCCGCCCTGCGGTTCAGCGCCGGGCTGCGTCGCCTCTACATCGCCCTCGACGCCGACCCGGCGGGCGAGGCGGCCCGGAGCGTCCTGACAGCAAGGGCCGTCGAGGCGGGGATCGAGGCGATCCCCCTGTCGCCGACGCTGGGGGACTTCAACGACGATCTGCGCCGCCTTGGTCTTGACGCCCTCCGCGCCGCCGTTCGGATTCAGATCGCGCCGGAGGATGTCGACCGTTTCATGCGCGGATCGGTCTTGCCGGAGACGGGTTGACCGGAACCCGGTGACGGCGCGCGGTCATCGCTTCGGCGCGACGCTGTCCTGTCCCGCCAAGGAAGCCGCTCCCCGGCCTTCAAGAGGGCGATCGGGCCGCAGGCGTCCCGGCTCCCGCAACGGCTCCGGTCGGCTATTTTCCGGCGGCGCTGCGCGCCGTTCCATCGCGACACAAAATAGCCGCCCTCCGCCGTCCTCCGCTGACGCTCCGGCCCCACCGGGAGGTGGGGTGCGGAACCGTTCCTGCCTGCGGCTGTCCGCCGCCATGAAGGCCGCGAGGGGCGCGGCCAACCCGGCAAAGGACAGCGCCATGACCACCGATTGTGACCACGAACCACCGCACGCGGCCAGCTCCACCGCCCACCTTCTCGACGAACTCCAGCTCTATGGCTGGCGTCCTTTCCAGGACGACCCCGATCCCCGACCGCTGCCCGACAGCGCCCTGATCGTCGGAGCCGTCTCCGACATCTTCGACGCCCTGGCCGGAACCCTGGGCGACACCCGACTGGAACCCGACCTCGAAAACCTGCTGTGGTCCGCCGTCAACCTGTTCCACCGCGCCGTCGCCCGGATCGAACGGGAACTGGACGACAACGAGCAGGCCCAACGGCGCTCACAGCGGGAGCAGGATGGTTCGGAGGTCAAATCGGTGGATCTGGAGCGCCTGACCGCCGAGGGGATGACCCTGCTCGAACGCCGCGACGCCATGGAGATCTTCCGCGACGCCGCCGCCGAACGGTTCGAGCGCCACACCGGCTCAAGCTGGCGGCCACCCGCCGGTTCGATGGTCAGCCACCGCGCCCTGACCGCCGCGATGATCGACAGCCGCGATCACCTCGCCGCCCGCAGGCGGGCCGAGGCCGAGGTCATGCTGCCCCCCGGCCCCAAGATCGCCGTCACCGGCGGCCTCGACTTCAACGACCACCGGCTGATCTGGGACACGCTGGACCGCGTCCGCGCCAAGCACCCCGACATGGCGCTGCTGCATGGCGGCGGTCCGAAGGGGGCCGAGCGCATCGCCGCCGCCTGGGCCGACAACCGCAAGGTTCCTCAGATCGCCTTCCGCCCGGAATGGAACAAGCACGCCAAGGCCGCCCCCTTCAAGCGCAACGACGCGCTGCTGGCGGTTCTGCCGGTGGGCGTCATCGTCTTCCCTGGCAACGGCATCCAGGAGAATCTCGCCGACAAGGCCAAGGCTCTCGGCATCCCGGTGATGCGGTTCGGCAAGGGCGGCGCATGAACGCCATCACACCGCCCTGTGACAAGAGGCGGACGCCGACGACCGAAGCGGGAGCCTTCCGGGTTCCCGCTCGCGCCGCGCCGTCCGCGTTGGTAAACTCTGTCACGCGCCGTGGAGGTGGTGGAAGGCGCGATCCGTTGGAACCCTTTCACGGAGACGCCTTCATGTTTGTCCTCGGCCCCGTCATCGTCCTGAGCGCCATCGGCTTTTTCTGCTGGCTGCTGTTCACCCTTGCCGTATACGCCCTCCCCGCCGTCGTCGGCGTCCATGTCGGCGTCTGGGCCTGCCAGACCGGCGCCGGGCTGTTGGGCGGCGTCATCGTCGGTCTGCTGTCCGGCGGAGCGACCTTCGGCGTTGGGCAATGGTTGCTGATCGCCGTGCCCTGGAACTGGGCGCGGCTGCTGATCGTCGCCATCTACACCGTCCCGGCGGTCGTGGCTGGTTACAGCGCCACCCACGGCGTCACCCAGATGGCCATGCCGTCCCCCGTCTGGCAGACGGTCTTCTCCGTCGTCGGGGCCATCGCGGTCGGCGTCACCGCCCTGCTGCGGATCAGCGGCATGACCGCCGACACGGCGCAGCCGGGGACATGACCAGGGCCTGCATTCCACCCTGCCCGCCCGGATAGCGGAACCAACGGACGACGCACACAGCCTCACCCGTCAATCCGTCCGGCGGCACGGGCACGCCGAAACGGTTCGTCGCCCGCCCCGGATTTGTCCTCATCCGCCGGACCCGTTCTGGCGGACACCCTCATCCCGCGCCGTCCAACGCTCACGGTGGGACCTGGGGGTTCACGGCAGGGCTGGCAAGAAGGGCGATACGGTTCTCGCCGTCCTGGGCGGGAGGAGGACCGCGCCGGATGGTGCGCCGTCGGTCTTGCTGGCCCCGGCGGTGGTCGCCATCGTCTCCCTGACCCTGACCGTCCAGTCCGGTCTCCCCAAACGGCCTCTCCGATGGGCTGATCTGGCCCAAGAGCGGCTGACGCCTCGACCGCCTATGGCGCAACGGCGGCGTTGAAACTTTCTTCCCCTGGGCTGCGCCCATTCCTCGCGCCTCAAGAAAGTTCCCCCGCCGCCGTCCTCCGCTGCGCTGCGGCCCGCAAGGGGTGCGCCGCCGGTCGTCTTGGGCCGGGCGATCACCATCGAGGCCGCATGGGGCGGACCCGAAGACAGACATCACGGAGACGGATCATGGCGACCATCGGCACCTTCAAGAAGACCGGCGGCAACGACTACACCGGCGAGATCGTCACCCTCAGCGTCCAGGCCAAGAACGTCCGCGTCGTCCCCGACGCCCGCGCCACCGGCGAGAACGCCCCCAGCCACCGCGTCTTCATCGGCCGCGTCGAAATCGGCGCCGCTTGGTCCAAACGCTCCAGCGAAGGCCGCGACTATCTGGGCCTCAAGCTGGACGATCCGAGCTTCACCGCGCCGATCTACGCCAACCTGGTTGGCGACGAGGATGGCGAGGGCTTCAGCCTCATCTGGTCCCGCCCCCAGGGCCGCCGCAACGGCAAGTGACCGCCCGGACGACGCCCCGCCCGGTCCATCCGAGCGGGGTCGGCCATTCCCTCACGCAGGAGCGCCGATGATGAGCCGCTACGACATCGAAGCGGACGACGCCGTCCACAACCACCTTGACATCACCATCGGCTGGGATCGCCCTCTCGGCACTTACTTCGTCCAGGTCCTTGACCCGACCCGCGACGAGGAAGAGGACGGGCACGAGATCCTTTGGCGCGGCGCCAGTTTCAGCGACATCCTCGCGGTGGACGACGCCATCGCGCTGATCGCGCCCTGGGCCAGCATCCCGCCCGATCTGCGGGCGTTGCTGATCCTCGACCGCATCCGGTCTGTCTGACCGCCGCCGCCTGACGCGCCCTCCGGGGTGCGTCAGACGGCGGCTTGATGTGGGCGACACGGCCAAGACTCACCGCCGTAGCCGCCACAAAACAACACCGTCTGCTCAGATCGCCCCAGTGTGCCCGGCGCAGCCGGACGCCTCAAGGCCGCGCGGCCCCTCCCATTTTGTTGGGGATCGTCGAAAACGACGCCCCCCAACAAAATCGGCTCCTCCGCGCGCCGACTGCGCCGGTCGCGGGCGCGAGCCTTGACCCGTCCCCCTCCCGCCCGGACGCGGGCGTCGTCTTTCACACCCGTCGAGGGAGATGACGATGACGCTCGAACAGCACATCGAGGAACTGCGCGCCGAACTCGGACACGGCTCCCGCCAGGAACACCGCCGGATCGAACGTGAGCTGAAGGCGGCCTGCGAGGAACTCGCCCGCCGTCTGGCCAGGAAGCCGCGATAGCGCCTCCCAAACCGGCCGCTCCACCCAACCTGGAGCGGCCCGACCTGTCCGACCTACCGGGGCAAAGCCGAAAAGGGATCGATCACGTCGACGCCCAACGGCGCGAAATGCCGAAGATTGCGGGTCAGGATGGTCAATCCGTGATGCCGCGCCGTCGCCGCGATGGCGATGTCGGCGAATCCCGGGGCTTGGCCTTGACCCCGCGCCTGATCGGAAAGCCGCCCCGCCACCCGGGCCACCGCCAGATCGAACGGCAGGATGCGGCGGCTGTAGAGATGCAACAGCGCCTCCAGCCACGCTTCCAGATCGGCGGCCTTGCGCGTCGCCCCTTCCCGCCGCAGCTTGGCGACGCCGTCCTCGACCTCCGCCACCGTCACCGCCGACAGGTAAAGCCGCGCCGACCGCTCGTCCATCCAGGCCAACAGGTCGGTCGACGCGACTTTGGAGGGGGCGCCGGCGGACAGGACGTTGGTGTCGACCAGATACACGGCGGCGGCCTCAGAAGCCAGAGTCGCGCATCGGCGCGGCGTCGCGCGCCGACACGTCGTCGGGTGCCAGCGGGGCGCTCATCAGCAAGCGGCCAAAAGACGGAACCTGGGACAAACGCTCCCATTCGGCAAAGCTGAGAACCACCGCTTCCCGCTTGCCATGCCGGGTGATGATGGCGGGTTCGCCGCGCACCGCGTCATCAATCACGGCCGACAGGCAGGCCTTGGCCTCCCGAAGCTGAATTTCACGCATGAGCGCCCCCCGCAAGATGTGACCACTATGGTCATATGGGGTCCCGCGCGCGCCGAGATCAAGCCGGATCGCCGTCGGCCGAACCGAAAGACGGGCGCATCCGGCCAAGGCCGGACCAAGCTCTGTTCCGCCGGTTGTCCGGCTCCACGAAGCCCCGTGCCGGGTCTTCGCGCCCGGGGCGTGACGATTCCTTGCGCGAGGCGCCCGAACGTCCCTGCGGATCAGCGCCGCATCACCGAGGCGGGCCGAACCGGCAGAGCGCCTCGAACCGGATGGCCTTGAACGCGCAATCGACTAGAATACCCCATAGGAAGGATACTCTTATGCCTCAAAGCTATCTGGACGAACCGCCGCAAAGCGCAACACTCACACCGTATGACCGTGAGCATATGACGTTGTATCTGCGCCTGCTGGACGCCGCCACCGACGGCGCGCCGTGGGAGGAAGCCGTTTCTGTCCTGTTCGGCCTTGATCCCCGCCGTGAACCGGAGCGCGCCAAGCGTGTTCACGACTCCCATCTCGCCCGCGCCCGTTGGATGAGCGAGAGCGGCTATCGTCTTCTGCTCCGTTAAGGCTCCCCCAAACGATCTTGTTGCCGCGCTGGCAACGCCTGTTCACGCCGCGCCCTCTTCAACGCGCGGTTTTTCCCGCCAAACTGTCCTTGCGGGCACCGAAATGTGCGGTGTGGGATGCGGAGATGACCATGACTCCAGACACCTCACAATGGCGGGTTGCGGAACGCTATGATTACATCGGCGCCATCTCCGCAGCCGAACTCGCCTGGGAATGGCTGCGGCGCAACACCCGCTACCAGATTGACCACCGTGACCATGCCCGAACGCTGGCGTCCCAGCAACGCCACAGTCCCGACACGGTGACGTGGCCGACCTGTTGGGGGTTGCGATTTCCCGATCAGACCCAGCGCGCGCGCCATCGACACGCCAATCTTCTGGACGCCGTCCGACCACACCGCCGTCGTCCTGCTGGTCCCCACCCCGTCCGTCCTGCTTGACCGAGCCAGCCATTTCCAGGCGCTGACGGTGGACGAAGGGCGAATGGACGAACTCGGCCTGCATCTCCATGTCGACCTTGGCGACGGCGACCGGCTTCAACTGCTCCGGCTTGCCCCAGCCACCGCCAATCAACCGCTCGCCGCCCTGGTTCCTCTCGACAAGGATGGCCCGGATCGGCTGGACTCCATCGCCCGGCTGCTGCGCGCCCGGCTCGGTCGCCCGATTCCCTCCGACACCCGCCTGACCTCCCAGCAACGCCGCCGCGCCCGCCACATGCTGCAAGCGGTTGACGGCCGAATGAACGGCGCTGGCTACCGCGACATCGCCAAAGCCATCTTCGGCGTCGAGCGGGTGAACGACCATCCATGGAAGACGTCGCCGCTGCGCGACCTCACCATGGATTTGGTCAAGGACGCGTTCGCCATGATCGCCGGGGGCTACCGCGCGCTTCTTCGCCGCCGACACCGGGGATCATAGCCCCATGGGCCGTCGGCCAGGGGGTGGGAATCAGGCCCGGCTTTCTTCCCCCTCCCCCTTCCCGGCCCTTGTTCGCCACCGTGGCCCCTGTCCGCCGCTGACCACCAGCGGCGACGCCGACAGCACGGAGGCACGATCATGAAGCCCGATTTCGCCAGTCTCCCGCCGCGCTTCCTGCGCACCCCCGAAGCCGCGCAATTCCTCGGCCTGTCCGGCCGCACCCTGGAAAAGCACCGCACCTACGGCACCGGCCCCGCCTACCGCAAGCTGGGTGGCCGCGTCGTCTACGCCCTGGAGGACCTCCAGTCCTGGGCCAGCCGTGGCGCCGTCACCTCGACCTCCGACCCCAACGGCGCGCTCAGCGCCGCCAAGCCCCGGCCCGCCACCAGCCTTCCCGCCATGGGCCTTCCAACCCGACCGCCGGTCGCCACCGGCCAGCGGCCCCGCTGAGGAGCGTCGCCATGGTTGGCCGTCTCGTCGCTTCCAGCGAACGTTCCCGCCTCGACCCGTTCGTCGTGGCCACGGGCGACGCCGCGCCGCGCGACCAGCGCGACCTGATGGAGCGACCCTTCTTCTCGCTGGCCAAGGCCAAACGGGTGGCGCCGATTCTCTACGAGGCTGGCGCCGTGCGCGTCGAGGTCTTCGCCGTCGCCGAGCACGGAATGGCCACCATCTGGGACGCCGACCTGCTGATCTGGGCCGCCAGCCAGATCGTCGCGGCGGAGACGGCGGGGCTGAAAACCTCCCGTTTCCTGCGCTTCGTCCCCTACCAGCTCCTCACCGCCGTCGGTCGCCAGACCGGCGCCCGCGACTACAAGCTGCTCAAGAACGCCCTGGTCCGGCTCCAATCCACCGTGGTCCGCACCACCATCCGCCAGGGCGAGCACTGGCGTCGGCGCCAATTCTCCTGGATCAACGAATGGGAGGAGATGACCCGGCGCGACGGTCGGGCCGAAGGCATGGAAATCGGGGAGTATCCGGAATTTCGTGCTCGGCGGGGCGGGTTTTAATCTCAGGCGCTCATCGCCTTTGAGAAACGCTCGCCGAACATGACG
>NZ_RXMA01000055.1 GCF_003966125.1 Azospirillum griseum
GCGCGGGAGCGGGGGCCGGGGCAGGTTCCGGAGCCGGAGCGGGCGCGGGCGTCGGCGCGGGAGCGGGGGCCGGGGCAGGTTCCGGAGCGGGCGCGGGCGCGGGCGTCGGCGCTGGGGCGGGAGCCGGAGCGGGTTCCGGAGCCGGAGCGGGCACGGGCGTCGGCGCGGGAGCGGGAGCCGGGGCGGGTTCCGGAGCCGGAGCGGGTTCCGGAGCCGGAGCGGGCGCGGGCGTCGGCGCGGGCGCTGGAGTGGCAGCGGCGGCTTTGGCCTTGGCGGCGTCCGCTTCGGCTTCGGCGGCGAGCGCGGCGCTCACGCATTCGGCCAGCGCATCCAGGGTCTTGGCCGATCCGGTCAGCGGGTAGCTGGCGGTGACGGCACCGGCGCGCACCGACAGCGAACGCCCGGCGCGGATCCCCTGGGTCAGGTTGGCGTTCTTGGTGATGTCAAGCACGGCCCCTTGACCGGCGACGACCGGCACCTCCTCCGGCACGCCCTGGCCCTTGTCCACGCTGACGCGGATGCGGTCGGTCCCGCCGAAATTCAGCGACCATTTCGGGTGGTTGACGGCAAGGGACAAGGCCCGGTCGCGGTCCTGCGACAGGGTCAGAATGCCGCCCGTGGCCGGGGTCAGCGACGCGGAGCAGCGCACCAGCTTGCTGTCGCCGTCAAAGCTGCGGACCCCGGTCCAGCCCTTCGCGTCTTCGATTGGAAAGGATTCAACGCGCTGTGCCAGCGCCGTGCCCGAAACCGTCGCCATCAGCATGGCGCCCCAGAAAGCCATCGACTGTCGCATAGGCGGTGCCTCCAAAATATCCCCAATTGAGGGATACCCAAGCCATCCGTCCAAGTCAAAGAAACGGACGTTTTGGTCAGGGCTTTCCTGTCGCAGCCCCGCCGTTGCTCCCATGGCGGGATGACGGCGGGTTGACACTCAACTGGCTTGACGGGTGACGGGCCGGATCCTAGCCTTCTCTTTGGAGTGATTCCAAACTATGCCACCGGGAACGGATCGTCAGGGCAAGGGGAACGGGGTGGACGGGCGCGACGCGGGGAAACCGGTGCGGCTGTGGGCGGGGATGGGGCGGGTCTTGGCCACCTCCTCCACCGTTGCGCTGCTGGCGCTGTGCGGGCTGTTGTTCGCCAGCCGGATCATGGTGACAAAGGCCGCGTTGGGTGCGGGCGCGCAGCCCTTTCAACTCGGCCTGATCGGCAACGCCGGGGCCGGGCTGTGCCTGCTGCCGTGGCTGTTGGCCTCAGGCCAGGGGCTGCCGCGTGGGTGGCGCGTGGGCGCGCTGTTCGTGGCGTTGGGCGTGGTCAGCGTCGCGGTGCCGACCGTGCTGTCGAATCTGGTGGTGCAGCGGGTCGGACCGGCCTACGCCGCCACCGTCTACGCCCTGTCGCCGCTGCTGACCATGAGCTTTGCCGCCGGGTTTGGGGTGGAGCGGATGTTTCCGCGCCGTGCCCTGGGCATCGGTCTGGGCTTTGTCGGCATGCTGACGCTGGTGTGGCAGCAGGTGGCCGCCATCAATCTGGGACAACCGGCCTGGGTGGTGATCGGGCTGGCGATTCCCGCCTGCGCGGCGCTGGGCAACATCATCCGGTCGGCCTTCTGGCCCGCCGGGGCCTCCGCCCTGGCCTTTTCCTGCGGGACCCTGTTCACCGCCAGCCTGACGCTGGGCCTGCTCGCCCCGCTGTTCGAGGATCCGCGCGGTTGGGAGTGGGCCGATCCGCCGATGCTGGGGTGGACCCTGCTGCTGGTGGCCGCGTCGGCCGTGTCCTATCTGATGAACTTCCGCTTGCAGCGGATCGGCGGTCCGGTGGTGTTCAGCCAACTGGGCTATTGGGGAACCGGCTTCGGCGTTCTGCTGTCGGCGCTGCTGTTCGGCGATGTGCTGACCGCGCTGTCGGTGCTGGGCCTGGGGTTGATCGTGTGGGGCGGGATGCTGGCCAGACGCACCGCGCCGTGAACGGCGTGCAACACCTATCGCTGGGCACGGGCATGATCGGGGGCGGCGATGCCTGGATGGCCTTCCCAACCGGGCATCACCGCGTCGACCGAACCTTATCTGGCAGCGGTCATCCTCTGGTGGCGGAGGTCAGAACGAAATCACCGCCTTCAGCCACAGCTTGTCCCCCTGCGACCGGTTCTTTGCGCGCGTCTCATGCTGCCACGCGGCGGTGATCGGGATGGAGCCAAGGCGGTAATTGATGGTCGGGCCGATCGCGAAGGTTTCGCCACGGTACCCATCTGACCCAACCTTGCGCCCGCCGCGTTTGTCGTCACTTACTTGACGGTAATAGTAGCCCGTCGCACCAAGGGTGAGCGCGTCAAAGTGCCAGGCAAGGCTGTAGTTGATCACCAACTCGTCACCCGACGTGTAGCCGGTGGCCGGGTTTCGGAAGTTTTTGTAGAACCACGCCACTCCTCCCGCTTCAAAGCCTTCGGGGTCGAGATAGGTCAGGCCCGCCCCGGACGACAGCGTGGCATAGTTTCGGCCGATGTTCGCCAGATCATGCTTGCTGTAGGCACCTGTCGGCAGATTTCCGGACAGGACATACCCCCAGTGGAAATTTCCGGAGTTCCATCTCAGCGTCACTGGGGACAGGAAAATATCGCCCAGACCGTTTTTGCTCTGCGAGCGCCCTCCGGCCGTCACCTCCAGATGTGCCAAGGGAACGATGGCCTGAACGCCCCATTGACCTCCCAACACTTCGTAGGTCGTCATTTTCAGGACGCGCGACAGGTGAATGGCCGCATCGACCTTGAAATCAGGTACAGCGCTGTTGCCAGACGCGTCGTTCAAGCGCGAAGCATGGTAGGTGTTGAGGTAAGGAACATACCAATTGCCTGGTGGAGGAATAACAGCGGCGTAAAAGTGATCCACCCCTGGTGCTGCGTGAGAACTGACCCCGCCCTCGATAGCGTGACTTGGTTGTGAAAAAAGAAGGATCATCAAACATAAAATCATGGTGTGGATATTATTTGTCATGTTTTTCCCCGATGGTTGTTGATTGTTTTGAAGGTTTTCTTGTTTTCCCGCGCGTATTTTCCCATGTGGCGCGGGTGTTCGGCTTTTTCTGGTTGATGCACTCCCGCTCCCTTGCCGGTGAACGTCTTCTCCTTTGCCGTGACACCAGAAACCGCACCCTCCCTTTTCATCGAAAGGGCGGCGTGTGGACTGCCGGTTTGTGAGCGCTCCGGTCCTGGCGGGTGTGGAACGAAGGGATGATTTGGTTGATTGTCCGTTTGTCCGACAAACTTTGCGCAAGCGGGGAAGGAAGGGCAAAGAGAGATAACGCATTCCTGAGTTGCAAAATTTTTAATTGAAAAATCAAAAAATGTTATAGTCAGAAAATGCCGCGCGCATCGTTCGTCCATCAGAACGTCTTAAAGTCAGCTCGGTGGCAAAGGCGGTGCTGTGGGGGCTGCGCCAGGAGGAACCGGAAGTCACTCCGCGCGACGGTTGAGAAACACTCACCCTCTGGTGAGACTTACAAATTTGTCAGGCGGGGAGCGTTGCGGCTTTGCTGGGGTGGGCGGACGGGATGCCGACCGCGCCGCCGCACCGCTGATGAGGATCACCCCCCATGCCTGCCCCCATGACCGCCACCCCTGACGCCGACCCGTTCGCCCGCGTGCGGGACAGTTTTGACCGGCAAGCCTTCATGCGCACGCTCGACGCCCGCTTGACCCAGGTGGGGGCGGGGCGGTGCGAGGCGGTGATGCCGATCCAACCGGCCTTTGGCCAGCAGCACGGCTTTCTCCATGGCGCGGTCGTCACCGCCCTGTCGGACAGTGCGGCCGGTCACGCCGCCCTGTCGCTGATGCCGCCGGGCGCGTCGGTTCTGGCCATCGAGTACAAGCAGAATTTCTTCGCCCCCGCCACCGGCGACCGGCTGATCGCGCGGGCCGAGGTGGTGCGGGCCGGGAAGACGGTCAGCGTCGTCACCGCCCACGCCTTCACCGTCACCAACGGGGTGGAAAAGCCGGTGGCGTTGCTGGTGGCGACGATGATGACCATGCGCGATGCTGCCTGACCGGGGGAATGCCGCCCCCACCTCACGGAGTCGCCGCCATGGCCTACAAACTGCCGCCCCTGTCCACCCTGCGGGTTTTCGAGGCGGCGGCCCGGCTGGGCAGCTTCAAGGACGCGGCGGACGAGCTGCTGCTCACCCCCAGCGCGGTCAGCCGCAGCGTCCAGGCGCTGGAGGATTGGTTGGGAACGCCGCTGTTCGTCCGGGGTCTGCGCGCGGTGACGCTGTCCGACGCCGGGGCCGCCTACGCCCCGCAGGTGCGGGCAGCGCTGGATGGGCTGGCGCGGGCGACGGCCAGCGTGCCGGGCCAGCGGTCGCGCGGTGCCCTGTCGATCAGCGCGGCCCCCACCTTCGGCCTGCGCTGGTTGCTGCCCCGGCTGGGGCGGTTCAAGGCGCGGCATCCGGGCATCGCCATCACGCTCGACACCAGCCCGCGCCCGGTGGAGTTCCCGCGCGACGGCGTCGATCTGGCGATCCGCATGGGGGCCGGACCCTGGCCGGGGTTGGAGGCGGTGCATCTGGCCACCGAAACGCTGGTTCCGGTCTGCGCCCCGGCGCTGGCGGCGGGGTTGACCACTCCCGCCGATCTGGCCCGCCACACCCTGCTGCACGTCACCACCACCAGCCAGGATTGGCCGCACTGGGCCGCCGCCAGCGGGGTGGGCGGGCTGGATCTGTCCAGCGGGTTGCGGTTCGACACCATCCATTACGCCATCAACGCGGCGGTCGAGGGGTTGGGGGTGGCGCTGGGCCGTCATCCCCTGATCGACGCGGAGCTGGAGCGCGGGGCGCTGGTCCCGCTCTTCGGCCCCGCCATTCCCTGCGCCACCGCCTATTGGCTGCTGTGCGCGCCGGAATCCCTGGACCGGGCGGATGTGCGGGCCTTCCGCGACTGGATCCGCCGGGAGATCGTGGACGACGGTCTGGCGGATTTGGCCTGAAAGGGCGGGCGTTGTGTTCCGACAGAACAGTTCATCACGGGAGATCCCATCATGACCGACTGTGTTCTCAGCGCCCGCAAGGGGGCCGTCGTCACCCTGACCCTGAACCGGCCCGACCGGCTCAACGCCATGGATTTCACCACCATCGCCCGCCTGCACGATCTGTTGGACGGCGTCGAGGTCGATGAGACGGTGCGCGCCGTCATCCTGACCGGGGCGGGGGACAAGGCCTTTTGCGCCGGGGCCGACATCCGCGAATTTTCCGCCAGCGTCTGGGCCGGGCCGGAGATCGCCTTGCGCGAGTTTGTCCGGGTCGGGCAGCGCTTCACCAGCCGGTTGGAAGCCTTTCCCAAGCCGATCATCGCCGCCGTCAACGGGCTGGCCTTCGGTGGCGGCTGCGAGGTGACGGAGGCGGTTCCGCTCGCCATCGCCAGCGAGCGGGCGCGCTTTGCCAAATCGGAAATCAAGCTGGGCTTTCCGCCGCCCTATGGCGGGACCCAGCGGCTGCCCCGCCTGATCGGGCGCAAGCGCGCCCTGGCCATGCTGCTGACCGGCGACAGCGTCAGCGCCGCCGATGCGCTGGCCTGCGGGCTGGTCAATCAGGTGGTTGCGCCGGACCGGTTGCTCGACGCCGCCCACGCCCTGGCGGACCGCATCGTGGCGATGCCGGCGGTGGCCGTCACCGCCTGTCTGGCGGCGGTGACGCGCGGCCTCAATCTGTCGATTGACGAGGGGTTGGCGGTCGAGGCCAGCCAGTTCGCCCGCACGGTGTCCACCCAGGACATCCGCGAGGGCATCACCGCCTTCCTCGACAAACGGCCCGCGCGGTTCGTGGGACGTTGATCGCCGCGCCGGTCAGACCTGGAACAGCTCGATCACCGCGCCGTTGGCCTCCAGCCCGGCGCAGACCAGCGGGCCGCCAAAGCCGCAACCGCCGTCCAGCGTCAGGCCGACCGGACCGGCGGACACGCCCCTGTGCAACGGGTCAAAGCCGCGCACCACGCGGGTGAAGGGGCCGTAAGGGGCGAGCAGCTTGGCAAAACCGCCGCTGCCCCACCAAAAGGCGTCGCCCTGGTCGGCCAGCGGGCGGGCGGGGTCCAGCCCGGCGCTGACCATCAGCACGCCGCCGTCGCCGTCCGCCGTGGCGGTCGTTGTCGGTGGTGCGCCGGTGTGGGCGGCGCGGCGCAGGGCGTTGAACAGGGTGTCGTGGCCGGGGTGGGTCTGCATCCGCTGGCGCAGGGCGCGGGTCCAGCGGCCCAGCATCACCGCCCCGCCGCGCGCGGCGGCCATTCCGCTTTCTGGCGTGCCGCCATAGGCGGCGAGCGTCGGGCCGACGCCCTGCTTCATCATCCAGTCGAGAACCTGACGCGGGTCGGGGGCGAAGTGCAGTTGCAACAGCTTCTGCCACATCTCCTCCTGCGCCCCGCGCAGATAGACGATGTCGGTCGCCAGCATCCCCGGCACGGCGAGCAGCGCGCGGCGGAAGGCCAGAAGCTGATCGATGGTCTCGATGGTCCGCTCGCCATGGCCGATCAGATTGCCGAGATAGACCAGCCGGTCGCCGGGGCGGAAGCGGCGGGCGATGGCGTGGTGCATCGCCTCCAACCGGTCGGGCTGGGCGTGAATCGCCCCGACCGCCCAGATGTGGCGGGGACGGCCCAGCGCGGCAAAGCGGGTGTCGGCGGTTTTTTGCTGGTCGGCCATGCCCGTGCGAACGCTCACACCCTGCCCCGAATCCGTTCGGCGCGAAGTGTAGGCGTGTTGCGCAGCGGAAACAAAGCCGAAAAGAGAAACCGGCGCTGCGGATGGTCGCAGCGCCGGTTTCAAAAGACAGACGGGTTGTGCCAGGGCTGCCCGATCAGGCCGCCCCCGATCAGGCCGCCTTGGACAGCACCGACTCCAGACGCTCCGTCGCCTTCATCTCGTCGATCATTTCGACGGCGGCGAGTTCGCGGGCCAGACGCTCCAGCGCCGCCTGATAGATCTGGCGTTCGCTGTAGGACTGGTCGGACTGGTCGGTGCCGCGATACAGGTCGCGCACCACCTCGGCGATCGACACCGGGTCGCCGGAGTTGATCTTGGCCTCATACTCCTGGGCGCGGCGGCTCCACATGGTGCGGCGCACGCGCGACCGGCCTTGCAGGGTCTCCAGCGCGACCTTGATCCGGTCCTTGGTGGACAGGCGGCGCAGGCCGGAGTTGCGGGCCTTCGGCACCGGAACCTTGAGCGTCATGCGCTCTTTCTCAAACGTGATCGCGTAGAGCTGAACCTCAAGGCCAGCGATGCTGTGGGTTTCGATCCCTTCGACTCGACCGACACCATGAGCCGGATAAACGACGAAGTCGCCGGCTTCGAAGTCAAGCTTGTTCGACATGTGGGTTGGCTCTCACTTCTCGCGATCACGCCATTTTGCCGCCCCGGTGGAAGGGGCGAAAAAAGACTGTGAGACGGCTATGGCGCCGTGGGGATGGGACCCATCCACGACGATCACAAACATCGGTTCAGTCCTTGGACGTTGGAAGCGCCGGCAATGGCGCGAAGGCCGGCGTCTGGGCGCGCATTATAGCGATGTTACTGCCAAGTTACAAAGGGAACGCGCAGCAAGCCGGACGGTTTTCTCCACCGTCCGGCCATGGCCGACTTGACCATTTTGCATGGCAACATGCGCAAGGTCGAAGCGGGAATCCGCCCCGACTCCGTAACTTGGTGCCAGGTTTAGGTGCTGGACCCCGGCTTGGGCGACAGATATTGCAGCTTGTCGGCCTTGCCCTTCCAGGCGTCGGCGTCGGGCAGCGCGTCCTTCTTGCGGGTGATGTTGGGCCATTGACCGGCGTAGTCGCGGTTCAGCTCCAGCCACTTGGTGGCGCGGTCATCGGTGTCGGGAACGATCGCTTCGGCGGGGCATTCCGGCTCGCACACGCCGCAGTCGATGCATTCATCCGGGTGGATGACCAGCATGTTCTCACCCTCGTAGAAGCAGTCCACGGGGCAAACCTCGACACAGTCGGTGTACTTGCACTTGATGCAATCGTCGGTGACGACGTAAGGCATGATCTTTTCTCTCCGCTCTTCCAGCCGCAGGATTCGGACCCGTCGCATCCAAATCGGCCCTGCCGGATTGCCAACCCGCCGCCTCCCTAGCACGCCGCCGCAAGCGTCTTCAACCCTGTCGGTGGTGTGGGCGTTTGCGTCGCGGGGTCCGCCGCCACGGTGGCGAGGAAGGCGCGCAGGCTTTGGGTTTCCACGCTGTCGGTCCGGCGGACGAACAGGGTGGGCATGCGGGCCAGCGGATCGGGCAGGGTGCGGCAGGACAGGCGGTGCTGCCACGGTTCGCGTTCCACCACCGAACGCGGCAGAACGGTGACGCCCATGCCCGCCCCGACGCAGCCCAGAATGGCGTCGAGCGAGCCGAACTCCATCACCCGGTAGGGCACGCGCCCGGCGTCGCGCATCACCATTTCCGCCCGTCCGCGATAGGCGCAGGCCCGCCCGAAACCGATCAACGTGTGCCGTCCCGCCGCTCCGCTCAACCCGGTGGCCGGTTCGACCAGCACCAGTTCCTCGTCAAAGACCGGGCTGGCGATCAGGTCGGGGTGGTTCACCGCGCCGCCGACGAACGCCCCGTCGATCCGTCCGGCCAGCACCTCGATCAACAGGGTTTCGGTGGGGCCGGGGGTGATGGTCAGCTCCACCGCCGGGTGATCGGCGTGAAAGCGCGCCAGGATGGGGGGCAGCCGCACCGCCGCCGTCGATTCCATGGTCCCGACGGTCAGACGCCCGCCGCGCCCGGCGGCGTCGGCCACCGCGTCGCGCGCCTGGGCGACCAGCCGCAGCACCCGGTCGGCGTAATCGGCCAGCACCCGCCCCGCCGGGGTCGGGGCCATGCCCCGGCTCATCCGGTGGAACAGATCGACGCCCAAATCCTCCTCCAGCCGCTTGATCCGCGCGGTGACGTTCGACTGGACGCAATGCAGGCTGTCCGCCGCCCGGCTGACGCTGCCGGTTTCGGCCACCGCCTTCACCACCCGCAAGCCCGCGAGATCCATGCCGCATCCCTTCTGGCGCTGAGCCGTTTGTTGCGCTGTTCGCCGTGCGCGTTTGCCGCGCTGTCCGCCGTGCCGCCCGGCGGACCATCACTGAAAGTGGAGTGTATCATCAGAACTATTCATTGGAAATGAGGCGGGAACCGCGCCCATGATGGCGGACCGAACAAACGGTTTCCCAATCACAGGCGGTTTCCACCATGCTTCGCGTGCTTGTCGGCGGCGTGATCGCGCTCGCCATCGCCATGGGGGTGGCGCGTTTCGCCTTCACCCCGATCCTGCCCGCGATGCAGGCCGCCACCGGGTTGGGGGCCGATGGGGCCGGTTTTTTGGCCTCGCTCAACTATCTGGGCTATTTCCTGGGGGCGGTGGGGGCCGGGTGGGTTCCGCGCGGCGCGGTGCGCACCCGGGTGTTCCGGCTGGCGGTGCTGCTGAACGTCGGCAGCACGGCGGCGATGGGGCTGGATCTGGGCGACGCCAGCGGCGCGATGGTGGTCTGGAGCGGGCTGCGGCTGCTGTCCGGCCTGTCGAGCGCGGGGATCTTCATCCTGGGCATCGCCATGGTGCTCGACACGCTGGCGCGGGTGCAGGGTGAACGCTGGGCGGGCTGGCTTTACACCGGGGTCGGGCTGGGCATCGCCCTGTCCGGCCTGTTCGTGACGCTGGTCGGCGACCGGCTGGGCTGGCGCGGCGATTGGCTGGCGTTGGGCGGGTTGTGCGCGCTGGCCGGGCTGCTGCCGCTGCTGTGGGTGACGGACCCGCCGGTGGCCGCACCGGCTGCCGGGGCCGGGGCCGCAAAGGCCCCGCTGTCGCTGCCGTTGCTGCTGCTGACCGTGGCCTATTTCCTGGAGGGCGGCGGCTACATCGTGTCGGGGACCTTCCTGGTGTCGATCCTGAAGGCCACGCCGGAGACCGCCGCCGTCGGTCAGGCGGCGTGGATCGTGGTCGGGCTGGGGGCGATGGGGGCCGGGGTGTTCTGGGCGGCGGTGGCGCGCCGCTTCGGCTCCTGGTGGGCGCTGATCCTGGCGCATCTGGCGCAGACGGTCGGCATCCTGCTGCCCTTGACCGGTTCGCCGCTGGCGGGGGTGCTGTCGGGGCTGCTGTTCGGCGGGACCTTCGTCGGCATCGTGTCGCAAGCCTTCGCGCTGGGACGATCGCTGTCCTCCGGTGGCGCGGCGCGGGTGGTGGGGGCGCTGACCGCCGTCTACGGCATCGGCCAGATCATCGGACCGCTGCCCGCCGGGCTGGTGGTGGAGCGCACCGGGCGCTACGACTCCGCGCTGCTGGGGGCCGCCGCCGCCGTGGTGCTGGGGGCGCTGCTGCTGGCGCTTGGGGCCTGGATCGCCGGACGGAACCGCGCGACCAGGGAGGCGCTTCCGACTGGTGCGGGCCAATCGTCTTGACCTCATGTCTTCTACGCAAGGCGTCCGACTGTGCGCATCGAAAGAAGACCGAGGTGCGACCGACCTGTCGTGGTGATGCTCCCCCGTGTGGACAGCCACAGGCAAACGCCATTGTGCGGGCGATGGTGGATTGCCTTATGGGGGAGAGCCGTCCGTTGCGGCGGGGGGCTGGGACAAGATCCGGACAGCGGCCGGGGTGTTGACAACGAATGGCCAGACTTCCGACACCTGATCGATTCGGGTCAACAGGACGTTGCAGGTGTAAGGTTGTTGGAGCGTGGTTCCGGGGGGGACCAGAGAGGGCAGGCGGCCGTCCGGATCCAGTCGGAAGGTGTGGTAGCCATGGTTGAGAGCGAAGCCGCGCAGCTCATTCTGGTTCGTGCCGTTCTGCGTCAATCCAGGCAGGTTCATCTCACAGACGATGAAGTCGATCCGCCCGGCGGCAAGCAGCTTCTCGGCACCGCGCAGAACATGCAGTTCATGCCCTTCGGTGTCGATTTTCAGCAGGCGGATGCGCTCCAGCCCCTCCTGTTCGGTAAGATTGTCCAATGTTTCGGCGCGGGCGATGAATTGAGTCACGGTGGCGTCGGACAGCAGCGGGTCGCCGGGCTTCTTTCCGGCAACGACACCGCCGTTGCTGTCGTGATCGCCGTTGGAACCGAAGACGATGGACCCGGCATGCTCGGTGATTGCCACCTCATGGACCCGGACATGGTCGGCCTCGTTCATCCGCGCCGCCTCCCGGATCATCGCGGCGAGCTTGGGGTTGGCCTCAGCCGTCACCACCCGACCGCCTGGTCCGGTTGCGGTGGCGGCCAGCATGGTGAAATAGCCTGCATTCCCGCCAACGTCGATGACGGCGTCGCCGGGGCGAAGGACCTTCAGAAACAGCTGTGATGTCTCATGCTCGTACATCTGCCCCCTGCTGAAATGGGCCACCACGTCACGCTGAGCAGCGTCTTCTGGGTCCAGTCGAAGCAAGAAGCGCACCCCGTTAGTCATAACGAGGTTATAAATTTTCTGTGCCATAGGAAATATCACCATCAAAGATGGTGCGGAATTTACGATTGATGACCTAATCATGTCAAATGGAACACGGCTGTGATGTTCTCCTGCGGAGTGTGCCCAGGCGTCACGCGGCGTATGGAAGCTCGTGCATGAAAAGCGGTGACGCATTATACCAAACATCCCTGGATGCGCCTGCTCCCAGCCTGATTCTCAGAGTGCCTCATGCCAACCATCGACGAAGCCTTTCAAATTGCTCTCAACCATCACCGTGCTGGTCGGCTGGCTGAGGCAGAGGATGTCTACAACCGGATCCTGGACATGGCTCCTGGCCGGTTGGAAGTCTTGTATAATTTGGGCTATGCCCAGCAGATGCAGGGAAAGCTGGGGGGCGCGCTCGCAACCTACCGCGCGTTTCTGGCAAAGGCTCCTGCAGCTGCCCAAGGGCACGCCAGACTCGGGGAGATGATGTTGTGGACCGGTCGGTTGGGAGCCGCAATCGATCACTATGAAACGGCGGTTGCTCTCGCCCCCGAGGATGCAGTCCTGCACAATGCACAGGAGAGCGTTACGCACACCCAGATTCAGCATCGGGCGCTGCTGGCGACCCTGCACCGGGGCGAGAGGCTGGGACTATCCGGAATTTCGTGCTCGGCGGGGTTATCCTGAAGCAGAAGGAGACCCTGAATGGCCCGACGCAAAGAACCGGTTATCCCC
>NZ_RXMA01000056.1 GCF_003966125.1 Azospirillum griseum
GGCGGCAACGCGCGCCTATGCAGCCCCACATTGAGCATCGCCGTTCGGCGACCAGAACGCTTCCCACCCTGGTGAATAAAGGCGGCTAGCGTTGGACGGGCGGAGGATCGTCGCGAAGGCCAAGGGCACCAAGGAAGAGCACAGCCGACTGGTTAACATGCGTCGACCTTGTCCTTGCGGGACCCGTGACAAGCGCCACCGCCCCGTGTCCCGTCGTGGCTGCGCCGACCACGCCAAGAAGCTCATTGAGCTGATCGACCACATCGTTGCGATGCAGGAAGCCGAGGCCCGGTACTTTGCGGCCTGGCACCGCGAGGGAGGGACGTGCTGCGGAACTCTCGATAATTGCCCGCTCAAGGTAACGAAGAATTAGCGGCAATAAGCCGACCGGCTCACGCATAGCACAAAATTTTTATGAAGATAATGGTCGCAATTTGCTGCTTCTATCTCGGCATGGGATTGTGGGCCACGAAAGCTACGCCTTCTTGCGCTGAGTAGGAAGGACGAGGCCAGCGGCACATTGACACCATAGACCGAACTCATACCGGTGGTTTTTGATCCTGACCTGTCCGGATCAAAAGCTTCGGCGGCATAGGCCGCCGCCGTGCCGGTCGGCACGGACACCAGCGGTCATCGTCAATGACCGCTGGTGTCAGTCCCTACCAACTAACAGCCAAATCCCCAGGGAGGTGGCCACGCCCCCAGCACCACCGCTGCAGGGCGGCGCACCGTCATGCCCCTCTCGCTCGCAATCAACGACACCATCGGCCGCCACTTAGCCGGCAAGCCAAGGGTGCCACCTCTCGCCGCCACTCAAACGGCGGAGAGAACGCTTTCAAAACGGGCAGTCAGAAACAGCAAACCAACTGGTGGGGCCGACCAACGTTCGGCTGCAGATTCCGACTGAAAGCGGCCACGGTTTCCGACGCCAAAGGAGGGCAGCGCGATAGATGTCAGCTAAACAACGCTAAGACAGAACAGACAAAGAACTTTGTTCATAGATCAGCATCCTCGCTTCCGTTTACGCCAAGAGCTGCATAGAGCGCGGTCTTTCCGACCTTGATCCGCGCAGCGGCTTCACGAACCGTGAAACCTTGGGCGAGGAGTGCCTTTGCCCGGCGGAGCTTGTCCTCGGTCATCACCGGCGTGCGCCCGCCCTTCCGGCCACGAGCGACAGCCGCGACCAAACCGGCACGGGTCCGTTCCCGAATGAGGTCACGCTCGAATTGGCCGAGGGCGCCGAAGATGTGGAACACCAGCCGGCCGCCGGCCGCCGGGCGTGGTCGTGTCGATCGCTTCGGTCAGCGACCGAAAGCCGATGCCACGGGCCTCCAGTATGTTCACAGTCTCGATCAGGTGCGGCAGCGACCGTCCGAGACGGTCCAACTTCCAGACCACCAGACTGTCGCCGACCCGTGCGAAGACCATGGCCGCCGCCAGACCAGGCCGATCAGCCTTGGCTCCGGATGCTTGATCTTGGAAGACCCGCTCGCAGCCCGCTTTGGCCAAGGCGTCGAGTTGCAGGGCTGGATCCTGATCAGCGGTCGAGACTCTGGCATAGCCGATGTTCACCACCGCCCGCTCCGTTTGTCCGGAAACCCGTCCGACAAACTATGTGTCCGGAAAGCCGTCGTCAACGCGGGTTTCCGGACAGTTTGGCGGCTGACCGCCAAACGGCCGATTGCCGGACGAGCTGTAAGATGGCCCCTCTTGTCAAACGACCACCTCGCAAGCCCGTCAGATTACTCCCAGACGGGCATGAGAGCTTGATGTATTGCCGACAGCCGCCGGCTTGATGCGGAACCATGCCGCATACAGAGCGGGGAGGAAGAGCAGGATCAGCACCGTGCCGACCGCGGTGCCGCCGATCAGCGTATAGGCCATCGACCCCCAGAAGACCGAGTGCGTGAGGGGGATGAAGGCCAGCACCGCGGCAAGGGCGGTCAGGATCACCGGCCGCGTCCGCTGCACCGTCGCCTCGATGACGGCGTGATAATCGTCGAGGCCGGCCGCTTGGTTCTCCTTGATCTGTTCGGTCAGGATCAGCGTGTTGCGCATCAGGATGCCGGCCAGACCGATCAGCCCGAGGATGGCGTTGAAGCCGAAGGGCTGGTTGAAGGCGAGCAGCATGGGCACGACGCCGACGACGCCGAGCGGTGCCGTCAGCAGGACCATGGCCATCATCGAGAAGGACCGCACCTGCAGCATGATGAAGACCAGCATGGCGGCGATCATGACCGGGAAGACCTTGCCGAGGGCGGTGTTGGCCTTGGCCGATTCCTCGATCGACCCGCCCGCTTCGATGCGATAGCCGGCCGGAAGCGAGGCGATCAGCGGCTGAAGGGCCGTCATGATCTGCTTGGAGACCTCCGGCGGCTGGGTCGCCTCGTTGTAGTCCGAGCGGATGGTGATGACGGATGTCCGGTCCCGGCGCTTCATCATCGGCTCTTCCAGCCTGATGTCGGCATGGCCGATCTGGTCGAGAGGGATTTGCTGGCCGGTGCGGCTCGTCAGCGAGAAGTCGGCCAGACGCGCCGGGTCCAGACGTTCGCCGCCGGCACTGCGCGCCACGATGGGGACGTTGCGGATGTCCTCGCGGACCTGGGTGACGGCGATCCCGGTCAGAAGGAACTGGAGTTGCTGGCCGACCTCGGCCGGAGAGAGACCGATGAGGTTCAGGCGATCCTGGTCGGGCGTGAAGCGGAGCACCGGCGTGCGGTTGCCCCAATCCCGGTTGGCCTGCCGGACATCCGGCACGCTCCGCATGATGGCGAGGGCCTTTTCGGAAATGTCGTAGAGCTTTGCCGGATCGGGGCCCATCACCCGGAATTCGACCGGAAACGGCGTGTAGGGGCCGAACACGAGCTGGGTGACGCGGACATAGGCCTCCGGCACCAATCCCTGCGCCACACTCTGCCGCAACCGGTGCTTCAGGGCCTCGCGCGCCTCGGCGTCCGGGGTGAGCACGACGATCTTGGCAAAGGCCGGATCGGGCAGCTCCGGCGACAGGGCGATGAAAAAACGCGGAGCGCCCTGGCCGATGTGGCTGGTGACGATCGTCGCCTCCGGCTGGTCGGCCAGCCAGCGTTCGACCTTTTCGACCGACGCCGTCGTCGTTTCGATGCTGGTGCCTTCCGGCAGGCGGACCTCCACCAGCACCTCGGGACGGTCGGAGGTCGGGAAGAACTGCTGCTTGACCCCGCCCATGCCGACGATGGCAACGGCAAAGGCGAGGCCGACGACCCCGCAGGTCACGATCTTGTGGCGCACGGCGAAGGTGATGATCCGCCGCAGGCGCCGGTAGTTCGGGGTGCCGTAGATCGCCTCGTGACCGCCGGCGACCGGTTTGATCGCCGGCAGCATCTTGACACCCAGATAGGGTGTGAAGACCACCGCCACGATCCAGGAGACGATGAGGGAGAAGCCCACGACCCAGAAGATGTTGCCGGCATACTCGCCGGCGGTAGAGCGCGCGAACCCCACCGGCAGGAAGCCGGCGATGGTCACCAGCGTGCCGGACAGCATCGGTGCCGCCGTGTGGCTCCAGGCATAGGCGGCGGCCTTGATGCGGTCGACGCCCTCCTCCATCTTCACCACCATCACCTCGATGGCGATGATGGCGTCGTCCACCAGCAGGCCGAGCGACAGGATCAGTGCGCCGAGCGTGATGCGGTCGAAGAAGCGCCCGGTTTCCAGCATGATGAGGAAGACGACGGCGAGCGTCAGCGGCACGGCGGCCGCCACGACGATGCCGACGCGCCAGCCGAGGCTGAGCAGGCTGACCAGCAGCACCACGCCCAGCGCCATGGCGAATTTGATCATGAATTCGTCGACCGCCGAGGTGATGTTGACGGCCTGATCGGTCACCTTGTCGAGCGTCATCCCGAGTGGCAGCGACCGCGCGATGCCCGCCGCCCTGTCTTCCAGCGCCTTGCCGAGCGCCAGGCCGTCCCAGCCCTCCTGCATGACGGTCGCAAGCATAACGGTGGGTTCGCCCTGGTGGCGGATGATGTAGGTCGGCGGATCCTCGTAGCCGCGGCGGACCTCCGCGATGTCCGACAGCTTCAGCGTCCGCCCGGCGGCGACGATCGGCGTGTCGGCGATTGCCTGCACGCCGTCATAGGCGCCGTCGATCCGGATGAAGACCTGCGGCCCCTGGGTGTCGATGGACCCTGACGGCGTGACGGTGTTCTGCCGCTGCAAGGCGGCGATGATGTCCTGGGCCGACACGCCGAGCGTCGCCAGCCTGGCATAGGAGAACTCGACGAAGATCCGTTCCGGACGCTCGCCCAGGATGTTGACCTTCTTGACGCCGGGCACATGCAGCAGGTCCTGGCGGATCGTCTCCGCCTGCCGGGCCAGCTCGCGCATCGGCAGGCCCTTGGCCTTCAGCGCATAGAGCGCGAAGCTGACGTCGGAATACTCGTCGTTGACAAAGGGGCCGAGCACGCCGGGTGGCAGGTTGCGCGTCTCGTCGCCCATCTTCTTGCGGGCCTGATAGAACTCCTCCTGCACCCTGGCGGGCGGCGTGCTGTCCTTCAGCGTCAGGGTCATATAGGCGTAGCCGGGCCGCGTCGTCGTCTCGACCCGGTCGTACCAGCTCAGCTCCTGAAGGCGTTTCTCCAACGGTTCGGCGACGAGATCCTGCATCTCGCGCGCGGTGGCACCCGGCCACACGCTGGTGACCGTCAGGGTCTTGATGGTGAAGGAGGGATCCTCCGCCCGGCCGAGCATGACGAAGGCAAAGGCGCCTCCCGCCGCCAGCAGGAGGATGAAGAACAGGGTGACGGCCCGTTCGCGGACGGCGATGGCGGAGAGATTGAGACTCATCACTGGCCCCCGCTCTCGGCGGTGATCCGGACGCGGACCCCGTCCTGGAGAAGATGGGCGCCGAGCGACACCACCGGGTCGCCGAGGCCGAGCCCGGAGATCACGGCGGTGTCGCCGCTCACCCGGACCAGCCGGACCGGCTGGAAGCGCACCGTCGCACTGGCGCGGTCCAGGGTCCAGACGCCGGTCCTCCGGCCATCGTCCAGCACGGCCCCAAGCGGCACCTGCTGTTCGGCCTGCCCCGCTCCATCCGCCGTCCGGCCCGCCGACCATCCCGTTAACCGGATCGTGACCGTCGCCCCGAGGGGGGCGGAAGCGGCGTCGCCGTCGAGCACGTAGCGCGCCTCGTAGGTGCGGGTCTGGGCATCGGCGGCGTCCGACAGCTGGCGCAGACGCGCGCCGTACCGCTGCCCATCGACGCCATAGAGGCTGGCCTCGGCCGACGAGCCGATGGGTGGCCGAATGGTTTCGGGCAGCGCCACCACCGCCTCGCGCGGGCCAGCCTGCGCGATTCGGACGACGGTCTGGCCAGCGGCGACGACCTGTCCCGGCTCGCCCAGCGTTTCAACCACCGTGCCGTCGCTGTCGGCCAGCAGGACCGAATAGGTCGCCTCGTTCTCGGCAACCCGCGCATCGGCTTCCGCACTGGCGAGTTGCGCCCTGGCGGTGTCCAGCGCGGCCTTTGCCTGTTCATGACGCTGCCGGGTGGCCCAGCCGTCGTTGACCAGACTGGCGTAACGCCGTTCGTCCGCTTGGGTCTGCACGGCCGTTGCCCGCGCTGCGGCGACCGCGTTGCGCTTGGCCGTGAGGGCGAGGCGCAGGTCGGTCTCGTCGATGCGCATCAGCGGCTGACCGGCCTTGACCGGCTGCCCGACCGTCGCCAGCCGTTCGATGATCTTGCCGGGAACGCGGAAGCCGAGATTGCTCTGCACCCGCGCCCCGACGACGCCGGTGAAGCCGCGCGCGGATCCGGCCACCGGAACCGCTGCAGCAAGCCGGACGATCGGTGCCTCCTGCCGGGGATCGCTCACCGCCGACGCCTCTTCTGTGTGCATGGACAGCGTCACGAACGCGGCCGCGCCCAGCGCCGCCGTCAGAACGCCACCCGCCACGACCATGGGTCTCTTTTTCATGCCCGCCGCCTCAACCAAATTAGATTGCGTACGACATCTATATCGATTATAGAGTTCGAACGCAATCTAAATGACGGTCGTTCTTGCCCGGCAGCGCCGCTGCCGAGGCCGAACCCGGCACAGAGAGGACAGTGAACCCAATGGAAAAGACCAATCGCGGCGTTGCCCTGGTGACGGGAGCATCGTCCGGCATAGGATACGCGGCGACCAAGGCGCTGAAAGCCGCAGGATTCGGCGTGTACGGGACCAGCCGTCACACGGGCGCTGAAGGCCCCGACGGCGTCACCATGCTGACCTGCGACGTCACCGACGACGCATCCGTGGCCGCGCTGATCGAGGCGGTGATGACCGAGGCCGGTCGCATCGATCTGCTGGTCAACAACGCCGGTGTCGGCCTTTTTGGCGGTGCCGAGGAATCCTCGCTTGCCCAGGCGCAGGCGCTGTTCGATGTGAACATGTTCGGCGTCATCCGCATGACCAACGCCGTGCTGCCGATCATGCGGCACCAGAAAAGCGGCCGGATCATCAATCTCAGTTCGGCGCTCGGCTTCATTCCGGCTCCCTATTCCGCGCTCTACGCGGCGACGAAACACGCCGTGGAGGGTTACTCGGAATCGCTCGACCACGAACTGCGCACGCTCGGCATCCGGGTCACGCTGGTCGAGCCCGCCTACACCCGAACCTCCTTCGACGCGAACATCATCAAGCCGGACCGTTCGCTCGACGCCTATGCGTCCACGCGCGCCGATGTGGCCATGGCCGTCGAGGACGCGATCAGGAAGGGCGACACGCCCGAGACCGTGGCCAAAACCATCGTCAAGGCCGCGACCGAGGACGAACCAAAGCTGCGCTACCCGGCGGGGAAAGTGGCCCGGCAGGTCAGCCTCCTGCGCCGCTTCGTCCCGGCCGCCGCCTTCGACAAGAGCCTGCGCAAGATGCTCCGGCTGCCGGTCTGATCCCGGGCCAGACCGCCACATGATCCGTCCCGGTGTCGGGACCATGCACGCCGCTTCCGGTGCAATGAAGGACAATCCATGACCGCCCTGTCCCGCCTGGAGAGGCCGACGGCCCCAGCGCCCACCCACAACGCGCCACCCGGCGTTCTTGACGGGCCGATTGCGCCGACGATGCTCCGCCTGGCGGTGCCGACGATCCTGGTTCTGGTCCTTCAGACGCTGGTCGGGGTGGCCGAAACCTGGTTCGTCAGCTTTCTCGGGACGGACGCGCTCGCCGGGGTCGCGCTGGTCTTTCCCGCGTTCATGCTCATGCAGATGATGGCGAATGGCGGCATCGGCGGCGGCGTCTCCTCGGCCGTCGCGCGGGCCTTGGGGGCCAAACGCCATGACGATGCCGAAGCGTTGATGTGGCATGCGGTCGTCCTGGCCGGTGCCTTCGGCATCCTCTTCACCGTGGGGGCCCTCCTCGCCGGACCAATGCTGTATCAGGCGATGGGGGGAACGGGGCCGACGCTGATCGCGGCACTCACCTATTCCGGAATTGTGTTCGCCGGTTCCATCCCGATCTGGATCACCGCCTTGATGTCGTCGGCCCTTCGCGGTGCCGGGAACGTGACCGTGCCAGCTCGGGTGATCTCGTCGGGCACCGTGCTTCTCATCCTGCTGTCACCGGCCTTGATCTTCGGTTGGGGTCCACTCCCCCGTCTCGGGGTTGCGGGCGGCGGGGTGGCGGTGGTCGTGTACTATCTGTTCGCCGCGCTTGCGCTGACGCTGTATCTGCGGTCTTCGCAGAGCCGTCTGAAGCTCAGGGTCGTCCCTCTGCGCGCGGGGCTGTTCAAGGACATTCTCGGAGTCGGTTTCCTGTCGGCGATCGGCACCGTCCAGGTCAATCTCACCGTCACCTTCGTCACCGCCGCCGTTGGCCGGTTCGGAGCCGATGCCATCGCCGGATACGGCATCGCCTCGCGCCTCGATTACATCCAGATTCCGCTGATCTTCGGGCTTGGCACGGCCATGGTCACGATGGTCGGGCAGAACATGGGGGCGGGGCAGGTGGCGCGGGCGCGCCGCGTCGCCTGGATCGGGGCCGCCTTCGCCTTCGGGGCGACCGAGGCCATCGGCCTTGCCGCCGCACTCTTCCCACAAGCCTGGATCGGCCTGTTCAGCGACGATCCCCAGGTGCTGGCGATGGGCACGCTCTATCTGCGAACCGTGGCACCGGTGTACGGCGCGGTCGGGCTGGGGTTGGCGCTCTATTTCGCCAGCCAGGGCGCAAAGCGCGTGCTGTTTCCCGTTTTGGCCGGCACCGTCCGCATGATCATCGCGGCGTTCATCGGCTGGTCGGCCGTGATCTGGTTCGACGCCGGGCTTTCGACCCTGTTCGGGATCACGGCCCTGGCGGCGGTTTCATACGGGCTTTTGACGGCGGTCGCCATGATCGGCGGTGCCTGGGGTCGGCATCCCACCCCCCAAGCGCGCGCCTGAAGAAGGCCTGCGGAATAGCTGGAGAATTGTGTCGGTCATCCACATCTCCTATAGAGGTCAATCGAAATCCAAAAGGGGCGTACCATGCGTGTCAGTCGCGTTCAGGCCGAGGAAAACCGGCAGACTGTGATCAACGTGGCGAGCCGTCTTTTTCGGGAGCACGGTTTCGACGGCATCGGCCTCAAGGATTTGATGGAGGCGGCGGGCCTGACCCAGGGCGCTTTCTACAAGCAGTTCGCGTCCAAGGAGGATTTGGCGGCTCAGGCCTCAACGCGGGCGCTGGAGAGCGCCTACGACCGATGGACGGCGGCGACCACCCCAAATATGGCCACCGAAAATCCACCCACCGCACATCCAGAAGATCCGCTTGGCCCGGTGATCGGCTTCTATCTCAGCGCCGGGCACCGCGAGGAAAAAGCTGACGGTTGCCCGATCGTGGCGCTCGGTTCCGATGCCGCCAGACATGGCGTCACGGTGAAGGCGTCGTTCGAAGCCGGGATCAGGGCGCATCTCGACGTCCTCGAACGCCTGATGTCGGACACGCAGGGCGAAGAGTTCAGAACCAAGGCGATGGCGATTCTGTCGCTGATGGTCGGTGCGCTGACGCTTTCGCGTGTCGTCAACGACCCCACCCTTGCTCAGGGCTTTCTGGATACGGCCGCTGCGCAAGCCCGCAACATGGTCACTGGGTGAATGGGCATGACCGCACTGGGAACCGGTCGATCAGAGGGTGCTTGACCATGCCTGCTTGCACATCCGCCCGGCGGGCCGCAATCCTGGCGATTGCCGGTCGGGCCTTCCTGCGGCAGGGCTATGCCGAAGCCTCGATGGATGGCATCGCCGCCGAGGTGGGCGGGTCCAAAAGCACACTTTATCGTTATTTCCCCTCCAAAGCCGCGCTGTTCGCCGCCTATGTCGAGGAAGTCGGGACTTTGACCTGGGCCGCCCTTGCCGCTGTTCAGGTGGAGGGACAGGGAACCGAGGCTGTGTTGGAGGACACGGCGCGCGCCTATCTGGACTTGATCCTGTCCCCTTCAGCGCTTGCCGTGACCCGCCTCGTGATAGCTGAAACCGGTCGTTTTCCGGAGATTGGCCGCATCTTCTACGAGCGCGGAATTCAGCGCGCGGAAAGTCAAATCGCAGCCATATTGCAGCGTTTGGCAGAGCGGAGTGACGTACCCGGCTGGAACTTTCTGGCACTGCCCGGCGCTGCTGCTCATTTCCGGGCTCTCTGTGAAGCCGGTCTGCATGAGGAATGCCTGTGGGGTGTATACGAATCGGCTTCCCCGGAAGATGTTGGTAGCGTTGCAAAGCAGGCGGTCGCCCGCTTCCTGCTAGGCTGTCTGGGACAAATTTATCTTTGACTTTCAAAATAATGAGAAGAAACGAATGGGATCTTCTCATATGTCCGTCAAAGGGTGGCAAGGCGGACAGGCGGGCAACGCGGTTCCGTGACAGGCGGTCCTGCGTTCGTCCATAACCCTTCCCCGTCATGAGCGGGCCTTGGGGTCTGGCGCCGGCTGGAGAGGGAGATGGAGTGCCGCGACATCGTTTGTTGCCCGAGGCGGAGTTACAGCGGCTTCTTGGTATTCCTGCGGATCGGGATGCTCTGGCGCGTCGCTTCACGCTCACCCCATCGGATCAGGATCTCGTTCTGACACGGCGGGGCGCGGCCAACCGGCTGGGCTTCGCCGTGCAGCTGGCGCTGTTTCGGCATTCCGGCCGCGCGCTTGCCCAGCTCGAGGAACCGCTCGACGCTCTGGTCGCCTGGATCGCCACCCAGATCCATGTGCCGGCGCACCTGTTCACCGATTATGCGCGTCGACCCCAGACGATGACCGATCATGCCCGGCAACTCGCCGCCATGCTCGGGTTGCGGCCATCGACCAATCTCGATCTTCCCTTCATGATCGAAGCGGCCGCCCAGGCCGCCTGGACCACGAACAGGCCGGAACCGATCGTCACCGCCATCGTCTCCGCCCTCCGCTCCCAAAACATCATCCTGCCGGCATTGCCGGTGATCGAGCGCACCGGCGCCGCTGGGCGCGCCCGTGCCCGCAAGCGGGCGGTGGATGCTCTGCTTGCCGGCCTCACCGACGAGCAACTGGCCGAAATCGACCGTCTGCCGGTGGTCGATCCTGACCTCGGCGGGACTCCTCTTTCCTGGTTGAAGGCGATGCCGAGCGCGCCGAAAGCCGGACATGTCCGTGACCTGCTCGACAAGCTTCAGACCGTCCGCGCCATTGGGATCGCATCCGATATCGACACGCGCATTCCTGAAGTCCGGTTCCGCCAGTTCGTCCGGGAAGGTCAGGCATCGCCCGCCTATCTGCTCGGCCGCTACACCGCTCAACGGCGGCGAGCAACTCTGGTTGCCGTGCTGTTCGATCTCGAATCCCGATTGATCGACGCCGTGCTCGACATGGCCGACCGGCTGATCGGTGGCGCATTCACACGGGGCAAGCACGCCAAGGAAAAGACCTACGCCGCGACCACACGCGATGTCGGCCGCCTGATGCGGCTCTTCCATGACACCATCGAGGCGCTCGGCGTAGCCCAGGACAGCGACCGTGATGCTTTTGCCGTTGTTGACGAGAGCGTCGGCTGGGCGAAGCTGTTGCGTGCCCGCCCCGAGGTGGCCAATCTTGCCGATTTGGCGGAGGAGAATCCCCTTGTCCGTGCCGCCGACCGCTACATCTCGATCCGGAAGTTTCTCCCGGCTCTTCTCGAAGCTCTCACCTTCAAGGCAGCCAGGGACAACGACCCGCTGCTCGCCGCGGTTGCGCTGCTGCGCGATCTCAACCAGGCCGGAAAGCGCGACGTACCGGCGGACGCACCGATGCCTTTCCGCAAGGAGTGGACATTGGTGCACAAATCGGCAGACTGGCAATCGAAGAGGGCTGCGGGTAAAGGATTGGCCCCTTCTGGAGCCGAGAGTCGGATGCCG
>NZ_RXMA01000057.1 GCF_003966125.1 Azospirillum griseum
TCGGCATGCCGGCCTCCCAAAAGGTCTCCTGACCGTCACGTCGGATCGGGTGTGCTTCGCACCCAAGCCGAATTACGCACCAAAGTCCACGCGATAGCGGGCGCGCGGGATCTTGTGACGGCGGCTCTCGTTGGCTTTGTATGGCATCGGGGTCTCGGCTTCAGCGGGGCCACCTTCCTCCCCCGCTGCACTGCACCAGCCAATCTCTCGCTGATTTATGCGCCAAGGTCCTTCTCAACAGCCTCTAAACTTGACGGCGGCTGCCTCATTGTGCGTGCGACACGCTCCGGCGGTAGTGGCCCGGTGTGACACCAAATGCGCGCCGGAAACAGCGGCCGAGATGGCTTTGATCGGAAAAGCCAGTCTCGGCTGCCACGGCGGCAACCGGCTGTCCGACCCGCAACAGGCGTCGCGCCTCGTTCAACCTTTCGGACAGTCTGAAAATCTGCGGTGGGATGCCGAATTGCTTGCGGAACCGGCGGGAGAAGCCCTCGCGGCTCATCCCGGCGAGGCGGGCCCCTTCGCTGACCGTTTCCCATGAGGCATTCCTCGCCTCCGTCCATTCCCGAGGCATGCCGCCATCGCACCGGTGATCTTCGATGATTGCCGCAAGATCGAGCCAATCGATGCTCCCCTGCCGCCGCAACAGCAGCGACATTCCGGCAAACAGACCCACGGCATCGTAGACCCCCGGCGACGTATAGATATTGATGCAGAAGATGTCCATCGACTCGGAAAGGGAGCGGTGGGGCGTGCCGGCCGGAATTCTCACCCCCTGGCCGGGTGCGACATCGAACAGCGAGTCCTTCATCAGGAACCGTCGGCGTCCCGACAGGACGAATGTCAGTTGGTCCTCTTCATGGAAATGCACCGGCAGCGAGACATCCTGCCCGCACACGACCCCCAGTTCGACGATGTCGCTGCTGAACGGCCGCCAATATCGCCAGACGCCGTCGGCGCCCGTGCCCATGCCGATGTCCATGCCCTTGGGAAACTGAAATGACGCCACCATGACAAACCACCCTGCATCCGTAATCCGGCCGGACCGCCCTGTCCCCGAGCCCGGCCGAGGCCCTCACGCATCAGCGCTCCGCAGCCTCTTGAGAGTCCCCAAAGTCTGCCGTCGCAACAAGCCCCGCCATGCGTTCAGAGTTTGCATTCGTCCTGCCGGCATCAAACGCCGGTTGCATGGGCGAATTCAAGATGGATCTCGCGCAGGCGCCGCACCACGCCGCCGACCTTGCCGTCGCCGATCGGATGCCCGTCGATCACCACCACGCCCTGGACCAGCACCGACGCGCTGGTGATGAACACCTCCTTGGCGGCGAGCGCTTCGGCAACGCTGAAAAGGCGCTCTTCCACCGGGATCTTGCGCTCCTCGCAGAGCTTGATCAACGCCTTGCGCGTGCATCCGTCGAGGATCGCGTTGAAGCGCGGCCGCGTCACCAGAACGCCGTCGGCGGTGACGATGAACGCCGACGACGACACGCCTTCGGTAACAAAGCCGTTTTCGACCATCAGCGCTTCCTGGCAGTCGGCGTCCACGGCCAATTGCCGCGACAGCACCTGCGCCAGAAGGGAAATGTTCTTGATGTCGCGGCGCGCCCAGCGGATATCGGGAACGGTCTTGACCGAAATGCCTTCGAGCGCTTCGCGCGAATCGATCATCTTCTTCGATCTGACGAACATGACCAGCGTCGGTCGCGCATCCTTGGGAAAGGCGAAGTCACGTTCTGCCGCGCCACGCGTCACCTGCAGGTAGACAAAGCCCTCTTCCAGACCGTTCAGCGCAATCAGTTCCTTCAGCAGCGCGACGAGCCTGTCGGGTGTCTCCGGCAGGGCGAGAGAGATTTTTTCCGCAGAACGCTGAAGCCGCGCAAGATGCGATGAACTGTCGATGATTCGGCCGTTCAGCACCGCCGCCACTTCATAGGTACCGTCCCCGAATAGAAATCCGCGATCCAAAATGGAAATCTTCGCTTCGGCAAGCGGGACAAAAGATCCATTTACATAGGCGATCTGTGTCATTGCCATAGAACTTTCCGCGCTCATTGAATGACGATCCGGTAATCGGTTTGGGCAAGTTCGCCCGATTATTCTATTGCCGTTCGCCTGACCGACGCCGCTTGCAGCAGCGGGGCCGCGATATCCAAAATGACCTCGACAGCCGCATCGCCGTCGCGCTCGTCCGCAGGTGCGTGGAACTCCGCAAGTTCGACACCGGCAAGCTGCGAGGCCGGGATCGCGGCGAAGATGTCGCGCAGCTGCGACGGCAGCAGACCGTCCGGAACCGTGTAGTCCGCAGGGATATATCCCGGTTCCATCACATCCCAGTCGACGTGGACCCAGACCGGCGCATCGCCGATCTGGCGGAGCACATGGTCCGGCGTAGCATCGGCAGGAGCGATGATCCGCACGCCGGCCTGACGCAGCAGCTCGCCCTCGGCCCGATCGATGTCCCGCGCCCCGACCAGAATGACCTGTTCGGGCCGCAGGCCAGCCCCATGGCCGCTGTCCCAAAGCCCGCAGGCGGCGGCAACGACCATGCCGCCGAGATAGCCGGTGCCGGTCGTCTCGGGGGTATTGAAGTCGCCATGGGCGTCCACCCAGAGAACCACTGCGTTCGGAAGACGTTGCGCGACGACCGGCAGGGTCGCAATGCTCGCCGGGCAGGTGTTCGAGATCAGGACGCTCAGCTTTTCCCCGTCGATGCTCTCGGATATCGCATCCTTCAACGCGGCCAGCGTTGCGTGTGCCTGCGGAAGGCTGTCGCGCCAATCATCCTGCGCAGGGGGGGCAGCCTTGCCGACGACCCGTGCCTTCACGCCGTAGCGGCGTTCCAGGGCCTGGGCAACGCGCGAGGCACCTTCGATCGTCTGGGCACTGCGATCGGCCACCCGGCCTTGCGAAACGATAAGATCAAACATCGGCTTTTAGGCTCCGCTCTCTTGAGACTGCAGAAGTTGGCCCAACACCCGGGCGAAGCGCATGGCGCCACCGTCGCAGAATGGAAAGGAAAGCGACGGTTCGCAAATATCCAGTTCCAGCAGCATCGGCCTGCCGTCGTTGCCGCGGATGAGGTCGACGCGTCCGTAGAGCAGCGGCCTGCCGAGCCCGAGATGGTCGGCGGTGGCATCGAGGATCGCCAGTGCCACGGCCTGTTCATCCGCATCCGCGACCCGGGCCGCACGGAAATCGGGGGTCGGCCCGTTCACCGTCCCGTCGGACATGAGCAACGCGCTTTTGCGGATCGCGTGGCTGTAGACACGATCGAAATAGGTGAGATTGGTCTCGCCGACCTGATCGACCGACGAAAGATACGGCTGGAGGATGACGCTGCGATTCTGCTCCAGAAGGCGGACGATATGCTCGGTGGCCTCGTCTTCCGCCGTTCCGGCGAACCGCTTCACGTTTTTCGAATAGGAACCGACGGTCGGCTTGACCACCAATTCGGCGGCCTGGCCGTTCGTGGCCAGGAAATCCCGCAATGCCGCCCGGGCGTCCTCCCCCGGTTCGACGAACCGGCTCGGCACCACCGGAACCCCGCGCGCGGCAAGATCGGCGAGATAATGCTTGTCCGATGCCCAACGCACCACCGACAGTGGATTGACCAGATTGGTCGTCGCAGCGACCCGCTCCGCCCAGGCCAGGAATTCTTCACGGCATTCGATGTAATTCCACGTCGACCGCAGGACGACGTGAGCGTAGCGCGACCAGTCGACGCCCGGATCGTCCCAGGCGCAGACTTCGGTCGGGACGCCAAGTTCCTCGCACGCCGCCAGCAGCAACGGCATGTCATCGTCGTTTTTCAAGTCGGTAACCGAGGTAGCCAGAGCGATAACGTGCATGGAGCCAATCCAATGTTGGAATAAGGACAACCGGTTGCCGAGCCGGTTGCCGGGATGTCGTGTCAATCCGGGATCACCGGACGCTTTCAGTCCGGCTGGCCCGCCAACGGGCTGGTATCCAGCCTGCCCTCGAAAACGAAGGCGGCCGGACCGCTCATCATGATGGGGGCTTGCTCGTCCGGCCATACGATGTCCAGTTCGCCGCCGGGCAGAACCACGGACACGCTGCGGTCGACGCGGCCGCGCCGCATCATCACTGCCGCCGCGGCGCAGGCACCGGTGCCGCAAGCCAGCGTTTCGCCCGCTCCATACTCGTAAACCCGGAGAATCAGGCGTTTGCGGTTCACGACCCTGACGAAGCCGACATTCACCGTCGGTGGCAGGACGCGCAATTTCTGCAAGGCCGGTCCGATCTCTGCGACCGGTGCGCCGGTCTCGTCATCCACCTCCAGCACCGCATGCGGGTTTCCGGTCGACACGGCGGCGAAGCGGATGCGCCGGCCGCCATCGAGATCGACTTCGTAGAGGTCCTGCTCGCTTTCGAAGCCGGCCAGCGGAATTCTGTCCGGAGCGAAGGCAGGGATGCCCATAGCCACCCGGAAGCGTTGGCCGCCGAGCACATCCACGGCATGCGTTCCGCTTGGGCTGTCGAGCAGGAAGCGATCTCCCGTCGCAAGTCCCGCGCGCACCACCCAGGCGGCGACACAGCGCGCACCGTTGCCGCATTGCATCGACGGCGATCCGTCCGGAGTCCAGATGCGGTAGGAGGCGACGGCCTGCGCACTGCGCGGTGCCGCGATGCCGAGAATCATGTCGCAGCCGACGCCCATGCGGCGATCCGACAGATACCGGCACAGGGCTGACGAAGGCTCCGGCACCTCACGCAGGTCCAGGACGACGACATCATTGCCGGCGCCGTGCATCTTGCTGAATGGAAGCTTTGGGAAGGCATGCAAGGGCGGTCGTCCTTCTTCGGGTTCAAAGTTGTTCAGCGAGGCACGGCGCGGGGATATGCCGTCACCACGGCACGGTTTCGTCCATATGAACGAAGGTTCCCGTCGGCCCGTTGCTGTCGAGCAAAGCCATGCGCACGCCGGTGGCGGCCCCGACCGGTACTTCGAAATACCCTTCGCCGTCGTTCATGTCGGTTTTGGTATAGCCGGGATGGACCGCATTCACCTTGATGGTCGTCCCGCGCAATTCGTACGCCAAATGTACGGTCCAGGAATTGACCCCGCTTTTTGCGGCGCTGTAGGCCGGGAGCGATTTGAAATGATCGCTGTAGGCGTATGAGTCCGGATTGCTATGGGTGCCGATCGAGGCGAGAAGGCTGGATAGGTTGACGATGCGCCCGGCCGCCGACTTGCGGATCAGGGGCAGGAAGGCCTGCGTGACCGCGACGACGCCGAAGAGATTGGTGTCGAACGTCTCGCGCCATTGCGTCAGAGGCTGCTCGGACGGCTGCTTGCCATATTGCTCGATGCGGATCGCCGCGTTGTTGACGAGAACATCGAGTCGGCCGAACTCGCGCTCGACGTCGCCGGCCGCAGCCCGGATCGTTTCGTCGCTGGTGACGTCGAGATGGATGGGCTGGACGGCAAGCCCCTCCCCGCGCAACGTCTCCGCCGCCATGGCTGCCCGGTCCGGATTGCGCCCGGCCACCAGGACATGGACGCCGTTGCGGGCAAGCTGCCGCGCCGTCTCAAAGCCGATCCCGCGCGTGGCACCGGTGACGAGGGCGATCTTGGCTGGTTGGGTCGACATCGGGTATCCGTCGGTTGGTTGGGCGATGGAACAGGGTGGAGAGGGGGCGAGCACCGCCAGCCGGACGGTGGGACGGAGCTTTCCGGCAGGAGGATTCCTGGGCCAGCCTTATTGGATGCACGCAGTTCCGGACCGGCGATGGGCGGGCTGGATCGCATTCACTCGGGACAACGGCGACCACCCCGCCGTCCCGCGCTGCCGCAGATCGGCAAGGAACCCGGCCACTGCCGGGCCGAAACGGTCCGTGTCGACCAGGAAGGCGTCATGCCCCTGCGGCGATTCCAGCGGCAGGAATTTGGCATCCACCCCGCCCGCCCGCAGTCCGACGGCGATCTGCCGTTGCTGGTTCAGCGGGAACAGGACATCGCTGGGCACGCCCAGGACCAGCGCCCGATCGAGGCTCAACCGAGCCAATGCCTGGTCGGCGCTGCAGCCATAGGCATCGCCGAGGTCGAACCAGTCCATGCAGCGGCTGAGATAGAGATAGCAGTTGGGGTCGAAGCTGCGCACGAACCGGCGCGCATGGCTTTCCAGATAGCTCTCGATTTCGAATTCCCGGCCGAAGGAGTCGTCATCCTGGCCGCGCTGTGCCGCATCCAGGCGCAGGCGGCCGAAACGGCCATCCCACTCCAGGGCCGAGCGGTAGCTGATGACCCCAAGCTTGCGCGCGGTCATCATCCCGCATTCGGGATAACGCGCGTGGTCGTAATGGCCGCCGTTCCAATGCGGGTCGAGCCGGATCGCCTCGCGCTGCAACGATCGCACGGCGATCGAAAACGGCAACGCGTGCACCGAGCTGGAAATGCTGATGTGGCTGCTCGCCAAATCGGGATGCCGTGCCAGAAGCGACAGCGCCGTCATTCCACCCATGGAATTGCCGATGACGCACGCCAGCCGATCGATGCCCAGCGCCCGTACCGTGAAGGCGGCCGCGTCGGCGATGTCCTCGATCGAGAGTTCGGGAAACTCCAGGCGATAGGGGCATCCGGTGGCCGGGTCGATCGAAGCCGGCCCGGTCGAGCCGTTGCAGCTCCCCAACGAATTGACGCAGATCACATGCCATAGGTCCGTGTCGATCGGCTTGCCGGGTCCGAGCATTTCCTCCCACCAGCCGGGCGTGGGATCGCCGTCGTGCGAAGCCGCATGCGCGCTGGGCGAAAGTCCGGTGACGATCAGAATCGTATTGTCGTGCGTGTCTTGCGACTTGCCCCAGCTTTCATATGCGATACGCGCACCATGCAGCACGCCGCCCCGCTTCATCGGAAAGGCGGCGGGCAGATCGATGAACCGGGTCGCCGGAGGAATGAATTCGCTCATTTGCCTGGGGAATGCTGGAATTATTGCGGAACGAAGGCCGATAAGCCCTTCGATGGAAAGCCGGTAGGGTGTCGCGGCCGGTCAGGCTTCAAGCGACGCCAGCCAATCGTCGTCCGAACCTTCGGTGACGCCGTCGAACAGAAAGGTCGACAGGTAACGCTCGCCGGTGTCGGGCGCCATGGCGAGGATCACCGATCCTTCCGGTGCGCTTTCCGCCACCCGCAGGGCGGTCGCCACGGTGGCGCCGGCGGAGATGCCCACGAAGATTCCTTCCTCCGCGGCGAGGCGGAGTGCCACGTCGCGGCCGGCCACCTCGTTCACCTCCAGGAGTTCGTCGATGACCTCGCGGTCGAGGATGCTGGGAACGAAGTTCGGCGCGAGGCCCTGGATCTGGTGAACGTTCCAGCCCTTGCCGGACAGCACGGCGGCATTGTCCGGCTCGGCCACGACGATCCGCACCTCCGGCCGCGCCAGTTTCAGCATCTGGCCGATACCGGTCAGGGTTCCGCTGGTCCCGAAACCGGTAACGAAGTAGTCGAGACGCTTTCCGGCGAAATCGGCAAGAATCTCCGACGCCGTCGTCTGGCGGTGGTACGAAGGGTTGGCGGGGTTGTCGAATTGCCGGGCGCGGAACCAGCCGTATTTTTCGGCCAGCCCGTCGGCGATGCGGTTGCCGCCGCTGCTGCCCAGCGCGCTTGGAAACAGCAGGACCTTGCCGCCATAGGCGCGGATCAGCTTGCGCCGTTCCACCGAATACCCGTCGCCCATCACCGCGACGAAGCGATAGCCGCGCGCCGCCGCAACCATCGCTAGCGCGATCCCGACATTGCCGGACGTGCACTCCACGATGGTATCGCCCGGCTTCAGCAGCCCCTTCCTCTCGGCATCGAGCACAACGGAGAGCGCCAGCCGGTCCTTGACCGAACCGCCGGGATTGAACTTCTCCAGCTTCGTATAAACCGTCACATGTTCCGGCGCGAGCCGGTTCAGCCTGACGATCGGCGTGCGGCCGATCGTGTCGAGAACGCTGTCGTAGAGCGGCATCGGAAGATCCTCGGCAAGGAAGCGATAAGGGGAAGGAACGTCACGCCTGCGTCAGTCCGTGGAACCGGCCGTCGATCTTTCATCCGCCCGCTGCCCGCTTTCCGATCGTCCCGCACCGGCAAAGGTGAACGGGCACTTGTCGGTTCGTTCGACATTGGCCTCGATGATGCCGTATTGCCACCATTCGAGCCCCTCGGAGCCGTACGAACCGAGTTGAAGGGATCGCGACACGCCGTCATATCTGGCGATCCGGTCACGGATGTTGTTGCGGACCTTCCGTCCGGTGGGATTGTTGCCGGCGACGACGTCGAAGCGTTCGCGCGGATTGATCACGAACAGGAAGTGCGCACCCAGGTTGCGGCTTCGGCGAATCTTATGCGCGGGATGGCTCATGTTGCAGAACAGCTGCATGCCGTTGAAGCACATGGACCAGGATGGCGAATGGGGATCGGTCGCGACGTCCTGCGGCCACGGCATCGGGTCGATCTCGTGCAGCTTCTGGAGAACGCTCCAGCCGAAGGCATGGTAGTCCGCCCACGAGCCATCCCGGATCGCATCCAGGGAAAAGGCGACGACCAGCGGAGAGGCCGTGTTGAGATTGCCGTCCCATCCTTTCGAGCACTCGACATATTCGACGAGACCATCCGCGAGATGCCGGATGCCGGCCGGATCGACCGATTCGACAAAAATGAACTTCAATATTCCTTTTCGGATTGCGCTTCTTCCGAAAATGCAGGGGAAGTCCTGATCGTCGACGAGCAGGGCCTTGATGTCGCCAAGAACAGTGCGGTGCCAATCGCAAACTTCCGTCGAAGCCTGATCCTGAGACAGCATTCTTGCTTTTCGATGATTGGCACCCATTTCATTCTTATCCGCCCGTTGCGGACGATCGCACGGCGAACCGTCGACGGAAGAAGGCGCGTCAAGAATAGAGACGTCGGCCATGATTGTTTCACTCCCAGTTATTCTCTCGTGGTTCGCCACGCCATGGCGCCGCTTGAGTTCTGTTTCGGCTGCCCAGCGGATCGGAACGTCGAATTCCGGTGTGTTTGCTTCCTTTCAGACCGGGTTTTCCGGCTTGGTCGCGGATATGGCGCGCTTCGCCTTTCCCCGGTCACGCCAACCTGAAAGGATGCAACGGTGTGTATTGCCTGCTTGAATGCGACATCCATGTTCGGAACGGGCCGGATACCCTGCTCCCCGTCCGGGCGTGGAGCGGAAGCCGGGAAGAAGTACTTTGCTCGACTGCATAATGGTCTTTGGACATCAGATACCCGGCGGACGAAGTAGCAACTAAAAATACATTCGTGTGCACTGTTCACGTGTGAAACGGGTAGCAAACTCGGCAAACCCGTTCTAGAACGAATGTGACCTTGCGGGGCGCAGGAATGAAAAATTGTATATTATGCAAGAAATATAATTTTATGAGAAAATCTTCTAAAATTCTCTTCTTGCTGCTTCTCTGCCGGTATGTAGCATTGCCGACCGGTCCCGCGATTTTCCGCAGCGGATTTCGGGCTGCGGCAGGCAGGTCACATCCGTTCCAGACGGCAGCGGCCCGACCCTGCTATCCAATGGTCCGGGAGCGCCGCATGGAAAGCCCTCCATGCGAACCGGCACGTCTTCGGGGAGTACGGCATGACCGCCGCCTTGTCCGCATTTTCATATCTGCTGGTGGTCGGCGCCGGCGTGAGCGTCGCTCTGCAGCAGGTTCTGAACGCAAACCTGCGGGCCGAACTCGGGTCGCCCTGGTGGGCGGGCTTCATCAGCTATTTCGTCGGCATGCTGGCGATGCTGGCAGTCGCCCTGACCTCCTCCAGCCCCCGGCTGTCCGATTCGTTGGCCGGGACGACGTCTTGGCTGTCATGGACCGGGGGGCTTTTCGGCGCGCTGTTCATCGGGACCGCGATTCTCATGGTTCCCCGCCTCGGCGCCGCGACGGTTCTCGCCTTGATCGTCGTTGGACAAATGCTCGGCTCGCTCGCCTTCGACCATTTCGGCCTGTTCGGGCTTCCCCACCACCCGGTCAGCCTCACCCGGCTAGCCGGCGCGGCCTCTCTGCTCCTCGGCGTCGTCCTGATCCGCCTTTGAATCCGGGAGGCCACGGTGAAACTCGTCATTATTTCCGACATCCATGGCAACCACGAAGCCTTGCGTGCCTTGCCCGAAGAGTATGACGAACTCTGGGTCCTCGGCGATCTCGTCAACTACGGACCGCAGCCGAGGGAAGTCGTTGCGGACATCATGGATAAGGCTTCCCTGGTCGTACAAGGCAATCATGACCACGCGGTGGCCTACGACGACGACTCTCGCTGGAGTCCGCGCTATCGCCCGATAGCCGAAGCGACCAGGCGATACACCTCCTCCGTCCTCAGCGAAGCACAGAAGGCTTATCTCCGCAGGCTTCCGCAGCAGGCGCAGGCCGAACGCGACGGTCTGCTGTTTCACCTGACTCACGCAATGCCTTCGGACCCGCTCTACGGACGCTACCCGACGGACACAGGGGGGTGGGATTCGGCACTCGATGGACTGCAGGCGGATGTCCTCCTTGTCGGGCACACCCACGTGCCGATGCTTCGCAAGGTCCGTGACAGGATCGTGCTGAATCCGGGAAGCCTCGGCCAACCTCGAACCGGCACTTCGCTGGCAAGCTACGCTGTCTGTCAAAACGGCCACTTCGAACTTAAATCCTTCCGGTACCCGGTTGAAGCAACCGTTGCAAAGCTCAGGGAACTGGCGCTGCCGCGTCCGGTCGAAAGGGAACTTGTCGCTATTCTCGAAACCGGTTCGGCTTGAATTTCCCGGATGGTTCCGTCAGGTGTCCCTCTGTGCCAATGACGGTGAGACATCAGCCCGGCTGAAGTTTAAGGCGCCGGGCCAAAATAGACGAATCGATAGGAGGGTGCGCGGTAGGGGATTCTCGGCGGGAGTCGGGAGCTGTAGACTGGGACTTTGGTGCGTAATTCGGCTTGGGTGCGAAGCACACCCGATCCGACGTGACGGTCAGGAGACCTTTTGGGAGGCCGGCATGCC
>NZ_RXMA01000058.1 GCF_003966125.1 Azospirillum griseum
TAACCCCAAACGACTTCCATCCAGAGTGGAACTACACCATCGCTCCCCGGGCGGAAAACAACGTACTTAATTTGGCGTGATTCCTAACGACCGCGATCGCATCAGGCGTCGTCCAGCATGCCGATGGCGGCGAGGCGCGGCCCGGCCTGCGCCCGCACCTCCTCCCAGGTTCCGGCGGCGGTGATGCGCCCGGCCTCCAGCAACAGCACATGGTCGGCGTGGGCGACGGCGCTGAGCCGATGGGCGACGACCAGCACGGTGCATTCGCCGCGCAGGCGATCCACGGCCGCCGCGACGGCCGCCGCAGTTTGGTCGTCGAGCGAGGCGGTGGCCTCGTCCAGCGCCAGCAGAGCCGGGCGACGGAGCAGGGCGCGGGCCAGCGCCAGCCGCTGGCGCTCGCCGCCGGAAAACCGCAAGCCCCGGTCGCCCGCTGCGGTGTCCAACCCATGGGGCAGGGCACGGACGAAGTCGATCGCCGCCGCATCCTCCAGCGCCGCGCACAGCGCGGCGTCGTCGGCGTCGGGGCGGGCGAGGCACAGATTGGCGCGCAGCGTGTCGTTGAACAGAAAGGGGTCTTGCGGACAAGCCGAGGTCGCGCTCCGCCACGCCCGACGCAGCCCCGGTGTCAACAAGGCACCGTCCACCGTCACGTGTCCGGCATCGGGGGCAGTCAGGCCGATGACGAGATCGACAAACGTCGACTTGCCCGCTCCCGACGGGCCGATCAGCGCCGTGACCTTGCCAGCAGGAATGATCGCGTCCACATGGTCCAGCGCCGGAGGATCCCGTCCTTCGTGGCGGACGACGACGTCGGACAGGCGGACGGCGCAGGTCAGTGGTGGCGGGTTCAACCCGGACGTTGCGGGTTCGGACGCCGCGCGGCAAGCGGCCAGGGTTTCGTCGTAGGCGATGAGCGCGGCGGAAAGACCGGTCAGCCGCCGCCAGCCGGACAGGCAGCGCAGCGCCGCCTGCAACAACCGGCCATAGGCCAGCATCAAGGTCAAGGCTTCGGCCAAAGGCAGGCGCAGGACGAAGACGGCGAGATACATCCCGCCCGCTGCTGCGGCGGCGGCGACGGTCTGCAACACCGCCCGTTCGGCGGATTGGGCGCGCTGATAGGCCCGCTGATTGTCGCGCACCACAGCGAAGCGGTCGGACAGGACGGCGGCGCGGGCGTTCTCGGCGGCGAAAATTTTAATCAGGCGCAACCCGGCAAGATTGTCGACAAGATCGGCCATGGCGGCTTGATTGGCGACGCCCAGTTCCCGACCCAGCCGCCAGCCGCGTGCCCCCAGTCCGCGGGTGACCAAGGCGGCGACGATCACCACCGTCAGCGCCGCTGCGGTCAGGGCGGGGGAAAGCAAGACGGCGGCGACGGCCAGAAACGCCATGGCCAGCGCCGCGCCCAGCATGTCGCCCAGCGCGGTGACGGCACCGTGGATGCGGCCGATTTCCCCGGTCATCACCTGTTGCAGGTCGGCGGCGCGGCGCTGGTGGAAGGCGCGCCATTCCATGGTCAAAACAGCGGCGTGCAGGTCGGCACGCAGGCGGTCGAGGAATTCCAAAGTCAGCGCCTGCACCGTCAGATTGCGCGCCCGACCGATCAGCGCGGTGGCGGCGACCAGCAACACGTAACCGGCAAGGACCAAGGCGAAAACCCACGGATCGAGCGGCACCGCCCCGTCGCCGATTCCCAGCAGTTTCAGCAAGGGGACCAGCGCCAGCACGCCTATGCCCTCGGTCAGGCCGGCAACGGCGTTGAGCGCCAGAGCGGACGCTGCGCGCCGCCGTCCCATGGCGGCCAACCGACAAGGAAGTTCGAGAGCGAAATGGTTCATTCAGCGTTTAATGAAGCGGTTGCAGCGGCGGACTGTTCATGAGCGATCCATATCGGCGTCGGGGAAATCTGCGTCCAGCCAGTGCAGCATCAACACCAGCGACCGCGCACCGTCGGCCAGAAGCGGGCGACCGTGCAGCAGTTCGCGCCCGCGAAACAACAGGCCGTCCCCCGGTGCCTGATAGTAGCGGGTCATCGGGCCGTTTGGGTCGATTTCCGCTTCCAGGGGCCACGGACTGCGCCCGTCTGATAAAGCCGCGCTGCGCGTATCCGGCGAGGCGGGCAGGTAATCCAGCAGCAGGGACAGCGTGTATTGACAGTGCAACCGGTCGACATGGATCGGCAAAACGGCACCCGGCTCATAGTGCATGGCGAAGGAATAGCTTTGGCGCAAGGGGTGCCCGACGACTTTCTCCATGGTCGGGGTCAGCCGACGGAGCAGGGCGCGGCCCAGCGGATCGTTGTTGATGGTGTAGCCGCGTCCCTTTTCTGTTGAGCGGAGCAGGTCGGCGCGCCACAGCGACCGCCAGACGGCGGCAGCGGCGATGACGTCGTCGGCGGGCAGCAGGCCGGGCAGCCAAGCGGGCAGGCCGGCGGCGAAGTCGGCGATGGCCCCCGGGGGCGGATCATGCGGTGGCCCGGCGGCAAGGCGGTCAAAGTCGGAAAACAGTCGGCGCCACAGGGTCGCTCCGGCGTTTTCCGGTGGCAGCCAGGGGCGGGGCGGGGCGTCGGCTGTTTCCACCTCGGCGGTTGCGCCTTCGATCTCCTTGGGCAGGCTGGCGCGTTCCTGTGCCGACAGCAGCAACCCCGCTCGCCATAAGGCCGTCGTCGTCACCGGCTCCAGCGCGCCAAGGGTACCGCCGCCCAGCAGATGCAGTGCGCCGAGGAACAGGGCACTGCCCTCCCCGTCGGGGAAGAGATGCTGCGCCCGCCAGCTTCGCCGCGGAGCCAGCGTGCGCAATTGCAGGTAAGCGGCCCGTCCAGCGGGGGCGTCCAGCCGCGCCGCCGTCGCCGGATTCAAGACCAACGCCTGCGGCGCGAAGGATGATCGGCTCAGGTTCAACATGGACAGTCTCAAAAGAAGCGAATAATCTGGCAGAAGGGTAACGACACGGGTTTGCGCATAAGCGAAAACGTTCGGCACCTAGATTAAACATGGACGATCACACTTCGGCACTGAAAAACACGGAGCAAGAAAGAAAGTGTATCGTCATGCATTCGCATGATGGAATGCGGAACCTATTCCCGGCCAGCATCAGATGCGGAGCGCCGAGGGCTGCCCTTTGCCTTCGCTGTGGTCTGTTAAAAATATAAATATGGTAAATTTTCTGGATATTCTGACGTCGCTGTCAGAAGATTTTATGAAATGAGAAAACCAAGAGATATCAATGCCATATTTCATGGCAATGCATACCTGTGTTTGTTTTCTGTTGCCGTTTTTTCTGTTGTTATGTCGTTTTTGTCTATTGCGAATAGTGATATGCTTTCCAGAAATCAATTTCTGTCCGGAGATTTGGCTCTTGATATTTTGTTGATTGAGCAAGGGCGCGAGCATTGGCTGCTGACAGGACATCACACGAGCGAGTATTTTAGATTCGACACCGAATATGGGCTTTATCACCTTGGACCATTTTTTCTCGACGTGCGCCTCCTCGGCGAACTGCTTTTTGAAAATTTAACGGGTTCGCGCTTTGGCGGTCAACTGATCGGGGTTTTCTTTGCGCAGCGATGTTTTCATGTTTGTTGGCGTCGTTGATTTTGCGGTTGCTGTTGCGGCAAGGCGCTCAATACAAAATCGCGGTCTCCGCCGCCATCGTGGCGACGATCCTTGTCGTTATCGAGATCAACGCAACCCAGTCGTTGACGACCATGTGGGGACCCCAACTGGTGGTGTTGCCGTTTGTGACGTTCATGGTGGCCGCCTTGGCCACGTGCCGTGGCGACGCCTTCGGCTTGCTCGTCTGCAGTTTTTCAGCGGCCACCCTGGTGCATGGGTACATCCCGACGATCCCGGCGGCTGCGCCGGTTTGGATGATCGCGGTTATCTTGGGTCGGCGTGCGCGCCATCGCGAAACCGGTCGTGGTTTCCCCCTTGCCGCCTGGGTCGGCGTGGCGGCGATAAGCGCGGTTTTTGCGCTTCCCATCATCGTTGACATGATTATCCATCCGCCTGGAAACGTCGTGCGGGTGATTCTCGCGGGATTCGAACCTCCGGTCGGCGCGCCGCACTCGACCATTCGTCAGGTCGCGGGGTTTTACTTCAGACAGTTTAAATCGGTTTCCGGCTGGTGGTGGCTGATCGCGTTGGTCGGGGCGGCGACAGCGCATCGCCTGGAAACTTGCCGACGTCTTTACGTTGATAGCGGAATTTTGGTATTGGCTGGTTCGGTGGGGAGTCTTGTCTTCTTTGTGAAAGCCACATCCCCGCTCGCAAGCTTCATGTTCTTGTATCTTCTCGGTGTGTTTCTTGTATTTCCTCTTCTTGGTTTCGTCACCGTTATGGCCACGTCGACGGTCCGCGAGAAGGCAGCAAACGCCATGGCCGTGGCCGCCTTGGTTGTTCTTGCGGTTAAATCCATGGATGGTTCGATGGAATCGTTTGCACCCCCGTTTCGCGACGGGCCGGAGTTGGTGAGAGCCATCGCCGATGACTTTCCGCCGCAGGGCGAAGCGGCGTTCACCGTGAAGGATGCGAAATTGTTCACCCCGGCTCTGGCGTTTACCGCCGGCATGATGGTCGCCCTTTCGACCGAGGATCGGCGAAGCTGCATCACCAATCCGGAATACGGCTTCATCGTCACGCCGGGGCGGATTTGCAGCGCTGTTCCCGCCGCCGAAGGTCGACGGCGCTATACGGTGGAACGTCAACCGGGAGGGCCGTGCGTGACGGAAGGCTTGTCGGGAGATCTGGACACGGCCTTGCTGTACAAACGCGACAGTCTGTGTCTGGTTATCCGGCGCACGGACGGTTGAGCGTTTCCGGATTGGCCTGGATGAGAAAACGTTGGGCGCATCGCTTGCGGGTGTTGGAGGCGCTGGCATGGCTGACTCTGGCGGCGGTCGCCGTGCGGGCGACGCCTTTTCATCGGCTGGCCGGTGGCGATGGGGGCGGGGCGAACGCGTCGACGGCTGATTTGCGGCGCGGGTTCGAGGTGGCGGCGGCGGTGCGACGCGCCGCCCGGCTGTCGCCGCAACGGTTTCGGTGCCTGGCGCAGGCGTTGGCGGCGCGGGCGATGCTGAGACGGCGCGGGTTGTCGGGTCGGCTGCATTTGAGCGCCGGGCGCGGGGCGGACGGCATTGAGGCTCACGCATGGCTGAGCCTGGGGGATGCCGTGGTGCTGGGGCGCGGTGCCCCGCCGGGTCAGGTGGAACTGGCGCGGTTCGACTGATCCTTTTCCTGTTCCAACCGGGCGAGATGGCGGGCGATGACCAGAGCGCGCACCGCCATGAACGGCGGCCAGCGCGGCGACGACGGATTGACGCCTTCGGCGGCGCGGGCGCGGGCGACGGCCTCGGCGTTTTCCGGGTCGGGCAGCAGCGACAATCCGTCGCGGACGGCGTCGAGATCGAAGATCGCCTCCACCGTCGCCCGCCCCCGCAGGCTTTCCAGTTCCATCAGCAATTCCGCCTTGATGGCGGCGTAACGGATGTACCAGTCGTCTCCCATGCCGACCTTGTATTTGGCCAGCCGCACGATGTCGGGCAGAATCCCTCGCATGGCGCGGCGGAACGGCTGGCGGCTCTGTCCGTCGGCCAGGAACAGGTGGTTGGGCAGCGACAGCATGAAATCGACCACGCGGCGGTCGAGCAGCGGATAGGTGACGGCCAGCCCGTGCCGCGCCGCCATCACGGCGTAATATGTGCAGCGGGACGGGATGTGATGGTCGGCGAAGGCGCGCGTCCGTTCTTGCGCGCTGTTGTCGGTCAGGATCGGTTTGAGGCGCCTTGCCGCCGCAGCGTCCCTGGCGGCGGGGGTGAGATAGCGGCCCAGCCCGGCTTTCGGGTCGGCGATCATCGGAGAACCCTTGAGGCGCCGACGCAGCATGCGCAAGGGTCGGGGAACCAAGGGCGATACAAGCCGACCGCGCACGGCGCGCCACAGCGATTGCCCGTCGGAACGCGCGCGCGCGGGCAATTCGCGCGCCAACTGTCGCAAACGCCCAGCCTTCAGCAGGTGGAAGTAAAGGTTTGGTCCGTTGTACGTGGCACCCTCGTCGCCGCCGACGCCGCTGAGGATGCGGTCGGTGGCGAAAGCCGCCGCCGCCGCCATTTGGTCGTCGTGCCCACCGATCGGCGTCCCCGGCCAATCCTCGTCGTCAAGGAGGTCGCGTCGCGGGAGGATGTTGTGAACCAACACATGCTCCAGGTCGCCTTCCTGTTCCAGCACGGCGGCGATCAGCGGACGTTCGTCGTACTCCGTTGGCCCCATCGGCGTGGGTGCCATCCAACTGAGCGCCAGCGTCCGTTCGCCGCGTCGCCGCGCCGCGCGGGCCGCCAGCACGGTGATGGCGGAACTGTCCAACCCGCCGCTGAGATGACAGGCCACGGGGCCGGTGGCGGGCAGGCGCGATTCCACCGCCTCCGTGATCAGGCGGCGCAGCGTCGCGGCGGCTTCCTCCGGGGAGCCGCGCCAGCGGCCAACCTGCGCCGGATCGGGGCGATAGGCGCGGTGCGGGACGGGGGCGGCCCGGTCATCCAGCCGAACGGTCAGGCTGTGTCCGGCGCGCAAACAGGCGATGTCGGCAAAGACGCTGTCGGAACCGGAAAAATATACCTGTGCGGCGAAGCCGGCGACAGCGCCCTGGTCAATATCCGGTCGGGCCAGCCCGGACCGATGCAAACCCTTGGGCAGGCTGGCGAAGGCGAACCAGCGGCCGGGCCGCCATGTCCACGCCAGCGGGCGCACGCCGATGAAATCACGCCCCAGCAGCAATTCCCCCCGGTCGCGCCGCCACAGCGCGACGGCGAAATCGCCGTCGACCCGGTCGGGGAAGTTGGCACCGTGCCGCTCCACCGCCTCGACAAACGCGGTTTCCGCCGCTGTGGCGCGGCGGTCGAGCCTTGCGTCGGCGGCGACCAGCCGACCGTCGATTTCGGGAATTTCCGGCCCGGCCGAGGCGAAATCCAACACGGCCAGACCCAGCGCGCCGTCCAGACGCCGCGCGACAGCGGGGGACAGGCCGGGATGGGTCATCGCCGCCGCCATGGCGTCCAGCGTTGCGGCTTCCGCCGCTTGCCCGTCCAGGCGCAGAACGCCGCAGATCAGCCGCATCGGATCAGTTGACGTTCAGCAGACCACGGTCGCGCAAGGAGGCCAGGAAGGCGGCGACCTCGGCGCGGCACACGTCCGGCGTCACCTCAAACTCCTCCAGCAACTGAGCGATGAGCTGGTCTTCGCTGATGGGGGCGGCCAGCAGCTCCCAGATGCGCGCCGCCACCGGGTTCAGCCCGTGGTAACGCCCGGTGGTCACGTTCAGCAACAAGGTGTCGTCTTCCAGCGAGGCGGCGAAGACATCGTCGGCGCGGTGCAGGTTCTCGGTCATCGATTCACTCATTCCAGAACGAAGCCATCCAATTCGCACTCATTAAAATTCGTCGCTTAACACATATTCAAGCTGAAAGCGTATACCCCCACCGCTCCATCACGCCGCCAAATCGACCCTCGATGGTGGCGACGTGGCGGGGGGCCAAAACCTCCCGCCATTCGCCGACCCGGCCCGACCGAAAAAAACGTTCCTGTCCGGGCAGGCTTTCGACAAAGCCCCTGGCGGCTTCCTGACGCTGCAATTCGGCCAGATCGGAATGGCCGACGGCGCGGCGGATTTCCTCGTCCGTCGCCGTAACGCCCAGAAAGGCCAGAATGTCGGCGAAACACGCCGCCGGATCGACGCGCAAGTCTTCATAGCGCACGGCCTTGACCGGGATCAGCCGCTGTTCGATCCACCCCGTCACATGGCAGCCCCAGTCTCCCAGCAGGTAGCGGATTTGCCGACCGCCGCCGAAAATCTGCTCACCGTCGCCCATCATGGCGACAGCGGCGTCAAGGGACTGGTTGAAATGGTGGGACAGGGAAACCGCGACGTCGCGCGGGTCGCGCAGCAGGTAAAGCGCCGCCCGCGCCGCCGAACCCAACGACGGCGCGCCGTCCCGGTTGGAGAAACGGTCGTGGGTCTTGCAAAAGAATGCGGTGGTGAGTTGCGCGGCGATGAAATCGTGATACGCCGGGCGCATCCGCTCCAACTCCCGCCGGTCCAGCAAGCCGGGGTCGACCAGGGTGTCGTCGGTGAAGCGCCGCCGTCCCATCGGATTATCATCGTCGGGCAGCTTGTTGATGTCGACCGGGGCGTTGCCGCCGACCGTCAGATTGGACAGCAAGACCCGCACCCAAGTGTTCCCGGATTTGGGATATGAGGCCAGCCAGACCAGACCGGGGGGAACCGTCGCCATGGCTTCGCCTTAACCCGCCGTATCATTCCAATGGACCTGCAAGGCGGCGACGGTCTCCTCGATCCTTGCAAGGTCCCGTTGGCGGATCAGGCGGTGAACCTTGACATGGGCCAGCAGGGCGGCGGTGCGCAGCGCTAGACGCCCTTGTCCCGCATAGGCCAGAGCCAGCCGTCGGCGATAGGAAAAACGCAACAGCGCCTGCGCGGCGTTCGCTCCTGACAGTTCTTCGATGCCCGGCGGACGGGCGGGGGAAGCGTCGCCCAGCAGATAGATCGCCGCCAGCGGCGCGGCGTCGGGTGCCTGCGTCGGCGGCGTCACATGGAACTTGTCGATGGACATGCGCACCGGCGAGCCGACCGCGTCCTCCAGCCCGGCGCGGCGGATGCTGTCGGGGAACAGCCGCAGCATCCGCCCGTCCGGTCGCACCAGCGGGGCCGACCCGGTCGGATGATCGACGGCGCAGACGTCGTCGGTGACGAAATCGCAGCCGATGCGGCACAGGGCGGCGGCCAAGGTGGATTTGCCCGCCCCGCTGTCGCCGCAAAAGGCGAAGGCGCGCCCGCGATGAACCACGGCGGAGGCGTGCAGCAACCACCCCCCGCGCTGATACAGCAGCGCCGAGAAGGTGGTCCCCACCACGAAAGGCAAGGCGTCCCGCACCGTCATGCCGGGGGCGGGGGATATGACGATTTCCCGTCCATTGATCGCCGTGAAGCGACCGACGTCCGGCAGGTTCAGCAAAAACTGTTGATCATCGGCGAACCATTCCGGCCCGAAATGGTGGGGATTATCCAATCGTTCCGGCACGTCGCCCAACCGGAATACGGCGTCGACCGGGACGGCGTCGTCCGCAGCCTGGGGAACGGCACCGGGCAACGGAATCTCCGACGCCACGGTCAGGCCGGACATGCGGTAGCGATAGGACTGGGAGATCTTGGAAGTTGCGTTCATCCGCAATGTTTGACAGCGTTGTGTCTGTTTTGGCAAGAGCACGCAGCGGCATAGGGAAACGCGAAATTGGAATCAGCGGCGCTGATGAAATGGATTCAGCCACAGCATCTGACATCCGAAGCGACGGCCGATTACGCTTCGAATTTCCGTCGAGATCCCGAACATCTTGTTGTGATCGACGATTTTCTGGATCCGGTGCGCCTTGCGACTATTCGGCGGGTGTTGCTGTCTGACGGTCAGTTGGAGACTGTCTATAAAGTGCGCAGCAAGAAGGATTGGGTAGGCGAGGCGGAATTCAACGCCACGTCTGACGACATGCGATTCATTTTCGAAAAGATGTATCGCGGTCCACTGCCGGGAAAGGAAATGGAACCCGGAATCCTGACCGATTTGATGTTTCGCCAACTGTTGCGCGGTTCTGCTTTTCTTTCATGGTTGGCGGCCGCGACCGGCCAGCCGGTTCATCAAACCGGAGAAATTAATCTCAAGCTGCTGAACCAATCTCATTTTCTGCGCTGGCACAGCGACGGCGTGCCCAACCGCACTCTGTGCATGGTGATGTACCTGCACGAAGGATGGCGAATAGATTTCGCCGGACGGTTCCTGCTGCGCCGGTTCAATGGCAGAATCGACAGTATCGAGCCGATATGCAATCGGCTCATTCTGTTTGATCCGCAGACCGGAGCGGAGCATGCCGTCGAACCGATCAACGCGGTCGCCGGCGCGTGGTCAAGGCTTAACTACACAGCTTGGTTCTATGCCTGATTCCCAAACCCGTTGCGTGGAAACAAATCGTATGATTTTGCGAAAGCAAACTTTTGATAGTGCATGCGGTTGATCGGACCGTCGGCAGGCGGTAAAATGGCGAATGAGTTCTGGCGCGACGAACGCGTTGCTGCTAAAATCTTTCTCAAGCGATAAAATTCATTTGTAAGATGCGAAAACGATGTCGACTTCCGCGAACACACCCTCGACCGATCCACTGAAAGCCACCGCCGCCCAAGAACGTAAGCCTTGGCGGACGCCGACGGTTGATGACGCCGTCGTCGGTTGCGTAACCGGAGGGAGTGGAACCTCCGGTGTCGAGACGCCGCAATTCCCCAGTTTGAAGCCCGGTTCCTGACAAACCTGCGTGTGTCAGCGGCCTTCCGCGACCGGTTCGGCGGGCGGGACTTTCTGGGACGCCCCTATGGACGACAAAAGGCCGACTTTGAATTCATGTGTATGCGCGGCGTGCGTTTTTTGAGCGCCGCGCCTGAAATGTGAAGCACAACGGCGCTCTAAGCTTTGATTTGTCGAGCAGATTCTCGCGTAAAGTCGATTCTGATTTGGCGCGATCTGCTCTGAAGAGCGCCATCGCCGAACCAACCCCGCGCGCTTCAAAGTCCGCACGCGGGGCGCGCATGAGTTCGCCGCCCAGAAGACCCCCATGAATCTGTTTATCCGCACCATCGGTTTGACCAGGGCCATCATGAAGATCGGCACGGTCATGTGTGGACGACCGCTGCGGCGCAAGGGAAAAGAGAACTGACTTGGCGAAAAGGTCGGGTGCGGTCATGTGTCCGGCCTTGAAG
>NZ_RXMA01000059.1 GCF_003966125.1 Azospirillum griseum
GGATAACCGGTTCTTTGCGTCGGGCCATTCAGGGTCTCCTTCTGCTTCAGGATAACCCCGCCGAGCACGAAATTCCGGATAGTCCCGATGCAGTCCGGTCGCCGCTTTTTTCATGCCCGGTTCGCTCTCAGGTTCCACCTTCAGCGGTTCGTCGGCCCAAAAGAAAAGGGGGTGCCCTTGCGGGCACCCCCTTCCCCTAGCGTGTGAAACTCAAGCTTAGCCGAGGTTGATGTCGGTGAGCGAGAGCGTGGTGCTGTTGTAGACACCCAGCAGACGAACCTCGGTGGCGGCCACCTGACCGTCGCCGTTGGTGTCGACCACCTGATACAGACCCGAGCTGGTGCCGTTGTTGGCGAGCACCAGGACGCTCGCACCAGCCGACGAGTTCGTCAGCGTGCCGAGAGCGTTGCGGAAGTTGACCAGGTTGGTGTCCGTCAGGCTGCCGCTGACCGCCGAGGAGAGCGAGACCAACTCGTTGGCCATGCTCACACCGTTGGTCGCCGCAGTCGCCGTGGTCAGGGCGCTGTCGCCGGTCTTGTCCGCCGTGGTCCGAGCCGTACCCGTCAGCTGCACCTTGTCGGTGCCCGAGGTGAAGCTGGTCACGGAGATGAAGCCGGTGTTCGCACCCAGAGCCGCGATGTCCGTGAAGGACGAGTACACGACCGTGTCGGTCCCGCTGCCCAGGGTGATGCTGTCGCCCGAACCGCCGAGGAAGCGGACCGAACCACTCGTCACCGTGATGACATCGGTGCCCGTGCCACCGGTGATCGTCTCGATGTCGCTGACCGACATGGTCACACCGGTGTTGCCCAGCGTGATCACATCGTTGCCCGAGCCGCCGGTCAGCGTCTCGATGCCACGCAGCAACACGGTCGAACCACCGTTGCCCAGGGTGACGAGGTCCGTGCTCGCGCCGCCGACCAGGATTTCAATCCCGCTTTCGGCCCGCATCGTCACGCCCGTGTCGCCCAGGATCACGAGGTCGCTGCCCGCACCACCGATCATGGTGTCGATGCCACGAGTGATGACGGTGTTGCCCGTCGCACTCAAGGTCACGACATCCGAACCGGTGCCACCAACCAGGAACTCAACACCCGAGGCCAGCATCGTCACACCGGCGGCACCGGTGAAGACGATGTCGGTGTTCGCACCACCGGTCAGGGTGTCGATGCCCGTCACGGTGATGGTGTTCGCCGTATCACCCAGGGTGATGATGTCGGTGCCAGCACCGCCAACCAGGGTTTCGACCGCACGGGTCAGCAGGGTCGCCCCCGAAGAACCGATGGTCACGACATCCGTCGCGGCACCGCCGACCAGGATTTCGATCCCCGAGTTCATCAGCAGAGTGACGCCCGTATCGCCCAGGATCACCAGATCGCTGCCAGCGCCACCCGCGAGGGTGTCGATGCCACGCGTGGTGACGGTGTTGCCGGACGAACCCAAGGTCACGACATCGGAACCCGTGCCACCAACCAGGAACTCAACACCCGAAGCGGTCATCGTCACGCCAGCGGAGCCGGTGAAGACGACGTCGGTGTTGGTGCCGCCGGTCAGGGTGTCGACACCCGTCACGGTGATGGTGTTCGCGGTGTTGCCGAGGGTGATGACATCGGTGCCCACGTCGCCGATCAGCGTCTCGATCGCACGGGTCAGCAGGGTCGCGCCCGAGGTGCTGAGCGTCAGCACATCGGTGGCGGCACCACCAACCAGGGTTTCGACGCCGGTGGACAGCAGCAGCGTGTTGCCGGTGTCGCCCAGGATCACGAGGTCGGAACCCGCACCACCGATCAGCGTCTCAATGCCGCGGATGGTGGTCGTGTTGCCGGACGAACCCAGGGTCAGAACATCGGTGCCACTGTTGCCGATCACGAAGTCCGCACCCGACACGGTCAGGGTCGCCCCAGCCGAGCCAAGCAGGATGACTTCGGTGCCCGAAGCGCCGATCACGGTTTCGATGCCCGTGACCAGGATCGTCGCGCCAACCGTGCCGATCGTCACCACGTCGGTGCCGACACCGCCGGTCAGCGTCTCGATGCCGGACACCACCAAGGTGTTGCCCGCCGTGCCCAGCGTGACCACGTCAGAGGCCGAACCACCGGTCAGCGTCTCCAGCCCGCTGACCAGCAGCGAGTTGAAGGTGTTGCCGAGCGTGATGGCGTCGGTGCCGACACCGCCGGTCAGCGTCTCGATGCCGCGCAGCAGCACCGTGTTGCCAGCCGAGCCGAGCGTGACCACGTCGGTGCCCGTGCCGCCGATCAGGATGTCGAGGGCCGAAACCAGCAGGGTCGAACCCGCCGAACCCAGGAACACCAGTTCGGAACCCGTGCCACCGGTGATGGTCTCCAGAGCGTTCGCCAGCAGCGTGCTGCCGGTCGAAGCAATGGTGATCACATCGGTGCCAACGCCACCCGTCACAGTTTCCAGCGCCGAGGCCAGCAAGGTGCTGCCCGCCGTGCCGATGCTGATGACGTCGGTGCCGGCGCCGCCGACCAGGGTCTCCAGCAGCGAAACCAGCGTGGTGTTGCCGGTGTCGCCGAGGGTGATGACGTCGGTGCCAACATCGCCCGTCAGGGTCTCCAGACCGCGCAGGATGATGGTGTTACCGGACGTGCCCAGCGTGACCACGTCGGTGGTGGTGCCGCCGACCAGGATCTCGAGACCCGAGGCCAGGATCGTGTTGCCCGACGACCCCAGGAAGACCAGATCGCTGCCCGCACCGCCGGTGATCGTTTCGATCGCGTTCAGCAGCAGGCTGTTGCCAGCCGAGCCGAGCGTGATGATGTCGGTGCCAACGCCACCGGTGACGGTTTCCGCCGCCGAGATGGTGATGGTCGAACCGGTCGTGCCCAGAGTGATGAGGTCGGTGCCCGCACCGCCGCGCAGCGTTTCGATCTGCGACACCAACAGGGTGTTGCCAACCGAGCCGAGCGTGATGAGGTCGGTGCCCGCCGCACCCGTCAGGGTTTCCAGCGCCGAAACCACGAGCGTGTTGCCCGAGGTGCCGAGGCTGATGACGTCCGTGCCCGCGCCACCCGTCAGGGTCTCCAGCGCCGAGACCAGCATGGTGGTGCCGGTGTCGCCGATGGTGACGATGTCGGTGCCAGCCGCGCCCGTCAGGGTCTCAAGACCGCGAACGATGATGGTGCTGCCCGCCGAGCCGAGCGTGGCAACATCCGTGCCCACGCCGCCGATCAGGAACTCCAGAGCGGAGACGGCCAGGGTGCTGCCCGCCGAACCCAGGAAGACCAGATCGCTGCCCGAACCACCGGTGATCGTCTCCAGCAGCGAGGCCAGGACGGTGTTGCCGACCGAGCCGAGCGTGACGACGTCGGTGCCAGCCGCACCCACCAGGGTTTCCAGCGCGGAAACCTGCAGGGTGTTGCCCGAGGTGCCGAAGCTGATGACATCGGTGCCCGCGCCGCCCGTCAGGGTCTCCAGCGTCGAGACCAGCATGGTGGTGCCGGTGTCGCCGATGGTGACGGCATCGCTGCCCGCACCACCCGTCAGGGTCTCAAGACCACGGACGGTGACGGTGTTGCCCGAAACGCCCAGCGTGACCACGTCGGTGCCAGCGTCACCGATCAGGAACTCCAGAGCGGAGACGGCCAGGGTGCTGCCCGCCGAACCCAGGAAGACCAGATCCGTGCCCGTGCCGCCGGTGATCGTCTCCAGCAGCGAAGCCAGGACGGTGTTGCCAGCCGAGCCGAAGGTGACGACGTCGGTGCCGGCCGCACCCACCAGGGTCTCCAGCGCGGAAACCTGCAGGGTGTTGCCAGAGGTGCTGAGACGGATGACGTCCGTGCCCGTGCCGCCGGAGATGGTCTCCAGCGCCGAGACCAGCAGGGTCGTGCCAGCCGAACCCAGGGTCACGATGTCGGTGCCAGCCGCGCCCGCCAGGGTTTCCAGCGCGGAAACCTGCAGGGTGTTGCCCGCCGTGCCGAGCGAGACCACGTCGGTGCCAGCACCGCCGGTGATCGTCTCGAACAGCGAGGCCGTCGCGGTGTTGCCCGTGTCACCCAGGGTCAGAACGTCGGTGCCCGCACCGCCGATCAGCGTTTCGATGCCGCGCAGCAACAGCGTGTTGCCCGCCGAACCGAAGGTGACGACATCGGTGCCAACGCCACCGATCAGCAGGTCGATGCCCGACGCCGACAGGGTGTTGCCCGCCGTGCCGAGGAAGACCAGTTCCGAACCCGTGCCGCCCGTCAGGGTTTCAACACCCGACACCAGCAGGGTCGAACCAGCGGCCGCGATGGTGACGACGTCGGTGCCAACACCGCCCGTCAAGGTCTCCAGCGCCGAAACCACGAGCGTGTTGCCCGAAGTGCCGAGGCTGATGATGTCGGTGCCCGCACCACCCGTCAGGGTCTCCAGCGCCGAGACCAGCATGGTGGTGCCGGTGTCGCCGATGGTGATGATGTCGGTGCCAGCCGCGCCCGTCAGGGTCTCAAGACCACGGACGGTGACGGTGTTGCCAGCCGTCCCGAGGGTGGCCACGTCGGTGCCCGTGCCGCCGATCAGGAATTCCAGAGCGGAGACGGCCAGGGTGCTGCCCGCCGAACCCAGGAAGACCAGATCGGTGCCCGCACCGCCGGTGATCGTTTCCAGAACCGAGGCCAGGATGGTGTTGCCAGCCGAACCCAGGGTGATGACGTCGGTGCCGACGTTGCCCGTCACCGTCTCCAACAGGGAGATGGTCAGGCTGTTGCCCGAGGTGCCGAGGCTGACGACATCGCTGCCGGCCTGGCCGGTCAGGGTCTCAAGGCCAGACACCAGGACGGTGCTGCCCGTGACCGAGCCGAGCGTGACGACATCGGTGCCAACGCCACCCGTCAGGGTTTCCAGCGCCGAAACCAACAGCGTGTTGCCCGAGGTGCCCAGCGTGATGACGTCGGTGCCAGCACCGCCCGCCAACGTCTCAAGCGCCGAAACCAGCAGGGTCGTGCCGGTGTCGCCAACCGTGATGATGTCGGTGCCAACACCGCCGGTCAGGGTCTCCAGACCACGCAGCAGGACCGTGTTGCCAGCCGTGCCCAGCGTGACGACATCGGTGCCGACCCCGCCGATCAGGATGTCAACCGCCGAAACGGTCAGCGTGTTGCCAGCCGTGCCCAGGGTGATCAGTTCGGAACCCGCACCGCCGGTCAGGCTTTCCAGCCCGGAAACCAGCAGGGTCGCGCCCGCCGAACCCAAGGTGACGACGTCGGTGCCAACGCCACCCGCCAGGGTCTCCAGCGCCGAAACCAGCAGCGTGTTGCCCGAGGTGCCGAGGCTGATGACGTCGGTGCCCGCACCGCCCGCCAGGGTTTCCAGCGCCGAAACCAGCATGGTCGTGCCGGTGTCGCCGATGGTGATGGCGTCGGTGCCGACACCGCCCGTCAGGGTTTCGAGGCCACGGAGCAGAACCGTGTTGCCAGCCGTGCCCAGCGTGACCAGATCCGTGCCCGCGCCGCCGACCAGGGTCTCGAGCAGCGAAGCCAGGATGGTGCTGCCAACCGAGCCGAGCACGACGAGATCCGAACCCGCACCACCGGTGATCGTCTCAAGCGCCGAGGCCAGGATGGTGTTGCCAGCCGAACCCAGGGTGATGACGTCGGTGCCAGCCGCACCGGTGATCGTCTCAAGCGCCGAAATCAGGAGCGTGTTGCCCGAGGTGCCGAGGCTGACGATGTCCGTGCCCGTACCGCCGGTCAGGGTCTCCAACGCCGAGGCCAGGATGGTGTTGCCAGCCGAACCCAGGGTGATGACGTCGGTGCCAACGTCGCCGCTGATCGTCTCCAGCGCCGAAACACGCAGGGTGTTGCCCGAGGTGCCGAGGCTGATGACATCGCTGCCGGTGCCACCGGTCAGGGTCTCCAGCGCCGAAACCAGCATGGTGGTGCCGGTGTCGCCGATGGTGATGATGTCGGTGCCGACCGCACCGGTCAGGGTTTCCAGACCACGCAGCAGGATGGTGTTGCCAGCCGTGCCCAGCGTGACGACATCGGTGCCAGCCGCACCGACCAGGGTGTCGATCGCCGAAACCAACAGCGTGTTGCCGTTCGTCGCCAGCGTGATCAGTTCGGAAGCAGCGCCACCGGTCAGGGTTTCAAGCCCGCCGACCAGCAGGGTCGTGCCCGCCGAACCAATGGTGATGACATCGGTGCCGACGCCGCCCGTCAGGGTTTCCAGCGACGCAACCAGCATGGTGGTGCCGGTGGTGGCGATGCTGATGATGTCGGTGCCTGCGCCGCCGATCAGGGTCTCCAGCGCACCAACCAGCGTGGTGGTGCCGGTGTCACCGATGGTGATGACGTCGGTGCCGACGCCGCCCGTCAGGGTTTCCAGGTTGCGCAGCAGGATGGTGTTGCCAGCCGTGCCGAGCGAAACCACGTCGGTGCCAACGCCGCCAATCAGGGTTTCAACCGCCGAAACCAGCAGCGTGCCGCCAGCGGTGCCCAGCGTGACGAAATCGGAGCCAGCGCCACCGGTCAGGGTTTCGAGCAACGAAACCAGGGCCGTGTTGCCGCCGGAACCAAGGGTGACGACGTCCGTGCCAGCGGCACCCGTCAGCGTCTCGACGCCGCCGACCAGCGTCATGGTGCTGCCGGTGGTCCCCAGCGTGATGATGTCGGTGCCCGAACCGATGGTCAGGGTCTCAACGCCCGACACCAGGACGGTGTTGCCCGCCGAACCGATGGTGATGACGTCGGTGCCGACGCCGCCGATCAGCGTTTCAACCAGGGTGATCTGCGCGGTGTTGCCAGCCGTGCCCAGCGTGACCACGTCCGTGCCAGCCGCGCCCGTCAGGGTTTCGAGCGCCGAAACCAGCAGCGTGTTGCCAGACGTGCCCAGCGTGATGATGTCGGTGCCAGCCGCGCCCGCCAGGGTCTCAAGCCCCGAAACCAGGGCCGTGTTGCCGGTGGTGCTCAGGGTGACGACGTCCGTGCCAACACCACCCGTCAGCGTCTCGACGCCGCCGACCAGGGTCATGGTGCTGCCGGTGGTCCCCAGCGTGATGATGTCGGTGGCCGAGCTGATGGTCAGCGTTTCGATGCCCGACACCAGAACGGTGTTGCCCGCCGTGCCGATGGTGACGACGTCGGTGCCGACACCGCCAACCAGCGTCTCGACCAGGGTGATCAGCGCCGTGTTGCCAGCCGTGCCCAGCGTGATGACGTCGGTGCCGACCGCACCGGTCAGCGTCTCAAGCGCCGAAACCAGCAGCGTGTTGCCAGCCGTGCCCAGCGTGACAACGTCCGTGCCAACCCCACCGCTCAACGTCTCAAGCGCCGAAACCAGCAGCGTGCTGCCAGCCGTGCCCAGCGTGACAACGTCCGTGCCAGCCGCGCCCGTCAGGGTTTCGAGCAAGGAAACGGTCAGCGTGTTGCCAGCGGTGCCGATGGTGACGACATCGGTGCCAACCGCGCCCGTCAGGGTCTCGACCAGGGTGACAAACAGCGTGTTGCCCGCGTTGCCGAACGTCACAACGTCGGTGCCAGCCGCGCCCGTCAAGGTTTCGAACGCGGTAATGGCAACCGTGTTGCCGGACGTGCCCAGCGTGACGATATCGGTGCCAGCCCCGCCGAAGACCGTTTCGAGGGCCGAGAGGGTGACCGTGTTGCCGGACGTGCTCAACGTGACGATATCGGTGCCAGCCGCACCGGTGATCGTTTCGAGAGCCGAGACGGTCAGCGTGTTGCCGGCGGTGCCGAAGGTGATGACATCGGTGCCAACACCACCCACCAGGGTCTCAATCGTCGAAACCAGCAGCGTGTTGCCGGCGGTGCCCAGCGTGATGGCGTCGGTGCCAGCCGCACCGGTGAGCGTCTCAAGCAGGCTCACCAGCATCGTGCTGCCGGACGTCGCAACCGAGACCACATCGGTGCTCGAGCTGCCCACCAGGGTTTCCAGCAAGGAGACCTGAAGAGTGGAGCCGGCAGTCAAAGTGATGACGTCAGTGCCAGCGCTACCGACCAGGGTTTCCAACGCCGAAATCGACACCGTATTACCGGACGTCCCCAGCGTGATGACGTCCGTGCCCACATTACCGATGATAGAATCAAATTGGCCCAATGTTAGGGTTGAGCCCGTTGTAACCCCTACGGTGTATCCAGCCATTACTATTCCCTTTCAGGTTTGGTTCGCCGGCAGATGAACCATCTCTTAAGATGCTGATCGCGCTCGAGCAGAATCCAGGCAGACACAGTCCTAGCGCTGACTAGCACATCATCCCCCTTGTTATCCGAAGGACAGCGCCTGAGGCAACGCGTTTCTACCGAAGGGGACGGGGAAGAGGCGATGTGTGCCACCCACTGTTCCGGGAGGAACCATCCACCCCCTGGTCAGAATCAGATTATCTGTTTGTTTTTATTGGATTATAACTGGGTATGACTATTGCGCCACAGCCTGCGGCAAAGTTGCCCCCGGAATCCGGCATGCCGCAGCGCACCCCGGATCGCCACAGTCACAAGAGATGGACTCCGAATCGAGCGTCCTCTCTCCAACATTCGTTTGATTATCAAGATAGATACAGATCAGCCCCGGCCATCAGGATCAGTATCCGCCCACGCTCCTTTCATCCCACGAACACCAGCCACAGGGTCGAAAATCAGCCATCACCTCGACACCATCCCGGTGCCTGTGGCGGTTCCATGAACCGGATCCCGCTTTCTTCGCCGTCCTGTCCAGGATGGGGCTTGGAGAATGCCGCAACTCCCGCTATTCCCATGCCCGTCCGGACAATGGCCGAACGCTCAAGGGGCAGGGACGACCGAGAACAGCATGGCGACCATTCAGGAGGCCCTTGCCGCTGCGGTGCGGCATCACCAAGCGGGTCAGATCGACGTCGCGGCCCGCATCTACCGCCGCATCATCGAACTCGTTCCCGATCATGCGGATGCGGTGCATCTGATGGGGTTGGCCACACGCCGTCACGGCCAGACAAACACCGCGCTCCGCCTCCTGCTCCGTGCCTTGCGGCTTGCTCCCGATATGGCGGAACCGCGCCTGAATCTGGGCAATCTCTTGCGTGACCATGGCTCCGCCGCCGCCGCCGCCGCCGCCGCCTACCGCACGGCGATCGCCACGCGCCCCGAATTGGCAGTCGTTTATGAAAACCTGGGCGGGCTGCTCCGGTCCCAGGGGCATGGCGCTGAAGCGGAAGCGGCGTATCGCCGCGCCATCCGTCTCAACCCAGCCAGCACGGACGGGCACAACGGTTTGGCCAACGTCCTGCAGGAACGCGACACGCTGCCCGCCGCGCTCGCCGCCTATCGGCGTGGGCTGGCGCTGGAACCGACCCACATGGCGGCCTGCAACAATGTCGGCATCGCGCTGCGCGGGTTGCGCGACGCCTCCGGAATGGCCTGGCACCGGCGTGCCATTCGCCTGGATCCGTTCTTTGCGGTTGCCCACAGCAGTCTTGGCCTGTCTTTGCAGGAGGACGGTCGTCTGGAGGATGCGGCCCGCGCCCAGGCCCACGCCATCGCCATTGATCCGGGATTCGCCGGGGCGTACGCCAATCATGGCAACGCCCGTCTCAACCAGAACCGGCTGGACGAAGCGATCACCGGCTTCCGCCGCGCCACCACCATCGACCCGACAAGCCCGGATGCGCGGCGCAACCTGGGCATGGCGCTTCTGGTGGGCGGCTGTTTTGAAGAGGGATGGCGCGAGTATGAATGGCGTCTGCGCTGCAAGGACGCCCCCACCCACGCCTCCATGCCCAAACCCCGCTGGAACGGTGAACCGCTGAACGGTCGTCGAATCCTGCTGCACGGCGAACAGGGGTTGGGAGACGCTTTGCAGTTCTGCCGCTACGTGCCGTTGGTGGCCGCGCGGAACGGACGGGTCATCCTTGGGCTTCCCGCTGCGTTGCAACGGGTGATGGCGGGGTTGCCGGGCGTGGAACGCTTCGTGTCCGGCCCCCTGCCGACCGATGCCTTCGACCTGCATTTGCCGATGCTCAGCCTGGCCGAGGTGTTCGGCACGCAGATGGACACGATCCCGCACCGCGTTCCCTATCTGCACGCGGAGCCGCAGACGGTGGCGCGGTGGGGCGACCGTCTGTCCGGCCTGCCGGGGCTGAAGGTGGGGATCGTCTGGGCCGGATCACCGACCCACGGCAACGACCGCAACCGCTCCATTGGTCTGGCTCCCTTCGCCCGGCTCGCCGCCATCCCCGGCGTGTCGCTGGTCTCCATCCAGAAAGGCCCGACCGAAGGGCAGGCGG
>NZ_RXMA01000006.1:0-110402 GCF_003966125.1 Azospirillum griseum
ACCCAGCTCCCGCCATAAGGGCCGACATACAGAATCCATTTCAACGAACGCTGCTACTCATCTTTTCCAAATGCGATTCCCGTGCGCAATCCTTTCAACCCGCGCACCAGGCTGCGCTTTTTCTCGGCGGAGATCACATCGGTTCCCCGGATGATCTCCAGCGCGTCGCGCATCGGGTTGTCGGCGTTCAGCGGCACGACCAAGCAGCCTTTTGACTGTGGACAGAGTGGATTCACAATGACCGGAAACAGAACGGAGCGCCGCTAGTTTTCCGTAACAAATTGAAACAACCCGCAACTCCCCTTCCCGCAACACCGGATCGACGACCGGGCAGACGGGTTGGGCGCGGCGCGCGCGCCGGATCAATGCTCCGTATCGGCGTCCGTCACCAGAACCAGCTCGCTGCGTTCGCGGCGCAGATACGCACCGGGGCGCACCGCCCGGCGCAGGATGTCGTCGTTCAGCATCAGATGCGCGTCGGCCAGGGTCAGCGGACGCCCTTCGTAATAGGCGCGACCATCGGAGTGGCGGATGTGGCGGAAGGCCAGGGTCATGACGATTCTCCCCATCGTGGTGCTGCGGGTGTCCGTGGGCGGTTGTCGGTCAACGGGTGTCCAACCCGTTGGTCGGAAGAACACCGGCGCACCACCGTTTGTTCCAAGGATTTTGAACGGCCAGGGAAAAAACGGGTGATGCGTCGGCGGTCTGTGCGGTGACAGCAATAGGAAGGGTGTCTGGAGGAACGCCCGCATGATGCCCGGCTTTGGGGGCCGGTCCAACGCGGGATTGCGGGAACCCGACCGTTGTCACAGGTCGCGCGCATGCGACCGATTGAACCATGCCGGTCCTTTGGTTGTGGTGCGTTTGGATGATTGTCCGGCCTGAGAACGCTGCGCGGGCTTTGACTGGCAAGGGCTTGTGGCGGAGGACCACCGCGTCCCGATCATGGCCGCTTCCGGACGGTGGCGTTCGGAAAGGCTGGAAAATACGGGCGGGCGGGTCATAATGCGTGTCCGCGCCGATCTTTTTTGTCCCGGAACGACGGGTCGGGTTTGGTAAAACGGAAAGAACCTGTGTTCGAGCACACGGAAAAGACCCCGCAGGATGGGAATGGTGCGATCGGCGGGGTGATTCCGCGCGATCCGGCTTTTCTCTCGTCGCTGGCGTCCAGCCTTCTGGATCACGCCGATCTGGCGCTGGTCTATCTGGATCGGGGCGGCCTGTGCCGCCACGCCGACCGTCGTTTTGCCGCCCTGCTGGACCGCACCCCGCAAGCGCTGGTGGGGATGACGCTGTCAACCCTGGACCACCCGGTCGCCCGCGCGCTGGCCGCCGCCATGGAGTCGCTGGCGTCGGGCGTGCGGCGTTCCGCCCCGTTGGATTGCGAAACCACCGGCTGCGACGGGCAGCGCGCGATCGTCAGCGGCAATCTGCTGGCCCACACCGACGCCGACGGCGCGGTGGTGGGATGGCTCGGGCTGTTCATCGAAACCGGGGACCCGGATCGGATCGCCGATTTCGTCGCCCGTCGCGATCCGTTCGTCGCCACCCTGCTGAACGCGGCGGTCGATGGCATCATCGTGTCCGACCGGACCGGCGTGATCCGCTCGATCAACCGGGCCTGCTGCGATCTGTTCGGTTACGAGGAGGCGGAGCTGCTCGGCCAACCGATGACGGTGCTGATGCCGCCGCCCTTCGCCCGCGACCACGACAAATACGTCTCCAACTACGTCAAGACCGAACGGCCGAAGATCATCGGCATTGGCCGCGACACGCTGGGACGGCGCAAGGACGGCGCGGTGTTTCCCATCCATCTGAGCGTCGGCGAGGCGCGGATGGGCGACCGCACCACCTATGTCGGCATCATCCGTGACATCTCCGACCGGCTGGCGGCGGAACAGCGCGCCTCCTATCTGGCCCGGCACGATCCCCTGACTGGGGTTCTGACCCGCACCGCCTTCCTGGAGGAGTGCGAGGCGCTGCTGGCGAACGATCCGGTGGGGGGCGACACCGGCTTTGCCCTTTACAGCCTGGACGTGGACCAGTTCAGCGACATCAACGAGGCGTTCGGCTTCCACGTCGGCGACGCCGCGCTGAAGGCGCTGGTCAGCCGGGTGATGGAGGTGCTGCCGCCCAACACCTACATGTGCCGCATCGCCGCCGATGAATTCGCCGCGCTGGCCCGCGTCAACGGGATGGAGCACGCCCAGACGCTGGCCGATGTGCTGCACGATCGTCTGACCGCCTCGATCTACGCCGACCGGCATTGGGTGCGTCTGCGCCTGTCCGTCGGCGCGGCCTTGCAGGAGGCCGGCGCGCATTCCCTGGAAGAGTTGAACGCCAGGGCGAAGCTGGCCTTGCAGGCGGTCCAGCACGATGGCGGCAACGCCGTGTGCTTCTACACCCCCGAAATGGCGGCGGCGGCGACCCGGCGCATGATGCTGACCATGCATCTCAACCACGCCATCGAGCGGAACGAGATGCACCTCGTCTATCAGCCCATCGTCGATGGCAAGACCGGGCGGGTGGTGTCGGCCGAAGCGCTGTTGCGCTGGACGCACGACACCTTGGGGCCGGTGTCCCCCGCCGAATTCATCCCGGTGGCGGAGGAAAGCGGCCTGATCGTGCCGTTGACCGATTGGATCCTGTCCACCGCCATCGGTCAGATGATGCGCTGGAACGCCGAGGGCGTGTTGCCGGACCGGGTGTTCCTCAACATCTCCGGCCAGCAGTTCCTGCGCGGCAACCTGACCGCCCGCCTGGGCGAGCTGTTGAGCGGCTGCCCGGAATTGCGGCCCCATCTGGGCTTGGAGATCACCGAGCAGGCGGCGGTGCGCGATCTGAAGGTGGCGATCAAGACCCTGGGCGAATTGTCGGCGCTGGGGATTCAGACCGCCATCGACGATTTCGGTTCCGGCTATTCCTCCCTCAGCTATGTCCAGCAATTGCCGGTGGCCAAGCTGAAGATCGACCGCGCCTTTGTCATCGACGTGCCGACCAACCCGAAAAGCAACGCCCTGGTGCGCGCGGCGGTCGGCATGGCCCACGGCCTGGGGCTGGCCACCGTCGCCGAAGGGGTGGAGACGGAGGAGCAGCGCAAATTCCTGGTCTCCGTCGGCTGCGACCTGTTGCAGGGCTATTTCTTCGGCCGTCCGATGACGCCGGAGGCGTTGGCCGAGATGATCCGCCAGCAACGGACGCCGACGGCGGGCTGAGGCGGCATCCGTTCGTCGGATTGCGCGCGTCGAAACCCGCCCGCCGGATCCCGGTCATCAGGCTGTGTGTTCAGCCGCCGGACCGCCTTCCCCTCAATCGTCGCCGCCGCGCCGTTCCTTCAACTGTTCGCGGCGTTTCCAACGTTCGAAGGTCTGGCGGGTCCACCAGCCGCGCAGCAGGCCCGCCCATTCGGCGGGGTGGCGGAACAGCGGGACGCGCGGCTTTGTCACCGTCGTCGGTTCCAGCGCCAAGCCGACGGAGGTGATGCCGTGGTCGTCCATGTCGCGGACGATCAATTCGACGTCGCCCATCCGCACCCGGTCGCCCAATTCGCAGGAGCCGCCGAACTCGTGCAGCAGCAGGTCGGCCAGGGTCAGCTTGGCGTTGGCCAGCGACAGCGGCAGGCCATACATCTCCGCCACCTGCTCCACCGTCGCGTCCGGGCTGAGCACGAGGTCGCCGTAGAACTCGCGGTCGTCCTGGTCCAGCGCCCGGCTGCCGCCGAACAGCTTGTCGATCAACGGCAATTGGTGGGGCGGGGCGAAGAGATAGACGTGATCGCCCGGTTGCAGCGGCTTGATCTTGTGCGGCGGAACCACCGCGTCCTCGCGGATGACCAGCGACGGGCGCGCCCAGCGCGGCAGCCGTTGCCCGCGCGCCGCCGGGCTTTTGGCGTGGACGGTGTAGGTGACAAGCTCCTGGTCGGCGTTGCCGGGCAATTCCAGCTCCACGCGCTCCACCGGGCCACGGCGCGGCGGCACGATCAGGCCCAGCCAGCGCGCCATCGACCCGATGGTCCAGCCCTGGACCAGCAGCGACACCACGACGACGATGAAGGCGGTGTTGAACACCATCTGCCCGTTGTCCAGCCCGCCCAGCACCGGAACCAGCGCCAGCAGCAGCGACACCGCCCCGCGCAGCCCGACCCAGGCGATGAAGGTGGTTTCGTTGGCGCTGAAGCGATAGGGCAGCAGGCACAACCACACCGCCAGCGGGCGGGCCACCAGAATCAGCAGAAAGGCGATGGCCAGCGCGGGCAGGGCGATCTCGCCGAACTCGTGCGGGGTCGCCAGCAGCCCCAGCATGACGAACATGACGATCTGGCTGAGCCAGGTCAGACCGGCGTGGAAGCGCCGCAGCTCCAACGCGCCGCGCAGCTTGACGTTTCCGGCGTACAGACCGGCGGCGTAGACGGCCAGATAGCCGCTGCCGCCCAGCACGTTGGTGCCGCCGAAGATGAACAGGGCAAAGGTCAGCGTCACCACCGGGTTCAGGCCGGTTTCGAACTGCGCCTTGTTGATGAAGGTGACGACGATCCAGCCGCCCACCAGCCCCAGCACCCCGCCGATCAGGACGGCGCGCAGCAGCTCCTCCACCACATGCCAGGGCGATCCCCAGCCATGGCTGGCCGCCTCCACCAGGATGATGGTCAGCATGATGGCGACGGGGTCGTTGGTCCCGGATTCGATTTCCAGGGTGGAGCGCACGCGGTCGCGCAGGGTGATGCCGCCCACGCGCAGCAGGAAGAACACCGCCGCCGCGTCGGTGGAGCTGACCGCCGCACCCACCAGCAGCGCTTCGGCCCAGGGCAGATTCATCAGGTAATGCGCGGCGGTCCCGATCACCCCGGTGGTCACGGCCACCCCGACCGTGGCCAAGGTCATCGCGGGCCAGGCGGCGGCCCGGTAGCTCGACAGCTTGGTGTCGAATCCGCTTTCGAACAGGATGACGGCCAGCGCCATCGAGCCGATCAGAAAGGCGGTCTGCGGGTCGTTGAAGGCGATGCGGCCGATCCCGTCCTCGCCCGCCAGCAGGCCGATGCCCAGAAAGATCAACAGCAGCGGCGTGCCGATGCGCAGGGCCAGATAGCTGGTCAGCACGCTGGCGATCAGCAGGGTCGACCCGATCAAGATGATGTAGCTGACCGCCTCCATAAGCCTCGCACGCCATGGTCATAGGGGGCCGCCCTGTGGCGGAACCACATGATTTTGACGGCAAGCCCCACCATCCGCAAGCTGTAGTGGTCCGGTGGGGCAAAATAATGGTTAACCGAAGGGGCAGGGCGACGACCCGCCCTGTCTTGGGACTCAACGGCCCTGCGGTCCGTGGGTGTTTTCGCGGGGGCCGGTGGCGAAGACGGCCAACGCGTCGTGCAGGTCGGGCAGGGCGCGTTCCACCGCCGCCTCGCCCTCGCGGATGCAATCGTCGGCGCGGTCGAACTCGGTCAGGCCGATGTGGCCCAGGCGCGGCGCGATGTGGACGTCGGGCGGCTCCCCGGCCAGCCGGGACCGGGTGATGCGGTCGGTGACGATGCCCAGCGACGACACCATCACCCCGAACAGGCTCGGCCCCTCGTAATCGCGGCGGAAGATGCGGCGGGTCAGCGCCCCGACCATGGAGGACGCGCGGCTTTCCGGCATCTCCTCGTCGATCAGCTTCAACAGGTCGAACCCGGCGGCGGTCGGCACGGTGGCCCCCGGCTTGCGCGCCTTGCCCAGGATGTCGCCCGCCAGATTGACCGCGATCACCATTTGCGCCCCCAGCGCCCGGCAGGCCGACACCGGGACCGGGTTGACCAGCGCGCCGTCGATCATCCACCGCCCGTCGATGGCCACCGGCGGAAACACGCCGGGCAGGGAGATGGACGCGCGCATGGCGTCCACCAGATCGCCGTCCTGCACCCACACCTCGTGGCCGGTGACGAGGTCGGTGGTGATGGCGGCGTAGGGGACCGGCAGTTCCTCGATCCGCAGATCGCCGATGTGGCGGCGCATCTCGGCGACCAGCTTGTCGCCGCCGATCAGCCCGCCGCCCTGGCGCAGGCGCAGATCGAGATAGCCGACGATCTTCAGGCGGTTGAGGCTGCGCACCCATTGTTCCAGCGCGTCGAGCTTGCCCGCCAGATGGATGCCGCCGACCAACGCCCCGACGGAGGCCCCGCAGACGATGTCCGCCTCGATCCCATAGCGTTTCAGCGCCCGCAGCACGCCGATGTGCGCCCAGCCGCGCGCCACACCGCCGCCCAGCGCGATGCCGATGCGGGGCCGGTTGCGCGGGTGGACAGGGCCATGACCGTTGTTGCCACCCAGATTGCCGCCAAGCGCCATGGTCGCCTCCCCATCCGTTGTTCACACCGCGTTGTGGTCCACGCTTGTCATCAAGTCTGGCGCGCAGTGGTTAACGAACCTTGGATGTGGGAGGCTACCGGTGACGATGGCGGTGACGGTGGCGGTGGCGGTGGCGATGGTGGTTCGGTGTCGGTCAGGGCGCGGCAATCGCCCGGTTCAGCGCCTCGATGGTGTCCGGCGGCACGCTGCGGCTGCACAGCAGATAGCGGGGGTTGCCCGGCGGCATGTCGGTCAGGTTGGCCAGCACCAGCCCCTTGTCGGCCAGTTCCGGGGCCTTCAGCAACTCGCTGCCTTCCTCCGCCGCCAGGAACATCAGGTCGGCGCGGCCCGCCGCGATCATCGTTGCCATGCCGGTGTTTTCCTGGGTGGTGGAGGATTTCTCCGCCGCCGCCTTGGGCAGCCGCTCGTCGATGAACGCCCCATAGGAATAGCCGCTTTTCACCAGCACGGTGATTTTCGGATCGGCCAGCAGGCCGTCGGTGGTGGTGTGTTTGGTGGCCGGGCTGTCCTTGCGGGTCAGGATGACGGACGGCTTGTCCTGATAGATCGGCGCGGTGAAACGGCCAAAGGCCTCGCGTTCGGGATTCTTGAACCACCCGGCGGCGCAGAGCGGGCCGGAGCTGTCCTTGATCATCTGCATCTGGCGGGCGGACGGGGCCGATTCCCATTTGAAGGGAATCCCGGCCTTTTTGAACGCGGCGGCCACCGGGCTGCCGGTCAATCCGGTCACGCCGCCGCCGGATTCCACCAGATAGGGCGGGCGGACGTTGTAGAGAACGGTGATGTCCTCGGCCAGGGCCGGGGCGGCGCACGCCCACAGGGCGACGGCGGCCAGAGCAATGGTGCGCATGATTCCGCTCCTCAAAAAGAACCGTTCCTGCCCAAAACGGTGGCGTTTGAACATTTATGCATCGTTAACGGACCGATTGGGATCGTTCCTACGACGCAATCGTTCCGCGAGCCGAAACAAATGGCCCCATGTCGTGGCCCGATCCTCCAGCATCGGCAAATCCACCCGCCGCCGCGCCGCCCGATGGACAAAAGCGGAGGGGATCGGTTAAGCCATCGGCGCGGGGATTCGGCCCGAATCCCACCCCCGACCCCCCACGGATGAACGAGAGTGCGATTGTGAGCAAAGCGAGCGGCGGGGCCTTGCGGCTGGACGCGACGACCGAACGGCTGATGCGCCGGGTGTGGCGGGAGTGGGTGCGGCCGTACCGGGCCAAGCTGGCGCTGTCCTTCCTGCTGATGGCGGTGGTGGCGGCGACGACCGGCGGCTACCCGCTGCTGATCGATCAGTCCTACGCCATGTTCTCCGCGCAGGATCGCGGCTTGGCGCTGCTGATCCCGGCCCTGATCGTGCTGGTCACGCTGATCAAGGCGCTGTCGCTCTACGCCCAGACCGTCGTCACCAGCGACATCGTCCAGCGCATCATCTCCGACGTCCGGCTGTCGATGTTCAGCCATCTGCTGACCGCCGACATGGCGCAGCTGCACGCCGCGCCGACGGGGTCGCTGACCTCGCGCTTCATCAACGACGTGGACGTGATCCGCAACGCGCTGTCGCGCTCGCTCACCGGGCTGGTGCGCGACATCCTGACGGTGATCGCGCTGGTCGGGTCGATGTTCTATCTGGATTGGCTGCTGTCGCTGATCGTCTTCGTCATCTACCCCATCGCCGCCGTGCCCATCGTCAACATCGGCAAGCGGCTGCGCCGCGTGTCGCGCGACACCCAGGCGCAGATGGGCGACATGACCTCGCTGCTGACCGAAAGCCTGTCGGGCGCGCGCATGGTCAAGACCTATTGCCTGGAGGATTACGAGCGCGCCCGCGCGGCCCGCGCCTTCGCGGACAATTACGAACTGACCATGAAGGCCACCCGCACCCGCTCGCGCATCGACCCGATGATGGAGGTGCTGGGCGGTGTGGCGGTGGCCGGTGTCATCGCCTTTTCCGGTTTCCGCATGGCGATGGGCGAGGGGTCGGTCGGGGCCTTTTCCGGCTTTGTCGGCGCGCTGCTGATGGCGGCCCAGCCGGTGCGCGCCATCGGCACGCTGAACGCCGCCCTGCAAGAGGGGTTGGCCGCCGCCCAGCGCATCTTCGAACTGGTCGATCAGGCCCCGACCATCCAGGAACAGCCCAACGCCGCGCCGCTGGCCCTGACCAAGGGCGCGGTGGCGCTGGAGGGCGTGCGCTTTGCCTATGAGGACGGGACGGAAACCCTGAAGGGCATCGACCTGGAGGTTCCGGCGGGCAGCACCGTGGCGCTGGTCGGGCGCAGCGGGGCGGGCAAATCCACCGTCTTCAACCTGATTCCGCGCCTGTACGACGCCCAGGGCGGGCGCGTGACCATCGACGGGCAGGACGTGCGCGGGGCCACCCTGCGCAGCCTGCGCGCGGCGGTGTCCATCGTCAGCCAGGACACGGTTCTGTTCAACGACACGGTGCGCGCCAACATCGCCTTTGGTCGGCTCGACGCCCCGTTCGACGCCATCACCGCCGCCGCCCAGGCCGCCGCCGCCCACGACTTCATCATGACGCTGCCGGAGGGTTACGACACCGTCATCGGCGACCGGGGCGTGAAGCTGTCGGGCGGCGAGCGTCAACGTCTGGCGCTGGCCCGCGCCTTTTTGAAGGACGCCCCGATCCTGCTGCTGGACGAGGCGACCAGCGCGCTCGACAGCGAATCCGAATGTCTGGTGCAGGCCGCGCTGGAACGGCTGACCCAGGGGCGGACCACCCTGGTCATCGCCCACCGTCTGGCCACCGTGCGCAACGCCGACCGCATCGTGGTGATGGAGGGGGGGCGCATCCTCGAACAGGGAACCCACGACGCCCTGATCGCCGCCAACGGGGCCTACGCCCGCCTGTCCCGCCTGCAATTCGGCGAGGAGGAGGCCGGGGCGGCGTGATCCCGCAAGGGGGCATAGCCGCCGTTTGGGTGCGTTGACTCTCCATTTTTGCTTGTGACACGATCCTGAAAGACGCGTCTCGAGCCGTTCAAGGGAGAGCCATGCCGTCGCCCCCTCCTGCCACCATGAACCGGCGCTTTTTCGTCGGCGCGGTCTCCCGCCTGCCCACGGGGCGCACCGCGACACCGCCGAGGGGGCCGTCGCGTTCGGTTTCGTCGGCGGCGATCCAGCGCAAGCAGGCCTTTGCCGTTGGCGACGTCGATGACACCATCGCCAGATCGATGGCAACCATCCTCAGCGCCAAGGTTGGAGCACCGCTGGCTCTGGGGGCGTCGGCTCCCCGTTTGGAAACAGCGGCTGGAACACCGTTGAGCGCTTTGGCCGACGGCGAGACCCTCTACCTCGACGCCCATGGTGCCGCGCCGGAAGAAGCCGGAGTGCCGGGGGCCGCCGTTCTGTTTGGTGGGCTGTCGCCGGAACAGCTCGCAACCCTCGTGCTGTCCAAGGGGTTGCAGGCCACCTACGCCGGAAAAATCTATCTGAACGGCTGCAACACCGCCACCGGGGCCGGTGCCGACACCTATGCGTTCCGCTTTCAGGCGGCGTTGGCGCTGCGGGGCGTGCGCTGCATCGTCAAGGGCAATGGCGGCTACAGCCAGGTGGACGGGGCGACGGGCCACACGCTGGTGAATCCACCGACGCCGGTCGGCGCGCAAAACCGCACCGCTCTTCAGGACACATACCGACACGCGGGCACGCTGAAGGCGCAGGTTGAACGGGATATGAAGTATGTCAAGGACAACCCGCTCGCGCCGGATTTTTCTGCAAAGGTGGCAGCGATCAAGCAGGCCAACACGGACATGCGCACCGCGTTGAGCACGGTGCCGGGGTTGCGGGCGGCGACCTATTTGCCAGATAAGGCGCTGCGTCCAACCTTGCCGGCACCGGTTGGCATCACCCACTACGAAAGCGCGAACGGACGCTACAGCGCGGTTCCGGCCAGCGTCGGGCGGAGCGGGCGTACGTTGGAGCAGCATGTGCAGGCGGCTCTGGCGTCCTACAACTCGAAATGGAAATTCAATCCCTCAGCCGCGTCCACCGCAGCCGTGGGGGTGCTGGGCGGCCCGTTTGCCTCCCACACCGCGCGGTTGATGGCGGTGCGGTGGTATCTCCGCCTGGGTCCGCGCCCACCCGTCCAATTGGTGGCTGTGGGCGATCAATTGAGCGCTGGCAGCAGTCTCTACGGGTTCCTGAAGGCGGAGTATGACCGTTGGGTCTGACCAGCCCCGCTCACACCTCGATCACCATCCCGTCATAGGCCGGTTCCACCCCGGCGGGCAGAATCCGGCGCAGGTGGTCGTAATCCATGCTGTTGTCCATGTGGGTCAGATAGGCGCGGCGGGGCTGCACCCGTTCGATCCAGGACAGGGTCAGCGCCAGATGGGCGTGGACCGGGTAGGGCGGTTCCAACCGGCCGCAATCGACGATCCAGGTGTCGATTCCCGCCAGCGCGGCAAAGGCCGCCTCGTCCAGCCGCACCACGTCGGTGGAATAGGCGAAGCGGTCGAAGCGGAAGCCCAGCGTCGTCATGAAGCCGTGATCCTGTTCGAACGGCGTCACCGGCAGGCCCTTCACCTCAAAGGGGCCGGTGATGCGCTGGACGTTCAGCACCGGGCGGTAATAGGGATAGCCCGGCTTCAACGCTTCGAAGCAATAGGGAAAACGGATCTCGATGTCGCGCAGATGGTCGTCGCGGCCATAGGCGTCGATGGGCGCGTGCATCATCCGGCACAGTTCGCGCAGCTCGTCGATGCCGTGGGCGTGGTCGGCGTGCTGGTGGGTCCACAGCACGGCGTCCAGCCGGTCAAAGCCATTGTCCAAAATCTGCTGGCGGAGGTCGGGCGAGGTGTCGACCAGAACCGCCACGCCCGCCCGCTCCACCAGCACCGACGGGCGCATCCGCCGGTTCTTCGGGTTGGCCGGGTCGCAGCGCCCCCAGCCGTCGGGGCCGATCGCCGGAACGCCGCGCGACCCGCCGCTGCCCAGGACGGTGACGCGCATCGGTTCGGGGGATCGGCCGTCGCTCATGCCGCCGCCTTTTGTTCCACGGCCTTGTCGAACAGGCGGAAGAAATTGGCGGTGGTGATCCGCGCCAACTCCTCCGCGCTCACGCCCTTGATCGCCGCCACGCAGGCGGCGGTGTGCGCGACGAAGGCCGGTTCGTTGCGCTTGCCCCGGAACGGGATGGGGGCGAGATAGGGCGCATCGGTTTCCACCAGAATCCGGTCCAGCGGCACATCGGCGACGATGGCGCGCAGGTCCTCGGATTTCTTGAAGGTGACGATGCCCGACAGCGACAGGGTGAAGCCGTATTCCAGCGCCTCCTCCGCCAGCGCCCGGCCGGAGCTGAAGCAGTGCAACAGCCCCTTCACCCGCTGCCCGCCGGTCTCCTCCTTCACGATGCGCATCGTGTCGTCGTCGGCGTCGCGGGTGTGGATGATCAGCGGCAGGCCGGTGTCCAGGCTGGCGCGGATGTGGCGGCGGAAACACTCCTGCTGCTGCTCGCGCGGGCTTTTGTCGTAGAAGTAATCCAGCCCGGTTTCGCCCAGCCCGATCACCTTCGGGTGCCGGGCGCGCTCCACCAGCGCATTCACGGTGGTGACGTCGAACTCCTCCGCCGCCTGGTGGGGGTGAACGCCGACGGTGCACAGGATGTCGTCGTAACGCTCGGCCACCGCCAGGATGCGGTCGAATCGGGTCAGATAGGTGCAGATCGTCACCATCCGGCCCACACCCGCCGCGCGGGCGCGCTCGACCACCGCATCCAGCTCGTCGGCGAAGTCGGGGAAGTCGAGATGGCAATGGCTGTCCACCAGCATGGCTTGGCTCACTCCGCCGTCGGTTCGACAAAGCGCGGGAACACGCCCTGCGGTGTCGGCAGCGGCGTGCCCGCCACCAGCGCCCCCGCCGACCCCAGCGAGGCGAAGCCGCGCGCGTCCGGCCCCAAGGCCAACTGGTCGAGGATCTTGGCCGAGGCGTCGGGCATGACGGCCTGGGTCAGGATCGCCAGATGACGGATGGTTTCGGCCAGCACATACAGCACCGTCGCCATGCGGGCCGGGTCGGTCTTCTTCAGGGTCCACGGGGCCTGTTCATCGACGTAGCGGTTGCCGTCGCCGATCACCGCCCACAGCGCGTCGAGCGCCTTGTGGAAGGCCTGCGCGTCGAACTCCGCCCGCACCGTGTCGAGCAGGCCATGGGCGGCTCCCAACAGGGCGTTGTCGGCCTCGGTGAAGGGGCCGGGGGTGGGAACCACGCCGCCGCAATTCTTGCCGATCATCGACAGCACGCGCTGCACGAGGTTGCCGTAATCGTTGGCGAGGTTGCCGTTGATGCGGGCGACCATCTGCTTGTGCGAGAAATCGCCGTCGTTGCCGAACGGCACCTCGCGCAGCAGGAAATAGCGGGTCTGGTCCAGGCCATAGGTGTTGACCAGCGCATCCGGCGCGATGACGTTGCCCAGCGACTTGGACATTTTCTGCCCTTCGATGGTCCACCAGCCATGCGCGAACACGCGCTTGGGCGGCGCCAGATCGGCGGCCATCAGGAAGGCCGGCCAATAGACGGCGTGGAAGCGCAGGATGTCCTTGCCCACCATGTGCAGGTCGGCGGGCCAGCGCTGGGCGTATTCGCTGCCCTCGGCGGTGTTGGGGTAGCCGACGGCGGTGATGTAGTTCGCCAGCGCGTCGAGCCAGACATACATGATGTGGGCGTCGTTGCCGGGAACCGGGATGCCCCATTTGAAGGTGGTGCGGCTGACCGACAGATCCTTCAGGCCGGATTTGACGAAGGCCATCACCTCGTTGCGCTTGCTGGCCGGGGCGATGAAATCGGGGTTGGCCTCGTAAAAGGCGATCAGGCGATCCTGCCAGGCCGACAGGCGGAAGAAATAGGACGGCTCCTCCACCCACTCGCATTCGGCCCCGGTGGGGGCGATCTTCTTGCCGGTGGGGGTGGTGGTCAGCTCGTCTTCGCCATAGAACGCCTCGTCGCGCACCGAATACCAACCGGCGTAGGCGCCGAGATAGATTTCCCCGCGCTCCTCCAGCACTTTCCACAGCGCTTGGACCGAGGCGACGTGGCGCGGCTCGGTCGTGCGGATGAAATCGTCGTTGGAGTAGTTCATCAGCGACACGAGGTCGCGGAAATTCTGCGACACCCGGTCGGTGAAGGTCTGCGGCGCGATCCCGGCCTTTTCGGCGGATTTCTCCACCTTCTGGCCGTGCTCGTCGGTGCCGGTCAGGAACTTCACGTCGAAACCGTCGAGGCGCTTGAACCGGGCGAGGACGTCGCAGGCGAGCGTGGTGTAGGCGTGGCCGATGTGCGGCACGTCGTTCACGTAATAGATCGGCGTCGTCAGGTAGAAGGTCTTCGGCCCGGCCATTGTCGGCGCTCTCCCGAGGGGTTGTCTTGCCGAAACAGGATCGGCACGGTCATTAAGATGCGGCGGCTTCCAGCGCCGCCAAGGCGTTCAGCACCACTTGCTTGCGGTCCAGATTGGCGGATTCCGCGCGAGCGAAAAGGCGTTGCACCTTTTCCCACACCTCCACCCAGCGTTCAAGGCTGCGGGCGTTGGCCAGACGGGTCATCAGGGCGGCTTCGCCGGGAACCACCTCGGCGGGCCAGGCCCCGCGCGCCAGCGACCGGGCGAAGCGGGCCAGCCACCAGACCAGCAGCTCCGTCGCCGTCTCGTACATCCCGTCGTCGGTCTTGCGGGTCAGCGCGTCGCCAAAGGCGTGGGTGGCGGCGATGTCCAGCCGGGGCAGGGCGGACAGCAGCCCGATCATCTCGCGGTACAGCGCCAACCCGCCCGCGTCGGCCAGCGCGACGGCGTGGCCGACGCTGCCCTCCGACAGGCGGGCCAGCGCCGGGCGGTCGTCCGCCGGGATGTCGGGGCGGTGCTGGCCCAGCAGATCGACGACCGTGTCCTCCGCCAGCGGCTTCAGCGTCAGCTTGCGGCAGCGCGAGCGGATGGTCGGCAGCATGCCGCCGGGGTTGTCGCTGACCAGCAGCAGCAACGTGCCTTTGGGCGGCTCCTCCAAAATCTTCAGAATGGCGTTCAAGCCGTTGGTGTTCATGCGGTCGGCCCCGTCGATGACCGCGATGCGCCAGCCGCCTTCCGCCGAGGTGCGGTGCAGGAAGGGGGCGATCTTGCGCACCTCGTCCACCGCGATGTCGCGCTTCAGCCGGTTGCGCTTCTCGTCGCGCTGGCGTTCCACCGTCAGCAGGTCGGCGTGGCCGCCGGAGGCGACGCGGCGGAACACCGGGTGGTCGGGCGACAGGTGCAGCGAGGTCGCCGGGGCGCTCTCACCGAACAGCCCGCCCCCGGCGGCGTCCTGCGCCAGCACGAAGCGGGCGAAGCGGTAGGCCAGCGTCGCCTTGCCGACGCCGGGCGGGCCGCCGATCAGCCAGGCGTGGGGCAGGCGGCCCGAATTCCAGGCGTCGATCAGGATCTGTTCGGCCGCCGCCTGCCCGGTCAGGTCGGGATTCCGGCGGGCGGTCAGGCCAGCATCCTCGTCGGCCACGGCGGCAGCGGCGGCGCGGGCCTTGCTCACGGCGCAGCCGTTCCGGTGGGAACCGGCAGCCGGGTTGCCACCGCGTCCCACACCCGCGCCTGCACCGTGTCGGCGTCGGCGTCGGCGTCGATCACGGCGCAGCGCTCCGGCTCGCGGGCGGCGATGTCGCGGAAGCCGTCGCGCAGCCGCTCGTGAAAGCCGATGTCCATCCGTTCGTAGCGGTCCTCGCCCCCCGCCCGCGCGGCGGCGCGGCGCAGGCCGCTGCGCACGTCGAGATCGAGGATCAGCGTCAGGTCGGGGCGGAAACCGTCCAGCGCCAGCGCCTGCAACGCCGCGATCCGCTCGCGCCCCAACCCCAGCCCATAGCCCTGGTAGGCCATCGTGCTGTCAAAGAAGCGGTCGCACAGCACCCATTGCCCGGCCTCCAGCGCGGGCCAGACGGTGCGTTCCAGATGGTCGCGGCGGGCGGCGGTGTGCAGCAGCGCTTCGGTCACGGCCCCCCAGCGGCCGGGATCGCCCGACACCAGCAGGGCGCGGATCTCCTCCGCCCCCTGGGAGCCGCCGGGTTCGCGGGTGGTGACGACCGGCAGGCCGCGCGCGCGCAGGCGTTCCGTCAAACGGCGGATCTGCGTGGTCTTGCCCGCCCCTTCGCCACCCTCCAGGGTGATGAAGCGGCCCTTGGCTGCGGTCATCGCCGTCAGCCCTTCGCGCCGAAGACGAAGTATCTCGCCGCCGCGAAGGCGCGGCCCAGGAAGCCCAGCTTCTCCACATCCTGCGAGGCCACGACCGGAACCTCCTTGCCGGGGAAGCCGGGGGCGGTGATGACCACCTTGCCGACGACGTCGCCCTTCTTGATCGGGGCGCTGACCGGGGCGTTGCTGACCAGCGACACCTTCATGCCCGCGCGGTCGGCGCGCGCCATCGTCACGTTCAGGTCGCGCGGGACGGAGACGGGAACCGTGTCCTGGTCGCCCATCCACACCGGCACCTGTTCGATGGTTTCGCCGCTGCGGAACAGGGAATAGGTGGCGAATTCGCGGAAGCCCCATTCGATCAGCCGGGCCGATTCGTCGGCGCGCGCCTGCATGCTGGGCAGGCCGTTGACCACCAGCAGCAGCCGCCGCCCGTCGCGCTCGCCCGAGGCGGTCAGGCCATAGCCACCGGCTTCGGTGTGGCCGGTCTTCATCCCGTCCACATTCATGCCCCGGTACAGCAGCGGGTTGCGGTTGCCCTGGGTGATGCCGTGATATTTGAACTCGCGGATCGAGTAGTACCGGTAATATTCCGGGAAATCCTTGATCAGGTGTTCGGCCAGCAGCGCCAGATCGCGGGCGGTCATGTAATGGTTGGGGTCGGGCCAGCCGGTGGAGTTGGTCAGGTTGGTCCCGCGCAGCCCCAGCTCCTTCGCCCGCTTGGTCGCCTGTTCGGCGAAGGCCGATTCCGACCCGGCCAGCCCCTCGGCCAGCACGATGCAGGCGTCGTTGCCGGATTGGACGATCACGCCCTTCAGCAGGTCATCGACCTTGATGTTGTTGTGCAGCTCCACGAACATCTTGGAGCCTTGCATCCGCCACGCGCGCTCCGTCACCGGCAGCGTGCTCTCCATGGTCAGGCGGCCGCCCTTGATCGCCTCGAACACCAGATAGGCGGTCATGATCTTGCTCATCGACGACGGGGCCATCCGTTCGTCGGCGTTCTTTTCGAACAGGACGGTGTTCGAGGTCAGATCGATCAGGATCGCCTGTTTGGCGATGGTGTCGATGGTGGCGGCCTGCGCCGTTCCCACCCCGCCAACGCCGGTGACGCTTCCCAACCCGACCCCCGCCGAGGCCAGCGCGACCGCCAGGCCGATGACGGCCCCGGTGCGAACGACAACAGCGTGCATAGCAACATCCCTCCGAGAAAACATGATCGACCCGCCGGTTGCGACGATCATTCGATCACGATTTTGGCTTCCGTAAGGCCAGCCTGAATGATTTGGTTGAGAACGGTGTCGGCGCGCTCCACGCCGTCCAGCGGGCCGACGCGCACCCGTTGCAGGCGCTGCTTGCCGACGGCGGTGTTGCTGACGCTGGCCGGTTGGCCAAGCGCGGCGAGCCGGGCGCGGAGCTGGTTGGCGCGTTCGGCGTTGGCGGGCGATCCCACCTGCACGAACAGCCGTTCCCGCCCCGACACCGGGGCCTGCGCCACCACCGGGGCGGGCAGAAAACGACCGGCGACGACCGCACCCGGCACGCTGGCGGGCGGGGCGGGGGCAAGGCCGACCACCCCCGCCGACGCCGTCTTGCCCACGGTCGGGCCGGCACCGGGGCCGTCCGCCTCGACCGTGCCGCGCGGGGCCGCCTTGGGCGCGGGACCATCGGTTTTCGCCAGGATGGCCGCCGGGGTCCCCTGCCTTGCGGCGGCCGCGATGGCGCGGCTTTCCTCTGCCAGGATCTGCACGCGCACCTTGCCGACGCCGGAATGGTTGAAATCCAGCAATTGCGCGCCGCGCGGCGACAGATGGATCAGGCGGCCGTTGGTCGGCGGGCCACGGTCGTTGATCCGCACCACCACCATGCGCCCGTTGTCCAGATTGATGACGCGGGCCAGGCTGGGGATCGGCAGGGTCTTGTGGGACGCCGTCAGCTCCGCCGGGTCGAAGATCTCGCCGTTGGTCAGCACCCGCCCGCCGGAGTCGGGTTCGGCCACCGACGCCAGCCCCGATTCATCATAGGAATAGTCTTCCGCCGGGTAGTACCAGACGCCGTTGAGCTGATAGGGCGATCCCACCGTGTAGACGCCGCTGGTGGGCAGGCTGGTCGTGTCGCCGCGCTGCTGGACGCAGCCAGCCAGCGCCATCGCGCCGATCAGCGCGATCGCCCCCGTCAGCCTGCCTGCGCGCGTCATCACCAGCAACTCTGTGTCCTTGCCCTGTGCCCTTGCGGTCCGATTCCCGGTGCTCCGTCCCCCGCACTCCAGGGACGCCATGGGAAAAGGCGGGCGGCACTGTAGCCGACTTGACCCCGCGCGCCAATGCCCGTGCGACGCATGCGCAACGGCGAAGCCATGACCGCCCTCCATGCCCGCAGAGCTGCGGTGCAGCGTTGTGTTTTTGTGGGTTTTCCGGCTATACAAACACGTTGGCAGGAAGCCGTCCGATGTTCGGCTTGGTGCCCGTGCCGTCACAACAAAGCCATAAGCGACCGCCATGACCGATTTCGCCGCCGCCCGCTTCTTCATGGTCGAGGGACAGATTCGTCCGAACAAGGTCACGGATCATCGCCTCGTCGATGCCCTGTCCGAAACGCCACGGGAAGCCTTCGTGCCCGAATCGGCGCGCGGCGTGGCCTATGTCGATGACGATCTGCCCATCGGCAACGGTCGTTACCTGCTGGAGCCGATGGTGTTCGCCCGCATGCTGCAACATCTCGGCGTGCAGGCCACCGACCGCGTGCTCGATGTCGGCTGCGCCGGTGGCTACTCCACCGCGATCCTGGCCAAGCTGGCGGCGTCGGTCGTCGGTCTGGACAGCGACGCCGCGCTGACCGCCGGAGCCGCCGCCGCCCTTGCCGCGCAGGGCATCACCAACGCCACCGTCGTCACCGGCCCGCTGGCCGCTGGCCACGCCGAAGGCGGCCCCTACGACGTGATCGTCGTCGAGGGGACCATTCCGGAGCTGCCGACGGCGCTGGGCGACCAGTTGGCCGAGGAAGGGCGTCTGGTCGCCATCGTCCACGACGCGCGCGGAGTCGGCGAGGTTCGCCTGTTCCAGCGGGTCGCCGGGGTGCTGTCCAGCCGCGTTCTGTTCGAAGCCCAGCCCCACGCGCTGCCCGGTTTTGAGAAAAAAGCGTCGTTTGTGTTCTGATGACGCGTTTGGACTAAACCGTCCAGTTCACATTTGAACGGTTCTGCGTTACCGTCACGCTCAGACTTGCGCGAAAGTGGATTCCATGTCGGTGCCGTTCGAGATCGAGGTTGAAGAGTTGGACCGCCGCCGCAAGGCGGGGGACGACCTGTTCCTGCTGGACGTGCGCGAAGGGTGGGAACATGATCTGTGCGTGATCGACGGCAGCGCCCTGATCCCGATGCACAGCGTGCCGGGGCGGGTGGCGGAGCTGCCGATTGATCGCGACATCATTGTGGTGTGCCATCATGGCGGACGCAGCGCGCAGGTCACGATGTGGCTGCGGTCCCAAGGATTTGATCGTGCCATCAACCTTGATGGCGGCGTGGATTCCTGGGCGCGCCGAATTGACCCGAACATGAAGGTCTATTGATGATGACTGTGCGAAGCCGTTTTGCGCGCCACTGCCTGGCCACGGCCCTGACGCTGACCGCCACCCTGTGCGGCGGTTCCAGCGTCGCCTGGTCCCAGTCGCTGGAACAGGCGTTGGCGCAGGCCTACGCCAACAACCCGACGCTGGGCGCGCAGCGCGCCCGCCTGCGCGCCGTGGACGAAAGCGTGCCGCAGGCCCTGTCGGGGTATCGCCCGACCGCCCGCGCCACCTTCGGTGCCACCCGTTCGACCAGCGAGAGCACCTTCAGCGGTGGATCGACCGGTTCCGAAACCAATTCCAAATCGGCCAGCCTGACCGCCTCCCAGCCGATCTACGACGCCACCGTCGCGCCGGGGGTCCGCCGGGCCGAACGGTTGGTGGAGGCGCAGCGCGCCACGCTCATCGCCAGCGAACAGTCGATTCTGTTGAGTGCGGCGCAAGCCTATCTCGATGTGGTCCAGTATCAGGCGGTCTATCAGCTTCAGGCCAACAACGAGCAGGTGTTGCGCCGCCAGTTGGACGCCGCCCGCGACCGTTTCCGCGTGGGCGAATACACCCGCACCGACGTCAGCCAGTCCGAGTCGCGTCTGGCCTTGGCCGTGGCCACCAAAATCTCCGCCGAAGGCCAGCTCAAGGGCGCGCGCGCCACGTATGAGCGCATCATCGGCGCGCCTCCGGGCGACCTGAAGGCCCCGAAGCCGTCCTTCAAGCTGCCCAAGACGTTGGATGATCTGGTGGAGTTGGCGCGCTCCAACAACCCCAATGTTTTGGCCGCGACCTACACGGAGTCGGCCCAGCAGGCGGCGGTCGAGCAGCAGTATGGCAAGCTGATGCCGTCGGTCAACCTGTCGGCCACGGGGACCCGCACCTATGATCCGGGGCGCTCGTCCGGGGTCGAGTTGAAGCGGACGGACAGCGGGTCGATCACCGCCCAGGTCACGGTTCCGATCTATCAGGCCGGATTGCCCGAAGCCCAGGTCCGCGAGGCCAAGCAGACGGCGAATCAGGCCCGCATCCAGATCGAGGAGTCGCGCCGCCAGGTGGTGGAAAGCGCCATCAGCTCCTGGCAGTCCCTGCAAACCGCCCGTGCCAGCATCCAATCCTACTCGGCGCAGATCAAGGCGGCGCAAATCGCCCTGGACGGCGTCCGTCAGGAAGCGCAGGTCGGGTCGCGCACCGTGCTGGACGTGCTGAACCAGGAACAGGAACTGCTGAACGGCCGCGTCAATCTGGTCCGCGCCCAGCGCGACGAGATGGTGGCGTCCTTCAACGTGGTTGCCGCCGCCGGCCAATTGACCGCGCAGCAGCTGAATTTGCCAACGGAGTATTACGATCCGCAGGCGAATTACGAGAAAACGCGCGGAAAGTGGATCGGGACCTCGGTCGAATGATCGGGTGAATGATCGTTTGAAACGGCCCGCGAAAGCGGGCCGTTTTTGTATTGTGGCTTTTTGTCCGGGTCTGCCCTAGGTTCGTGGCAGGTTGACGTCTTGGGTTGCCACGATGAGCGATAAGGGCCAACAAGAACCATCGATGGAGGAGATCCTCGCCTCCATTCGTCGGATCATTTCCGAGGACGGCGAACCTCCGAAGACGGAAGCCCCGGCGGCTGCCCCGCCTCCGCCGCCGCCGCCCCCACCACCTCCTCCGCCCCCGCCGCCGCCGCCGCCGCCACCTCCTCCCCCGATGATGGAGGATGATGACGACGACGTGCTCGAATTGACCCAGATGGTCGATGACGATCCGATTCCCAGCATGCCGGATTTCGGCGCGCCGGAACCGGATCCCTGGAAGGACGAACCGGCCTTTCCCGATCCGCCGATGGCGTTCGAGGAACCGCCGCCGCCCCCGCCGCGCCGCCGGTCGCCGCCCCCGCCGCCGCCCGCCTTCGACGACTTCGAAGACGACGAGCCGCCGCCGCCGCCGCGCCCGCGCCGCCGCATGGTCGCCGACGACGACGGCCTGATTTCCCGCCGCACCGCCGATGACGCGTCGCATCACCTGACCCATCTGGCGCGCGAGTTGGGCGACGATCTGTCCATCGGCCCGATGCCCATCGGCATCCGCACGGTGGAGGAGGTCGTGCGCGAATTGCTGAAGCCGTTGCTGAAGGAATGGCTGGATGAGAATCTGCCGACCGTCGTCGAACGGCTGGTGCAGCAGGAAATCGACCGCATGATCCGCCGGTCGCAGAAATTCTAAGGAAAGGGCGGCACCGCGCCGCCCCGTTCGGACCCCTGTTTGAGACGCTGAGCGAAAGTTTCGGGTGATGTTGGAAAAGACGTACCGGCCCGCCGAGGTCGAGGAAAAGCACTACCGCCTGTGGGAAGAGTCGGGCGCCTTTGCCGCCGACACGCGGTCGAACGCCACGCCCTACACCATCATGATGCCGCCGCCGAACGTCACCGGCAGCCTGCACATGGGCCACGCCCTGACCTTCACCATCCAGGACGTGTTGATCCGCTACAACCGCATGCGGCGGCGCGACGCGCTGTGGCAGCCCGGCACCGATCACGCGGGCATCGCCACGCAGATGGTGGTGGAACGCAACCTCGCCAAGGAGGGCAAGACGCGCCATGATTTCGGCCGCGACGCCTTCATCGGCAAGGTGTGGGAGTGGAAGGCCGAATCGGGCGGGACCATCACCCGCCAGCTGCGCCGCCTGGGGGCCTCGCCCGATTGGGCGAAGGAGCGTTTCACCATGGACGACGGGCTGTCGCGCGCCGTCGCCAAGGTGTTCGTCGAGCTGCACCGCCAGGGCCTGATCTACAAGGACAAGCGGCTGGTTAATTGGGATCCGAAGCTGCACACCGCCATTTCCGACCTGGAGGTGGAGCAGAAGGAGATCAAGGGCAACCTCTGGCACTTCCGCTACCCCATCGACGGGGAGGAGGGCCGTTTCATCGTCGTGGCGACCACCCGCCCGGAAACCATGCTGGGCGACACCGGCGTCGCCGTTCATCCCGAGGATGAGCGTTACAAGGATCTGATCGGCAAGCATGTCCGCCTGCCGCTGGTCGGTCGCCTGATTCCCATCGTCGGCGACGAATACGCCGATCCGGCCACCGGGTCGGGTGCCGTGAAGATCACCCCGGCGCACGACTTCAACGATTTCGAGGTTGGCAAGCGGTGCAACCTTGAGGCGATCAACATCCTCGACCGCGACGCCCGCCTGAACGATAACGTGCCGGAAGCCTATCAGGGCCTCGACCGGTACGAGGCGCGCAAGAAGATCATCGCCGAGCTGGAAGCCCTGGAGCTTCTGGAGAAGATCGAGCCGCACACCCACATGGTCCCGCACGGCGACCGGTCGGGCGTGGCGATCGAACCCTGGCTGACCGATCAGTGGTATGTCGACGCCGCCACCCTGGCCAAGCCCGCCATCGAGGCGGTGGAGACCGGCAAGACGGTGTTCGTGCCCAAACAGTGGGAAAACACCTATTACGAGTGGATGCGCAACATCCAGCCCTGGTGCATCAGCCGTCAAATCTGGTGGGGCCACCAGATCCCGGCCTGGTACGGCCCGGATGGCACCTTCTTCGTCGAAGAGACGGAGGCCGCCGCCCGCGCCGCCGCCGCCAAACACTACGGCTCCGACGTGGAGCTGACGCGCGACGCGGACGTGCTCGACACCTGGTTCTCGTCGGCGCTGTGGCCCTTCTCGACGCTGGGCTGGCCCGACCAGACGCCGGAGCTGGCGCGCTATTACCCCACCGACGTTCTGGTGACGGGCTTTGACATCATTTTCTTCTGGGTTGCCCGGATGATGATGATGGGCCTGCATTTCATGAAGGATGTGCCCTTCCGCACCGTCTACATCCACGCCCTCGTCCGCGACGAAAAGGGGCAGAAGATGTCGAAGTCGAAGGGCAACGTCATCGACCCGCTGGAGATCATCGGCGAATACGGCACCGACGCCCTGCGCTTCACCCTGTCGGCGATGGCCGCGCAGGGCCGCGACATCAAGCTGGCGGTCAACCGGGTCGAGGGCTACCGCAACTTCGCGACCAAGCTGTGGAACGCCGCGCGTTACTGCCAGATGAACGGTTGCGAGCCGGTGGCGGGCTACCGCCCGGTCGGGCTGACGCAGACGGTCAACCGCTGGATCGTCGGCGAACTGGCCGACGCCGCCCGCAAGGTGGCCGAGGCCATCGACGCCTACAAGTTCAACGAGGCGGCGAACGCGGCTTACCAGTTCACCTGGGGCAATTTCTGCGACTGGTACATGGAGTTCACCAAGCCGATCCTGGCCGGAACGGACGAGGCGGCGAAGGCGGAGACCCGCGCGACCACCGCCTGGGTGCTCGACCAGATCCTGCATGTGCTGCACCCGATGATGCCCTACATCACCGAAGAGCTGTGGGAGCAGCTCTCCCCGGCCCGCGCCAACCGCCTGATTGCGGCGGAATGGCCGGTCTATGGGGCGGAGCTGGTCGATGCGGCGGCGCGCGATGAGATGAACTGGGTGGTGCGGCTCATCACCTCCGTCCGTTCGATGCGCTCGGAAATGAACGTGCCGCCCGCCGCCCAGATCGAACTGAAGCTGAAGGACGCCGGTCCCGGCAGCCTCGCCCGTCTGGACACCCACCGCGACCTGATCCTGCGCATGGCCCGCCTGTCGAGCGTCGAACCGCTGGTCGGCCCGACGCCGAAAAGCGCGGTCCAGGCCGTGCAGGACGAAGCCACGCTGGTCCTGCCGCTGGAAGGCATCGTCGATCTCGACAAGGAGCGCGCGCGCCTGACCAAGGAGATCGACAAGCTGTCCGGCGAGATCAAGAAGATCGACGCCAAGCTGTCGAACGAACAGTTCGTCGCCAAGGCCCCGGACGAAGTGATCGAGGAGCAACGCGACCGCCGCGCCGCCGCCGATCAAGCCCGCGACAAGCTGCAAAAGGCGTTGGACATGCTGGGGGCGTAAGCCTCCTCATCGGCGGCACCGACGGCGTTACCCCGCCGTCGGTGTTGTCAGCGCGCGCGCGCCGCGTCCAGAATCTCCCGCGACAGGGCGTCGTCATCGGTCAATAGAGCTGAGATGACATGGTGCTAAAGCTCAGAATAGTCTATGATCGTGCCGCTCTATCCACAGGTTTATGCAGTGGGCACACATGCCAGTATCACATCAGACTGCGGTTTATTGAGGGTCGTTACTCTCATTAATTTCCGATATACGTTTAGTTTCTTTTTCTATGTCAAAAACAATTTTCTCCACTTCTTGGGAGAATTTTTCAAAAACTACGTGAGCCGAGCCTGAAAGATGCGGCCCGCTATCACGAATTCTGATATCGAGATTCGGTATAAAATCTATACTTCCTCTTGCTCCTGGTCCACACCTAAAAATTTCAAGCTCATTTCGTGTCTCGCACCATTTGTTTATTGGAACATCTCTTAAAGCAGTATGCGGAATCTCTATATTTGTTTTTGAAAAATCGATCAAAAATCCTATTTGGTTGGCTGATAAAGAAAGAATTCTATTATGTTTTTTCTTGTTATTGCGTTCGCATATTTCGTAGAGGAAGTCATTTCCGCCGCGATAGGCTTTTGTCTCCCTTATCAAGGATAAAATATCAGGGTGAACATTTTTGCATTTACTTTTAATGGATTTCTCATATGTATCATGAGCATCTCCTATTGGAAATGCCGCATGACCTGGAGATTTCCCTAGAAATCGAATTGAATCGCATATTGAATGATCAAGGGCCTCTCGAAATAAGGAGATAATCTCCGATGCATCTAAATATAGATCTTTAGGAATTCTTTGATGAAATCGAAATTTAATTACAAAATCTCCAGATTTACCATCAATTATCCTAATGACATCATGGCTTAATTTGCGGAGAAACTCTTGGCAATGGAGGTGGAATTCACTATTCCTTTTTTTTGCTCGTTCTATTAATAGTTTTGAGCTTTCAAAATAATCGATATCTATATATTCTTGTTCCACTTTCTTCTCCATAAGAAGCAGTGAACTTATTTTACCATATTTGATATGTGCGATCCAGCGGCAACGTTGAAATTATCTTGATGTGGCGCATGATGTTTCTTACAAGAACAAACAAATGTATAAACCTTATCAATAAATTGATCTAATTTATTGAATTCAATTTTCCTCGATAGGACAAGGTGGGTGGCACTCATCATCATTCATCTGTATTAAAAAACAATGTGTGGCGACACCCAAATCGGACGCCGCCGCCGCTCTTTCCACCGCGTTATGGTGCCATGAACACGCTCTGATGCTTGCGGGTTTCACCGCTTCCCAGATCCTTGGCCAGCACACTGACGTCGGTCGAGCCGGACTTCACCGCGCTGGATGGGATTTTCACGAAGACGCGGTAGGTGGCGACCTGATCGGCTTCGGCCCCCAGGGTCAGGCTGGCCGCACCGCCGGTCTCACCGGCCACCGACAGGCTGGCACCGGGCAGCCCCTCCACCGTCACCGTGTAGCGGCGGTTGATCGTGGTCTTGTTCAGGATCTTGATGGTGTAGGCGTTCTGGATGTGCCCGTCGGACAGGGCGACGAACAGCGGGGCGCGGTCGCGCAGCACGCTGACGTCCAGCGTCGGGCGCAGATACAGCGCGATCGCCATGATGCAGCCCACCGTCAGCATGATCAGCGAATAGACGACGGTGCGCGGGCGGATCAGCCGGACCCGTTCGGTGGAGCCGTCGATCTTGGCGATCTGGTTGGATTGGGTGTCGAACTGGATCAGGTGGCCGGGCCGCCCGATCTGCGCCATCACGTCGTTGCAGGCGTCCACGCACAGGCCGCAGCCGATGCAGGAGATTTGCTGACCGTTGCGGATGTCGGTCCCGGTCGGGCAGACGAAGACGCACTGCTTGCAATCGATGCAGTCGCCCAGCCCCGCCGCCGCGCGGTCCTCCCAGCTTTGCGACTTGCGCAGCGGCGCGCGGCCTTCCCCGCGCCAATCCTCGTAGGTGACGAGGAAGGTGTCCTCATCGACCATCGCCGATTGGAAGCTGCGCCACGGGCAGACATAGATGCAAATCTGCTCGCGCGCCCAACCGGCAAAGAAATAGGTGGTGGCGCTGAACAGGGCGGTGAACAGGATGACGCCGCTGCCAACCTCGCCCGTCGCGATCTCGCGCATCAGCGTCGGCGCGTCGTTGAAGTAAAACACCCAGGCCCCGCCGGTCATCACCGAAATCAGTATCCACACCGCGTGTTTCAGCGCCTTTTTCCCCAGCTTGGCCCCGGTCATCGCGGTTTTGTCCAGCCGGATGCGCTGGGTGCGCGGCCCTTCGATCTTGCGTTCGACCCACATAAACAGGTCGCTCCACACCGTTTGCGGGCAGGCGTAGCCGCACCAGACCCGGCCGAACAGCGTGGTGGCGAAGAAGATGCCGAAACAACCGATGATGAGCAGGCCGGTCAGGTAGTAAATCTCCTGCGGCCAAATCTCGATCCACAGGAAGTACGCCCGCCGCCCCACCATGTCGAGCAACACCGCCTGATCGGGAATGCCGGGGCCGCGCTCCCACCGGATCCAGGGGGTGATGTAGTAGACCGCCAGCAGCGCGATCAGTGCCGCCCATTTCAGGCGGCGGAAGGTGCCGCGCACGTCGGCGGCGTACACCTTGGGCCGGTCGATGAACCAATGCCGCACCGGCTCCTCCTGCGGCGCGCCGTGCGGCACGTCGGAGGCGGAGCGGGGCAGGGGATCGGCGTGCTTTGCGCGCGCATCGGAAGAAAGCGTATCGGAAGAGCGCGTATCGGAAGACTGGGACATGGCAGGCATCCTCGACCGTCGGGGTGACGTCGTTGGTCAGCGTAGTCCCTCGTCTATAAGCGTTCCGTGATGAAGTCACATTGCGCGATGTCAATCGCTTGGGCGGTTCCGCCCCGCCCGCGTTGCAACCCTGCCTGTCGCCTCACACGCTCTCGCCGCGCAGTTCGGCCAACCCGTCGTGATAGGCGCGGTCGAACACCGCTTCCAACCGGGCGTTGGTTCCGCGCAGCCCGGCGACGACGGCGTAGGCCCATTCGAAATACTCGATCTTGCGCGACAGCGGCCAATCGGCGGGCGGGCTGGCGGCCATCGACCGCAGGTTCGACACCTTGTCGGCCAGCTTCACCAGCTTGGCGCGTTTGGACGCGGTGGGGGCGGCGTCGATCTGGTGTTGCTTGCGTTCGGCCTTTGACATCCGCTTGTCGTCGGTGGTTTCGGCGACCACGCGCACCACCTCTTCGCCGAACAGCTCCTCGATCTCCTCGAAACTGGCGTCGGTGTCTTCCAACGTGTCGTGCAGCAGGGCGGCGATGACGGCCACCGGGTCCTTGCCCTCCGTCGCCTCGGCCACCAGCAGCGCCACTTCGGACAGGTGGTTGACATAGGGTTCGGCCCGCACCCCCTTGCGGCGCTGGTCGATGTGCTTGTGCGCGGCGAAATCCAGCGCGCGGGCGAAATCCAACAGGGGGGCGTGCAAGGAGGTGTTGGGCAGGGGGGCGTGTGGCTGGCTCATGGAGTTCTTTCCGTTTCGGCGCTACCCTGGCGCACGCAATTCCGCGCGCAAGGACCGCCGATGTTCACCCGTTTCTTCTTCGATCTGCGCAAGGCTGGCGTGCCCGTCTCGCTGACGGAGTACCTGACGCTCATGGAGGCCATGACGCGCGGCGTCGCCAACTTCCGCGTTGAGGAGTTCTATTACCTCAGTCGGGCCTGTCTGGTGAAGGACGAGCGCAACCTGGACCGCTTCGACCGCGTGTTCGGCGCGACCTTCAAGGGGATTGGCGACGCGACAGCCGACGGGACCGACGAAATCCCCGTCACCGACCTGCCCGACGAATGGCTGCGCAAGCTCGCCGAACGCTTCCTGACCGAGGAGGAAAAGGCGCGGATCCAGGCGCTGGGCGGTTGGGACAAACTGATGGAAACGCTGGCCCAGCGCTTGGCGGAGCAGAAGGGGCGGCACCAGGGCGGTTCCAAATGGATCGGCACCGCCGGAACCTCCCCCTTCGGGGCCTATGGCTACAACCCGGAGGGCGTGCGCATCGGCCAGCGCGAGAGCCGCCACCGCCGCGCGGTGAAGGTGTGGGACAAGCGCGAGTTCAAGAATCTCGACGATGGGGTGGAGATCGGCACCCGCAACATCAAGGTCGCCCTGCGCCGCCTGCGCAAATTCGCCCGCAGCGGCGCGGCCAGCGAACTGGATCTGCCGGGAACCATCCGCGCCACCGCCGCGAACGCCGGGTGGCTGGATCTGAAAATGGTCCCGGAGCGGCACAATTCGGTCAAGGTCCTGCTCTTCCTCGACATCGGCGGGTCGATGGACGACCACATCCGCCTGATCGAGGAGCTGTTCTCCGCCGCGCGCAGCGAATTCAAGCATCTGGAGCATTTTTATTTCCACAACTGCGTCTACGAAGGCGTGTGGCGCGACAACGCCCGCCGCCATGTCGAACGCACCCCGACCCTGGAGGTGATCAACACCTACCCGGCGGATTACAAGCTGGTCTTCGTCGGCGACGCCGCCATGTCGCCCTATGAAATCACCTACCCCGGCGGCAGCGTGGAGCATTGGAACGAGGAGGCGGGGCAGGTGTGGATGCAACGCCTGCTGTCGGTCTACAGCCGCGCCGTCTGGCTCAACCCCACCCCGCGTCCCTATTGGGACTATTCCGAAAGCACCCGCCTCCTGACCAAACTGATGGACGGTCGCATGTTCCCCCTGACCCTGGAGGGGCTGGACGCGGCGATGCGGGAGTTGGTGCGCTAACGGGCAGGTTCATCGCCCAAACGAGCGGCCATCGTCACCCAAGCACGAACCGAGGCGGATCAGGCGGTGGCTCCCCATGCGCGGGCGGGGACCGGTCAGCCCGCGTTGGTCGCCGCGCCGTTGGCGGCTTCCAGCGGCAGGATGCGCAAGGCGTCGTTGACCACCATGGTCCGGTGCCGGGGAAAGGCATCCGCCGCCATGTCCAGCAGCGCCGACAGGCTGGGGTAATCGCCGCTTCCGGCCAGACGGATGTCGTCGATCCAAATGGCGCAGCGGTCGATCAGGTCGGGGCGGCGCGCCCGTTCCGCCTTCAGCGCGGCGATTTCCGCGCGGATCGGGGTTTCCACCGCGCCCCGCGCCGTGCCTTCGCCGGAATAATGGCCGTCCAGCCAAAACAGCGCCGGTTGGTCCAGCGCCGCCGCCACCGCAGGCAGAACATCGGCGCTGTCGCCCTGCACGCAACGGATCCGGGGCTGCCCGGCAAAGCGCGCCAACGCGGCCTGATGCAGCGCGACGGACAGCTCGATGGTTGTCACGTCGAAGCCAAAGGCGGCCATCCGCGCCGCCGTGTCGCCGTGGAACGTGCCGGTTTCGATGAAGCGGCTCAGCCCATGCGCGTGCATGCAGCGGAACAGGTTCAGAACCTTCAGCACAAAGGGCGGGTGGGCAGGCTGCTGCGCGATGCTCCATTCCAGGATTTCGCGCGCGACGTCAGCGTTGAGCGTGACCCCGATCGACGGGATCGCGAAGCTCTGGTTTGACATGGGGCGTGATCCTCTCGCAGCGGCGCGGGGGAGCTTACCCCCGCCCGGCCCCCGGCATCAACCGCCACGCCGCCGCGTCCGCCTCTGGCGCTGTTCAGGAATGGGGGGTAAGCTCAGGGCATGGAAAAGGAGGCCGCAGCCATGCCGCAACGCGCCACTGTGACCGTTCGGGCGGACGCGCTCCCCCCGGAATACGCCGCCCTCATCCGCCCCCGTCCCCTGCCGTCGGACATGGTGGAGGTCACTCTTGCGGTCAAAGAGCCGACGCCGGACCAATGGCTGGCGAACGCCCGCGCTGGCATCGACAAGGGCCGCGCGGAAATCGACGCCGGGTTGGGGATTGACGGCGACGCGGTTTTTGCGGACCTGAAACGAACCTTCTGCAAATAACCGTGCGCAAACTTGTTTTTGCCCCTTCGGCGCGAAACGAAATCCTCACCATTGCGACGGACATTCACAAAGAAAACCCTGCCGCCGTCGGCATGTGGGTCCTCAACCTTCAGGAAACATGCAAAAAGATCGCGGCTTTTCCCCGTATGGGGCGACAGCGGGACGACATCCTGCCGGGCACCTTCTTGTTTCCTTATAAGAAACACCTGATTTTCTACGAGATCAGAGACGACAGCGTGACAATCCTGCATGTTGTCCATGGTGCGCGAAATTTGCCCGATCTCTTCCCCCCTGAAGACGCAACAGCCGAATAGCTTCGGTTGACAAAATAATATTAACTAAAAGTTAAGGTTGTTTCGGGGAGGGGGAGCTTACCCCCGCCCGGACCCTCGCATCAACCATCGGGCCTCCGGAGTCGGTGGCATCCGGTGGCGCGGGTGAGCTGCTCGTTCGGGAATGTGCATTTAATCCTATCATTCTGGTGATCGGTGCCGGACACTGGCGCGTTTCACTCTCCAGCCCACGGAGTCGCTCCATGCCCGATTGCCTGAACCCCACCACCCCCGCCACCGACTGTTTTCCCGCCTGGGCGGAGGAGCCGCCGGTCGTGAAAGGGTCGTTGGTTCCCGACTCCCGCTTTCATGAGGAATTGTGGGTGATGGCCGCCGGGATGCTGGCGCGCGGGGCATCGTTTCAGCAGGTCGCCCGCGCCATGGGGTGCAGCCGCACCACCCTGTGGCGGGCCTATTACGGGTCGGAGGCGTTGCGCGTCCGGGTGTGGTGGGAACGGCAATCGCTGAACCGCGAGGCGGAGTTGCGGCTTGGCTCCCTGCGCGCCTTGGCGGTCGAGCAGTTGGAACGGTTGGTGTCCCTTGGCGATCCGGCGACGGTGCGCTGGGTGGCCGACCGGCTGGGCCTGTTCGCCGAACCGCGCGCGGTGAGCGGGATCGCGGCGGAAACCGCCGCCGCGCCCAACCCGACAGGCAACCCGACACGCCCGCCCGCCGCCGCCTCGGCTGACCCCACCCCGCCGCCCAGCGGCCCGCCCACCGTTCAACCCATGGAATCAACGGCCACGGAATCAACGGCCACCGAATCAACCCCCACGGAAACCTCTCCAACGGAGGCCGCCACCACGGAAGCCACCCCCTCCGATTCCGCGTCCGGCGACACCGCGCTCCCTGCTCCCGCGCCGCCATTCCCCGCGTGCCCCGACGCGGCGCGGTCCCCGGACTCCTCGCGCCTCGTGGCCTCCATCGCCGCCACCGGTCCGATCCCCGACGACGATGCCGATCCCGGTGCGCTGCGCGAGCGGTTCCCGCCCGATCCCGAGGCCATCGCCGCCCTGCTGGCCCGGCCGGAGGCGGAGGGGCCGAAGGGCGTCTATCCCTGGACGCTCAACCCCGACGACCGCTTTCCCAATCTGGGATCGGTCGCGGAACGGCGGGGCGGGCGCGGGGCGTGGTCGCGCCGAACCTGACGCGCGATGGATGGGATGAAACAGCGGGCGGAAAACCGGTGCACAGCGTTTCAAACGTTCCATTCACCACCCCGAACCGCCATCGGCCCCCACCATCGGGAATGGTCGCTCCACCACAGGCGCGACGGAACCGGATTGCCCGGATGCGGTGCCGACGGCAAGGGCAGAGGACGAATCTGGCCGTGTTGCACGAACGGAACGCAACAGTGAACACGGATAAACACGGATGCCGACGGTGTCGGCGCACAGATGAACACGGATCATGTGGCGTTGTTTATCCGTGTTCATCCGTGGATATCCGTGTTCATCCGTGTTCAAAACCCGCTCCCCCCGCTGGCCTGGTTCCGTTCACCTTGCTTCATTGCCCCCATGCGGCACCGCCCCCCATTGAAACCGACCCCCGTTTGCGTCTACGGTCGCCGCGTTGCTTCGGAGTGAGTGCATGCGCGATATCACCCCCATCACGGTCGCTCGCGGCGACGGCATCGGCCCCGAAATCATGGACGCCGTGCTCTATGTGATGAACGCGGCGGGTGCCCGTCTGAAGGTGGAGGAGGTTCCGGCGGGCGAGGTCGTCTACCGGCGCGGCCATGCCGGCGGGCTGGATCACGCCGGGTGGGGGTCCATCCGCCGGACGCGGGTGTTTCTCAAGGGGCCGATCACCACGCCGCAGGGCTATGGCAACAAATCGCTGAACGTCACGGCGCGCACCACGCTGGGGCTGTTCGCGAACGTCCGGCCCTGCGTGGCCTACCACCCCTATGTCCGCACCCGCCATCCGCGCATGGATGTCGTCATCATCCGCGAGAACGAGGAGGATCTCTACGCCGGGATCGAGCATCGCCAGACCGACGACGTCATCCAGTCGGTCAAGCTGATCTCGCGGCCGGGGTCGGAGCGCATCGTCCGCTACGCCTTCGATTACGCCCGTTCCAACCACCGGCAAAAGGTGACGGCCTTCGTCAAGGACAACGTCATGAAGATGACGGACGGGCTGTTCCTGAAGATCTTTTATGAACTCGCCGCCGAATACCCGGAGATCAAGGCCGATCACCTGATCGTCGACATCGGCGCGGCGCGGCTGGCCGACCAGCCGGAGCGGTTCGACGTCATCGTCACCCTCAACCTCTACGGCGACATCGTGTCGGACATCGCCGCGCAGATCACCGGCTCGGTCGGGCTGGCCGGGTCGGCCAACATCGGCGAAACCTGCGCCATGTTCGAGGCGATCCACGGATCGGCCCCGATGATCGCCGGGCAGGGCATCGCCAACCCGTCGGGCCTGCTGATGGCCGCCGTGATGATGCTGGTCCACATCGGCCAGGGCGACATCGCCGCGCGCATCCACAACGCGTGGCTCAAAACCATCGAGGACGGCATCCACACCGCCGACATCTTCGCGCGCGGCATCGGGCGGGTGCGGGCGGGGACCCGCGCCTTTGCCGACGCTGTGGTGGAACGGCTGGGGCAAATGCCCGTCACCATGCCGACGGTGGGCTACACCACCGCCCGGCCCGCCTATGACCGCACCAACCGGCTGTCGCCGCGCCGGGTGGCGGTGAAGGAGCTGGTCGGCGTCGATGTGTTCCTGCACTGGTCGGGCGGGGTGCCGAACGATCTGGCCGAACTGGTCGAACCGCTGGCGACGGAGGCGTTGACCCTGGTCAGCATCTCCAACCGCTCGCAAAAGGTCTGGCCGGACGGCAATCTGGACGTGTTCTGCACCGACCATTGGCGTTGCCGCTTCCTGGCCCAGAACGGGCCGATCACCCACGCGGCCATCGTCGATCTGCTGGGCCGTCTGGCCGACGCCGGGATCGACTTCACCCAGACGGAAAACCTCAGCAACTTCGACGGCAAGGCGGGATTCTCCACGCTGGGCTGAGTCGGGCGGAATAAAGGGGAGGGGAGCGGCGTCATGATCGATGAAGATGCTTCCTCAAGGCCGCCGCCGGATGACCCCCGCATGACCCCCGGTTCCCCCACCGATCACGACATCGCCGCCCATGTGCCGCGCCTGCGCCGCTACGCCACGGCGCTGGTGGGCAACCGGCCCGACGCCGACGATCTGGTGCAGGATTGCGTGGAAAAGGCGCTGGCCAACCGCCACGCCCTGCGCGACCCCTCGCGTCTGGGCGGCTGGCTGATGTCGATTCTGCACAATCTGCACGTGTCGGTGCTGCGCGGGCGGCGGCGGCGCGGGGCCGAGGTGCCGGTGGAGGAACTGGCCGACGATCTGGCGCTCAGCGCCACCCCCGCCGACCGGGGCGAGGTGCGCGACTTCGTCCGCGCCTTTGGCCAATTGACGGAGGAGCACCGGGCCGTGCTGCTCCTGACCGGGATGGAGGGGCTGTCCTACCGCGAGGTGGCGGAGGTGTTGGAACTGCCCATCGGCACCGTGATGTCCCGGCTGGCCCGCGCGCGCGAGCGATTGCGCGTGCTGCTGGACGGCGGTGTGGAGCAGGCGGTGGTGAGGAGGATCAAGTGATGATGACCGGCGAGACCCAACCCGTGACCGAGGCGGAACTGCACGCCTGGATCGACGGGGAATTGCCGGAGGAGCGGATCGCGGCGGTGGAACGGCATCTGGCCGACCGCCCGGAGGACGCCCAGCGGTTCGAGCGCTACCGGGCGCAGCGCGCGCTGCTGGCCCGCAGCTTCGGCCCCCTGATCGACCAGCCCTTGCCCGACCATCTGACCCCGCCCTTCGCCCCGCGCAAGGCCGCCGCCGTGCCGCCGTCGCGCTTTGGCCGGGGGCGCGTCTGGGGGCTGGCGCTCGCCGCCTCGCTGCTGCTGTTCGTGGCCGGTGGGGCGACGGGCTGGGCGGTGCGCGACCGGTTGGGCGGTGGCCGTGGGGCCGGGGGCGACGCCTTGTCCACCGCCTTCCTTGCCGACGCGGTGGCGGCGCACAAGGTGTTTTCCGTCGAGGTCCGCCACCCGATCGAGGTCGGGGTGGACCAGGAGGCGCATCTGGTGTCCTGGCTGTCCAAGCGGATCGGCCGGGACATGCGCTGTCCCAAGGCGACCAAGAGCGGCTATGAGTTGATCGGCGGGCGGCTGCTTGCCGACGCCGAGGGACCGGCCGCGCTCTACATGTACGAGGATGCGGCTGGTCGCCGCATTACCCTCTACATCCGCTCCACCAAAAGCCCGGCGGGGACCGCCTTCCGCTTCGCCCAGGACGGCGGCTTGCAGGCTTTGTATTGGCAGGACAACGGCTTGGCGCTCGCCGTCACCGGCGATCTCGACCGCGCCACCCTGTCGGCCATCGCCGAGGAGGTCTATGGCGCGCTGAACTCCTGAGGCTCCGGCGACTTATGCACAGGAATGTTGCCGCGACCCCCTACCGCTTCCGGTGTCCATCTGGTAGCTTCCTCACCGACTGGCACAAAATGTTGCGGCTTATGGAAAACGGCGTCAGACCGTGACCCGGAAGCAGGCAATGGCACCGGATCGGGAGTACTCGGGGATGAGTTGGACGGATGAGCGTATTCAACAGCTCAAGGATCTGTGGTCCCAGGGGTTGAGCGCGAGCGAGATCGCGGACACTCTGGGTGACATCAGCCGCAACGCGGTGATCGGCAAGGCGCATCGGCTCGGCTTGTCCGGTCGCCCCTCGCCGATCAAGAAGAAGCCGACCCGTGGGGCGACCATCCTCGCCCTGACCGAGCGCATGTGCAAATGGCCGGTCGGCGATCCCAAGCACCAGGATTTCCATTTCTGCGGCAAGCCGTCCCTGGCCGGTCTGCCCTATTGCGCGGAGCACGCCGCCATGGCCTATCAGCCCACCGGCAGCAGCAAGAAGCGCGAGGAGGAGCGGGACCGCAACGTCGGTGCCGCCTGATCCGGCCGCCTCTCCCGTACCGTTGATCCTGATGAACGACCCTTCTCACCTCTGGTGAGAAGGGTTTTTCCTTTTCCGGCGGTGGCGCACACCGGGCGCGGCGCTCAATAGTCCTGCGCGCCGTGCTTCAGCGTCACCAGCGACCCGGCCAGCAGCGACAGCATCAACTGGACGACCTTCTCATGCACGATCAGCGTGTGGTGGTTGTCGGTGTCCTGCATCTCCTGCCGCAGCGCCTCGCGCACCGCCGCCACCCCGGTGACGTCGATCAGAATGTCAAGGTCGCTGCCCAAGCGGGCCAACTCCCGGAAATCGGTGGTGGTGGTGACGCCGCGCGCGCGGGCCAGCGTCATGCCGGGGGCGTCGGCGTCCAGATCGGCCACCCCCAGCAGGCGGACGAACGGGGCGTCCAGCAATTGGCGCAGCAGCGGGGTGCCGGTTTCGCCCGCGCCAACGATGGCGACGCGGAACAGATCATGGGCCATGGTGTGGTGTCCTCCCTCTGCGCGGCGCGGCGCGCAGGCAACAAAAAACGGGGAGCCGAAGCCCCCCGTTTGTCACCTTAGCCGACCCCTCATCCGTTGTGACCCGGACGAGGCGTCGCACCCCGGCTGTGGAACAGCGGAGATGAACGCGCTGGATCAGGCCCAGGCGGCCATCTTCTTTTCCAGATTGTCCGACAGCTTGTCCAGGAACTGCTTGGTGGTCAGCCACGGCTGTTGCGGGCCGATCAGGATGGCCAGATCCTTGGTCATGTAACCGGCCTCGACCGTCTCGACGCAGACGCGTTCCAGCGTCTGGGCAAACTTCACGACGTCCGGGGTGTCGTCGAACTTGCCGCGATAGGCCAGGCCCTGGGTCCAGGCGTAGATCGAGGCGATCGGGTTCGTCGAGGTTTCCTTGCCCTTCTGGTGCTCGCGGTAGTGGCGAGTGACCGTGCCGTGCGCGGCTTCCGCCTCGACGGTCTTGCCGTCGGGCGTGACCAGCACGGAGGTCATCAGACCCAGCGAGCCGAAGCCCTGCGCCACCACGTCCGACTCCACGTCGCCGTCGTAGTTCTTGCAGGCCCAGACGAAGCCACCTTCCCACTTCAGGGCCGAGGCGACCATGTCGTCGATCAGGCGGTGCTCGTAGACGATGCCCTTGGCCTTGAACTGGTCGGCGTAGGTCTCGTCGAAGATCTTCTGGAAGATGTCCTTGAAGCGCCCGTCATAGGCCTTCAGGATGGTGTTCTTCGTGGACAGATAGACCGAGTAGCCGCGCTCCAGGCCATACATGAAGCTGGAATGGGCGAAGCCTTCGATCGACTCGTCCAGATTGTACATGCCCATCGCCACACCGGCGCCGGGGTAATCGAACACCTCGTGCTCGATCTTGTTGCTGCCGTCGGTGGCTTCCCACTTGATCGTCAGCTTGCCCGGACCCGGCACGACAAAGTCGGTGGCCTTGTACTGGTCGCCGAAGGCGTGACGGCCGATGATGATCGGCTTGGTCCAACCCGGCACGTAGCGCGGAACGTTGGAGCAGACGATCGGCTCACGGAACACGGTGCCGCCCAGGATGTTGCGGATCGTGCCGTTGGGCGACTTCCACATCTTCTTGAGGTTGAATTCCTTCACCCGCGCTTCGTCGGGGGTGATGGTCGCGCACTTCACGCCCACGCCGTACTTTTGGATGGCGTTGGCCGACTCGACCGTGACCTTGTCGTCGGTCGCGTCGCGATTCTCGATGCCCAGATCGTAATACTTCAGATCGATGTCGAGGTAGGGCAGGATCAGTTTTTCTTTGATGAACTGCCAGATGATGCGCGTCATCTCGTCGCCGTCGAGTTCGACGACCGGATTGGCTACCTTGATCTTGTTCATGTGTGCGAGATCTCCCCGAACGGGTAAGGGCGTTGTCGTTTCCTGGTGCCGGGCGCACCGTCCAGCGGGCGCTTGTTGCCGGGAGAACGCGCAAGCGCGGCCCCCGATACCCCGGGCGGAATTAATCAATGCTGTATAGCACCGCATCGGCAGGAAAAGGAAGGTATCGCGAAGCCCCCGGCGTCGATGTCGCACGGTTCAACACTTTGCACCAACTGGTCAGACCACTGCGGGACACGCCGTCCATGTGCGTTTTTCACCCCGTGAACCTCCGGCTTGTCGGTCGGCGTCTGTCCAAAAAACGACATTCCTCCGCCCACAATTTCGCGCGATGACCGTCCAAGGCAGGGCAAACACAGTGTATGGGCCGAACAGCGGGCCAAACGCAGAAAACCGCCCGACCCCGGGCGGGGTGGGCGGCATCTGGACGAGCGACGCTGCGCTCCGCACCCCGGTCCGGGACCTGGGCGCGGGGCGGAAAAGGCGATCAGGCCTCTTCGTCTTCGGTCGCGGTCTCTTCGACGTAGGTGTCTTCTTCCTCGTCGTCGTCGCGCAGATCAGCGGCGGTGATCATGCCACCGCGCTGGGCCTGCAGCTCCGCCTCTTCCGAGGAACGGGCAACGTTGACCGTCACGGTGATCGACACTTCCGGGTGCAGGACCAGACGGACCTTGAACAGGCCCAGGGTCTTGATCGGGGTTTCGATCACGACCTGCTTGCGGTCCACCTTGTAACCGGCGGCGTCCAGCGCCTCGGCGACGTCACGGGTGTTGACCGAACCATACAGAACGCCGGTTTCAGCGGCCTGACGGATCACCACCACCGTCACGTTGTCCATCTTGGAGGCGACGTCCTGGGCGTCCTTGCGGCGCTCCAGGTTGACGGCTTCCAGGTGGGCCTTCTGCTTCTCGAAGACCGCCAGGTTCGCCTTGGTGGCGCGCATGGCCTTCTTCTGCGGCAGCAGATAGTTGCGGGCGAAGCCAGGGCGCACGTTCACGACCTGACCCATCTGGCCGAGCTTCTCAACCCGTTCCAGCAGAATAACTTCCATCACTCGTCCTCCTGACCGGGGGCCGCGCGGTCAAACCGGCGGCGCAGCCCGATCCATTGCTCGATCATGCCCAGGCCGACCAAAAGCAGGATCGGCCACCCGAAGAGAAACAGCACCATGTAGAACCCGACGAGGAGCGGCGCGCGCGCCGTCTTGCGCAGGGACACGACATGATGAACCACCGACAGCCCGGCAAAGGCGAACGGCAGGGCCAGGATCAGCGCCAGATTGATCCCCAGAAACCCGAAGGAGTCCGGGAGAGTCAGCGCCGCCGCCAGCGACACGGCGAAGACGGGAAGCAGCCAAACCGGCAGCTCCAACGCCCCCATCCGCATGGGAGGGCGACGGTTGCGGCCGAACCGCATCAGCGCCCCTTGCGCCAGGGCGGCGTTGATGACCGTCATGACAATCCATGAGATCACCACCAACCCCGGCAGGGCCGACGCCATCCACACCGCCTCGGGTCCGGGGGCCGCAAGGCCCTGGGCGCTGAACAGAGGCTCGGCCAGTTGGGCCAGCATCCGCCGCACCACGCCTTCCAACCCGCCGGGTTGGTCAAGCGCCAAACTCATGGCGACGAGAACCGCCGCGACCCCCATCCCGACCAGTCCCAGAAGGACCCGACCGGGAGGATACCATTCAAGGTCTCCAGACCCACCGACCCGCGCCAGCAGCGATTGACGCACCACCAGCACGACCGGCAAGGCACCGGTCAGCAGATAGGCCACCGACACCAGCAGGCTGCCGGACGTGCCGAGCAACACCGCCGCACCGCCGGTCAGACCGGCGATGACCGCCGTCGGTGCTCCCAGCCACAACCCCACAAGGAAGAGGGGCAGGGGAGCGAGGTAGCCCAAAATCAGCGCGCCAAATCCGCCCAGCAAAACCGCCAGATAGAAAAACGCGCTGACCAGACCACCGCCTACGGCGAGAACCAGTGGAGCGGCCAGACCGGAGGCCATGGAAACCCCTTTTTGAACCTTTGCCAGAAAACCGTTCGGTCCGGGCTTACTTCACGATGTACGGAAGCAAAGCCAGGAAGCGGGCGCGCTTGATGGCGCGGGCCAGCTCGCGCTGCTTCTTCGTCGAGACCGCCGTGATGCGGCTCGGGACGATCTTGCCACGCTCAGAGATGAAGCGGGACAGCAGCTTGATGTCCTTGTAGTCGATCGCCGGAGCGTTCGCGCCCGAGAACGGGCAGGTCTTGCGGCGGCGGAAGAACGGGCGACGGGCGCCGCCGGTGCGGGCGGCGGGAGCGCCCGTGGTCTGCTTGTCGCTCATTACGCGATCTCCCCTTCCGAAGCGGTGGCGGTGTCCTGACGGCGCGGGCCACGCGGGCCACGGTCGTCAAAACGGCGCGGGCCACGGTCGCCACGATCACCACGATCGCTGCGCTCGTTGCGGCTCTGCATCATCGCCGAGGGGTTGGGGTCGAGAGCGTCGACGCGCACGGTCATGTAGCGCAGGACGTCTTCGTTGATGCTCATGTTGCGTTCCATCTCGGCAACGGCGGCGGCCGGAGCGTCGAGATTGAACAGCGTGTAGTGACCCTTGCGGTTCTTCTTGACCTTGTAGGTCAAGGTCTTCAGGCCCCAGTACTCGGTCTTGGCAACCGTACCGCCGTTGTCACGGATGATCTGGGCGAATTGTTCGCTGAGAGTCTCGGCCTGGGCGGCCGAAATGTCCTGGCGCGCGATCAGCACGCACTCGTAAAGTGCCATTGCACTCCCCATGGCTGTTCATGGTCCGGCGCTGCGCCAACACCCCCAATGGGTGCGGTCAGCCGCCCGGGCCTAGCCAACGGCACGCCGCTGGCAAGGAGTTATGAAGCGGCGCAGTATGCACAGGGCGGGCGGTCTGGCAAGAGGGATTCGGTTGGCGGACCGCGCCGACACCCCGATTTCACGCGTCGGCCGTTACGGCGCGATTCCCGCGAGAACCGGTCCCGGTCATCAAGGCGGGATGATGAATTGGCACTCTATATATACGGAGTGTGCGCGGTCCAATCCTGTGACGATGGGATCAGGTGACGCCCTGTGGTCGGGAAAAATTCGATGCGCAGGCCCCTGATGCGTCGAATTTTATGGGTGTTTGGGGCGGTGGCGCGTTGCGCGTCGCTTGACTTGCCCAAAAGGGAGGGTATGACTGTCGCCCAATCGAAAGGTGCCGCCGCTGGGGCGGTGCCGTTTCATCCAGGGTTTCAGAGGCAGCATGATACGGGCGTTCGTCTTTCCGGGGCAGGGCAGTCAGGCGGTCGGCATGGGCCGCGAACTCGCCGAGGCGTTCGAAGTCGCACGCCACACCTTCGAAGAGGTGGACGACGCGCTGAATCAGCGCCTGTCCCGCCTGATGGCCGAAGGTCCTGAGGCCGATCTGACCCTGACCGAAAACGCCCAACCCGCCCTGATGGCGGTCAGCGTTGCCGTCCTGCGGGTGTTGGCGAGCGAAGGCGGGGTCGATCTGGCCAAGCACGCGCGCTTCGTCGCCGGTCACTCGCTGGGCGAATATTCCGCGCTGTGCGCCGCTGGCGCGTTCAGCCTGGGCGACACCGCGCGCCTGTTGAAGCTGCGTGGTCAGGCCATGCAGAAGGCGGTTCCGGTCGGGCAGGGCGCGATGGCCGCGTTGCTGGGTGCCGATCTCGATCAGGCCCAATCCATCGCCGCCGACGCCGCGCAGGGCGATGTGTGCTCCATCGCCAACGACAATTCCGCCGGTCAGGTGGTGATTTCCGGCAGCGCCGACGCCATTGACCGCGCCATCGCCCTCGCCGCCGAGCGTGGCCTGAAGCGGTCGGTTCGCCTGCCGGTCAGCGCGCCGTTCCATTGCGCCCTGATGCAGCCCGCCGCCGACGCGATGGCCGAGGCGCTCGCCGCTGTCACCATCGCCGCCCCGGTCGTTCCGGTCATCGCCAACGTCACCGCCGCCCCCGTCACCGACCCCAACACGATTCGCCGCCTGCTGGTCGAACAGGTCACGGGCGTGGTCCGGTGGCGCGAATGCGTGCTGGCGATGAAGGAGCAGGGCGTCGAAACGCTGGTCGAGCTTGGCTCGGGCAAAGTTCTGGCCGGTCTGACCAAGCGCATCGACAAGGAATTGTCGGCCACGTCGGTCGGAACTCCGGCGGACGTCGAGTCGTTCCTGAAGACCCTGTGAGGCCATCCATGTTCAATCTGACCGGCAAGTCCGCCCTCGTCACCGGCGCGTCCGGCGGCATCGGTGCCTCCATCGCCCGCGCGCTGCACGCCCAGGGGGCCGCTGTGGCGCTCTCGGGCACCCGCGTCGCGCCGCTGGAGGCTTTGGCCGCTGAATTGGGCGAGCGCGCGCATGTGGTCCCCGGCAATCTGTCGGAAGCCGAAGCAATCACCAAGCTGCTGAAGGACGCCGAGACGGCGCTCGGCCGCATCGACATTCTGGTGAACAACGCCGGGTTGACGCGCGACCAGATTGCGATGCGCATGAAGGACGAGGATTGGCAATCCGTTCTGGATGTCAACCTGACCGCCGCCTTCCGGCTGTCGCGCGGCGTCATGCGCGGCATGATGAAGCAGCGCTGGGGCCGGATCATCAACATCACCTCCGTGGTCGGCGTGACCGGCAATCCCGGTCAGGCGAACTACGCCGCCTCCAAGGCTGGCCTGATCGGCATGTCAAAGTCCTTGGCGGCCGAGTTGGCCTCGCGCAACATCACGGTGAATTGCGTCGCGCCGGGCTTCATCGCCACGGCCATGACCGACGCCCTGAACGACGAGCAGAAGGACAAGCTGCTCCCCGCCATCCCGGCCGGCCGCATGGGCGAGCCGGGGGAAATCGCCGCCGGGGTCGTGTACCTCGCGAGCGAAGAGGCTGCCTATGTCACCGGCCAGACGCTGCACATCAACGGCGGCATGGCGATGATCTGAGGCGGCTTCGCCTCTTGTGAAGCGTCGATTGCCCCCGGTTGCCCTCTTGGGCGCTGGTCAAGGCGGTCGAAATATGTTATCGGACGGGGCTTTCGCGGCAGGACGGCACGTTCTTCGCGTGTTGCTCCGACCGGATTATCCCGAGCGGTTTCAAGGATTGGAAGGTCTAATAAAATGAGCGACATCGCCGAGCGCGTGAAGAAGATCGTTGTCGACCACCTGGGTGTCGAAGAGTCGAAGGTGGTGGAGGCAGCCTCCTTCATCGACGATCTGGGCGCCGACAGCCTCGACACCGTCGAGCTGGTTATGGCCTTCGAGGAAGAATTCGGCGTCGAGATCCCCGATGACGCGGCCGAAAAGATCCTGTCGGTGAAGGACGCCATCGACTTCATCAAGGCGAACGGCCCCGCCGCCTGAGCGCGGGGACAGCGTTTCCCGACGGTCAGCCTCGCCGCGTGTCGGCGTGCTGACCGTCGCCGAGATTTTTCGAGGAAAGGTCAAGGAACAGCCTCATGAGACGTGTCGTCGTCACCGGACTCGGACTGGCCACGCCGCTGGGCGTCGGTCACTCGCTGAACTGGGAGCGGCTGATTGCCGGGAAGTCGGGAATCCGCGCGATCACGGGCTTCGATGTTTCGGACCTTGCCTCCAAGGTGGCCGGGCAGGTCCCGCGCGGCTCGGGTGAAGGGGATTTCAACCCCGACTCCTTCGTGTCGCCGAAGGACCAGCGCAAGATGGACGATTTCATCGTCTACGCGGTGGCCGCCGCCCATGAAGCGATCAAGGATTCCGGCTGGGTCCCCCAGACCGACGAAGAGCGCGAGATGACGGGCGTCATGATCGGCTCGGGCATCGGTGGGCTTCCCGGCATCGCCGACGGGGCGATCACGCTGCATGAGAAGGGCGCGCGCCGTCTGTCGCCCTTCTTCATCCCGGCGAGCCTCATCAATCTGGCGTCGGGCCATGTCTCGATCCAGCACGGTTTCAAGGGGCCGAACCACGCGGTTGTGACCGCCTGTTCGACCGGTGCGCACGCCATCGGCGATGCGGCCCGTTTGATCATGTGGGAAGACGCCGACGTGATGGTGGCCGGTGGCACCGAAGGGGCGGTGAGCCGCCTGGGTGTTGCGGGCTTTGCCGCCATGCGCGCCCTGTCCACCAGCTTCAACGACACGCCCGAGCGCGCCTCGCGCCCGTATGACAAGGACCGCGATGGCTTTGTCATCGGCGAAGGGGCCGGTGTGGTTGTCCTGGAGGAGCTGGAACACGCCAAGCGCCGTGGCGCGACCATTTACGCCGAGGTGGTCGGCTATGGTCTGTCGGGCGACGCCTATCACATCTCCGCTCCGGCGGAAGATGGCAACGGCGGGTTCCGCGCCATGCGCGGCGCGCTGAAGCGCGCCGGTCTGTCGCCGGACGACATCGACTACATCAACGCGCACGGCACCTCGACGCCGCTGGGCGATGAGATCGAGCTGGGCGCGGTCAAGCGTCTGTTCGGGTCCGCCATGGACAATCTGGCCATGTCCTCCACCAAGTCGGCCATCGGCCACTTGCTCGGTGCGGCTGGCGCGGTTGAGGCGGTCTACTCGATCAAGTCGATCAACCACGGCATCGTTCCGCCGACCCTGAACCTGGAAAACCCGTCGGAAAGCTGCCAGGGCGTCAATCTGGTCCCGAAGGTGGCCCAGGAACGCAAGGTGCGCGCGGCGCTGTCCAACTCCTTCGGCTTTGGCGGCACCAACGCGTCGTTGGTGTTCAAGGCTTTCGCGTAAACCGCCATGGGCTGGGGCCTCCGAATTGTTGCGGGGGCGCTGGTCCTGGTCAGCGCCACAGCCGGGGTTGGTGTCTGGGGTGCCATGCAGGTCATGGCCCCCGGCCCTCTCGATCATCCCGAAACGGTGGTCATCGCGCGCGGCAGCGGTGCGGAGGCCATCGCCATCACCCTGGCGGACGCCGGGGTCGTGTCGTCGCCGCTGTTGTTTTTGGCCGGTGCGAAGATCACCGCGATGATCGCAGCCCCCGGCGCACCCCGCGATTTGAAGGCGGGCGAGTACCAGTTTCCGGCGGGCATCAGCATTGATGGTGTGCTGGACCAACTGCGGCAGGGCCACACGGTGGTCCGTCGCTTTACGGTCCCCGAGGGGCTGACCTCGGCTCAGGTCGTGGCCTTGCTCGACAAGGAACCCGCCTTGACCGGCACGGTCAAGCAACTGCCCAAGAACGGCAGCCTGATGCCGGAAACCTACCATTACGCCTATGGTGACAGCCGCGCCGCCCTGATTGAGCGGATGCAGACGGCGATGACGCAAACCCTGGCCGAGGCCTGGAAGGCTCGCGATTCGCGTTTGCCGTTCGACACGCCGCAACAGGCGTTGATCCTCGCGTCCATCGTCGAAAAGGAAACCGGCATCGCCACAGAGCGGGCGAAGGTGGCCGGGGTGTTCATCAACCGGCTGGAATCCGGGATGAAGCTGCAATCCGACCCGACGGTGATTTTTGCCCTGACCGATGGAACGGGGGAGTTGGGACGCGCCCTGACCCGAAACGATTGGAAGTTCGAGTCGCCCTACAACACCTATCAGGTGACGGGGCTGCCGCCGGGGCCGATCGCCAACCCGGGCAAGGCGTCGTTGCAGGCGGTGTTGAAGCCGGAACGCCACGATCTGCTGTATTTCGTTGCCGATGGCAGCGGCGGGCATGTGTTCGCCAAGTCGCTGGCCGATCACAACCGCAACGTCGCCCGCTGGCGCGATGTGCAGCAGGCCCGCCAAGCGACCGATCCGTAAACCTTCGGAAACGGGTCCTCAGAGCGCTTTGAACCGTTCGGCCTGGCGGCGCGTGTCGTCGGCCAACCGCGACAATTGCACCATGGTGGCGGCGATTTCCTCCGACGCGGCGGCGTTTTTGGACGCGACCATCCGCACGCTTTCCACCGATCCCTCGATGTCCTTGACCGATGCCTGCTGCTGCTCCATCGCCACGGCCACGGCCTGAAAGGCCTGGTCGATACGGGCGACGCGTTCGGCCAGGCCATCCATCATCCGGCGGGCCTGTTCGGTCACGGCGGTGCCTTCTGCGGCCATCGCGGCGGCGGTCTCGATGATGTCGGCGATCTGGCGGGCGCTGTCGACCGCGCTGTCGGCCAGCTTGCCGACTTCCTCGGCCACCACCTCGAACCCCTTGCCTTGTTCTCCGGCGCGGGCAGCCTCGATGGAGGCGTTGACGGAGAGGATGTTGGTTTTCACAGCGATCTGGGTGATTGCTTCGGTGATGCGCCCGATCCGGCGGCTGTTTTCGGCGATGGTCTGCGACACGCTCAACAGGCGGGCCATGTCCTGCTTGCCCTTGTCGGCGAAACCGGCGGCATCCTTGACCATGTCGGACACGTCGCGGGTGCTGTCAGTGACATGGGCGATGGCGCGGGCGGACTGCCCCACGGCGATGACCACCTGATCGAGATCGCCGGTCTGTTCCGAGGCGCCATCAGAAACCTGCGCCACGGCGGTGCTCGCTTGACCGGCGGCGATGGCAACCTGGGTGGCCTGATCGCCGATGGACTGGAAGGCCGCCCCGGTTTGCTTCAGCAAATCGACCATTTCGCCATAGGCCCCGTGAAAGGCGACGGGGCGGTCGTTGGCGGTGTCGGCCGTGCTGCGGCTCCCCGTGGTCATCCCGGACAACCGGTGCATCTCGCGGTGCAAACCGTGCAGAACCTGGATGACGCTGCTGATGGCACGACCGATGGCTCCCAACTCGTCCTGGCGTCCGGTGCCAGGGATGGTGACGGTCAGATCGCCCTCAGCCAAACGCTGAATCGCCCGCGTGGTCGCTGTGATCGGGTTGCTCAGGCTGCGGGCGATGAGGATGGACAGCAGAACACCCACGGCCAGCGCCCCCAGCGCGCCGGTCCACAACAGGGCAACGGCGCGGTTGCGCCCGGCCTCGCGCTCCGCCAACTGCCCGGCGACCAGGGTGTCGACCCGTTCGCTCACGGCATCGGCGGCGCTTTTCATCGCCGCACGGGCTTTGGTCCGCTGTTGGATGATGTCCCGCACCAGCAGAAATTCGGTTTCAACCCCCAGAACGGCAGCGGTCAGGTTGGCGATGTCGGCCTGGGTGGAGGAGTCAGGCGCGCTTTTCTTGGCGTCAGCCACAACATACAACAGCTTGTCGATGCTGGCGTTCAGGCTGTCACGGCCCGATCCACCGCCTTCGATCAGGAACTGCTGGATGTCGAGCATTGCCCCCCGGGTTTCCTGGATCATCCGGTTGGCGATGCTGGACATCACCACAGAGGATTCCAGGGTCGCCATCGCGTCACCGTCCATCGGATCGGTGTGCAGGCGGATCACCGCGTTGGAATAGCGGTCGGCTTGCGCGTGGGAAATGGATTGCGCCGCAACCAGCAGAACAGCGGTCTGTTTGCGCAGCTTGGACAGGCTGGCGAACTTCTCCACCTCCAACCGCACCACTTCGTCAAAGGCCTTGCGGTAGACCGTCAGCTTTTCGAGCGCTTCACCCAGAATCACCGGGTTCACCGGGTGGGCGGGATCGTTCAACAGGGCTTCGGCGTCGGCCTTCAGCGAGTCGGTCAGAAAGCGCACCCGGCGGCTGGCCGACGGATCGATGTCGATCAGATAGCGCGCCTCCTCCAACCGGGCGAGGTTGAGCTTGCTGTCCAGCGTGGCGGTGCGGCTGGCCACGTCCACCCGTCCGGCGTAGGTGTCCAACCCGTTCCAGCCCACGGCGGCGACCGACACGGTCAACAGCAGGATGGCGGAAAACCCCAGGGAGATGCGGGTGGCGATCGACATGCCGACGATGTTCCTGCGTGTTGGCCTTGGCGTGCTGCTTTGGTTTAACCTTGCGTCGGTTGGGGTGCATCCGGCAAGTCATATGGCGGTTGCCATCGCATCCGTTTCCCTTGTTCGATCCGTTTGCTCGATCCGTTCGTGTGGTGGGGAGCCGATCCATGTCCTTTCCGGTCGATCTGCGTGCTGTTCCCAAGCTGTGCCTGATGGCGTCGCTGCCCGCCGCCAGCGCGTTGGTGCCGCTGGTCCTGCCGCTGGTCCTGCCGGGGTTGGACACACGCACGCTGTGGTTGGCCACCGGTGGCGCTCTGGCCATCGCGCTGCTGATCGGGGCGGTGATCGTGCTTGATGTGGCCGATGCGGTGCGCCGCTTGGAATCCTCGGCGGTGGCGCTGGCTGAGGGGCGATTCGAGGGGTGGCGGGCGGCTCCGGCGCGTGGCGATGAGATCGGACACAGCCAGGCGGCGTTGGATCGGCTGGCGAAGACTCAAGCCACGCTGCACGCGGAGTTGACGCGCCTGGTCGAAGGTGGGGAAAGCGATGCGGTGTGCGGTCCGGCCTTGCCCGGTGCTTATGGGGTGATGCTGACTTTGGTGGAGGGCGCGCGTCACTCCTTCCAGCGCATTGGCGAGCAGGCGACCCAGGTCGCCGTCGCCGCTGGCCAGGCGAGCACCGCTGTGGCGCAAGTGTCCGACGGGGCGGCGATTCAGACGGAGGACTTGGACCGGGTGGTGCGCGCGGTCGGTCAATCGGCCCGCGCCATCGCGTCCGTCACCGACAGCACGCGCGCGGCCTCCAACATGGTCAAGGACACCGCCGGGTTTGCTGACAAGGGCAAGGTCGAAATGGAACGGCTGGTCCGGGTGTCGCAAACGGTGGCGGACAACAGCCGCCGGATCGGGCGCATCACCGAAGCGATCACCCAGATCGCTGTGAAAACCAACATCCTCTCCGTGAACGCCTCCATTGAGGCGGCCCGTGCCGGGGAACAGGGCAAGGGCTTTGAGGTGGTGGCCGAGGAGGTCGGCAAGCTGGCCGACAACGCGGTCGAAAGCGCTCGCCAGATCGCCGACATCGTCGAGGCCGCCGCTGCCATGGCCGAGGAAGGCATGGCCGCCACCGCCGAGGTGGTGGCGATGATGGACGGCATCGCCGAGCGGGTGACGCAGTTGGACCGTATGGTGCAATCGGTTGCCGGGGCGATGGCCCAGCAGCAGGACAGCATCGTCGAGATCGAATCGAACGTCGGCAACATCCGCAACGTTGCCTTTAAGAACGCCGCCGCGTCGGAGGAAATCACCACCACCATGGTCCAACTGTCGCGCCTGGCCGACGACACCCGCCGATTGGCCGATCGGTTCAAGGCGCAGTGACGGGGTGCCGCCGGTGAGCGTGTCCCCTGAAACCCTGGAGGCGCTGGCCCGCCGCCTGTTGGACGATGTGCGGCGCAAGGCCGGGATTAGCCACGACCGCCCGCTGGAACGCAAACTCACCCGTATCCTGTCCGCCATGCCGTTGGCGGTGCTGGAACTGTGGGTGGCGCAAATCGAGGCTGCCGATCCTGACAGCCCGGATTGGCTCAGTCTGATTGAAAATCTGACCATTCACGAAACCTATTTCTTCCGCGATCCACAGCATCACGAGCATGTCCGTCACCGGGTCCTGCCCGCCCTGATCGACGCCCGGCGTTCGGAACGGCGGTTGCGCCTGTGGAGCGCCGGTTGCGCGAGCGGTGAGGAAGCCTATGGGCTGGCCATCCTGGCCCTGGAGGCGTTGGCCGATGCCGGGGAAGCCCGACGCGGGACGGACGGCGTTGCCACCGCTTGGGAGGTGGCGGTCGTGGGCACCGACATCAGCCGTATCGCTGTGCGGCAGGCACGCCACGGCTGCTATGGCGAAGAAGGCATGGGGTCGTTTCGCGATTTGCCCGCCGCCTACGCCTCGTGGTTTGTGCCGTTGGTCGGGGAGGCCGCTCCCTGCCGCCGGGTGCGGGAGGATGCCCGGCGTCTGGTCCGTTTTGAACGGCACAATCTGATGGGGAATGCAGCGCCGGATGGCCGATCCGCCGACGACGCCTTTGACCTCGTGTCCTGTCGCAACGTCATGATCTATTTCGACGACGACAGCCGCGAGCGGGCGATGCGGCTCTTGATCGGGGCGGTTGCGGTCGATGGCTGGCTGGTTTTGGGTGCGACCGACCGCTTGCCCGATGGCGCTCCGTTCGAGCGTGTTCACGGCGACCGTGCCGTTGCCTACCGCCGCCGCTCTGACAAGGCGGGGGTGCCATGACGGGCGGCTTCCTGACCTTTGACATTGCCGGCACCCCCTTTGCCCTCGACAACGCCGAGGTGATCGAGGTGGCGGAATCGACCCGCGTCACCCGCTTGCCCTTCAGCCCGCCGCACGTCGATGGGGTGGCGAACGTCGCCGGTCGGATACTGCCGGTGCTGGACGTCACCGGTTGCCCGTCGCTGGGGTTGGCCTGGGGCGGGGGGCGCAAGGGCGGGCTGTTGATCGTGGTGCGCGCGGTCAACGGGCTGGTGGCGCTGCGCGCCGGGCGGATCGGCGGATCGCTGCCCGTGGACAGGGTGACGCTGGAGCCGCCCGCCGTTGAGGACGCGGGCGCGCCGGTCGTCGGGCGGTTGCGTCATGGCGACCGCGCCCTGCGTTTGCTGGCGTTGGAGCGGCTGGAACTGGGCCGGGGGGCGGCTCAGGTCGCCGCTGCCGGAGAGGGGAAGGCGTTGACCGGCTTCGCCGCCGACCCGCCGGACCCATCGCGGGAACGCGACACGCTGCGGTTGTTGATCGTCGAGGCGGGTGGGCGTGTTCACGCGCTGGACATGGCTGACATTGTCCTGGTCTTTCCAGTGACGGAAGTGCGGTCGCTGCCCAACGCCCCGGCGCTGGTGCGTGGGATGGGGCGGGTGCAACGGCGTCCGGTGCTGTTGACCGATCCGCTCAGCGGATGCCCGCTGCACCGAACGGCGCACGGCGTGGCTCCGGACGTTGGTGGTTACGCGGTGGTGCACGTCACCCCGCGCGGCCCGGTGGGCGTTCGGGTGGACGCGGTGCGCGGTGTGGCGCGTGTGCCGTTGGATCGGGTGAAAACCGGGGAAGCCGATGCGCCGAACGAAATCGTGGATTACGATGGGGCTTGGCTGGACGTGAGAAGCGGCATGCGCATGTTGGGCGAGCATCTGGACGAGATCGGCCCCCTGATTCCCGATGGCGGTGATATGGCCGACAGCCGCTTGCCGCGCCGCCTTTATCGGCGTTTCCTGACCTTTCTGGTGGAGGAGCGGCTCTACGCGATGGAGTTCGAGCGGGTGCGCCGGGTGGTGGAGGTGTCGGGGCGGCTGCGCCTGCCGCAGGGTGGCCGCAGCTTTGACGGGTTGACCGACGTCGATGGCTCGATCCTGCCCGTTCTCGACCTGCGCCGGTTGCTGGCGCGCGGCCCGGTGGGGCAGACGTCCGCCGAATCCGGCGTTGCCATCCTGATTGAGATTCAAGGGGGAACGGTGGCGGTGATCGCCGATTCGATCCAGCGCATCCGCAAGATCCCCAGCGACGACGTGGATCCGATGTCCGACCGTCTCACCGCCGCCGTCATCCGATTGGACAGCGCGCTCATCCCTGTGTTGCGCCCGGAAGGTCTGATGGCCGACGCCAAAGCGGCCGAAACAGCCGGATCGGTCGCGCTTCCCCCCGTCAGCACGGTGTCCGTCAACGCTTCCTCTGTGATCGACGCTTCCACAACCAACGCGAGGCCAGGCTGATGGACGCGCCGCGCATCCGCTTGCTGGTGGTGGACGACAGCAACTTCGTTCGCGTCGCCCTGCGCAAAATGCTGGAGACCGCCGCCGACATCGACATCGTCGGCGAGGCGCGCAACGGGGCGGAGGCGCTGCGCCTGTCGCGGCGGTTGAAGCCGCATGTTGTCGCCATGGACCTGAACATGCCGATCATGGACGGGATCGAGGCGGTTCAGGCCATCGCGCAGGAGAAGGGGCCGCCCTGCATCATGGTGTCCAACGAAACCTCCGACGGGGCCAACGCGACCATCCGCGCCCTGGAATCCGGGGCGGTGGATTTCGTCTGCAAGAACACCTCCTTCATCGCCTTTGACACCGTGTCGATCGAACGGCAACTGACGGACAAGGTGCGCCATTGGGGGCGTTGGCGGATGACCGCGTTGGGCGAGGGGCGGGTGAAGCCCGCGCCCGTCGTGGAGGCGGTGACGGCCCGTCCGTCGCTTTCCCCGCGCACCGTCCAGCCGGTTTCGGAGCGGACAGGGCGAGGGCATGCCGGGCAAGGGCACAACCGGCCCGATCTGGTGGTGGTCGGTGTGTCCACCGGCGGGCCGGTGGCGCTGGTCGAACTGCTGGGGGGCTTGGGGCCGTTGCCTTGCCCGCTGGTGGTGGCCCAGCACATGCCCGCCAGCTTCACCGCCGGGTTCGCCGCCTCGCTCGCCCGCACCCTCAAACGCCCGGTGGTGGAGGGGGAGGAGGGCGCGCCGCTGGAACCGGGAACCGTCGTCATCCTGCGCGGCGGAACCGATTGGGCGGTGAAGCGGTCGGCGGCCGGGCGTTTCCTGTTGCAGCGGGTGGCCGACAGCGGCGAACCGCACCACCCCTCCGCCAACCGTCTGTTCCGTTCCGCCGGGCTGGAGGCGTCAGCCCCGGTCGGCGTCATCCTGACCGGGATGGGCGACGACGGATCGGCGGGCGCGGCGGAACTGGCGGCCCGGCGTCATCCGGTGCTGGTCCAGGATCCCGCCACCTGTGCGGTGGACGGCATGCCCAATTCGGCCATCCGCGCCGGGGTGGCCACCGATGTTCTTCCGGTCGCCGCGCTGGCGGCCAAACTCAACGCTCTCTTCACTCTTACGCAAGCATAGGAAACCCGGTTTATGGCGAAGCCTACGATCCTGCTGGTCGATGATTCGGTGCTGATGCGCACCATCATTGGCGACATCGTGCGCTCCGACGAGGATCTCGATCTGGTCGGCGCGGCGGAAAACGGCAAGGTGGCGTTGGAGATGGTCAAGACGCTGAAGCCCGACATCGTGCTGCTCGACATCGAGATGCCGGAAATGTCGGGGCTGGAGGTGATGGAGCATCTGTCCCTGACGTCGCGCGCCAAGGTGATCATCATTTCCTCGGTCGCGCAGGTCGGTTCGCCCGAAGCGAACGAGGCCCGCGCGCTGGGGGCGGTGGAGATCATCGCCAAGCCATCCGGCACGATGAGCCTCGATCTGGCCCACAAGAAGGGGCACGACATCGTCGTCGCCATCCGCCGGGCCGCCGGTCTGCCCCTGCGGTCCTGACGGAACGGGCGCGCGGGGCATGAGCGAGCTGATCGAAACCCTGTGGCGGCAGTTCGGCGTCGAGGCGGGCGAGCATTTCGACGCCATCGAACGGCTGCTGTCCGACCCCTCCGGCGAGGCGGGCGGGGCGGAGCGCGTGGCCGCGCTGTTCCGTTCCTTCCATTCGCTGAAGGGCGCGGCGCGGGCGATGGATCTGTTCGCGATGGAGGCGGTGGCCCACCGCGCCGAAACCATTCTGGGCCGTGTGCGTGGCGGGACTCTGACGCTGGCCGGGCCGGTCGCCGACGGTCTGCTGGAGGCGCTGGACGCCCTGCGCGGGCTGGCCGAACTGGCGGAGCGGGAGCGCAAGGACGGCAAGGCCGACGCCGATCTGTTGGCGCGGCTCGACGCGCTGGGCGGTGGTCCCGACGGCGCGGCGGCCAAGCCCGTCCCCGCCCAACCGGCTCCGCCCCCGGCCAAGCTGCACGACAACGACAAGCTGCTGGTGCGTTTCGTCGGCCTGCTGCACGACGGCATGGCGACGCTGACCCGCGCGCTCGACCTGTCGGTGCTGGACGAGGAGGGGTTCCGCAGCGTTGACGACACCGCCGAGCGGCTGGAAATCGCCTGCGAACGGCTGAATTTCCTCCCCTTCGCCGACGTGTTCCGCCGGTTCCGCGCCGGGATGTCCGACCGCGATCCCGACGCCATCCTGCGGGAGTTGCAGGCCCTGACGCTGGCCAGCGCCCGTGTTGGCCGTCTGTCGGGGCGCGACGCCGGGTCGGCGATCCTCGCCACCCTGCTGGCCGATCACAACGCCCAGGCCCTGGCGCGCGGGACCAATCGTTGCCTGGAGTTGATGGCCGATCCGGCCCAGGTCCACGGCGAATCCGCCGGGGAGGAGCTGGCCGGGCAGCTCGACCGATTGGCCGCCACGCTCGACATCCTGTCCCTGCCGCGCGCAGCGGCCCTGATGCGGGTGGTGGGCGATGTGGTGCGGCGGGCGGCCCCGTTGACGCACGCCGATTGGCCGGGACTGCTGGCCGACAGCCGGGCGATGGTGGCGCGCCTGTCCCATCAGGCCACGCTTGACCCGCCGGAGGATTTGGACTCCGACGCCTGCGCCGCGCTGGAAGACCGTTTGCGCCGCTTCGTTGACGCCGCGTCCGCCGCCGCCGAGTCCCGCCGCCCCTTCACGGCGGAGGAGTTGACCGCCTTCGGCCTGGATTCCGGCCTGCTGCGCTTCCTGTCGCCGGACAGCGCGGCGGATCTGCGCGCGGCGGTCGCCGATCCCACCCTGTCGCTGTACGAGGTCACGGCCTTCCTGGAGAGTTCGGCCGAGGTGGCCTCCGGCTTCGTCGCCTGGCTGGGCAGCGCGGTGCGGGCGATCACCAACTGGCCGGAATTCATCGACGGCAAGACCTGGCTGCGCGTGCTGGTCGCCGCCCCGCCGGATGTGGCGACGTTGCAGGCGGGTTTGCGGGCGATCAACCCCGCTGGCGACCTTCTGCACCTTCGCCGTTGCGCCCCCGATCTGGAGGATCACGCCGAGGAGACCCCACCGGAGCGGGAGGAGCCTGCGACCGACGCGCTCCCCGCCACCCTGACACCCGCACCGCCCGCCCCAGCCGCCCCGATGGTGCCGCCATCGTCGTCCATTGCGGCTCCGGCCTCTCCAACCCCGGTGGTTCAGCCCCCCGCCGCTCCATCCGCCGCCCGCGCGCCCGCGCCGACCAGCGGCGGCGTCCTGCGCGTGCCGGGGGAGGTGGTGGACCGCTTCATGTCGCGCATCGACGGCATGGTGCTGCTGTCGGGTGAGTTGAACGCCACCGCCAACGATCTGCGGCTGGAGCAGGCGCTCGCCGCGCTGACCGACCGGCTGGGCGCGGGCGATCCCGCCTTGCGCGCCGTGCAGGAGGCGGTGGAGCATCATCGCCGCGCCCTGCTGGATCTCGACGCCCAGTTGAGCCGCTCGGTCGACCGGCTGCGCGAATCCGCGCTCGACCTGCGCGTCGTGCCCATCGACACGCTGTTTTCCCAGTTTCCCCGTGTGGTGCGCGAGCTGGCGCGTGTGCAGGGCAAAACGGTCCGCTTCCTGGTCGATGGCGGCGACGTCCGCATCGACAAGAGCATGGTCGAAACGCTCTATGACCCGTTGATGCACATGGTGCGCAACGCCATCGACCACGGCGTCGAATCGCCCGCCGACCGCGAGGCCGCCGGAAAACCGGGGCAAGCCACCCTCAGCCTGCGCGCGGTTCAGCGCAACAGCCGGGTGGTGGTGGAGATCGCCGACGATGGCCGGGGGATCGCGACGGAGGCGGTGCGCGCCAAGGCGGTGCGCAGCGGCCTGATCGGGGAGGAGGACAGCCACCGCCTGCCGCCGGACGCGCTACATGATTTCATCTTCGCCTCGGGCTTCTCGACGGCGGAGGCCGTGACCGAAACCTCCGGGCGCGGGGTGGGCATGGATGTGGTGCGCAACGCCATCACCCGCCTGGGCGGCAGCATCGCCATTCGCACGCGCGAGGGGGTTGGCACCGCCTTTGCCATCGATCTGCCGCTGTCGGCGGCGATTGTCCGCACCCTGCTGGTGCAGATCGGCGATCAGGTGCTGGCGATCCCCGACCGCTGCGTGGAGGAGGTGTGCGGCTTCACCGCCGACGCCTTCCGTGTCGTCTCCGGGCGCTGGACCGTGTTGCGCCGCAACCGCATCCTGCCGGTGGTCCGTCTGGCCGACGCGCTGGGCTTTCCCGCCGATGGGCCGTGGCCGCCGCAGGGGGAGGGGCAGCGCCTGATCGTCGTGCTGCGCCAGGGCGACCGCCGCATCGGGCTGGAGATCGACACGCTGCTGCGGCGCGGCGATCTGTTCGTGCGCGAAAGCCATCCCGGTTTGGCCGATGTACCGGGGGTGGGGGGCGTGTCGCTGCTGAACGACGGGCGGATCGTCATCATTCTGGACGGCGATGAGCTGTACCGGTTGGCCGCTGCCGCGCAGCGCCAGAGCGCCGAAACCGTGGCCGCCCATCTCTGAAACTGCTCTTCGCCTTACCCCGGTTCATGAAGCGGATTTCATCCAGCCGTCAGACCCGGTTCACGCACCCTGAGATACTGTTCATCCTGTGACGGGGGCGCTTCTTCTTCCCCCACAGACCGGCCCCGTCGCACGAGAGAGCAGTGTCTTCACAGTGCGTTTTGCAAGTGCGTCTCCTTAAGTGTGTCTTCTGATGTCTCCTCCCTCGGTGGCGTTTCCCCCTGCCACCGAACTGAATCGCCCATCCGGCTGTTGTTCATCCCCCCGCCGGGTGGTGCCTTTCGGCGGAGCGTGATGGGATTGGGTCCGGTCATGGTTGCCCCCCGGCCATGCTCGTCCAGATCCTGGTCACGCTCCGCCATTTTCCTTTTGCCATCCGGTTATTGTGGAACACCGGCCTTGACGTGCCGCAGCGGCTGCCGCTTTCTGAAGGGCCTGTCAGCCAGCCGGATCGGTCTGCTCCCGTGCGTCCCGTCGTTCTGTTTCCCGTGTTCAAGCCGGTCACGGCGCTTCCCGGCCTTGGCCCCCGTCTGGGCAAGCTGGTGGAGAAGCTGGCGGGTGGCCATGTCGTCGATCTGCTGTGGCATCTGCCCTGTGGGGTCATCGACCGCCGGTTTTCGCCCAAGATCGCCCAGGCCCCGAACGGGCGCATCGCCACGCTGACGGTGCGGATCGATTCGCACGTTGCGCCGGTCAACCCGCGCCACCCCTACCGCGTCCGCTGCACCGACGACACCGGCGTGCTGGAGCTGGTCTATTTCCATGTGAAGGGCGATTGGCTGGCCCGGCAGATGCCGATCGGCTCGACCATGGTGGTGTCGGGCAAGGTCGAATGGTTCAACGACACCCCGCAGATCTCCCACCCCGACGCCGTGGTCCCGCTGGAGGCGCGCGACGACATCGACATGGTGGAGCCGGTTTACCCGATGACCGCCGGTCTGCCCGCCAAGACGCTGCGCAAAGCGGTGCGCGCGGCGCTGGCCGAGCTTCCGGCCCTGCCGGAATGGCAGGACGCGGCGTGGCTGGAGCGGCGGCGCTGGCCGGGCTGGGCCGACGCCCTGACCCGCGCCCACAACCCGGAGGACGAGGCCGACCTCGCCACCACCACGGCGGCGCGTTGCCGCCTGGCCTATGACGAGCTGCTGGCCAATCAGTTGGCCCTGATGCTGGTGCGGGCCAGCCAACGGCGTCTGACCGGGCGCGTCACCCAGGGCGACGGCTCCTTGCGCCAGAAGGCGTTGGCCGCCTTACCCTTCGCGCTCACCGGATCGCAGGCCACGGCGCTGGAGGAGATTTACGCCGACATGGCGTCGGACGCCCGCATGCTGCGGTTGTTGCAGGGTGATGTCGGCAGCGGCAAGACGGTGGTGGCGCTGCTGGCCATGCTGAACGCGGTGGAAACCGGCGCGCAGGCCGCCCTGATGGCTCCCACCGAGATTCTGGCCCGCCAGCACGCCGAAAGCCTCGCCCCGCTGTGCAAGGCCGCCGGGGTCGAGATCGGGTTGTTGACCGGGCGCGACAAGGGCAAGGCGCGTCAGGCGGTGTTGGACCGGCTGGCCTCGGGCGAATTGTCCCTGCTGGTCGGGACCCACGCGCTGTTTCAGGAGGATGTCACCTTTCACGATCTGGCGCTGGCGGTGATCGACGAGCAGCACCGCTTTGGCGTCCATCAGCGCCTGCAACTGTCGGCCAAGGGGCGGGCCACCGACGTCCTGGTGATGACGGCCACGCCCATCCCGCGCACGCTGACGCTCACCGCCTATGGCGACATGGACGTGTCGCGCCTGCTGGAAAAACCCGCTGGGCGCAAGCCGGTGCAAACCGTCACCGTTGCGCTCGACCGGTTGGAGGAGATCGTCCACGGCATCCGCCGCAAGGTGCAGGAGGGCGCACGGATCTACTGGGTCTGTCCGCTGGTCGATGAATCCGAACAGATCGACCTCGCCGCCGCCACCGAACGCCACGCCTTCCTGACCGGGGCCTTTGGCGACCGCGTCGGGCTGGTCCATGGCAAGATGCGCGGGCCGGACAAGGACGCGGTGATGGCCGCCTTTGCCGAGGGCGCGCTCGACGTGCTGGTCGCCACCACGGTGATCGAGGTCGGCGTCAACGTGCCGGAGGCGACGGTCATGGTGATCGAGCACGCCGAGCGGTTCGGTCTGGCCCAGCTTCACCAGCTGCGTGGGCGGGTCGGGCGGGGCGAGAAGCCATCCACCTGCCTGCTGCTGTTCGATCCGCATCTGACCGAAACCGCCCGCTCCCGATTGAAAACCCTGCGCGACACCGAGGACGGATTCATCATCGCCGAGGAGGATTTGCGCCTGCGCGGGGCGGGTGAACTGCTCGGCACCCGGCAATCTGGTTTGCCGGGCTTCCGGCTGGCCGATCTGGCGGTGCATGGGGAGTTGCTGGCGGTGGCGCGCGACGACGCCAAGCTGATTGTGGAGCGCGATCCCGAACTGGCGACGCCGCGCGGGCAGGCCCTGCGGACCTTGCTCTATCTGTTCGAACGCGACGCGGCGGCTAAGACGCTTCGGTCGGGCTGAGGGCGGGGGCTGGGGTCCCGCCTGACGGGCTGCTTGTGGCCGTCCCGGCGGTGGGGCGGCGGTCCGGCGGCACGACGATGCCGCCCGACATCACCATTTTCAGCCCATCCTCGACCGTGATGTTCAGCACCTTCACCTCGTGGCGCGGTGCCATGATGAGAAAGCCGGTGGTGGGGGGCGCGCAGGGGATGAAGACGTTGACCATCTCCTCCCCATGGTTGGCGCTGGCGCAGACCTGCTGCACCTCCGGGTGGGCCGACCCGGTGATGAAGCCCAGCGACCAAACCCCGGCGCGCGGGTATTGCAACACCACCACCTCACGGAAGGCGTTGGATTTCTTGGCCAGCACGGTTTCGAAGATCTGCTTCACCGCGCTGTAGACCGAGCGGACGACCGGCATCCGTTCGACCACCCCTTCGCTCAGGCCCAGGAACAGACGCCCGACATACCCGGCGGTGAAGGCACCGATCAGCGTCACCACGATGATGACCGTCAGAACCCCGATGCCCGGAATCGAGAAGGGCAGGTAGTTTTCCGGGTTGTAGGACGACGGGATCAGCGGGCGGATGTGCCCGTCGATGAAAGACACGAACCACCAGGCGATGTAGATCGTGATGGCGATGGGGGCCGTCACCAGAATGCCGGCGAGGAAGTAGGCGCGCAACCGGCCCACCAGCCCGATCCGTTCCCGGCGCGGTCGGTCGGTGCCTTTGCTGGTTGCTTCCTTGTTCGGTTGCGCCGCCGCGCCTTTGCCCCCGGCTTTCCGATCCACGCGCGCCATCCATCAAAACTCCTTTGGAGCCATAGTGATGCATGGCGCGCTGCGGCTCAACCATCGCGCTGCGAAAAAACGTGATCCTTGGACGGAACGGCGCGCAGGCGCATGAGTTCCTGTTTCCCCCTTGCTGGAGAGCGGGTTATTCTTCATCGTCCTGCATCGCTTCACCGTCGAAGGATCCGTCGCGACCGTGTCGACCCACCCCGAATTCACCGCACCGGATGCGTTGGACCGGATTCAGCTGTTGCGCCCTCTATCGGCGGAACAGCGGGCGGCGGTGGTGCGGCAATGCCGGTGGCGGCGGTTCGGTTTGGACGAGCAGTTGATCGATCATTGGGCGGAAACCAGCGACGTCGCCTTCATCGTCGAAGGCAGGGTCCGGGTTCTCAGCCACTCCGCTGGCGGCAAGGAAATCAGCTTTGACGACATCGACGCCGGGGAGTTTGTCGGCGAGATGTCCGCGTTGGATGGACGCCCCCGTTCCGCTTCGGTGGTGGCCTTGCGTGAAGGCACACTCATCGCCTTTCTCGGCCCGCGCCCGTTTCAGGAGTTGGTGGCCGGACATTCCGCCTTGGCCATGGCGATGATGTTGCGGTTGAGCGGCAAGCTCCGCGTTGCCACCGACCGCATCATGGAACTCTCCACCCTGGGGGCCAACAACCGGGTGCACGCCGAGTTGCTGCGCTTGGCCAAGCGCGGGAGGATTGAAGGCAAGACGGCGGTGATCGCCCCGATTCCCGTGCATTCCGACATCGCGGCGCGGGTCAGCACCACGCGGGAAACCGTTGCCCGCGTGCTGAGTGATCTGGCGCGCGACGGCCTGGTGGAACGCCGGGTGGACGCCCTTGTGGTCCGTGATCTGGGGCGTTTGGAGACCATGGTGGAAACGGTCCGCGCCAGCGTGTGACCCCAGCGCGCGGCGACGGTCAACGCTCTTAGGGGTGCGGCGGCTTGACGCGGATGGAGTGCCTTCCGATCTTGAGGACATGACCACAATCACCCTTCATGATCCCTTACGCACCCTGTACGACGCCATCCTGACCTTGCGACGCGATCCGCAGTCAGCGCCTGATGGCTCGCGCACCGCCCGGCTGTTGTCTCAAGGCCGTGCCCGCATGGCGCGCAAGCTGGGGGAAGAGGCGATTGAGGTGGCGATCGACGCCATGCGCAACGACCGTGCCGCCGTGGTTCTGGAATCGGCGGATTTGCTCTACAATCTGATGGTGCTGCTGGCCGATCTCGAAATTCCGCCGGAGGAGGTGATGGCCGAAATTGAACGGCGCGCCACTCTGTTCGGCATCGCCGAGAAGCTGCCGAAAAGTCCGTTGTCCTGAGTCTCGGAATCAGCTGGTTACGTCATCCCCTCGTCACCGCTGCTTGATCGTTTGGTCTTGAACAGACCGCATGGGACGGCGTTGCCAATCTCAAACCCTTGGTTGCGCGGGAAGCGTTGCAGGGCACGGTCGGCGGCCTCGCGCGGGGTGGAGGCGACGATCAGATAGGTGCGCGGCGTTGGCCATGCGGCGGCCATGCGGTTGCTGCTGCCCGAATCGTCCGACCGACGAATTTCCACTGACCAGATGTTGCCGGGACGTGCGTCCAGTCGGTCGAAGATGTGATAGCGCTCCACCGGCGCGGCGCGGGCCTCGTCGAATTTTTCCGTCAGATGCTCCAAGGTCAGGCGCATGGTGTGAAGCTGGTCATCCAGGCCGGCTTCCCGCATTTTGGTTTCCGACAGTCGGCGCGCGCTGTCGTTGATGTCCCGCTCAAGGGCCAGCAGCGCGTTCTCTTCTTCGGTCAAGGATTTGCGGGCTTCGGCGAGACGGCGTTGACCAATCCGGTTCACCAGGACGCTGCCGATCATGAAAAGCATCGCGGCGTACAGAAACAGTGCGGTCATGCAGCCTCGGCAGAGGCCAAGGCGGGCGCGTGAACGCCGCTGTCCACGGACGCAGCGTCGCCAGCGGGGGGAGCTGCGGTTGAGGGGGCGATGGTGGTGGCAGGCGGGCGCAGGGTTGGCGTGGTGGCAGCGGCGTCTGGCACGGTTGCGGGGGGCGCGGCCTGTGTTTCATTGCTTCCGGAGACGCGCGCGGTTCCGATCCGTTGCAGACGGGTGGCGATGATGCCGGATCGGGCGGTGAAGGCGCGCTGGATTGCCGCCATGGCCGCCTCAGGATTGTCCGCCCAGACATGGGCGACGTTGTTGCGCTCCCAAATCTCCTTGGCGAACACAATGCGTCGCTGATCGGGGCGCCCCTGTTCCGGGTTGGTGCGCAGATCCCCTTGGAACAGCAGCGCGCCGCTGTCAGGCTCGCCGATTTCATGAACCATTTCGATTTTCGACAGCTTGAGCGCCGTTGTGGCGGCAACGATGCGCGCGCGTTCGGCGGTCATCGCGTCAAGCTTCGCTTGCTTGGCGGTGACGTCAGCCTCGTGCTTGTCAAGATTGGCTTTTGTGTCCAGCTTTTCACGCTGGCGTGTTTGCAGACGGCGGCGGACCATGGCCAAGCGGCCCGCCGTTGCGCTCAAACGGGATGCCTCAAAGATCACCGACAGACCAAGTGCGGTGAGGCCAAGAAGCAAAACCGCTATGCCAAAGACATCGTGAATCGGCGGCATCCGGCGACCATCCGTTGAGGCAAGGGTGTACGCAACCGTGTTTGCGAAAACTCTTTGAAGGACAACAATAAAGTGCAGATGAAAAATTATACAAACTAAAGCGGTGTTGGGAAATGTCTGATTGGCGAGGATTCTCGGCAATCCGCGACAAAAGTCTCCAGTTTGTAACAAATTGAACCAATCACAACAACACACATTCCGCCGATGAATGACATGATACGATTGTTCGGGGCCGGGTCACGGGCGCGCGGTACGACGGGTGCGTCCTGCACCTCAGGGGACATTGGGGCATTGGGGCATTTGAGGCAGAGCGGATGAAGGCGTGGGACGACGAACCTCTGTTCGGGAGCGATGCGGACGACACCGCCGCGCGCTTGCCGCGCTCCCGAGGGGAACCCTGGCCAATCCTGGTCGTGGATGACGATCCGCAGGTGCACGCGATGACATCCGTGCTGTTGCGTGATTTCGACTATGACGGTCGCCCGTTTGAAGTGGTCGGCGCGTTGTCGGCAGCGGAGGCGCGCACCATTCTCGCCGAACGCCCGGATCTGCCGGTTGCGTTGCTGGACGTCGTCATGGAGACGGAGGACGCCGGTTTGCGGCTGGTCCGCCACATCCGCGATGATCTGGGAAACCGGCGGATGCGGATCATTCTGCGGACCGGGCAACCGGGGCAGGCCCCTGAGCGTGACGTGATCGTCGATTACGACATCAACGATTACAAGGCCAAGAGCGAACTGACCGCTCAACGGCTGTTCACCACGCTGGTCAGCGCCTTGCGGGCCTGGCGTGACATCGTGACGATCGAGCGGAACCGGCTTGGGCTGGAACGAATCCTCAGCGCCTCGGCGTCGCTGTTCGAGTTGCGTTCCATGCGGGCCTTTGTTGAAACTCTGGTGGATCAGTTGTCGCGCGTGGTCGATCCAGGCGGTGATCCGGCCATTCTCGCCTGTCGGCGTGTCGAACGGGGCGATGGCGTGCCGCACATGGCGGTGGTGGCGGGGATCGGTCGGCATTCCCGCATCGTGGGCTTGCCGATTGCGGATGCGCTGTCCTCCGTCCTGTCGTCAGAGGTGGAGGAGGCGCAGCAAACCAATCACAATCTGTATTCCGGTGGCCATTGCGTGCTGGTGTTCCGCACCCGCGAGCATGGAAAAACCATTTTGGTCCTGGAGCGCGAGGAACCGTACACGGCGGATGAGCATCGCCTGTTGGAGCTGTTCTGCAACCGTGTCGCCATTGGTTTCGACAATGTCTGTCTGTATGAGGAGTTGATCGCGCTGAACCGGTCGCTGGAACAGCGGGTGGAGACACGGACGGCGGAACTGGCGGCCAACCAGCGCGCCCTGATTCAAGCCAAGGAGCGGGTCGAACGCGCGCTGGAGCGCGAATTGAGCGCCAAGGAGAACCAAAGCCAGTTTCTGAGCATGGTCAGCCACGAATTCCGCACCCCTCTGGCGATCATTGACAGCGCCGCGCAGCTTCTGGCGCTTCGGGCTGAGCAAAGCGGGCCGGATATGTTGGAACGGTTGTCGGTCATCCGGGGCAGTGTTCAGCGTCTGACGGGTCTGATCGATGCCCATCTGACCGATGAACGGCTGCAAAGCAACGCCATGATTTTGGAGCGCAGCCCGACCGATTTGGCGATCCTGATTCTCACCGTCGCAAACCCTTTTCAGGTTGCGTATCCGGATCGGATGTTTCGGGTGGATCTGGGCGGTCTGCCCCGTCAGGCGGAGGTGGACAGTCACCTCATCAGCGTGGTTCTCACCAACCTGATCACAAACGCGGTCAAATACTCCGGGGCCGGCACGGCGATCACACTGTGCGGTCACACCGATGGCGGCATGGCGGTGATTGAGGTTGCGGACCAAGGGCGCGGGATACCGGACGTCGAGATACCCAGGCTGTTTGACCGCTTCTTTCGAGGAAGCTGCGCCGTTGGTGTTCCGGGGACCGGCATAGGGCTGCACACCGTTCAACAGATCGTTCACCTTCACGGCGGGGCGGTGACGGTGGACAGCCGTGTGGGGGAGGGGACACGCTTCCGAGTCATTCTTCCGGTCTCCGTCTGAGATCAGGACCATGCCGGTGGAAGAGTGAAAAGCCTGAATGAATGTGTGGGATTTGGAAATCTATGGCTCTTTACCGCCGGAACTGACATATTTTTCATGCCTTTTGCCGCAATCACGTCAGATGCTGGCGTTGCGTGTCCTCGGATCGAATTGGGAAAGCGCAGTCCATGCTTGCTCAACAATACGCCGCAATCAAACGCGATCTTGATGACAAGGGTATTGTCTTTTCGTTCTGCGGCTATCTGTCCGAAGGAATTTTGTATTCCTTGGGCGAAGCGCTGCGAGAGAAAATGACTCTGGCGGATACGGACGCGCCAACCGTGCGCCGGGTCTTCGCCGTGTTTGTGGAGCAGATGCAGAACATCATCCGGTATTCGGCGGAAAAGGTGACAGGGGCAACCACACGCGCGGTGGAATTGAGCGCGGGCATGGTGACAATCGGGATGGAGCGCAACACCGTGTTCATCGTCTGCGGCAACACCGTGCGCAACGATGATGTGCCGCGCCTGCGCGAACGTCTCGATCACCTGCGCAGCCTGGACCGGGAGGGGATCAAGACGTATTACCGCGAACAGTTGCGGGAGGAACCGGAGGATGGCAGCCGGGGAGCCACCATAGGATTGATCGAGATTGCCCGGCGCGCCAGCGAGCCAATCGACTATGATTTTGACACGATGGACGACGAGCGCAGTTTTTTCTGCCTGAAGGTCCGCATCTGACCGGCGTGGGACACAAACGAAACCGATGGACTCTCTCAACATCCCCGGCACCGGTCGAACGCCGACCGTGGCCTTTGACTTCGCCACCGGTCATCTGCGGATGAGCGGTGAATCCTATCCCGACGATGTGGCGACCTTTTTCGGTCCCGTCTTCACAGCGTTGCGCGCTTATCTGGCCGAATCCGTTCTGATACCGATTCAGTTCGATATGGAGTTGCTGTATTTCAACAGCTCAAGCGCCAAGGTCCTGATGAATATTTTTCAAATGCTGGAATCGGTCGCTCGGGTTGGGCGTCCGGTCTCGGTGATCTGGTGTTACGAAGACAGCGACGAGTCGATGCGGGAGTTGGGGGAGGATTTTTCAGAAGACCTTCACCATGTTGCCTTTTCACTGCGCAATGTGCCCGTCGGCAGCATCGGATGAATTTCAACCTCTTCGCAGCCGAAGAACAGGCTATTGAAAAGGCCCGCAAGCTGGGAGAGGCTTTGGCGGTTGCGGCACCGGATTGCGCCGCCGATTTTGAGGAGCTGGTGGAGGCGTTTCAACGCAGCACGCGCGAACAGCGCCGCTTGGTGCGTGTCAGCGACCGGCTGCAAGCCCAACTCGGTGCGGCCAATCAGGAGTTGGAGCGGCGGCGGCAAGAGGCTGAAACCGCGCTCGCCCATCTGCGCGAGGCGCAGGAAGCCATCATTCAGGCCGAGAAACTGGCGTCTCTGGGCGCGTTGGTCGCTGGGGTTGCCCATGAAATCAACACACCGGTTGGCATCGCTGTGTCCTGCGCATCCCATCTGGCCGACGCCACCCGGGAACTGCGGCGTTTGTCGGACGACGGCACCATCAGCCGGGGCGATTTCGCCCGCTACCTCGCCACCGCCGGTGACACAGCAACCTTGATTTTGACCAATTGCCAACGGGCTGCGCAACTCATCACCGGCTTCAAGCAAGTGGCCGTGGATCGCGCCAGCGCAGAGCGGCGGCGATTCAACCTGTCAAAAACCCTTCAGGAGACCTTGGCCAGCCTTCAACCCAAGCTGCGGCCTTCCGGGCATACGGTCACGGTGCTGTGTCCGGCGGACGTCGAGTTGGACAGTTTTCCCGGTGTTCTGTCGCAGATTCTGGCCAATCTGGTTATGAACGCCCTGACCCACGCCTTTCCGGATGGGCGGGCTGGGCGTTTGACTCTGGCGGTGGAGTTGTCCGACGTCAACATGGTGCGGTTGAGCTTCGCCGACGACGGTGTGGGCATGTCGGAAGACAATCGGTTGCGGGTGTTCGAGCCGTTTTTCACGACGCGACGCGGCCATGGCGGGACCGGTCTGGGGCTTCACATCGTCCACAATCTGGTGGTCGGCGCGTTGAAGGGCAGCATCACCGTGGACAGTGCCATAGGGACGGGCACACGCTTCGTGCTTCTGTTTCCACGCCAGACACCGGAGCGTGATTGACCATCGCGCGCGCCGATGGTCCGCGATCAGCCGTTGCCCAGAACACGGACAGGGGCTGAGAACACATAGCCGACCCCATGGACGGATTTCAGTGGGGCAGCCCCACCGATGGCGGCTTCCACCTTGTGGCGCAATCGACCAACAACCGTATCAATGGATCGATCCTCTGGATTCCAGCGGCGATTGTAGAGCGCTTGGGATATCTGGTCCCGCGTTGCCGGTTTGCGGGCTTGCCCCGCCAACAGGGACGTCAGTTTCATTTCCATGCTGGTCAGACTGATGCGCACGCCACTCGGGCTGGTCAACGCCCACTCGGTCGGATCAAGAAGCCAACGCGGTTCGTCGCCCTCCGCTGTCGGATCAGAAGGCGAAAGTGAGCTTGTCACGCTGTCACCGGCGCGCTCACCCAGGCGTCGCAGCAGGGATTTGACCTGCGCCTCCAACTCGCGCAGTTCGACCGGTTTGACAAGATAGGCGTCCGCGCCAATTTCCAATCCGACCACACGATCAACCGTGGTTCCACGGGCCGTGACCATGATGATTCCCACACCATGGCTGTCACGCAATCGGGATGCGATTTTGAACCCGTCTTCATTTGGCAAGTTCACGTCCAGCACGATGATGGACACTGACCGTTGGCTGAGAAGCTGGTCCATCTCCGAACCACTGCGCGCACCGACGGTTTCAAAGCCGCATTTCCCCAGATATTCGACCATATCGGATCGCAGGGAATTTTCGTCTTCGACCACGATGATCGTTGGCGTAGCCATCTTCTCAGTTTCCTCCTGCCACCCAATCGGGTGGACCATACTCTAGAATGAGCGTCCAGCAAAATGCATGAAATCAACACGCTGCTTTGGCGCAAATACCCGAAGGTGTGAATGATTTCGTCGGGTTGATGGAAAAGATCGTTCCGATCCATGCAACGCGGCGCGTCAGTCGGTCAGGGGTTGAAAGCGGCTGTGGCCCAAAGAACCACTCAAACGCGAAATCCGATCAATGTGATGTCGTCCCGCTGACTTCGCCCTGTTTGAAAACGGTCCAGGCGGTGTTCCAAAATCGCTTTGATCTCGCTCAATGGCATGTTCTGCGTGTATGCCAATTCATCACGCAGCCTCTGTTTGCCGAATCGACGCCCCAACTCGCCCCCGTTCTGGTCGGTCAGCCCATCGGTTGACAGGAAAAAGCTCTGGTGCGGCTGCAAGCCGATGATGTGGTTGGTGAAGCGCGGGCCGTTGACCTCGGCTGACAAGCGGCGATAGCCCAAGCTGTCCCGGTCTCCACGCACCTCGGTCACGCCGTCGTCGTTGACGATCAGCAACGGTATGCGGGCGCTGGCGAAGGTCAGGCGGCCTTGCGTCGGCACAACATGGCAAAGCGCCAGATCAAGCCCGTTGTCAAAGCGCTGGGCCAGGGTGCGGGCTTCTCCATCCTGGTTCAAGGTGGTGCGGACCTTCGCGTCAACGGCGGTCAGAATGGCGGCTGGGTCATCGGCTCCCAACTGATCCAGCGCGTTGTTCAGCATGGCGCTGGCGGTCATCGTCATGAAGGCACCCGGCACGCCGTGCCCGGTGCAGTCGACCACGGCGATGACAAAGCCGCTGGTGGTCGGTCGGTACAGGTAGAAATCACCACTGACCACGTCGCGCGGACGCCACAACACCATGTGGTCGCGCAACCCATCGGACAGGCTGTCAGCGCTGGGGAGGATGGAGGACTGAATCAGTTGGGCGTAGTTGATGCTGTCCATGATGGCGCGGTTGGTCGCGGCCAGCGCCTCCGTCCGTTCCTGCACACGGGTTTCCAGGGTTTGGGTGTGATCCTGGACCGTTTCGGCCATGCGGTTGAAGCTGAGCGCCAGAACGCCAATTTCGTCGCTGCGGGCGCTATCGATTCGCGCGCCATAGTCACCGCGTGCCATTGCCCGGGCCAACTGGGTCAAGCGCTGCAGCGGCCGCAAAATGATCCGGTTGAGGGTGACGCCCAGCAACCCGATGGCGGCAAGCAGGGACAGCAGCAGCAGCCCGACGACCGGGACCAGAGCGTCCAACGTCGCCTGCCACTCTTCGGCGGTCGAATACACAATGTCCAGACGACCGACCGTTTCCGTCCGCCCTTCGCGATCACGCATCACGATGGGGCGGTCGATGCGCAGCGTTGCGGCGGAATCGGTGGCCGACATGGCGGCGGTGGCGCGGGCAAGGGGCGGCGGCCGGGTCGCTTCATACACCACGATGTCGCGAATCGCCGGGTCACGCGCCAGCAGCGCGTCGATGGTGGATTGGACCGATCGGGAATCCAGCTCCCACACCGCGCCGCTCAGGGCGTCGGCTTGTGTAGCCGCCACCAGTTCGGCGCGACGCAACAGGTCGGCATGGCGTTGATCGCGCACGATGTGAGCCGACACGGCAACCGCGAGCAAGCCGATGGACACGGTGGCAATGAGCATGGTGGCGCTGGTCCGCGCCAGCAGCGAACGGCCCCACCGGAACGGCGCTTGGGGGAGGGGGCGGGTCATCGGGGAGGTCCGTTGTCCGTGATGCCGCTGGTGCGCCACAACGCATCGAGCGCGCCGGTGGAGGTGAGGCGATCCAGCAGGGCGTTCATCCACTCTACCGAAATCGGTGCGCCGCGACGGATCAGGATGGTGTGTTCGTAAATCTGGTCGGTGCGTTCCGACACCAGAATCCGGGGGGCAAGGTCCGGGTTGGCTTTCAAAAACCGGTTCAGAAAGGACCGGGTGACGATGGCCAGCGACGCGCGCCCGGCCACCACGTTGCGGACATTGCCCTCGTGGGTCATCGTCACCCGCATCCGGTGGCGGCGTTCCAACTCCGCCGGATCGGCGTTGTACCCGGCGAAGGCGTAATGATAGCCGAGACGGCCCAGAATCGTCTTGCCGTCCAGTCGGGCGAAAAAGGACTGGTCGAGATCGGGGGCAGCCTTGGCGACGAACACCTCAGCGTCGCGCAGAAACACCTGCGTCGCCTCCACCGGGCGTCCCTGCCAGCCCCAGGCCAGACTTTCGAACGCGATCATGTCGAAGCGTCCTTGGTCCATATCCTCGTAGCGCCGTTGCGGCGAGGTCGAAACGAGTTCGAAACGAACTTCGCTCTGCGAGGTGTTCAGCAAGTCGAGAAAAGCCGGGGTCACGCCCGGCTCGGTGTCGGAAACATAGGGTGGAAACTCATAGGCACCGACCTTGACGAGCGTGGCCGCTCCCGCACCAACGCCGACGACGCCGACTCCCGCCAGTCCAAAAATCAGTGACGCGGCGACGGAAAGCGCTGCGCGGCGGGTGGATCGGCCCGACATTCTGCCCTCTCAACGTCATCATTTCCGTATCGTTCGCCAGTCTAGACCGGCGGGGCAAGGCGCTGCAACGTGGCAACACCCCTACACCGTCCCTTCCTTGACCAGAGTGCGGTTGTCTTCGGATTGTCGGTTGTGCGGACCATGTTGCCGGAACCCGTTGCATCGGCCAGTATGGCAGCCCAAACGGATGACGGACCTTCTGGCTGCCCGACCACGGGCAACCCCCCTTACGGAAAAGGATCTTTTCACCATGGCCGAGGCCGCCGCGATGGCCCCCGCCCTCTGTCTGGAGGGCGTGACCTGCACCTTTCCATCCCCCGACGGGCGGGGGCGCACCTACACCGCCGTGCAGAACGCCAGCTTCACCGTGGCGGCGGGGGAGTTCGTGTCCATCGTCGGGCCGACCGGCAGCGGCAAATCGACTCTGCTGAACGTCGCCGCCGGTCTGCTGCGGCCCAGCGCCGGGCGGGCCTTGAGCTTTGGCCAGCCGGTGACGGGGATCAACCCGCAGGCGGGCTACATGTTCCAGGCCGAAGCGTTGATGCCGTGGAAATCGGCGCTGGAGAACGTCGCCGCCGGTCTGGAGTTTCGCGGCGTGCCCAAGCGCGAGGCGCTGGACCGCGCCGGTCCCTGGCTGGCCCGCGTCGGGCTGGAGGGGTTTGGCGACCGCTTTCCGCATCAATTGTCGGGCGGAATGCGCAAGCGCGTGGCGCTGGCTCAGACCCTGATCGTCGATCCCAAGATCGTGCTGATGGACGAACCGTTTTCCGCGCTCGACATCCAGACCCGCCAGATGATGGAAAACGAGCTGCTCGATTTGTGGGCGGCGGATCGCAAATCGGTGGTCTTCATCACCCACGACCTGGAGGAGGCCATCGCCATGTCCGACCGGGTGCTGGTGCTGTCCGCCGGGCCGGGATCCCGCCTGATCGGCGAGTACAGGATCACGCTGGACCGCCCGCGCGACGTGGCGGAAATCCGCATGACCCCGCAGTTCCTGGCCCTGCACAAGGAAATTTGGGGCCAACTGCGCGACGAAGTGCTGAAGGGCTACGCCCAGACCAAGCTGCGGTGACGACATCATGAGATCCCACGCCAAGCGCCTGCCGAGTCGCCCTGTCATCCTGCTGTTGCAGGTCGGGGTTCTGGTCGGCTTCTTCCTGCTGTGGCACGTGTTGACCGTGACCACCAACCTTCTCAGCCCGTTCTTTTTCGGTACGCCGTTGGCGGTGCTGGAGCGGACCTTCAAGGATTTCGCCTCCGGGGCCATCTGGTACCATCTGGGCATCACGCTGCTGGAAACGGCGCTGGCCTTTGGCATCGGCACGGTGGCGGGCATCGCCTTCGGCTTCTGGTTCGCCCGCGCGCCGTTGGTGTCGGTGGTGTTCGACCCCTACATCAAGGCGGTCAACGCGCTGCCCCGAGTCGTGCTCGCCCCGATCTTCGCCCTGTGGCTGGGCCTGGGCATCTGGTCCAAGGTGGCGTTGGGGGTGACGTTGGTGTTCTTCATCGTCTTCTTCAACGTCTACCAGGGCGTGAAGGAGGTCAGTCCGGTGGTGCTGGCCAACGCCCGCATGCTGGGGGCCAACTCCCGCGACCTGTTCCGCCACGTCTATCTGCCGTCGGCCCTGTCCTGGGTCTTTTCCTCGCTGCACACCGCCGTCGGTTTCGCCATGGTCGGCGCGGTGGTGGGGGAGTATCTGGGATCGTCCGCCGGGCTGGGCTACCGCATCCATCAGGCCGAAGGCGTGTTCGACACGGTCGGCGTGTTTTCCGGGATGCTGGTCCTGACCATCTTCGTCGTCGCCATCGACACGGTGGTGACGCTGGTCGAAAAGCGTTTGCTGCACTGGCGTCCGCAAGAGGCGCAAACCACCCACTGACACCCTCCACTGACTCGCTGTTGTCGATCCAATTTCGTCGGGAGAATCGCCTTATGGGACTCAAGGCACTGATCGCCGCCGCCGCCGTCGCGCTGACCCTGGGGGCGGGCGCAACGGCCAACGCGCAGGCGTTGGAAAAGAAAGAGCTGAAGATCGCCGTTGGCGGCAAGCCGCTGCTCTATTACCTGCCGCTGACGCTGGCCGAACGGCTGGGTTACTTCAAGGAGGCGGGCCTCAACGTCGAAATCAGCGATTTCGGCGGCGGGGCCAAGAGCCTGCAGGCGCTGGTCGGCGGCTCGGCGGACGTCGTCACCGGGGCCTATGACCACACCATCCAGATGCAGGCCAAGGGCCAGAGCATCGTCGGCGTCACCCAGCTTGGCCGCTTCCCCGGCATCGTGCTGGCCTCCGTCAAGAAGGCCGGGACCATCGCCTCGATCAAGGATCTGAAGGGCAAGAAGATCGGCGTCACCGCCCCCGGCTCCTCCACCAACTTCATGGTCAACTATCTGTTGGCCAAGGAAGGGATGAAGCCGGAGGACGTGTCGATCATCGGCGTGGGCGGCGGACCCAGCGCGGTGGCGGCGATCAAGCGCGGCGACATCGACGCCATTTCCAACCTCGATCCGGTCATCAGCCAGGCCGAGGCCGACGGCGACATCGCCGTGATAGCCGACACCCGCACGGAAAAGGGCACGCTCGACGTCTATGGCGGGCCGTACCCGGCGGCGGTGCTCTACACGACGGCGGCCTTCATCCAGGCCAACCCGAAGACCACGCAGGCGCTGTCCGACATTTTCGTGAAAACCATGCTGTGGCTGAACAAGGCCAGCACGGAGGACGTGTTGAAGGTGCTGCCGGAGGAGTATTTCCTCGGCAACAAGACGCTCTACGCCCAGGCGTTCGAGCATTCCAAGCCGACCTACTCCCCCGATGGCCGTTTCACCAAGGAGGGGGCCGAGGCGGCGCTGAAGGTGCTGAAGGCGTTTGACCCGGCGGTGGCCGCCGCCGCCATCGACCTGTCGAAGACCTACACCAACCAGTATGTCGAAGACTCGCTGAAGCGCTTGGCGAAGTAAGCCGCCCCACAAACAAATAGGGCGCGGAGCGGGGACAACCCGCTCCGCGCCCTATTTGTTTGTGCCCCGCTGCGGTTACAGCAGGAAGATCGCCATCAGAACCAGAAGGCCAACCACGCCAACGGTGCTGATCTTCACGAACTGCGTGAAGGCAAGCCAATCCTGCATGTGTTCGCGCACCAGCTCATCGCTGACCGGATGAGAGGAACCAGCCGCCGCCATCTTCAAACCCCCTGATTGGTTCATGCTGCCGACAATTCTGCCAGTGAACGGACGAAGCGCAACAAAAACCAACCGGGCCGCTCATCTTTCTGCGGTCCGCAGCCTTGACAGGCTGCGGCTTACGCCGTGGGCGGGTTGAGGACGGAGGGCGGAACCGTCGCCGCGCCGTCGATCCGCACCCGCTCGCCATCGACGTGGGCGCGTCCTTCGGCGATCAGGCGGACGGCGTGGGGGTAGAGCGCGTGTTCCGATTCGAGAACACGGTCGGCGAGGCTGTGGGCATCGTCGTCGGGCAGGACCGGAACCGCCGCCTGGGCGACGATCGGCCCGACATCCATCTCCACCCGCACGTAATGAACGGTGCAGCCGTGGAACCGAACCCCGGCCTGCAACGCCCGCTCGTGCGTGTCCAACCCCTTGAAGGAGGGCAGCAGCGACGGGTGGATGTTGATGAGCGCGTCGTGCCAGAGCGAGACGAACAGCGGCGACAGCAGCCGCATGAAGCCCGCCAGACAGACGAGCTGAACGCCCGCCTGCCGCAGTTGGGCGTCCATCGCGGTTTCGAACGCCGCCTTGTCGCCGGGGAAATCCCGGTGGCTGACCACGGCGGTTGGAATCCCCGCCTTGGCCGCGCGTTCCAACCCGAAGGCGTCGGCCTTGTTCGACAGGACCAGCGCGATCTCCGCCGGGAAATCCGGGGCGGCGCAGGCGTCGATCAACGCCTGCAAATTGCTGCCCCGGCCCGAAATGAGAACGCCCAGCTTCAGCTTGGCGGTGGCGGTCATGCCCAGGCCGCGTCCATGCCGGTGACGGTGACGCGGGCCTCACCCTCCTGCAACGCGGTGACGGTGCCGACGGTGCAAACCGTCTCGCCGCCCTCGGTCAGGATGTCGATGGCCTGTTGCGCCTTGTCCGCCGGAACGACCACGACCATGCCGAGGCCGACGTTGAAGGTGCGGGCCATTTCGAACGGGGCGATGCCGCCCGTCTTCATCAGCCAGGAGAAGACCGGGGGCAGGGTCCAGGCGCTGGCGTCCAGCGTCACGCCCAGCCCGTCGGGCAGCACGCGCGGAATGTTTTCGATCAGGCCGCCGCCGGTGATGTGGGCCATCGCCCGCACCGTGCCCGCGCGCACCGCCTTCAAGGTGCTCTTAACATAGATGCGCGTCGGGGTCAGCAGGGCTTCGCCCAGCGTCTTGCCCGCGTCCCACGGGCAGGCCGAGTCGTAGCCGAGGCCGGATTTGTCCACCAGCTTGCGCACCAGCGAATAGCCGTTGGAGTGCACGCCGCTCGACGCCAGACCAAGCACGACGTCGCCCGCCTGCACGGTGGAGCCGGTGAGCGCCTGTTCCCGTTCGACCGCGCCGACGGAGAAGCCCGCCAGATCGTAATCGCCTTCGGAATACATGCCCGGCATTTCGGCGGTTTCACCGCCGACCAGCGCGCAGCCCGCCTGGCGGCAGCCTTCCGCGATGCCGGACACGATGGCGCGGCCAGCGGCCACGTCCAGCTTTCCGGTGGCGTAATAATCCAGGAACAGGAGCGGTTCCGCGCCCTGCACGACCAGATCGTTCACGCACATGGCCACGAGGTCGATCCCGACCGTGTCGTGGCGGTTGGCCAAAATCGCGACCTTCAGCTTCGTGCCGACGCCATCGGTGGTGGCGACGAGAAGCGGATCCTGGTAGCCAGCGGCGCGCAGGTCAAACAGAGCGCCGAAGCCGCCCAGACCCGCGTCGGAGCCGGAACGCGCGGTGGAGCGGGCAAGAGGCTTGATCGCTTCGACAAGCGCGTTGCCCGCATCGATGTCCACACCAGCCTGCTTGTAGGCGTCGGACATGTTATAGGACTGGGTGCTGATGGTATCCTCGTCTGGGCTGGGCTATAAACCGGGCCGTTGGCTCGGGCCGAACATACTCGAATCGGAAGGCATTGCAATGCTCCACCGCCGCCGTGCGTCTCTGTTTGCCGGTCTCACCGCGATGACCGTCGCTTGCGCCCTGCCGGGCGGCCCTGTTGGCGCGCAGACGACCCCGGTCCCGTTGTCGCAGGGGCAACCGCTTGCCGCCCCTTCCGCTTCCCCGATGTCCGCTTCGCCGCTGCCCGCCACCGCGCCGACCGCCAACACCGCCGCCGACGCCTTCGCCGTCGCGGGTGTCAAGGTGGACATCAACGCCGCCAACGCCAACACCGCGCGCGATCAGGCGATTCGCGAGGCGCAGAACCGCGCCTGGGTCGAACTCTACAAGCGCCTTGTTCCCGGCGGGACCGCGCCGAAGCTGCCGGAGGCCGAACTGGGCAAGCTGATCCAGGGCTTCGAAATCGACGAGGAACGGGTGTCGGCCACCCAATATGTCGGGGCGATCACCGTCCGGTTCCGCCCGAACGCGGTGCGCGATCTGATCGGCGGCAGCGTCACCGGCAACAGCCAATATGTGGAACCGCCCGCCAAGCCCTTCGTCGTGCTGCCGGTGACGATGACCGGCGGGCGCACGGTGCTGTGGGAGGACCGCACCCCCTGGCGCGCGGCGTGGGAGGAGCGTCCGGCCACCTCCTCGCTGGTCCCGCTGGTGGTCCCCGATGGCGAACTGGCCGACGCCCAGGCCATTGGCACGGACGAGGCGGTGGCGGGCAAGCCGGAGGCGTTGGCCCGCATCGCCCAGCGCTACAACGCCGGTGGCGTCATCGTGGCGCGGGTCGATCTGCCCGCTGGTGGTGTCGAGGCCGGTCGCGCGCTGACGGTCGATCTGACCCGCTACGGGCTGGACGGTGCCCGCGACACCCTGACCGTCACCGCCCGGCCCGACGGGGCGGGGGCCGACGCGCTGGCCCGCGCCGTCGCCAGCGTCGGCACGCAGTTGGATGACGCGTGGCGGCGCGACAACGTGATGGCCTCGGGGCCGGAACAATCGACGCTGGTGCGTGTGCCGCTGGCCAGCGCCGCCGATTGGGCGGAGGTGCGCAAGCGGCTGACCGGCTTCGCCGCCGTGACCAAGACCGATCTGCAATCGCTGACCCGCAGCGCGGCGTTGGTGACGCTGACCCATCGCGGCGACGCCGACCGGCTGGCCCAGGCCCTGACCAAGCGTGACCTGTCGCTCACCCGCGTGCCGTCGGCCCCGCCGACCGTGCCGGGTGCGGTGTCCACCGATTGGCAATTGACCCTTCTGCCGCGCGGCGCGGGCGATGGCGCGGCCCTGGCGTCTCCGGCCGCTTTGGCTCCGACCCCGGTGGCTCCCGCCGGGTCGGCGGCCAGCGGTCTGGGCGCGCCGCCGCGCGATCTTGGCACCTTGCCCGTCAAAACGGTGCAGTAACCGCTTGGCGAGCGATCCCCGGCCAACAAGGCGAGAGCGTCAGACCCCGTGAGCCTCCCCAACATCATCACCTTCCTGCGTCTGCTGGCGGTTCCGCTGGCGATGTACATGATCCTGACCGGGCGGATGGAATGGGCCTTTTGGCTGTTCGTCGCGGCGGGGGTGTCGGACGCGCTGGACGGGGCCATCGCCCGCCTGTTCCGGGCGCAGACCGTGTTGGGGGGCTATCTCGATCCCATCGCCGACAAGACGCTGATCATCGGCGTCTATGTCGCGCTGGCCTATGTCGGGCAGATCCCGTTGTGGCTGGTGATGATGGTGGTGTTCCGCGATGTCATGATCGTCGGCGGGGTCCTGCTGCTGTTCACGCTGAAGGAACGGTTGGCGATGCAGCCCCTGGTGGTCAGCAAGCTGAACACGGCGGTGCAGATCGCCTTGGCCGCCGCCGTTCTCGCCCCCCCGGCCCTGGGGCTGCCGGAGTTCCATGTCTTCGGGCTGGAGGTGGTGGACGCCCTGGTGTACGCCTGCACGGCGACCACGGTGGCGTCGGGCATCGCCTATGCCCAGCGCGCCGCCGTGCTGTTCAACCGCCATGGAGGGGTCGCGTGACGCCCGCCAAGCAGCTCCGTTTCTGGATGATCGGGTTGGCGCTGTTCGTGCTGGCCCTGTGGGTGTTGGCCGACATGCTGCTGCCCTTCGTCGTCGGGCTGGCCATCGCCTATCTGTTGGACCCGACGGTGGACCGGCTGGAACGGCTGGGGCTGCCGCGCTGGCTGGCCACCAGTTCGGTTCTGCTGGGCTTCCTCCTGGTGCTGGCGCTGATGATTCTGCTGCTGGTGCCGCTGATCCAGGGGCAGATCACCCATCTGTTGCAGGTGCTGCCGAGCTACGTCGCCGTGGTGAAGGAGCGCGCCTTGCCCGCGCTGGACCGGCTGGTCCACCGCCTGCCGCCCGACGATGTGGAGCGGCTGCGGGCGGCGGCGGGCAATTACGCCGGGGATGTGGCCGGGTGGATCGCCAAGGTCATCACCGGCATCCTGTCGCGCGGGTTGGCGCTGTTCGATGTGCTGTCGGTGATGTTCATCACCCCGGTGGTCGCCTTCTACCTGCTGCGCGACTGGGACGTGATGGTGCGCAAGGTTGATGGCTGGCTTCCCCGCCACCACGCGGCGGTCGTGCGCGAGCAGGTGCGCGCGGTCAATCAGACCTTGTCCGGCTTCCTGCGCGGGCAGGGCATGGTCTGTTTGGCGCTGGGCCTGTTCTACGCGGTTGGCCTGACGCTCGCCGGGTTGGATTTCGGGCTGGTCATCGGGCTGCTGTCGGGCGTGTTGTCCTTTGTGCCCTATGTCGGGACGCTGTTCGGCTTTGTCGCCAGCACCGGGCTGGCCCTGCTGCAATTCGATGATCTGTGGCGCGTTGCCATCGTCGTCGGGGTGTTCCTGTTCGGGCAGGCGATGGAGGGCAACGTCCTCACCCCGAATCTGGTCGGGGACCGGATCGGTCTGCACGCGGTGTGGGTGATGTTCGCCCTGCTGGCGGGGGGCAGCCTGTTCGGCTTCGTCGGCGTGTTGCTGGCGGTTCCGGTGGCGGCGGTCATCGGCGTGCTGACCCGCTTTGCCCTGGGGCAGTATCTCAACAGCAGCTATTACCACGGCGTCGGGGGCGGGCGCTGATGGAGCGCGGCCGATGAACGCCCCGGCGCAAATCCCGCTCGACCTGGGCCACCGCACGGCGATGGGGTGCGAGGATTTCCTCGTCGCCTCCAGCAACGCCGACGCCGTGGCGTGGCTGGACCGCTGGCCGTCCTGGCCCGCCCCGGCGCTGACCGTGTACGGCCCGGTCGGCTGCGGCAAGACCCATCTGGGCCATGTCTGGCGGGCGCGCAGCCGGGCGGTGATCGCCAGCGGCGAGACGCTCGACCACGCCGATCTGCCCGGTCTGCTGGCCGTCTCCAACGCGGTGGTGGTGGAGGACGCCGACAAGGTGGCGGGCAAGCCCGCGCGGGAGGAGGCGCTGTTCCACCTCTACAATCTGGCGCGGGAGCAGGGCGGCCATCTGCTGCTGCTGTCGCGCAAGGCCCCGTCGCGCTGGCGCGCGCGGCTGGCCGATCTGCGCTCCCGCATCAAGGGCGCTCCGGCGGTGGAGGTGGAGGCACCCGACGACGCGCTGCTCGCCGCCGTGCTGGTGAAGCTGTTTTCCGACCGCCAGTTGCGGCCGGGGCAGGAGGTCATCACCTATCTGCTGACGCGGATGGAACGGTCGCTGGACGCCGCCCGCCGGGTGGTGGCCGCGCTGGACCACGCCTCGCTCGCCGCCCACCGGCGGGTGACGGTCCCGCTGGCCCGCGAGGTGCTGGCGGCCTTGGACGAACACACGGGAGACACGAGTCATGGATCTGGGAATCGCCGGTCGGCGCGCGCTCGTCTGCGCGGCGAGCAAGGGGCTGGGTAAGGCCTGCGCGCTGGCGTTGGCGCGCGAGGGGGTGGACGTCACCCTGACCGCCCGCAGCGCCGACGCGCTGGAGGCCGCCGCCGCCGAGATTCGCGCCGCCGCCGGGGTGACGGTGTCCACCGCCGTCGGCGACATCGCGACGGAGGAGGGGCGGGCCGCCGCCCTGGCCGTCTGCCCCGCGCCCGACATCCTCATCAACAACGCCGGTGGCCCGCCGCCCGGTGATTTCCACGATTGGGAGCGGGAGGACTGGATCCGCGCGCTCGACGCCAACATGCTGGCCCCGATCCTGCTCATCAAGGCGACGGTGGATGGGATGATCGAGCGGCGCTTTGGCCGGATCGTCAACATCACCTCGGCGGCGGTCAAGGCCCCCATTCCGATTCTCGGCCTGTCCAACGGCGCGCGCGCCGGTTTGACCGGATTCGTCGCCGGTTTGTCGCGGCAGACGGTGCGGCACAACGTCACCATCAACAACCTGCTGCCCGGCCCCTTCGAAACCGACCGCCTGCGCAAGACGATGGAGGGCGGGGCCAAGGCCGCCGGCCGCAGCATCGACGAGGAGCTGGCGGCCCGGCGGCAGACCAACCCGTCCGGCCGTTTCGGCGACCCGGCGGAGTTCGGCGCGGCCTGCGCCTTCCTCTGTTCCGCGTACGCGGGCTACATGACCGGACAGAATGTGCTGATGGATGGCGGGGCCTACGCCGGGACGCTCTGATCCCGCAAGGAACATCGGCGAATCAACGCACGGGCGCGCGGGCCACCCCTGGCTCCGCGCCCGTTTTGCTGTTCGGGCTTGGTCTGCGCCTCGAACGAAACCATTCCATCACCATGCCGATCCGTGTGCGGATGAGAACGAGTGTGGGTTTTAGTGAGAACATATAACGAACATACCAGTTGATGTTCGTTATATGTTCTGATATGAAGTCAGAACACCACGCGAACATAGGGGGTTGGCATGTCGGTTCTGGCTTTCTTGCGTGAATGCGTGACGCTGGCGGTGTTCTTGGGCGTGCTCTACGGCTGGTCGATGGTTGGCCCGATCCTGGCGTGGTGACGCCACCTGTTGCGATCCAGGCGGCCACCAGGGCGGGCGCTCATGCCGCTGCGCCCGTCCGCTGCGCCACCGACATCAAGATGTGCCTCCAGTGCATCAGGGCGCATCCAGCGCCACAGCGACCGCAACCGCACCGGCGATGCTGCCAATCAACAGGATGACTATGAGCAGACTGCGCAGGAATTGGCGAATTTCGCCCTGTTTCCAGGCGCTGCGGGCCAGCAACAGCAGATAGCAGGTCATGGCCGCGCTGATGATCTGCCAACCCGTCATCGCATCCCCACGGTCCGTCGTTCCATTGCGCTGCGCTCCCTTGCGTTTGTCAGCGGCCTCATGGTCGGTATGACCTAAGGCGGAGAGGCATGCCAATCAACCCTGCCGGGCATCTGGTTGTGATCCCTGTTGGACCGGCGAAGGGCCTATGGCTGTTGTCCGGGTGCGACCTCCTGTCCGAACGTGATACCACTCTGTCCCAAGGGTTGCCGGTGATGCCGCGTATACCCGTCATGGGAGCAACGCCAACGATCCGCGCGACGCGAACCGTCGCCCGGCGCGGTTCGGCGAGCGAAAGCAGAGACGTCATGAAGATACTGATCGGCGACGATCACCGCCTGTTCCGCGAGGGGCTGCGCCGGGTGATCGAACAGATTCAGACCGACGCCCGGTTCGAGGAGTGCGGAACCTTTGACGAGGTGCTGCGCCAGTGTGGCGAACAGACCGACCTTGACCTGATCCTGCTTGACCTCGACATGCCGGGATGGCCCGGCTTTTCCGGCATTGACGCGATTGTGGGGCGGCGTCCCGGCGTCCCCGTGGTCATCGTGTCGGCGTCGGAAGCGCACGGCGACGTGCGTGGGGCGATTGACCACGGGGCCAGTGGATTCATCCCCAAATCCAGCAGCGTCAAGGTGATGATGGGGGCGGTGAACCTTGTCATGTCCGGGGGCATCTATGTGCCGCCGGGGGCACTGACCGGCCTGACCGATCCCCTGGGGCGCCGTTCGGTGACGGACCCGGCGGATCGCATGGTCGGGCAGGGGCTGACTCATCGCCAGAGCCAGGTCCTCGACTGCATGCGCCAAGGCAAATCCAACAAGCAGATCGCTTACGAGTTGGGTCTGTCCGAGGGAACGGTGAAGATCCACGTCACCGCGATCTTCAAATCTCTTGGGGTGAAAAACCGCACCCAGGCGGTCATCGCGGCCACACAATCGACCTGACGCCGCGTGCGTGCCCGTCCAACTGGGCTTGACGGGCGGGATACCCAATGCTATCCGCCCCTGTGATGATGCCGAACCGCCTCTCCGGTCACGCCGGAGGTGTGGGTTCGGTGTGACCCGACCCAGCGCCCGTGCCGTCAACGGCCGCGCGAACAAGGACTGCACCGCAGGGCCATGAGCGATATTTTCCGCGAAGTTGACGAGGATCTGCGCCGGGACCGCGCGGAGCGTGCCTTCAAACAATATGGCGGCTACATGATCGCCGCCGCTGTGGCTCTGGTGGTTGGAACCGGCGGGTACACCGCGTGGCGCAACTGGCAGCAGAACAAGCAGCAGCAGGACACCGCCGCGCTGGTCGCCGCCATCTCGCAGACCCAGCAAGGCCCGGAAAAGGGTGTGGAGGCGCTGGCCGCCTACGCCGGGACCGCCGACGCGCGCATGGCCGCGCTCGCCCAGTTCAACGCGGCGGCCCTGCTGATCCGTCAGGGCAAGACCGCCGACGCCGCGACGATCTACGACGGCATCGCCGCGAACGGTTCGGTCGATCCCGCCTACCGCGATCTCGCCACCCTGTTGGGGGTGATGCAGCGCGCCGAAAGCGGCGACCCGGTGCAACTGACCGCCAAGCTGGCCCCGTTGACCGCCGAAGCCAGCCCGTGGCGCTTCACGGCGCGTGAACTGACGGCGGTGCTGGCCCTGCGCGGCGGCGACACCGCCAAGGCGCGCGGCCTGTTCCAGCAACTGGCCGACGATTCCCAGGCCCCCGCCGGTGTGCGCTCCCGCGCCGCCGACCTCGCTTCCCTTTACGGCAAGAGCTGACGATGACCCCGGCCCCGATGATCCCGGCAACGATGACTCCGGCTTCGACGAACACGCCCCGCGCGCTGCGCCGTTCGGCCCTTCTGTCCGTTTCGCTGCTTGCTGTGCTTTTGTCGGGCTGCGACACGGTGAGCGATTGGTTTGGCAAGGCGTCGGAACCGCCTCTGCCGGGACAGCGCGTCTCGGTGCTGACCCGCGAGCGCAAGGTGGAGCCGGACACCCGTCTGGCCGATACCGCCGTGACGGTTCCGTCGCCGGTGGCGAACGCCGCCTGGGCGCAGCCCGGCGGCGTGCCGGAGCATTCGATGGGCCACCTTGCACTGTCCGCCAACCCGGCCGAGGCGTGGCGCGGCGACGTCGGTGCCGGCTCCAGCAGCTCGCGCGCCTTGCTGGGCGTGCCGGTGGTGGCCGATGGCCGAATCTTCGCCATGGACGCAGACGCCCGCGTGTCGGCGTTGAACGCGCTGAATGGCGGCGGTCTCTGGCGCGTTGACACCCGCCCGGAGAATGAGCGGGGCGGAGCGACCGGCGGCGGCGTGGCCTACGCCGATGGCCGTCTGTTCGCCGCAACGGGCTATGCGGAGGTTCTGGCGCTTGATCCTGCCAACGGCTCGGTGCTGTGGCGCAAGCGCGTGGCCGGTCCGGTGCGCGGCGCGCCCACCGTCCAGGGCGGGCGTGTTCTGGTGCTGACGCTGGACAACCAGTTGGTCGCCCTGTCGGCCAGCGACGGGACCATCCAATGGTCGCACCAGGGGATTCTGGAAACCGCCGGTCTGCTGGGGGCCGCCAGTCCGGCGGCGGACGGCACGCTGGTGGTTGCCCCGTATTCGTCGGGAGAGCTGTTCGGCCTGCGTCCGGAGAATGGTCGGGTCATGTGGCAGGAAAGCCTTGCCGCCATCCGCCGCACCGGTGCCCTGAGCAATCTGGCCGACATTCGCGGCCTGCCGGTGATCGAACGTGGCACGGTGTATGCCATCGGCCATTCGGGACGCATGGTCGCCATCGATCAGCGCATCGGCAACCGCGTGTGGGAAACCGAGATCGGCGGCATGCAAACGCCCTGGCTGGCCGGGGATTACCTCTATGTCGTGACCAATGACTCCGAACTGGTGGCCGTCACCCGTCAGGCTGGCCGTGTCCGTTGGGTGGCCCCGCTGGAGCGTTACACCGATCCGAAGGCCAAGACCGGCTCCATCGTGTGGGCGGGTCCGGTTCTGGCCGGTGGCCGTCTGTGGGTGGCCGGGTCGAACGGCGTGCTGCTGGGGCTGTCCACCACCAACGGTCAGGTCGAGGTGACGCGGTCGTTGCCCGCCGCCGCCTTCCTGCCGCCGGTGGTTGCCAACGGCACCCTGATGGTTCTGTGCGACAACGGAACGCTGGTCGCCTTCCGGTGATCGGGCCGGTGATCGGCCCTTTGGTGGTTGGCGGTCTGTTGATCGGGTGATGGTCGTCGCGTTGTCTGGCGTTTGGTTGTTTGGCGTCGCGTTTTCTGGTTCCTGTCGGTTTTAGGAGGCCTTTGGCCCCATGTCGTTCACTGTCGTTCTTGTCGGTCGGCCCAATGTGGGCAAATCGACCCTGTTCAACCGTCTCGCGGGCAAGAAGCTGGCCCTTGTCGACGACACGCCGGGCGTGACCCGCGATTGGCGGTCCGCCCCCGGCCATGTCGGCGGGCTGTCCTTCACCGTGGTGGACACCGCCGGGTTGGAGGACGTGACCGACGACAGCCTGGAGGCGCGGATGCGCCGCCAGACCGAACAGGCCCTGCAGCGCGCCGACGTCGCGCTGTTCCTGATCGACGCGCGCGCCGGGGTGACTCCGCTCGACCGGCATTTCGCCGCCATCCTGCGCAAGATGAAGACGCCGGTCCTGCTGGTCGCCAACAAGACCGAGGGCAAGGCGTCCAAGTCCGGCCTGTACGAGTCGTTCGAGCTTGGCCTGGGCGAGCCGATCCCGCTGTCGGCCGAGCATGGCGAGGGCATGGCCGATCTGGTCCAGGCCCTCATGCCGTTCGCCAAGGAAGACACCGCCGCCCCGACCGATGAACCGGTGGAGGAGGCGACGGGCGACCGTCCCATCGCCATCGGCGACCAACCGGAACCCGCCGAGGATCTGAGCAAGCCGATCCAGATCGCCATCGTCGGCCGTCCGAACGTCGGCAAATCCACCTTGCTCAACAGCCTGTTGGGCGAGGAACGCGTGTTGACCGGCCCGGAAGCCGGGATGACGCGCGACGCCATCAGCGTCGATTGGCAATGGCGTGACCGCCGGTTCAAGCTGGTGGACACCGCCGGGATGCGCCGCCGCGCCCGCGTCGATGAAAAGGTCGAAAAGCTGGCGGTGGCCGACACGCTGCGCGTCATCCGCATGGCCAACGTCGTGGTTCTGGTGGTGGACGCCGAGGCGATCCTCGACAAGCAGGATCTGACCATCGCCCGCATGGTGATCGAGGAGGGCCGCTCCCTCGTCATCGCCATCAACAAGTGGGACATCGTCGATGACCGCGCCATGGCGCTGCGTCAGGTCGAAGACAAGCTGGAAGCGGGTCTCGGCTACATCAAGGGCGTGAAGGTCGTCACCATTTCCGCCCTGAAGGGGCAGAAGCTCGACACGCTGCTGGACGGCATCCTGGCGACCTACGCCGTGTGGAATCGCCGCATCACCACCGCCCAGCTCAACCGTTGGATCGGTGGGGTGCTGGATCACCACCCGCCGCCCCTGATCGAAGGCCGTCGGGTGAAGATCCGGTACGTCACCCAGGTGAAGACGCGTCCGCCGACCTTCGCGTTGTTCGTCAACAAGCCCTTGGACCTGCCGGAAAGCTATCAGCGTTACCTGATCGCCGACATGCGCAACACGTTCGACCTGCCGGGCGTGCCGTTGCGCCTGCTGCTGCGCAAGGGGAAAAACCCCTACGCGGACGAGTAACCGTCCGTCGTTCCCTCAAGTCCAGCGGCACACCGTTGTGCCGCAACCGCATGTCGCATTTTGGATCGAATCGCGTCACATCGGAATCGATGTGACGCGATTGTCTCAAACGGTGCCTTGTGTCGCGGTTTGGGTGGTCAGTGGAAGGGTTGACCGGCGGCCCAGACGATGGCGGGGAAGCTGCACATCCAGGCCCAGACAAAACGGTTCAGGCCGAAGAAGGCGAACACCAGGCCGTGGAAGCACGCGGCGATCAGGCAGAAGACCAGTGCGTGGGCCGGGTTGACCAGGGCGAAGGGAAAGGCGCATTCCCACAGGATGAAGGCCCATGACCCCAGACAGGCCAACCACGGGCGGCGCAGCGGGTGGTTGGCGGGCAGGGGGCCGTAGATCGCGCCGTTCAGGAAGATCGTCATGGCGCGACCGCTGCGCCATTCCGGGCGGAAAATCTTGACCCAGCCGGAGACGAAATACGAGGTCACGGCCTGAAGCGTGATGTACCAGAGACCGGCGCGCACCGCCGTCCCGGTTGTGCCGTTTTCGGCCACGCTGCCGAGATGGGCGATGAGCAGGCCGGTCAGCACAACCAGCGTCATGAAATCGCTGCCGCCGTTGAAGGCTCCGCGCCAGCGGAGCAGGATCAGCAGATTTCCAAGGAACAGGAACAGCATCAGGGCGGGCGTGCCGCCGTTCACGATCAGCCACAGCGCGGCCACCAGGCGCAGCAGCAAATGGCATTGGTGGAGCGTCGGCGTGTATAGCGCATCCAGCACCCGCCGCAGACCGGGCTGTGGGATGTCGTGCCGCAGGATCGACCAGTCCCACAGACCTTGCGGCCCGGTGGCGGCGCGCATCCGAAGATACTCCAGGGTCTGGATGCCCAGACTCCAGCCGAACAGGGCCTCCGTCAGGCGCAGCGCGCTGTCCAGGCTCAGGTTGCTCAACACGCCGTCACCGGGGATTGCATCATGGTGTAGGCGTCGCTCAGGCCGTCCGGCCCGTCCAACACCATCCGCAACTCAAACTGCCAATGGCTGAAGCCCCCGTGCTGGACGCGCAAGTGGTTTTGCACAAGGCGTTCCATCAACGCGTAGGTGACAAGGCCGCGCGGGTCGGCCCCGTCCGGCAGATCGTCCAACGCGCTCCAGAAATGATCGACCATGTTCTGCTGACCAAGGCCGAGGTTGGTGTCGGGGTTGTGGACCAGGTGCCACCATCGACGGGTGCGACGCGGGTAGATCAACAGCCAGTCCGACCAGATCAGGCCGTCATCCATGCCCTTACGGGCGGACCGTGCCCACAGATGCGGGACATGGCCAACCTGATCGAAGAATTTCCAGTTTGGGAAAAAGGCGCGCAGCAGAAACAGCCATTGGCTGCGGGCGATTCGGCTTTTGAACAGGATCCCGCCGACCAGAACCGCAAAATACAGCGCCAGAAGGGTTTCGGTCATCGACGGTGTCACGCTGGGGTGGGACGCAGGCAACGACAGTAGAGGCAGTGTGCGGGCAGCGTCCAGCGTCGCGGCGGTCCGGTGGCGGAGCTGCGACAACACAGCCCCACACAATCCAGTCACGCATTGTCCCACATCCGGGAGCGGAGCAGCCGACGGGTCTGAACGGAGCAGCGCTCACCGCTGCATCATCGCGCTTTCCTTCCCGCAGAGGAAAAACACCTTGTCATAGACCTTCAGCAGCGCGTCGGTCAGTGCCTGCACCTCCGGGCTGGACATGGCGCGGGGCTTGGCCGGATCGACATGCAGCACGCAACTGTTCTTCACGTCGTTGAAAGCGGCCAGCGCGTGGATGCGGTCGGGGCGGAATTCGTCGGGGAAATTCTCGTCCATCAGCCAGAAGCATTGAAAATTCCGGCAGGAGGGCGGACGCTCCTCGTACACGGTGCAGCCCTTGCCCTGGTCGCAGGATGCGCACCATTTGGCCGACGGCTTTTTCAGCTCCGGCACCCCCATCAATTTGCAGCACAGGGTGCATTCGCCGCAACTGCGGTCGGTCATGGTGGGCGCTCCGGTGGGGGGGATCAATCAGGACGGGGTGGAAACGGCATCCGGGGCAAGGTCCGCCGCCAGCAACCCTTCGACGATCGTGGCCGGGGCCGGTCGGGCGAAGTGGTAGCCTTGGGCGTATTTGCACATGATGTCGCTCAGATACCCCGCTTCCTCGGCGTTTTCCACCCCTTCGGCGATGGCGTCCATGTTCAGGATGGTGGCCAGGGTGGCGATCACCTGGACGATGGCCCCGTTGCCCTGGCCCGAGGAAATGGCCTGAACGAAGCTGCGGTCGATCTTCAACGTGTCCACCGGGAAGCTGTGCAGATAGGCCAGCGAGGAATAGCCGGTGCCGAAATCGTCGATGGACAGCCGCACGTCCATGTCGCGCAGGCGCTGCATCAGGGCGCGGCACTGCTCCGGATCGGCCATCAGCAGGCTTTCCGTCAATTCCAGCTTCAGGCTGGACGGTGGAATCGGGGTGGAGGCGAGAAGGTCGGCCACCACCTGGACCAGATCATCGTCCCGGAATTGGCGACCGGAGACGTTGACGCTCATGAACAGGGGGGTGGGGTGGGGGAATCGCTCCTGCCAGACGCGCAATTGCTGCGTGGCTTCCCGCAGCGCCCAGCGGCCCATCGGCACAATCAGCCCGGTTTCCTCGGCCAGCGGAATGAAGTCGTTGGGCGGGACCAGACCGCGTTCGGGATGGTTCCAGCGCATCAGCGCCTCGAACCCGGCGATCCGCCCGGTGCGCAGCGACACGATGGGCTGATAATAGAGGCAGAGCTGGTCCTGTTCCAACGCCGTTCGCAAGTCGGCCTCGGTCCGCATCAGGATCATGGCCTGACGGCGCAAATGGCTGTCGAACACGTCGATCCGCGCCCGTCCACCGGTCTTGGCCCGGTACATGGCGAGGCTGGCGTCGCGCAGCATGTCCTCGGCGCGCTCGTAACCAGTGGCGCTCAGGGCGACGCCGATGGAGGCGGTCAGCACCACGTCGTGGCCTTCCAGCGTCACCGGCCGGGAAATCGCCTGCGCCATCCGTTCGGCGGCCCCCAGCGCGTCGCCGACGTCGTCGATCTCGTCGAGCAGCACGGCGAACTCGTCGGCGGTCAGGCGGGCCAGCGTGTCGCCCACCCGGCGGCTGTTGTCCAGGCGCTTGGCGATGATCTTCAGCAGCCGGTCGCCGGTGGCCGAGCCTAGCGCGTCGTTGATCGCCTTGAAGCGGTCGAGGTCGATCAGCACGGCGGCGAATTGGCGGGCACCGGCGCGCCGGTTGCGGTCCAACGCCTGCCCGATGCGGTCCAGCAGCAGGGTGCGGTTGGGCAGCCCGGTCATGCTGTCGTGGAAGGCGTCGAACAAAAGCTGCTGTTCGGCCTTCTTGCGGGCGGTGATGTCGGTCATCGACCCGGCCATGCGGATGGCGCGTCCGTTCTCATCGCGCACCGCCAGACCGCGCACCAGCATCCAGGATTCGCCACCGTCGGCGCGGCGGATGCGGAATTCGTGCTGGAGGTGCTTGCGTTCGCCCGACAGATGCAGGTCGATGGCGGTGCGGAGGCCTTCCAGGTCGCCAGGAACCACGCGGCTGAACCATTCGGTGATCGTGCTGGACACTTCCGGCTCGTCCAGGGCCAGCATGGCTTTCCAGCGCGGGGAGTAATAGATCTCACCGGTGGGGATGTTCCAGTCCCACAGCCCATCGGCGGCCCCGGCGGCGGCGAGCGCGTAACGCTCCTCGCTCTGGCGCAGGCGCTGCTCGGCGGTCTTGCGGTCGGTGATGTCGGATTGGCTGCCGACCAGCCGGGTCGGCGTGCCCGCCGCATCCCGCGCGGCGATGCCCCGGCAGGCGAACCAGCGGGTTTCGCCGCTGGCGGTCAGCATCCGGTATTCGGCCTGGAACGCGCCATCGGGCGCATCCTTCAGCGCGTCGAGCGCGCGCAGCAGGTCAGGGCGGTCGGCGGGATGGACACGGCCCAGCCATTCGTCGGGGCTGTCGGTCAGCCCGTCGTCGGGAATCCCCAGCAAGGACGCCCAGCGCGGCGCGTAATAGACCCGGTTGGTCAGGAGATCCCAATCATACAGGCCGTCGTTGCTGGCGGCGGCGGCGAGCGCGTAGCGCTCCTCGCTCTTGCGCAGTGCCTGTTCGGCGCTCTTGCGGTCAGTGATGTCGGCGACGGAGCCGACCAGCCGCACCGGTTCGCCGTTGGCGTCGCCCACCGCCATGCCACGGCAGACCAGCCACCTCCAGGCGGGCGTGCCGGTGCCATCGTCCGCGCGGCGCACGCGGTGTTCGATCTGGAAGGGAATGGCCAGCCCGACCATCTGCGCCTCGAACGAGGCGTTCAACCATTCGATGTCTTCGGGATGCACCAGGGACAGCCAGTCACCGGGCCGGTTGCCCTCACCAGGGGGCAGTCCGAGGAATCCCTTGAAGCGGGGGGAGAGATACAGCGTGTCCGTCCGCAGATCCCAATCCCAAACCCCTTCGGAGCCGGCCTTTTCCGCCAGAAGATATCGGTCGATGTTGCTGCCCAAGACCGTCCTGTCAGACCTCCCTGCGGTTGACCCGGGTGGTAAAACACCCACCCATGATCAACGTGATGTTTGATTCAGTTCGCTCTTCTAATGTTTGTGGCGTTAACGAGCAATCAAGAGAGGGTTCGGGTATCTCCGGAGGCGATCAATGTCAAGTCCTTGCCGATATTGGCCAACCATTTCGTTAACCAGAGTCTGCCCGCACAATTCATATTGGCCTGCACAAATGCTGTATCCAGACACGAATGGATGTGGATCGATGCGGGGGCAGTCCCGGTCCGTTGAGGTTCCCCCAAGCCGCAGCGATCGGGTGGCATCTGATGGACCAAGCGAAAGCGTGTACGCCGACTCAATCGTTTTGGCAGCACGGCTCATATTCTAATGGGGTTGGAGTGCTTGGCGGTTTGGGTCTGCAGTTCCTGCGAACAACAAGCCGTTTTGAAACTGCGGACGGTACGTCCGGCGTCCACATGAGACTCTTCAAACCGTGAGTGGGATAAAAGAATCTATTGTATATCAATGTATTCAAGCCACTTCACGGCCCTCCTGAATGCGACTTGGATCCGTTTCGAACCGACGCTCAAACCTGTTAAGTGACTGGATTGAGATCGTGAGAGAGTGATTACGGAAGCAGCAATCCAGCCGTCCAATCGTATATTTTTTTCCGAATTGATCAAAAATTTCTATCAATCATCTGGAAGGCTGGTCTGGTGACGCTGATCTGTTCCTGTTAGAGCTTTTTCGTATGGACTGGAGCGACCGGGGAATCCTTTTGGCGACCCGCCCGCAAGGGGAGGGGTCGGTGGTGGCAACACTGCTGGCCCGCAACCATGGGCGGTGCTCTGGCTTGGTTGCCGGGGGGCGGTCGGCCCGGCTGCGCGGCGTGTTGGAGCCGGGCACTCTGCTGGCGGTGCGCTGGCGCGGGCGGTTGGCCGAGCATCTGGGGCAGTTCACGGTGGAGCCGGAGGCCGCCTACGCCGCGCGCTTTTTCGACGCGGCCCCGCGACTGGCGGCGCTGTCGAGCGCCTGCGTCTTGTTGGACGCCGCGCTGGCCGATCATGAACCGCACCCCGCGTTGTTCGACGGGCTGCTGGCCCTGTTCGACCTGCTCGACGGGCCGGTCTGGGCCGAATCCTATGTCCGGTGGGAACTGGGGGTGTTGGCCGAATTGGGATTCGGCCTGGATCTCGACCGTTGCGCGGTGTCGGGGGCGAACGACTATCTGGCCTATGTCAGCCCGCGCACCGGGCGCGCCGTCACCGCCTCGGTCGGTGAACCCTACCGCGACCGCCTGTTGCCGTTGCCCGATTTCCTGGCCGGGCGCGGTGGCGGTGGGCCGGGGGAGGTTCTGGCGGGCTTGCGGTTGACCGGTCATTTTCTGGAACGCCACCTGCTGAACGGCGCGCTGCCGCCCGCACGGGCGCGCTTGCTGGAACGTTACGCGAACGCGGTGGCGCGCGGCGATCAGATCGGTTAGACAGACGGCATGAAGCCGCAAGACCCCGCTCTCGACATCCTCGAAAAGCCGCTGGCCGATGCGCTCGGCGAGCGTTACCTCAGCTACGCGCTGTCCACCATCATGTCCCGGTCGCTGCCCGACGTGCGCGATGGGCTGAAGCCGGTGCACCGTCGGCTGATGTACGCCATGAGCCAGCTTCGGCTGGAACCGACCACGCCGCCCAAGAAATGCGCCCGCGTCGTCGGCGACGTGATCGGCAAATTCCACCCGCACGGCGACACCTCGGTCTATGACGCGCTGGTGCGTCTGGCCCAGGATTTCGCCGTCCGCTACCCGCTGATCGACGGGCAGGGCAATTTCGGCAACATCGACGGCGACAACGCCGCCGCCATGCGGTACACCGAAGCCCGCCTGACCGAGGTCGCCAAGGCCCTGCTGGAGGGCATCGACGAGGACGCCGTCGATTTTCGCCCGACCTACGACGGCGACGGCGACGAACCGGCGGTCCTGCCCGCCAATTTCCCGAATTTGCTGGCCAACGGGTCGAGCGGCATCGCCGTTGGCATGGCCACCAACATCCCGCCGCACAATGTCGGCGAGATTTGCGACGCGCTGAAGCATCTGATCAAGCACCGCGACGCGTCCATCGACACGCTGGTCGGCTTCATGCCCGGCCCGGATTTTCCCACCGGCGGCGTTCTGGTCGAACCGCGCGAGAGCGTGGTGGAGGCGTACCGCACCGGGCGCGGGGCCTTCCGCCTGCGCGCGCGCTGGGAGGTGGAGAAGCTGGCGCAAGGCACCTGGCAGGTCGTCGTCACCGAAATGCCCTATCAGGTGCCCAAGGCCCGGCTGGTGGAGAAGATCGCCGAGCTGCTGACCGCCAAAAAACTGATTCTGCTGGACGACATCCGTGATGAATCAGCGGAGGACGTGCGGCTGGTCCTGGTTCCGAAAAGCCGGAACGTGGATCCCGAAGTGCTGATGGCCTCGCTGTTCCAGGCCACCGACCTGGAGATCCGCTTCTCGCTGAACATGAACGTGCTGGACGCCGATCATGTTCCGCGCGTGATGAATCTGCGCGAGGTGCTGCAAGCCTTCCTCGACCACCGGCACGAGGTGTTGGTCCGGCGGTCGCGCCACCGGCTGGCCCAGATCGAACACCGGCTGGAGATCCTCGGCGGCTATCTGGTCGCCTACCTCAATCTGGACGAGGTGATCCGCATCATCCGTGAGGAGGATGAGCCGAAACAGGATTTGATGCGGGCCTTCGCCCTGACCGATGTCCAGGCCGACGCCATCCTCAACATGCGCCTGCGCAATTTGCGCAAGCTGGAGGAGATGGAGATCCGCCGGGAAAACGACGCGCTGACCAGCGAAAAGAACGGGCTGACCGAGCTGTTGGGCGACGAGGTTCTGCGTTGGAAGCGTATCGCCGACGGGGTGGCGGAGATCAAGAAGAAATTCGGCGGCGGCGTGCTGGGCAAGCGGCGCACCGACATCGCCGACGCCCCCGCCATCATCGACGTTCCGCTGGAAGCGATGGTGGAGCGCGAGCCGGTGACGGTCATCTGTTCCAAGATGGGCTGGATTCGCGCGGTGCGCGGCCATCTGACCGACGCGGATCAGGAGGATGTGAAGTACAAGGACGGCGATTCGCGCGGCTTCATCATCCCGTGCGAAACCACCGACAAGCTGCTCGTCTTCGCCAGCAACGGGAAATTCTTCACGCTGGGGGTGGACAAGCTGCCGCGCGGGCGCGGCTTTGGCGAACCGATCCGGCTGATGATCGACCTGGGCAACGACGTCGACATCATCGACCTGTTCCGCCACCAGCCGGGCCGCAAGCTGCTGGTCGCCTCCGACGACGGGCGCGGCTTCCAGGTGGAGGAGGTCGAGGTGCTGGCCCAGACCCGGACCGGCAAGCAGGTGCTGAATCTGGAGGAGGGGCGCAGCGCCCGGCTCTGCCATCCGCTGACCGGCGACCATCTGGCGGTGATCGGCAACAACCGCAAGCTCGTCGTCATCCCGCTGATTCAGGTTCCGGTGATGACGCGCGGCAAGGGCGTTCAGTTGCAGAAATACAAGGACGCCAGCCTGTCCGATGTGAAGAGCTTTGCGTTGGCCGATGGTTTGACCTGGAAGCATGGGGAACGGCAATTCACCGTCACCGACCTGATCGGTTGGTTGAGTGACCGCGCCGGAGTCGGCAAGCTGCCGCCCAACGGCTTCCCCAAAACAAACCGCTTCACCTGATTAGCGGTCCGGTTTATCGGCGCGGGAGGGCCTGCGCCGATAAACCTCTGAATCCATACGCGCAATTGCGCTTCGGCCTTGATTGCGACCGTTGGCTTCCTGCATAATCCGTTCAGCAAAAGAAAGCTGGGACGGATCGGCCTTATGGTCGGCGGCAGGCCCGGACGGAGGGAGGAACGCATGACCGCCGATGGTCCGATGGGATGGTGTGCCGCCGTGTCTGGGCGCGCGCCAACCATGGCCGTCGATCATGCGCTGTCCGTGACTGCCGAGCGTGCATCCCCCTATTTCCCGCTTTCCCTGCTCGTCCTGACGCACCGTTTCCGCAAGACGGACGGGCGCGACGGGGTTCAGACACGCTTCACGAACCCGAAACCGAGAATGGACAAGGGAGCCTCTTCATGAAACGCCGCGCATTTTTGACCTCCGCCGGTGTGGGCGTCGCCGCCAGCACGTTGGCGGCCCCGGCCATCGCGCAAACGAACCCTGAAATCAAGTGGCGTTGCGCGTCCAGCTTCCCCAAGAGCCTGGACACGATCTATGGCGGTGCTGAGTTCGTCGCCCGCCGCGTGGCGGAACTGACCGACGGCAAGTTCCAAATCCGCGTGTTCGCCGGTGGCGAAATCGTTCCGGCCCTCCAGGTGCTGGACGCGGTGAAGGACAACACCATCGAGTGCGGTCACACCGTCTCCTATTACTACGTCGGCAAGGATCCGACCTTCGCCTTTGACTCGGCGATGCCGTTCGGCCTGAACGCCCGTCAGCAGAACGCCTGGATGCGCCATGGCGGCGGTCTGGAGCTGATGCGCGAATTCTTCGCCGGTTACAACATCGTCCAATTCTCGGCGGGCAACACCGGCACCCAGATGGGCGGCTGGTTCCGCAAGGAAATCAAGACGGTCGAGGATCTGAAGGGCCTGAAGTTCCGTATCGGCGGCTACGCCGGGACCATCATGTCCAAGCTGGGCGTCGTGCCGCAGCAGATCGGCGGCGGCGACATTTATCCGGCGCTGGAAAAGGGCACGATCGACGGGGCCGAGTGGGTTGGCCCGTACGACGATGAGAAGCTGGGCTTCAACAAGGTCGCCAAGTACTACTATTATCCGGGCTGGTGGGAAGGCGGGCCGCAGGTCTCCTTCCTGACCAACAAGGCGCAGTATGAGGCGCTGCCCAAGCAGTACAAGGTCGCGCTGGAAACCGCCTGCGCCGAAGCCACGCTCGACATGATCGCCAAGTACGACGTTCAGAACATGAACGCGCTGAAGAGCCTGGTCGCGTCGGGCACGCAGTTGCGCCCCTACCCGAACGAGGTCTTGCAGGCGTGCTACCAGGCCGCCATCGAGACTTACGAGGCCGAAGCCGCCAAGAACGAGAAGTTCAAGAAGGTCTTCGACCAGTGGCGCAAGTTCCGCGAGGACGAATATCTGTGGTTCCGCGTTGCGGAATACAGCTTCGACCGCTTTGTCTACGCCGCCCCGCCGTTGGCGTCGAAGAAGTAAGCCGTCAACGGTTTGACCGTTGCAAAGAAGGCTCCGCAGTCGCGGGGCCTTTTTTGTTGCCCGGTGCATGGCGGTGCGTTGCGGGCATCCTCCACTGTCCGGGCAAAAAAAGGGGGGCTGGACAAGGCCAGCCCCCGGTCGATCGGAGGATCGATCAGACTTGCAGGTCGCGGTTACTTTTGCTGCTGCAACTGCTTCATGATGTCGTTGGCCGAATCGTCGGTGGAGCCAAAGGGCGGGGCGACGTCGTTGGTGTCCATGGCCGGGATTTCGATCTTCACCTTGTCCAAATCCACCTTGGTCCCACGGTCCAGGCCGGCTTCGATCAGGCTGGGGAAGGCGATGACGATGGCCACCATGATGATCTGGATGATGACGAACGGCACGGCACCCCAATAGATTTGGCCGGTCGTCACCTTGGGGATCATCTTGCCGGTGATCTTGTCGAGGTAATCCGACCGTGGGGCGACGCTGCGCAGATAGAACAGGGCGAAGCCAAAGGGCGGGTGCATGAAGCTGGTCTGCATGTTCACGCCCAGCAGCACGCCGAACCAAATCAGGTCGATGCCCAGCTTGTCCGCCACCGGCCCCAAAAGCGGGACGATGATGAAGGCCAACTCGAAGAAATCAAGGAAGAAGGCCAGGACGAAAACCATGATGTTGACGACGATCAGGAAGCCCAACTGGCCGCCCGGCAGGCTCGTCAACAGATGCTCGACCCACAGATCGCCGTTGACCGCGCGGAACACCAGACCGAACACGGTCGACCCGATCAGGATGAACACCACGAAGGTGGACAGCTTGGCGGTGGTGTCCATGGCCTGGCGCATCAGCGACCAGCTCAATTGCCGCTTGGCCAGGGCCAGCAGGATCGCACCGGCGGCCCCCATCGCGCCGCCCTCGGTCGGGGTGGCGATGCCCAGGAAGATGGTTCCGAGCACCAGGAAGATCAGGAACAGCGGCGGAACCAGGGTGGTGACGACGCGCACGGCCAGCTTGAAACCGCGCAGGCTGCGGGCCTCCGGCGGCAGGGCCGGAACCGCTTCGGGGCGGATGATGCTGATGAGCAGGATGTAACCGGCGTACAGCGCGGTGAGCACCAGGCCGGGGATCATCGCACCGGCGTACATGTCGCCGACCGAACGGCCCAGCTGGTCGGCCAGGATGATCAGCACCAGCGACGGCGGGATGATCTGCGCCAGCGTGCCCGACGCGGCAATGACGCCGCTGGCGATGCGGCGGTCATAGCCATAGCGCAGCATGATCGGCAGCGAGATCAGACCCATGGAGATGACCGACGCGGCCACCACGCCGGTGGTCGCCGCCAGCAGCGCGCCGACGAAGATCACGGCGTAGGCCAGACCGCCGCGCAGCGGGCCGAACAGCTGCCCGATGGTGTCGAGCAGATCCTCGGCCATGCCGGATCGCTCCAGAATCAGGCCCATGAAGGTGAAGAAGGGAATGGCGAGCAGCGTGTCGTTGCGCATGATGCCGAACACGCGTTCCGGCAGCGCCTGGGCCAGCGCCGGGGTCAGCAACCCCAGCTCGATGCCGATGAAGCCGAAGAACAGACCGTTGGCCGCCAGCGCGAAGGCGACCGGGAAGCCCATCAGCAGGAACAGCACCAGGGCGCCGAACATCAGCGGCGCCATGTTGGCGGTGACAAACTCGATCATGTCGGTTGCTCCCGATTCTTACGAGTGGCCGTGCATCTTCTCGCCCGGCTCGTCAATCAGACCGGCCAGGAAAGCGATGCGCTTGATGAGTTCGGACACCCCTTGCGCGGACAGCAGAAAGAAGCCGACCGGAATCAGGAATTTGGCGGGCCAACGGATCAGCCCCCCGGCGTCGCTCGACATCTCGTTCGTCACGAAGCTGTCCTTCGCCATCGGCCAGGACAGCACCATGATCAGCAGCGCCATCGGGAACAGGAAGGCGACGATGCCGAAAATATCCACGACAGCCTGCACCCGCTTGGAAAAGCGGCCCAGCACGATGTCGATGCGGATGTGTTCGTTGCGCAGGAACGTGTAGCCCGAGCACAGCAGGAAGATTGCTGCGAACAGGTACCATTGCAGTTCCAACCACGCGTTGGAGCTGCTGTTGAAGGTGTAGCGCACGACCGCGTTGCCGGAACTGACGACGACGGCGACGAGCACCAGCCAATACACAAGCTTGCCGATGCCATCGTTCATGGCGTCGATCAGCCCACTCAGTCTGAGCAAAGCTCTCAACGGAGTAACCTCCCCTGTTGCAGAGTTGCGGCGTGGCCGCACCCCTTTTGCTTTTGTTCATGCCATAGGGACGCGTCGAACGCCGGTCCACCACGACGTGAGAATACACAAAATCATTTGATTTCGCAGGACTATTCGCTTTTGCACCCAACCACCGCAAGGGCTACGAAGGAGCTACGTAGAATCACGTAGATCCGCAGATGAGGGTGCGAGTCCAGTCGCATGTTGCGTGGCATTTTGCATAGCAATGCATGTGTTGGTCTCAATTTGAGAGAGGGTTGTGCGGGTGGGTGATGTGGCATGAGCCGTCTCATCAAAAGACAAAGCGAAATCATACTTTTGTGCTGATTTTGATACTAAGGGATTGCCCTAAGGGGCGAGCGACCTCCTTAGGCATGCGATTTGCTTCATTAGGAAGGCCTAAACTTTCGAGAAAATCCCTTTCTCGACGAGGCGTGTCCGCAACAAGAACAATAGGTCCTTGATTATGATCAGAATATCGGATGTTTCGGCAAAGAAACGCGCGGTGATGGCTTTTTCTGTAATCTTTCTGGTTTCTCTCTCGTTGGGAATTTTTTCGGTCAACAGACTGTCTGCAGTCAATGATCAAGCCGAAGAGGTTCGCACCAATTGGATGCCCGCCATCGTATCCATATCAGCCATGTCCTATGAGTTGAATGTCTATCGGGCGGCTGAGGCGGCGCACATTCTGGCTTCGACACCTGAGGAGAAAGCAAAAGAGGAAAGGACGATGCACGAAGCCTTGACGTCCATGAAGAGGCATCAGGAAAAATATGAACCGACTCTCACACCGGGATATGAGGTTGAAAACTACAAAAAATTTCAAAAATCGCTCAATGACTATCTTGAAGACAGCAAAAATACAATTATACCACTTTCAAATCGCGAAAATACAGATATTGTTTCTGAAATATACCGCAGAAAGCAAGGATCAGAATTCAATTACACTAGATCAATTCTTATGGATCTCATTGATTTTAATAACAAAAATGGAATATCTGCGACAAATCACATAAAATCAACATATGATTCAGCAAAAATTTCAATTTTCTTCGCAATATTTTTGACTGTTATTATATGCATTATGTCTGGGTTTATGGTGATTCTCACTCTGATTGTTCCAATTGAAAGGATGACCGTGATCATGGGGCGGCTGTCGCAGCACGAATTGTCGGTCACGGTCGAGGGGACGGATCGCAAGGACGAGGTGGGGGCGATGGCCCGTGCCGTCCAAATTTTCAAAGATGGCTTGATTGAGGCCGACCGTCTGGCTGCCGCCCAGGCGACAGAGCAGGCGGCCAAGCAGAAGCGGACCGAAGCCATCGAACGTCTGATTCAAGGATTCGAAGCATCGGCGGCGGCAGCTTTGCGCAGTGTGGCTTCTTCGGCGTCGGAGTTGGACGCCACCGCGCACAGCATGTCGTCGATGGCGCAGCAAACCAGCGTTCAGGCGTCGGTGGTCGCGTCGGCCGCTGAACAGACCAGCGCCAACGTCCAGACGGTGGCCACGGCGACGGAGGAGATGTCCAGCTCCATCCGCGAGATCAGCGCCCAGGTGGCACGCTCCGCCGACATCGCCGGTAAGGCGGTCGGCGAAGCCGCGCGCACCAACGATGTGGTGCGCAGCCTGTCCGATGCCGCGCAGAAGATTGGCGAGGTGGTCAACCTCATCAACGGCATCGCCAGCCAAACCAACCTGCTGGCGCTCAACGCCACCATTGAGGCGGCGCGTGCGGGTGAGGCGGGCAAGGGTTTCGCCGTCGTCGCCAGCGAGGTGAAGAGCCTGGCCGGGCAGACCGCCAAGGCCACCGACGAGATCGCCACCCAGATCGGCGCGATCCAGCAGACCACGAACGGTGTGGTGCAGGCCATCGCCGGGATTGGCGGAACCATCACCTCAATCAACGACATCACCACCGCCATCGCGGCGGCCATCGAAGAGCAGGGGGCGGCGACCAACGAGATTTCCCGCAGCGTCCAGGAGGCCGCGCGCGGCACGCAGGACGTTTCGGGCAGCATCGGCCAAGTCACCCAGGCGGCGGGCGAAGCCGGTGCGGCGGCAGGTCAGGTTTTGGGCGCAGCGGGCGAATTGTCGAAACAGGCTGAAACCCTGCGTCACGACGTGGATCGGTTCCTGTCCAGCATCAAGGCCGCCTGAGCGCCCCACGTCCTTGACCCTCAATGTCCAGCGCCTGCGGACAACGCAGGCGCTGTTTCTTGCCAAAATGGATGCTTAAAAATGCTGCATCGACAAAATGATGCGCATGATTTGGTGTTTCACTCAGCATTTATATCACCTATGCGAGAAAAATGCGTTCCCAGTGGTCTCAATCGTGCTATCGGGTGGTTGAGCGGTTGTTCAACAAAAGCGATTGGGTTCACCAGGGGGATAAGATGTCTTGGCTGTCAGGCTTTTCCATTCGGGTTAAGACGGTTTTTGCGTTTGTGGTTGTGTTGGCGTGTGCGGTCTCGCTGGGGATCTTTTCGATCAGCAGACTGTCGGTGGTGAATGGTGAGGCGGCCGAGGTGCGCGACAATTGGTTGCCTTCGACGGCGGCGGCCGGGGCCATGATGGACAAGCTGGAATATTATCGGATCATTGAAGGCACTCACCTGATGGTCCGTACCCCAGCCGGACTTGTCGATGAGGAAAAGCTGCTGGCCGACACCGCGCGCGGACTGGCCGACAGGCGCAAGATCTATGAGTCGATGGTCACGCCGGGTTGGGAAGCGGACACCTACAAGCGGTTTTCCGAAACCCTGGCTCGCTACATGGCGATCAGCACGGAAAAGCTGCTGCCGATGTCGCGTCGCGGCGACAAGGCGATGGCGAGCGAGTTGTTTCTGGGAGAATCGCGGGAGGAGATCCGCAAGGCGCGTGGCCTTCTGGAGGAGTTGATCGCGTTCAATGTCCGTCAGGGCGTTGCGGCGGCCAACCATGGTGAGGCGGTTTACACGGCCAGCACGCTGTGGATCGTTGCCATGATCGTTTCCGCCGTGGTCATCGGAACCGCCGCCGCCTGGGTTCTCATCGCCAGCGTCGTGCGTCCGCTGCAAAGCATGACCGGAGTGATGGGCCGTTTGGCCAATCGCGATCTGTCGGTGTCAATCACCGGGGACGAGCGCGGTGATGAGATTGGCGCGATGGCGCGCGCGGTCCAGGTGTTTCGCGATGGACTGATCGAGGCCGACCGTCTGGCAGGGCTGCAGGCCGCCGACCAAGCGGCCCGGCAACGTCGCGTTGAGGCGATTGATCGTCTGGTGACGGAGTTCGAGGCGTCGGTCATGGCCGCCCTGCGCACCGTGTCGTCCGCCGCGTCGGAATTGAACACCACCGCGCACAGCATGTCGGCGATGGCGCAACAGACCAACGCGCAGGCGGTGGTCGTCGCCAGCGCCATCGACCAGACCAGCACCAACGTGCAGACGGTGGCCAGCGCGGCGGAGGAGATGACCGCCTCCATACGCGAGATCGGCGGGCTGGTGACGCGCTCCGCCGACATCGCCGGGCAGGCGGTGGGCGAGGCAGCGCGCACCAGCGACGCGGTGCAAAGCCTGGCCAACGCCGCCCAGCGCATCGGCGACGTGGTCAACCTCATCACCGACATCGCCAGCCAAACCAATCTGTTGGCCCTGAACGCCACCATCGAGGCGGCGCGTGCGGGCGAAGCGGGCAAGGGATTCGCCGTGGTGGCCAGCGAGGTCAAGGGGTTGGCCGGGCAGACCGCCAAGGCGACGGAGGAGATCGCCGCCCAGATCAGCGCCATCCAGCAGACCACGCAGGGGGTGGTTCAGGCGATTTCGGGCATCGGCGGGACCATCGGAACCATCAACGACATCACCACCGGCATCGCCGCCGCCATCGAAGAGCAGGGAGCCGCCACCAGCGAGATTTCCCGCAACGTCCAGCAGGCCGCCGGAAGCGCGCAGGAGGTCTCGGGCAGCGTCGGGCAGGTGACGCAGGCCGCCAGCGAGGCGGGCAGCGCCGCCGCGCAGGTGTTGGGAGCCGCTGGGGAACTGTCGCGTCAAGCCGAAACCTTGCGTGGTGACGTGGAACGTTTCCTGGAGCGGATCAAGGCAGCGTAAAGGGCACAGCGTGAGGGAGCGCGCAAAAGAAGCGTTGTAAGGGATGTTTACGGGCTGGTGCCGGGCAGCGGGCACCAGCCGGTCGCCCCCAGCGCTTCCAACGGGTGAAAGCGGGCCTTGTAGGCCATCTTCCGGCTGTTGGCGATGTAATAGCCGAGATAGACATAGGGCAGGCCGGTTTGCCGCGCCCGCTCGATCAGGCCGAGAATCATGTGGGTCCCCAGGCTGCGGCGGTCCTGCGTGGCGTCGTAAAAGCTGTACACCGCCGAATAGCCGTCGTTCAGCCGGTCCACCAGCATGCAACCGACCAGCCGCTTGTCGGCGTCGCGCGCTTCCAGCAAGCCGGTGTCGGCCCGCCCCTCGTCCACCATGGCGACGAAATCGCCCATGGTCATGCGCGCCATGTCGGATTCGCCGTGGCGGGAGTTCTGATACTGGCTGAACAGCCGGAATTGTTCGGTGGTGGCGTAGGCCGGACGCTCGGTCATCCGCAAATCGCGGTTCAGCGCGGTGACACGGCGTTGCGACCGGCTGGGCTGAAACCGATCCACCGGAACGCGCACCGGGGTGCAGGCCTGGCAATTCGGGCAGACCGGCCGGTAGACGATGTCATGGCTGCGGCGGAACCCGGCGCGCGACAGGTCGGAATTGACCTCCGTCGCGTAGGCCCCGACCAGCCGCGTGAACAGCTTGCGCTCCACACGTCCCGGCAGGTACGGGCAGGGCATCGGCCCTGACCGGAAAAATTGCTGCAAGGGCCGTTGCGGCGCGAGGATGACCGACATGCGGGGCGTTGATCCGGGCAGGGACAGGGGCGGGGGCGCAAGCCCCCGCCCACCAGCTTACTGCGACTGGGCCTGAACAGCCACAGGCGCGTCCATCCCGAAATAGGCTTGCGCGATTTCGGTGGTCAGGGTGATGAGCTGAAGCTGGATCCAGTCCAGATACTCATGCAGGCCCTGGCGCAACACCGCCTCGATCGGGCGGGAGAGCAGGGCGGACAGCAACTCGTCCACCCGTTCCATCGCCTGCGCCCCGCCGCGCAGCTCGTAGCGGGAACGCAGCCGTGTCAGCACGCCGTCGATCTGACGGACGCACATCACCACCGAACGCGGGAAGCCTTCGTTGAACAGCATGAAGCCGGCCACCGTGGTCGGTGACATGCCGCGCGGGTAGACCCGGCGGAAGGCGTGATACCCGGCGGTCGAGCGCAGAACCGTCGTCCATTGGCTGACGTCCAGCGTCGAACCGACCTCCACCGGGGACGGCAACAGGGTGTGATATTTGATGTCGAGCAGGCGGGTGGTCTGGTCCGCCCGCTCGATGTATTTGCCCATCTGGTAAAAATACCAACCCTGGTCGCGGTAGAAGGTCCCCTCGGTGATGCCGGTGTGGGTCTGGCATTCCTCCTTGATCCAGGTGCAGACCTTCGACAGATTCTGCATGGGGACGTCGCTGGTCGACATCTCCAGCAGCTTGTTGTGGAACACGTTGATTTGCGTCCACATCTCCGTCGAAATCCATGGCCGCAGGGCGCGGGCGTTTTCCCGGGCCATGTGCAGCATTGACAGCAGCGAGTTCGAATTCTGCGTGTCGAACATGTAGTAGTGGATGACCGCTTCGGCCGTTGGGCGGTCGTGGCGGCTGAAGAAGTCCTTTTCGTCGGCGTTCAACTGGACAATGGAAAACCAGTTGGTCACGCCGCGCGTGTCACGGGAAAAGGTTTCGTGCACGTCCAGGATGCGGGCGAGGTTCTCCGCCCGCTCCATGTAACGGGCCATCCAGAATATGCTTTCGGCGTAACGGGCCAGCAGGTTCATGACGCACCACCTTCCAGAACCCACGTGTCCTTCGAGCCACCGCCCTGGGACGAATTGACGATCAGCGTGCCTTTCTTCAACGCCACGCGCGACAGGCCACCGGGCAGAACCCAGGTGTTGCGGGCGGTGATGGCGAAGGGCCGCAGATCGACGTGGCGCGGTTCGATGCCGTCGGGCGTCACCGTCGGGCACACCGACAGATCGACGACGGGCTGGCTGATGTAGTTGGACGGGTCGGCCAACAGCTTGGCCCGGCAATCCTCCAACTCGGCCTTGCTGGCGCGCGGGCCGATGGTGATGCCGTATCCGCCCGCTTCGCCCACCGGCTTGACCACCAGCTCGGCCAGATGGTCCAGCGTGTATTGCAGGGCGTCGGCCTCGCGGCAGATGCGGGTGTCCACGTTCGGGATGATCGGGTCCTGATCCAGGTAATATTTGATCATCCGGGGAACGTAGCAATAGACCGCCTTGTCGTCGGCCACCCCGGTGCCGATGGCGTTGGCCAACGCGACGTTGCCCTTGCGGTAGGCGTCGAGAATGCCGGGAACGCCCAGCAGGCTGTCCGGGTTGAAGGCGCGCGGGTCGAGGAAGGCGTCGTCCAACCGGCGGTAAATCGAATGGACGGGGGCCAGACCGTTGGTCGTCTTCATGAAGACGCGGTCGTTCTCCACCACCAGATCACGGCCTTCGACCAGCGGCACACCCATTTCGCGGGCGAGGAAGATGTGTTCGAAATAGGCCGAATTGTAGGTGCCGGGCGACAGCAGCACCACCTGCGGGTCATCGACCCCGGCGGGCGCGATTTCCATCATCGCGTCGAGCAGCTTGTGGCCGTAATTGTCCACCGGGCGGATGCCGATGTCCTGCACCAGATCGGGGAACACCCGCTGCATCATGTGGCGGTTTTCCACCACATAGGACACGCCGGACGGAACGCGGCCGTTGTCCTCCAGCACGCGGAAGGTGCCGTGGCGGTCGCGCACCAGATCGGTGCCCATGATGTGAATGTAGGTGTTGAACGGAACATCCAGCCCGATCATCTGGGGGCGGAAGTTGCTGTTTCCCTCCACCAGTTCGCGCGGAATGATGCCATCCTTCAGGATCTTCTGATCGTGGTAGATGTCGTGAAGAAACAAGTTGAGCGCGGCCACACGCTGGGTCACGCCCGCTTCCAGATGCGTCCATTCCTTGGCGGAAATCACCCGTGGGATGATGTCGAACGGAAGAATCCGGTCGACCGCGTCTTTTTCGGAATAAACGATGAAAGTGATGCCGAGGTTGTAAAGCTCCCTTTCCACATCCTGCGCGCGGCGGCGCAGTTCATCAAAATCAAGACCCGACAATCTCTGCCGTATCAGCGCCGTGTGTTCGGCTGGCAAGTCCATGCTTCCGAACAATTCGTCGAAATACAGGCCAGGATTATAGGATGACAAAAGGTCGGATGGTTTGCCCTCGGGTACGCTCACAGACTCCCCCGCGCTTGTCTCGAACCAATCCCTGCCAACCGGACGGCATCGTTCCGGCGGCTGCATGATGTTTGAGAAGTATGACGCATCGCCGCGCGCTTTGAACAGGGGCAAACGCGCGGATTCGAGGTCAAACGCAGCGCAGATGTGCGTTTTTTGATTGGCCGATCGGAAGAATTCAGCCCTTTGGTGCCGGTGCGGGCGCGGCTTTGGTGGCGGGCGGTGCACCGGGAGGCGCGGCGGGGGCAATCTCGCGCAGCAAAACCATGCTGACCCGGCGGTTGCGCGGGCTGCCCGGCTGTTCGGGAACCAGCGGATCGCGGTCGGCCCGACCGACCACGTCCTGGATGCGCTTTTCGTCGATGCCACCGGCGATCAACGCGCGGCGGGTGGCGTTGGCCCGCTCGGTCGACAGATCCCAATTGTCGCGCCCCGATCCGGCGGCGAAGGGCGTTCCGTCGGTGTGGCCGCTGATCGACAGCTTGTTGGGCAGCTTGGACAGCGCCTTGGCCACCTGTTGCACCAGCTGGCGGGTCTGCGGGTACATCTGGCCCGACCCACCGGGGAACATCGACACGCGGTCCTGATCGACGATTTGGATGCGCAGCCCCTCGGGGGTCTGGTCGATCATCAGATTTTGCGCCAACGGCTCCAGTTCGGGCACCGATTGGATCGCCTGACGGATTTCGGTGGCGGCCTGTTGGAACTGGCGGGCCTCCTTCTGGGCCTCCTGCAGTTTCTCCCCGGCCTCCTTCACCCGTTCGGCGAAGTCGGACAGGCGCTCGCCGGGTTTCTGGCCGGGGACGCCCAATTGCTTGGCCATCTCCTCCATCCGGCGTTGATAGTCCGCTCGCGACTCGTTGCTGCGCTGATCAGTCGGACCGCCGGCGCTGTCCTTGCCCGCATTCTCCTTGCCGGTGGTGTCCGCGTTGGGACGGCCGGGACCGGTGCCCGTGCCGGGTCCGGCGGTGGCCTCCGTCGGGTCGCTGGCGTCTTCGGTTTCCTGAGAGGAGTAGCCGGGCGGACCGGAGACCGGCACATCGGCGGACATCGGCGACGACGGGGACACCTGCGCGCCCGGCACCGTGATGGTCTTGCCGCCCAGCATGCCGCCGGACCCGGATTGCTCGCGGCTGACCGAGGCGGGGGAAAAATAGTCGGCGATGCCCTTGCGCTGGTCCGACGTGGTGACGTTCAACAGCCACAGCAGCAGGAAGAAGGCCATCATCGCGGTCACGAAGTCGGCATAGGCCACCTTCCACGCGCCGCCGTGATGGCCGCCGTGCCCGCCCTTCTTCTTTTTGATGATGATTGGCCGTTCGCCCTCGGCTGAGTTTCCGCTCATGCTGCCCATGCCAAGACGGCGCGAAGCGGACGGTCCGCCACCGCGTCAGCGCGTTGCCCCGCGCCGTGTGGGGAGGCTGACGCAGCTTCGTTAAAATCCCTTTAACGTTGTTCTCGGCCAACCCGATCCAGGGGCGAGGCCCTTGCGCCCACTGCGGGGCTAGGGTATTGCCAGGGTTCAACCATTCCGCCGTCACGCACAGGCCGCCATGACCTCCTTCCCGTCGTTTGATGCCCGCGCCTTCCGCAGCGCGCTGGGTTGCTTTGCCACCGGAATCGCCGTTGTCACGACCGTGGCCCCGGATGGCGCGCCGGTTGGGGTGACGGTCAACTCCTTCTCCTCGGTGTCGCTGGATCCGCCGCTGGTCCAATTCTGTCTGGCCCGCAGCGCCGGGACGCTGGCGGCGTTTTCGACGGCCAAATCCTTTGTCGTGAATGTCCTGTCCGCCGATCAGGAGGATCTCTCCGCCCGCTTCTCGCGCCGGGATGTGGACGACCGTTGGGCCGGTGTGGCGCAGGTCCCGACCGACAGCGGGGTCCCGGCGCTGGCCGGATGCCTCGCTACGCTGGACTGCGACCGCGAGCATCTGTTGGATGGTGGCGACCACGTCATCGTTCTGGGCCGCGTCCGCGCGCTGGCGTCGCGCGAGGATGGCGCGCCTTTGCTGTATTTCCGGGGCGGTTACGCGCGTTTGGGGTGATGGGCCAACGCCCGACAGCGCTTCACGATTGATTCGGCGTGGCCTGCGCTCCATGCTGAATTTTGCGGTGCAGCGTGGAGGGGGCGATGAATCCGTTTTTGCTGAAAAGCGACCCGGCGATTGACCTGATGCGGGCGACCTCGACGGAGTTTGAAAAGATTCTGTCCAAGGGCGCGATGGGACAGCCGCTGACCGTTGGCGATTACACCATTGTGCCGCTGCTCATCACCAGCTTTGGCATTGGCACCGGCGGCGGCAGCCTGTTGGGGGAATCGCTGGGCGGTGGTGGGGGGGGCGGCGTCATCCCCTGCGCGGTGCTGATCATCGGCCCGAACGGGGTTGAGATGAAGGTGCTGCCGCAAGAGACCACCAGTCCGGCGCACCAATCCATCGCGCAGATGGTGTCGGACGCGACCAGCGCCTACAAACGTGGCGCGCCCGACGCCTCCACCAGCGTCGCAGGCAACGCGGGCGTCAGCGCGTGACCCGCGCCAGATCCCGGCCGGTCAGGTGAATGTTGGCGTCGGGATCCAGCGCGCGGTCCAGAATGCGCAATTCGACCGCGCGGTCGAAGGCGTGGCGGTTCATGCAAACCTGCTGAACCGCCTCGTCTGGCTGCGGGCGGTGGCCCACGACGCTCTGCAACACCCGGCGGGTGACGAACACCCGACCGTGATACTCCCCGACCTCGACCGCGAATTCGACGGCGTCGGCCTCCTCGTTCCAGATCGGATCGTCGGGGAACACAAAGATCGGCATGCTGTCCTCGGGTGAAGGCTCACTTCAGGACATAGGTGATATCATAGCCGCTGCGCTTGAAACGGGTTTTCAGCAGGGTGCCGTCGGCGGCGTACCACAGATCGCGTTCGACATCGCCGTCGATGCGGTGGTGCTGCGCCTCGACCTTGCGGCCCCCGGCCTCGATGGTTTCGCTGCCCAGCGCCTTGACGGTGGTGGTGTAGCGCGCGCCGTCGATCACCGAGAACAGCGGGCTGCGCATCAGCACCTCCGCCGTCCACAGGGAGAGCGGCAGGGCGGTGGCGGGCAGGTCGGTCGGCTTGCCATCGGCGACCAGCGTGAAGCCGCCGGGCTTGGCCGTCAGCTCCAGCGTGTGGGGCGTGCCGTCGTCGTCGGTCGTCGCCTTCAACGACTCCAGGCTGCTCCCCTTCCACAGCTCCTCCCGCTTGTGGTCGTAGCGGAAGTTGATGAACAGCACCTTCACCCGCGTGCTGGCGGTGATCGTCACCTTGCTGCGGTCGCCCTGCGGCTCCACCCGCACCTCTTCGCTGCCGATGGGGTCGTCGCCCATCAGGATGGTGTAGGTCAGGGTGCGCGGCCCGGCGGCCGGCGCGGCGGTGGCGCTGGTGATCGATGCCACAGCCGTCAGCGGCAGCAGCAAAAGCGTGGCGGCGAACGTGGCGCGCAGCGGGTGCATCATGGCGTTTCCTCCCTTAAGACACATGTGGAGCAGCGGGCCGGGCGACTCTTGCGGTCGGTTACGGGATGGCCCTGTGTGTGCGTGCTGGGCGTCACTCGTCCAGCAGTTGGGCGAGCTTCATGGCGATGCCCATGGAGCCTTCGACCTTCAGCTTGCCCATGGTAAAGGCCAGCATCGGGTTCAGCTTTCCGTTGATGAGCTTGGCCAGATTGTCCGGCGAGATGCGGATCGTGCAATCGGCGTCCTGATCGCCCTGGGTGATGGCGACCGGGTTGGCGCGGGCGTCGAGATGAATGATCTCCCCATCCTTGCCCAGAACGAAGCGGACCGAGGCGTTCAGCCCGCGCAGCGCGGCGGACCGGGAACGCATCTCGCTCAGGATGTCCTCGACCATGACTGCAGTCTCCAAAGATTGTTTGTGCAACGGCCCTTGACAGTAAGGCTGAGTTACGTTTACGTCAACGGAATAACGAATAGGTTCCATGTGGCCCGCCGCACCGTCCCAACCGACGACCTCCGGGCGACAGCAGGAGCCAACGACACGCGCGCCAACCGCGAAGGGGAGCGAAACCGAATGTCCGACACGCTTGCGCAATCCGGCCGGTTGACCGGCGTCGACTCCTCCGCCGAACAGCGGCCCTGGCTGGCGCATTATCCCGACAACATCGCGTGGGATCAGCGCTTTGCGCCCGCCCCCCTGCACCAGCTGTTCGAGGATGCGGCCCGGCGATTCGCCGATCGTCCCTGCCTGGATTTTCTGGGGCGACGCTACCGCTACGCCGAGGTGGCCGATCTGGTGAACCGGGCGGCGCGTGGGTTCCAGGACATGGGTGTGGGGCCGGGGGTGCGGGTTGGCCTGTGCCTGCCCAATTGCCCGACCTACGTCATCGCCTTTTTCGGCATCCTGAAGGCGGGCGGGACGGTGGTGAACTACAACCCGCTCTATGTGGAGCGGGAGTTGGAGCACCAGATCGCCGACTCGCAGACCGACATCATGGTGACGCTGGATCTCAAGCAGATCTACCCGCGCATCGGCCTGATGCTGGAGCGTACCCGGTTGAAGCGGGTCGTCGTCTGCCGGATGTCGACCATCCTGCCCACGGTCAAGGGCGCGCTGTTCCGCCTGCTCAAGCGCAGCGAACTGGCCGCCGTGCCGCAGGACGACCGCCACATCGATTCTGACCGGCTGCTGGCCAACGACGGCGCGATGCGTTCGGTTGCGATCGATCCGCTGCGCGACGTCGCCGTGCTGCAATACACCGGCGGGACCACCGGCGTGCCCAAGGGCGCGATGCTGACCCACCACAATCTGCAAGCCAACGCGCAGCAGGTGATGGCGTGGTTTCCCGGCGTGGCGCTAGGGCAGGAACGCATGCTGGCGGTGCTGCCCTTCTTCCACGTCTTCGCCATGACGGTGGTGCTGAATCTCGGGCTGGCGGCGGGGGCCGAACTGGTGATGCTGCCCCGGTTCGAGGCCGAACAGGTGCTGAAGACCATCGCCAAGCGCAAGCCGACGCTCGTCCCCGGCGTGCCGACCATGTACAAGGCGTTGCTGTCGCACCCGCAGGTCGGGCGCTACGCGCTGACCTCCATCCGCTACTGCATCTCCGGCGGCGCGCCGCTGCCGATGGAGTTGAAGCGCCAATGGGAGCAGGCGACCGGCTGCGTGCTGGTCGAAGGTTATGGCCTGTCGGAAGCCTCGCCGGTGTGCGCCGCCAACCCGCTGGTCGGCACGAACAAGGAAGGCTCCATCGGTCTGCCGCTGCCCGGCATCACCGTTCAGATTCGCGGCCTGGAGGATCCCTCCCAAGTGCTCGGAGTCGGGGAGAAAGGGCAGGTCGCCGTGTCCGGTCCCAACGTGATGGCCGGTTACTGGGGGCGGGAGGAGGAAACCGCCCGGACCATCGTCGATGGCTATCTGCTGACCGGCGACGTCGGCATGATGGACGCGGATGGTTATGTCTTCCTGCTGGACCGCCTGAAAGACCTGATCATTTGCAGCGGTTACAACGTGTACCCGCGCGTGATCGAGGAGGCGATCTATCAGCACCCGGACGTGGTCGCCGCCTGCGTCATCGGCCTGCCCGACGAATACCGGGGGCAGACGCCCAAGGCGTTCGTGCAGTTGGTTCCGGGAGCCAGCCTGACCGCCGAGGCTCTGAAGGACTTCCTGCGTGACAAGATTTCCCGCATCGAAATGCCCACCGCCATCGAGTTTCGCGATGAGCTGCCGAAGACCGCCGTCGGCAAATTGTCGAAAAAAGAACTGGTTGCCGAAGCCATGCGGGCGAAGGCTGGATGACCCGAAGTCAGACCGTTGACGAAGACGTAAAGGGAAGCCTTATCATGTCGTCATTGCTGTGCTATGTCCCGCCGGTCGGACATGGCGTATGCGAACAAAGGTTATCCCAGGGATGGAACAGCTCTACACGGTCAATCAACTTGCGGAAGAGCTGGGCATCACGCCGCGCGCTCTGCGTTTCTACGAGGTCAAGGGGCTGCTGGCGCCCAACCGGGTTGGCAACAACCGGGTCTACACCAAGCGCGACCGTGCCCGGCTGAAGCTCATTCTGCGCGGCAAGCGTCTGGGCTTCTCGCTGGCGGAAATCCGCGAGTATCTGGACCTCTACAACGTCGATGGCGGGGTGGAGCAACAACGCAACCTGTTGAAGCGCGTGCAGAAGCGGCTGAAGGATTTGGCGCAGCAGCGCGAGGATCTGGAAGCGACCGTGTGCGAGTTGAAGGAAATCGAAGTGCAGGTGTCCACCAGCCTGGCGGATCGCTCCCCCGGCAAGGACGCCTGAGCCGGACGGCCCGACGCCGCCCCGGCACCGCCGACACCGGGGAGGAACGGGCCATGACGGAGCGGACGACACAGCGGGCGACAGGACGGACAGCGCAACGGAGCCATTCGGCGGATGGGGGACGGTCATGAACCTGATCTTCCGCCTGATCCGGGTCATGATCGCTGCGCTCTATGATCAGTGGCGCGGGCGTCGGTTGACGTTGCTGGGGGAATCGGCCTTGCGGTTCCGCGTCTGGCCGACCGACCTCGATCTCAACCTGCACATGACCAACGCGCGTTACTTCAGCGTGATGGATCTGGGGCGCACCGATCTGATGATCCGGGTCGGCTTGGGCAACGCGATCCTGAAGAACCGCTGGCAGCCGGTGTTGGGCGCGGCCAACGTCCGTTTCCGCCGATCCCTGCGGCCCTTCCAACGCTTCACCCTGGTCAGCCGCGTGCTGTGCTGGGACGACAAATACATCTTCATGGAACACCGGCTGGAGACTGCCCAGGGGGTGGCCGCCATCGCCGTGATGCAGGGGGCCTTCGTCGCCCGGGGATCAGTGGTCACGCCCGCCCAGGTCCTGGCGGCGCTGGGGGTCGATGACCCGTCGCCGCCGATGCCCGATGCGGTGGCGGCGTGGCAGCCGCTGACCGTTGCCGCCGTGACCTGACGCTCATCCCAAATCCAACACGCACAACCACTCAACGCCTGAGGAGGCCGTCACCATGAAAGTGCTGGTGCCCGTGAAGCGGGTCGTCGATTACAACGTGAAGATCCGCGTGAAGGCGGATGGCAGCGGCGTTGAGACCGCGAACGTGAAGATGAGCATGAACCCCTTCGACGAGATCGCCGTTGAAGAGGCCGTTCGGTTGAAGGAAGCGGGCACGGCGACGGAGATCATCGCCGTGTCGGTTGGGCCGACGGCCGCACAGGAGACGCTGCGGACGGCGCTGGCGATGGGGGCGGACCGCGCCATCCTGGTGCAGACGGACGCGGAAACCC
>NZ_RXMA01000006.1:110580-242964 GCF_003966125.1 Azospirillum griseum
ACTGCTGGGCTGGGGCCAGGGGACCTTCGCGTCGAAGGTGGTTCCGGGTGCGGGGAGCGTCGCGGTGACGCGCGAGATCGACGGCGGTCTGGAAACGGTGGAGCTGGCCTTGCCCGCCATCGTCACCGCCGATTTGCGCCTGAACGAGCCGCGCTACGCCAGCCTTCCCAACATCATGAAGGCGAAGAAGAAGCCGCTGGAAACCGTCACGCCGGACGCGCTGGGCGTCGATGTGACGCCGCGCCTGACCACGCTGACGGTGGCCGAACCGGCCAAGCGCAGCGCGGGCGTGAAGGTGGCCGATGTGGCCGCCCTGGTGGACAAGCTGAAGACCGAAGCGCGGGTGATCTGACCATGGCCATTCTCGTCATTGCCGAACACGACAACGCCGCGCTGAAGGCGGCCACCCTGAACGCCGTGACCGCCGCCGCCAAGATCGGCGGGGACGTGCATCTGCTGGTCGCCGGGTCGGGCGCGCAGGCGGTGGCGACCGCCGCCGCTGCGGTGTCCGGCGTGTCCAAGGTGCTGCTGGCCGACGATGCGGCCTATGAACACGCGCTGGCCGAGCCGCTGGCGGCGCTGGTGGTGTCGCTGGCCGGTGGCTATGGCCACATCCTGGCCCCGGCGACCTCGGTGGGCAAGAATCTGCTGCCGCGCGTCGCCGCCTTGCTGGACGTCGCCGCCATCTCCGACATCACCGGCGTGGTGTCGGCCGACACCTTCGAACGGCCGATCTACGCGGGCAACGCCATCGCCACCGTCCAGTCCAAGGATGCGGTGAAGATCATCACCGTGCGCGGGACCGCCTTCGAAGCGGCGGCGGCCAGCGGCGGAGCGGCGGCGGTCGAAAACGTCGCGGCGGCGGCCAACCCCGGCCTGTCGCGTTTCGTCTCGGCGGAACTGTCAAAGTCGGAACGGCCCGAACTGACCTCGGCCCGCGTCGTGGTGTCGGGCGGTCGCGGCATGCAGTCGGGCGAGAATTTCCCGCTGCTGGAGGCGCTGGCCGACAAGCTGGGGGCCGCCGTCGGGGCCTCGCGCGCGGCGGTCGACGCCGGGTTCGTGCCCAACGACTATCAGGTCGGCCAGACCGGCAAGATCGTCGCGCCCGACCTCTACATCGCCGTCGGCATCTCCGGCGCCATCCAGCATCTGGCGGGCATGAAGGACAGCAAGGTCATCGTCGCCATCAACAAGGACGAAGAGGCCCCGATCTTCCAGGTCGCCGATTACGGCCTGGTCGCCGACCTCTTCAAGGCCGTCCCGGAGCTGACCGCCGCGCTGTAAGCGGGGTGGTGCCGAGACGCCGCTGCCCATCCGCAGCGGCGTGAGCCACCGTTCGCAGGTGGTGGTGTAACCTTTGCGGGCCGGAAGCCGCCTGTCCGGGGCGTCCGGCCCGTTTCTTTTTGGGGATGGTGGTGGGAACACCGCTCGCCCCTCTTGCCCGCCGCCCTTGGCTGTTCTATCGCTGCACCGGACCATTCAACCGGCAGGGCCGTCATGAGCACGCAGAACATCACCGGGGACCGCCTCGGACTGGATCATCTGGTCGTCGCCGTTCGCGACCTGGACGTCGCCCAGGACACCTACAGCCGATTGGGCTTCACGGTCACGCCGCGCGGTCGCCACACCGAACTGAAATCGGCCAACCACACGGTCATGTTCGCGGGTGGTGACTACATCGAGTTGCTGGGGATCGAGGAGCAGCGCCCGATCAACGCCCATTACGCCGCCTTCCTGCGCCAGCGCGAGGGGGTGGCCGCCATTGCGCTGAAGACTGCCGACGCCCGCGCCGCCCGCGCGCCCCTGGCCGAGGCCGGGTTCCCGGCGGCGGAGGCCCTGGATTTCGGCCGCCCGGTCGACCTGCCCGGCGGCGCGCGCGAGGCGCGTTTTTCCATCACCCAGATCGATCCGGCCAGCACGCCGGGTGGCCGGGTGTTCCTGTGCCAGCACCACACCCGCGATGTGGTGTGGCGTCCCGATTGCCTGGAGCACGCCAACAGCGCCACCGGCTTGGCCGCCTTCGTCATCGCGTCGGACGATCCCGCCGCGACCGCCGCCGTGTACGCCCGGCTGTTCGGCGGGGCGGTGACGGATCGCGGCTCGGCCCTGTGGGTGGAAACCGGCGACACGCCATTGGTCATCGCCACGCCCGACCACCTGCATTGGGCCTGGACCAGCGACCCGGCCTTTGCCACCCCGCGCCCCTTCTTCGCCGGGGCCGTGATTCGCGTCGCCGATCTGGAGCGGACGCAGCAGGCTCTGCAAAAGAGCAAGTTCCCGACCGTGGTCGCCAACGGCGTGCTGCGGGTCGGATCGGCCAGCGCGGGCGGCGCGATGCTGGCCTTTGCCCAGGAGTTCGACCTCAACACCCTCATCCCGTGATCGGGGTGCTGGTGGGTGTGCGGATCGTTGGGCGTCCGGCCTGTGTTTAAGGTCTGGTTTGAGGTATCATGGTGCGGGTGTCGGGCCAGCCCGGCGCGCGTGCGGAGACGCGGATGGCGGTGACGAGCGAAGCGGTCGAGAGGGAAGCGGCGGCGGCCATGCCGCTGTTCGACGCCCTGCCGGTGCCCGCCCTGATGCGGGACGGGGCCGGTCGGCTGGTCGGCAACCGTGCCTTTCTCGACCAGTTTGGTCCAACGATCCCCACGACCCTGACCGGCGCGTTGGCGCAGGCGGAGGCCGGGGACGCGGTGACTCTGCGCGCGCCCGACCGCGACGGCGTGGCCCGTGACCTGTCGGTGCGGGTCGGCGGGCCGCCCTGGATCGCGGTGATCCAGGACCGGACCGACCACCGCCGCGCCGAAGACGGTCTGGAACTGGCCACCGCCAAGCTGGAGGAGGCCTGCCGCACCGCCAAGCTTGGCTATTGGGAGTATGGCATCACCGACGGTGTGCTGACCCTGAACGACGCCGCCTTCGCCGTGTTCGGGCAGAGCCGGGAGCGGTTCGAGCCGACCTTTGACCGGCTGCTGGCGATCTTGCACCCGGACGACCGCCTGTCCCTGGGCAACATGCTGGAAAGCGTGATCGACAACCCGACCCGCCGTTACGCCGAATACCGGGTGCGGGGCGAGGATGGCCGGATTCGTCACATCTCCTCCTCCTGCGCGCCGCGCCTGGACGGGGATGGGCGCCTGACCCATGTGTTCGGTGTTACGATGGACGTGACCGACCGGGCGCAGGCGGCAGCCCAGCTTGAATCGGCCAAGGAGCGGCTGGAGGAGGCGTACCGCACCGGCCATCTCGGCTATTGGGAATACGGCATCCACAGCGGGGAGTTGGTGTGGAACGACGAGGCCTATGACATTTACGGCCAGGATCCGCGCGATTTCACCCTGAGTTTCGACAATCTGCTGTCGATTTTGCACCCGGACGACCGCTTGTCCTTCGGCAGCATGCTGGAAAGCGTGATCGGCAACTCCAAGCGGGTCTATGTCGAATACCGCGCCATCGACCGGGCGGGGGATGTGCGGTTCGTCTCCTCCTCCTGCGCGCCGCGCTTCGATCTGGATGGGCGCTTGACCCATGTGTTCGGCGTCATGCTCGACACCACCGAACGGGCCAAGGCCGCCGAGGCGCTGCGCGCCGCCAAGGAGCGGGTCGAGCAGGCCTACACCGACCTTCAGGCGGCGCAGGACAGCCTGGTGCAGACGGAAAAGATGGCGTCGCTCGGCCAACTGGTCGCCGGGGTGGCGCACGAGGTCAATGGTCCGGTCGGGGTGGCCTTGACCACCGCGTCCCACCTGTTGAGCCGGACGGAGGATGTGAAGCGCCAGTTCGGGGCCAGCGCCCTGACCCGCTCCGCCCTGTCGGGCTTTCTGGAGGTGGCGCAGGAGGCGGGCCAACTGCTGGTCAGCAACACCGAACGCATCGCCGCCCTGGTCCACATGTTCAAGCAGGTGGCCGCCGACCAGACCGGCGACGAATGCCGGGTCTTCTACTTGCGCGAATACACCGAGGACGTGCTGTTGAGCCTGCACACCCAGATCGGTTCCTCCGGCCACCGGGTGATCCTGAATTGCCCGGAGGCGCTGCAGATCGAAAGCTACCCCGGGGCCTTTGCCCGCGTGCTGACCCATCTGCTGCGCAACGCCCTGACCCACGCCTTTCGCCCTGAGCAGAGCGGCTGCGTGACCATCGACATCCACCCAGTGGATGACGAGTGGATCGACGTGGTGCACAGCGACGACGGCCAAGGCATCCTCGACAGCGTGCTGCCCAAGATTTTCGACCCCTTCTTCACCACCGCCCGGCATGAGAACTGCGTCGGGTTGGGGCTGCACATCGCTTACAATCTGGTGAGGCAGACGCTGAACGGAGAGTTGACCGTGCGCAGCGCGCCAGGAGCCGGGGCTGTGTTCACCTTGCGGCTGCCCCGACATCCGGCTGGCACCACCGCAATGCCGCCCCTTTAACAGGTTGGGGCAAGTCGCAGTCGAGTGGACTCATCAAGCCATTCGTTGACCCAGAGATCAAAGCGCCACTTCCGCCATCGTCTGAACCGTGCCGTTGCGTTTGGCTGTCAGCGCGGAGGTGATGGCGCGTTGCAGTTCTTCGGAGCGAACCGGCTTGTGCATCACCTTGAAATCCTCCACATCGGCACCCGGCGCATCCGACAGAGTGGTGTCGCCGGTGACAAGAACGGCCGGAATCGCCAGACCCAGCGCGTGGCGGACGTCGCGAATCACCTCCACCCCCGTCCGTCCGTCGCCCAAGCCGTAATCAGCGACGATCACATCGGGTTGTGGCCTGCGATTGGCGTGGTCCAACGCCTGGGCGCAGGTTGCGGCGGTCAGCACGGTGCAGCCGCAGCCGGTCAACATGGCGCTCAACCCTTCACGGACGATGGCATCGTCCTCGATCACCAGCACGGTGGCGCTCAAGACCGGGCGGGGCGAATTGGCAGCGCTGTCGATCGGCGGGGTATCCGTGTCCGGGGGATCGGCCAAAGGCACCTCCACCGCGAACATTGACCCACGCCCCGGCACCGACCGCAGCGTCACCCGATGATCCAGCATGGCCGACAGCCGCCGCACCACGGCAAGCCCCAACCCCAGGCCTTGGTCGCGGTTGCGGCCGAGGTTGCCGACCTGCACGAACTCCTCGAAAATATCGTCCTGCTGGTCGGTCGGGATGCCGATGCCGCTGTCCCACACCTCGATTCGCAACGCCGTTCCGCGCCGACGGCAACCGACCAGCACGCCACCCTGGTCGGTGTAGCGCAGGGCGTTTTCGACCAGATTCTGCAACACGCGGCCCAACAGCATCGGGTCGCTGACGATGCGGGCACCGCATGGGCGGATGTGGAAGGTCAAGCCCTTTTGATCCGCGACCGGCTGGCTGTTGGCCGCGCAGCGCGCCAGAAGTTCGGTCACCGGGAACACGCACGGTGCCGGGGTGATCGCCCCAGCCTCCAACCGCGACACGTCCAGCAACCCGTCCAGCAGCATTTTCAACGCGCCCAACGCCCGGTCCATTGTGCCCAGCAGACAGCGGGTTTCCGGGTCGCCGGTGCGTTCGGCCAGTGTGTCCATCAGCAACATCAGCGCCTGCACGGGCTGGCGCAAATCATGGCTGGCGGCGGCAAGGAACTTGGATTTGGCGACGTTGGCCCGTTCGGCCTCGCGCTGAGCCTCGGCCAACGCGGCTTGCGTCTGTTTGTGGGCGGTGATGTCCCGGACGATGGCGATCAGGCTGACAAGCTGCCCGGCCTCGTCCCGCACCGGTGACGCGCGCAGTTCCAGATGAAGGATCTGGCCATTCGATGGGTCAGGGTGGGACAGTTCAACCCGGACGTCGCGGCCCATGGCCACCGCCTGGCGCAGCGGTTCCATCCCCACCGGATCGGCGATGCTGCGATCCAGCACCCACAATGCCCCTTCGCCCAACTGTTCGGGAAAGCGAAGCCCGATCAACCGTTCCAACGCCGGGTTGCCATAGACGATCGGCATGCCGGGCAGGGTGGCGTCCGCGATCAGAATGCCGTCGCCGCTCCAGGCCATGGCGCGGTTGCGGATGCGCAAGGCCTGTTCGATCTGGTGCCGCCACCGCCATTCGATGGCAAAGCCAAGGATCAGCAGCACGATGACCATGGTGGCCACGGCGGCCCCGCCCAGATACAGCCGGGCGCTGGATCGCCAGTGTCCAAACACCGCGTCCACCGACACGCCGACCAGCGCAATCAGCGGATAGTCTTTGGCCAGCCGGTAGGCGACGATCCGCTCCACCCCATCCACGGGGCTGACGGAACGGGTGTGCCCGAATGGTTTGGGTGTGGCCTGTTGGAATTCGCCGACGATTTCACCCAGCTCTTGCGGCGGATCGGGATCGTCGGATTCAGGGGTGGCGGTGTGCCGAACCAGCGGCACGCCATCCCCGCGCAGCAGCGTGACCGACGCGCCGGTTGGCAGACCCAACACACGGTAGACGCGGACAAAAGAGGCAACCGGGACATCCGCCACGGCAATGCCGGTGAACGCCCCGCTGAGGTTCTCCATCCGGCGCGACACCGGGATCAGCGTGTCGTGGGAGTCGGGCGAGACGTAGGGGCGGCCGATGATCAGACGGCGGCGGGGGTTCTGACGGTGTTCGGCAAACTCACCCCGCTCCAGGATTGCGCCACGAAAGGCCGCGCGCCCGGCCTCCATGGTCAACAGCCCGTCGCGATCATACACGCGCACGCCGACCACAAGCCCTTCGTCGAACGCCCTGCGGTTTGACAGCTCCATCGCGCGGCCTTCATCCACATGGGCAGCCAAATCCAGCAGCAGGTCATCGACGCGGCGGAGCGTGGCCGCCGCGTGCTCCTCAACCAAACGCGCAAAAATGGCGGTCTGTTCATAGGCGGATTGGTCGATGAGGTGCTCTTCGCGGTCCAAGCGGTCGATCAGCACCCACCACAACGCCACAATGGCCAACGTCACCGCCAACCCCGGAAGGAGAAGGCGTCCTTCGATGCCCATGGAGTGCCTGGGAGATCGTTTCACGGTCTCGCTCGGGGTTGGGGCGGACGGATGCGCGGTGCCGCGTCTGGCAACAATCTGTTCACCATGCCGTAATGGGCATACGGAAGCAACAACGTTACCGTGAGAGGTGGCAACAACCTGGACGTCTTCCACTCTGTGGAGCAATGGCGATCCGCAGACCGCTCTTTTTTCCGGCGGGGCTTGGACGGCGTGTTTGCACCGGCTATACCGCCGGGCATGAATTTTTCTCGCGCCATTGCCACGGTGGGTGGCCTGACCCTGCTGAGTCGTCTGGCTGGCTTTGCCCGCGACATACTGACCGCCTCGGTGCTGGGGGCCGGGCCAGTGGCCGACGCCTTCTTCATCGCGCTGAAGTTGCCGAATTTCTTCCGGCGGCTGTTCGCCGAGGGGGCGTTCGGTGTTGCCTTCGTGCCGCTGTTCGCGGCCGAACTTCAGATTCAGGGGCGTTCGGCGGCGGTGCGCTTTGCCGAAGAAGCTCTGGCGGTGCTGCTGGCGGCGTTGCTGCCCTTCACCTTGGTGGCGCTGGCGGTGATGCCATGGCTGATGCACGGGCTGGCCCCCGGCTTTGTCGATGAGCCGGAGAAATTCGCGCTGGCGGTGGAACTGGCGCGCCTGACCTTTCCCTATCTGACGTTGATCTCTCTGGTGGCGTTGCTGGGCGGCATCCTGAACGCGCTGGACCGTTTTGGTCCCTTCGCAGCGGCTCCCATCGCGTTCAACCTCACCCTGGTCGGAGCGTTGCTGCTGGCCCCGCCGTTGGGATGGCAGCCGGGGCGGGCGATGGCGGCGGCGGTCACGCTGTCGGGGGTGATTCAGGTGGTGTGGATGACGTGGGCCTGCCGGGTGGCGGGGGTGCGCCTGCGGTTGCGACGACCGCGCCTGACCGACGGGGTGCGGCGGCTGTTCCGGCTGGTCGGGCCGGGGGCGTTGGGGGCCGGGGTCATGCAGATCAACCTGTTCCTGAACATCGTGCTGGCGTCGCTGCTGCCGTCGGGGGCGGTGTCTTTTCTCTATTACGCCGACCGCCTCAATCAAATGCCGTTGGGCGTGATCGGCATCGCCATCGGCACCGCGCTGCTGCCGGTGCTGGCCCGACACGCGGCGGCGGGGGACGATGCGATGGTGCGCCATTACTTGAGCCGCGCGCTGGAGTTCAGCCTGCTGCTGGGGTTGCCCGCCGCCGTGGCGTTGGGCGTGTCGGGCGGGCCAATGGTGGCGGTGCTGTTCGAGCGTGGCGCGTTCGGTCCGGCGGAAACCCAGGCGACCGCGATGGCTTTGGCCGCCTACGCGCTGGGCATTCCGGCCTATGTGATTGCCAAATCGCTGAACGCCGCCTTTTTCGCCCGCCAGGACACGACGACTCCGGTGCGCGTCGCCGTGGTGGTCACGGCGTCCACCGTCGGGCTGGCGCTGGCGCTGTTGCCGGTGCTGGGCCATGTCGGCATCGCGCTGGCCACCGGGTTGGCGGCGTGGCTGGATGTGGGGCTGTTGGTGGCGGCGATGCGCAGGCGCGGAATTCTGGCGCTCGACGCCCGGCTGCGGCGACGCGGTCCACGCATCGCGGCGGCGGCGGTTGGGATGGGAATCGCTCTGGCCGTTGGCGAGACGGTTTTGACGCCCTGGTTGACCCACCCGGCGACGGCGGTGCGCTTCGCCGCCTTGGGGGCGTTGGTGGTGATGGGCGTTCTGGTGTTCGGCGCGCTGGCGCAGGCGCTGGGCGGGGGACGCATCAGCGATCTGCGGACCACTCTCAAACGAACAGCGCCGGAGGAGAGCGCAGTGGAGACACCGACGCGCGGATGACGCGCGGGTGTCATGCCGTCGGCGCGCTTGACGGCTTTCGACTCCGGTCGTAGAAACGTTCCCACGTGGTGATTTGGGCGACCGGCTTGCGGGCCACGTAAAACAATCCGCTAAAAAGGTCCGAGCCGCGTCCGCGCCTCGACCCGATCGGTCGGGGCGTTTTCTGTTTGTGGCCGGCCTCGCCCCACCGGCAGCATCGAGGGGAGACGCGGTTCATGTCCCGCACCGATCATCGCACGCCGAACGTCACGGGCCTGCGGCCCCGGTCCAAGCTGGTCCATGGCGGCATCCGCCGCTCGTCCTTCGACGAGACCTGCGAGGCGCTCTACCAAACCTCCGGCTTCGTCTATGGCTCGGCGGAGGAGGCGGAAAACGCCTTTGCCAACGACGGCACGCGCCACGTCTATTCGCGCTTCCGCAACCCGACCAACGCGATGTTCGAAGACCGTCTGGCCGAGTATGAGGGGGCGGCCTGGGCCTACGCGACCGCCAGCGGCATGGCGGCGGTGCACGGCGCGTTGTTGAGCGGCCTCCGCAGCGGCGACCGCGTGGTCGCCCCGCGCGCCCTGTTCATCTCCTGCTACTGGATCCTCAAGGAGCTGTGTCCGCGCTACGGCATCGAGGTCGAGTTCATCGATGGCACCGACCTGAGCGCCTGGGAAGCGGCGCTGTCCAAACCGGCCAAGGCGGTGTTCCTGGAAACCCCGTCCAATCCGGGGTTGGAGGTCGTCGATCTGCGCGCCGTTTGCGATCTGGCCCACAAGGCCGGGGCCTATGTGGTGGTGGACAACGCCTTTGCCACACCGGTGTTGCAACGCCCGTTCGACTTCGGGGCCGACGTCATCATCTATTCGGCGACCAAGCACATCGACGGGCAGGGCCGCTGCCTGGGCGGCGTGATCCTGGCCAAGGACATCAAATACGCCACCGAGGTCATCCACCCCTTCCTGCGCAACCTGGGTCCGACGCTCGCCCCGTTCAATTCCTGGCTGCTGCTGAAGGGCATGGAGACGCTGGAGCTGCGCGTCAACGCGCAAACCGCCTCCGCGCTGGAGGTGGCGCGCTTCCTGGAAGGCCATGCGAAGGTGGAGCGCGTGCTCTACCCGATGCTGCCCAGCCACCCGCAGCATGATCTGGTCCGTCAGCAGATGAGCGGCGGCGGCAACATGCTGTCGATCTTCCTGAAGGGCGGCAAGGCCGAGGCGTTCAACACGCTCAACGGTCTGGGCATGGTGATGATCTCCAACAATCTGGGCGATTCCAAGAGCCTGATCACCCACCCGGCCACCACCACCCATTCCAAGCTGACGGACGAGGAAAAGGTGGCGGCGCAGATCAAGCCGGGCCTGCTGCGCCTGTCGGTCGGTCTGGAAGACGCCCAGGACATCATCGAGGATCTGGACCGCGCGCTGTCACAGGCGTAAAGGTTGCTTCAGCGGTTCATGTTGCAGTGCAGCATGAACCGCTGTGGTCCTGACAGAAGCGAGGCGAGCGGCATGGCGAACAACAGACAGGGCGCGGCCCATCCGGTCCAGCGCTTGAGCGCGGTCGCCGACACGCTGGTGGACACCACCCGCCGCAGCGGCGAAATGGGCGTGGCCGCCGCGCAGACCATCGGCTATCGCAGCGCGATGATGGCGGCGGCGCTGGCCTCACCCACCGGTTTCGCCAACCCCGAATTCATCCGCATGGGGGCGGAAAAGGTCGAAGCCACGGTCGAGGCGATGCAGGGCGTTACCCATGGCCTGACTGAACTGGGGTCAACGTGGGTGGCGCTGCTGACCGGGCAGACCCAGGCCGCTGTGCAGGCCCTGTCCGATCTGGCCCAGTGCCGCACCCCGGCGGATTGGGCCGAGGTGCAACGCCGCACCATCGCCCACATGATGGACAGCGGTGTCCACGCCGCGCTGCGCACGGCGGAGGCCGCCGCCGCGATTTCTGCCGCCAGCCTGAAGCCCCTGCATCGCAAGGCCCGCGCCAACGCCCGCCGTCTGGCCGCCGAACAGGCGTAAACCAGAAATCCCGTCGCGCCCCGCTGCCTCAGTCGGGCCATGGCCTGTTTGTTCAGTCTGGATCAAAGACCATCCGCCTGTTGATGATTGCGGTGGCTGTGCGCAGGGCGGGTTCACGGTGGCAAGGGACTGGGGAGAGTCTGTTCCGGTTGTTGACCGAGTCGTGCTCGCCGGTGCCACAAGACACCAAACAGGCCTGTGTCATGAGGGGAAGAGGCTTGGGTTTGGCTGAGCGCAACGACAGCGGCGTGCGGCTGATGGTTCCAACCATGGGCGATCCGCATGACCGATCGAGCGACAGGTCGGCTCTCCTGGGGGCGTGCCCCGGCTGGATCGCGACCTAATTTTGCATAAGCGAACGCTGTGCGATGGACGGGGTGTCGCCATGGTTGTGGAGTTGTGGCGGCTTCAGGGGGCGGGTTGGGTTGCTGAAAATTGTGACAAGGAATTTAACAAGTAAGGGGATTCTCCCACCTTGACAGGGTGTCCTGTGCCAACCCTAAATGAGCCGCACCGAGGATTGGCAGGGACGCAAGACGCTTGATGCGACGGCGTGATTTGCCAGATGCGGGCCGATACGCCGTGATACCGTTTCGATAAGGAAGCTCCATGTCCGTCAACGAAGACGCACGCAAGCGTTTTGCCGATCTTGTGAGGCTCAACGGCCTGACCTGCACCTTCATCAGCCGTGAGACGGAGCGCCGCATTCTGGAAGAGGGCGTGACTCGTTTTGAGCTGTCGTTGGATGACGCGCGCGGTGTGCTGCGCACGGTGGCGGCGGACGAGGAGTTTGTGTTCGAAAGCGAAGCCTGCCACCGCATCAACCAGATTCTGGAACGCTACGCCGGCAAGAAGGGCAAGATCAGCAAGGAGCAGTTCCTGCAATCAGCGGCCATTCTGCGCGACTTCTCCAACGACGCCATCAGTGAGAAGGAGGCCAAGCGCCAGATCAAGGCGATGATGATCGATGAAGGGTGGGAACCACGCCGCGCCGGTCTGCTGCGGTCCAAGCGCTGGTACAACCGCGTCGAGGTGTGAGGGCGCCGCCGCCTCGGCGGGGGCGGTGTTCCGGCGGTGATGCCGCGACGGCCAGGAATGGGCACAAGGGCCGGGACGCATGGACATCCTGATTTTTCTGCATTCCGGTTTTCTGCTGGCGCTGGAGGTTCCGCTCCTCCTCGCCATGCCGTTTTTGCTGTGGTACCGCGTCAGCGACGCCGCCCACCTGCATCACCCCTATGGATCATGGCGTCCGGCCTTGTCCACGCATTGCGGTCTGGCGTTGGGGGTCTGCATGCTGGCGGCTGGCTGGGTTCCGGAACAATACACCTTTGATGCCATCTTCAGCCCCGGGGGACCGTGGGATCTGTCGTTTGTGGAGTTTTTGCAAACGCTGATGCAGCGGCTGGGGGATGCACCGCACAATCTGGTCGATGTGCTGCTCAACAGCGATCCCCACCTGAATTTCGGTTTGGTCGTGATGGTGATCGCCACCCTGTTCGCGGTGGACATCGGTGTCACGCTGGCGTCGGGCGTGCGCGGGCCGATGCTGCTGTCCTTCCTGCTGGACGTGCTGATGGCGTTGTTGGCAGCGGGGCTGCTGCTTCATGTGTTTTATTCGGCCCTGTGGTTGCTGAACCGATTGAATTTTTGGGCGATTGGGGTGGCGCTGCTGCTGTTGCAGGAATACCGTTACCATGTCTTCGGCCTGTTCCGCCGCCGTCCCAAGCCGGTGCGTGTGGCTGGCAACATCCAGCATGGCATCAACACCGGCGGGAATCAGGGAACATAACGACGGGGCTGCGCTGCCCAATCACGGGGATGATGTGGTGGGCTGGTGTGTCGGGCTTGCGGCCCGCATAGAATGGACATCCGGGGGGACAACGATGGATTTCGGATTTTTGACCATGCCTGCGTTGGCCCTGTCGGCCGTTTTGGGCTATTCGGTGTTCTTCGATTCCAGCGTTGTGCTGTTTCGCGACGTGCATGTGCCCAACGCGGTGGCGGATGACGGGTTCACGCCCCGTGTCGTCGCCTCGCGGTTGGCGAACGAGGTGCGGGCGATCAACCGGGCTGCCCGCACGGCCAAAGAGCAGCAGCGTTTCGGCCTGATCGACGATGACGCGGCGGTGAAGGTTGTGTCCGAACGGTTCGAGTTCCTGCATCCGCTGAAGGCGACGCAGGAGGCTTTGGGCTTCGCCGCCTATGATTTCAGCGGCGAGATGGTGAAGCTGGAGCGGGATTACGAATTCATCGTTCGTGGCGACGACCGCAAGCAGGGCCGCAGCATCACCGCCTCGGCGCGCGGCCCGCGACCGGAGGAGTTGATCCGCCCTGTGGCGATCGATCTGGTGCGCGCCATCGACCCATATGTCGTCGCGTCGTATTACTTCGAAACGACTCGGGATTCGGGGGGGAAGGATTACAGCGTTGCCCTGCGTGAGCTGCGCAATTGCCTGATCACCATGCCCAGGGAGGAGCGCCATTGGGCTGTCAATCTGCAAGGGCAGGTGCTGTTGCAGCAGGGGCGTTTCGATGATGCGATGATGAGGTTCAACGAGGCGCGCGCGCTGAAGCCGGACTTCGTCCTGCCAATCTACAACCAGGGGCTTGTGTTCGCCGCCAAGGGCAAGCATGAGGAGGCGATGGCCCGCTACAAGGAGGTTCTGACCTTGGACGCGGATCGGCGGTCGCGCTTCCCCCACACCTACACGCAGTGGGGGGTATCGCTGGCCGCCACCGGTCGCCCGGAAGAGGCGTTGACCATGTTCCAGCGGGCTGAGCAGGCCGATCCCAGCTATCCCGATCTCTACAACGCCTGGGGGCGTTTCCTGCGCGACCAGAACAAGATCGTTGAAGCGCGCGAGATGTTCCAGAAGGCCGTCGACCGTGCGCCGGAACGCGTTGAGTTCCGTGACAACCTGAAAGCCGCGATGACCGCACCGGCCCGTTGAGGCGGTTCGATTGGGTGGTGGGCGACAACACAAACACGCCACCGGTGTCCGGTTGGCGGCGTGCTTGTGTTGGGGCCGTCAATGTGCGCGGGACGTTACGGCGGCGGGCTGAGCACCTGCGACTGGCCGGTGATCCGTCGTTTGACGTGTGCCCAGCACACCCCGACGCTGAGAAGCGTGGCGAACCACACCAACAGAAAATAGCTGGACCAGAAGGGCGCGCTTGGGTCCAGCAACCCGACCTGACGCAGGGCGAGGTAGCCCGACAGCGTCAGCGCCGACATGATGACGAGACGAAACACCCGCAAGGCCAACCACATCACCCGCAAAAACAGGATGTAGCACCCGAGAAGAAAGGCACCGGCCAGGACCTTGGCCGACGTGAGGGAACCATCGTTGGTGAACAGCCAGTCGAGGTAGGAATAGCCAAGCGGATTCCAGGTCGCAAAGACCAGCAGGAAACAACAGAGGATCCGGGAGAATAGACCGGGAAACTTCATGCCGAACCGGCTCCCCAAGAAGGGTGGATGGCGAGCGGGGTGCTCATGGAGCGGCTATGTTTTCCGAATCCATCTGCCCGCTCAGGCGGTAACGGATGTGCGACCAGCAAAATCCGGTTCCCAGCAGCATCGTCAAGGCAACCTGTATGGTCAGGATGAATTGCGTGCGGTCATGCAGATCGACGATGCCAAGATCGGACGCCAGCCACACGCCGGACAGCACAATGATGGTCAGCATCGACGTGCCGACCAGGCGCATCGAGCGCCACATTGCGTTCACCTGGAGATAGAGAATGACGGTCAGGATCAGTCCAACGAACAGTTTCACCGCCCAATTGCCTCCATCCTGCTGAATCCAATGGTAATAGGAATAGCCCGACGGGTTGAAACCGCCAAAAATGACGAACATCGCGATCAACAGGCGAGCGGTGTAACCAAGGATCGACAGCATGGCCTGGAATCGGATGCGGTTGTGTGTGTGAATTCATTCTACGCCCGGGCCGGTGCGCCCGTCCATGATGGCATGCTTGGGGATGGCACGCTTTGGGCGCTTGTGTCGGGGCCGCACCCCGCTTTCGTCGGGTCGAGCTTGCGGTTACAGTGAGGTGGTGATGTCAGCGCAACAGGTTGTCGGCTGACGGGATCCGTGGGCGTGCGCTCCTGCGACAGGGGGCGGGAGAAAGGGGCGCGGGACGATGACGATGGTTCGTGTGTTGGCGCTGTCGCTTCCGTTGTTGTGCGTCGCGCTGACCGGTCGGTCGGCGCAGGCGCTGGATCTGAGCGCCTACGATCCATGGGAAACCTACAACCGGGCCATGTTTGCCTTCAACAACAGCGTCAGTTCCAACGCCCTGGAACCGCTGCGCCAGGCCTATGCCAGCCGTTTGTCCAACAGCACGCGGGCGGGAATCGCCAACGTCTTCGCCAACCTGCGCGAACCCTGGACCGCGATCAGCAGCGGTTTGCGCGCCGACTTCTCCAACGCGGGCGCATCGGTGGGACGTTTCCTCATCAACAGCACGGCGGGGATTGGCGGCTGGTACGACGTGGCGGCGAACCGCTACGGCCTGACCAGCCAACAGGATGATCTGGGTCTGGTCCTGTGTCATTGGGGTGTCGGGGCCGGTCCCTATCTGGTGTTGCCCTTTCTGGGGCCAACCAACGGACGCGATTTTGTCGGGCGCACGGTGACGACGATGGGCACCTATTCGGCGTTGGGGTTGCAGGGGTATATGACCTACCGCAGCAGCGACGGTCTGGTGCGTTATCTGGAGGATGGGTTCATCGAGCCGTTTGTCCGCGATCCGCAGGTGGACGCCTATGCGGTGGAACGCGGTGTCTACAGCCGGATTCGCGACGCCCAATGCGCCGGAGCATCAACCGTCGGTGCGCCTTATGGTGGCGATCAGCAATGAGGTGATCGCGTTCTGGCCGTTTGGTGTCTCTGTCTTGTAACCAATTGCCAAAACTTGGTTTCAGGGTTTTCACGTACCGACAACGGCCTTCCTTGCGCTGCAAAATTAAGGCATCCTGTCCTTATGGACTTGTATGGTCCTCTGCGTTCAAAAAACAATTCAAGATTGCCGCAGTCGTGTGGCGTGCGTCAGGGGAGGCTTCCGCGCGATGCGGCGTAATCTTGCGGTCTTGTTCAGCACTGTTGCGGTGACGGCTTTGGCCTTTGGCCATTCGGCGGATGCATCCTGGTTGTCGCGTTCAACCACGGACGATGCGGATATGACCGTGATGTCCGGTGGCCGTTCCGTGCCGCCGCCGCCGGAACCGGGTGTGATCGACAGCGCGCACAAGGCGGCGGTCAGCGTGGTCGATGGCGGCGTCGGCCTGGCTTCGGCCGGGGCGTCTGCGGTGATGAGCGTGACCGGAATGCTGGCGACTCCGTTCAAGGCGGTGGGGGCCTCGGCCCAGGCGGCGGGCCAGATGGTCAGCCAATTCGCGTGGGAGGTCGCCTACGTCTTTGGTGCCAATGGCACCCCGGTCAACAGCTTCCGCACCAGCGAACCGGAGTTGGTCGGCTTGAGCGATCCGGTTCAGGACGCCCGACGTTCGCAGGATCCGCCCAAGAACCAGAACAAGGACGCGACGAAGGAGGCGGCCAAACCGGCGGAGGTCGTGGCGGGATCCGCGCCTGTGACGGCTGCGCTCCCGGTGCCGGTCGTTCCGCCGACCATTGTTCCGCCCCCCACGGTTCCGCCCGCCGCCGCCGCCCCGGTGGCCAAACCGACCCCGACCGTTGCCGGGGTGGAAACGACCCCAGAGCCGCTTGATCCGAAGCTGTTCACCGATTTCGTGTTCGACAAGGCGCGCCGCCGCCCGGACGGCTCCTTCTTCGTGCCGAAGCCATTGCAGCGCCTGTTCGACATGCGCACGCAGAAGGTGGAGATGACCAAGACGGCGCTGTCGGTCCAGTTGCCGGGACGGATCATTCCCGATCCCAACGCGCATGGCGATGTCGAAACCAGCCTGACCGGGCGGATCGAGGCTCCCAAGACCGGGTTGCCTGTGCTGGGCGACACCGTCAAGCAGGGGCAGGTGTTGGGGTATGTCACGCCATCGGTCGGTGTGGTGGACCGCACGCAGGTGCGGCGCGAGGTGGCCCGCATCACCAACGAAATCCGCATCACGGCGGAAAGCCTGGAACTGATGAAGCAGTTCTGGTTCGTTCCGTTCCGCGACGGCAAGATCATCCAATCGGAAATGCGCCTGGAAGGGTTGCGGCGCGAGCGGTCGGCCCTGTTGCCGATGCTGCAAACGCAAGAGGTGTTGCGCGCCTCCACCGATGGGGTGATTTCGGTGTCGAACGCGATCAACGGGCGCATCGTCCACCCCGGCGAAAAAATCTTCGAGATCGTCAACCCGAACCGTTTGTGGGTGGAGGCCATCGCCGCCGATCCCGATGTGGCGAAAACCGCCGCCGCCGTCGACGCCGCCGTGGCGATGACGCCGGAAGGCCAGACGCTCGACGTCGGCTTTGTCGGCAGCGGGTTGGCCCTGCAACAGCAGGCGGTTCCCCTGATGTTCCGCATCGACAACCCGATTCCAGGCCTGCGCGTCGGGCGCCCGGTGACGGTCGCCATCCGCAGCCAGCACACCTCGCGCGCGGGCATCGCGGTGCCGCGTGACGCGGTCGTCACCGGGGCCAGCGGCCTCGATCAGGTGTGGGAGCACATCGGGCCTGAGGTCTTCGTGCCGCGCACGGTGAAGACGGAACCGATTGACGGGCGCAGCGTGCTGATCACTGCCGGGTTGAACCCCGGCGCGCAGATCGTCACGCAAGGCACCCGTCTGCTGGTGCAATTGCAATGACCACCAACACAGGGAGGACGAACGCCATGGCCAATCCGCGCATCGTTTCCGGCGGCACCGTCTCCGCGCTTCGCGCGTTTGGGCTGGTCGCTGTGATGGCATCCCTGTTGGCCAACCCAGCGACCGGGAACGCGGCCGCCGCCAGCGACGAGGACCGGGAATCGCCACGCGTGGCGGCGTCGGTTGGGCCGGTTGGTGTTGTGGTGGTCGCCGCCAACCGCAAGGTCTACGCTTTCCTGGATCGCTTGAGCGACAACGCGCCGGTGGCGGGCGGGACCGTGACGGTCAAAGCGGGCAAGCATGAGCTGACGCTGAAGGAGAGCGCTCCGGGCGTTTACCGCGCTGGCCCGTTCGAGCCGTCGGTGGGGAGCATCCCCTTGACGGTGTCGATCAACACCGCGTTGGCCAGCGGCCAGATGGTGGCTGATCTGGTGGTGGCTCCGAACACCCCAGCCCAGACGGTTGAAAGCCGTCTGAGGTCGCTGTGGTATGGGTTGGGGCTGGTTGCCGTCGCCGGTCTGGGCGTCCTCGCCTGGCGCAGCCGTCGCCGTCCCTTGCCGCCGTTGGCGGGCACCCCCGGAACCGCCTGACGGAACAGAAGAATGTTTCAAGCGCTCGTTGGGATCTGTCTGCACCAACGCATTCCGGTCATGATTCTGACGCTTTTGTTGAGCGTCTGGGGGGTGATGGTCGGTCGCGACATGCCGATTTCCCTGTTGCCGGAACTGCACCCGCCGGTCGTCACCGTGGTGACGGAGGCGGGCGGTCTGGCCCCGGAGGAGGTGGAGCAACTCGTCACCTTCCCCCTGGAAACCGTGCTGAACGGCATGCCCGGCGTGTCGCGGGTGCGCAGCGTCTCCAGCCCCGGCTTTTCGCTGATCTACGCCGAATTCCAATGGGGAACCGACCCCTATCGCAACCGCCAGATCGTGACCGAGCGCATCGGCATGGTGCGTGACCGTCTGCCGGATTCGGTGCTGCCGCAATTGGCCCCGATGTCGTCGGTGGGTGGCCTCATCATGCAGGTGGCGTTGACCACCGACACCGGCGACATGATGGCGCTGCGTGAGCTGGCCGACTGGACCATCCGCCCGCGCCTGATGGCGGTCGATGGGGTGTCGCAGGTCTACACCGTCGGCGGCGACGTGCGCCAATTCCGCTTCACCCCCAATCTGGGGCAGATGCGCACGCTGGACATCAGTTTGGCGAAGATCGAACAGGCGCTGACCGCCTTCGGGGCCAACAGCAGCGGCGGTTTCAACGATCTGCACAATTCCGAATTCATCATCCGCAACGTCAGCCGCAGCCGCAGCCTGGACGACATCCGCAATCTGGTCGTCACCTACCGCGAAGACAAGCCGGTGGTGTTGAGCCAGTTGGGCGAGGTCGGTTTTGCCCCGAAGGTGAAGCGCGGCGATGGTGCGTTCAACGCGCGCCCGGCGGTGCTGCTGTCGGTGTTGAAGCATCCCAACGCCAACACCGTGCGCACGGCGGCGGCGGTTGAGGATCTGATGAAGACGCTGGGGCCGAGCCTGCCGCGCGGCGTCCACGCCGATCACATTTCCTACAGCCAGGCCGAACTCATCAACGACTCCATCGACACCGTGAAGCATGTGCTGCGCGACGCCATCATCATTGTTGTGATCGTGCTGCTGGCCTTCCTGATGAACGTGCAGACCACGGTCATCGCGATGCTGTCGATCCCGATTTCGCTGCTGGTGACGATCATCACCTTCTATCTGATGGGATCGACGATCAACACGATGACGCTGGGCGGCATCGCCATCGGCATTGGCCAGTTGGTCGATGACTCGGTGGTGAACGTCGAAAACATCCTGCGCCGTCTGACCGAGAACCGTGAGCGCCGCTTGCCGCGCCCGGTGCTGACGGTGATCGCGGAGGCGTCGGGCGAGGTGCGCTCCGGCATCGTCTACGCCACCATGATCATCCTTCTGGTGTTCATGCCGCTGTTCTTCATGCCGGGTGAGCAGGGCCGTCTGTTCGGGCCGCTGGGTCTGGCCTACATCGTGTCGATCTTCGCCAGTCTGGTGGTGTCGATGACGGTGACGCCGGTGCTGTGCTCCTACTTCCTGCCCAACATGAAGGAGCTGGGGGCGTCCTATCACAGCAAGCCGGTGATGATGCTGAAGGCGGCCAACCTGAAGGCGTTGAACTGGGCGCTGGATCATCAGAAAAGCCTGTTGCTGGCCGCCGCCGGTCTGGTGACGTTGGCGGCGATGACGATGCCGTTCCTGCCGCGCTCCTTCCTGCCGCCCTTCAACGAGGGCACGCTGTATGTGCAGTTGATGAACAAGCCGGGCATTTCGCTGACCGATTCCGTGCGCATCGGCCAGATGGCGGAGCAGTTGATCCTGCAAGTGCCGGAGGTGCTGACCATCTCCCGCCGCACCGGCCGCAACGAGAACGACGAGGACGCCGATCCGGTCAGCTCCAGCGAATTTCCGATCCGCATCGCGCTCGACAAGCGCAGCCGGGCGGAGGTGATCGAGGATCTGCGTCATCGCCTGTCGGTGCTGCCGGTCGATCTGACGGTGACGCAGTTCCTCACCTCGCGCATGCAGGTGGCGCAGAACGGCGTCCGTGGGGCCATCGTGCTGAAGATCTACGGCGACGATCTGGGGACCCTGCGCGTGCTGGCGGAAAGCTTCCAACAGCGCTTTTCCGAAATCCCCGGCCTGCTCGACCTGCTGGTCGAACAGCAGGTTCGGGTTCCGCAGATCCGGATCACCATGGATTACGCCCGCGCCAAGCTGTTCGGCGTGACCCCGGCGGCGATGACGCAGGCGTTGGAAAGCCTGTCGAACGGCCGCGTGGTCTCACAGGTGATCGACGACGGCAAGCGGTTCGACGTGCTGCTGAAGCTGTCGGACGCCGACCGTTCGACCGAGGCGCTGGCGCAGTTGCGGATGGAAACCCCGGCGGGCTATGTGCCGCTGTCCTCCATCGCCGCCGTTGTCAACACCGACGGCCCCAACCAGATCATGCGCGAAAACGGCCTGCGACGCATCGCGGTGACGGCGAACACCGATGGTTCCGACCTGTCGGCCATTGTCGCCAAGATGCGGGCGGTGATCGCCTCCACCCAACTGCCGCAGGGCTACAGCACCAATCTGGAGGGCAATTTCCGCCAGGAGGAGGACAGCCGGGGCGTGATGGCCGCGTTGGCCGCGCTGTCCGCCGCGCTGGTCTTCCTGGTGCTGTACCAGCGCTACCGTTCGGCGGTGCTGACCATCATCATCATGGGCAACATCCCGTTGGCCTTGATCGGCAGCGTCGGCGCGCTGTGGCTGTTCGGCGAGGATCTGAGTTTGGCGGCGATGATCGGCTTCATCGCGGTGGCGGGCATTGCCGTGCGCAACGGTGTGCTCAAAATCAGCCACTTCATCAATCTCGCTTTGCACGACGAGGTGCCGGTCGGGCGTGAACTGGTGATCCGGGGTTGCGATGAACGGCTGATGCCGGTGATGATGACCGCGTTGTCCGCCGGTTTGGCGCTGATCCCGTTGCTGATCGTGTCCGACGCGCCGGGCGGTGAGATCCTTCACCCGGTGGCGCTGGTCATCTTCGGCGGCCTCATCAGTTCCACCATGCTGGACACGCTGACGACGCCGGTGCTGTTCCATCGCTTTGGCCATCCGTCGCTGGAGCGGCTGCTCAGCCAGACCGGCGATCTTGCCGTTCAAACCTATTGACCCGGATAGGATACCGTTTCATGGAGCCATTCTCTCTCACCACGGCGGTCGTTGCCGCGTCATTGCTGGGCACAGTGGTGATTGACGTTGGCATGAACACCTTGCAGAACTGGTATGACACCTTTTACGCCGACGCCCTGTGGAGCAGCCGCCCGATCAACGGCGAATTGGATCGTCAGTTGAAACGGGAAGAGGCGCAGATCGACGCGCTGATGCGTGAAGAAAATTTCGTGAGTGAGGATTCGGACGCCCAATGAGCCGACCGCCGCCCTTTTCCCGCGCTTGCCAAGTCGCGGTCGTCGCCCTGTTGCTTGGCCTGCCGGTTGCGGGTGTTCCCGGTGACGCTCTGGCGCAGACGGCCCGTCCGGCCCCCACCGTTGCCACACCGGCCAGCGATGGTGTGCGTTTGGAGCCGTTGAGCGGCTCCTATGTGGCGGTCGCCCGGATCAATCTGCGCCAGTTGCCCAGCCAGCAGGGGACGCGGATCGGCCAGATCGATTCCGGGGCCAAGGTGACGGTTACGGGCAAGGTGGTGGATTCACCCTGGTACGCGGTGACGCGGGAGGATGGGCGGCGCGGGTATGTCTTCGCCGATCTGTTGCGCCCGGAGGAGCCTCCGGCCACGTCGGCGGTCGCTACACCCGCCACGCCAGCCGCTGATCCCGCTCCGATCACGCCGCCCCCTGTGGTGGCCGCACCGGAACCGGCTCCGGTGGCCCCCGTTGCTCCGCCTCCGACCGTGGTCGCGCCCGCTCCGGCACCCGATCCGGTCGTGACCGCCCTGACGGAGCGGTTGAACAGCATGGACGCCGCGCTGGCCGACATCCGCAAGTCGCTTGATTCCGGCACGGCGGTCAAGGGGCTTGAGGAGCGGCAGCAGGCGTTGGAAAGCGCGATTGCGGCGTTGCGGAACGACGTGACCGGCCTGCGCAGCGCGGCCAATGACGGGGACAGGCCCGGTGGCTTTCTCGACCGGCTGATGGGGCTGCAGGAGCAGATTTCCGCCCAGATCGCCGAACAGCGGGCGGACTTGAAGGGCCTGTCCAAGCGTCTGGACGAGGCTGAAGCGTGGCTGAAGCCAGTGAAGGAGTGGGCGGAAAAGACCGCCACCGACCTGCGTCCGCCGATGGGGTGGATGGAGTGGCTGATGTCGGGGCCATGGGCGGCGTGGTTGTGGTTGACGTCCGGTTGGTGGTGGCAAACTCCGGCTCAACCGGAGCCACCGGTGTCGCCCTTGCGCCTGCCCGATCCGCCGCCACCGGGGCGATCCACCATCATGGGGTGATGGGATCGATAAGATCGGGGTTCATCATCATCCCATATGGGAACCGGCAAGGACCGGAATGACAAGAGGCGGACGACAGCATCGTTCGCCTCTTCGCGCTTGGATAGGATGGGCTGTGCCGAATCGGTCAGGCGACCTCCATGGTCGGCGACCTGAATCTGGGTGTCAGAGCGCCTTGCGCGCGTGCAAGGTGGCGCGGCGCACGATGGCGCGCGCTTCGACCTTCACATTGCCTTCACCGAACAGCTTCAGGAACACCACGTTCAGCGACGCGCTGCCGCTGACGGTCAAGGTTCCGGCTTCCACATCGTCCGCGATGGTGAGGGGGGATGCCTGCGCGCCCAGGAAGCCGTTCGGAAACGCCTTGTCGAAAAAGCTGCGGATGTGTCCATCGCGCTGGGTGTCGAACATGACCCTTCCACCAGCCAGGGCCGCCGCATCGACCGCCTGCGCCAAACGCGCACGCACGGCATAGCCGCGCAGCGTGTCGATGGTGCAACCCACCCCGATCACCATCGGCACCATCAGCACCAGCATCAACGCCAGTGCGACACGCCGCCCTGTCCGCCGACCCTCATACCCACCATAGGGCAGGGGACGATAGACCAAGGTCATGCCGGCCTCCGATAAGAAACAGGGGGAAAGTGGGGAGTGATCGTGTGATGTGTCATGTTCTTAACATGGGTTTCCGAACACGGGAACATGGATTTTCGGGAAAATTTCCAGCCTTTAATCGCAACGAATTGTGTCGCATTTTAGGCTTCGCGTCGCCCATTTCCGACAATACGGTCCGTGCTGGTCAGCGGTTGGGCACGGAGCATCGATCTATGTCCTTTGTCTTATCAGACCGTGATGGGGTTCAACAGCACCGACGCTCGTCCGGATCTTCGCCGCTGCGGTCGCGTTGTGCAACAGTCTGCCCTATGGTCAGTGCGACGGCTTAAGCATGGCAAGGGAGCAGCCCGATGCAGGGCGGTGCGTGGCGGGGGGCGGTGATGGGGTTGGCGGTCGCCACAGCGGCGCTGACCTTTCTGGCGGTTGAGCGAGCCACCGCGAACGCCGACAACCCAACCGCCTATGCGGTGGACATGACGGTGATCGGGCTGGGGCTGCTGGCCTTGTGGGTGGCCTTTTCCCGCATCACCCGCCATGCCCGCGATCTGGGGCGGTTGCGCGATGCCTTGGCCGGAGGGCGGATTCGGGGAAGCGATGCGGCGTGGCTGAACGACCGGAGGGATGAGATCGGGCAGATCGCCCATTTGATCGGTTCCGCCGGGCCGCGCCCGGAGTGGGGAGCGCCCGCCCGGTCGGACAAAAGCCTGTCAGCGGTTCTGACCATGACCGACGAGCCGTTTCTGATTCTGGGGGAGACTGGGCGGATTGAGCAACTCAACCCCGCCGCCGCCCGGCTGCTGGATGGGGTGGTCGCGGTCGGTGACGATTCCGGACAAGCCCTGTCCGCTGCCGACTTGAGCCGCGCCGTTGAGCGCGCGCGGGGGGCTGGGGAGGCCGTAACCGCCGTTCTGCGCCGCGCGGATGGTGTGGAGTTGTCCGCGCGGGTCGCGGATTTGGGCCTGAACGGTGGCATGGTCATCACCTTTCCCCAACGGGGACAGGGGGGTGCGTTGGGGGTGGCGGCGCGGCGGGCGGTTCCCTTGCGCGCAGCGGGGCATCCGTTGCCGCTGGGGAATGATGAGCCGCTTGCCGCCACTCCCCTTGTCTCGCTCTGGGTGGCGACCGCCGGATCATGCCCGGGCGAGGGGGCGGTGATCGCGGTCGGGACCATGCGGCTCGTCGGTGCCCGCGTGTTCCGCACGGTGTCGCTGTCGGTGCTGATCGATCCGGCGGACACCATCAGTCCGGAGGCCACCGCTCGCCACGGCATCGACATCATCCAGGTGGCGGGGCAGCGTCCGTTTGCCGCCGCTTGGCCGACGCTGGTTGAGGCGCTTCACCATTGCGTGGTTGTCGGTGTCGGCGTCGACGCGGCGTTGGCCGCCTTGACTCGCGCCTGCGCGCAATCCGGTCTGCCGCCGCTGTCGCTGCCCAGCCTGGATGTGGGACGGATCGCCAGCGTCCTGAATCCGTCCATGGCAAGAGCGTCCTTGCCGGACATCGCCGCCGCTTTTGGCATCCACAGTGACGGGGATGAGCGGGACGGTGCGTTTGCCGCCGTTCGGCTGCAAGCGGAGTTGACCGCCGCGCTCCTTCCGCGCTTGGCCGATCAGGGAGTGATCACGCTTCGGCAAGCGCGGGATCTGATAGGCGGGGTTGCCGACACAGACGGAGATTCCAGCGCTTCCGCCTGACCTCCGGTGGCGACCCTATCAGGGGTAAAGGCAACTGGTGGGGTGCGCTGCGTCTGTCTATTTTGTCAGCATGATGATGGCAAGACGAGCAGAAAGCTCCGTTCAACGCCAACGGATGGTGGGTGGCATCATGATGCGCGCGGGTTTGGCGGCGGTGGGTTTTGCGTTGGGCGCGTCCAGCCCGGCGTTCGCTGCGGACGCGGTGACGCTTCATTACTACGAGCGCCCCCCCTACATGACGTCAACCGAGAATGGCGGGGTGAGGGGCATGACGGCAAAGGCCGCCGAAGCGGCTTTTGAGAAGGCTGGCGTTCCGTTTGTCTGGGCGTTGACACCGGCGCAGCGTCAGCTTGACACGATTCGTCGGAACCAGGGACGGGATTGCGGGGTCGGTTGGTTCAAGAACCCGGAACGGGCGGCGTTTGGCCTGTTCACCCAACCGATCCATCAGGATCGTCCCCCGGTGGCGATTCTGCGTCGCTCGCTTGCCCTGCCGCCGGATGGATCGCTGCGCTCATTGTTGATGAACGGAAAACCTCGGGTTCTGATCAAAGTCGGGTTGACCTACGGCGCGTACATCAAAACGCTGGTCGGCAAATACGGCGACCATCTGACTCTCGTCTCGGTCGAGCCGACGCAGATGTTGATGATGGTGGCGGGCGACCGGGCCGATCTGATGTTCGCCGCGCAGGAAGAGGCCGATCTGATGTTGGAGCGGCATCGGGAGGTTGGCAAATCGGTGCGTGTCGTCGCCTTCCCCGATGTTCCGGCGGGCGAGTTGCGCCACATCCTGTGCAGCCGTCAGGTGGGGCAGGAGGTCATCGACGCGCTGAACGCGGCCATTTCACCGCGCTGACCGAACCGACGGTCAGACGCTGGCGGCGATGCCGGTGGCGGCCATGCCCAAGGCCCACAGACCAAAGGCGGCCAGCGCGACACCGGTGCAATGGTTCAGCATCACCAGCCCCCGGTCGGAAATCCGATGGCGGACGGCGGCCACCCCCATCGACAGCGTGAACCACCACAGCGAGGCACCCAGGAAAACACCCAGAACCAGGGTGGAGGCCTCCACCCGGTCCAGCGTTCCGCCCAAACCGAAACCGGCGAAGATGGCGATGAAGGCCATGATCGTGGCCGGGTTGGTCAAGGTCAGCGACAGGCCGGTCATGAAGCCGCCGATCCAGGTCTTGCTGTCGGGCGCGCAGGCGGCCTCGCGCTCCTCCGCGTCGGGGCGCTGAGAAAAGGTGCGGATGGCGACCACCAGCAGGAAGACGCCACCGACCAACTGGAACGCGATTTCATGGCCGCGCAGGAAACTCAACGCGTTCGAAACGCCGAAGGCGGCGATACCGCCGTATATGGTGTCGGCGATGGCGGCCCCGAATCCGGTGAAAAACCCCATCAGCGGGCCGTGTTGAAGGGTGCGGCGGATGCACAGCAGGCCAATCGGACCGACGGGCGCGGCGATGGCAAAGCCCAGAACGATCCCCTGCAACAGCACCCACAAGCCTTGCACCCGAGTCCCGCCCCCGTTCCAGAGATCGCGCGGTCGGGCGACATGTGGACGCACCAACCATCGGCGCGGTGATAAACGGACCAGCGCCATCCGTCAACCGGGGCCGGTCCCGATTCAACAGAACAGGCGGTGCGTTTCTTTGTTGTGCGAAACGTTCAGAAGGTTATCCTTTGGGTCAGGTTTTGCCAACCCGGAGAGAAAGAACCATGACGACTCGTGTGCTTGCGACGCTGCTGGCCGGTTCGGCCCTTGGCCTGTCGATGGCCTGTGCGGCGCTTCCGGCCCAGGCCCAGGAATTCGCGCCTGCGGTGGTGTTTGACCAGGGTGGCAAGTTCGACAAGTCGTTCAACGAAGCCGCCTACACCGGGGCCGAGCGCTTCAAGAAGGAAACCGGCGTCGCCTATCGCGAGTTCGAAATCACCAACGAAGGCCAGCGCGATCAGGCGCTGCGCACGCTCGTGCGCCGTGGCGCGTCGGTGATCGTCGCCGTCGGCTTCTCCCAGGCCGCCGCCGTGGACAAGGTGGCCAAGGAATCGCCCAACACCAAATTCTGCCTGATCGACGACAAGCTGGACGCCCCGAACATCCAATCGGTGACGTTCAAGGAGCATGAAGGTTCCTTCCTGGTCGGCATGGCCGCCGGTCTGGTGTCGAAGTCGGGCAAGGTCGGCTTCATCGGCGGCATGGACATTCCGCTGATCCGCAACTTCCAGGTCGGTTACGAGCAGGGCGTCAAGCACGTCGTTCCGGCGGGCGAGGTCTTCACCAACATGACCGGGACCACCCCGGCCGCCTGGAACGACCCGACTCGCGGGGCGGAACTGGCCAAGAGCCAGTTCGGGCGCGGGGCCGACGTGGTGTTCGCCGCCGCCGGGGCCACCGGCATGGGCGTGCTTCAGGCCGCTGCGGACACCGGCAAGCTCGGCATCGGCGTGGACAGCAACCAGAACCACGTCCATCCGGGCAAGGTGCTGACCTCCATGGTCAAGCGCGTCGATGTCGTGGTCTATGACTGCATGAAGTCGGCCAAAGATGGGACGTGGAAGGCGGGCCACCGCGTGGTCGGTCTGAAGGAGGATGGGGTCGGCTACGCGCTCGACGCCAACAACCGCCCGCTCATCACGCCGGAGATCGAAAAGAAGCTGGAAGACGCCAAGGCGCAGATCATCGGCGGCTCGCTGACGGTCAAGCCCTACCAGCCCTGAGGCGCGGCGATCCATGTCGGACACCCAGAAGCGGGCGGACTCCCGCAACCCGGTCCCGCCCGCGCTGGAACCCCCTGCGCTTGAAACGGTCTCGATCAACAAATGGTTTGGCAGCAACCACGCCAACCGTGACGTGTCGTTGACCGTTCCCAAGGGGACGATCCACGGCGTGATCGGCGAAAACGGGGCTGGCAAATCGACGATCATGAGCATCGTCTACGGCTATCTCCGCGCCGATTCCGGTGACATCCGGGTGCATGGCCGGTCGGTGTCCATCCGCAGCCCGCGCGACGCGCTGGGGGTGGGCATCGGCATGGTCCACCAGCATTTCATGCTCGTGGATCCCTTCACCGTGCTGGAAAACGTTCTGCTGGGGGCGGAGGGGGGCGTCACCCTGTCCGCCGGGATGGAGCGGGCGCGCGCCGAGCTGACCCGGCTGGCCAAGGATTACGGCCTGGAGGTTGATCTGGAGTCCCCGGTCGGTGATCTGCCGGTCGGGGCGCAGCAGCGCGTGGAGATCCTCAAGGCCCTCTACCGGGGGGCGGAGATCCTGATCCTGGACGAGCCGACCGGGGTGCTGACCCCGCAGGAGGCCGACCACCTCTTCACCATTCTGCGGGCGCTGCGCGCGCAGGGCAAAACGGTCATCATCATCACGCACAAGCTGCGCGAGATCATGGCCCTGACCGACCATGTGACGGTGATGCGGCGCGGTCAGGTGGTGGCCAACGTCGCCACCCCCGACACCAGCCGGGAGCAGTTGGCCGAACTGATGGTCGGGCGCAAGGTGCTGCTGCGGGTGGACAAGACTCCGGCGCGGCCCACCGGCGAAGTCCTGCGGGTCGAGGGGCTGCGCGTCCTCGACCCGTCGGGGGTGGAGCGGGTGAAGGGCATCGGGCTGTCGGTGCGGGCGGGCGAAATCGTCGGCATCGCCGGGGTGTCCGGCAACGGCCAGTCGGAGTTGCTGGAGGCGTTGGCCGGGATGCGGCCAATCCAATCCGGCTCCGTGCGGCTGCGGGGGGAGGAACTGGCGGGGCATCCCGACCGCTTCAACGCCCACGCGTTGCGTCGTCTGGGGGTGGGGCACATCCCGGAGGACCGCCAGAAGGTCGGGCTTGTCACCAGCTTTTCGGCGGAGGAATGCTCGATCCTCGGCTTTCACGACGATCCGGCCTGGAACGGGCGGATTCTGCTGGACCGCGCCGCCGTCGCCGCCAATTGCGCCGCCCAGATGGAGGCGTACGACACCCGTCCGCGCAACGGCGGGCTGAACGCCGCCAATTTCTCCGGCGGCAACCAGCAAAAGATCGTGCTGGCGCGCGAGATCGAACGGAACCCCGATCTGCTGTTGGTCGGTCAACCGACGCGCGGCGTGGACATCGGGGCCATCGAGTTCATTCACCGGCGGCTCGTCGCCCTGCGCGACCAGGGCAAGGCGATCCTGCTGGTGTCGGTGGAGTTGGACGAAATCCGCGCCCTGTCCGACCGCATCATCGTCATGTTCGACGGCCATCTGGTGGGCGAGGTCGCCCCCGACGAGGCCGACGAAACCCGCCTGGGCATGATGATGGCGGGCTGTGCGTGAGGGTGTGAACCGGCGGGGGCAAGGCACCCCCGCCGACTCTCCGTCAATCCATCACTTTGCGAACAACTGGCCCAGATCGGCGAACGCCTTGAACTCCAGCGCGTTGCCCGCCGGGTCCAGGAAGAACATGGTCGATTGTTCGCCGACCTGCCCCTTGAAGCGGGTGTAGGGTTCGATGACGAACTGGACGCTCGCCGTGCGCAGCCGTTCGGCCAACGCCTCCCAATCCGCCGGGGACAGGACGACGCCGAAATGCGGAACCGGCACGTCGTGGCCATCGACCGGGTTGTGGTGCGCGCCCGGCGCGTTGTCGTCGCGCGGCTTCAGATGGGCGACGATCTGATGGCCGTACAGGTTGAAATCGATCCACTGATCGCTGCTGCGCCCCTCCGGGCAGCCCAGAACCGTGCCGTAGAAATGACGGGCGACGGCCAGATCATCGACCGGAAAGGCGATGTGAAAGGGCATAACGGTGCTCATGGATGGGGTCTCGCTCTGGCTGGTGAGTGGCTGATGACGCTTAGGAAAACCGATCCGTTCGGGGTTGACAAACGAGTTCTTGGGCGGCTTTTTATGAGTTCAACTCATGGGTCTCGCTCCTCGCCATGGCCGACCGCTCCCTGCCGTCCCTGAACGCCGTCCGCAGCTTCGTCGCCGTGGCCCGCCATCTCAGCTTCACCAAGGCCGCCGCCGATTTGTCGGTGACGCAAGGGGCGGTCAGCCGGATGATGCAGACCCTGCACGCCGATCTTGGCGTGGAGCTGTTCCGCCGCGTCGGGCGGGGGATCGAACTGACCCCGTCGGGGGAGGCGTTCTACGCCGAAGCCTCCCAGGCGCTGGACCGCATCGCGGCGGCGGCGCGGGCGGTGCGCCAGCAGGATGGCGGGGTGTTGCGGGTCAGTGCGCTGCCCACCCTGGCGCAACGCTGGCTGGTCCCGCGCCTGAAGAGCTTCCAGACCGCGAATCCCGACATTCTCGTCGATGTCAGCGTCAGCGAACACAACGTCGATTTCGCCAAGGAACCGCTGGACGTCGCCATCCGATTCGGCGTTGATGGCTGGGCCGGGGCGGTGACGACGCCGATGATGGCGGAAACCATCGGGGTGTTCTGCGCCCCGGCGTTGCTGGAGCAAGGGCCGCCGCTGCGCCATCCGTCGGATCTGCCCCGGCACCGGCTGTTGCAGCACACCACCCGGCCCGACGCGTGGCGCGGCTATCTCGGGGCCTTTGGCCTGACCCTGCCGGATTCGGCGCTGTCGCTGGGGTTCGAGCATTTCTTCATGATCATCGAAGCGGCGTCGGCGGGCATGGGCGTGGCGCTGTTGCCGGTGTTTCTGGTGCAGGACGATCTTGCCTCCGGGCGGTTGGTGCAGCCCTTCTCCGAAACGCTGCGCCAGCGCGGCAGTTACTTCATCGCCCACGCCCCCGGCGCGGAGCGGGCGCGGCGAATCCGCCTGTTCAAGACGTGGCTGCTGTCGCAAATCGACGGAACAGGCTGATTTGGCCCGATTGGTTTGTAAAAGTCTTTGGTGTCCGGTTGATCGGGCGGTTAAGAATCGACGGCGATCATTCATCGTCGGGGGCACATGGTGCAGATCGGATCGGGGAAGGGTCAGCCGGGCGCGGTGCCGGGCTGGGTTGGCTACGCGCTGTTGCCGCTGTTGAATCTGATCGCCGCCTTCGCGCTGTCGGGGCTGGTGATCCTCATCATCGGTGAAAATCCGGTCAAGGTGCTGTCGCTGATGCTGACGGAGGCCGTCGGCTATCCCGAGGCCATCGGCTACACCCTGTATTACACGACGAATTACATCTTCACCGGCCTGGCGGTCGCCATCGCCTTCCATTGCGGCCTGTTCAACATCGGCGGCGAGGGGCAGGCCTACATCGGCGGTTTGGGGGCGGGGTTGGTGGCGCTGGCGCTGACCGGTTGGCCCTGGCCGGTGGTGATGGTGCTGGCGATCGCCGCGTCGGCCCTGTTCGGCGCGGCCTGGGCCTTTCTGCCCGCCTGGCTTCAGGCCAAGCGGGGCAGCCACATCGTCATCACCACGATCATGTTCAATTTCATCGCCGCGTCGGTGATGACCTATCTGCTGGTCGATGTGCTGATCCGCCCCGGCAGCCAATCGCCGGAAACCCGCGAATTCGACCCCGGCGTCTGGTTGCCCTCGATGGAACGGGCGCTGGGCTGGGTGGGGGTGACGGTCCCGCAATCGCCGCTGAACCTGTCCTTCCTGTGGGCTATCGCCTGCTGCGTGCTGTTCCAGATTTTCCTGCGCCACACCCGCTGGGGGTATGAGCTGCGGACGGTGGGCCGGAACGAGAGGGCGGCGGTCTATGCCGGGATTTCGCCGTCGCGCAACATCATCATCGCCATGCTGATCTCGGGCGCGCTGGCCGGCTTTGTCGGCATCAACGAAATTTTGGGCGTGCAGCACCGCATCCTGCTGAACTTCACCGGCGGCGTCGGTTTCGTCGGCATCGCGGTGGCGCTGATGGGCCGCAACCACCCCGTCGGCATCGTGCTGGCGGCGCTGCTGTTCGGCGTGCTGGCCCAGGGCGGCGGGCAGGTCTCGTTCGAATACCCCACGATCAACCGCGAATTGGTGATGGTCATCCAGGGGCTGGTCATCCTGTTCGCCGGGGCGATGGAGAATCTGTTCAAGCCGCAGGTGGAGGCGCTGTTCCGCCGCCGCGCGGCCAGCGCCGACACGGCGGTGACGGCGGGGAGGGGCTGAGCCATGGACGATCTGTTCATCCTGCTGCTGCAACTGCTGGGGGCCACCATCCGGGTGGCCACGCCGCTGGTGCTGGCGGCCTTCGCCGGGATGTATTGCGAGCGCGCGGGCGTGGTGGACATCGGGCTGGAAGGCAAGATGCTGGCCGGGGCCTTTTTCGCCGCCGCCGCCGCCGCGACCACCGGCAGCCCGTGGCTGGGCCTGCTGGCGGCGATGGCCGCCGGGGTGACGCTGGCGCTGATCCATGGCTTTGCCTGCATCACCCACAACGGCAATCAGGTGGTGTCCGGCATGGCGATCAACATTCTGGTCGCCGGTCTGGCCCCGACGCTGGCCTATGCCTGGTTCAAGCAGGGCGGCCAAACGCCGCTGTTGCCCTCCACCGCCCGCCTGCCGTCGGTCGAGATGCCGGGGGTGGAGGCGCTGGGCGGCGTGCCGGTGCTGGGGGCCGTCTATCGCGAGCTGGTGAACGACACCAACCTGCTGATCTGGGTGACGCTGGTCATCGTGGTGGCGACGCAATGGGTGCTCTACCGCTCGCGCTTCGGCCTGCGGCTGCGCGCCGTGGGGGAAAACCCCTCGGCGGTGGAAACCGCTGGCATTTCCGTCACACGGCTGCGCTATCAGGCTTTGATGGTGACGGGGGCGCTGACCGGCATGGCCGGGGCCTATCTGTCGACCGGCCACGGCGCGGGCTTTGTGCGGGACATGACGGCGGGCAAGGGGTATCTGGCGTTGGCCGCGCTGATCTTCGGCAAATGGCGGCCGGTGCCGACCCTGTTCGCCTGCCTGCTCTTCGCCTTCACCGACGCGGTGCAGGTGCGGTTGCAGGGCGTGCCGCTGCCGGGCATCGGCGTCATTCCGGTGCAGTTCATCCAGATGCTGCCCTATGTGCTGACCGTGCTGCTGCTGGCCGGGTTCGTCGGCAAGGCCATCGCCCCGAAGGCGAGCGGCATCCCCTATGTGAAGGAGCGCTGACCGCATGGCCGCGTTGGACCCTCAATTGGAACGCCTGATCGACGCCGCCCGCGCGGTGCGGCTGAACGCCCACGCCCCCTATTCCAAATTCAAGGTCGGGGCGGCGATCCTGGGCGAGTCCGGGCGGATCTTCGTCGGGGCCAATGTGGAAAACGCCGCCTACCCGCAGGGGCAATGCGCCGAAAGCTCCGCCATTGGCGCGATGGTGGCGGCGGGCGACCGCCGCATCCGCGTGATCGTGGTGATGGGCGGTGAACCGGGCGATCCCCTGTGCACGCCCTGCGGCGGTTGCCGCCAGCGCATCCGTGAATTCGCCGCCGCCGACACGCCGATCCATGTCTGTGATCCGGCCGGGCTGCGGCAGAGCTTTGTGTTGAACGATCTGTTGCCGCACTCGTTCGGCCCCGACAATGTGGCGTTCTGACCGGAGAGTTGAGAGATGACCGCTGACCGCGCCGCTGCGGAACTGTTGACCCGCGCCCCGGGCCGTCGGCCACGGGTGGGGATCGTGTTGGGGTCCGGGCTGGGCGACATCGCCGACCGCATCGCCGACTCCGTGGCCATCCCCTATGGCGAGCTGCCGGGCTTCCCGGTTCCCAGCGTGTCCGGCCACGCCGGGCGGCTGGTGGTGGGCAGCCTGGGCGGGGTGGACGTCGCCTGCATGCAGGGCCGGGTTCACGCCTATGAGGGCAACGGCTTCGACGCGCTGCGCACGGCGATCCGCGCGTTGAAGCGGGCGGGCTGTGACACGCTGATCCTGACCGCCGCCGTCGGCTCCCTGCGGCTGGAGGTGGGGCCGGGCCGTCTGATGGCGATTTCCGACCATCTGAACCTGCTGGGGGCCAACCCGCTGACCGGCCCGAACGATGAGTCCTTTGGCGACCGTTTCCCCAGCATGACCGACGCCTGGGACCCAGCGTTGCGCGCCCTGCTGAAGGACGTTGCCGCCGGGCAGGGGCTGGACCTGGCCGAGGGGGTTTACGCCGCCTACGCCGGTCCGTCCTTTGAAACCCCCGCCGAGGTGCGGATGATGAAGACGCTGGGGGCCGACGCGGTGGGCATGTCCACCGTGCCCGAATGCATCATCGCCCGCCATTGCGGGTTGCGGGTGGTGGGCTGCGCGGTCGTCACCAATCTGGGGGTCGGCCTCAGCGACGGGCCGGTCGATCATCACCAGACCCTGAGCGCGGCGACCGCCGCCGCCGGGGATCTGGAACGGCTGCTCATCGGTTTTCTGGAGCGTCTCTACCAACAGGAAGGCCCCCGGTCATGAAACTGCCCGCCGATCTGCAACTGGCGCTCGACCATGTGGCCGCGACGCCGTCGGACGCCGACACGGCGCGCCGCGCCGTCGGGATGCTGGATTTGACCAACCTGAACGACGGCGACACCGACGTGGTGGTCGAGGCGCTGTGCGCGCGGGCGCACACGCCGGTCGGTCCGGTTGCGGCGGTTTGTGTCTGGCCGCGCTTCGTCGCCACCGCGCGCCGGGCGCTGGGTGACAGCCCGGTGCGCATCGCCACCGTGGTGAATTTCCCGACCGGGGAAGGCGACGCGGCGGGTGTGGCGGCGGAAACGCGGGCGGCCATCGCCGACGGCGCGCACGAGATCGATGTGGTCCTGCCCTACCGTGCCTACATCGACGGCGCGCGCAGCAAACCGATTGCACTTTTGAAAGCCTGCCGCGAGGCGTGCGGCGATTCGGCGCTGATGAAGGTCATTTTGGAATCGGGCCAGTTCCCCGACGCCGACCTGCTGGGTTGGGCCTCGCGCGACGCCATCGCGGCGGGGGCCGATTTCCTGAAGACCTCCACCGGCAAGACGCAACCAGCGGCCACGCTGGACGCGGCGGCGGTGATGCTGGGGGCGATCCACGAATCGGGCAAACCCGTCGGCTTCAAGGCGGCGGGCGGCATCCGCGACGCCGCCGGGGCGGCGGTGTTCCTGGCGCTGGCCGATCATCTGCTGGGCGACGGGTGGGCGACGCCGCAGAGCTTCCGCTTTGGCGCGTCGAGCCTGCTGGACGCGCTGCTGGCGGCGGCGACTGCTGGGGCGGGGGCGGGCGAGACCCCGGCGGCCCCGTCCTCGGGCTATTGACACCGGTTTACTGAGACGAAAAGGGCAGGGCGGATGCTTCCCCAAGAGATCGTTCGGGCCAAGCGCGATGGCCAGACGCTGGACGCGACGACGATTCAGGCCTTCGTGCGCGGCATCACCGACGGCACGGTGACGGAAAGCCAGGCTTCGGCCTTTGCCATGGCGGTGTTTTTCCGGGGCATGGATCTGGGCGAGCGGGTGGCGCTGACCCGTGCCATGCGCGATTCCGGCACGGTGATGGATTGGCGCGGCCTGAACCTGCCCGGCCCGGTGATTGACAAGCATTCAACCGGCGGGGTCGGTGACAAGGTCAGCCTGATCCTTGCCCCGATGCTGGCGGCCTGCGGCGGCTTCGTGCCGATGGTGTCCGGGCGCGGCCTGGGCCACACCGGCGGCACGCTCGACAAGTTCGAGGCGATCCCCGGCTACCGCGCCAAGCCTGACAACGATCTGCTGCGCAAGGTGGTGAAGGAGGTTGGCTGCGCGGTGATCGGGGCCACCGACGACATCGCCCCCGCCGACAAGCGGCTGTACGCCATCCGCGACGTGACGGCGACGGTGGAATCGCTCGACCTCATCACCGCGTCGATCCTGTCCAAGAAGCTGGCCGCCGGGCTGGACGCGCTGGTCATGGACGTCAAGTTCGGCTCCGGGGCCTTCATGCCGACGCTGGCGCAGGCGGAGGCGCTGGCCGAGAGCATCGTCACCGTGTCCGTCGGGGCGGAACTGCCCGCCGTCGCCCTGCTGACCGACATGAACGAGGTGCTGGGTCACAGCGCGGGCAACGCGCTGGAGATGCGCGAGTGTCTGGCGATCCTGCGCGGGGAGGGTTCGGAACCCCGCCTGTATGAGGTGACGGCGCAGTTGGCGGCGGAACTGCTGGCCCTGTGCAAGCTGGCTCCTGATGTCGCGACGGGCCGGGCGATGGCCGACCGGGTGATGGAGAACGGGCAGGCGGCGGACCGCTTCGCCCGCATGGTCCACGCGCTGGGCGGACCGTCCGACCTGCTGGAGAATCCCGACCGCTACCTCGACAGCGCGCCGGTGGTGCGCCCGTTGCTGGCCGACCGCGCCGGGCACGTCGCCGCCATCGACACCCGCGCCGTGGGCATGGCGGTGGTTGCCTTGGGCGGCGGACGGACCAAGACGAGCGATCCCATCGACTTCGCCGTCGGGTTCGACGCCGTCGCCGGGCTGGGGGCGGAGGTCGGGCCGGGCCGTCAGCCGCTCGCCATCGTTCACGCCCGCAGCGAGGCCCAGGCCGACGAGGCCGAACGCCGCCTGCGCGCCGCCTTCACCATCGCCGACACCGCCCCGCCGCGCGGGCCGCTGATCGCCAAGCGGATCTGACGGGTATGACGGATGTGGCCATCGGTGCAGGGTCGCGTGGCCATCTGCGGACCATCGGGCTGGCGCTGGCCGGGTTTGGTCTGTTTTCGGCAAGCGATGCGGTGATGAAGGTGATGGCGGGGGGCTACCCCCTGCCGCAGACGGTCTTTTTCAACTCCTTGTTCGCGCTGCTTCCCATCGTGGGTTTTGCCCTGTGGAGCGGTGGTTTGAACCGTCTGGGCACCCGGCGGCCCGGTTTGCATCTGCTGCGCAGCGCGCTGGGCCTTACCACCGGTTACGCGGGGTATTTCGCCTTTGCCCGCATGCCGATGGCCGATGTCTACGCCATCCTCTTCACCGCGCCGTTGGTCATCACCCTGCTGTCGGCCCTGCTGTTCGGGGAGCGGGTGGATGGGCGGCGGTGGGCGGCGGTGCTGATCGGTTTTGCCGGGGTGCTGGTGATGAACCGCCCCAGCGCCGACGGGCTGCTGAACGTGGGTGCGTTGGGGGCGATGCTGTGCGCGTTGAGCTACGCCGCCTCGGCTCTCATCATCCGGCACAAGGGGCAGACGGAACACCCGCTGACCTTCCCGTTCTACGTCAATCTTCTGACGCTGCCGGTGATGGGGGGGCTGTTGCCGGGGGCCTATGTGCCCTTGGCCGCCAGCGATCTGGCGGTGATGGCGCTCGGCGGCGTGCTGTCGGGCGTGGCGCTGACCTGCCTGTTGACCGCCTTCCGCAACGCGCCGTCGCCGGTGATCGCGCCGTTCCAATACTCGCAAATCCTGTGGGGCGTGCTGTTCGGCGTGGTCCTGTTCGGCGATTGGCCGGAACCCAAGCTGGCGGTCGGGTTGCTGCTGGTGGTGGGCAGCGGCCTGTATCTGCTGCGCCGGGAGGCGCGCGATACGGGCGCCTGAGCGCGGCACCGGGCAGACCTGCGGTGGTGGCATTGGGAAACCGGTGGGTGTGCATATAATCTGTGCACTCATCGCTCGGCTGATCGGGCGTGCCGTGTCTGAAGCGAATCCCCATCATGTCCGACGTTCTGAAAAGCGCCGATTGCCGCACCGTTGTCGAACCGTCCGCCCCGGCGGATTCGGTGCCCTACGCCGTTGGCTGCTTTCTGGCCTCCATCGTTCTGTTCGCGGTGATGGACACGCTCATCAAGCTTCTGACCGCGACCATCCCGGTCCCGCAACTGATGTTCGTCCGCTCGGTGGTGGCGTTGGCCTTGATCGGCGGCTACGCGATGGTGTGCGGCGGCGGCTTGGCCTCGCTGCGCACCAAGCGGCCCTTGGCCCATGTCTGGCGGGCCTTCGCCGGGCTGATCTCGATGGGGTGCTTCTTCTACGCCTTCAAGCATCTGCCCTTGGCCGATGTTTATGTGCTGAACTTCGCCGGGCCGCTGTTCATCACCGCGCTGTCGGTGCCGCTGTTGGGTGAAAAGGTGGGGTGGCGGCGTTGGGTTGCCGTGCTGGTCGGGTTCGGCGGCGTGCTGGTGATGGCGCAGCCGAGCAGCGGCGCGCCGATTGGCCCGGTGCTGGTCGGGCTGTGCGCGGCCCTGTTCTACGCCCTGTCGCTGCTGACGGTGCGCGGACTGTCGAAAACGGAAACCGCCACCTCCATCGTCGTCTATCTGCTGCTGACGACCAGCACGGTCAGCGGCGTGTTGGCGATCCCGGTCTGGGAAACCCCGACGGTGACGGAAGGGCTGCTGCTGCTGGCCGTCGGTGCGCTCGGGGCCGTCGCCCAGGTCCTCATCACCCAGGCGTTCCGCCGCGCCCCGCCCGCCGTGGTCGCCCCCTTCGAATACACCGGCATGGTGTGGGCCAGCCTGTTCGGCTATCTGGTGTTCGGCGATCTGCCGACGGTCCCGGTCATCGCCGGGGCGATGGTCATCATCGGCAGCGGCCTCTACATCCTCCACCGCGAAACCATGGCGGCGAAGGGATGAGCGCGGGCGGTTGAGGGCGCGCATCCGGTTCCACGCTTGACAGCGCAAGGCGGGCGGCGACATTGTCGCCCGTCTTTTTTCGGCTGGGGTGCCTGCGGGGTCGCGGGCTGAGACACACCCATCGAACCTGATCTGGGTCATGCCAGCGAAGGGAGCCGACCGCGCCGATCCGGTGGCCGCAATGGCGGTCCGGGGGAGCGGTCCGGGCGTCCGGCTGGTTTTTTGGAGGCTTGGCGGATGCGGCGCGGCGTGGTTTCCCTTGTGGTGGGTCTGATGACGGTGGCGGGTGCGGCACGGGCCGATGGCCTGTCCTTCCCGGTTCTGGTTCCCTTGACCGGCTTCCTGTCGCTGGAAGGGACCAGCCAGCGCAACGGTGCGCTGCTGGCGCTGAAGGAGGCTCCCGCCGGTCTGGTCGGGGCAGCGGAGACCATCGACACCGGCACCTCGCCCGAGGCCGCCGTGACCGCGCTGGAGCGGGCGGCGGGCGGTGGCCCGGTCGGGGCCGTGGCGGCGAGCATGCTGGGAACCCAGATGCTGGCGATGCTGCCCTTGGCCGCCGAACTGAAGGTTCCGCTCGTCACCGTGTCGGGGACCGCCGCCATCACCGAACAGAACAACCCGTGGGTGTTCCGCTTCTTCCCCGGCGACGCCGTGACCAAGACCGCCCATGCCCGCTATGTGGTGGAGGAGCTGAAAAAGAGCCGCCCGGCGGTGATTTATCAGACCACCGCCTATGGTCAGAGCGGCAAGACCCATCTGGACAGCGCCTTCCGCGCCCTGAACGTCACCCCGGTCTTTCAGGAGGGGGTGGACCCGACGGCCAAGGATCTGCTGCCGGTGCTGACCCGCGCGCTGGCGACGAACCCGGATGTTCTGGTGCTGCATCTGCACGCCGGGCCGACGGCGCTGTTGCTGAAGCAGGCGGCGACCAGCGGCCTGTCGATCCCGGTGGTGGCCGGGTCGGCGATGCACCAGCCCAGCACGGCGGCGCTGCTGGAACCCGCCGAGTTGAAGGGCGTCTGTGCGGAGACCGCCGCGTCGCCGGTGTCCGGCGGCAACCCTGCGGTGGAAACCTTCACCGCGTCCTACCGCGCGGCCTTCGGCAAGGAGCCGGACGCCTTCGCGCTCGGCCAGTATGACGGCATGATGATGGTGCTGGCGGCGGTGAAGGCCGGGGCGAAAACCGCCGAGGATGTGCGCAAGGCGCTGTCGGTCGGCCGTCACGACGGGTTGGCGATGCGCTACGCCTCCGACGGCAAGGGCAACATGGCCCATTCCGCCGTGATCGTCTGCTACGACGGGAGCAACCGGGTTCCCACCCTGGTCAAGCGGTACGACAACGTGACGGGCGTGGTGAAGTGAGGTGGTGACGGCGGTTCAGCTTCTGGTCAACGGCCTGGCGCTGGGGGCGGCCTATGCCCTGGTCGCGCTGGGCTTCGTGCTGGTGCTGAACGCCACCTCGGCGGTCAATTTCGCCCAGGGCGATCTGGTGATGGCGGGCGGGCTGCTGGCGGTGGCGCTGGCCCCGCTGCTGCCGTCGGCGGTGCCGGTCCCGGGGTTGCTGCTGCTGCCGCTGGTGCTGGTGCTGATGGCCGGGTTGGGGCTGTTGCTGGCGCTGGTGGCCTATCTGCCGCTGCGGCGGCGTCCGCCGGTGTCGGTGTTCATCAGCACGATTGCCATCGGCATCATTCTGCAAAACGGGGCCGCCGTGCTGTTCGGGCCGGAACCGCGCGTCGGCCCGCCGCTGCTGGGCGACGGCGTGGTGCGCGTCGGTGGGGTGGCGGTTCCGGAACAGTCGCTGGCGATCATGGTGGTGGCGGCGCTGTTGATCGGGGCGCAGCATCTGGTGTTCAGCCGCACCCAGCTTGGCCGACGGCTGCGGGCCACGGCCCAGGATCCCGAAATGGCGCGGGCCTGCGGCGTGCCGGTGACGCGGATGATCCTGCTGACCTTCGCGATTGGCGCGGCCTGCGCCGGGGCGGCGGGGCTGCTGCTCGCCAACCGCTATTTCATGACGCCGACGGCGGGCGGCGACCTGATCCTCAAGGCCTACATCGCGGTGACGGTCGGCGGCTGGGGGTCGGTTCCCGGTGCGGTGCTGGGCGCGCTGCTGATCGCGCTGTTCGAGGTCGGCGTGTCCTGGCTGCTGTCGCAACCGGTGGCGCAAGGGGCGCTCTATGGCGTGTTGCTGGTGATTCTGGTGCTGCGGCCGCAAGGGCTGTTTGGCGAAGCGGTGCGCCGCCGTGCGTGATTGGCTTTGGCGTGAGCGGGTTGGAGCCGTGGCGCTGGCGTTGGCGGCGGGCGGGCTGCTGGCCTACGCGCTCCTCTGGGCCTCGCCCTATGGGTTGCGGGTGCTGACGGTCGCCGGGGTCTACGCGCTGGCCAGCTTTGGCTTTCAGATCATCTTCGGGTTGGGCGGGGCGCTGTCGCTGGCGCAGGGGGCGTTTTTTGGCCTGGGGGCCTACGTCACCGGCATTCTGGGCAGCCGCTACGGCTTTGACGCGTCCGTCACCTTTCCGCTGTCGCTGTTGGCCCCGTTGCTGGTGGCGCTGCCGGTCGGGTTGGCGGTGTTGCGGCTCGACTCCCATTATTTTGCCCTGGCGACGCTGGGGGTGGCGCAGGTGCTCCATCTGCTGGTCGTCAATCTGCCCGATCTGACCGGCGGGGCGAACGGTGTGCCGGGGGTCCCGCCCTTTGCCCTGTTCGGCTGGAGCGCGCCGCGCGGCCTGCCCACCACCGCGCTGGTCTGGGGGATGGTGGCGGTCGGCGGGCTGATCGGCTGGCGGGTGGCGCGCGGGCGGCTGGGCCGGTCCTTGGCGTTGGTGCGGGACGATCCGATGGCGGCGGCCTGCCTGGGGTTGGACGTCGGGCGGCTGCGACTGACGGCCTTTGTCCTGTCGGCGCTCTACGCCGGGGCAGCCGGGGCGCTGGCGGTCCACACGCAGCGGGTGGTGTCGCCGGAGGTGCTGGAATTTCCGGTGATGGTGACGATCCTGACCATCGCCGTGGTCGGTGGGCGCGGGCGGATGGTCGGCGCGCTGCTGGGGGCGCTGCTGCTGATCCATCTGCCGGAATGGTTCCGGGGGCTGGAGCGCAGCTATCTGATCGTGTATGGCGCGGCGCTGCTTCTGGTGATCCTGCTCGCGCCGATGGGGTTGACCGGCCTGTGGGCGCGGCTGTTTCCCCCGCCCGGCCGCCCGCTGCCCGACCCGGTGGAACCGCCCGCCCGGCCCGCCCGCAACGGCGAACGTCTGCGGGCCGAGGGGGTGACGAAGGATTTCGGCGGGGTGCGGGCGCTGGATGGGGTGTCGCTGCGGTTGGAGGCGGGCGTCATCGTCGGGCTGATCGGGCCGAACGGCTCGGGCAAGACCACGCTGATCAACGCGCTGTCGGGGCTGGAGCGGGTGGATTCCGGGCGGTTGTGGATCGATGGCCGGACAATGACCAACGCACGGCCCGACCGCATCGCGCGGGCCGGTCTGGCCCGCAGCTTCCAGGCGGCGATTTTGCCCGACGACGCTACGGCGCTGGAGGCGGTGGCCGCCGCCCGCCTGCCGTTGGACCGTCGGGTGGAGTGGGCGGAAGCACACGCCCGTTGGGCGTTGGAGCGGCTGGGGGTGGGGGCGTTGGCGGATCGGCTCTGCCACGGGCTACCGGCGGCGTTGCGGCGGCGGGTGGAGCTGGCGCGGGCGCTGGCCCGCCGCCCGTCGGTGCTGCTGCTCGACGAACCGGCGGCGGGCCTGACCGACGCGGAAAAGGCCGAGTTGGCCGCGCTGCTGCGCGCGCTGGCGGCCGATGGCATGGCCCTGCTGGTGGTGGAGCATGACATGGAGTTCCTGTTGCCGCTGGCCGACCGGGTGCTGTGCCTGGACCGGGGCCGCAGGCTGTACGACGGCGCGCCGGACGGCGTGCGGCGCGACGCGGGCGTGATCGCCGCCTATCTCGGCGGGGTGGGGGCATGACCGCCCTGCTGTCAACCGGGCTGCTGTCGGTGGAGGGGCTGACCGCCGGGTATGGCGGGGCGGTGGCGGTCGATGGCGTGTCGCTGACCGTGGCGGCCGGGGAAACGGTCGCCCTCTTGGGTGCCAACGGCGCGGGCAAATCGACGCTGTTCAAGGCCATTCTCGGGCTGGTTCCGGCGCGTGGGGGGGTGCGGCTGGACGGGGTGGACATCACCGGCCTGCCGACCGAACAGCGGGTGGGGCGCGGCCTTGGCTACGTGCCCGAAGGACGGCGGGTGTTCGCCGGGATGAGCGTACGCGACAATCTGGAGGTCGCCGGTCTGCCCGACCGCCGCGCCCGCGCGCAGGATGTCGAGCGCGTCTTCGCCCTGTTCCCCGATCTGGCGCGCAAAAGCGCTGAGGCGGCCTGGCGGCTGTCGGGCGGGCAACAGCAGATGCTGAGCCTGGGGCGCGCCCTGATGGGGCGGCCCCGGCTGTTGCTGCTCGACGAACCGTCGTTGGGCCTGTCGCCCAAGCTGGCGCAGGAGCTGTTTGCCGCCGTCGCGGCGGTGGCGGCGGGCGGCACGGCGGTGCTGGTGGCCGAACAGAGCGCCAGCCGCGCCCTGACCATCGCCCCGCGCGCGCTGCTGTTGTGGCTGGGGCGGGTGGTGCGGGACGGACCGGTGGGTGATTTTTCGGCAACGGTGTTGCAGGATGCGTTCTTCGGGCTGTGAGATCGGGCCTTGGCACGGTGGTTGCCCTTGCGGATGCGGTCGCGCGCCGTTAGCTTCGCCGCCACAACCTGCCCATGGATTTCGCCCGATGACCGCCCGCCTTGCCGCTTCGCTGTCCACTCTGTTGCTGTTGGGGACGGCCTTGCCCGTGGCGTTGGCCGCGCCGATTGGGGATGGGTCGGGGATCGGCGCGCAGGTCGCGGAACTGGTCCCGGTCGAACCGGCGATTCCCCCGGCCTTGTATTACGGCGCGCCGTCGGCAGGCAGCGAGGTGGTGGTCCCCAACACGCCGCCGCCCGGCACCCCCGGCGGTGCGAGGGCGGACGCCGCACCAGAAAAGACCGGTCCGGCGGAGCTGATCGATGGCTGGGAGGGCGGAGCCGCCAAGGACAAGGACGGCAAATTCGCCTATTGCGTGGTGGAGGGGAATTTCACCTCCGGCCACACGCTGGTGATCGCGCGCAGCCCGAAGGGCGAAACCAATCTGGGCATCGGCATCCCCGGGGCCGAACTGCCGCAGGGCGACCGTTGGCCGGTGAAGATCGAGGTTGACGGCAAGTTCAAGCGCGAACGCGTCGCCGTCGCCTCGCAATCCGACATGCTGGTGATTCCCAACGGCAAGGACGAGGAGTTCGTCACCGCGCTCAGCACCGGCAAGGAGCTGGTGGTGCTCTCCACCTCCGACCGCATCGCCTTTGTGCTGAAGGGCACCAAGAAGGTGTTGGCCGACCTGAAAAACTGCGTGGACAAGGGTGGCGACGTGCCGCTCATCAAGACGTCGACCGGCAAGCCTGCCACCCCCAACGCCCTGACCGCCGGTCGTTTGCCCGAAGGATTGACCAGTCTGCTGGCCGCCGCCGGTGTGCGCGACGCCGAGCCGGTCCCGTTGGACAAGGTTCCGCCCGACCAGCGCCCGGCCGATGTGGCGTGGCGCTTCGGCCCGCTGGTGGGCGGCATCCGCGAACGCGTGGTTGGCGAAGGCGTGAATCTGGATGAACTGTCCAGCAATTTTGCCGAATCGATGAAGGCCCGTTGCGAAGGCACCGGAACGATCACGCTGAACAACAGCGAGCAGGCGGGTGGCATCACCCTGCGCACCGGTGCCGTCGATTGCGCGCTGAAGCAGGCGACGCTGCACGTCAGCCTGACCTTCATGCTGTCGCAAGGGCGGCTGTTCACCGTTCTGTTCCACGAATCGGCGGACCGTGACGCCGCGCTGGCCGACAAGGTGCGCGACAACCTGACCCAGGTTCTGCGCAAGGCTGGAACCGCGCCCGCTCCGGCGGCGGCCCCCGCCGCGACGGCACCCTCTGCGCCGCCCGCAACGACGCCCAGCCCCCCCGTCGGCGCTCCCGCGCCCGCCCCGGCCCCGGCGGCAACACCCGCTCCTGCGGCTCCCGTCGCACCCGCTCCGTCTGCGACGACACCGGCCCCCTCCGCGCCCAGCCAGACCGCGCCCCAGGCGCCGACTCCCACGGGGTCGGTTCCACCGCTGCCGGGCCGCAAGCCCTGATGTAAGGAAATTCTTACACCCAACGAAACACCCCGCCGACGGTTGCCATCGGCGGGGTGTTTCGTTGAGGGGGGAGCGTCGCTTACGGGGTCGGGTCCGGGACGATGCCCAGAACCTCCGCCGCCATTTTGGCGACGTTGCCGTTGATTGGCGGCGGGGTGATGTTGACCCCAGCCTTCAGCGTCTTGGTGATGGTTTCCAGCACGCTGAGACGGGCCGACCATTTGGAGTTGGCGGCGATAGCGTGCCAGGGCGCGCTCGCGGTGGAGGTGCGGTCGAACATGGTTTCGGTCGCCTTCACGTAATCGTTCCAGCGCGCGCGGTTGCGCAAATCCTCTTCGGTCAGCTTCCAGCGCTTGTAGGGGTTGTTCAGCCGTTCGCGGAATCGTTCAAGCTGCTCTTCCGGGGTGATGTGCATGAAAAGTTTGACGATCCGCACGCCGTCGTCGGTCAGCAGCCGTTCGAACTCGACGATCTCGTCATAGGCCCGTTTCCAATTGTCCTTGCTGGTGAATTTCTCCACCCGCTCCACCAGCACCCGGCCATACCAGGAGCGGTCAAAGATGGCGAAGGTTCCCCCGGCGGGCAGCTTGGTCCAGAAGCGGTAGAGGTAATGCTTGCTCTGCTCCTCCGCCGTCGGGGCGGAGATCGGCCAGACGTGGAAGCCGCGCGGGTCGAGCGGTTCGGTCATCCGCCGGATCGCCCCGCCCTTGCCGCTGGCGTCCCAGCCTTCGAACACGATGATCGCCCGGCGCTTTTCGTGCCAATAGGTTTGCTGGATGCGCAGCAGTTCCTTTTGCAGCTTGCCGAGGCGGCGGTCGTACTCCTCCGCCGAATCGACCCGGTTGATCTGGTGATCCAGCTTGCTCAGGCGGATTTTCGGAATCTTGTCGGTCGTCGTGGCCATGCCCGGGTCCTTGCGTGGTGGCGGATGTCGCTGCACCGGATCCGACAACGGGGGTGGACGAACTGTCAACGGGTGAAACCGTCGCGGGCAAGGGGCGGGGGGCACCAAACGAAACAGGCGCGCCACCGGGGCGCGCCTGCCGTACCGTCACACCGATGGGGCGTGCAGTCCGATCAGTCGTTCTTCACCTTGGCGTAGGAACCGGGGGCGTCGTCCAGAACCTTCAGGGCACCATCGCCGGGCTGGCGGGCCGGAACCTTGCCGTCGGCGTATTGCGACACCCAGTTGTTCCACTCCGGCCACCACGAGCCTTCGGTCTGCTTGGCCCCTTCCAGCCACGCGTCGCTCGACTTCGGCAGCTTGTCGCTGGTCCAGTAGCAGTATTTGTTGGCGGCGGGCGGGTTGACCACACCGGCGATGTGGCCGGACGCGCCCAGCACGAACTTGACCGGGCCACGGAACTGCTGCGCGCCCATGTAGGTGCTCTTCCACGGGGCGATGTGGTCTTCGCGCGCCGACAGGAACAGGGTGGGGGTCTTCACCTTGGTCAGGTCGATCGGCACCCCGGCCAGCGACACCGCGCCCGGCTGCACCAGCAAATTCTTCTGGTACATGTTGCGCAGATAGAAGCTGTGCATGGCGGCGGGCATGCGGGTGCTGTCGCCGTTCCAATAGAGCAGATCGAAGGGGAAGGGATCCTTGCCCAACAGATAGTTGTTCACCACGAACGACCAGATCAGATCGTTGGCGCGCAGCATGTTGAAGGTGGTCGCCATCTTGGCGCCGTCGAGATAGCCCTGTTCGGCCATCTGCCCTTCGATGAAGGTCAGCTGCTCCTCGTCGATGAAGATCGACAATTCGCCCGCTTCGGTGAAATCCAGCATGGTGGTGAAGAAGGTCGCCGACTTGATCCGGTCGTCCTTCTTGACCGCCATATAGGCGAGCGTGGAGGCGAGCAGCGTGCCGCCCAGGCAATAGCCGATGGCGTTGACATCGCGTTCGCCGGTCGCCTTTTCGATGGCACCCAGCGCGGCGAGCGGGCCTTCCAGCATGTAATCTTCAAACGACTTGGCCGCCAGCGTCTCGTCCGGGTTGACCCAGGACAGAACGAACACGGTGTGGCCCTGGTCCACCGCCCATTTGATGAAGCTGTTCTTCTCGCGCAGATCCAGGATGTAATATTTGTTGATCCAGGGCGGCACGATCATCAGCGGGCGCTTGTTCACGTCCGGCGTGGTCGGGGTGTATTGCAGCAACTGCATCAGCGGGGTTTCGAACACGACCTTGCCGGGCGTGACCGCGATGTTCTTGCCAAGCTGGAAGGCGTCGTAATCGGTCATGGAGATGCGCAGCTCACCCTTGCCGCGCTCCAGATCGGTCAACAGATGCTCCAGACCCTTGACCAGGTTTTCGCCACCCGTCTCGATGGTCTTGCGCAGAACCTCCGGGTTGGTCATGACGAAGTTCGACGGGGCCATCGCGTCGACAAACTGGCGGGTGTAGAAATCGACCTTCTTGGCGGTGTGGTCGTCCAGCCCATCCACCTGGTTCACCGTGGATTGCATCCACCGGGCGCTCAACAGGTAGGATTGCTTGATGAAATCGAACAGGGTGTTTTCGTCCCAGGCCGAATCCTTGAAACGGCGGTCTTCCTTGCTGGGGGCGATCACCGGCTGGGCATCCTGCCCGAACATCCGCTGGGTGGTGCGCTGCCACAGCGTCAGGTAATCCTGCCACAACGTCATCTGCGCCTGCATGAGCTTGGCCGGATCGGCCATCATGCGGGTGGTCATTTCCAGGAAGGCATGACCCACACCCATCGGGTCGGGGCTTTTCGCGCCAACGCCCTCGGCGGCCTGACGCGACAGAAACTCGGAGACAAGACGCTGGCTCTGTTCGGCGATGCGGGTCATCGCACGGGACATTTCGACCGGATCGGGAAGCTTGACGTCGGGGGCCTGGTTCTCGGCCATGAGTACGGTCCTTCTTGTCTTAAGCGAGTTTTGCGCTTCAGGAGGGGCTTGCGGGCGGCTATACACAGGCGGGTTGGGATATGGTCGCCGTGGAAGGCGTCGGTCGGCAAGTCCTTTTGTGATGCGATGCGGTATCAATCCTGGGTTTCTCATACATCGCAGACGTGAACATTTCATTTCGCACTTTGCCGCACGGACGCGGCGGGGCGAAAATCGGCAAGGGGCCAGCGATGGGGAAGGGACGAAAGACGATGGGTGCGATCGGTCGGCGGATTGGTCTGGTGTGCGTTGCAACGCCAATGATTCTCGGGCTTTCCGCCTGCGCCGAACCCCGGCTCGACAACGGCCTGTGGGGCGCGATGATGGGCGATGATGGGTCCACCAGCGACAAAGCGTCGCCCATCCGCGCGATGAAGGAAAACCGTACGGACTATCCGACCCTGGGCAGCGTCCCGCCACGCCCCACAGGGTTGACCACGGACGCCCAGCGCCAGACCACGATGGACACGCTGACCAACGACCGCGCCGCGTCGCGCAAGCGCAAGGCCGACACCGAGGCGATTCCGATGCCGACTCCGCTGGAGGTTCCCGCCAAGCCGAAGATCGTGCCGGGCAGAAGCTGAGGCGGATCGCCTCGCGCCCGACAATCGGCAGCCGGGACCGTCAACCGTTGTGAGTGGGGGTTGAAAGGAGAGGCGCACGCGCTATTTTGATTCCCCACTGCGGCATCGCGCGGCTCGTGTCTCTCCAGTCCGACGCCCGCCGAGCCACTCACCCAGTCGGAGACGGTCCATGGAAGGGCGCAAGGTTCCCTCGGTTGTGTTCAAAACCCGCGTGCGCGACGAAAGCGTCGGCGGGCCGAATCCGTTCCGCTGGCAGGATGTGACGAGCGACGACCTGTTCGCGGGCAAGCGCGTGGTCGTGTTCTCGCTGCCGGGGGCCTTCACCCCGACCTGTTCGAACGAGCAGTGCCCGGCGTTCGAGCGGATGCACGACGAGTTTACCGCCCTGGGCATCGACGACATTTATTGCCTGAGCGTCAACGACGCCTTCGTCATGTTCCAGTGGGGCAAGAGCCTGAACCTGAGCAAGGTGAAGCTGATCCCCGACGGGTCGGGCCATTTCACCCGCCGCATGGGCATGCTGATCGACAAGGATCATGTCGGTTTCGGTTATCGCTCCTGGCGCTACGCCATGGTGGTGAAGGACGGCGTCATCGAAAAATGGTTCGAGGAGCCGGGCATCAACGACGCCGGTGAAAACGGCGATCCGTATGGCGAATCCTCTCCGGAAAACGTGCTGAGCTACCTGCGCGCCTGATCGGGCGGCGGTTTTTCGCACAGGGGCCGTTCCGGGCGTTGTCCGGGGCGGCCCCTTTTGCGTTTGGGCCATTTGCGTTTGGGCCATTTGCGTTTGGGATGTCCATCGCCCTTGAAATGGAAAATCCCCGGAACAACTTCCTCCTTGGTTGCCGATGGCGGTCGCGTTAGACAAGCAAGGGTGCGACGCAACAGAGGGGCAAGCCGTGATGGGCAACCAAGTGAAAGCATCCCGTGTTCGCGCGGTGGCTGCCGGGATGGCCGCCGGAGTGGCAGCCGGAATGGTCGGGGCCGTGTTGATGGCGGGGACGGCGCAAGCGGCGGAACTGTCGCTGACCAAGCTGGGCCTGACCATCGATCCGGCGCACACCACGGTGTCGGGCATTTCCTCCGGGGCCTACATGGCCGGGCAGTTCCAGATGGCCTTTTCCAACATGGTCAAGGGCGCGGGTCTGGTCGCCGGTGGTCCCTATGGCTGCACCGACGCGACAAGCGGGCAGGCGGCGGCCATGGTGGCGCTGAAGCGCTGCATGGATGTGTCGATCGGGCCGCCCGACGTCGGCGCGCTGGTCGCCAACGCCCGCGCGCGGGAAAAGGCCAAGGACATCGACCCGCTGGCCAATCTGGCCAGCAGCCGGATTTACCTGTTCAACGGCGACAACGACGTGACGGTGAAACGCCCGGTCGCCGACGCCGCCGCGCAGTTTTACGCGACCTTAGGCGTCCCCGCCGCCAATCTCAAATATGTGACGCTGCCCAAGGCGGCGCACGCCCACATCACCGACGGGTATGGTGCCGCCTGCGATCACATCCCCAAGGAAGGGCAACCGGCGGAGTTCATCAACAACTGCCAATATGACCAGTCGGGCGACATCCTGTCCCACCTTTATCCCGACGCCCGCAAACCCAACGCCCCGGAGGCGTCGCGCAAGCCGGTTCTGTTCGATCAAATCCCCTTTGTCGGCGACACCAGCCGCAGCGGCATGGCGACCAGCGGCTACATCTACATCCCCGAATCCTGTGCGGGGGGCGGGCAGACCTGCCGCCTGCACATCGCCTTTCACGGTTGCCGCATGGCGTCCAACCTGATTGGCGATCATTACGCCGTTCACGCCGGGTACAACCGCTGGGCCGACGTGAACAACATCGTCGTGCTTTACCCCCAGATCGACGCAAAGGCCAAGCCGACCGCCAACCCCAAGGCCTGCTGGGATTGGTTTGCCTACACCGGCTACGACTTCGCCCGCAAAAGCGGCTTCCAGATGCAGGCGGTGCGGAAGATGGTTGCGGCGATCACCGGCAACTGATGGCGCCAAGGATCACGGACCGTGTTCTTTGTTCGAATGAAGAAAGAGCGCGGTTCGTGTGCGTCGATGCGTGCGTCAGCGCATTTTGGTTTGCATGACCTTATATAAAATAAGGCATTGAAACCGAACATCAAAATTTCCGAAGGCCATGCATTACATAAACCTCATGTTACGCCCTTGGTTCGCTGTCAGCAAGAACATGAATATCTTTGCGTCTCAAGTTGGATTATAAAATTTCACGGATAACATGGAATTTTCATTTATTGAAATGGATTGAAACGCGCATTATATTCCTGAAACAGTAAACCAACGATCGTTTCTCAATAAAATGGTGCGCTCATGAAATCGCTGATTTCCATTGTCTTTTCTGCGTTTCTCTTTGTGGCTCCGAGTGCGTTCGCGCAAACCGGAGAAACGCCTCCGACCTTGCCGGGGGTGGCCACGGTGACGGCGGCGGACGCCAAACAATTGATCGACAAGGGCGGGGTGGCGTTGGACGTCCGCAAGAAGGCGGCTTACGTCGAGGGCCATGTGCCGGGTGCGAAATCCATCCGTTCGGCCTTCAACGAACAGGCCAAAACCGTGGACCCCACGGCGTTTGGGCCGAACAAGGACGCGGTCATCATCATCTATGGCCACGGGACCGACGGTTGGTCGGCGGTGGACGCTGCCAAGACCGCCGCTGAAGCCGGTTACAAGAACGTGAAATGGCTGCGTGGCGGTTGGAGCGAGTGGAGCAAGGCGGGCCTGCCGACCGAACAGTGACCTGCACGTTTTGACGCCGGAGTGGAAGAGAGGAGTGACATGGCGATGGTGACGAAAAGGCTGCGGGACAAGGTTGTCCGCATTGGATTCCGGATCCCGGCCTTGATGGCGGTGGTCGCTCTTCTCTTCCTTGGCGTCACGGTTCTGTCTGTCTTTTGGAATCAGCGCAGCGTTGGGTTTCTCAACGACCTGAGCGGCCGCGATCTGCGGGTGCGCGCGTCGATGACCGCGCTGTACAATGACATGGACACGGTCAATTCGCGTGTTCTGGGGGTGATGGCCTCCATCTACTCCTCCCCCGGATCGGCGGACCGCGTTGCTCAGGCGCTGGATGGGGTGCAACGCAACTGGACTGACTTGCTGGCTTTGATCCCCGAGTCCGAGCGTGGAACTGCCACCAAGGCGGCCGCGCAGGCCATGGACGCGTTTCCGGCCTTCACCAGCAAGATCACCCAGGCTTTGAAGGCGTCCACTCCGCTGGGCGGCCATTACGATGTGTGGTTGGACCTCTCCCCGCCGTTGCGAAAAGCGGTGCTGGAGGTGTCCAAGCAGCTGGATCAGCGCGTGAACGTGCGCGTGTCGGAGGATTTGGCGCTTGGCGAATTGATCAGCCAAGCGTCACTGGCGGCCATCATCATCGGCTTGTTGGTGCTGGGGGCGGTCACGCGCAGCCTGGTCTTTGGCGTCGCGCGGCCAATCACCCGGATGACGGCGGTGATGGGGGATTTGGCGCAGGGCCATCTCCACACCGACATTCCCTACGCCGACCGCAGCGACGAGATCAGCGGGATGGCCCGTGCGCTCCAGGTGTTCCGCGACAACGGGTTGGAGCGTCAGCGCTTGCAGGCCAGCCGTGACGCCGAGCAGCAGCAACAGATTCAACGGGCGGCACGGATCGAGGAGTTGATCTCCCGTTTCGACCGCAGCGCCACCGAAACGCTGCACACCGTCGCCTCGGCGGCGTCGGAGCTTGACGCCACGGCGCGCGACATGACGACCACCGCCGAAAGCACATCGGGGCGGGCGGCCAACGCCACCGGCATTGTTTCCGGTGCCACCAACAACGTCCAGGCGGTGGCGGCGGCGACCGAAGAGCTGTCTTCGTCGATTCAGGAGATCGGGCGGCGGGCGGTCCAGTCCAGCGCCATCGCCGATCGCGCCGTGGCCGAGGCCGGTCGAACCAACGAAACCGTGCGCAGCCTGTCGGAGGCCGCAACCCGCATCGGCGAGGTGGTCCAGTTGATTGGCGAGATCGCCAGCCAAACCAATCTGCTGGCGCTCAACGCCACCATCGAGGCGGCCCGTGCGGGCGAAGCTGGCAAGGGTTTTGCCGTGGTCGCCAGCGAGGTCAAGGGGTTGGCCACCCAGACGGCCCGTGCGACCGATGACATTTCGACCCAGATCGGCGAGATGCAGAAGGTGACGGGAAACGCGGTGCGGGCGATCCAGGAGATCACCGGCATCATCGGCGAACTGCACGGCATCGCCCAGGACATGACCGACTCGGTCAATCAGCAAATGGCGGCGACGACCGAAATCTCGCGCAACGTGCAGGCGGCGGCCGTGGGCATGGGCGACGTCAGCCAGACGGTGGGCGGCGTCAGCGAGGCCGCAGGGCAGACCGGCGCGGCGGCAACCCAGGTTCTTGGCGCGGCCGGGGAATTGTCCCACCACGCCGAACGCCTGCGTCACGAGGTCGTGTCGTTCTTCCAGGGAATTCGCTCGGCCTGATCGGACGCGCGTCCTGTCCTGCCGCTGGGCTTGTCCAGCCGCAGGCGGCCCCCCCCCAAAGCCATCCATCAAAGAAAAGCCCCGCTCCGACAAACCGGAGCGGGGCTTTGTCACATCAGCGCTGGGGCGTGGATCACGCCTTCAGGATGCCGCGACCGGCGAAGCGGGCGGCGACGCCCAGCTGCTCTTCGATGCGGATGAGCTGGTTGTACTTGGCCAGACGATCCGAACGGCTGAGCGAGCCGGTCTTGATCTGGCCGCAGTTGGTGGCGACCGCCAGATCGGCGATGGTGCTGTCTTCGGTTTCGCCCGAACGGTGCGACAGGACGGCGGTGTAACCGGCCTTGTGCGCCATATCGACGGCTTCCAGCGTTTCCGACAGGGTGCCGATCTGGTTGACCTTGACCAGGATCGAGTTCGCCGTGCCCTGCTTGATGCCCTGGGCCAGACGGGCCGGGTTGGTGACGAACAGATCGTCGCCGACCAACTGCACCTTCTTGCCGATGGACTCGGTCAGGGCCTTCCAGCCCTCCCAATCGTCTTCGGACATGCCGTCTTCGATCGAGATGATCGGGTAGCGGCCGACCAGATCGGTCCAGTAGGACACCATCTGATCGGGCGACAGCGACTTGCCTTCACCGGCCAGCTCATACTTGCCGTTCTTGAAGAACTCGGTCGAGGCGGCGTCGAGCGCCAGCATGACGTCGTCGCCCGGCTTGTAACCGGCGGCCTCGATGGCCTTCATGACGAAGCCCAGCGCCTCGTCGGTCGAGCCGAGGTTGGGGGCGAAGCCGCCCTCGTCGCCGACGTTGGTGTTATGACCGGCGTCCTTCAGCTTCTTCTTCAGCGAATGGAAGATTTCAGCGCCCATGCGGATGGCGTCGGCGCAGCTTTCCGCGCCCACCGGCATGATCATGAATTCCTGGATGTCGATGGGGTTGTCGGCGTGCGCGCCGCCGTTGATGATGTTCATCATCGGCACCGGCAGCAGGGTGGAGAACGCCCCGCCGACATAGCGGTACAGCGGCAGACCGGCGTCTTCCGCCGCCGCCTTGGCCACGGCCAGCGACACGCCCAGGATGGCGTTGGCACCCAGGCGGCTCTTGTTGGCGGTCCCGTCCACCTCGATCATGGCGAGGTCGATGGCGCGCTGGTCGGCGGCGTCCAGACCGGCGAGCGCGTCGTACAGCTCGCCGTTCACGGCCTCCACGGCCTTCTGCACGCCCTTGCCGCCGTAACGGCCCTTGTCGCCGTCGCGCAGCTCAACCGCCTCATGCGCGCCGGTGGAGGCACCCGAGGGAACCGCCGCGCGGCCAAACGCGCCGCTTTCCAGGGACACGTCGACTTCGACGGTCGGGTTGCCACGGCTGTCCAGAATCTCGCGGGCGTGAATCTCGGTGATGACGCTCATGGTCGATCGATCCTTCCAGAAGGCGGCCACACGGGGGTCCCGCTGGCCGCGTTTTTTGGGGCGCGGGGGCTTGATAGCCCCGGTGCGGCGACGATGCAAGGTCTGGTTCGGTGACGTTTGGGAGACAGTTGCACCCTATGCGCCATGGTGTGGCGCGGGTGGTCCATCCCGCCTCAACCGTCCGCGTCAGACGAAGTCTTCGATCAGGGTGGCGAAGGCGTCGGGCCGTTCGGCGTGCAGCCAATGGCCGGCCCCCTCCATCATCGCGATGGTGGCGGTGGGGAAACGCTGGCGGATCGCCGCGTGATGCTCCGGCCGGATGTAGTCCGACGCGGTCCCGCCGATGAACAGGGACGGGCCGTCGTAACGCGCCTCGCCCAGATCGGGATAGCCAATCAGGTCGGCCATCGACGCGCCGATGGCCTCCAGATTGACCCGCCAGGAGAACACGCCGTTTTCCAGCGCCAGATTCTGCATCAGGAAGGAGCGCAGCGGGGCTTCCGGCACGGCGTCCACCAGCTGGGCCTCCACCTCCTGCCGTCGGGTGCAGCCGGTCAGCTTGGCGGCCTTCATGGCGGCGACGTAGGGGGCGTGGGTGTGGCGGTAGGGCACCGGCGCGATGTCCACCACCGCCAGACGGGCGACGCGGTCGGGGTGGCGCAGGGCCAGCGTCATCGCCGTTTTGCCGCCCATCGAATGGCCGACCACGTTGGCCCGCGCAAAGCCACGGTCGTCGAGGAAGCGCAGCACGTCGTCGGCCATGTCCGGGTAGCTCATGCGGTCGGCCCAGGGCGAACCGCCATGGTTGCGCAGATCGAGCGCGTAGACCCGGCGGGTTTCGGCGAAGCGCCGGGCCAGGGTCTGCCAGTTGCGGGCCGAGCCGAACAGGCCGTGCAGCACCAGAAGCGGGGTGCCGCCGTTGGCTTCACCGGCTTCCAGATAGGTCAAGGGCAGGGGATTCGGCATCGCATTCATCCGTGACGCTGGACGGGACAGGGCGGCGATCCTATGACGATTGCGCGCGGCTCGCCAGACCAAGGGGCGGCGGGCAGGGCTGGAATTCGCAGGGGGCAGGGCCGCATCGTGTTTCGTCACATTCTTTCGGTCGGTGGTCTGACGCTGGCCAGCCGGGTTCTGGGCTTCGCCCGCGACGTGCTGACCGCCGCGCTGCTGGGGGCGGGGCCGGTTGCCGACGCCTTTTTCGTCGCCTTCCGCCTGCCCAACCATTTCCGCGCGCTGTTCGCCGAGGGAGCCTTCAACTCCGCCTTCGTGCCGCTGTTTTCCGGCAAGCTGGTGCAGGAGGGGCGCGACGCCGCCAAGCGCTTCGCCGAAGAGGTGATGGCCCTGCTGCTGGCGGTGCAACTGGTGTTCGTGCTGGGCATCATGGCGATCATGCCGCAATTCATGACCGTCTTCGCCCCCGGCTTTTCCGACGAGCCGGAGAAGTTCCGGCTGGCCGTGCTGTTCACCAGCATCACCTTTCCCTATCTGCTCTTCATCGCCCTGGTGTCGCTCTATGGCGGTGTGCTGAACAGCCTGAGCCGTTTCGGCGCGGCGGCGGCGGCCCCGATCCTGCTGAATCTGTGCCTGATCGTTGCGCTGGTTCTGGCGACACCGCTGATGCCGTCGGCCGGACACGCGCTGTCCTGGGGCGTGTTGGCGGCGGGGATCGCGCAGTTTGTCTATCTGGCCTGGGACGCGAACCGGGTCGGCATGGCGCTGCGTCTGGTCCGCCCGCGTTTGAGCGCCGACGTGAAACGCTTCCTCACCGTGCTGGGACCGGCGGCGCTGGGGGCCGGGCTGACGCAAATCAGCCTGTTCGCCGACACGCTGATCGCCTCGGCCCTGCCCACCGGGGCGGTGTCCTATCTCTATTACGCCGACCGGCTCAATCAACTGCCGCTGGGCGTGATCGGCATCGCCGTCGGCACCGTTCTGCTGCCGGAAATGTCCAAGCGCATCAAGGCGGGGGATGAAGTTGGGGCGGTGGACAGCCAAAACCGCGCCATCGAGTTTTCCCTGCTGCTGACGCTGCCCGCCGCTGTGGCCTTCCTGGTCGCCGGTCTGCCCATCGTCGCCGTGCTGTTCCAGCGCGGGGCCTTTGGCGTCAGCGACGCGGCGGCGTCGGCGGCGACCTTGCAGGCCTATGCCGTGGGGTTGCCCGCCTTCGTCGTCATCCGCAGTCTGGTCAACGGCTTCTACGCCCGCCAGGACACCCGCACGCCGGTGCGCGTGGCGCTGGTGGCGGTGGCGGTGAATGTGCTGCTGAAACTCGCCCTCATGGGGCCGCTGGCGCAGGTCGGCTTGGCGGTGGCGACCTCCGTGTCGGCCTGGGTCAACGCCGGGCTGCTGGCGTGGCTGCTGACCCGGCGCGGGTTGTTCCGCGCCGACGACCGGCTGCGCCGCAACCTGCCGCGCGTGGCCATCGCCGCCGGGGCGATGGGGGCGGTGCTGTGGCTGGTGCAGGACCGGCTGTCGCCGTGGCTGACCGCCGTTGGCCTGATCGAGCGTTTGGCGGGGCTGCTCCTGCTCTGTCTGGCCGGTGCGCTGGCCTATGGGCTGGCGGCGGTGGCGCTGGGGCTGGTGCGGCGATCCGACCTGTCCCGCCTGCGCCGCCGCCGCTCGTAGGACGCGGGCCGATCAGCCCGCGTTCATCAGCGGGCGGGCCGGGTCGGCGGTCCATTCGGACATCGACCCGTCATAGAGCCGCACGCCCGCGATGCCCGCGATTTCGCTCAACGCGAACCAAGAGACGCTGGCGAGGTGGCCGGTGTTGCAGAAGGTGATCGGGGCGGGATTGAGCGGCAACCCGGCTTGCGCGGCCAGCGTGGCCACCGTGTCGGCGTTGACGAAGCGGCGTTCGCTGGCGGAGTAGAACGCCCCTTGGTCGATGTGACGCGCACCGGGCAGAGTACCGGCGGCGCGGGCTTGCGGGCTTTTGCCGCGTCCGGCGAATTGCTCGGCCGACCGGGCGTCGTGCAGCGGGGTGGTTCCGGCGGCGATGGCGGTTTCGACCTCCGGCAGGGTGGCGCGCAGATCGCTGCGCGGGGTGGCGGCGAAGGGAACGGCCGGACGGGTGGCGGCGGTCGCATCGACCGGGTGGCCATCGGCGACCCACGCGGCGAAACCGCCATCGATCACCGACACGGCGTCGTGCCCCATCATCTTGAAGGTCCAATAGGCGCGCGTCGCGTTGCCCATGTCGGCGGCGGTGGCCCCGGCGGCGATCAGCACGACATGGTCGGCGTTGCCGATGCCCAGGCCGCCGATCAAGCGCTCCAGCGCCGCCGGTTCCGGCAGCAGGCCGGGGGCTGCGCCAACCGTCGTGCGCCAGCCAGCTGTTGCGTAATCGGAATGAACCGATCCCGGAATGAAACCGCCGTTGGGCGGGGTGCGCAGATCCAGCAGGACCAGATGGGGGGTGTTCAGGCGCTCACGCACCCAGCCGGTGGAGACGAGTGGGCGGCGGATAGGGTCGGTCATCGCGGTGAACCTGATTGTCCTGTGGCTGGAAAAGATTTGTTGCTTGATCGAAACGAAACTGGAATTCCGATGTGACGGAGCGGGGACGGGCGTTGAGAGTCCGTTTTCTCACGATCACCCCATCAGTGTGTGGGAAGCGCCCCGCCGCCGCAAGACCGATGGCGCGTTGCCCCGCGCGCGGCATCGGGTGTAGAATCAACGGCGAACGTCGCGCGCGACCCACCACGCGACCCACGCGGCAAAGGAGCAACCGGCATGGCGAACATCGACGATCTTCTGGGCGCACCCGATCCCAGCGACGGTGATCCCTCCACCTACGCCATTGGCGACGCGCCGGTGGAGATCAAGGTGGTGATCGGCACCGCCATGCTGCGCGTGCGCGATTTGCTGAAGCTGGGCCGTGGTGCCGTGGTGGAGTTGGACCGCGAGTTGAAGGACCCGACCGACATTTATGTGGAAGGGGTGCTGGTGGCCCGTGGCGAGGTGGCGATCATCGACGATAAGATCGGCGTCACCCTGACCGACTTCATCAAGTCGAGCCGCGAGTGGAAGCGCTGACGCGATAAAGCGTGCGCCGCCGCGCAAAGGGCGTTAGAAGAAACCGGGATTCCAAGGACCTGCCGGACCGTCCGGCCGATCCACAGCGTGAACGTCGAAGAGCGGAACGATGTCGTACATCCAGGGTGAAACGGGCGAATGGGAAATCGTGATCGGGCTTGAGGTTCATGCCCAGGTGATTTCCAACGCGAAGCTGTTTTCCGGTTCGGCCACCGATTTCGGTGCGGCCCCGAACAGCCAGGTCAGCTTCGTCGACGCCGCGTTTCCCGGCATGCTGCCGGTCATCAACGAACGCTGCATCGAACAGGCGGTGCGCACCGGCCTGGGGCTGAAGGCGCAGATCAACCTGCATTCGGTGTTTGACCGGAAGAATTATTTCTACGCCGACCTGCCGCAGGGCTACCAGATCAGCCAATTCCTCCAGCCTATCGTCGGCAAGGGCGAGATCGTTCTGGATCTGCCGGACGGGACCAGCCGCACCGTCGGCATCACCCGCCTGCATCTGGAACAGGACGCGGGCAAGTCGCTGCACGACCAGCACCCGGCCAAGACCTACATCGACCTCAACCGCTCCGGCGTGGCGTTGATGGAAATCGTGTCGGAACCCGACATGCGGACCTCGGAAGAGGCCGGGGCTTACTTGCGCAAGCTGCGCTCCATCCTGCGCTATCTCGGCACCTGCGACGGCAACATGGAGGAAGGCTCCATGCGCTGCGACGTCAACGTGTCGGTGCGCAAGCCGGGCGATGCCTTTGGCACACGCTGCGAGATCAAGAACGTCAACTCCATCCGCTTCGTCATGGCCGCCATCGAGTATGAGGCGCGCCGTCAGATCGAGGTGATCGAGGAAGGCGGGACGATCAAGCAGGAAACCCGCCTGTGGGACACGACGAAGTTCGTCACCCGCTCCATGCGCTCCAAGGAAGAGGCGCACGACTACCGCTATTTCCCCGATCCCGATCTGCTGCCGCTGGAACTGGACGCCGATTGGGTCGAGGCGATCAAGCAGACCCTGCCGGAACTGCCCGACGACAAGAAGGCCCGCTTCATCGAGGATTACAAGCTGTCGGTCTATGACGCCGGTGTGCTGGTGTCCGAGCGGGCCAAGGCCGATTATTTCGAGACGGTGGCCAAGGGCCGCGATCCCAAGCTGGCCTCCAACTGGGTCACGGGCGAGCTGTTTGGCTATCTGAACAAGGCGGGCAAGGAGATTGAGGACAGCCCGGTCAGCGCCGAGAATCTCGGTGGCCTGATCGACCTGATCGCCGACAACACCATCTCCGGCCGAATCGCCAAGGAGGTGTTCGACACGATGTTCGAAACCGGCGAAAAGGCCGCCGCCATTGTGGAAAAGAAGGGGCTGCGCCAAGTCACCGACACCAGCGCCATCGAATCGGCGATCGACGCGGTGATGACCGCCAACGCCGACAAGGTGGCGGAGTTCCGGGGCGGCAAGGACAAGCTGTTCGGATTCTTCGTTGGGCAGGTGATGAAGGCGACGCAGGGCAAGGCCAACCCGGCCATGGTCAACGACATTCTGACCGCCAAGCTCAAAGGCTGATGCGCCATAGGGCGATCATCAGAGGTTGATGAACCAGGAAGCCTCCCTCGCCAAGAGGGAGGCTTTTTTTGTGCCGTGTGTGCCCACCTGCGGTGACACCGGACTTGGAATCTCGGTGTGGGTGCGGCCACTATCAAAACCATGGAGGGTCCATGGTGAGCGAAACCGTCATCGTTGCGTTGCTGGTCGGGCTGGCCGCTGCCACTGGGTTGCTGGTCGGTTTGCGGTTGGGCTGGCGTCGCGCGATCGAAGCCGGGAAAACGGATGCCACCATGGCCACCGATCACCATGATGTGGGTGAGCGGTTGGAAATGGCGCTGGACGCCACCGGGGCCGCTGCCTGGGACGCTGATCTTGTGAACAACAGTTGCTGGTGGTCCGACACCTTCCCACGCATGTTGGGATTTCAGGACATTCCGGCGATGCCCCCCGATTTTTGGGAAACCCGCCTTCACCCTGAGGATCGAGACCGCGTTCTGGCGCAGATCGCGTCGCATCTGGCCGGTGAAAGCACCAGCTACGTCTATGAATACCGGCTGCGCCACGAGCATGGTGGCTGGGTGTGGATCGCGGCGCGGGGACGGGCCACCTGCGATTCGACCGGACGTCCGGTGCGCTACGCCGGAATCATGACCGACATCACCGAAGCGCGCCGACAGGAGGAGCGTCTTCGCGCCAGTGAAGAACGCCTTCTGAAGATCATGGAAACGGCACCCATCGCCCTGAACGTCACCACCCGCGATGGCCGGTGGTTGTTCTGCAACGCGCAGTCGAGTCGGCTGATGGGGCGTCCGCGTGGGGAGTTGATGAACACCCATGTGCCCGACCTCTACGCCGATCCCGCCGATCGGTTGGCCTTGCTGGAGCGTCTTGCGCAGGAGGGGCCGTTCCGCGACGCCGAGATCCGGTTCCGCAAACCCGATGGAACCGTCGTCTGGGCCTTGTCCTCCTGGAGCGTCATTGAATTTGATGGTGTGCTGGCGCTGCTGACCTGGCTGTACGACATCACCGACCGCAAGGCCGCCGAATCGGCGTTGATCCGCGCCCGCGAGGAGGCTGAACAGGCGCTCGCCGATCTGCGCGAAGCGCAGGAAAGCTTGATCCAGGCGGAAACCATGGCGTCCCTGGGGCAGTTGGTCGCCGGGGTCGCCCACGAGATCAACACCCCCATCGGCATCGGCCTGACCGCCGCCAGTCACATCGGCGAGCAGGCCGACCGTTTGCGCGATCTGTTCGGGCAGGGACAGTTGCGCAAATCGGAGTTTGTCGAGTTTCTGGGTGAATTGTCAGAGAGCGCACGGCTGTTGGTGAGCAACATCGACCGCGCGGCGGCGTTGGTGCAGAGCTTCAAGCAGGTTGCGGTCGATCAATCGTCGGGTGAGCGGCGTGTGTTCGAGTTGGGCGGCTATGTGTCGGAAGTGCTGTTTTCTCTGCGCCCCCGGCTGAAGCGCACCCACCTGACGGTCGAGATCGACTGCGCCGAGGGGATCATGCTGGACAGCTATCCCGGCGCGCTCAGTCAGGTCCTGACCAATCTGGTCATCAACGCCATCATCCACGCGTATGGCGATGGAGGAACCGGGACCATTCGCATCACGGCTTGTCTGGAGCCTGCGGATCGGGTGCGCTTGGATTTCGCGGACGACGGTGTCGGCATCGCGCCAGAGCATCTGCCCAAGGTGTTCGAGCCGTTTTTCACGACCAAGCGCGGGCAAGGCGGTTCCGGGCTTGGGCTGCACATCGTGTTCAACACAGTCACGGGGTTGTTGGGCGGAACGGTATCGGTTCAGTCCCAACCAGGGCAGGGCACCTGCTTTGTCATTCGCCTGCCGCGCGAAGCGCCCGTCGCCGCTTCGGCTCTCGTGTCCGACGCGGCGATGGGATGAGCGGTTCTGCGAAAGGCGTCCGTCGAGCCAATGATCAAGCCGCGTGCAACTCGTGCAGTTGCAGGTGCTTGGGGCGACGGCCCCGACGTTTGGGGGCGGCGAAGGCGGTCATGCTGCCGTTCTCGCCACGCAATTCCGCCGTCAACTCCTGAACGCAGCGCATCAGCAGCTCTTTTTCGCGCAGATCCTCGCGATCGGTGATTTCCAGGCAACTGAGTTTGATTTCCACCAGATCGATCAGCGTTTCGGCGCAACGGCGAGACAGGGTCATGATGGCGTCCTCCGCAGGGGGTGAGGGCTTCACCCGGATGGTTTGCTGCTCATGAGGTGATCCTACAGCCATTCCGTTAAAAGGTAATTAAAATTTTATGCAAATTTATCACGCTTTCTTATTTGGTGCGATCGTGCAAGTTTCTGCGTTCAAAGCGTTGACAAGGGGGGCGCGGATCGTTAGAAACACGCCCACGCCAGCGGCACCGCAAGATGCCGGTTTGGACGGAGGGGTGGCCGAGTGGCTGAAGGCAACGGTTTGCTAAACCGTCATACGGGTTAAACCGTATCGTGGGTTCGAATCCCATCCCCTCCGCCACGTTGCTCAGCAATAGCCGTCGTTTCAAACAGAAACACGCTCTGAGCGTTCATAGGAATACACAGGCTTTGTGGCGCTGTGTCCTATATAAATATGCATTCTGATAAATCATCTTTCGCACAATTAGAACCTCCAGCGAATCCGCTGGGGGTTGTCTTTATGCGTTACAGGATGCGAGCGATCCATTTGCGGGGTTCAACACCGTCGGGTTGCCCTGGATCAGTCCGAGAGCAAGCGGCTTACCATGGCTCCAGGGCAACATTCGATCAGTCTTCAACAGGCTCCACATCCACGCTGACGCTCAGGCCGTGACCGGCCCCGCCGACCAGGATGCCACGCGCCGGGCTGACGTCGTCGTAATCGCGACCCCAGGCTATGGTGATGAAATCGCGGTTGGCCACGCAGGCGTTGGTCGGGCACACATCCAACCACCCCGCCGCCCCGCACCAGACCGAGGCCCAGGCGTGGCTGACATCCGCTCCGACCAGCCGCTCACGCCCCGGCGGGGGGAGGGTGCGCAGATAGCCGGAGACGTAGCGGGCGGGCAGGCCAACGGCGCGGAAACAGCCGATGATGACGTGGGCAAAGTCCTGGCACACGCCGCGCCGGTTGCGCATCACCTCGGCAATCGGGGTGGCGACCGTGGTGGCGGTGGGATCAAAGGCGAATTCGCGGTTGATCCGGGTCATCAGGTCGATGGCGGCAACAGCCACCGGACGGCCCGGCGTGAAGGAGACGCGGGCATAGTCCAACAGCGTTGGGCTGGATGCGATCAGTGCGCTGTCGAAGCAATATTGCGTGATCTCCGCCCCATCATCCGGCCCGGACAGAGCGCGCAGGCCGTCGCGCACCAGTTCCCACGGCGCGGTGGCCGTCGGATCCAGAGGCGGTCTGTCGAACACCTCCACCTCGCTTTCGGCAATGACGGTGAAGCTGCGATGCGGCTCCTGCACCGCCACATAGGTGACGGTGTTGCCGAAATAATCCACGCGGTCGCTGCGCACGGCGGGCACCGGCTCCACCGTCAATTGGCTGCGGCGGACATGCTGGCGCGGGTGCGGGCGCGCGGTCAGATGCAGCAGGTGGTGGGACACCGGCACATCCTCGCCGTAATCATAGGCCGTGGCGTGGCGCACGCGGTAGCGCAGCGACTCCGGCGTGGCGGAGGCCAACGGAGTCGGCGAGTCGGCGTTGGTGTCAGGCTGATCGGGCAAAGGCATGGCTGAAATACGCGTGTGCGAGGAAATTGGACACGTCGGGCAGGGTCATCGCCAGGGTGTCGAGCGTGGTGTGCAGCGCCTCGCTGGTGCGCAGGGACGCGCTCTTGCGCAGAACGCTGCGCCCGGCGGCAACAATGGCGAGCGCGCCGCCGGTCGGGTCGCTGGTGCTGCCGGCACCCAGATTGGGCAGGGCGGAGATGTGGCGCTCCAGCGCGGCCAATTGGAAGGCCAGCGCGCGCGGGTTGGTCTCGTCCGCCAACAGCAGTTCCAACACCGGGGTGCGCTGGACGCTGGTGAGATAACGCGACCGGTAGGTCATGACGCTCTCCCCCAGCTCCAGCAGAACCGACAGCGTGGCGGATTGAACCGACTCGTCCTGCCGGTCCAGTTCGGCGATGCGGACACCGCGCATGATCCAGACGATGTGCAGCGCCCGTTCGATCCGGCGGCCGACGTCCAGGAAGCGCCAGCCCGGCCCGCGCGTCATGCTTTCCTGTTCCAACCCGGCAATGGCCGCAAGGCTGGTCATCAGATCATCCATGCGCAGCAGCAGGGCGGCGGCGTCCAGCCGTTGCTTGGGCGGCAGGCTCTGGCGGTCGATGGTGGACACCACACGCCACATGTCCATCGACAGGCGGTCGCGCACCGAATAGGCGCTGCGGTGCAGACGGACCACCTGGGACCGCAGGCTGTTGGGATGGTCGGGATCGACCACGGCGGAATAGAGAGCGTCCCGCAGACCGCGCCCACCGTTCGCGTCGACCCGCGCCATGTCCTGCGGGATCATCCCCGCAGCGGCCAGCAAATGGAGCAGGCAGCGCAACTGTGCCGAGGCCCCCGGCGTGTTGCCGTCGGTCAGTCGGCTCTGGGTGGCACGCAGCAACCGCACCGCTCCTTCCGAGCGTTCGGCGTAGCGGCCCAGCCAGAACAGCCCGTCGGCCACCCGGCTTGGCAGATCGTTGGCGGCCGGGCGGGCCACCACCGGTGTCGGTTCGGTCGCCAACGCCGCGCGCGGTTGGGAGGGGGCGACCTCCGACCGGCGGGCCGACAACACCCAGGTGTCCTTGCTGCCGCCGCCGCGCTGCATCGACACCACCAGACGGCCCGGTTCGCTGGACACGCGGGTCAGGCCGCCGGGCAGCACGGTGTAACCGCCGCTGGGCGTGGCGCACAGGAAAACGCGCAGCACCAGGGGGCGCGGTTGCAGCTTGCCATCCTGCCAGACCGGGGCGGTGGACAGCGCCATCTGTTCCTGCGCCACATAATACCAGGGGCGGCGCTTGATCTTTTCGACCAGCGTCGTGCGTTCCGCCGAGGACAGCGACGCGCCGAAAATCGGCTCGAACCCCAAGGCCGGGAAGGCGGGCTTGATGACCAGACCGGGCAGATGGTCGATGACATAGGCCCGCTCGGCGTCGTTGCCGCACCACCAGCTTGCCACGCTGGGCAGGCGCAGCTCCTCGCCCAGCAGATGGCGGCACAAGGTGGGGAGCGACGATTTCATCGCCATGGATTCCATCAGGCCGGAACCCATCGCGTTGGCCATCACCACATTGCCCGCGCGCACCGCCTCGATCAAACCGGCCACACCGAGCGAGCTGTCGGAGCGCAACTCCAGCGGATCGGCGAAATCGGCGTCGAGCCGCCGCAGGATCACATCGACCCGCTCCAACCCCGACAGGGTCTTCAGGAACACCTGACGGTCGCGCACCGTCAGATCCGCCCCCTCCACCAGCGTGATGCCAAGGTAGCGGGCGATGTAGACATGTTCGAAATAGGTTTCGTTGTAGGGGCCGGGCGTCAGCAGCACCACGCGCGGGCGTTCCTGACGCGGGCTGAGCGACAGCAGGGTTTCCTTGAAGGTGTCAAAGAAGGGGGCCAGCCGCTCCACCTGGCAATGACGGAAGCTGTCTGGCAGCACTTTCGCCATCACCGCGCGGTTTTCCAGCGCGTAGCCGCTGCCGCTGGGGGCCTGCGTCCGGTCCGACAGCACCCACCACCGGCCATCGGGCGCGCGGGCCAGATCGGCGGCGTAGTAATGCAGATGCACGTCGTTCGGCACGCGGATGCCGTGGACGGCGCGCCGGAATCCCGGATCGGCGTGGATCACGGCGGGCGGCAAACGGCCGTAGCGGGTCAGCGTTTGCGGCCCGTAGAGGTCGGTCAGAATGGCGTTGAGCAGGGACGCGCGCTGTATCAGCCCGGATTCGATGGCCTTCCATTCGTGGGCGGGCAGCAGCAGGGGCATCATGTCGAGCGGCCAGGGCCGCTCCATCCCGTTCGGGTCGCCGTAAATGTTGTAGGTGACGCCGTTCTGGTGCAGCAGCCGCCGCGCCTCTTCCCACCGCACCGCCATCTGTTCGGCGTCCAGCGGGCCCAGCGTGCTCATGAAATTTTGCCAGTGCGGGCGCAAGCGGCCCTGGCCCGTCACCATCTCGTCATAGACATGACCGGAGCCATAGCCGATGGCGTCGGCCTCACCGAACAGGGATCCCTGAGCGAACGGCACCGGTTGCGTCCCCATCAAGGGGGACTGGGTCGATGCGGCGGGGGGCTGATCGGGCTGGGACAAGGTCTTATGAGGTGTGTTGCCTAGGAACAGAGCAACACTGTGAACGTCCCCGCCCCGCGATGCAAGGTTGGCGACACCAAAAGCTGCGAATGCGCACGTGATCTCCGACCAAAAATGATCGTGCCGCAAACAAACAGGGGGTGCGCCCGGCATCGGCGCACCCCCTGTTTCACCCCACGGAAAAAGACCGGTTACAAGGTCTTCAGATATTCCAGAAGCTGCCAACGCTGGCTGTCGGTCAGCGTGGCCCCATACTCGTGACCGGTGTTGCGGTTGCCCGGCTTGCTGGTGTCGAACACAAAGTTGTTGTCCGCCGCGCGGGTGTCCACGCCCACCTTGACCGGATCGATGCCGATGGTCCCCATCTTGAAGGTCGGCGACCGTTCGGCCACCGGCAGCATCAGTTCATAGAGATTCGGCACCGAACCGTTGTGCATGTAGGGCGCGGTCGCCCACACGCCATCGAGCGGACGGGCCTTGTAGGCCAGCAGCGTCTTGATGGTGGTGGCGAGGCTCTCCGCCGCCTTCGCCGTCGCCTCGGCCTTGCTGGTCGAGGTGGTGTCGGCCTCCTTGGCGGTGGCCACCGTCTTGGCGGCCCCGCTCAGGATGGTGGCGAGCTTCTTGTGATCCTCGGTGGCCGGGGCACCGGCCGTGACCAGCGGCTTGGTGCTCAGTGTCTTCTTGCTGCCGCTGGCGGCCTTCTTGTCCGACCATGTGTTCGACGCCCAGGGGGCCGGAGCGTCGTCGCCCAGCAGCAGGTCGCCGATCAGTTCGGGGTTCTTGGCGATGTCGCCGAGTACGGCACCGATGACCGCGTTCGACAGCAGGGTCGCGGCCAGATCGGGGTTCTTCAGCGGGGTCCCGCCCAGCAGCTTCGGCGGCATTGCGACTCCGGCGATGGCCCCGGTGTCGGATTGGCGGCACAGCGCGTCCACCGCCATCTTGGGATCGGCGGCGTAATTCACCGTGATCATCTTGGCCGCGACCGCCGCGTCCACGCCCTTGGCGCAGATCATGCCAAAGGCGGCGAGGACCGCGCTGGGGTCATCCGGCTTGGCCCAATTGAACAGCGGGACCATGGTGATCGGCGCGGTGGTGTAGGTCATGTCGCGCGGCAGCACCGCGTGGCAGCTCTCGCAATTCTGCTTGTAGAGATCCTGGCCGGCCGCCGCCTTCACGATGTCGATGTTGCCCGCGATGCTGTCCGGCCACACCGGCGAGCGCAGCTTGCGAAGCTGGTTTTCCATCGCCACCAGATTCTGACCGCGCACCGTCGAATCGTAATAGTAATGGCCGCTGTCCTTGGGCGGCTTCAGCGCGATCTTGCCGAACACGCCCAGCACCTCGCCCGCGTTGCGGCCCAGCGCTTCGAACGAATTCTTGTTGTCGAGCAGGCCGTTCCACTGAACCTTGGGTTGGTGCGGCGCGTCCCACAGATAGGGGTAGCTGACCGGGGCGTTGGGCGCGCGGTTGTTCTTGGGGATGTTGAGGTCGATCACCGACACGCGGTTGAAGATCATGCCGAACGCGTCGGTGCGCATCGGCCCCCACGGGGTGTCGGGCGTGCTTTGCGCCACAAAGGTCGCAAAGGATTTGTCGAACGCCTTCAACTGGTTGTAGAGGGCGATCTTCTTGGTGTCGATGGCGGTGGGGCCAAGCACCTTGGCGGCGAACGCCTCGAACGCGGCGTTGTCGGTGACGGTGGTGTGCACCGCCACGCTCAGACCGCTGATGAAGCCATAGAGGTCGCCGGTGGTGACGGCACCATCCACCCGCAGGGTCTTGCCGTTCACCCGCACATCGCCGGTGTGGCAGGCCGCGCAGGTCATGCCGATCCATTCGGTCTTGTCCGGATCGGTGTCCTTGACGAAGCCGAGCGGCAGCAGGTCCGGGTTCCACTTGCTGGGGCTGCCCGCCGTGTAGCCGTAACGCGGAACGCTTTTGACGAAGGGTTCCTTGGTCTGCGGATCCTGCAAGGCCATGAACCAGTCATAGCGCATGATCTGCGAGCCTTGCGTGGTGTTGTAATACCACTGGCGCGCGTCCTGCGTCCAATTCTGGTCCAGATACCAGACGCCATCGATTTGCGTCGGCGGCTTCACCGGGACCGGGCGCGGCGGTTGCGGCTGCTCCGCGCAGGCGCTGACCAGCAGGCTGCCCAGCGCGGCGGCGGCGAGAAGTTTGGCTTTCATCCCTGTTGTTTCCCCCAAGCAGGTTGATGGCGTGTCGCCTTCCAGGCTTGAGGGTAGGATTGATAATCGCGATGCGCGTAGTTCTAATGTGGATTTGATCGCAAAAAGACGCGTTTTCATACAAGGGCAGGGGATAGGCATGACCTTCCGGCTTGCTTTCTCCCGCCTCGGTGGATGGTTGTTGGCACGCGTAGGGGCCAGCAAGGCCACCCACGCGCGACTCACCCCCGTGACGTTCCTCAGCCCCGGCGCAGATCCAGGGTCATCGGGAATTGCGGGTTGCGCTCCTCCTGCGGCGTGTCCATCGGTCCCGGCGTGTGGCCAAAGGGGAAGAAGCGGGCCAGACGCCGCCCTTCCGCCTCGTTGGCGTTGACCGGGAAGGTTTCGTAATTGCGCCCGCCCGGATGCATGACGTGATAGGTGCAGCCGCCGATCGACCGGCCCGCCCAACTGTCGACGATGTCAAAGACAAGCGGGGTGTGAACCGGAATGGTCGGGTGCAGGCAGGACGGCGGTTGCCAGGCCCGGTAACGGACACCGCCGACGAACTCGCCCTCGGTCCCGGTCGGGATCAGGGGCACGCGGCGGCCGTTGCAGGTGATGGCGTAACGGGCGTCGATCAGGCCGCTGACGCGCACCTGCACCCGCTCCACCGAACTGTCGACATAGCGGACGGTCCCGCCGCCGCCCGGCTCCTCGCCCAGGACGTGCCAGGGTTCCAGCGCCATGCGCAGTTCCAGGCTGATCCCGCGCTGGTTGACCTGCCCATAGACCGGGAAGCGGAAGTTGAGATGCGGGGCGAACCAGGAATCCTGGAACGGATAGCCATGGTCGCGCAAATCCTGCAACACGTCGGCCAAATCCTGCTGCACGAAATGGGGCAGCATGAAACGGTCGTGCAGTTCATTGCCCCAGCGCACCAGCCGCCCCTTGTAGGGCGTCTTCCAGAAACGCGCGACCAGCGCCCGCATCAGAAGCTGTTGCGTCAGGCTCATTTCCGCGTGCGGCGGCATTTCAAAGGCGCGGAACTCCACCAGGCCCAGACGCCCGGTGGAGCTGTCGGGCGAATAGAGCTTGTCGATGCAGAATTCGGCGCGGTGGGTGTTGCCCTGCACGTCCACCAACAGGTTGCGCAGGATGCGGTCGATCATCCAGGGCGGGCATTGGCCGTAGGTGCCAAGCTGCTGGTCGATCTGGTTGAAGGCGATCTCCAGCTCGTAAAGCTGGTCGTCGCGCGCCTCGTCCACGCGCGGGGCTTGGCTGGTCGGGCCGATGAACATGCCCGAGAAGACATAGGACAGCGCCGGGTGGTTCTGCCAATAGGTGATGAGGCTGCGCAGCAGATCCGGGCGGCGCAGGAAGGGGCTGTCCGCCGCCGTTGCCCCGCCCATCACCACATGGTTGCCGCCGCCGGTCCCGGAATGGCGGCCGTCGATCATGAATTTTTCGGCACACAGGCGCGATTGCCGAGCGTCTTCGTACAGATCGATGGTGTTGCGGACCAGCTCATCCCAGCTGTGGGCCGGGTGGATGTTCACCTCGATCACGCCCGGATCGGGGGTGACGGCCAGCGAGTTGAGACGCGGATCCTTCGGCGGCTGGTAGCCTTCGATCACCACCGGCATATCGAGTTCGACGGCGGTCGCCTCGATCTCCGCCAGCATGGCGATGTAGTCTTCCAGCGTGCTCATCGGCGGCATGAACAGGTGCAGGCGGCCGTTGCGCGCCTCGCAAGTCAGCGCGGTGCGGACAACCCACCAAGCCGATTTCCCTTCTTCCGGAATGTCGGCGCGGACCTCGGCCATCACGCGCTGGCGCTGCGCCTCGCGGGCTTCGCCGTGCACACCCCGGTTGGAGTCGCGCGGGGCGCGGCGGCTGTCCTGGCTGCGCTGGAGCGGGTGCGGGGGCAGGGGATCCCGCGCCTCGAACGGGTCGGTTTCCCAGGCATAGGGATAATCGCTCTTCGACACCCAGGGCAGGGACCCCAGCGGCAGACGGTAGCCGACCGGGCTGTCGCCGGGGATCAGCACCAGCTTTTCCTGACGCAGCGGCCAGGTGCTGGACAGCCACACCGGCCCTTTCTGGGTCATGCGACGGTTGATCGGCATGGCGAAGCCGACCGGCTCGTTCAGGCCCTTGGTGAAGACACGGGCCAGACGCGCCCGCTCCTCCTTGTCGTCCAGCTTGCTTTCCAGCGGATCGACGTTGACCGGCAGCTTGGCTTCCTTGCTCAGGTAGTACCAGGAATCCTCATAGGCGGCGAGCACGACCGTGGGATCGACGCCCAACCGCTTGGCCAGCGTCACCAGGAACACGCCCGCGTCCTGCGCGGTGTGACCGTAATCGACGTTCTCGCGCGCCAGCAGGTCGGTGTTGGCCCACAGCGCTTCGCCGTCGCGCCGCCAATAGACGGTCATCGCCCAGCGCGGCAGCGATTCGCCCGGATACCATTTGCCCTGGCCGAAATGCAGCAGGCCGCCGGGGGCAAAGCGGTTCATCATGCGGTGGACCAGATCGGCGGCCAGACGGCGCTTGTTCGGGCCGACGGCTGCGGTGTTCCACTCCGCCCCCTCCATGTCGTCGATCGACACGAAGGTCGGTTCGCCGCCCATGGTCAGGCGGACGTCGCCCGCCTTCAAATCCTCGTCCACACGGTGGCCGAGGGCTTCGATGGTTGACCATTGTTGCGGGGTGTAGGGTTTGGTGACGCGCGGCGCTTCGTAAATCCGCGTCACCGACATTTCGTGATCGAATTCCACCTCCGCCTCATCGACAAGGCCGGAGATGGGGGCGGCGGATGACGCGTCGGGCGTGCAGGCAAGCGGGATGTGGCCTTCGCCCGCCAGCAGGCCGGAGGTGGGATCCAGCCCGACCCAACCGGCACCGGGCAGGAAGACTTCGGTCCAGGCGTGCAGGTCGGTGAAGTCGGTTTCGGTTCCCGATGGCCCGTCCAACGCCTTCTGGTCGGCGGTGAGCTGGATGAGGTAGCCGGAGACAAACCGCGCGGCCAAGCCCATATGGCGGAGAATCTGGACCAGCAGCCACGCCGAATCGCGACAGGAGCCGGTGCGCTTGGTCAGCGTTTCCTCGCAGGTCTGAATCCCCGGTTCCATCCGGATGACGTAACCGATGTCCTGCTGAAGCCGTTGGTTGACCGCGATGATGAAATCAATCGTCGCGGCCTTTTCGCGCGGGATGCTGGCGATGTAGGCCGCCAGCGCCGGTTCGACCGGTTCGGTTTCCAGATAGGGGCGCAACTCCTTCTTCAACCAATCTTCGTATTCGAAGGGGAAGAAGGTCGCCTTTTCCTCCAAAAAGAAATCGAACGGGTTGATCGAGGCGATTTCCGCGACCAGATCAACCTCGACGATGAATTCGCGGGTCTTTTCCGGGAAGACGAAGCGGGCCTGATAGTTGGATTGCGGATCCTGCTGCCAGTTCAGGAAATGCTGTTTGGGCGTGACCCGCAACGAGTAGCTGAGAATGGGCGTCCGACAATGCGGCGCGGGGCGGAGGCGAACGATCTGTGGACCGAGAGAGACCAGCCGGTCGTAACGGTAAATGGTCTTGTGGTTCAACGCGACGTGGATCGCCATGTGTACCCCACCTCATGCCTGTTCAAATGTCTTGTGCGTTGGTTCATCCAGCGCTTCGTTCATCACGGTATCATTGAACTTTCCACGCCAACAGGGGGCGCGCGGACGGACCTTACCGCAGTTGCGAAAAAGTCACGATCTTGCGCGACCACAGGGCTGCGCCTTTCATCCGTTCGCGATCATCAGTATATAGAAGGGTGAGCGGGCAAACTGTTGATGACGGGGTGACTTGGGCGATGGTGTCGTTGGCGGCCTCCTCCTTCGATGGCGGGTCCCCATCCGCTGGCGGGATGGGCGGGCCGGGTCGTGGCGTCGTCACAGGGAAATATTTCAATTTCAAACCCTTGCCACCGACCAACGACATTCTGGGAAACCCCTTGGTGGTTCCCGATCTGCCCACCAACAAACTGCCCAAGGAGACGTTCGGCAGCCGGATGAAGCGGTTTCTGGCCCGCTTCAGCCTTGGCAGCCAATCGGCGGACACCCGGTTGCGCTGGAAGCTCTACGACATGATCCAGGCGACGATGGCCTCTCTGTCGCCTTCAGCGACAATTGCGGCGGACAAGCGTGCGCCCGCCAAGCGCAAAAACCTGTCGATTCCGATCATCGTTGTCCGTCACCCTTATCACCTGCGCCATGTGTTTGACATGCTGCCGCAAATTCCCGACACGCTGAAGATTGAACAGCGTTATCTGGAACTGTTGATGAACAAGGCGCTGAAGCGCTACGCCGAACAAATGGGTTTGGTCAAAGGCAGCCCCTTTTCCTTTGAACATGAGGCGCGAGAGTATTTTTTTGCAGGCTTCAAAATGGAAAAGGCCATCAAGAAGCTCAACACGCCGGACGAAAAATTTGCAGCACTCCAAGCCATCTACACCAGTTATTTTCATGGACGGAATTATTATCTGTTCGCGCTGATACGCCGTGAGAAATTGGATCCGGACAGCAAGTTGTTCATGCTGTTTGCCCGAGCGGTCTATTTCATGGCGCGCATCGACTGGAACGGTGAACTTCTGGACAAACCCAGCCCGCGTTCAATGCCCAATCGGGAAACCATGATGTTCTTCGTTGAACGTGACAAGTCGGTCGTGGCGCGCTATCGCAGCGATCAGGATTTTCAGCGCCAGGTCAAAGCGGTGCTGGAAGCGTTTCCGGCGTCGTAAGGGGGACTTGCCGATGCGGCCCATTTGGTTTGGCGCGGTTGGGGTGGTTCTGGGGATTGGTTGGGTGTCCGGGTCTGCCGCTGCGTCCACGACCTGCGCGTCTGCGGACAGCCCAGCGTCGCAGTTGATCTGCCGGGACGACGCGCTGTCCCAGGCGGCGGCGGCGGTGGATGGCGCGCTGGCCGCGCTGGGTGAAACCACCGACGCCCACGGTCGCCTGGCCATCGAGGCGCAGCAGACGCTTTGGCAATCCCGCCGCAACGACATCTGTCCGGTGTCGGCGGCTGATCTCGACGACCCTGTGGCGGCGAAGGCCAAGGCGGAATGCGTGCTGCACAGCCTTGTCGAGCGCGCCGCCGAGATCGAGGCGCAACGGGCGGCGCGCGCGAGACCGGTGACGGGCACCCCGCTGACCATCACCGACGCGACCGCCCCGCGCATTGTGGCTGCGTCCCAACGCCCCGTCGCCTTGACCCGCCCGGTGTCGGTGAATGTTCTGGTCGGGCGCTGGGCCAAGGCCGATCCGATCAACCGCACGCCCATCGATGATTGCCGCAACTCCTATTTCGAAGTCACGCGGGAACAGGCGGTCGCTCTTATTGACCCGCGCGTTCCGGGCCTTCCCATCGAAGGTCGTTTGGCGGCAACCACGGAGTTCAGCCAAGGCGTGCAAATGGTGGGTTCCAACGGTCAGACCAAGGCCTTTCTGCGCTTGGACGCGGCGGAGACACCGCGCCTGGATCGTTTGACGATTCGCCTCGACCCGCCGTCCAGTTTTGCCGCGACCTTTGTCCGGTGCCGGTGATCGGCACCCGTCCGGTCAGAAGGACGACAGGCGGAACCGCAAGGTGCCGCTCACCCGCTCGCCGGGAGCAAGCGCGATCACCCCGGCATCGTCCACATCGGGGCGGTTGAGCGCGTTGGTCATGTGACTGACCGGTTCCAGACACAGATAGTTCTCGCCCGCCGGAGCGTAGACGATCACATGCCCGAAGGGGCCATCGGCCAGCAGAGTGACGGTGGTCCCCGCTGTCGGTCCGCTGGTCCACTGGATCGCGGCGTGTCCATCCCAGCCGGTGAACCCATGATCCAGAACCACCGAATCCTCCAGGATCAGACCATCGGGAAAAGAGAGGGACGGTGGCAGAGGGTGATGGGCGTGAGGGAGCATTGCGCTGTCGTTGTCCCACACACCGCCCACCCTCATCGTGATCCGGGTTCCGGGTGGTTTGGGGAAATAGGGGTGCAGACCGAAGCCGGCGGGCATGGTCTCATCGGACTCATTGAGCAGTTCCAGCCGGATCGACAAGCCGTCATCCTCCAGCGCGATGGTCTGGTGGGCGCTGTACCGCCATGGCCACGCATCGGCGCTGTGATGCAGAGCCAACCGCAAGGCCCGGGTGCTGCGGTCTTCCACCGTCCAGCCACGGGTCCAGCCATGGCCGTGTATGGCGTGTAAAAAACCCGGATCATGTGGAAGCGTCACCGCACGCCCTTGGAAGGTGAAACGACCGGCGGCGATGCGGTTGGAAAAGGGAACCAGCGGAAAGCAACCGCAGTCGGTGGGTGACACGGCGCGCGTCGGATCGGCCGGGCGGAGCAGGTCAACCGGGCCTTGCGCACCGATTCGCGACCAGGACAACAGGGAACCGCCGCAGCCAGGAGCGAGGCGGCAGGTCTGATCGTTGTGCTGCAACGCAACAACATTATCCATAGGGATCATAAGACTCTCCGCATCGGCTGCTCCTGATTTTATCGCACATGCGAAGATGGAAGGAAACCGGTGCTGTTGCGTTGCAAACGCTTCCCAAAGCCGGGGAGAAACCCTATGCTTTTGTCGAAAAATGTCGTTATCGTATACGCGTCCTTTACCATCGCACCGGCACACTGCTTCAGCCTTGCGTCGCCGACCGATTGCCCTCCCTGAAAGGTTCGAGTGTCCAGCCCGCTGCCAAACCGCCCGGTTGCGCCCCCGTCCACCACCACCATCGGGTCCGTCGAAGAGGCGGAGCTGTGCGCGACTTTGAGCGATTTCCACGCGTGGCAATCGCGCATCGTGATTGGTGTCGCTCTGCGCTCCTATCTTGATCCGCTCGTGCTGACCCCGACTGAAATCATCCACAACGCCAAGGCGTTGAAGGCGTTGCTGGAAACGGGGCAACTGGTCGAGGCCGCCGCTGCGAAGATCGCGACCGTCCAGGCGCGCGCGCCGGGGCAGGAGCAACGGGCACGGCGCATGGCGATTCAGACCGCCATCGATGAAACCTGGGGTCGTGCGCGCATCGCCCAAGTGTCCTTCGGCGGCTTTCCCAAAGGGCGCTGGATCGATTCGGTTCTGGCGGCGGCACCGGGAAAATCACCGACCGGCGACATCGGGTATGACCTGCGGGTGGCGTTGAGCCTTGAGCTGTCGGAGCTGCGCGGTTGGTCGACGAAGCTGGATCGTTTGCTCGACCTGTTCCAATGGGACAAGGATGACCGGCTGAACGAAGCGATCGACGGCGTGATCGGTGACATTCTCGCATCCGTCGCCGCCGGGTTCGAGCTGTTCGGCAACACGTTGCTGCCCGGCACGTTGCTGGTCACGCTGTGCGAGCTTCTCTTCGGACGCATGACCGTCGATGCGGCGGGCCCCGGTCGCCTGGGTACACTCAACGCACTGTTCCGTCAGGGAAAACTTCCGCAAGCCCGCGCGGCGGTGTTGGACCGGATTCGGCGCCAATTGAAAGCGCCTCAGCCTTTGGGGCGTGGTGCGCTGGACCAGGAAAGCGAGCTTCTGAAGACGCTGTCCGGTCATCTGTTGACGCGTAACGGCCTGGTCGGTGGCTCGGCGATGGCCGATGGGTTGACCGTCCGCTATTCCCGTCGCTTGGAGCAGGGGGGGGCCAGCGCCTACCGCAAATCCATCGTCGGGGTCAGCGAAGGTCAAGCGGACCTGATCTGCCGGATTCATTATCTGGCGGCGGTTGCCGGCACCCCAGCGGCGGAACGGCACATGGACGAGGTTGTGGCGTCGCTGGAAGCGGCGGTCGGCAACGAGGTCCTGATCGAAAACATGCTGGTGCAGACGCCGGACACCACGCTGCTGGAGCAAGGATTCGCCGCCGCGATCGCCGCGATTCGCAACTCTTCCCTGCCGGACGACGCCCGCGCGCGCATCACGACGCGGGCGGAACGGGCTGTGGACGAATTCGTGCAGTCCGGGCGGCTTGCCGCACGGCTTCGCCAGATCGAGCCGGTGTTGCGTCGGCGGACCATCCGGTTGGCGGAGATCGCCTGTTCCAGCCTTCTGCGGGATGACGGTGCGCGTCCGCAGATGCGTCAGCACATTCTGGACATCATCCGGCAACCGCAGTTCCAGGCCGATCTGGCCTCGCAGCAAAACAACGACATCGCCCAGGCCGAGGTCCGTCGCCTGTTTGAGCTGTTGGAGCGGTTGCGGCAATTCTCCGCTTCCCCCGCACCAGCCCAGGTGGTGGCCTCGAACCCGGCTGTGCCGGTGGCGCTCAGCCCGATGGCGGCCACCGTGGCGGTTCCGGTGGCTGCGGGACGGGCGGTGGAAACCATCGTGGCGGCGCCACCACGACGCGCCTCGGCGGGCGGGGCGGCGGATGCGGCGGTGACGGTGATGGCCCCGCGCGGGGTTGCCGCAGTGGCTCCGGCGGTGGGGCAGGTGGGGTTGTGTCCAAGCTGCTTTGCGCAAAAGATCGGACCGGAGGCGTGCCGGGAGTGCGGTTATCCGACCAAGTCCGACAACCGGCCGGGTGTGCATCTGCAACCGGGAACCCTGCTGCTGAGCCGTTACAAGACGGGCCGCATTCTGGGGCAGGGCGGCTTCGGTGCCACCTATCTGGGCTGGGATGATCGGCTGCAGGTGAAGGTGGCGATCAAGGAATACTACCCCTCCAGCCTGATTTCCCGCGCTCAGGGTTCCAGCAACGTCATTCCCTTTTCCGATGAACACGCCGAGAGCTTCTCGTCAGGACTGACAAAGTTCCTGGATGAGGCCCGGATGCTGGCCCGCCTGCGCGACATCAAGGAAATCGTCGGCGTTCAGGATTTCTTTGAGGAAAACGCCACCGCCTACCTCGTCATGGAGCTGCTGGAGGGCCGCACCATGAAGAAATACCTCTCCGACAGCGGCGGGCGGCTGGACGTGCGGCGCACCCTGTCGGTGCTCGGGCCGATCATGAAGGCGTTGCAGACGATCCATGAACAGGGCCTGATCCACCGCGACATCAGCCCCGACAACATCTTTCTGACCAACAGCGGCGAACGCAAGCTGTTGGATTTCGGTGCCGCGCGTCAGGCGGGCGGCGGGCAGGGCGGCGGCTTGACCGTCATTCTCAAGCCTGGATTCGCTCCGCCGGAGCAATATTCGAACGAGGGCAAGCAAGGCCCCTGGTCGGACGTGTACGCCATCTGCGCCACCATCTACCTCGCGCTGACCGGCAGGACACCCCCCGACGCCACCGCGCGTTTCATGAACGACAAGGTCCCCAAACCCGCTGAAATGGGCGTTGGCTTGCCCGTCGGCTTTGAAAAGGTGCTGATGGCCGGTTTGTCCATGCGCTGGCAGGAACGGCCCCAAAGCATGCGCGATCTGCTGCGACTGATGAACAACGCGCTGGGCGGATGATCTCTTGCCCTTCAGGCAACAAAAAAGGGACTGGCTTGCCAGTCCCTTTTTGTGTTTGGCGTGGACGGATTACTTGACGTCCGCCGCAACCTGCATCTTGACGATCTTGTCCGGGTCGGAGACTTGACCGTTGCGGGACTGGCTGCCCTTCTTGATCTTGTCCACGAATTCCATGCCTTCGACCACCCGGCCCCAGACCGTGTATTGACGATCCAGGAAGGACGACGGGGCGAAGCAGATGAAGAACTGGCTGTCGGCGCTGTCGGGATCGGGCGTGCGGGCCATCGACAGGGTGCCACGGATGTGCGGGGCGCTGGAGAACTCGGCCTTCAGCTTCTTGCCCGAACCGCCCGAACCGGTGCCGGTCGGGTCGCCGGTCTGGGCCATGAAGCCGTCGATCACGCGGTGGAAGACGACGCCGTTGTAGAAGCCTTGGCGGGTCAGTTCCTTGATGCGGGCGACGTGGTTCGGCGCCAGGTCCGGGCGCATCTCGATCACGACGCGACCGTCCTTCAGGTCAAGATAAAGGGTGTTTTCCGGATCCAAGGCCTTGGCCTCCCCCTGAGAGAAAAGAAACGTGGCGAACAGGGCCGCCAACAAAACGCGGGTCCACCGCAACATGGGAAACACTCCGATGAGCCGAATTCCGCGCCGGGGACCATAGGGGAAAACACGCCCCGTGCAAAGCCGCCCGACGCGCGGAACTCTATCCTTCCGATGTCACGGACGATAGGGTCGTGCGCGGGTGTTTCTGCGGTTGTCACCACAGGAGGGGGCGGATGGGCGCGCGCGGGCGATGGGCGGCGGCGGTTGGGCTGGTGGCGCTGGCCACCAGCGCGGCTGCGGCGGTTGGCCTGCGGGCAACGCTCGACCGTTTGACCGCAACGGCGCTGGAGTCGGCGCTGGGCGCTGGAACCGTGGCCCGGTTGGACGAGGTGCGCCTGTCGCTGTTGCCGCCGGAGGTCAGCGGAACCCTGACTCTCGCCCGTACTGCCGATGACGGGGTGAGCGGACGGATTGCGCTGTCGGGCGTGTTGGCGCTGCGCCTCGGTTGGGACGGCGTGACCCTGTCCCCGCCCGGTTGCCTGACGCTGCGGGCGGAGACGTTGGCGCTGAACCGCAGCCCGCTGACCGTCGATCCGGGTGGAACGCTGTGCGCGTTCGATGGGCACCCGTTGATGCGTTGGACCGCAAACGGCCTGGAGTTTGCCGCCCGCTTGGCGCTTCCCATGGTGGCAGCCCCAGCCATGGCGCTCCGGGCCGATGCCGTCACCGTGTCGCTTCAGGGCGACGCGGCCCAGTCCCTGACCATCGACGCGACGGCGATGGCGGTGCGGCACACGGTTCCCAGCCCTGGGCTGGCCCCGCTGTCGCTGGCGGCGCGCGCCATGCGTGAAGGGGGAGCGGTTCCGTGGAGCCTGTCCGCCACGGTGAGCGGGGCTGGCGGTGGTTTGGTGATTCGCGCGAATGGAACCCATGACCCGCGCAGCGGCGTCGGTCGGCTGGACCTCCGCAGCGATCCGCTGCGCATCGGCGAGGCGGGTGTTGCGGTGGCGGCGCTGTCCCCGCGCCTGGACACGGTGCTGCGCGCCGTCTCCGGTCGTCTCACCGGGCGCGCCGGTCTGGCTTGGCAGGCGGGGGTGGTGCGCTCGACCGGCGCGCTTCGGATCGAAGCCGGCGGGGCAACTCTGGGGCCGGTGCGGGTGGCGGGGGTGAATGGGGTGGTGGCCTTGTCCAGCCTGTGGCCGCCGGTGGTCCCCGATGGGCAGCGTCTGGCGGTGGCGTTGCTGGATGTGGGGGTCCCCTTGACCGATGGGGTGATCCGGTTCGGCTACGGTCGTGACCGCCGCGTTGATGTGGATGAAGCGCGGTGGCGATGGGGCGGCGGCACGCTGAAGGCCGACCCGTTCGAGCTGTCGCCCACGGCTCCCAAGGGACTTGTCACCCTGCACGCCGACGGCGTTGACCTTGGCGAGTTGCTCGGTCTGATCCGCGTCGATGGCGTGTCGGCCAGCGGGCGCTTGTCCGGCAGCCTGCCGGTGCGGATCGGGGAGGGAGGGGTGCGGTTGGAGGGGGCGGTCTTTGATGGGACCCAACCGGGAACCCTGCGCTACGCCCCCGCCGAACCACCCCCCGGCCTGTCGGGGCCGGAGGGAAGCCCGACCCAACTGCTGTTGGGGGCTTTGAGCGATTTCCGTTACGACAGCCTGCGCCTGACCCTGGACGGCGAAGCCGGTGGGGAACTGCGCGCGGGATTGTCGGTGCGCGGGACCAACCCGGCATTCTATGATGGTCATCCGGTGGCGTTGACCCTTACTCTGTCGGGTGCGCTCGACCGGATCCTGCGGCAGAGCCTGGACGCTTACCGCATTCCCTATGTGGTTCGCGACCGCATGATCGGATTTGACCAGCCGAAGGACCCATGACCACCGTGACGCCAAACCGCCCCATCCCTGCTCCGCTGGTCGTGCCTTGTGCGGTTCTGGCGCTGCTTGTCCTCGCCAGCGCCTGCGCGCCCACCGTGCGCATCGAGGCCCCCGACAAGCCTATTGAAATCAACCTGAACATCCGCATTGAGCAGGAGGTGCGGGTCAAGGTGGAGCGCGACGTGGACAGTGTCATCCGCAAGGATCCGGCCCTGTTCGGCCTGCCTCCCGCCCCGGTGAAAGGACAAATTCCATGATCTGCCGCTGGTTCACGCGATGGCTTACGCCCTGCCGGGTCGTTTGCGCGGCGCTGGTGCTGCTGGCAAGCGGGCCGTCCCTGGCGCAGGACGCCCTGAGCGCCGCCAAGGCGGCGGGGCAGATGGGCGAGCGCCCCGACGGTCTTGTCGGGGTGGTTCCCGGTGCACCTGGTGCCGTCACCACCTTGGCGGCTGAGATCAACGCCCAGCGCCTGGCCCGCTATCTGGAGATCGCGCGCGGCAACGGCACGGCGCTGGACAAGGTCCAGGCGGTGGCGGGGGAGCAACTGATCGCCCGCACCCCCACCGGGCAATTCATCATGACCCCGTCGGGCGCGTGGCAACGGAAGTGACGTGACCGCCTCTCTGCACACCGCCTTGGCCGACCAGCGCCGCCGCGTCGCGGCCCAACCCGGCAACGTCGCTGCCCTGACCGATCTGTTCGCCACGCTCGACCGGTTGAACCAACCCGGCACACCGGAGGAGGCGGTCGCCCGCTCCAACTTTGCCGAGCATCTGCGTCGACAGGGGCGAGCGGTGGAGGCGGAGGCCCATCACCGCCGTGCTGTGGCGTGGTTGCCCGGCTTTGGTGGCAATCACTTCAATTTGGGCGTGACCTTGCAGGCCCTGGGCCGGATCGCGGAGGCGGCGGAAGCCTATGGCGACGCCGCCCGGCTGATGCCGACCTTTGCCGGGGCCGCCTGCAACCACGGGGCCATGCTCCGCGAGTTGGGGCGCTGGGATGAGGCCGAGGCGGAGTTGCGGCGGGCGCTGGCGCTGGACGCCGGGCTTGCCGCCGGATGGCTCAACCTTGCGGCGGTTTGGCGCGACAGCGGGCAGTCGGAGCGCGCCGCGCAGGGGTTCCGCGCCGTTCTGATCCTGCGCCCGGATCTGGCCGAGGCACACGCCAACCTCGCCTTGGTGCTGAAGGAGTCGGGGCGGCAGGCCGACAGCGTGACGGGCTTCGAGCGTGCCTTGCGTCTGGGGCTGGCCGACGCGGGCGGGGCGCTCGCCCAATTGATCCAGCAGCGCCGTCACCTGTGCCGGTGGGATGGGCTGGACACGCTGTCCGCCCGTCTGGTGGCGATGGTGCGTGACGGGACCAGCCAGCAGATCCACCCGTGGATTTTCCTGGGCGAAGGGGCCGGGCCGCGTCTGGAGCGCCGCTGTGCCGAGCGGTACAGCGCGTGGCGCACGCGGGGGATCGGGATCACACCGCTGGAGCCACCGGGCGCTCCGCAAGTCAGACACCGCACGGACGGCCGCTTGCGCGTTGCCTATCTGTCCGCCGATTTCCACGAACACGCCACGGCGGTGTTGATCGCCGAACTGATCGAGCGCCACGACCGCACGCGCTTCGTCATCGTCGGCGCGTCCTATGGTCCCGACGATGGCGGGCCGCTGCGGGCGCGGCTGCGCCAGGGGTTCGATCACTGGCTGGAACTGTCCGGCCTGTCCGACACCGACGCCGCCCGGCGGTTGCGCGATGCGGGCATCGACATTCTGGTCGATCTGAAGGGGCACACCAGCGCCGCCCGCCCGGGCATCGCCGCCCACCGCCCGGCCTCGGTTCAGGCCCAATGGTTGGGCTATCCCGGAACCATGGGCGCGCCCTTCATCGATTGGGTGATTGCCGATGCAACCGTTGCCCCACCCGGGCGGGAGGATGAATTTTCCGAGCGGGTGATCCGTCTGCCCGACAGCTACCAGCCCAACGACCGGACCCGGCGCATCGGCGACACGCCCAGCCGTGCGGCTTGCGGCCTGCCCGACAACGGCGTGGTTCTGTGCTGTTTCAACGCCGCCTACAAAATCACGCCGGACCTGTTTGATCGCTGGTGCCGCGTGCTGGCGGCCCGACCCAACACTGTGCTCTGGCTGCTCGACAGCCACCCGGAGGTTGCACCGAACCTGCGGCGGGAGGCGGTGGCGCGCGGGGTGTCGGCGGACCGTCTGGTCTTTTCCCCCCGGTTGCCGGGGCCGGAGTATCTGGCCCGTTATCGGCTGGCCGACCTGTTTCTTGACACCGGCCCGGTGGGTGCGCACACCACGGCCAGCGATGCCCTGTGGGCCGGTCTGCCGATGGTCACGGTGATGGGAAATGCCTTTGCCGGTCGGGTGGGGGCCAGTCTGTTGCGCGCTGTGGGCCTGCCCGATCTGGTGATGCCGGATTGGGACGCTTACGAGGACAGGATCCTGAGCCTCACCCGCAAGCCTGAGGCGCTGGTTGCGCTGAAAACCCGGTTGGCCGACGCCTTGTCACAAGCCCCCCTGTTCGACACCGACCGCTTTGCCTGCGCGCTGGAAGCCGCCTACGCCCGGATGTGGGCGGAGGCGGGGCCGGATCAGGGATAAGCGCAACGGTCGGCGGCGACGTCGACGAAGGAGCGCTGGCCGGGGGCGAAGGTGAAGCGGTATTCGGTGCTGTCGACCACCAGGGACTGATGCAGGGGCAGGGTTCCGCTGGCCGTCACCGTCTTGCCGCCGATGGCGGTGATCTTGATGGTCACAGGTTGGCCTGGATCGTACCAGCTTTCGGGATCGCCCTGGGTGTTGTGAGCCGATTGCCCGTCTCCGGACACCGTGACCGCTCCATTCGCGAACGTCGTTCCGCGTGCACCACTCTTGAGCAACGGTGTCGCCAGGACAAAGCGCTTGTTCTCAGCAGGCTGGCAGTTCCGCTGCATCTGGGCCTGACCGATGATGAAGGACAGGCGTTCGGCGGTCAGCCCGCTTTTCAGCCGTTCAGCCACCAGTTGGCTGAGGCGGGCGAGGTCGCCGGTGGGGACCTCGCGCTGGATGCGGCCTTCCAACTCGGCGGTGCGGCTTTCGGCCGTGCGGGCGGCCTGCTGCATCTGGGAGGCCAGCAATTCGAACTCCGCCTTCTGCCGGGACAGCGTGGCGATCTCCTCCCGCAAGGTGACATCGCGGCCCTTCAGCTGTTCGATGCCCATCTGGTAGGCGAACAGGCCGACGCCCAACACCACACCAGCCAGTGCCCCGAATTTGGCCACCCCCGTCCAGACACGGCGGCGGTAACGGCGTTCGTAATCGTAACGTCCCAGGGTCATGATGCGGGTCGCAGGTGTCGAAATTGGAAAGCGCCTATGGCTAACGGCAACGGGCGTGCGATGCAACCCCTTGAGCGAAGGGCAGGGGCAATGTTTTTCATTGCTCGGAATAGGACGCGCTTCCACCGGCCTGCTTCCTGAAACAAAAAACGGCCAACCATGCGGTTGGCCGTTTGGCTTGGATCATGCCCGTGCGTTCATTGGCTGGTCGTTGACGAAGTTCCGCCAAGGCTGATGCCCGGCGTCTTGAACTCCCCGACATTCTTGAAGACGAAGCGGAAGAACAGGGTGTTGCCGTCCTTCACCCCGCCGGTGCTCACGGTGTAATCGCGGCGCAGGATGGTTTGGAAAATCAGGCATTCGTCGGCGTAGGTCAGCGTGCCAAGCGACGCGCGCGGGCCGGGCTGCGGTTCCATCGCTTGCGAATGCGACAGCGAGACACTCCAATTCGGATCGAAGTTCGAGGTCAGGCTGAAAGTGGCTTGTTCCACCCGATTCCGCGTCGTCGCGGTCCGCGACTGTGTTTGGTCAACAAAGGTGTAGGCGGTCGCCACCCGCAACAGCGGAACACCGGCAGACGCGTTCAGCGAATGACGGCGAGGCTTCAAGGTGTCGTGATCGATGCGGAAACCATAATTCACGTCCAGCCAATCAGCGGGTTGAAGATCCAAACGGCCGACATAATCGGAGACGCGATCTTCCAGACCGGATCCGACGCTGAAGCCGGTGCTGTTGTTCAGACGGCGGCTTTGCCCCAGGAACAGACTGGCCGATCCTTGCTGGTAGCCATAATACGCGGTGCGCAGGCCGTAGGTGATCCGCATGCCGTCGTCCAACCGGTCGATCCCGGTGAACCGATTCGGCGTCAGCAGGTTGACCTCGTCGAACTCGACATCCAGGCTGTCTTCGTTCGGAAAGATTTTTCCGTTGGGCAGCTTGGGCGCAACCGTCGCCTGGACGATGGGTTCCACCACCTGCTGGGACGATTGGCCGTAACGCACAAACGGATAACGGACCGTCAGCTGGCCTTGCGGGAAGAAGCGGAAGCGGTTGATGTCGTTTGTGCCGCGCGTCGTCGGATCGGTCGTGTTGAAGCGATCCGCGGAATAGCCGGCGGCCAGCACGCTGCCTGACAAGGTGGTGATGAAGCCGACGTTCGAAACGATGTCGCGTTGCCAGCCCGGTTGAACCATCACCCTGCGCGAATTCGGGCCTGCGTTGTTCGGGCGCGTGACCGCCAGCAAGCTGGTGTCCAACGACCAACGCCCGCCAAACAAGCTTCCCGGCTCGCCCAACGCGTTGTAACGGGCGGTCGGAAGCGCGATGGGTTCCGGTGTGGTGTTGCCGTACCGCAGATCCTGGAAGCCGTAAGCCGCGATGGACGCGTAGTTGCGCCCACGGAAACCTTCCAGGAACACCTTGCTGGTGAGGTAATCATCGCGCACGTCGTAGTAACGGCGCAAAAAGGTCTGGTCACTGGCCTTCTTCACATCGAAGCCGACGCGCCACACCTCATCGATCTCGAAAAGCCCCTTGGCGGCGGCGTAGCCACGGATGCGCTTGTCCTTGGGTGCCCCGGTGGCCGATCCGTTGGGGATCTCGCCCTGGGTGATCGCGCCGTCCAGTTCCAAACGCCCTTTTTCGAAGCGCTTGCGGTAATTGCCGCCCAACAGCAACCCCTGTTTGGAGAAGCCGCTGACCTCGATCGTGGCGTCCTGGTTGTTCCCGATGTCCCAGTAGTAGCGCGTCTTGAGAATGGCCCCAAGGTCCGAGCTGTTGCCAAAGGACGGCGTGAGAAAACCGCTCTTGCGATCCACCGACGGATCCGCGTGCGACAGATAGGGGGTGTAGAAGAATGGAACGCCGAAAAGCTCCATGGTCGCGTCCTGGTAACGGACCTCATGCTCCTCGTTGTCATGAACGACGCGGACGGCACGGATCTGCCACAAGGGTGCCTTGTTCGGATCGGTCTTGCACAGGTCGCAAGGGCTGTAGACGCCACGGCTGACCTTGGTGATCCGCCCGTCGCGCCGTTGCCCTTCGTTTCCGGCCATGCGACCGTTGTCGGTCATCAGAACGCGAACGTTCTCGACAAACACATCCTTCAGATCGTCCGTCAGCTCAGCGTAGTCGGCGAAGGTGATTTCGCCCGTCGGTTCCACAAGCCGGATCGCCCCGGTTGCCGTGACCACCTTGGTCTTTTGATTGTAGGTGATCTTGTCGGCCCGAACCGTCCGCTTGCCCTGCGCCAATTCGACGTTGCCAGTCGCCGTGACCGTGTTGTTGGTCTCGTCGAACGTCACCTGATCGGCGGTCAACAGGGTCGGTTGCTGCGGCTCCCGCGCGGGCGATTGCGCTCCCGCCAGATCGGCCGACACCACGCCGCACGCCACCATCAGCCCGAGGATGCCGGAGCGAAGGATCGGCGACAAAGCGGCTTTGCCGGTGACGCTGGGGCGTCGGGGAGGGGTGGCGCGGGCGCGCCGGGGGACATGCGTGACCATGGTAGGAACGATTGGGGGAAGCGCCCGGCCAAGTCAACGGTTTCGCAACGGCATGATGCGGGGAAAACACAGACCGTGTTCGCCATCACACGCCAAACGAAAAGGGGCGGTGCGGGGATGATCCGCACCGCCCCTCAATCCGGTCATGGAACCGGGTCAAACGACCCGGAAGTTCTTGAACTGCCAGGGATCGCTCTCGTCGATGTCCTCCGGGAACAGCAGGCCGCGATCCTGAAGCGGCGTCCAGTCGCCATAGGCCCCGACCACCTCGCCCAGATAGGGGGCGGCGATCTCCAGCACGCGGCGGAAATCGACCTCGTCGGGTTCGACGATGCCCCGATTCGGGTTTTCCAGCGCCCAGATGATGCCGCCCAGCACGGTGGACGTCACCTGCAGCGAGGTGGCGTTGTTGTAGGGGGCCAACGCACGCGCCTCTTCAATGGTCAGGCGCGAGCCGTACCAATAGGCTCCCTTTTCGTGCCCCATCAGCAGCACGCCCAGCTCGTCCATGCCGCCGACGATTTCATGCATCATCAGGCGTTGGGTCGCCTGACTCGCCCAATTCTTGCCCGCCAGCTCGTGAACGGAGGTCACGGCGTCGTCGCAGGGGTGATAGGCGTAATGGACGGTCGGACGGTACCGCACGGCGTCGCCGTCGCGGACGGTGAAGTAATCGGCGATGGAGATCGCTTCGCTGTGGGTGATGAGGAAGCCGTGGAAGGGGCCTTCCAGCGGCGTCCAGGTCCGCACCTTGGTCGACGCGCCGGGACGCATCAGGTAGATGGCGGCGTCGCAGCCGAATTCATGGCGGCGGCCATCGGCGGGGAAATGCTTTTCGTGCGTGCCCCATCCCAGTTCGGCGGGCTGGCAGCCTTCGCCGACAAAACCATCAATCGACCAGGTGTTGACGAACTCCCCGACCTGCTTGGGCTGGTTCGACACCTGTGTGTCGCGTTCGGCGATGTGGATCGTCTTGACCCCCAGCGTGGCGGCCAGCGCCCCCCAGCCGTCGCGGGTGGTCGGCACCTCCACCGTCAACCCGGTGTCGGCGGCGATGTTCAGCAGGGCCTGTTTGACGAAGTGCGACACCAGACCGGGATTCGCCCCGTGGGTCAGCAGCGCCGTCGGGCCACCGGCGAACTCCGCGCGCCGGGACAAGGCGGCTTCGCGCAGCGCGTAGTTGGAACGCAGCGAGGGCGTCAGATCGGGGTCGGTGTAGCCACCGGCCCAGGGTTCGATGCAGGTGTCGATGTAGTGCGCACCGACGCGCTGGCAGAACTCCACCAGCGCGATCGACGAGACATCGACCGACAGGTTGACCAGAAAATCCCCTTTGTCGAGCAGGGGTTTCAGAATCTGGAAAAAATTGTCGTTGTTCAACGGGTTGTTGTGGAACGCGACCCCGTAGTCCTCCGCCTCCTCGCGCCCACGCTCTTCGGCGGTCACGATGGTGATTCGGTCCGACGTCAAACCATCAAGGTGACGCAGAAGCAGCGGCAGAACACCTTGGCCAATCGATCCAAAACCAACGATGACCATCCGGCCTGTGAACGTGCAGAGCTTCGTGTCCAGGGCCATGATTGCTTGTCTCCCCCGAGGTAGTTTAACCAACGACACAGACCGACACCGCCTCCCTCTTCGATCACAATCGAAGGATCGGTTGTCAATCCGATGAATGTTACGGAATTTCTTCGATTTTTTCCACCGTTTCCCACGCTTCGCTTGCGCGTAGCGCTTTGAGAGCACCGCGCACGCCCAACCCAGGATGCCCCGGTTCCGTATGGAACGGGACTCAAGGCGATGGAGCAGCGGTTTTGCGGGCGGGACGGGGAACAACGGGAACAGCCGGACGACGCGCGGCCCTGGGCAAAGCAGCTCCAGGCTCAGGCGCGTCAAGGTCCGGCTGATGCGTTACCGTTTCAAGGCCCCAACGTGGGCATGGCGCATTCTAACCTCCCTCTCGGGACCGGCCCACGGGTTTGGCCGGTTCTTCCAAAAAGGACGCGGTGCGTCGTAGCGTAACCACAAAGGGCCACAGGCACGTGCGGGTGCGTCGTTCAACGCTTGGAATACCGGTTTTGCACCGCAATTCAAGTGAATTTTTTGTGCAAATCGTGTCTGAACAGCGCCACCAACCTGTCAACGCGTCCGGTCGATGGACCCGTCATAACCGGGAAAGCGGGCGGCGATGCCGCTGCCGGTCGGAACCGCCCGCCATCCGTCCGGGTGGGTGAAGAAGCGGATCGCGGTGAAATGGGGGGTCGGCCCCATGTCAAACCAGTGACGGGTTCCGCCGGGGATGCTCAGAAGATCGCCGGCTTCACAGACGATGCGGAACACGCGTTGATCGAGATGCAGGTAAAAGGCTCCGCTTCCCTCAACGAAAAAGCGGGCTTCGTCCTCCCCGTGGGTGTGTTCATCCAGGAACATGGCCCGCAGGGTGCCGATGTTGTCGCTGCCCGAGACCACACGCGCGACATCCACCGACCGATAGCCACGGTTGGCGCACAACCGCTCCACATCCGGTGCATAGGCGCTGAGGATCGCGGCGCTGTCCGCGTCCTGCGAAACCGGGTGGGTGGCCGACCAGCGTTCGAACAGGATGCCGGTCATCGCGAGATGGCCGACCAGCACGACGGGATCGCCGGTCGCCAGTTCCGGCAGACCGGGGTCATCCTCGTGATACACGGTCAGATGGGTCATGCTGCCCCCCTGTGGCAGGAACCGCGCCGGACGCCATCCTGGCGCGGCATCGTTTAAGAAAGATCCAACGCCCACCGCGTCACAGCGTCACAGGGAGCGGTGTCGCAGGCGAGGCGCTGGGAATGGACGGGCGTGTCAGCGCAGACGCAGCAGAAACGCTCCCGCCAGCGCGGCCAGAGACAGCAAGCCAGCGATGAACAGCGCCACCCCGGTCCAACCAAACACGTGCCAGAACAGCCCGCCCGAGGTCCCGGCCACCGTCGATCCCATGTAATAGCAAAACAGATAGATGGAGGAGGCCTGCCCCCGGCTGCGCTGCGCCCGCTGGCCGATCCAGGCCGACACGATGGAATGAGCGCCGAAAAAGGAGAAGGTGAACAGGCCGATTCCGCCCATGATGAACCATAGGGATTCCGGCTCCATCGCGCCCAGTCCGGCGATCATCAGAAGAATCGCCGCCATCAGGGTCCGGCTGTTGCCGAATCGTCCGGCCAGCCAACCGAACAGCGGTGAACTGACCATGCCGAAGCAATAGACGACGGACACCGCCCCCACCAACGCCGGGCGCAGATCGAACGGCGGGTCGGTCAAGCGGAAGGCGATGTAGTTGAAGGCGGTGACAAAGCCGCCCATCAGCAGGAACCCCAAGCTGAACAGCGCCAGGATTGCCCGGTCGGCCAACAGCCCGCGCCAGGACGCCGCAAGCGCCGACAACCCCGACGGACGACGGACGAAGTGGCGCGACGGCGGCAGCCCCTTCCACACCGTCAACGCCGCCGCGACGCCCAGCACACCGACCAGACCGACCGCGATCCGCCAATTGCCCAGATCGGCGATCAGCGCGGTCAGGACGCGGCCCGACATCCCCCCCATCGCCGTCCCGCCGATGTACAGCCCCATCGCAACACCGGCGGTTTTCGGATCGACCTCTTCGGAGACATAGGCCATCGCCACGGCGGGCAGGCCGCTGAGCGCGATGCCTTCCAGCGCCCGCAGGGCAAGCAGACCCTGCCAATCGGGCATCACCGCGCCGACGATTCCCAAAAGCCCGGACACCAGCAGGGCCGCCACCATCACCGGCTTGCGCCCGATTCCATCCGACAAGGCCCCGGCCACCAGCAGGGCCACCGCCAGACACCCGGTGCTGAGCGACAGGGCCAGGCTGGATTCCGCCGGGGTGACACCGAAATCCCGCGCGAAGTCCGGCATCAGCGGTTGCACGCAGTACAGCGAGGCGAAGGTGGAAAACCCGGCCACAAACAGGATGCGGCTGGCCGACCGATAGGCGGCGGTTCCCGCCTGCAAATAGGCTGAAGCGTCGTCCTCTGGCACGCCCGTCATCCCCCTGGCTGTGATGGTGTCGTGGGTTGTGTCCCGGGCGCTGCCGCACCGCATCACGAGCGACACAGTGGCGCGACGATCCGCCGCTGTCCAAAGCCGCATGGGCGGGACGGCCATGCCCTCCACGCAGAGCCAAAGCAACCCGACGATCTGTTGCCCCTGGCGCTGGATCTTCCCCGATGCGCGCCGTATAACCATCCACCCACTGTCTTTTTCGATGTTCGAGCCATGCACGACCTTCGCGCCATCCGAGAAAATCCCGAAGCCTTCGACCGTGGCCTTGGCCGCCGGGGATTGGCGGCGCTGTCGTCGTCCGTGATCGAGCTGGACAGCCGCCGCCGCGCCGCGCAGACCCAGATGCAGGACATGCAGGCCCGCCGGAACGAAGCGGCCAAGGAGATCGGTGTGGCCAAGCGCGAAGGCCGCGACGCCCAACCCATTCTGGACGAAATGGCCGCGCTGAAGGAGCGCCTGCCACAGGTGGAGGAGGAGGAACGCCGCCTTGGCGCGGAGCTGGACGCCCTGCTGGCCAGCCTGCCCAACATTCCCGCCGACGATGTGCCCGAGGGGCCGGACGAAAGCGCCAACGTCGAGATCCGCCGCTGGGGGACCCCGCCGGAGATCGCCAACCCCAAGCAGCATTATGAATTGGGCGAGGCGCTCGGCCTGATGGATTTCGAGGCGGCGGCCCGCATGTCGGGCGCGCGCTTCACCGTGCTGAAGGGCGGCTTGGCCCGTCTGGAACGCGCGCTGGCCGATTTCATGCTGGACATCCACACCAGCGAGAACGGCTACACCGAAATCGCCCCGCCCTTGATGGTGCGCGACAACGCCCTGTTCGGCACCGGCCAGTTGCCGAAGTTCGAAGAGGATCTGTTCAAGACCACCGGGTCGGATCACTACCTGATCCCGACCTCCGAAGTGCCGCTGACCAATCTGGTCAACGACCAGATTGTCGCCAGCGAAGAGCTGCCGCTGCGCTACACCGCGCTGACCCCCTGCTTCCGCGCCGAAGCCGGGTCGGCCGGGCGTGACACGCGCGGCATGATCCGCCAGCACCAGTTCTGGAAGGTCGAGATGGTCGGCATCGCCACCCCCGACCAGTCGGAGGAGGAGCATCAGCGGATGGTCCGCTGCGCCGAAACGGTGCTGGAGCGGTTGGGGCTGCCCTACCGCACCATCGTGCTATGCACCGGCGACATGGGCTTTTCCTCGCGCAAGACCTACGACATCGAAGTGTGGTTGCCGGGGCAGAACGCCTATCGCGAGATCTCCAGCGTGTCGAACTGCGGCGATTTCCAGGCCCGCCGCATGAAGGCCCGATGCCGCGCCAAGGGCGAGAAGCAAACGCAATTCCTGCACACCCTGAACGGGTCGGGCGTGGCCGTGGGCCGCTGCCTGATCGCGGTTCTGGAAAATTACCAGCAGCCCGACGGCTCCATCCTGGTGCCGGAGGCCCTGCGCCCGTACATGCGCGGGCTTGAGAGGATCACCGCCTGATGTTCGACGCACCGCTCGACCTGACGAACGCCCGCATCCTCGTCACCAACGACGACGGAATCCACGCCCAGGGGCTGAAGGTGCTGGAAGGCATCGCCCGGTCCCTGACCGAGGATGTGTGGGTGGTCGCCCCGGAGATGGAGCAGTCGGCGGCCAGCCATTCGCTGACCATCAACCGCCCCCTGCGCCTGCGCAAGCTGGACGAGCGGCGCTTCACCGTGGACGGCACGCCGACCGATTGCGTGCTGCTGGCGATCAACCATGTGATGAAGGACGCCCGTCCGACGCTGGTCCTGTCCGGTGTCAACCAGGGGTCCAACATCGGCGAGGATGTGACCTATTCCGGGACCATCGCCGCCGCGATGGAAGGAACGCTGCTCGGCGTCCCCTCCATCGCCTTGAGCCAGCATTACGAACCCGGCCACCCCATCGATTGGTCGGCGGCGATCGCCCATGGCGCGGACGTGGTGCGCAAGGCGCTGACGATTGCGTGGCCGAAAAATGTTTTGCTGAACGTCAATTTCCCGGCCTGCCCAGCGGACGCGGTGACGGGCGTCAAGGTGGTCCGTCACGGCAAGCGCAAGATCGGCGACGAACTGGTCGAACGGGTCGATCCGCGCGGCAAGCCCTACATCTGGATCGGCACCTTGCGCGGCGAGGCGGATGTGACCGAAGACACCGACATCCATACGGTGTTCCACGGCGGCATTTCGATCACGCCGATTGATCTCGATCTGACCCACACGCCAACATTGCACACCCTGAAGCAGGCCTTTGTGTGACCGCGCGCGGCGGCGTGGGCACGCAGCGCAAAAGACTTGACGGATCAACCCGCCGTTGGTGGTGTCACGGGTGATCCACCGGAGACGACGGGCAGGGGAGGGGAAAGCTCTCCCGCGCTGCTCGCTCCGGTGCGTTGAACGCGGTTTTCTTCAGGAGGTTCTGTGACCCGTTTGCATCGCTCCGCCACTGTCGGACCCGCCGCAACAGGTTCGTTCCACCTGATGCCCGCCCGCACCCGTCCTTTCGTCGCTGCATCGCTGCTGGTCTTGAGTCTGGCGGCGTGCGAGCGTGTGGGGGACCTTGCCCCGGTCATCAACAAGAGCGGACTGTCTCCGGCGGATGCCGCCGTCACCGACACCATCCTTGTCCAGAAGGGCGACAGCGCCTACATCGTCGCCCGCCGGTACAACGTGCCGCTGCGCGACCTGATTGATGCGAATCGCCTCTCGCCTCCCTACAAGTTGGAAGCCGGGCAAAAGCTGGTGCTGCCGTCCGCCCGCAGTTACGTGGTTCAGCGCGGCGATACGCTCTATGGCATTTCGCGCATGCACAATGTGGATGTCAGCGAGTTGACCCGCCTGAACAATCTGACACCTCCCTACGCGGTGCAGCCGGGCCAGACGCTGCGCCTGCCGGGTCCGGGGCCAGGCGCTGCAACCTCGACCATTGTGGCCAGCGCACCGGAATCCGCCCCCCCCACCGTGACCACCCTGTCGGAGGCACCAACCAGCGCCGCTGCCCCGGCTGCCAACGCCGGACGGGGAGCGCGTTCCTCCATCCAGGCGGCGGAACTGGCCCCGCCGGGAGGAAGCCCATCGTCCACCACCGCACCGCCGCTTGCTGCTCCAGCCGCACCCACGGAACCGTCGGCACCGGTGAGCGGCGGCGCGAGCACCGTCACCGTTTCAAGCGCGCCAATCCCCTTGACCAAGCCCGGAACCACCCCGGCCTCCACCCCCGCCGTCGACGCTGAACCCGTCTTTCAGCCGGGACAAAGCCCGGTGACGTTGCGTCCGACCGCTCACAAGCCGGACGCGTCCGCCGACGCCGCTGCAGCGGTACCAACACCGTCCGTGCCCGCTGCGCCCACGCCGCCAAGCCTGCCGAGTGGTCGCAGCAGCGTCGCCGACAGCGCGAGCGCGGACGTGGCCAGTGTCCCGATCCCAGGGGCAAAACCGGATTTTGGCAAGGCCCCGGTTGCGCCCACACCCGCCGGGCCGACCCCGGCAACGGCTCCACCGACCAACGCCGCTCCCACCCCGTCGGTGAAACCAACGGACAGCGGCAAGGGATCCGAGACGAAAACGGCGGAGGCGAATCCCGACGCCGCCCCCCCGCCGCGCGGCGGCACCCGCTTCCTCTGGCCGGTCAAGGGGCGCTTGATCTCCAACTACGGCCCCAAGCCGGACGGGCTGCACAACGACGGCCTGAACATCGCGGCGGCCAAGGGCACCCCGGTGGTCGCCGCCGACAACGGGATCGTCGCCTATGCGGGCAACGAGCTGCGCGGTTTCGGCAATCTGCTGCTCGTCAAGCACGCCGACGGCTGGATCACCGCCTACGCCCACCTCGACCGGATCGAGGTGGAGCGCGGGGCGACGGTGAAGCGCGGGCAGACCATCGGGCGGGTCGGTCAGACCGGCTCCGTGACCAGCCCGCAGCTCCATTTCGAACTGCGCAAGGGCAGCCAGGCGGTGGACCCCAGCGGCCAGATGGACCGCAAGCCGCCGGTCAGCGAAGGGGCTTTCCGAGACGGCCCGCCAGGTCCTGGATGAACTGCCACGCGACGCGGCCCGACCGGCTGCCGCGCGTGACCGACCATTCGACCGCCTCGGCGTGCAGTTGCTCGTCGGGCACCTCCAGGCCGAAATGCCGGGCGTAGCCCTCGATCATGGCGAAATAGGTGCTCTGGTCGCAGTTGTGGAAGCCCAGCCACAGACCGAAACGGTCGGACAGCGACACCTTTTCCTCGACCGCTTCCGCCGGGTTGATGGCGGTGGAGCGTTCGTTCTCGATCATGTCGCGCGGCATCAGATGGCGGCGGTTGGAGGTGGCGTAGAACACCACATTGTCCGGCCGCCCTTCGATCCCGCCATCAAGCACCGCCTTCAGCGATTTGTAATGCGCGTCGTCGTGATCGAAGGACAGGTCGTCGCAGAACAGGATGAAGCGGCGGTCCTCGCCCTTCAGACGGGCCAGCAGGCGGGGCAGGGTGGGGATGTCCTCCCGATGGATTTCCACCAGGGCCAACCCGCCCGGACGTTCCTGGCACACCGCCGCGTGCACCGATTTGACGAGCGAGCTTTTGCCGGCACCGCGCGCGCCCCACAGCAGGGCGTTGTTGGCGGGCAGTCCATCGGCAAACCGCCGGGTGTTGTCGAGCAGGATGTCGCGCTGCCGCTCCACCCCCTGCAACAGGGCGATGTCCACCCGGTTGACCGCCGGAACCGGATCGAGACGGTCGGGATCGGCGTGCCAGACGAAGGCGTCGGCGGCGCTGATGTCGAGCCGGGCGGGCGGCGGCGGGGCCAGACGGTCGAGCGCGTCGGCGATACGGGTCAGAAGCGGGATCAAATCGTCGGCGGACATCGTTTTCCAGGCACCTTTGCGCGAATTTTTCATGGAAACCGGGCGGCGGCGTCGCCATCTTTGCGACGCGCCCGCACGGTATCACAGCGGTGCGGGCGCACAAGCCGCCGCCAAACCCCGGATGACGGCGCATCACCGTTGCATCCCAAGCATGGGCGGCTATAGTCGCGGGCGTCCCGGCGGAACGCCGATCCCGCGCGAGACCAACCCAAAAGGAGCTCCCAGATGTTCGTTTCGACGGCTTACGCACAGACCGCCGCGCCCGCAGCCGGTGGTGACATGATTGTGCAGTTTCTGCCGCTGATTCTGATCTTCGTCGTCTTCTACTTCCTGCTGATCCGTCCGCAGCAAAAGAAGATGAAGGAGCACAAGGCCATGCTGTCGGCCATCCGTCGCGGCGACCGCGTCGTGACCGGCGGCGGCATCATCGGCGTTGTGACGAAGGTCGGTGCGGACGACGAAGTCTCCGTCGAAATCGCCGAAAACGTCCGCGTGCGTTGCCTGCGCTCCACCATCAACCTCGTGCTTGCCAAGACCGAACCGGCCAACGGCAAGCCCGGCGACACCGCCGCCCCTGAAGAGGCCAAGACCGAGGATGCGCCCGCCGCTGGCGGTGTTCTTGGCAAGCTGCTGGGTCGCAAGTAATCCGGCCTCGCCGGACGTCAAATCGGATTCGAGTGACGCATGCTCTATTTTTCGCGCTGGAAGATTTATATGATCGTGGCGACCTGCGTCGCCGGGTTCATTGTGATGCTGCCGAACTTCCTGGGCCGCGAGACGCTGGCCAGTTTGCCCGGCTGGTACGCCAACAGCCGGGTAGCCCTGGGTCTCGACCTGCGCGGCGGATCGCATCTGTTGCTCGAAGTCGATATGGCCACGGTCATCCGTGACCGGGTCGAAGGGCTGGTGGACGGGGCGCGGCAGCAGTTGCGCACCGCCAACGTCGGTTACACCGCCATCACCGCCGGTGATCGCGGCCTGACCGTCCAGTTGCGCGACACCGCCCAGACCGACGACGCCGTGAAGGCGCTGCGCGGTCTGGCCAACCCGGTGGGCGGCGTGGCGATGGGCGGCGGTCAGTCCGACATCACCGTGTCGGCCAACGGCAACACCCTGACCGTGACGCTCAGCGAAGTCGCCCTGCGCGACCGCGCCACCCAGGCCATCGAACAATCCATCGAAATCGTCCGCCGCCGCATCGACGAGACCGGCGTGAACGAGCCGACGATCGCGCGCCAGGGGGCCGACCGCATCCTGGTCCAGCTGCCCGGCGTGGAGGACCCCGACCGGGTCAAGCGTCTGCTCGGCACCACCGCCAAAATGACCTTCCGCCTGGTTGACACCAACGCCGATCCGTCCACCGGCCGCGCCCCTCCTGGATCGGAAATCCTGCCCTCCACCGAGGGGGGCCGTGGGCAGACCGCCTACGTCATCCGCAAGAAGGTCGAGGTCGATGGGGCCACGCTGAAGAACGCGACGGCCTCCACCAACTCCCAATCCGGCGAGTGGGTGGTGAATTTCGAATTCAACAGCGCCGGGGCGAACCGCTTCGCCGAAATCACCAAGGTGAATGTCGGCCGTCCCTTCGCCATCGTGCTGGACAACAAGGTCATCAGCGCGCCGGTCATCCGCGAGCCGATCACCGGCGGGCGTGGCCAGATCAGCGGCAATTTCTCCGCCGCCACCGCCAACGATCTGGCGGTGCTGCTGCGCGCTGGCGCCTTGCCCGCTCCGTTGAAGGTGATCGAGGAGCGGACGGTCGGCCCCGATCTGGGTGCTGACTCGATCCGCGCCGGTCTGACGGCGGTCGCCGTCGGCTTCGCCCTGGTCTGCGTCTACATGATCGCGTCCTATGGGCTGTTCGGGGCCTTCGCCTGCTTCGCGCTGCTCATCAACATCGTGCTGACGCTGGCCACCCTGTCGATGCTGCAAGCCACCCTGACCCTGCCGGGCATCGCCGGTGTGCTGCTGACGCTGGGTCTGGCGGTGGACGCCAACATCCTGATCAACGAGCGCATCCGCGAGGAGACGAAGAAGGGCCGGGGCGTCTACGCCTCGATGGAGGCCGGGTTCAGCCGCGCCTACAGCACCATCGTCGACTCCAACCTGACGACGGCGATCAAGATGGCGTTGCTGTTCATCTTCGGCACCGGGACCATCAAGGGGTTCGCCGTCACCATCACGCTCGGCATTCTGATTTCCATGTTCACCGCCACCGTCCTGGTTCGGTTGATGATGGTGACGTGGCTGCGCCAGACGCGGCCCGCCGCGCTGCCGGTTTGAGGAGGTCATTCCATGTTCCGGCTTCGTCTGGTTCCTGACAACACCAAGATCCCGTTCATGAACGGCCGCTTCGCCGGCCTCATCATGTCGGCGTTCCTGTCCATCGCCTCGATCATCCTGTTCTTCCACCCGGGGCTGAATTACGGCATCGACTTCCGGGGCGGCATCGTCATCGAGGCGCGCACCCCGCAGGCCACCGATTTCGCCTCGCTCCGCCACACGCTCACCGGCTTGGGCATGGGGCAGGTGGCGTTGCAGGAGTTCGGCTCCAACCAGGATGTGCTGATCCGCCTGGAACGCCAGCCCGGCGACGACGCCGCCCAGCAGGCCGCCGCCGACAAGGTGCGCGCCACCCTGGCCGCCGCCATCCCCGGCACCCAGGTCCGCCGGGTGGAAGCGGTCGGCGCGTCGGTCAGCGGCGAGCTGTTCACCAACGGCATGTTGGCGCTCGGCCTCGCCATGGTGGCGATGCTGTTCTACATCTGGTTCCGCTTTGAATGGCAGTTCGGGCTTGGTGCGGTCGTCACGCTGCTGCTCGACATCACCAAGATCGTCGGCTTCTACGCCATCACCGGCTTGCAGTTCAATCTGGTGGCGGTGGCGGCGATCCTGACCATCATGGGCTACTCGATCAACGACAAGGTCGTCGTCTATGACCGGATGCGCGAGAATCTGCGCGTCTACAAGAAGATGCCCTTGCGCGATCTGATCGATTTGTCGATCAACGAAACGCTGAACCGCACCGTCGGCACCTCGATGTGCACCTTCCTGTCGGTCATCCCGCTGGCGCTGTTCGGCGGCGAAGCCTTGCAGGATTTCGGCATCGTGCTGCTGCTGGGCGTGTTCATCGCCACCACCTCGTCGATCTTCATCGCCGCGCCGATCCTGCTGTTCCTGGGCGAAAACCGCCTGCGCCGTGGCGCGCCGGACACGGCGGCCACCCCGGCCGCCACGCCCTGATCCGTTGTTCCCACCCGCAACCGCCGCCTGAATCGCCCCCAAGGACCAGACCATGGCCGACATCACCCCGATGATCCCGTCCGACCGTCAGGTCATCGACGGCTTTGGCGAGGGGCAATTCTGCGTCTCCGGGCAGTGGCGCGCCGGGCCGTTGATCGTGCTGCCCGACCGCACCCTGCCCTGGAACGTGGGGACGGACGTCAACGCCCTGACCATTGCCGATTTCGCCGACATCCTGGCGGCGGAACCGAAGGTGGAGCTTCTGTTGCTGGGAACCGGCCCGACCATGCTGTTCGTGCCCAAGGCCCTGCGGCAGGAGCTGCGGGCGGCGGGCGTGGTGGTGGAGTTCATGGACAGCCGGGCGGTGTGTCGCACCTACAACGTTCTGCTGGCGGAGGAGCGCCGCGTCGGCGTGGCCATGCTGCCGATCTGACGCGTCTTTCCCCGACCGCATCGCCCAGAAACGACAAAGGCGTCCCAACCGGGACGCCTTTGCCGCATTCAGTGGTCCGACCGAAACGGTCCGACCGAGGAGATCAGACGCCGAGCTGTTCGGCGGCGAAATCCCAGTTCGCGAGGTGGTCGATGACCGCCTTCACGAAATCGGCGCGGCGGTTCTGGAAATCGACGTAATAGGCGTGTTCCCACACGTCGATGGTGAACAGCGGCTTCTTGCCGTGGGCCAGCGGCGTGTCGGCGTTGCTGGTCTTGCCGATCTTCAGCGTGCCGTTGTCCTCGTACAGCCACGCCCAGCCCGAACCGAACTGGGTCAGGGCGGCCTGGGTCAGCTCTTCCTTGAACTTCTCGACGCTGCCGAAATCGGCGACGATGCGGGCTTCCAGGGCGGCGGGGATGACGCCACCATCCTTCTTCAGGCTCTGCCAGAAGAAGGTGTGGTTCCAGATCTGGGCGGCGTTGTTGAAAATGCCGACCTTGCTGGCGTCGCCGACCGTCTGCTTGATGACGTCTTCCAGGCTGGCATCGGCCAAGGGGCTGTCCTTGGTCAGATTGTTCAGGTTGGTGACGTAGGTCTGGTGATGCTTGCCGTGGTGCAGGCGCAGGGTCTGTTCCGAGATGTACGGAGCCAGAGCGTCATACGCGTAGGGAAGCGGCGGAAGTTCAAACGCCATGTCGAAACCCTCTCTGTGAACATTATCCTTCCGGGCCGTGCGTTGGAGCGCGGCACCTCCACCCGACCAAATAGGCCGACCGCGCGGCAATGTGAAGTCTGGAAACGCTCTAGAGTGTCGGAAAGCGCAATCAACAGGCCGAAAGGACGCAGCGGGCCGCCCGGTCGCCGGAGCGCACGGCCGCTTCCAGGCTGGCCGGAAGGCCGGTGTCGGTCCAATCCCCGGCCAGACAGAGGTTGTCCCAACGGGTTCGCGCGGGTGGGCGGCGCAAAACCGAGTCGGGCGCTTGGTCGGGCGTGGCCCGTCGTTCCTTCACCACCCGGCAGGGCCGACTCGGGCCGTCCAGGCGCAGGGCGGCGGCCACGTCGCGCCACAGCGAGGCGGCGATGCTCTCGGCGGTCTCCTGCGCCAGGGCGTCGGCGGCGCTGACGGTCACGGCAACGACATCCCCGCGCGCGAACAGCCATTCCGCCGTCCCGCCAACCAGCCCGAGGAAGGGCAGGCCGCCGGGCAGGCGGACCAGCTGGTCCAAACGGAAATGGGCGTTGACGATGGCCGGTCCCGGCGGTGGCACGGTGAGGCCCGGGATCAGCCGCTCCGCCACCCAGGCCGGGGCCGCCAAAATGACCGAGTCCCCCGCTGCAACATCGATCATCGCCCCATCGACGCTCAGGCCCATTGCCCGCGTCCCCTCGAACCGCAGGGTGTCCACCCGCGCGCCCAAGCGCAAGACCACCCCCAACTCCGCCAACCGCCGCAGCGCCGGATCGACAAAGGCGGCCCCCAACCCCTGCGGGGCCAACAATGGGCGACAGGCCGATTCGCCACGCAACAGCGTCTCGCGCATCACCGAGCCGAACAGCCGGGCCGACGCCCGCGCGGTGGGGGCGTTCAGCGCCGACACCGCCAACGGCCGCCACAGCCGTTCGTGCAGCGCCCCATCGGGTGGCAACGCGTCGTCCACGCTCTGCCCCGCCGTGGCCAACACGGCCCGCAGCGCGGCGAGGTATTGCCAAGGGCGGCTGTGCGGGACCCGGCGTTGCGGGTCGAACAGCCACAGCCCGCCGGGCCGGAGTGTCCAAGCGTCGCCATTGCGCACATCCAGGAACGGAAAGGCCGCCGGGGTCTGTTCCACCAGGGCCGCGCCTGCGCCGATGCGGCGGGCGTAATCGACCAGGGCGTGGTTTCCGCTCAGCGCCAGATGGCTGCCGTTGTCGATGGTCCGGTCGAGCGTGGCGTCGTAAAAGCTGCGGCACCGCCCGCCCGCCTGCGGAGCTTGCTCGTACAGCCGCACAGGCCGACCGGATTCGGCCAGCCGCAGGGCGGCGGACAGCCCGGCCAACCCAGCGCCAATAACGTGACACACCCCCACGCGCGCGGACCCGCTCAGGTCGCGGGTGGCGCGCCGAGCAGGCAGCGCAGCGCCACCCAGGCGCTTTCCCGCCGACCGACGCGCACACGCTGGGCCACGTCGCGCCAACCGCGCGCGCGCAGCCGCCGCAGCACCCGGTGGTACAGCACCATCATCGCCACCGCCGCCCACAGCGATCCGCCCATTTTGCCCGCGATGGCGTCTCGGGCGTCGGCGAAATCGGCCTCGGCCAGATCCGCCACCGCCTCGCAGGCGCGGGCCAGGTTGGGATGGGCCAGCACCGTGTCGGGGTCTTGGCTGTCGATGCCCGCCAACTCCAGCGCCTCACGCGGCAGATAGAGCCGACCGAGTGCTGCGTCCTCCGTCAGGTCGCGCAGGATGTTGGTCAGTTGCAGCGCTTCGCCCAAGGCGACGGCGAACGCCTCCGTGTCGGGATCGGCGCGGTCGAACACCCGGATCGCCAGCAGGCCCACCGCCCCCGCCACCCGGCGGCAATAGCGGCGCAGGGTGTCCAGATCCGGCCCGCGCAGGCCGGTGCCAACATCCATCGCCATGCCGTCGATCAGCGCGTCCAGCTCGGCGCGCGGCAGGCCGTAGCGCTCGATGGCCTCCTGCAAGGCGCGGGTGATCGGGCTGGTGGCGATCCCGCCGCTGTACAAGTCCTTGATGTCGCGTCGCCACGCGGCCAGGGCCGCCCGCTTGTCCGCCACAGCGCCCGGTTCGTCGGCGATGTCGTCGATGCAGCGGCAAAAGGCGTAAATGGCAAACATCGCGTTGCGCCTGGGCTTCGGCAACAACCGCATCGGCCAATAGAAACTGCTGCCCGACCGCTTGGCCACCGCCGACGGGCTGTCGGCGGTCGACGCCTCCGTCGCATGAGACAGGGGAAGGGACATGCGCAAAATCCTGGGCCGACGGGCAAAGCCGAACGTTCGGGCGAACGCGGCCCAGGAGTTTAGGCGGCGGTGATGCTTCGCGCCAGCCCCCGCACCACCGCAAACAGCTTGTGATGGGGGCCGAGCGCCACCCGCGCTTTCAGCGGATCATGGCTGCGCAGCCGCTGCGACAGGGATTCGGCCAAGCTGATGATGACGGACGCCTCCAGCCGCAGGCCACGATTCTGGATCAATCCGGGCAGGGCCGAGGCGTCGGCCAGCAAATCATCGGTCCGGTCGAGAATTTGGAGGAAGATCGCCCGCAATCTGGGATCGCTTTCCGGCTCCACCAGCTTTTCCACGCTGATCCCCGCCTCCTTGATCCAATCCAGCGGGATGTAGCAGCGGCCGAGCAGGGTCCAATCCTCGCGCGCGTCCTGAAGATGGTTCAGCACCTGCAAGGCCGCACACAGCGAATCGGAGGCCAAACCGGCGGCCACCCCCTCGCCATGCAGTTCCAGCAGGAAACGGCCAACCGGGTTGGCCGAGTACCGGCAATAATCCAGCAGGTCGCTCCAACTGTGGCAGCGGGTGCCGACGGCGTCGCGGCGGAAGGCGCGGAGGATTTGCCGGGCGTGACGGTCGCTCACTCCGGTGGCCTTCAGGCTGTCGCGCAACTCCAGCGCCGGTTTCAGATAGGCGTGTTTGGCCTCACCCGACGTCAGCGTGCGTTCCAGCGCCTCCAGATAGGACAGCTTGGTTTCCGGTTCCAGATCGGGATCGTCGGCGATGTCGTCGGCCAGGCGGACAAACCGGTAAAAGGCGATGACGTGCGGGCGGAGATGCTTGGGCAGCAGGCGGGAGGCGACGGGAAAATTCTCGCCGCTTTCGTCCTTGCGCGCCTCCGGGTTGGGCTTGCGCGGGCGGTCCGGGGCCAGTTTGATCAGATCGCTCATGGATATCCGTGCCGAAGGCATCACAGGGCTGGCGGTGTGGCCATCGCTGTTTACTATGGGCTTCGGTTGGGGCTTTGTCTTACGTTCCAAACCGCACCACCTTTCTTTTTCACCCAGGATTCCCATGGCGACGCCCACGACCGATCTGTCCTATTGCGGGCGGGAGGTCCGTAAACACGACAACGATCATTTCTTGACGGCGCTGTTCGCTCCACCGGAAAAACGCGAGGCGCTGTTTGCGCTGCACGCGTTCAACTTGGAGATTGCCAAGACCCGTGAAGTTGTCAGCGAACCGATCCTTGGTCAAATGCGGCTCCAATTCTGGCGCGACGGTGTCGAGGCTGTCTATGAGGACGGACCCGTACCGCGCCACGCCGTGATGGACCCGTTGGCCGACGCCATCCGATCGCTGGGCTTGAGCCGCGCGCTGTTCGACCGGCTGATCGACGCGCGCGAAGCCGATCTGGACGACACCCCGCCCGCCGATCTCACCTGTCTGGTCAATTACGCCGACGTCACCGGCGCGCCGCTGGTGCAGTTGGCGTTGGAGAGTGTCGGGGTGCGCGACGAGGCGGCGATGACCGCCGGGCGGCATGTCGGCATCGCCTTTGCGCTCGCAGGGATACTGCGCGCGGTCCCGTTTCTGGCCCGCCAGCACCGCCAATTGCTGCCCGCCGACCGCATGGACGCCCACGGCGCGCGGTCGGAGGATCTGTTTGCCGGACGGTCCAAGAGCGAGTTGCGCCCGGTGATCGCCGATATCGCCCGCGTGGCGCTGGAGCATTTGGAGCAGGCGCGCGCGCTGCGGCGTTCGCTTCCCAAGGCGGCGTTTCCGGCTCTGCTGCCCGCCACGCTGGCCGATCTGCACCTCGGCGTCATCGCCCGGGCCGACCACGACGTGTTCAGCCCGCGCGTGTTGCTGCCGCACCCGTTCCGCCAGCTTCGTTTGGGATGGGCGGCGCTGCGCGGACGCTATTGAGGAAAAAGCGTCCTCAAACCGAACCAATCTGCACGTCGGCGGGTTGGAAAGCCGTTTGGCGGCCTACCGGACCAACCCGCCGCCGGGCATGGTGCTGTTCGACTGACCGATCAGATCCAGGCCGCCAGATCGGCGAGCGCGCGGCGTGTGTAGGCCAGCTTGCGGTCGCGTCCCCGGATTTTCTCATCCACCGGCGGGAACAGGCCGAAATTGACGTTCATCGGCTGGAAGGTCTCCGCCTCCGCCCCGCCGGTGATGTGGCTGAGGATGGCGCCCAGGGCCGTGGTCGGCGGCGGGGCGACGCAATCCCCGCCCAGCCGGTCGGCGGCGGCGAAGCGCCCGGCCAGCAGGCCGACCGCCGCGCTTTCCACATAGCCCTCACAGCCCGTGACCTGCCCGGCAAAGCGCAGGCGCGGTTGCGCCTTCAGCCGCAAAGCGCCGTCGAGCAAACGCGGGCTGTTCAGGAAGGTGTTGCGGTGCAGCCCGCCCAGCCGCGCGAACTCGGCCTTTTCCAGGCCGGGAATCATGCGGAAGATGCGGATTTGTTCGGCGTGGCGCAGCTTGGTTTGGAAGCCGACGAGGTTGTAGAGGGTCCCCAGCGCGTTGTCCTGGCGCAACTGCACCACGGCGTAGGGGCGACGCTCCGGCTTGTGCGGGTTGGTCAGGCCGACCGGCTTCATCGGGCCATAGCGCAGGGTGTCCACACCGCGTTCGGCCATCACCTCGATGGGCAGGCAGCCTTCGAAATAGGGGGTGTTCTTTTCCCACTCCTTGAAATCGACCTTCTCACCTTCGATCAGGGCGGCGATGAAGGCGCGGTATTCGTCCTTTTCAAAGGCGCAGTTGATGTAATCCTTGCCGGTCCCGCCGGGGCCGGGCTTGTCGTAGCGCGACTGGAACCACGCCTTGGACAGATCGACGCTCTCCAGATAGACGATCGGGGCGATGGCGTCGAAGAAGGCCAGCGACTCTTCGCCGGTGAAGGCGCGGATGGCCTCGGCCAGCGCCGGGGAGGTGAGGGGGCCGGTGGCGATCACCACGCTGTCCCACTCCTCCGGCGGCAGACCGGCGATCTCGCCGCGCTCCAGCGTGATGAGCGGATGGCCGGTGATGGCCGCCGTCACCGCGTCGGCGAAATGGTCACGGTCCATGGCCAGCGCGCCGCCCGCCGGAACCTTGTGCGCATCGGCGCAGCGCAGGATCAGCGAGCCGCAACGCCGCATCTCCTCGTGCAGCAGACCGACGGCGTTGTATTCGGCGTCGTCGGAGCGGAAGGAGTTGGAACAGACCAGCTCCGCCAGCTTGTCGGTGTCGTGCGCGTCGGTTTTGCGGACGGGCCGCATTTCGTGCAGCACAACGGGCACGCCGCGTTCGGCGATCTGCCACGCGGCCTCGGACCCGGCGAGACCGCCGCCGATGACATGGACGGGGCGAAGGGTGTCGGTCATGGATGGTTCCAACAATACGGATGTTTCACGCTCACCGCCGCGTCATAGCCGCGCGGAGCGCCAGAAGCCAGTGTTCGATGAGACGCGCGTGTCCCGGCAGCCGTTCGAACAGCGCATCGGCCCGATCCGCGTCATAGGTGTGAACGGTCAGATTGCGGTCGTTCATCATGGCGATGACCGCTTCCGCCTGGGTTTCATCCAACACACCCGCGATCTGGCACTCGCGCGCCACCGCCTTTGGGCTGGCGGACGTCAAACGTTCGGGGCCGGCTTGATCGGCGATCACCGCACGCGCCGCCTTCCACGCGGTTTCAACCGCCAAGGTGAAGCGCAGGATGGCCGAATCCCGGATCACATCGTCTTTGGGACGGTCGAGAACCTCCTGGAGCCGCAGCAGCGCCTGCCCGGCGTTGTCCAGCTTGCGTTCTACCGGGTCCATTCGACGCCCTCGCGCATCACGGCCTCGCGAAACTCGGAGCGGGCCTGAGTCAGATCGACGACGTCGACGAAGTACGGGACGGTGCTTTCGTCCAGATCCTCGACGATGTCAGCCATCACCCCGGCGGGGATCGGTTCCGCCGGGTCGATGGCGACGTCGATGTCGCTCCAATGCCGGGGGGTGCCGCGCGCGCAGGAGCCGAAGAGAAACACGCGCGCCTCGCGCCCCGCCAGCCGGTCCATCACGATCCGCCGGACGGTGTCGAGCGCGCGCAGCCGAACCTCGTTCATCATAGGGTCAGCGTAGCATCACGCGGTTTCCCGCGCCTTGCCTTTTGCCACCGATTTCGCCCTAGTCTTCGCCTTGGCCAGATAGGGGGCCAGGTAACGGCCGGTGTAGCTGCGGGCGACCTTGGCCACCTGTTCCGGCGTGCCCTGCGCCACGACCTCCCCGCCGCCGGTTCCGCCTTCGGGACCAAGGTCGATGATCCAGTCGGCGGTCTTGATGACCTCCAGATTGTGTTCGATCACCAGAACCGTGTTCCCCTGATCGACCAGCGCGTGCAGCACCTCCATCAGCTTTTCCACATCGGCGAAATGCAGGCCGGTGGTCGGTTCGTCGAGGATGTAGAGGGTGCGCCCGGTGGCGCGGCGGCTCAACTCCTTCGACAGCTTGACCCGCTGCGCCTCGCCGCCGGACAGGGTGGTGGCCGCCTGCCCGATGTGGATGTAGCCGAGGCCCACCCGCTCCAGCGTTTCCAGCTTGTCGCGGATGCCCGGCACCGCTTTGAAGAACTCCTTGCCCTCCTCGACCGTCATGTCGAGCACGTCGGCGATGGTCTTGTCGCGGTAGGTGACGTCGAGCGTCTCGCGGTTGTAGCGTTTGCCGTGGCAGACGTCGCAGGTCACGTAGACGTCGGGCAGGAAATGCATCTCGATCTTGATGACGCCGTCGCCCTGGCAGGCTTCGCAGCGCCCGCCCTTGACGTTGAAGGAGAAGCGGCCGGGGCCATAGCCGCGCGCCTTGGCCTCCGGCAAACCGGCGAACCAGTCGCGGATCGGCGTGAAGGCCCCGGTGTAGGTCGCCGGGTTGGAACGCGGGGTGCGCCCGATGGGCGACTGGTCGATGTCGATGACCTTGTCGAGATGCTCCAGCCCCAGAACCGAGTCATGCTCCGCCGGATGCTCGCGGGCACCCATCAGCTTGCGCGCCACCGCCTTGTAGAGCGTTTCGATGATGAGGGTGGATTTGCCCCCACCCGACACGCCGGTGACGCAGGTGAAGGTTCCCAGCGGGATCTTGGCCGAGACGTTTTTCAGATTGTTGGCCCGCGCGCCCGTCACCTCCAGAAACTGGCCGGGATGGCCGGGGCGGCGCGATTCGGGAACCGGAACGAAGCGGGTTCCGTTGAGGAATTGCGCGGTGACGCTGTCCGGATGCCGACAAACCTCCTCCGGTCGGCCCTGGGCGATGACGGTCCCGCCATGCTGCCCGGCCCCCGGCCCCATATCGACCAGATAATCGGCGCTGCGGATCGCGTCCTCGTCATGCTCGACGACGATCACCGTGTTGCCGATGTCACGCAACCGCTTCAGGGTTTCGAGCAGGCGGTCGTTGTCGCGCTGGTGCAGGCCGATGGACGGTTCGTCCAGCACATAGAGCACGCCGGTCAGCCCCGACCCGATTTGCGAGGCCAAACGGATGCGCTGGCTTTCCCCACCCGAGAGGGTTCCGGAGCCGCGCGCCAGGGTCAGATACTCCAGCCCCACGGCGTTGAGGAAGCCCAACCGCTCGTTGATCTCCTTCAGGATGCGGTACGCGATCTCCTGATCCTTGGGGCGCAGATGGGCGTTCAACTCGCCAAACCACGCCGCCGCTTCGGCGATCGACAGCTCGGTCGCTTCGGAGATGTGCCGCCCGCGCACCTTGACCGCCAGCGCCTCCGGCTTCAACCGCGCGCCCTTGCAGACCTCGCAGGGTTGGGAGGATTGGAACTTCGCCATTTCGTCGCGCGACCACGCGCTGTCCGTCTCGCGGTACCGGCGTTCCATGTTGTTGATGATCCCTTCGAAGGGCTTGGCGGTCTGGTAGCTGCGCAGGCCGTCTTCGTAGGTCATGGTGATCGGCTCGCCACCCGAGCCATACAGGATGGTGTGGCGGACCAGATCGGGCAGGTCCTGCCAGGGTGTGGTCATCGACACGTCGAAGTGACGGGCGATGCTCTCCAGCGTCTGGTCGTAATATTTGGAGGTCGATCCGGCCCAGGGCGCGATGGCCCCCTTGGACAGCGGCAACCGCTCGTCCGGGACCACCAGCATCGGGTCGAAATAGATCTTGCTGCCCAACCCGTCGCAGGCCGGGCAGGCCCCGAACGGGTTGTTGAAGGAGAACAGCCGGGGTTCGATTTCCGGGATGGTGAAGCCGGACACCGGGCAGGCGAATTTCTGCGAGAACACCGTCTGTTCGCCGCTGTCGGCGTTTTCCACCCAGACGATCCCCTCGGCCAGCCCCAACGCGGTTTCCAGCGAATCGGCCAGCCGGTTGCCCAGCCCGTCGCGCACCACGATGCGGTCCACCACGACCTCGATGTCGTGCTTCAGCTTTTTGTTGAGGGCGGGAACCTCGTCGATCTCGTACATGGTTCCATCGACGCGCACGCGCTGGAAGCCGCGCTTGCGCAGGTCCTGGATTTCCTTCTTGTACTCTCCCTTGCGGCCCCGGACGAAGGGGGCGAGCAGCAGCAGGCGCGTGCCCTCCGGCATCGCCATCACCCGGTCCACCATCTGGCTGACCGTCTGGCTTTCAATCGGCAAGCCAGTGGCGGGGGAATAGGGAACGCCGACCCGCGCCCACAACAGGCGCATGTAATCGTAGATCTCCGTCACCGTGCCGACGGTGGAGCGGGGGTTGCGCGAGGTCGTCTTCTGTTCGATGGAGATGGCGGGCGACAGCCCTTCAATCGAATCGACGTCCGGCTTTTGCATCAGCTCCAGGAACTGGCGCGCGTAGGCCGACAGGCTTTCGACGTAGCGGCGCTGCCCCTCGGCGTAGATCGTGTCGAAGGCCAACGACGATTTGCCGGAACCCGACAGGCCGGTGATGACAATCAACTCGTCGCGCGGCAGATCCACATCGACGTTCTTCAGATTGTGCTCGCGCGCACCACGGACGCTGATGAATTTGTTCATGCTGCGTTCTTACCTGAAACCGGCTGGGTTGCAAAGAGGCAACCTGCCCGCGCCATCGGAGCCGATCAAGGTGCCGACGCGACGATATAGGGGCGTATCGGGCGATTGCCACCGCGTTCCGTACGCATTTGTCGTTTCGTCGACGGCACCCGCAAAGCGCCGTCAGCCCCAAAAGGGCGGCGTTGCCAGAAAGCGCGTCCACAGATCGGGCAGGGCGCGGCGTCGCTTCTCCGCGCGCCGGTCGATCCAGGCCACCGTCGCCGCCAGGGTCTTGCGGTCCACGCCGGGCAGGGCGGACAGCATCTTCCGGCTGGTCGCCGCGTCGTGGTCGGTGTCGAACGCCAGCAGCAGATCCTCCAGCGCCTGGACAAAGGGCTGGGTCGCCCCATCCGGGTAGAGGCCGCGAAAAAACTCCACCGTGTAGCGCAGGGCGCGGAGCCGCCGCCGCAGCTTGTCCCACCCTGGCGCGTCTTCCGGCAGCTTGGGCGCTTTGCCGATCTTGCCGTGACGGGCGGTCAACCACCCGGCGGCCACGCTGGTGATCGGGGCGTCGAGCGCGGCGCGGCGGCTGCCGTCGGGGTTGGTCAGCCACGCCCCATCCTCCAACCACGCGGCCAAGGCCAGAACCATGGCGGTGCAGGAGGGGGCCAGGATGGCGGCCACCGCGTCGCGGGCCGGGCCGGACCCGGCGCTGCGGGCGGCGGCGGCCAGGGCGGGCAGGCCCGGCGGGGCCTTGGCGCTGGCCGACAGTGGCGCGATCACATCGGTCAACGTCACGTCCCAGCCGCGCGCCGGTCCCAGCCGCTTGGCCAAAGCCCGGCTGTCCGCCACCAGCCGGTCAGCCTGGGCGGACGCGATGAGCGGGGTGAACAGACGGTGGGCCGTGCGCAGACGGCGCAGCGCCACCCGCATCCGGTGCAACCCCTCGACATCGCCGCCGGCCAGCGCGCAGGCTTCGTTGGCCAGGAACTGGCGCAGCGCGTGGCGCTGGATGTGGCGGTAGGCTTCGGCCACCGTGGTCAGGGGCGACAGGGACAGCGGTGGTGAATCCGCCGGTGCGGGCGGGCGTCCCGTGACCATGCGCAAGCCGATCTCCGCCTTGCTTTCGGTGCCGATCCGCATCGGTACCGCCTGTTGCAGGAGCATCCCCACATCGAACAGGCGCGCCACCCGGCCCGCCTTCAGCTCCAACTCGATCTCGCTGATCGGTTGGGTGCGGCCTGCCGCCTCGACCACCCCGTCATCCGCCGCCAGTTCGATGGCGGTCAGCGGATCGGGGCGCAAGATCAGGGTGGTGCGGCGCATGTCGGTGACGAACAGCGGGACCAGCGCGCCGCGAATGTCGCTCGGCACCAGCCCGGCGATGGCCTCGGACGACAGGATGGACAGTTCCAGCACCTCGCCCGCCACCGGCCAATCCCATTCCCGCCGCACCGCCACCCCCGCCGAATCGCTGGCGGTGGCGCTGTTGACCGTCTTCAGGGTTTGGATGAACCGGTCGCCCTCCGGTCCGGCTTCCCGCCGCACCCGCAGCGCGACGCCATGGGCGTACAACCACAGATCCGGCGTGTCGTAATAGACGGTGCGCAGGCGTCGCACCCTGGCCGCGCCATCCGCCAACCCGGTCACGACGGGCAACGCCACGATCCGCGCCAGATCCGCCGGGGCGACGTGAAGCTTCAACTCCACCTCGCGCGCGGCGGTCGCCTTGGAGACCGGGGCCGGGGTGGAGGACTGGCTGATCGGTTTGGCGGCGTTGGGCTGGGGCAAACGGGCGGTTCCTTCCGGTCGGCATCCGGTGTCGTGGATACCCCAAGATGCCGCGCCGCGTTAAGAGAGTTTGCGCGGCTGCACAAAATCAGCCAGCCGCCCGGCTCCCAAATCCAGGTCCCGCCACCGCAGCGTTTCGAACACCAGCACCGCGCAGGCCCCGGTGGGGTATTTTTCGGCCAGATCGCGGCAATGATCCTGGTCGCCCGACCCGGTCAACTCCTGCGCCAACTCGTGCAGGTCGGGGTTGTGGGCGATCAGCATCAGGCCGGTGGCGGACTCGGGCGCGTCGCGCAGCCGTTCCAGCAGAGTCCGCGCGCCGCAGAGATACAGGCCGCGTTCATGCTCCACCGGGGGAAAGGGCGACCCCATCGCCGCCATCACGCGCTTGCGTGTTTCCACCGCCCGCAGCGCTGTGGAGCACAGCACCAGATCGACCCGCGCGTGATGCTGCCGCAGATAGCCGCCAACCAGAGTCGCCGCCTTTTCCCCACGCGGGGCAAGCGGGCGGTCATGGTCGCCGGTGGCGGGGGCATCCCAGGAGGATTTGGCATGTCGCAGCAGGAACAATGTCTTCATGACCGGGCGATTCCAGGAAAAGGCGCGGGGAGGGAAGAGGGAAAGCAACGGGAGTCCTGAAATCGTAACGCAAATCGGGTAGAGTTGTCCCCCTGAGCTTTGCCCGCGCCCGAAGGGGGCGCACCCGAACGAACATCAGAGGCTGCCGTGACCAATCTCCAGGATCTCGATGCGGTGTGCATTGAAGCGACGTCTCCCGACCGCTTCATCAACCGTGAGCTGTCGTGGCTGGCGTTCAACCAGCGCGTCCTGGACGAGGCGGAAAACCCCAGCCATCCGCTTCTGGAGCGGCTGCGCTTCCTCTCGATTTCGGCCAGCAACCTGGATGAGTTTTACATGGTGCGCGTCGCCGGCCTGAAAGGGCAGGTGGCCGCCGGGGTGAAGACCCCCAGCCCGGAAAATCTCTCTCCCGCCCAGCAATTGGCCGCCGTCAAGGCCCGCATCGTCGAGTTGATGGCCAGCCAACAGGCAATGTGGCGCACGCTGAAGGGCGAATTGCGCGAGGCCGGAATCTCCGTCGTCGATCCGGAGGAGTTGACCGACTCCGAAAAGGATTGGCTGGAGGCCAAGTTCCTCGACGACATCTTCCCGATCCTGACGCCGATCGCCGTCGACCCGGCCCACCCCTTCCCCTTCCTGCCCAATCTGGGCTTTTCCATCGCGCTGCAACTGCACGATCCGGTCAAGCTGCGCCACATCGACGCGCTGGTTCCGCTGCCGTCCCAATTGGATCGCTTCATCCGGCTGCCCGGATCGGAGATCCGGTTCATCCAACTGGAAAAGACGGTGCTGCTGTTCATCGACCGCCTGTTCCCGCCGTTCCAGGTCAAGGCGCACGGTGTGTTCCGGGTGCTGCGCGACAGCGAAATCGAAATCGAGGAAGAGGCTGAGGATCTGGTCAGCACCTTCGAATCGGCGTTGAAACGCCGCCGCCGGGGCAGCGTCATCCGTCTGGCGACCGACAACCACATGGCTGTTGATCTGCGCGATTTTCTGCGCAGCGAACTGAATGTGCATCCCGATGATATGTTCGAGCTTGATGGCTTGATCGGTCTGGTCGACACCAAGCAACTGATCGTTGACGAGCGCCCGGATCTGGTCTTCCGCCCCTTCAACGCCCGCTTCCCGGAACGGATCCGCGATTTTGGCGGGGATTGCTTCGCCGCGATCCGGCACAAGGACATCGTCGTCCACCACCCCTATGAGAGCTTCGATGTGGTGGTGCAGTTCATCCGGCAGGCGGCGCGCGACCCGCAGGTCGTCGCCATCAAGCAGACGCTCTACCGCACCAGCAAGGACAGCCCCATCGTCGCCGCGCTGATCGAGGCGGCGGAGGCGGGCAAGTCGGTGACGGCGCTGGTCGAGTTGAAGGCCCGCTTTGATGAAGAGGCCAACATCCGCTGGGCGCGCGATCTGGAACGCGCGGGCGCGCAGGTCGTCTATGGCTTCGTCGATCTGAAGACGCACGCCAAGGTGTCGATGGTGGTCCGGCGCGAAAACAAGGCGCTGCGCAGCTACGTCCATTTCGGGACCGGCAACTATCACCCGATCACCGCCAAGATTTACACCGATCTGTCCTTTTTCACCTGCGACCCGGCGCTCTGCCACGACGCGGCGGTGATGTTCAATTTCATGACCGGCTACGCCACACCGAAGGTGCTGGAAAAGATCGCCATCGCCCCGATCACGCTGCGCCAACGCCTGACCGACCTGATCGAGGCGGAAATCGCCCACGCCAACGCCGGACGTCCGGCGGCGATCTGGGTAAAGCTGAACTCGCTGGTCGATCCGACCATCATCGACCAGCTTTACAAGGCGTCGCAGGCCGGTGTGCAGATCGACATGGTCATCCGCGGCATCTGCTGTCTGCGTCCGGGGGTGAAGGGTCTGTCGGACAACATCCGCGTGCGCAGCGTCGTCGGCCGCTTCCTGGAGCATGGCCGCGTCATCGCCTTTGGCAACGGCCATGGTCTGCCCAGCGCGCAGGCCAAGCTGTTCATCTCCTCCGCCGACTGGATGACCCGCAATCTGGATCGCCGCATCGAAACCCTGGTTCCCATCGAAAACCCGACCGTGCACGAACAGGTTCTCGACCAGATCATGGTCGCCAACCTGAAGGACGAGGCCAGCACCTGGAAATTGGCCACCGATGGCGTGTATCATCGCCTGAAGGCAGGCCAGGACGCGTTCAGCGCCCACAATTATTTCATGACCAACCCCAGCCTGTCGGGCCGGGGCAGCGCCTTGAGCAGCAAACGCACGCCGCCGCGCTTGATGCTCCGCACGGTGTCGTGACGCCAGGGTGACGGAGTTGACAATGGTGACGGACCAAACCCCCATGATGGGCGCGATCGCATTTTCCCCCGCGTCCGGTCATGGGCCGGGCCATGGATCCGAACGGATCGCGGTGATCGACATCGGATCGAACTCGATCCGCTTGGTGGTCTATGATGGGCTGACGCGCTCGCCGATGGCCCTGTTCAACGAGAAGGTGCTCTGCGGTCTGGGCCGTGGCGTCGAGAAATCGGGGCTGCTGAATCCCGACGGCGTCGCCCAGGCGTTGGAGGCGCTGGCCCGCTTCGCCAGCCTGACGGCCGGCATGGAGATCAAGCGGCTGGACGTGATCGCCACGGCGGCGGTGCGCGACGCGCAGGACGGTGCGGCCTTCGTCGCGGCGATCGAGCAGCGCACCGGCCTGCAGGTCCGCGTCATCAGCGGGGAGGAGGAAGCCCGCCTGTCCGCCATGGGCGTTCTGTCCGGCACGCCGGAGGCCGATGGGCTGGTCGGCGATCTCGGCGGCGGCAGCCTGGAGTTGGTCGGGCTGGATCGCGGCGTGATCGGGGAGCAGGTGACGCTGCCGCTGGGTCCGCTGCGCCTGATGGAAACCGGCGTGACCCGTCAGACCGGCCTGATCCGCCTGATCGACCAGCATCTGGAATCCTTGCCCTGGCTGCCGAAGGCCAAGGGACGGCCCTTCTATCCGGTGGGCGGAAGCTGGCGCGCGATTGCCAAGCTGCACATGGAGCAGACCAACGCGCCGCTGCACATCATCCACCACTACACCTTGCCCGCCGCCGAAGCGCGGGAGTTCACCGGGCTGGTCGCCCGGCAGGGGCGGTCGTCGCTGGAAAAAATGTCCGGCTCGCGCCGCCGTCTCGACACGCTGCCCTTTGCGGCCCTGGTGTTCGAGCGGTTGCTGAAGGTGGCCCAGCCGTCCAAGGTGGTGTTTTCCGCCTATGGCCTGCGCGAAGGTCATCTCTTCTCGCTGCTGACGCCGGAGGGGCAACGCGAGGATCCGCTGTTGGCGTCGGCCGCCGATTGGGCGCACCGCTTCACCCGCATGGGCGATTCGGCGCTGTTGACCGATTGGACCGCCGGTCTGTTCGCCGGTGAGGACGACAACGCCATCCGCCTGCGCCACGCCGCCTGTCTGTTGAGCGACATCGGATGGGCCGAACACCCGGATTACCGGGCCGAACACGCCTTTCTGCGCATCCTGCGCTTCCCGTTCCCGGCGCTGGACCATGACGAGCGGGCCTTTCTGGCCCTGTCGGCCTACGCCCGCTACGCTGGAACCATCGACGCCCCGGTGACGCTGGGCGCGCGGTCGCTGGTGACGGACGGGCAGGGCCAACGCGCCCTGGTTCTCGGCCTGGCGTTGCGGCTGGCCCACACCCTGTCCGGCGGGGCCACCGGCTTGCTGAAACGGACATCGCTGAAAATCAACGGTGAACGTCTGGTCCTAACCCTGCCGGAGGATGGCAGCGTTCCGTCGGGCGAGGCGGTGCAACGCCGCGTCGATGCGCTGGCCAAGGCGTTGTCCCGCAAGGGCGATGTCCAACTCACCCGCGCGCAGGCGGCTTGATACTGACCCGATGATGCACCCCTTGCCCCGCAACGCAGAACGCGCGGGCGGGGCAGGGTGGTGGGTTCACTCCGGCATCAGTGCGGAGATGTGGGACGCGATGAAGCGGTCGGCCAGCGCGTGGGCGGCCTGGTCGGCCACCGCCGGGGTCAGTTTGAATGTCTCCCGGTAGAGCTTGGCGGTGGCGGCGATGGCGGCGGGCAGCGCGGCGACGGTCGCCTTGTGATCGGCCTCCGGCCACAGATCAAAGTCACGCCACGCGCGGAAGGCCGCCACCGCCGATTTGCGCTGTTCGACCGCCTGTTTGGCGTCGTCCGATTGCGGGGCCTCCAACAGGCTGGCGGGCAACAGCGATCCTTGCAGCGCGTCGATTTCCGATTGCCGCCCGCCGTTTTGCCGCACCAACCCGCCGATGAACTCCTGCCCAGGCGCTGCGGTGGTGGACATGCGCGCCTCGATCTTTTTCCATTCCGGCAGATCGAACACCGACAGCGGCGGTTCGCACAGGGCAGGGGAGGCGTCGCGGCTGCTGTTCCAGAAGGGGCCGAACGCCTCGAACGCTAAGACTCCGTGCTTGGTGAACAGGAAGCACGGCGCGTCCAGTTCGGTGGTGGACAGGACATGACGCAGCAGCATCAGGCTGTTGGCCAGTGGTGCCGTTGACAGATCGCCCAGCTTGTCGATCTCCTCCTTCAGGTCGGGGTCGGCCACCAGATCGCGGCGGATGGCCGCGACCAGCCCGGCGACGAGCGTCTCCCGCTTGCCCTCCTTGTCCGACGGCGTGACCAGACCGGCTTGCAGCAGATAGACCAGCCACGCCTTGGCCGCCGGGCCGTCGTACCGTTGCAGCGCGGCGGCGGCGGCCTTCGGGTCCTTTGGGATTGTGGCGGCGATGGCGGCAAGCTTCTTCTGCCCGGCGCTGCTCACGGTCTGAAGATCGCCAATGCGCTTCTGATACAGGCGCAAACAAGCCTCGGTCGCCGCTCGGTCGGCGCAGGTTCGATCCCGCTCGCTCAGGAACGCCTGTTGCCCGCGCGTCACCGCGTCGCGTTCCCCGACGGGTGTGTTGGCCAGCGTTTCGCGCAGCCCCGCCGCGACATCCTCCGCCGCGACCTTCAGGTCGGCGCTGCCGCACAGGGTTTTGTCCACCGGCGTCGTCGGCTTGGCGCAATTGAGCGGCGGCGGGCTGACGATTGCCGCCGAACCGCCACCAGTCTGGGCCAACCCCATCGAGGCCGTCGCCGCCATCACGCCAGCCGCCACCACGGCCCCGGTCAAACCCCGCACCGCCGAACGCATTCGCTTGCAATCCTATGTGGAAATCCGGTTTCTCCTGAAACCACAGCCACGATAGACGATTGCCAGTCGCGGCGGAAGATTGCCCACAGTCACGATCTGTAACAGGCCGCCGTCTGTTATGGCCGCGCGCCGACATCGCCGCCCTGCTCTGCTTTGACCAACCTTTATTTTCCATAATCATAATTATGAGTTTTCTTTACCCTCTTGCGGGGGCGTGGAAATGGGCCGGTGGCTTGGGCTATGGTTCCGGCCGTCGCATCGGCTTTTCCCGCTTTGGAGATTTCTGGACCATGGCCCGCAACATCGACCGGCTCATCGACGTCATGGCGCGGCTGCGCGATCCCAATGGCGGATGCCCGTGGGATCTGGAACAAACCTACAAAACCATCGCGCCGCACACTATCGAAGAGGCGTATGAGGTCGCCGACGCCATCGAAAAGAACGACATGGCCTCGCTGCGGGAAGAGCTGGGCGATCTGCTGTTTCAGGTCGTCTATTACACCCAGATGGCCCGCGAAGACGGTCTGTTCGATTTCGATGAGGTCGCCGGGGTCATCACCGACAAGATGATCCGCCGCCATCCCCACGTCTTCGGCCCGGAGGAGATCAACAGCGCCGATCAGCAGACCTCGCGTTGGGAGGAACACAAGGCGGCCGAGCGCGCCGCCAAGGCCGCCGCCGAAGGGCGCGCGCCGTCGGCGTTGGAAGGCGTCATCCCTGCCCTGCCCGCCCTGACCCGCGCGCTGAAGCTGCAAAACCGCGCCGCCCGCGTCGGCTTCGACTGGACCAACCCGCGCGACATCCTCGACAAGATCGAAGAGGAGATCGGCGAGTTGCGGGCGGAGATGGACGCCGGGTCGCCGCCGGAACGGGTGGCCGACGAGATGGGCGATCTGCTGTTCGCCGTCGTCAACCTCGCCCGCCGGGTGAAGGTGGAGCCGGAAGCGGCGCTGCGCGGGACCAACGCCAAATTCGAACGCCGCTTCCACCGCATCGAAGCCCTGCTGGCCGACCAGGGCCGCAAACCGGACGACGCCACGCTGGACGAGATGGAAGCCCTGTGGCAACAGGCCAAGCGGGAGGAGCGCGGCGAAGCCTGACCAGCCCCTGCCCCGCTCGCCCCTGTTCATCGCTCAAACAAAAAACACCAGCGTCATCAGGCCGAACAACGGGACCAGGATGCCGCAGGACCAGGCCATGTAGCCGAAGAAGCTCGGCATCGCCACGCCGCGCTCTTCGGCAATCGCCTTGACCATGAAGTTGGGGGCGTTGCCGATGTAGCTGTTGGCCCCCATGAACACCGCCCCGGCGGAAATCGCCGTCAGGGTCAGGGCCAGATCGCCCATCAACAGGTTGGCGTCGCCGCCCGCCGTGTTGAAGAAGATGAGATAGGTCGGGGCGTTGTCCAGGAAGCTGGACAGGATGCCCGCCGCCCAGAAATAGGCCGCCGGGTTCGGCTTCCCACCCTCGTTCACCGCCGCGATGATCGCCCCCAGCGCGCCGTCGGTCCCCGCCTTCAGGATGGCGATGGCGGGGATGATGGTCAGGAAGATGGCGGCGAACAGCTTGGCCACCTCCACAATCGGCCCCCAACTGAAGCCGTTCAGGCGGCGGCTCTTCTCGCTGGTCAGTTTCAGCGACAGCACCGTGATGCCGATCAGCAGCAGGTTCGACACGATGGTCTCCAGCGGCACGGTGACTTGATACAGGGTCACGCCAACGCCGGGATGCCACACGCCGCTCAACAGCACCGCCCCGATGATGGCGACCAGCAGCAGCAGATTGACCCCGCCCTCAATCCGCACCGGTTCACGCTCGTGCACCCCCTCGATCAGCGGGTGTTTGCCGGGATCGCGGGTGTGCAGAACCAGATCGAGCACAAAATAGATCGCCAGCAGCAGGCCGGACAGGAACAGCATCGGCCCCAGCAGATGAACCGTTGGCCAGAAGAAGGACACGCCCTTCAGAAAGCCCAGGAACAGCGGCGGATCGCCCAGCGGGGTCAGGGACCCGCCGACGTTCGACACCAGGAAAATGAAGAAAACGACGGTGTGGACCTTGTGGCGGCGATGCTCGTTGGCGCGCAGCAACGGGCGGATCAACAGCATCGACGCGCCGGTTGTCCCCATCAGGCTGGCCAGCGCGGTCCCCAGCGCCAGCCCAACCGTGTTGGCCAGCGGCGTGCCGACCAGCGATCCCACCAACCGCACCCCTCCCGCCACCGTGAACAGGGCGGTCAGCAGGATGATGAAGGGGATGTATTCCAACAGCAGCGTGTGCAGCAGCTCAAACGTCGCCAGCTCCACCCCGAAAACGGCGGCGAAGGGCAGCAGGAAGGCGGCGGCCCAGGCGGCGGAAATCTTGCCGAAATGATGGTGCCAGACCATCGGAGCCAACAGCGGGAACAGCGCGATGGACATCAGGATTCCGACGAAGGGAACCACCCACAACGCCCCCATCGCCCGCCCGTCCAGATGCGGGGCACCGGCCTCCGCCGCCAGGGCAAGATCGGGCAGACCGACCGCTCCGGCCAACAGGCCGATCAGGAACAGCGACGTCGGGGCGGCGCGGCGGGAAGCAATCTGCGTGATCATCGGTCCAGAACACCGGATTATGGGGGTGGCGGAGTATGGGGCGGGAACACGGCCAAGCCAAGACGCTATGGCGCGGATGGGGATGAACTTTCGTAGCCCGGTTGGCAGGGGCGCAGCGTCACCGCCTCCCCCACCCGCCCGGTTGCGTTTGGTGACATCCAGCCGCTCAAAACCCGGCAGTCGGATCCGGCGCACAGCCGATGCTCGGCGGTGAAGCCGGAGGCGGCCAGGGGCACGCTCTCTTGCGGCGGCAGGGACGGAACCCACACCCACCAGCCATCGATCAGACGGGCGTCGGCCCCCGGCTCCATCCCTGCCCCGGTCCCGCGCACGCGGGCCTCGGTCAGGGTCAGACCGGCGTCGGTGATCCGCCATTCCTCCCGCCACTCGGTGCGTTCGACCGAGTGGGTCCAGGACAGGGAGAAGACGGATCCCGGCAGCGTGGCCAACAGCGCCCCGCCCAGCGCTGCAACCACGCACAGGCCGCCCACCGGCTACACCGGCACCGCCGTCAACGCCCGGCGCTGGCGATGCTGCCAGAGCAGGAACAGCCCGGTCATGACGAAGGCGGCCTCGTCGGTCAGGGGCAGCGCCACCACGAACAGGAAGGACGCGGCGGCGGCGTATAGGCGGGCGGGCCAGGACAGCGGCGTCCAGAAAAAGCCGATGGTCGCCGCCCCCCACAGGGCGATGGCGACGCAGGCCTTGACGAAGACATAGCCAATCGCCAGCCAATCGCCCGATTGCAGCACCAACGCCGGGTCATAGACGGCCATGAAGGGCACGACATAGCCCGCCATGGCGACGCGGGTGGCGATCCAGCCGATCTCCATGTGATCGGCCTTGCAGATGGAGGAGGCCGCCAGCGCGGCCAGCGCCACCGGCGGCGTCAGGTCCGCCATGATGCCGAAATAGAACACGAACATGTGGCTGACGATCAGCGGCACGCCCATGGTCAGCAGCGCCGGGGCGGCGATGGACGCGGTGATGATGTAGTTGGCCGTGGTCGGCAGGCCGGTCCCCAGCACGATGCAGGCGATCATCGTCAGCACCAGCGCGGCCAGCAGATTGCCGCCCGACCAATCGACGATGGTGGTGGCGAAGCTCGACGCCAGACCGGTCAGCGTCATCATGCCGATCAGCACGCCGACCAGCGCGCAGGCCACGCCGACGCCGATGGCGTTCTTCGCCCCGTCGGCGACGCTGTGCACCACCAGCGCCAGGGTTTCCCGCCCGCCCCGGAACAGCAGGCAGGGGATGATGAGCAGCACGACGATGGTGAAGGCCAGATGCTCGGTGCGCAGCCCCAGCCGCCACAACCCGGCGGCAACCAGGCCGACCACGACCCAGAAGGCGACGCGCAGCGCCGTCGGCCCGATGGTTGTGACGATGCGCATCCCCAGGATCAGGGCCGCCGTCGCCGCGATCCCCATCACCCCGGCGAACAGCGGGGTGAAGCCGGAAAACAGCAGATAGACCAGCGCGGCCAACGGCAAAATCAGATACCAGCCCTCGATCACCGCCTTCAGCGCGCTGGGGCACTGCTCGCGCGGCAGACCGACGAGGTTGCGCATCCCCGCTTCCAGATGGACCATCCAAAAGGCGCTGCCGAAATAAAGGATGGCCGGAATGGCGGCGGCGATCGCCACCTCGCTGTAGGGCACGCCGATGGTTTCCGCCATGATGAAGGCGGCGGCCCCCATCACCGGCGGCATCAACTGCCCGCCCATGCTGGCCGTGGCCTCCACCGCCCCGGCGAAGGCCGGGCGGTAGCCGAAGCGCATCATCAGCGGGATGGTGAATTGCCCGGTGGTCAGCACATTGGCCACGCCCGACCCGTTGATGGTCCCCATCAGGCCGGAGGAAATCACCGCCACCTTGGCCGGTCCGCCCTTGGCGTGGCCGACCAGCCCCAGCGAGACGTCGTTGAACAGCTTGATCATCCCGGCGCGCTCCAGAAACGCCCCGAACAGGATGAACAGAAAGATGTAGCTGGCCGACACAAAGGTCGGCGTCCCGTAAATCCCCTCGGTCGACAGGAACAGGTTGTCGATCACCTGATCGACGTCGTAGCCGCGATGCCCCAGACCAAAGGGCAGATAGCGCCCGAACAGAGCGTAGGGAATGAAGACGCCGCACATGATCGGCAACGCCATCCCCATGATCCGCCGCGCGCCCTCAAACACCAGGGCGATGGCGACGACGCCCACCACCAGATCGGTGGTGCTGGGGTCGCCCGACCGCTGGATCAGATCGACCTCGAACACATAATGGTAGAGGCCGATGGCAAAGGCGGTCAGACCCAACAGCCAATCATACCACGGCACGCTCTTGCGCTCGGTCTCCTGCCGGAAACCGAACAGGGCGAAGGTCATCAGCAGCAGAAAGCCGACATGGACCGACCGAACCACCATGCTGGACAGCGGGTTGAAGGCGGCGGTCCAAAGCTGGAAGGCGGAAAAGGCCACAGCGATGAGAAACACCGCCTTGCCGTCGAACCCCTCGAACGCGACGACGGTGGATGGGTTTTCCCGGTCGATAGCCTGACGGATTTGCGCGTCCGCGTCGCTGGTCTTGGCGCTCATGCCGCGCGCTCCCCCTGGACCGCGCTCACATCAGGCCCTTTTCCTTGAAAAACTTGATCGCACCGGGGTGCAGCGGAACCGGCGACTGGGTGGCCCCGGAATCCAGCTTGATCTGTTTGGCGGCAACGTGGGCGGCGGCCAGCGCGTCCAAATTGTCGAACAGGGTCTTGGTCATGGCATAGGCCGCGTCGTCCGACACGCCGGAATGCGTAACCAGCAAATTGCGGACGGCGGCGGTGGCGATGGCCTCGGTCTGGCCCGGATAGGTGTTGGCGGGCACGGTTTCCGGGATGAAGGCCGGATCGCCGACCTTGGCCACCACGTCCGCCGGGATGCTGACGATGGTGATCTCCTGCGAAGAGGACAGATCCTTGATCGCGGCCACGCCCAGACCGGCGGAGATCAGCGTCGCGTCCAATTGGCGGTTCTTGATGAGGTCCACCGACTCGCCAAAGGGCAGATACTCGGTGCGGGCGAAATCCTTGTAGGCCAGCCCCGCCGCGCCGAAGATGGCGCGCGCGTTCAGTTCCGTGCCGGATTTCGGCGCGCCGACCGACACGCGCTTGCCCTTCAGATCGGCCAGCGTCTTGATGCCCGAGTCCTTGCTGGCGACGACCTGGATGTAGTTGGGGTAGATCGCCGCGATGGTGCGCAGCTTTTCCAGCTTTGCCTTGAACCCGGCCTCCTCGTTGCCCTTCCAGGCGTCGCCCAGCGAATCGCCCAGCGTGAAACCGATCTCGCCCCGCCCGGCCTGGAGCAGGTTGAGGTTTTCGACCGACGCCTTGGTCGCCTGCGCCGTCACCTTGGCCCCGGGCAGCGCCTTGCCATAGACGTTCGACAGCGCCACGCCCAACGGATAATAGACGCCGCTCGTCCCGCCGGTCAGCACGGTGATGAACGACTCGGCCTGGGCCGGCAGCGATGCGAACAGGCAGACTCCGACGGCGGCGACAAGGCGTTTCATGCTGACTCTCCCGGTTCTCGTTGATGGTCCCGCTTGCTGCGGGGATTGCCAAGCCACTGTAACGCGGTGAAAAATTGCGCGCCAGTACGGACTATCCGAGTCCCCGACCGTTTCAGAGCACTTCTTTTGGCCATTCGCCATCGGATGGCTTGACCTTCCCCCATCGACGCACCCTATCCTTGTTCCTGTGATTGGCCTTGTTCCAGTGATCGGCTTTTTGACCAAACGACCAGCCAGCCCATCAAAGCCAGCGGGAGGATTTTCGATGCCCTGTACCGTTACGATGACCGTCAATGGCAAGACGGTCTCGCGCGAGGTGGAGGAACGGACCCTGCTCGTCACGTTCCTTCGTGACCATCTGTCCCTGACCGGCACCCATGTCGGGTGCGACACCAGCCAATGCGGCGCCTGCGTTGTCCATGTCGATGGCCGCTCGGTGAAGTCCTGCACCACGCTGGCGGTCCAGGCCAACGGGGCCAGCGTCACCACCATCGAGGGGCTGGCCGCCGCCGATGGCACGCTGCACCCGATGCAGGCCGCTTTTCGCGAACATCACGGCCTGCAATGCGGCTTCTGCACGCCGGGCATGGTGATGAGCGCGGTCGATCTGGTCCGCAACAACCCCACCCCGACCGAACACGACATCCGCGACGGGCTGGAGGGCAACATCTGCCGTTGCACCGGCTACCACAACATCGTCAAGGCGGTGCAGGCCGGTGCCGAGGCGATGAACAGCCCGTCGGCCAAGGCCGCCGCCGAATAAGGCGACGGTCCAGGCGTGTGGTGTCCCAAGGGCCGCCCGTCCGCCGAACAGCGCGCGCAAGACAACGGCGCGCCCGGCGCGAATGGTAAGGATTAGGAACGGCGGCGCGTCCCAGTCTCTCGTCATAACGGGCCGGAACACGGTCGATTGTGGGAGGAAACACAGATGGCGAACCCCAACGGTGTCGGCGCGTCGGTGCGTCGGCTCGAAGATCCTCGGTTTCTGACGGGCCGTGGCAATTACACGGACGATTTCAAGCGCCCGAACATGACCCATCTGGTCCATGTCCGCTCGCCCTACCCGCACGCCCTGGTCAAGGGCATCGACGCCAGCGCCGCGCTGGCCGCTCCCGGCGTGGTCGCCGTGCTGACCGGGGCCGACATGGAGGCCGACAAGGTCGGCAGCCTGCCTTGCGGCTGGCAGATCCATTCCAAAGACGGTTCGCCGATGAAGGAGCCGGGGCATTTCCCGCTCGCCCGTGGCCGTGTGCGCTACGTCGGTGACGCGGTGGCCGTGGTCATCGCCGAAACCAAGGACCAGGCCCGCGACGCCGCCGAACTGGTCGTGGTCGATTACGAGGAGCTGCCCGCCGTCACCGCCTCCACCCGCGCGGTGACGGCGGAAGCCCCGCAGGTGCACGACGAGGCCCCCGGCAACCTGTGCTACGACTGGCATCTGGGGGACAAGGCGGCGGTGGACGCCGCCTTTGCCCAGGCCGCCCACGTTGCCACGATCGATCTGGTCAACAACCGGCTCGTTCCCAACGCGATGGAACCGCGCGCGGCGCTGGGCGAGTATGACCCGTCGAACGGCGAATACACCCTGACCACGACCAGCCAGAACCCGCACGTCATCCGCCTGCTGATGGGGGCCTTCGTGCTGGGCATCCCGGAGCACAAGCTGCGGGTGGTCGCCCCGGACGTCGGCGGCGGTTTCGGCTCCAAAATCTTCCATTATGGCGAAGAGGCCGTCGTCACCTGGGCGGCGAAGAAGATCGGGCGTCCGGTGAAATGGACCGCCGACCGTTCGGAAAGCTTCCTGACCGACGCGCATGGCCGCGACCATGTCAGCCACGCCGAAATGGCGATGGACCAGGACGGCCATTTCCTGGCGCTGCGCGTGTCCACGCTGGCCAATCTCGGGGCCTACCTCTCCACCTTCGCCCCGTCGATCCCGACCTACCTTTACGCCACCCTGCTGGCGGGCCAGTACAAGACCCCGGCGATCTACGCCGAGGTGAAGGCCGTTTTCACCAACACCGCCCCGGTGGACGCCTATCGCGGGGCCGGTCGGCCGGAGGCCTGCTATCTGATCGAACGTCTGGTCGACATCGCGGCTGGCGTGGCCGGGCTGGACCGGGCGGAGATCCGGCGGCGCAACTTCGTCCCGGCCTCCGCCATGCCCTATCAGACGCCGGTGGCCTTGCAGTACGACAGCGGCGATTTTGCCAAGAATCTCGACATCGCCCTGCCGCTGGTCGATTACGACGGCTTTGCCGCGCGCAAGGCGGCGTCGAAGGCCAAGGGCAAGCTGCGCGGCATCGGCTTCTCCACCTACATCGAGGCCTGCGGCATCGCCCCCAGCAACGTGGCCGGGGCCTTGGGTGCCCGCGCCGGTCTGTATGAGTGCGCCGAGGTCCGGTTCCACCCCACCGGGTCGGTGACGGTCTTCACCGGGTCGCACAGCCACGGCCAGGGCCACGAGACCACCTTCGCCCAGCTGGTCGCCGAACGCTTCGGCGTGCCGATCGAGAATGTGGAGATCGTCCATGGCGACACCTCCAAGATCCCGTTCGGCATGGGCACCTACGGCTCGCGCTCGCTCGCGGTTGGCGGGTCGGCCCTGGTCAAGGCGATGGACAAGGTGGAGCGCAAGGCCAAGAAGATCGCCGCCCACATGCTGGAAGCCGCCGAAACCGACATCGAGGTGAAGGACGGCCGTTTCACCGTGGCCGGGACCGACAAGAGCCTGGGCATCGGCGACATCGCGTTGCAAGCCTATGTTCCGCACAATTTCCCGCTCGACGAGCTGGAACCGGGGCTGGACGAGCAGGCCTTCTACGATCCGAAAAACTTCACCTACCCCAACGGTTGCCACGTCTGCGAGGTGGAGATCGATCCCGAAACCGGCGTGACCCAGGTCGTCGCCTTCTCGGCGGTCGATGATTTCGGCAACGTCATCAACCCGCTGATCGTCGAAGGCCAGGTCCATGGCGGCATCGTCCAGGGCATCGGCCAGGCGCTGTTGGAAAACTGCGTCTACGACGACGAGTCCGGCCAGTTGCTGACCGGCTCCTTCATGGATTACTGCATGCCGCGCGCCGACGACGTGCCGTCCTTCACCGTGCGCTACCATGAAGACCAGCCTTGCACCCACAACCCGCTCGGCGTGAAGGGCTGTGGCGAGGCCGGGACCATCGGCGCGTCCGCCGCAACGATGAACGCGGTGGTCGATGCGCTCAGCGCCTTTGGTGTGACGCATCTCGACATGCCGGCGACGCCGGAAAAGGTCTGGCGGGCGATCCAGAACGCCACCCCCGCCCTGGCCGCCGAATAACGCCGCCGAACAAACGTCGAAAGACAAGGAGACGATCCGATGTACGCGTTTACGTACCAACGGCCCTCGACGCTGGCCGACGCGGTCGCCGCCGCGCAGGCCGAGGACGCCAAGCTGCTCGGTGGTGGGCAGACCCTGCTGCCGACGCTGAAACAGCGCCTTGCCCAACCCTCCGCCCTGGTCGATCTCAGCGGCGTGGCGGAGATGAAGGGGATCAACGCGGTTGATGGCGGTCTGGAGGTCGGGGCCTTCACCCGCCACTCCGAAGTTGCCCATTCCGATCTGGTCAAGGCGACCATCCCCGCGCTCGCCAGCCTTGCCGAGGGCATCGGCGACCGGCAGGTGCGCAACATGGGCACGCTGGGCGGCTCCATCGCCAACGCCGACCCGTCGGCGGATTACCCCTCGGCGGTGGTGGCGCTCAAGGCGACGGTCACGACCGACCGCCGGACCATCGCGGGCGACGACTTCTTCACCGGCATGTTCGAAACCGCGCTGGAGCCGGGCGAGATCGTCAAGTCCGTCCGCTTCTCCACGCCGGACAAGGCGGCCTACGCCAAGTTCCGCAACCCGGCCAGCCGCTACGCCATCGTCGGCGTTTTCGTGGCGAAATACGGGGCGGAGGTGCGGGTCGCCGTGACCGGTGCCGCCGGGTCCGTCTTCCGCGTTCCCGCCTTTGAGGCCGCGCTGGAGGCCAACTTCGCGGCGGAGGCGTTGAACGGCCTGTCGGTCAGCGCCGACGATTTGAACGCCGACCTGCACGCCAGCGCCGACTACCGCGCCCATCTCGTCACCGTGATGGCCAAGCGGGCGGTCGAAGCGGCGGGGTAAGGAAATGTCGCGCCCACGCCGCCCGCCCTTTCGAGCGTTCGGGCGGCGTGGGCGACCTCTGCGTTCATCATCTTTCAGCGCTTGGTCGGCATGCCCATTCTTGCCCGCATCGGCAACGCCCGCGTTTATATTTACGCCGACGATCACAACCCGCCCCATTTCCATGTGGTCGGGCCGGATTTCAACCTGTTGGTTCGGATCAATGATCTGGTAACGTTGAAGGGCAGCGCGCCACCGGACACGACGCGCAAGGTTCTGGATTGGGCGGCGGACAACCGTCCGCTTCTGGCCCTGCGCTGGATCGAGATCAACGGCGAGGAGTAATCATGGACCAACCCCGCGTCGTATCCGTCATGGCTCTGCCCGGAACCCTGTCGGTCGCCGTCACCTGGATCGACGGCACCCGCGATGTCGTCGATCTGTCCGATCCGATCCACCGATTCACGGTCCTTCGTCCGCTCGCCGATCCATCCTTGTTCGCCAGGGTCAAATGCGTGGCCTGGGGGTGGGCGATTGGGTGGGGGGGCGATGATGACGAGCCGGAGATTGATTATCCGGCGGATCGTCTCTGGCACCATGCGCAAACGCAACGTTCCGCCGCCGCCTGATTGTCCTCTCCCCGTCACCCCACGGATCCCATGCCGATTGCCCTCCCCACCTCTGTCGATGAGACGGCGGCCCTGCTTGCCCGTGGCGATTACGTCGCCGACCGTTCGCTGGCGACCGCGCTGTTTCTCGCGCTGAAGCTCAAGCGCCCGCTGTTTCTGGAGGGCGAGGCCGGGGTCGGCAAGACCGAGATCGCCAAGGTGCTCTCGGCCACGCTGGGCCGTCGGCTGGTGCGCCTGCAATGCTACGAGGGGTTGGACGCCGCGTCGGCGGTCTATGAGTGGAACTACGCCCGCCAGATGATGGAAATCCGGCTGACGGAGGCCGCCGAGGGCAAGGCGGCGGGGGTGGACCGCGACGCGCTGGCCGCCGATCTGTTTTCCGAACGCTTCCTCATCAAACGCCCGCTGCTCCAGGCGCTTGAACCCGATCCCGCCGGGCCGCCGGTGCTGCTGATCGACGAGTTGGACCGCACCGACGAGCCGTTTGAAGCCTATCTGCTGGAAATCCTGTCCGATTTTCAGGTGACGATCCCGGAATTCGGCACCGTCCACGCGCCCGAACCACCGATTGTAATCCTCACCTCCAACCGCACCCGCGAGATTCACGACGCGCTGAAGCGGCGTTGCTTCTACCATTGGGTCGATTACCCGTCGGCGGACCGCGAACGTCGGATCGTGGCGGTGAAGGCCCCGCAGGCCGACGCCCGCCTGACCGCGCAGGTGGTTGGCTTCGTCCAGTCGCTGCGTGGGCTGGACCTCTACAAATCCCCCGGCGTGGCCGAAACGCTGGATTGGGCGCAGGCGCTGGTCGAGTTGAACCAGTTGGAATTGGAACCCGCCGTCATCAACGACACCTTGGGCGCGTTGCTGAAGTATCAGGACGACATCGCCCGCATCCAGGGCAGCGAGGCCGCGCGCATCCTCGCCCAGGTCAAGACCGAACTGGCCGCCACCACGGCCCGGTGAGGGAACCCCCATGACCGACCCCGCCCCCTACCGGGACCGGCTGGCCCTGAACCTGATGCATTTCGCCCGCGCGCTGCGCGCCGCCGGTCTGCCGGTGGGGCCGGGCAAGGTCCTGCAGGCGCTGGAGGCGGTGGAGGCGGTGGGGCCGGGCAACCGCACCGATTTCTATTGGGCGCTGCACGCGGTGCTGGTCAGCCGCCGCGAGCACAGCGAGCTGTTCGACCAGGCCTTTCACATCTTCTGGCGCAATCCCGACATCCTGAAAAAGATGATGGCGATGATGCTGCCGACGGTGCGGACCGACCCCGCGCCGGACAAGCCGGAGATGGCCCAACGCCTGGCCGAGGCGCTGCACGGGACCGCGCCGCAGGTGGAGGGCAAGGACAAGACCGAAATCGAGATCGACGCCACCTTCACCATGTCCGCCGCCGAGCGGTTGCAGGCGAAGGATTTCGAAAGCATGACCAACGAGGAGATGGCGCAGGCGAAAAAGCTGCTGGCCACCCTCGCCCTGCCGCTGGCGGAGGTGACGACCCGCCGCCACCGGCCCGATCCGCAGGGGCCGCGCATCGACCCGCGCGCCACCTTGCGGCGGATGCTGCGGTCGGGCGGCGATCTGGTCGATCCGGCGCGCAAGCGCCAACGCACCCGCCCGCCGCCGCTGGTGGTTCTGTGCGACATTTCCGGATCCATGACGCGCTATTCGCGCATGATCCTGCATTTCATGCACGCCATCACAAACGACCGTGACCGGGTGCACAGCTTCGTCTTTGGCACGCGGCTGACGAACATCACCCGCCATCTGCGTCACAAGGATGTGGATGTGGCGCTGGACGCGGTGTCGACTGCGGTGGCCGACTGGTCGGGCGGCACGCGGATCGGCACGGCCCTGCGCGCCTTCAACCACCAGTGGGCGCGCCGGGTGCTGGGCCAGGGTGCGATCATTTTGCTCATTACCGACGGGCTGGACAGGGATGCAGGGGAAGGGCTTGCGGCGGAGGCCGAACGGTTGCACAAAAGCTGTCGGCGGCTCGTCTGGCTGAATCCGTTGCTGCGGTGGGATGGCTTTGCGCCAAAATCCTCCGGCATTCGGGCGTTGCTGCCACACGTGGATGATTTTCGTGCGACGCACAACCTGAACAGCCTCGCTGGTCTTGCCGATGCCCTGTCGCGGCAAGGCCCGCGTCGGCAACCGGGTTTGCGCCGCTGGGTCAAGGAGGCGGCGGGATGAACGACACCCTGATGGCGGACAACATCATAGAACAGGCCGCCGCGTGGCGGTCCGCCGGGCGCAAGGTGGCGTTGGCGACCGTGATCGCGACCTGGGGATCCTCGCCCCGCCCGGTCGGCAGCCAGATGGCGGTCGATGACGACGGTGCCATGGCCGGATCGGTGTCGGGCGGCTGCATCGAAAACGCCGTGGCCCACGAAGCGGCCAAAACCATGGAGGACGGCGAACCGCGCCTGTTGTCCTTCGGCATCACCAACGAAATGGCCTGGGAAGTCGGGCTGGCCTGCGGCGGGCAGGTGCAAGTCTATGTCGAGGCCGTGGAATGAAACGTGACATTTTCGACCGATTGGTCGCCGCGAAAGCCGCCGCGACCCCGGTGGCGCTCGTCACCGATCTGACCAGCGGCCTGCAATCGCTCGTGTTCGAGGACGCCGTCCATGGCGGCTTCGGCCTGGAAGCGGAAATGTTGGACGAGGTGCGACGACGCATCCGCCAGGACCGTTCCGGCCTGTTGACCGACCCGCAGGACGAGGATGGGTTCCGCCTGTTCGTCCACGTCCACAACCCGGCGATGCGCCTGTTGATCGTCGGGGCCGTCCACATCGCCCAGGCGCTGGCCCCGCTGGCCGTCCTCAGCGGCTATGACGTGACGGTGATCGACCCACGCGGGGCCTTCGCCACCCCCGCCCGTTTCCCCAACATCACGCTCAATCACGATTGGCCGGACGAGGCGTTGACCGCGCTGTCCCCCGATGTGCGCACCGCCATCGTCACCCTGTCGCACGATCCCAAGCTGGACGACCCGGCGCTGATCGCCGCGCTGCGTTCCCCCGCCTTTTACGTCGGCGCGCTGGGCAGCAAGCGCACCCACGCGCTGCGGCTCGACCGCCTGCGCGACGAGGGGTTGAGCGAGGCGCAGGTCAAGCGCATTCGCGGCCCCGTTGGCCTGTCCATCGGGGCGGTGACGCCCGCCGAAATCGCGTTGTCGATTTTGGGGCAGATCACCTGCGTCCGCCGTGGCGAAAACCACCCCTGCTGATCGCCAACCGGATCGCCCGCCGCCATGCGCTTTGGCCCCCTGCCGATCGACGACGCCGAGGGTGCCATTCTGGCGCACTCCCTGCGTTGCGGTGATCTGACCTTCAAAAAGGGCCGCCGCCTGTCGGCGGAGGATGTCACCGCCCTGCGCGCGGCGGGGATTGCCACGGTGATCGCCGTGCGACTGGACGCCGACGATGTGGCGGAGGATGCGGCGGCCGAACGGGTGGCGCGGACGGTGGCCGGATCCGGCCTGACCGTCGCCGCGCCCTTCACCGGGCGGGTCAATCTGTTCGCCACCGCGCGCGGCCTGCTGCGCCTGGACACCGCGCGGCTCGACGCCATCAACCTGATCGACGAGAGCGTCACCATCGCCACCCTGCCCGACGCGTCGGTGGTGGAGCCGGGGCAAATGGTGGCGACGGTCAAGATCATCCCGTTCGCCGCCCCCGAATCCGCCGTGGCGCGGGCGGAGGCGGTGGCCAAGGCTGGGTCTCCGCCCCTGTGCGTTGCCGCCTTCCGCCCGCTGTCGGTGGCGCTCATCCAAACCCGTCTGCCCGGCCTGAAAGACAGCGTGCTCGACAAAACCGTCGCCGTCACCCGCGACCGGGTGGAGGCGTTGGGCGGGTCACTGGTCCACGAAACCCGCTGCGATCACGACGAAACCGCGCTCGCCGCCCGCATCAACGCGGCACCAAAGGTCGATCTTCTGCTGATCGCCGGGGCCTCGGCCATCACCGACCGGCGTGACGTGCTGCCCGCCGCCATCGAACGGGCGGGCGGAACGGTCGAGCATGTCGGCATGCCGGTCGATCCCGGCAATCTGCTGCTGTTGGCCCGCCGGGGCGACACCCCGGTGCTGGGCCTGCCCGGCTGCGCCCGCTCCCCCAAGTTGAACGGTTTTGACTGGGTGCTGCAACGGATCGCGGCGGGGGTGCCGCCCAGCCGCCGCGACATCATGCGGATGGGGGTGGGCGGGCTGTTGGCCGAAATTCCCAGCCGCCCCCTGCCCCGCGCTGGCGCGGCGGTGGAGGCCCCGCGCGCGCCGCGCGTCACCGCGCTGGTGCTCGCCGCAGGACGGTCCAGCCGGATGGGCGGCAGCAACAAGCTGTTGGCGGCGGTCAACGGCGCGCCGCTGGTCGCCCGCGCGGTCGATGCCGCGCTGGCCTCGCAGGCGCAGGGCGTCATCGTCGTCACCGGCCACCAGGGCGACGCGGTGGAATTGGCGCTGTCGGGCAAGCCGGTGCGCTTCGTCCGCAACCCGGATTTCGCCGATGGCCTCAGCGCGTCGCTGCGCGCCGGTCTGGCGGCGGTCCCGGCGGACGCCGACGCCGTGGTCGTGTGTTTGGGCGACATGCCGCGCGTGCGCGCCGGGGTGATCGACCGGTTGATCGCCGCCTTCAACCCGCTGGAAGGCCGCGCCATCTGCGTGCCGACCACCCACGGCAAGCAGGGCAACCCGGTGTTGTGGGACCGCAGCTTTTTCGCCGACATGGCCGGGTTGACCGGCGATTCCGGGGCCAAGCGCCTGATCGGCCAGCACGCGGACCGGCTGTGCGAGGTCGCGGTGGATGACGCGGGCATCCTCTACGACGTGGACACCCCGGAGCTGTTGGCCGACCTGCTGGCGCAAAGCCGCGCGGAGTAACCCTCCCCACGCGGCCCGACCCTGCGTTTTGGGGGGTATCAGGCCAACGCCAGCCAGCGCTTGGTCATCTCGCGGGCGAAACGGTCCGCCGCCGGAAGATGGGCGTCCAGCGCCGCGTCCAACCCGTCGAGCAGGCTGCGGTTCTTCTCCCGCGCCTCCTCACCAAAACGCGACGCCCAGCCCCGGACGATTCCCGCCGTGGCTTCCGGGTGGAATTGAAAGGCGTAGGTGGCGCGGCCCAAGCGGAAGGCCTGCCGCCCGCACACGTCGCTGTAGGCCAGCGGAACGGCCCCCTCGGGAAATTCGAAGGTGTCGTAATGCCACTGCACCAGTTGGAGCGACGGGCCAAAGCCGCCAACGACCGGATCCTCGGCTGCGTGATCGTGCAGCGTCACCGGGCAGACCCCCAGCTCCGCCGCCTCGTGCCGGTAGACCCGTGCGCCATAGGCCCGCGCGGTGAGCTGCGCCCCCAGGCAGATTCCCATCACCGGGCGGTCGGCGTCGGCAAAGGCGCGGATGGTGTCCATCACCTTGGGGAAATGCGGGCCATGGCTGTCATCCCAGGCGTCTTGCGGCCCGCCCAGCACGACCAGACCGGCAAAGCCGTCGCGGTCGGGAATCGCCTCGCCCTCGTTCGCGGCGATGGTGGTCAGGCTGGCTCCATTCTCCACCAGCGCCTCCCCCACGATGCCGATGGGGGCGGTTTGGCTGTTCTGCACGACCAGAATGCGCATGATCGATGACGCTCGCGAGGTTGAAACGCTTCGTCCCCAGTTGTGAGCGGAGCCGCCTTTCCGCGCAAGCCGGGCCATGGCCGCGCAAAGCGGCTATGCGCGGCGTCGATGATTCGGTTTAGGGCCTGTTGACATTCAGGCGAAGAATGGGATTCCCGTGGTCGCAGAAATTTGATTCAAGGCTACCGAAAGGGAGGTGGCCTTGGT
>NZ_RXMA01000060.1 GCF_003966125.1 Azospirillum griseum
CGTCGAGTCTACCCGCAGCGACTCCCGCTGAAAATCCCCGACCGCACCACAAGCCAAGCCGATTCATCTATTTTGAATCGGCTCCTTAGATGGCGTTGACATTCATTTGGTCCAGATGAATGTCAACGTCCTCTATCTTGCCACCGATCCCAGAAGGGGGAAGGGCCGTCCACCACATCACCTCAGAAGATCGCTGTGCCACCATTGCAACCGTCAAGAACGGCTTTCTTTGAATGGCCCTGACTGCGACGGGGTGTCCCCTGGACCGGGCGGCGGGCGACAGGATAGGCTGACCGGACCATGACACCCCCGCCCTTCACGCCCGCGAAAGCCGTCCCCGGCATTTTCCCCGCCGCCTACCACGACCCGGAGGTTGCCCGGGCGGAGGAGGAGCGGATCTTTCGGCGTGTCTGGGTCTTCGCCGGTTTCACCGACGACCTCGCCCGCCCCAACGACCATCTGACCCTGCGTGTCGGCGGTCTGGATGTGCTGGTGCAGAATTTCGATGGGGAGTTGCGGGGGTTCCGCAATGTCTGCACCCACCGCTTTGCCCGGATCCACCGGACGAAACGCGGAAACGGCCTGTTGCGCTGCGGCTATCACGGCTGGACCTTCGACCGCGACGGCGTGCCGTACGGCATCCCCGGCAACGAGGCGAATTTCGGCCTGGACCGCAAGGGCCGCTGCGACCGCGCCCTGACCCCGGTGGCGGTGGCGGTGTGTGGCCGCTTCGTCTTCCTGCGGGTGGCGACGGAGGGGCCGGATCTCGACGACTGGTTGGGCGTTTATGGTGATGCGCTGCGCCATGCCTCCGAGATCTTCGTCCGCCCCATCGATGAACAATCGATGGACTGGGCCGCCAACTGGAAGATGGGGGTGGAAAGCGTGCTGGAGGTCTATCACGCCGACCTCACCCACCCCACAACCTTCCGCAAGCTGGTGAAGGGGGATTGGCGTTGCGACTATGACGGTTCCCATTCCCGTGGCGTGACCTCGATGTCGGACAGCAGCGGGCGCTGGTGGGACGGCGTGTCGCAACGGCTGGGCTTCCACCCCAGCCCGATCCTGCGCGAGTACGACCATCTCCACATTTTTCCGAATCTTGAGATTGGCTTCACCCGTGGTGCGGTGATGAGCGTCCAGACCTACGATCCGCTCGGTCCCGACCGTTGCACGCTGAATCTCCGGCTCTTCCTGGCCGACCCGGACGGTGACGCTGGGAAAGGTGGCTCCGCCGCCCGCCGCGTGATCGAAGAGGGCGCCCGCGACCTGAACATCGCCCTGCTGCGCGAGGATCAGGAAGCCTCCGAACTCGCCTTCCAAGGCTGCCGTCAGACCGACCGCCCCGCCCTGCTCGGCCTGAACGAGGAACGCATCCAGCAGTTTCACGCGGTGTGGCGGGGCATGATCGGCTGATGTCGGCACCTCACCGCCATTCCCGCCCGTCCATGTCCTGGTAGACGCGGAAACGGTCGCGCACCACCAGCCAGTCCTCGGCCAGCATTTCGAAGATGTGGAGATCGATCTCCCTCCCCTCTCGCACCACCTGACGCTTCAGCACGCCGACCGGGCGGTAGCCGATCATCGGCTGACCTTTCAGCAGGCGGGGGCTGTTGGTACCCAGGATGTGGTTCACCACCTTGCGCAGCCCCATGGTGAAAAAAACATGGTTGAGCATGTAGGCGAAGTTCAGCGGAGCCGCTCCGATCCGCCCGGCCCGCTCGCCCATCAGCACGCCGATGGTGGCGATCCCCCAGGCCGGTTCGATCACGGTGATCGAAACATGGCCGGTCGGCACGCCATCAACGCAGAGGATGCGGTGGACATAGCCGTCGCGCTCCTGGCTGCGCCGCAACCATTCCTTTTGCCGTTCCACATCATAGGGCACGCGGCTCAGCATCTGGTCGGCGATGTCGGGCCGGGTGCGCCAGTCGAGCAGAATTTGGGCGTGATCCTCCGTCGGCTCGATGAAGGTCAGCGCGCCACCTGCGGGCTGTCCGCTCATCGCGTCGTCTCGGCCAGTTGGCGCAGCATCACCTGATGAAAATCAAGGATGCGGCGCTCACGTCGACCATAAACACCGGTGAAACCGGGCAAATCGGCGATGCCGGGCCGCCCCTGCTGCACCGCCTCGCAAACCGGGCGATCCTCGGCGATCACGGTTCCGGCGGATTCGATCAGATACGCGGCGGTGGAGCGGTGAAAGGCCCGTTCCCGCGCCGTCTCCAGCCGGGTGGTGGGCAGGAACAACTGCCACCGCAGGACCGACGCGTCAGGGGCGAGCGGATCGACCCGATGCGGGATCACCGTGGCTCCGTAGAAGGTCGCCAGATAAAAATTCGGAAAGATGAAGGTGTGGCGGTAGAACGCCTCGTCGGCGAAACGGCGCAGGCGCAGCTTGCCGTCCAGCTTCGCCCACCATCCGGCGGTGCCGTCGGCGAGCAGCCAGCGGGAATCGCTGTTGGCACCATGACGTTCGGTGACGAGGGTGCTCTGCCAGTCGGGATGAACCGCCGGGTGGATGGTGTCGGGATGAACGGTGGAGCCGTGGAAATCGTCCATCGTGTTCTCGACCAACGCCTTCCAATTGGCTTGGAACGGGATGCCGACCGGGGGCTGCGGGTTCAGGCAGTTCGCCGACATCATCGCCAGCCGGTCGCCATAAGGGGCCAGATGCTCGGCCAGGGTCGGGCCGGTTTCGCCGCCCTCTTCCGGTGCCACGCGGGCGAAGACCAGGACACCGCAACGGTCGATCCACAGGGCGCGCGTGCGCTCCCCGTCGCGGCAGACACCGTCCATCGTCTCACCCCGACGGCGCAGTTCGAAACGCAATCCGGCCATCTCGGCGTTCAGGACGTTTGTGTCATCGAACACGCCCATGTACAGCCAGCAGCGGCCAAAAACCCGCTCCCGCTCCAGGGCGAAGGCGGCGTCGGTCCAGAAATGGCCGTGCGGAAGGAAGGTTCCCTCTCCAGGGATGACGCTGGGGTGCAAGGCGCTGCTCATGCCGGCCGCTCCGCGTCGGTGGTGGCGGGGTAGAGGGTGATGGTGCGGGAAAAACGCGGGTCGGCACCGGGTGGTGCCATGCTGTGCAGAACCAGCGCAGGAGGGGTTGACGACGCAGCGGGGGCCAGATGAGCACGCAGGTTGGCCGCCTCGATGCGCTCCCACGCTTCGGTCGGCTCCACCGGGGTGCCCGGACGGGGGAAGGCGTCGGACAGGGCCGCCAGCCGGGCGAAGAGGTCGTGCCCCAAATCCTCCTCCAGCGACGGGCCGTCCATGGCCACCCGGACGAAGACCAGTCGCCCGCAGCGCGCCAGCGAGGCCGGGTGCAGGGCCAGCCGTCGGCGTCCTTCGGCCTCCAATTGGAAGTCGGTCGGGTTGAAGGGCAGCCCCACAGGAACGCCGTCGGCGTCAAAGCTCCAGCCATGATAGGGGCAGCGCAACGGGCCACAGCCCGCCGGTTCGCCATGGATCACGGCAAACCGGTGGGTGCACACGTTGCGGAACGCGACCACCCGCCCCTTGATGTTCTGCGCCACCAGCGGCACCGCTCCGACCCGTGTGGTGACAAAGGCGTTGGGAAGGGCAAGATCGTCGGTGGTGCAGAGATGGAACCAGCGCTGATCGGGAGAGTCGTTGGTCATGACGGGTCTCAGGCGGTGCGACCGCCGTCCACCGTGACGATGGACCCGGTCATCCAGCGGCTGGTGTCGGCGAGCAGATAGGCGAGCATGTGGGCAATGTCGTCGGGATGGCCGAAACCCAGCGGTTGCAGCCTGCGCAGATGCTCATACTGATCGGCGGTGAGCTTTTGCTTGCCGCGTTCGATCAGTTCGGTCTCGACGATGGACGGGACCACGCAGTTGACGCGGATGCCGTCGCTCAGCAGTTCCACCGCCAGCCCCTTGGTGGCGGCGATGATGCCGCCCTTGCTGGCGGCGTAGACGACGTTGCCGGGCGAGGCCGCCGTGGCGGCGGTGGAGGAGATCAACGCCATCGCCGCCCGCTCCGCGTGGCAGCCCTTCTGCCGCAACCCACGGGCAAGCGCCAACGCGCTGCCCAGATTGGCCCGCATCACCGAATCGAAGAACTCGGTGGAGAAGATGCGGATCGGCCGCAGCGTCTGAATACCGGCGCAATGGGCAATGCCGTCGATCAACCCATGGTCGGTCGCGAGGGTTTTCACCCAGCCGGGAACCGCCTCCAGATCCGACAGATCAAAGGGGGCAACGGCGTGCCCATCCCCAACCAACTGGGCGGCGGTTTCGGCCAACCGCTCAGCGTCACGGCCGTTCAGGATCACCCGCGCGCCCAGCCGCGACAGCATCACCGCCGTCGCCCGCCCAATCCCGGCGGATGCCCCCGTCACCAGCATGAGACGACCAGACAGGTCCATGGGGTTGTAGGAAGCGGTCATGGCGGCGTGCAATCCAGCGTCGTTAAGTGGCGGAAACCATAGCACAGTTGCTCCGTCGGGCAGGACGATCCTCAATGCGACCTTTTGATCAGGCGTGCGCGAAGCGCTGCTCCCCCGACCGGCGCGCTATCGTCTTGGTCAGAATGGGATCAGCCTCAATGCCAACCGTCAATTCAGGAATTTTTCAGCCCGGTTCCCCGGCTTGAGATAGACTGTCTTTCCCAGGCGCACGCCAAAGACGCAGTGTATAAGGGCATGAAATCATGAAAGCAATCGTTGAAGGTGTACGGGTCGCCGGTCTGCGCACGGTGGTTCCGGCGCAGCGTCATTCCTTTGTCGAAGACCCCGGCATCTTCACGACCGAAGAGGTGCAGAAGTTGGCCGCCACCATCGGCGTTCGCGAACGCCGCGTCCTGCCACGCCCCTATTGCGCGTCCGACCTGTGCGTCGCAGCGGCGGAAGGGCTGATGCAGCAACTCGACTGGGATCCGGCCAGCGTCGAGGTTCTGGTCTTCGTTTCGCAGGATGCTGATTATGTGCTGCCCGCGACCGCTTGCATCATGCAGCACCGGTTGGGGTTGCCGACCAGCGCGGCGGCGTTTGACGTGCCGCTGGGCTGTTCCGGCTATATCTACGGGCTGTGGATCGCGTCGCGACTGCTGGGCGGATCAACCGCCAAACGCGCGCTGGTGCTGTGCGGCGACAACGCCACCCGCCACCTGCACCCGGAGGACCGCGCCACCCTGCCCTTGTTCGGCGACGCCGGCTCCGCCACCGCGTTGGAGGTCGACACGAACGCCCCACCAATCCCGGTGGTGATCGGCACCGACGGTGCGGGCGCACCGCACATCTTCGTCAAGGCTGGCGGCAAACGACATTGCCTGATCCCGCCGGTTGGAACCGCCGGACAGACCCTCGAAAAGGAAGCTGCTGCCCAATTGGAGCGCGACTCCCGTCTGACGCTGAACGGGGCGGAGGTGTTCTCCTTCACCCTGCGCGCCGTGCCGCCACTGCTGCGTGAGGCCATGGAGCACGCCAACACCGACGTCGAGGGCATCGACCGCTTTGTCCTGCATCAGGCCAACGCCTTTATGTTGGAGCACCTGCGCAAACGCATGAAGATACCGACAGAGAAATTCATCATCGACATGCAGGGCTTCGGCAACACCAGTTCCGCTTCCGTCCCGTTGGCCATCTGCCACAGCATGGGATCGCAGTTGACAGCTGGACCCGTGAAGACACTGATGGCTGGCTTCGGTGTGGGTTGGTCTTGGGGCGCAATGGTGGTGGAATTGGGAGCGATGCAAGAACCGCAGGTGGTGGATCTGCCGGGAAACTGGCCAGTGCTGACCGTATGAAAGAGCGAGCTATGCAGGAAACTGGGTGACGGCGCGGTCAGGCGGCGTCACCCAGTTTCCTGCATAGCTCTCGACACCACTCGCCGACTAATTTTGCAACATAGCCTCAATACCTATATGGTCTACAGTCGGAATGCATCGTCGGCATATCGCCGGGCGATGCATGACAGCCGCCCGGTCATTCCAACAGCGCGATTTCCATGTCAACCGATACCCGATGCCGATCCTGTGGGGCAGCATTAACCCGGAGCTTCCTTGATCTGGGATGCATGCCATTGGCGAACGCCTTTATCGATCCGGAGGCGCAAGACCAGCCGGAGCGTTCGTATCCACTCCACGCGAAGATTTGCGACGCCTGTTTCCTGGTCCAGCTCGACGTGACGGTGCCGCCGGAGGAGATCTTCGACGACTATGCCTATCTGTCGTCCTATGCGGACAGCTGGGTGGAGCACGCCCGCAGGTATGTCGATGCGATAAGCATGCGCTTTGGTCTTGGTGCCGGAAGCCAGGTTATTGAAATCGCCAGCAACGATGGGTATCTGCTACAGCATTTCGTCGCGCGCGGCATTCCGGTCCTGGGAATTGAACCTGCCCGTACGGCGGCGGACCGCGCTCTTGCGCGCGGCATCCCGACCGAACGGGTTTTTTTCGGACAAGCGACGGCGCGGTCGCTCCGGGTGGCGGGATACCGGGCCGATCTGCTGGTGAGCAACAATGTCCTGGCCCATGTGCCCGATATCAACGATTTCGTGGCAGGAGTGCCGGAGATTCTGGAACCGGAGGGGCTGTGGACGATTGAGTTTCCCCACCTGCTGACACTGATGCAGCAGGGCCAATTCGACACGATCTATCACGAGCATTATTCCTACCTGTCGCTCATGGCGATCGAACCGCTGCTGGAACAGCATGGGCTGAGGGTGTTTGATGTCGAACAGATTCCGACCCATGGCGGGTCGCTTCGCCTGTTCGTATGTAGACGATCCGCCGCATACCCGCAGGAAGCAGGCGTGACGGAAGTTCGAGCGGCCGAGGCATTGGCGCGGCTCGGAGAAGCGTCTACATACGATGACTTCAGCCTGCGGGCCGAGGGGATTCGCAAAGGGTTGCTGGCGTTTCTGCACGATGCCCGGTCGCGCCGCATGTCGGTCGTGGCCTACGGAGCGGCCGCCAAGGGCAACACCATGCTCAACAGTTGCCAGATCGGTCCGGAACTCATTGCGTATGCGGTTGATCGCAATCCCCTGAAGCAGGGGCGATTGCTGCCCGGCAGCCGACTGCCCGTGGAGCCACCTTCACGGATTTTTGAAACACGGCCGAATTTCGTCCTGATCCTGCCCTGGAATCTCCGGGACGAGATCGCCGGCAGCATGACCGCCATCCGGGACTGGGGGGGGCGCTTCGTCGTGGCTCTGCCGCAGTTGGAGGTCTTTTGATGATCTTCAGGCCGACACCGCTGTCCGGAGCGGTGCTTCTGGAGCTGGACCGGCAGGAGGACATCCGGGGATTTTTCGCACGCACCTTCTGCACCACAGAGTTCGCAAATCACGGTCTGCCGGTTCATTTCCCTCAGCATAACCTGTCGCACAATCACAGGAGTGGAACCCTGCGCGGTCTGCACTTCCAACGGCATCCCCATGAGGAAACGAAGGTCGTGCGCTGCATCGCCGGTGCCGCTTATGACGTGATCGTCGATCTGCGATCTGGAAGTCCAACCCGGGGGCGATGGTACGGCGTCGAGTTGAGCGCCGCCAACGGCCGCGCCATATTCGTTCCCGCCGGCTTCGCCCACGGTTTCCAGACGCTGTGCGACGGAACCGATCTGCTCTACCTGATGGGCAGTGCCTATGTTCCGGATGCCGCTACAGGGATACGGTGGAACGACCCTGCCCTGGCGATAGACTGGCCGCTTCCGATCTCGGCCATCACCGAGCGCGACGCAGCCTTTCCGTTGCTGGACACGGTGATGTAGCACGGCAACCGAGAAGATCACCTGCGGAAAACCGCCGCATGGCTCTACCAGGAGCGCCATGGGGCCCTGTTGCCGGTATAGAGCTGCTCCAAGGTGTTGCGGTCGCGTACCGTGTCCATGGGCATCCAGAAACCGTCATGGCGATACGCGGCCAGTTGGCGCATTCCGGCCAGCCGCGTCAGCGGGCCCGCTTCCCAGATGGTGGCGTCGCCTTCGATAAGGTCCAGGACTGAGGGAGCCAGAACGAAGAAGCCGCCATTTATGTAACCTCCCTCCCCGTCCGGTTTTTCTACGAAGTCCGTCACCACGTTGCCAGAGATCGCCGTGGCACCGAAGCGCGCCGGCGGCCGCACCACGGTCATGGTGGCTGCCAGTCCCGCCTGTCGGTGGAAGGCGATCAGCGAGGTGATATCGATATCAGCAACTCCATCGCCATAAGTCATGCAGAAATCTTCTGCTGGGTTCAGATACGGAGCCACCCGTTTCAGGCGACCGCCGGTCTGGCTGTCCATGCCCGTGTCAACCAGTGTGACCCGCCAAGGCTCGGTACGGCTTTGGTGGAAGGTACTTGTGTGATTGATAAAATCAAATGTGACGTCAGAGTTATGCAGGAAATAATTATGAAAGAATTCTTTGATTACATATCCTTTGTGCCCCAAGCAGACAATGAAATTGTCTAATCCATGTCGCGAATATATCTTCATAATATGCCATAGTATTGGCATGCCGCCGATCTCCACCATTGGCTTTGGTCTGACGGTGGTCTCCTCCGCTAACCGCGTCCCAAGTCCTCCGGCGAGGATGACAACTTTCATTATGAATACTCCAACCGATCATGTGCCACCTTGGAGTGTCGGCGCGACCGGCCTCTGTACACAGATTTCACCGGCCCGTCCTGTCGGTCGCTTTTCGGTCGATGACAGAGCATGGTTGTGGAGATCGCGTGGTCCAGCAGTGCTTGTCACGAGCGAAATGCAGGTGACGCCTCGGAATATCTACTAGCATTTCCTGATAGCGTCCACGGACGTGGTGGAAATTCGCTGATCGTCCTGGGGGTGGGGCATGCCCCACCCCCAGGACGGCGTGAGGTGATGTGGTGGACGGCCCTTCCACCTTCTGGGATCGGTGGCAAGCTAGATGGCGTTGACATTCATTTGGTCCAGATGAATGCGCCAACGAGGCTGAGAATGGACATGAACGCTCTTGGGGTCTGGTCGTAGCGTGTGGCGATCCGCCTGAAGTGCTTGATCTTGAGAAAGAAGCGCTCGACGAGATTGCGTTCGCAATAGAGGGCGTAGTCACACGGCACCTGAGGGGATGTTCTCCTCGGAGGGATGACGGGAACGGCGTCCTGGGCGTGTGAACCGCGCCGGGATTGTCGGCGGCAAAAGTTCGTGAGTCACGCCGCCATTTGCTGATTGCTCACGGCGTCATGATAGCGTTGTTC
>NZ_RXMA01000061.1 GCF_003966125.1 Azospirillum griseum
ACCTCAGCTGAAAATTTGTTCGTTGTCTTGCTCATCGTCGCTCCACCTTCTCAGGAGTTGGAGCCGCCGACAATCCCGGCGCGGTTCAAACCCGACAGCGACCATGGCGGCCCGGTCGCGCCGAATGTTCTGGATCAGGATTTCAGCGCCGACGCGCCGAACCAAAAATGGGGAGCCGACATCTCCTACATCTGGACCGCCGAAGGCTGGCTGTACCTCGCCATCGTGGTGGATCTGCATTCCCGTCGGATCATCGGTTGGGCCACAAGCGACCGAATGAAGAAGGATCTGGCGATGAGCGCGCTGCGAAGAGCCATCGCCTTGCGCAGTCCTCCGAAGGACGTTGTTCATCACTCGGACCGTGGGAGCCAATATTGCTCTGCGGATTATCAAAAAATACTGAAAGATGGCGGCTTTGTCATATCAATGAGCGGAAAGGGGAATTGCTACGACAACGCAATGGTCGAAACGGTGTTCAAGACGCTGAAGGCTGAAATTATCTGGAGAACAATTTTCCTTTCCAGGTTAGAAGCCGAAATTGCCATTGGACGCTACATCGACGGGTTCTATAATCCGGTGCGGCGACATTCGGCGCTTGGCTACAGAAGCCCATGCGATTTCGAGGCGGCGGCATAACCAAAAGCCGGAGGCTCTCCACTTTTCCAGGGCAACTCCAGTCAACACGGATTTCCCTCTTGCGCCGGAGGGGCCGTCCACACATGGTTTCTTCGACAGCATCAGCCTGCCACCGAACCAAGAGAGTGGAAGGGCCGTCCAGCACATCACCTCAGTTCCAAGGCCGGGTTTCTAACATCAGATTGCGGCAGCCTTACTCTGTAGCTTGTTCGGTAACATGGTTTCTGCTGGTATTGCCAGTGGAAACAGCCTTCCGGATAAAACGGGGCACGAAGGTTGAGCGAAAGAGAGTATGGGATGACCGATCTCTCCCGCGACGGTGACGAATGATTATGGAAGCGCGCGCATGTGAAACTCGAGCTTTTTTCGGTGATAAGAGGGAAAATAGCAAATTTCTAAATAATAACCCTCAACGAAATGGAGAATTAAATTGAATATTAGGAAAGATATTGATGGAGATCTTGGATTTTCAACCGAAATGTCCTTGACATTAGATGAATTGACATTTGTTAGAGAATGCGTTTCTATTTCTTTATGCAGGGAAATTCGAACTGAATCTGAGGAAATTGCCTCTCAAGCTATGTCACTCGGCATTACGCATTATCATTGCCTTACCCTCCCCTTCCATCATGGTGACTTCTGGGTGAAGACCCGCCGCCTTCTCCCATTTGCTGCGGTCGGGCACATTCGGTCCATGAGTTTCTTCAAGAAACTGGAGCAAGAGTTCGGACCACTCCGCATCTCCAACGAGGAGGAATTGATGCCGGAGGAGGTGACTTGGCGGCTTGTCCGACCGGGATGTGCGGAAGATGTGGGTACGGTGCATGCGGATAGCTGGTTTTGGGCGCTTGGCCATGGGCGGATGCCCGCAGGCTACCGCCGTTTCAAGATCTGGATTCCTCTTCATACGGAACCCGGACGCAATGGAATCCTGTGCGCGCCCGGCACGCATCGGTTGCCGCATCCGCCTTATCGGGTGGAACGGCGGGGAGGCATCATGAAGCCGGTCCTGGATGTCGATCCGCAGAGCCTTGGCCTGCGCCTGTTGCCTCTGGAGCCAGGCAGCGTGTTTGCCTTTCATGACGACCTTCTGCATGGTGGCGCGGTCAATACCGGGATGACATGCCGAATTAGCATCGAGTTTACCTGTCTTTACGAAGATAGCTGTGGACCGGTCGACGAGGACCGGAACACGCCGAACATGGGCGGATCAATGATGAACGGGGACAGGCCATAATGGCGGGCGACGCATATCTCATCCTGGGCGGCAACGGCGTTTTTGGTGTCCATGCGGCAAAGTACCTGTTGGAGCACGCCGAACCACGACGGGTTATCTGCATTGGGCGCAATCCAGAGCGGGGACCAGCCTTTACCCTGAATCTTGGCCGAGATTCCGAAGATCGGCCCGATCCACGTTATCTCTACAAGCAGATCCACATGGTCTTCGAACAGGATAGACTGTTGGAACTGCTTGACCGGGAAAAACCCGAGGTCGTCATCAATTTTGCCGCCCTCGCCTACGCGACCAGTTGGGACAAATCCTGGCGCTATTACGACACCAACGTTGTTGCTCTGGCAAAGCTGGTCGAAGAACTCTCCAAGCGATCCTACCTGCGCAAGTTCGTTCAAATCGGTACGTCCGAACTATATGGTTCGGTCAACGGCCCGGTGACGGAAGAGGCTCCGTTGCGTCCGTCTAGCCCCTACGCCATCTCCAAGATGGCCGGCGATCTCCATCTGGAGAGTTATTGGCGGGTACGCGGATTCCCGATGAATATTTTGAGGCCATCCAATGCCTATGGCCCGGGCCAGTTGACGTACCGAATCTTGCCCCGGGCCGTGATCTGTGCGCTGGACAAGCGGATCCTTCCTCTGGAAGGCGGCGGCCAGGTGCGCAAGTCCTACCTGCACGCCACCGACGTCGGACAGGCCATTTATCTGGTTGCCGATTTTGCGCCGCCGGGTGAAACCTACAATGTAGGTCCGGAGAACCCGTCCACTATCCGGGAACTGGTCGAAATGGTAGCAAACCAACTCGGTCTGGAGTTTGATGCGCTGGTGCAAACCGTGCCAGGTCGCCAGGGCGAAGACAGCGTCTATTGGTTGGACAGCACCAAGATCAAGCGCGATCTGGGATGGCGACAGACCATCACGCTGGAACAGGGGATCGCGGACATGATCGACTGGGGGCGGCGTTATCTTCCCGATCTTCTGAAGGAACCGGATATCTTTGAATTGCGGGCATGAAGAGAAGACGAACATGACATGCTTGCCATCTGTGTCCCACTGCCGCTCATCTGCTCTGGCAGCCGGTCATTCGTCTCGGCTACTTTCCTGCTTTCCCAAAGACGGGACTGTGGATAACCGGTTCTCGCTTCTATCGGCGCGAAGCATGCTGCTTCAGGCTGAACTCGGCTGGTGCCGATATGGGATGATGGAACGGCTGCTGGCGGAGGCGGGAGATTCTCTGGCAAGCTTGTTTGGTCTGGAGCCGGGGGCGACACTGGCGATCGTGCCTGTGTCCAGTTACGTCGAACCTCTGATACCGCTGCTTCGGCAACACCTGAACCTTGTCCTGGCCGACACCCACAAGGCTGGCCAGGCGGTCGGTAGCGAAGTCGTGCGGCACCCCGATGAACTGGCCGCATTGGCGGCCTCGGGGAATGCACCAGCCGCAGCCTTCATCCCGACAAGCGATGCCGAGGTCGCATGCCTGTTCATTGAAAGGCTTTCAGCGTGCCTCCCGGATACCCCAATTCTGACTTGCTTGGAGGTTCTGGAGCATCATCACGCGCAACCAGGCGTCCTGGATACGGTTCGCGCGTTCCGAAAGCGCGTTCTGGCCGCCGAGAGGCCGGTTCTGGTCCTGTCCACCATCATCCATTCGACGCTCTATCCGACCTATCGCGCTTTGGAAGATATCGGCCATACGGTGTTCTATGCCTTACGGGCGGAGACAGTGGAAGGAGCCAGTTACTCGTCCCTGCCGGACGAGATCGTTCCCTCTGATCGGCGCCTGACCATCAGCTTCCATGACATGCTGGAACTGCTATCCGAACCCCTACCCGGTTGTGTGGTCTGGCTGGTCGCCGAAAGCCTGTGCCATCCGGCCTGGGATCTCCGCCGGACCCTGCCAGCTTATGGCTACACTGAAGCTCTGACCCGCTTTACCAGGACGAATCTCCTGACGGTGCTGTATGACGCCGTGAAACCAGCAAACCGCAACTTTGACTTCTCCCAGCGCTCAGCTGAAGCCTACCGCAGTATGCTGAGCGCTTCGAAGGCCGTTCTGTTCAGCTCCAACACCACCGAGATGGGAGAGTTTCTGTCACGTGCCGTGGGTTTGCCGGAACGACGTCTGCACTTCCTACGCTACGGTCCGACAAGCAGCAAATCCCGACCGATCGAGGACGGTCGTATCCATATCGCAGCCATTTCCATGTTGCTTGATGAATTCGACGAGCCGTCGCGCAACCCGATGAAGGCATATGTGCGCAGCGCGGTCGAGCAAGGGCTGGTGATCCATTACTACACCAACTATCCTGCTGCATCGCGATTCCGAGATGAGCTGCCAGCAGAGTTACGGGACAACTTTCGCATCCATCGGGTAGTGCGGGATGCCCAGATGCTAGTTGACGAGATCAGCAGTTTCCATGCCGGTTGGGTGGTGCATGACCAGCAGGTCTTTTCCCGCATCGTTGCCCAGGTACAAGATCAGCTGCTGCGGGATGTGTATTCGCTGTTTCCGGCAACTACGATGCCGACCTCGGCTCTGGTCTGCGTTTCAGCCGGATTGCCGATCATCATCAACCGCGCCATGCGCGGGGCTATTGGGCAATTCCCGCCGGAGCTGAGCCTTCCGGTTGAGATGTCGGAACTGCCCCGGCTTCGTGCCATCATCGAAAGCGAGGACTGGGCACGGCGACGGGAGTTCGCTGTGGCATTCCGCCGCAAGATTGATGTGCGTGCGCAGATTGGTTTCCTGTCGGCTTTCCTGAAAGAATTCGCGACATACGAGAATGGAGCGCAAGATGTCTGAAACGGAAAGCCAAATCGCAACGGAAGCGTCTACGGCTTACGACCACTGGCAAAAAAGCGGCGATGCCTTCGTCAAGAACGGCTGGGTACTGGTAACGTTGCCGGACCCTTCCGTCGTGCACGAAACCCGGACAGCGCTCACTGCAGAGGTTGATCGGATTTTGGGACATTCGGTGACCCGGTTGGAGGATTATCATCGCTTCGTTGAGAGCGACGACGACAATATCCGCATCCAACAAGCTTTGTCCGATTTTTATTGGGCCAGCGGTTTCGCCCGGCGGATCGTCGCGGCTCAGCGAGCATTCTTGTCCGGCTTCATCGGTGCGGATCTTCTGGCCCAGACCTACCCCTATCTGCGCATCGCCCGCCCGGGGAAGCCGCGTGACAATCTCGGTTTTCATCGTGACACCCATCATGGCTCCTCGCCATTCGAGGTTTCAATGTTCGTCCCCTTCACCGATCTGGACGAATCTAGCGCCTTCCGCGTGCTCAGCGGCTCTCACGCGGATCCGGAATCTGACTATCCCTTCGAACAGGTCAGCGATCCGATAATCACGCGGGGTTCGGCCCTGCACAAGCTGGGTTTTCCATATGCTCCGAAGATCCTACGACCTGAGGTGGCCCTGCGTTCTGAACCCGTACCAATGCGGGTTGGACAAGCCCTGTTCATGTCGCTTGGCCTCGTTCATGGGCAGGAGGTAAACGCCGGAACAACAACCCGGATCAGCTCCGACATCCGTATCGTCAACGGCTTAGCTCCCGTATCGACGACCCGTGGCGTCCGCGACGACTACTTTACATCGCTGTGGGAATCGCCATCATCGCGCGCTGCGCGCATGTACACAACGAACAATCCTAGCCATGCCATCTAATCAATTGGATCTGTTGCACCAACAAGAAACGCTGTTTGCACCCGGGCAGCCGGTTGATACCGTCGACCCGGATCATCTGGGAAATTTTCCTAGGGAACCATGGAGTCGACTGCCAATTCAGCAACGTATGGACGAAGCAGCTTGGATGCGGAAATGGAGCGGTGTTTTCGCCGCACAACACTGTGCTCCGCGCCGCAATGATGTAGCGCTTGCCTTTCTCGATGCCCATCCGCCGACCGGTCGTATCCTGCTGTATCCTGCTGGCGACTTAGCACGGCGGGTTCATCAACACTTCCAGGGCCAAGCGAACATTGTTGGGTTTGTTGACCGCCGAGGACCGTCTACCGGCCCCGTACAGGGGGTGCCGGTATTCGCCCCGGATAGGCTTGACGTGGCATATGATTGTCTATTGGTGTGCCATGCGTTTGGCGAAGCATATTTTGCCGAGGAGATTGAACGGCTGGGCGTTCCCTGGGAAAAGATCCTCACCATTTTCCTTTCGGAGGGTTTTGCGTCTTGGTGGGCGAGTGAAGACCGAACGGACATGTCCTTGGTCGGCCTTCCGCGCAGCGCCCGCCCGGTGCGCAACGTGATCATACGCACCAGTCTACACATCAATGTGATCGATGACCGGGAACTTGCACGGGTTTTCAATCCCGACGATACCGTTCTTATTTATGTCGGATCATTAGCCGAGAAAAGCCTGTCGGAATATTTTCGATTCCATCAGACGGCAGGAAGTTTGCCAGCCCTAAGGCACCTTTTGGATATACTTCAACCAAAATCAATATACATTAGCTCTGTAATCGCCGATAATTACTGGGGATATATTGTTCGAGATTTATATCCTCATGCTCGCCTGATTCACGAGATATACGACTGGAGCTTTCTGTTTCCAAATGAACCTTTGCGTCCACTTCACTACGCAACCGATGCAGAAATTGAAGCCAGCCATCTGGGAGAGCTGGTATCAGTTCGTCATGCCGATGCCGTGGTGTCCAAACGCAGCGGCCCCTGCTGGGCACTGGTCCAGAAGGAGTTCCGGGTACCCTATGCCCGCTATTTCCAGTCCGCCACCCGTCCTTCTATCCCCCCCCTGCCCGCCTGCCCGCAGAGCGAGGGCAACTTGCTGCGGCTGGTATATGCTGGACCGGTGCCGCCGCCTTCGGAACTGGACGACTGGTCTTTCTACGGCTTTGTGCCCCTGCTCGAACGGCTAATGTCACTCGACTTCATTTCACTGGACATCTTCAACTCCATGGATGGGGGACGTCCGGCCGAGCGGATCAAATTTCAGCGCTATTATGAAGAATTTAACAGTATGCAGCAACACTATCATCATTCCCTGCCTCATGGTGTCATGGTAAATACCATCCAAGACTATGACTTCGGTTGGATGTGCATTAATCGATCGGATCAAGTTGAGCAGTTTCCCGATACTCATACCGTTGTTTCGGCTCGAGTAACCGGCTATATCTCAGCAGGTCTTCCTGTGATTGTCGATGATACTTGGAATGCTACCGTCGATCTGATCCGGCGCTTCAACGCCGGGATCGTCATTTCCGAGCCGACGCCTGATCGGATTGAAGCCGCGCTGCGTGGCATCAACCCGGCGGATTATAAGCCAGGAGCCCTGGCGTTGCGTGACTATATGCTGAGTGAAAACCAGCGCATGGTGAATGCGCTGAAAACGCTTGTTGATTCCTGGTCATGACGCACTCCCCTTCTATTCCCCGCCGACTGATAGACATGGTCCCGGAGGATCTTCGGCGGGACGATCCGGATATGGTTGCCAACATTCTGAGAGAAATTGCGGTAACCCGAACCTCCGTTCGGGATCTGGCCGCTCTTTCTACTTTCGTCGATCATCTCGATATATCCGGATCTGCTGTATTGTATGGAATCGGCACTGTCGCCGAGGCAATCCTGCCCGTCCTGAGGCGCAAGGCCGACTTGCTCCTTGTCGGCGCGATCGACCGTCGAGCGGACAATATAACTGTCTTTCATGGACTGCCGGTGACGGCTCCAGAGCGGTTCGATCCTGAGTCTGCCGACCTGGTAATCCTATGCCACCACACCCAAGAGGGGGGCATGGCGGCCACCCTGGCAGCACAAGGATTTCGCGGTCAGGTCATACCGCTGTTCAGCAACCCGAACTTCGCGGCCTTTAACAACAAAACTCCGGAGACTGCCAAGTTTCGGGATCACTCCGGCGGTGCCTGCATCATCTCGACCACTGGCCCCGAATGGTCGGTAATCAGCAATCAAGAATTGGCTGCCATGCTACCGGCGGATCGTACGACGCATCTGTTCTTCGGCCGCTCGGATATGTTCCTGGCTCATTTCTCGGACGATCCGTTTCCAGTGGTCGATTGTCATCAATCCATAGCCGTCGTCGAGCAATTCCTGACCACCACTCGTCCCCGCTTCGTCTACCTCAGGACCTCGCCACATTTGGAGGGCGAGTATCTCATCCTGCTGGTAAAACGCTGCCTACCCGATGCGATCGTCATCAATGAATTTTACGACTTCGGTTGCCTGTTCCGCAGCGATCGCCTAACATTGTCCTACGGGTTTGGCGAACAGGAAATTGCGATCAGCCGTTATTCTGAATGGTACGCCTCGCTCCACGCCGATCTCGTGATCAGCAAGAATGGCGGAGCACTATGGAACAAGGTAGTACGCGGGTTCCGCGCCCGTCATTGCACCTATTTCCCTAGAATTATCCCCCGCGAAAAAGACGAATCCGAACCGGACCTACCCATGCGTACCTCATGCCAGCGGATCTTTTTTGCCGGCACAATGTCACCACCTGAACGGATCGGCGGCTTGCTTCTGCATTCTGATCTAAATTATTTCGAGTATTTCGAGCCACTCGCCCAGACGGGGTGTTTCGTGTTCGACGTTTACAACGCCTCACATTTCTTGCCCGATCATGATCGGACCTTCCAGATCTATAGCGAGCGCTATACGTTAGAATCGGCGATCCGTTACCATCGAAGGGTACCAGTTCATCAGGTCATGGCAATTATGCAAGAGGCTGACCTCGCTTGGCATGCCTGCCACAATCTTGATCTCAGCCTGATCCAACCGATCTCACGCGTTGTCACAGGCAACAAGTTCACTACCTATATCCAAGCTGGCCTGCCGATAGTAGTGGACAGCTTTTACGATCATATGGCGTCAATGGTACGCGAATATGAAGCGGGGATCGTTATCCATCCCCTTGATATCGACGGTGCCATTCAATCGCTCTCTGAGGCAAATCCGGCAATGTTGCGCCGCGGAGTGGAGCGTCTACACCAACATATGCTGACCACAAACCGGGCCACACTTGCCATAGTGTATGATATGGCCAAATCCGCCATAGAAAGCGGATCAATGTAACCTGAACGTAACCGTCCGCCGATGCTTGCGATTGCAAACAACCTGGAGTTGCTCTGGAGAAGTGGAGAGTATCCGTTTTGATCAAACTGTTTTCTGCTTCCAGTTTGTTCCTTTTCGCAGGAGTGCGTTGGCGATGGTGACGAGCTTCCGCATGACGGCGGTGATGGCGAGTTT
>NZ_RXMA01000062.1 GCF_003966125.1 Azospirillum griseum
CCGCATCGTAAGCTGCCCAGTTCTCAACCCGATAGCGGGCCTTCGGGATCTTGTGACGACGGCTTTCGTTCGCCTTGTACGGCATCCGGCTCTCGGCTCCAGAAGGGGCCAATCCTTTACCCGCAGCCCTCTTCGATTGCCAGTCTGCCGATTTGTGCACCAATGTCCCTTGGGATAGGTTTTGGTGTCGAGAGCGCTTTCGACGCGCAGCCCGGTTGTCGTGGTGGTCGCGGCGATCAACTCGACCACGGCCAGCCGGCTGGTCAGCGGTCGGCCGCGCCAGTTCTGCGTGATGTGGCAGAACAGGCGATGTTCGATGCGGTTCCATTTCGACGTGCCCGGCGGATAATGGCTGACCTGGATGGTCAAGCCGGTCTCGTCGGCCAGCTTCTGCAGCTCCAGCTTCCACAGACGCACCCGTGCGCCGTTGGAGCCGCCGCAGTCGGCGGTGATCGTCAGCCGCTCGGCGGCCGGGTAGCGCTCGCGGCCCATCTTCGCCAGCCAGCCGCGGATGGCGTTCACCGCGAATTGGGCGGTGTCGTGGTTGATGCCGACGCTCACCCAGCCGGTGTTGGCGGCGAGATCGTAGACGCCGTACGGAACGACTTTGCCGAGCTCCTGGTCGGCGAAGTCGTGGACGTTGACCCGGCGTGGCCGGCCCGCGGGGCGGTAATCGCTGCCGCCGTTGCGGAAATTGCCGATCAGTTCCTTCTTCTTGGTGTCCACCGAGATCACCGGCTGGTCGGCGGCCTGGGCGGCCTGCACGCGCGCGTTGATGTGGGCGAATTGGGCATCGCGGTCGGCATGGTGGGCACCGTCGTTGGCCTTGCGGTTGGCCTGCCGGCTGTAGCCGAGTTGCGCCAGCAGCGGGCGCACGCTGCTGGCGCTGACCGTGTGCCCCAGCCCGCGCAGCGCCACCGCCAGCTTGGCTTGGCTCTTCGAGACCCAGAGCAGCGGGCGCATCGGATCGCCCAATGTGACCGGCTCGACCAGGCGCCGCAGGTCGTCCAGCAGCGTCGGCCGCAGATCCGTCAGAGGCCGCCGGCCACTGCCGGGACGTCGCTGCCGGCCGGCCGGCAACGGCGGCTGATCCAATTCCTTCAGCCCACGCCCCAGCGTGCTGCGGGCGAGCCCCGTCGCCCGCGCCACGGCGGCCAAGCCGCCATAACCTGCCGCGCGCACTTCGGCCGCGGCAAACAACCGCCGGCCACGCTCATCCAATCGGTCCCGAAGCGCCTCGAAACGGCACCGGATCGCATCTTCGTCAATCATCGCCCGACCATACCGGCCGCAACAAACTACGAGAATCCTCTATCTCGCTGACAGCGAACCCGATTCACTCATTCCTGCGCGGCTCCTAAGGAGACCAGCAACGGTTATGCCCGCTCCGGCAAACAGATAACCGGCGTTCGTCGCGCGCTTTCTGGCTGTCTCGACGGCATCGAGAAAGGCGAAGATCCGCCTGCCTACGCTCTGCAGGCGCTCGCTGAGGGCGGCTGCGTCCGGCCCGGCAGTCTCAGGAACGGGCGGCAAGTGGCGAAGAGCGCTGAATGCCTGGACGGCAGTTTCAAAGACCGCATCGGCACCAAGAATCCCAGCCATGCCGAGTGTCCACAGGAGGCGATCGATCTGGCGCCGAACATGGTCTCGAAAGGTGGGGGGCAGAGCATCAAGACTATCGAGGTCGGCCCTTATCGCGCGGAGTATGTCCATGAATTCGACAAGAGGTCCGGTCGGCGGAATGGCGAGCGGATCTTCGTTGTGAAGCAACTCGTCCAACGTGGACAAGGCGTGCATGCGGTCGTCGTTCAGCGAGCTATGGAGCGAGCTCATCTGATGAGGCATCACCTCCAGTGTCGTTGCGTTCGCGAAACCTTGTACCACGCTCTGATGCCGAGGCCGGTTGGCGTCTTTGATGCGCGGCGAAGCGCTAACCTGAGCGACCAGCGCCAGAATGGTGCGGCGGATCAGCGACAGGGCATCATATAGATCCTCATCGGCTGTCACCTTCAGGCGCTCACGCCACGCGGCATGAATAGGGCGGCCGTCTCTCGAATTATGGATGAGTCCGTCAAAGGTAATGTGTACCAAACCTGCAAGGGTTGTGGTCTCCACGGTATCGAAAGCGAACTCTGGTGTTGCCGGCATAAGTGCTCCTTACATGGACGGCGACACGTCAAGCCGCAGCCGCATCATACTGATCATTCACCAGGTCGGTGCGAAGTTCGTCGAGCAGGTGTTGATACTCCACCGGCGGCAGCGCTCTCTGGTTTTGGAGGGATCGGCGTCAAACATGGCTTTCGGCCACAGCCAGGGCATGCAACGGCGTAGCGGAGGTTTAGCAGGCTCGTGCCCATGGAGCAAACACGCCGGAGAGCCGAATAGGGCAGGTCCACCCTCAGCCGACATTGCGGGCACTGGATGGTGAGCGTGATGTCGTCCGCTTCGGCTTCCTCGACGGATAGGGTCCAGACTCGGAAGACGGGCACCTCTGATGCGCCGAACAGCGGGCCGTTTGACCTCCCTCGATGCTCAGGCCAGTCGTTGTAGAGACCGAAATGCTGCCCCAGCCGGAGTGCCCAACGGGTCTCGGCGGTCAGCGCCGCCAGCCGCGTGCCAGCCGGTTCCGCAAGTTGGAACACTGGGACAGCACCGTCGGCCATAATCCGGTGGAGATGCCGGTATAAGGGGCTGGCACCAGGCTCAGATGCCTCGCCGCCCGCCCGAAGATGCTGCCTAGCCCGCCGCGCAACGTCCTCGGTTTGCCCAACGTACAGCGGGTCACCGGTTGTCCAGTCGCGCCGGTCTCCGGTCGTCGGATCGCGGATGACGTAGACCCAGTACGGAGAGCCTTGGCCAGCCGCAGCCAGATCGGTAAGCCTGTGTTCGATCTTCTCCTGCAGGGCGAGCGCTTCCGGTGCCCAGCCCCAGCGTTTCCGTGCTTTCGACACACCCTCGTCCCATCATAGTCCGAAACTGATTCTACCATACCGTGGTGCCACCGGTGTCACCGACTTCCCTGCGCGTTCCCAGCCCGAAGGCTGGCCGACGAGAAGGTGTCCGGGTCAAGCCCGATGTTCGCCACGGCTCCTTTGATGGACGGCCCTATGCCGCCGGGGTTGCTGCATCGTTGCCGACCGGCAACGGCGGCGCGAACGTCGCGCTGGGCGTCCAGCCAGCGATTTCGACCGAGGCGTCCCACTCGTCGACGGCGGCTTGCAGGTTCATCCAGAAGCGCGGCGTGGTGCCAAGCACCAGCGCCAGGCGGGCCGCCGTGGTCGGCTCCACCCTCTTATGGCCGTTCACGATCTGGCTGACATGCTTCCGGCTCAACCCCAGTGCATCCGCCATGGCGGTCACGCTGATGGCGCGCGGCTCCATGTAGTGAGCCTTGAGGATCGCTCCGGGCACGGTCGGACGGCGGTTTCGGCGAAGCGCGGCCATCAGTGATAATCCTCCAAGTCCAGGACGGTGATGTCGGCCCCGTCGAAGGTGAACGTGATGCACCAGTTGCCCGAGACGTGCATGCTGTAGTCGCCCTTTCGGTCGCCTTTGAGCGGGTGAAAATCCTTCACGCCTTCACAGTCTTCCAGCTCCGTGATGCCGTCCAGATGATCCAGAATGAGGATGGCATTGGCTTGCAGGTTCTTGGCGACCTTGCCGGATCGTCCGTTTTCGAACAGCTCCCGCAGTCCTTTATGCTTGATCGCCACGATTGGCATCGCCACCTCTCCGTTACCATTAAGGTAACGCGTTTCGACCGCAGCCGCAAGGGATTTGTTACCTTATGGGTAATGCTCCTCCCGCCGTGCCTCCTTTTATAGATCTCGTGGGATGAGGCCCTTGGCGTTCCGCGGAGGCGTTGCGATGTTGTGCTTGCGCAGCTGTTCTTGTACGCGGACGCTAAAGTCTCATCCTGAACGTGAATGTGTCATCCTGACGCATAAAGTCTCATCCTAATTCAGCTTGTGCTTAATTCTACTGTGTCATAAAGTGCGCAATTGATGGCAGCACGGACATCGCTGGAGTGTTCGGGCGAGCCTTCTGGCGATGTCGATGCGCAGGGTGGCGATGGAGGTCGAGACGTGTCGCTCAGGGCGCGATGGCGGCCCCGCGTAGCCGGAAGCCTTCGGGAAGGTCAGGCGTTTCGATGCGCCCGGAGGGGGATGGTCCTGAGGGGGGAATCGCCGCCCGTTCCCTGATTAGGAAGCCGTAGGCGGTGATGCACAGCGTGGCATGATGGTGGAATCCACGCCATCCTCGGCCCTCGTAATGGCCCAGGCCAAGCTCCTGTTTGAGTTCCAGATAATCGCGTTCGATGCGCCACCGCAACTTGGCGGTCTCCACCAAGGCGTCGAGCGAGATTGTCTGCGGCAGCGTCGACACCCAGTATTTGGTCGGCTTCTCCTCGTCCTCGGGCCACTCGATCAGCAGCCACTCCTCCGGGCGGCGCTCCGCCAGCTCCTCATCGCGATGGGCCGGGTGGACGCGGACGGCGGCGAAGCGGGAGGCGAGCGGGGCGTTCGTGCCTTCGCGCCATGTCACGGGCCGCCACATCTCCGGCGCCAACCCTTCGGCCAGAGCCTTCACCGACACGGGTTCATGTCCAGGGGCGCGGCGCAAACGCCTCGGCGGCCGTCCTCTGCCACTCCAGGGCTTGGGCGGCAAGGGTTCCACCCCGAGCGGCCAGACGGTCAGCGAGGACTGGACCCCGGCGACATAGGTCAGTTCCAGTGCGGTCACGCCGTCGCGCAGGGCGGTGTCGTTGCCGTAGCCCGCGTCCATCAGGACCACGCCCGGCGGCAGACCCGCCGTCATGGCCCTGCGGATCTGGTCCAGCGCGATGGCGGGCTTGGTCTGGAAGCAAACACCGTCCGGGACGCCGGCCCGCGCCCGGCGTTCAGCGTCACCGGCCCATGCCTCCGGCAGGTACAGCCGGAAGGCGACGGGAAGGCTGGCGTGATCGGTCGCCAGCGACAGCGAAACGGCGACTTGGCAATTGTCCTGCTTGCCGATTTGGCCGCAATACTGGCGCGCCACGCCAGCGGAATGGCGGCCCTTCTTCGGCATGCCGGTGTCGTCGATGATCCACGCGCGGATCGGGCCGCGCTCCAACAGCGCCGGAAGCACCAGATCGCGCACCCCGGCCAGCACGGCGGCATCGTCCCACGCCGCCTTGGCGACAAAATGATGCAAGGATTGATGGGCCGCGCCGACACGGCCCGGCTCTACCCGCGCCGCCATCGGCTCAACGCTCTTGCGCTCGCCTGGAAGGAGCAATCCCGTGCAATAGGCGCGAAACGGCACGGCGCGATCAGCGTGATCCAAAGTCGGCGCCAGACGCTCGACATACGCTAAAAACCGTGATTCGCTGCCGCCAGCGGTTCCAAGGAGAGCCATACCGCCTCTCTGAGCGAAGCATGAATCCACCTTCTACAACAAACCGTTATCCAATTCCATATTTTATGACACAGTAGAATTAACCGGGAGCGGCGTATCTTCGAAAGAGGTAGCCGCCCCCGGAGGCATCATGGCCCGGAAACGGTACTCCTTCGACGAGGACAAGATCGCCCGCTTCCAAAAGGAAGGGCGCGGCGAAGGAACCGGAGCGTCCTACAAGCCTTGGCTCACCATCCAGGACGTCCCGTCGACGGGACGCTCCCACCGGTTGCGGGGATGGACGACGGGACGGATCCATCATCTCCTGTCGGACATCGAGTGCGGCCTGTTCTACCTGTTCGACTGGTCGGAGTCGGTGCGCGACATCCGCGAACAGTTCCCGCTCGACCGGCCGACCACACAGCGGATCGCCGAGCAACTTGGCATCAAGCATTCGGTGGACATCGCCACCAAGACGCCGTTGGTAATGACCACTGACATCGTGGTCGACGTCGTCCGCGAAGGACGGTTCGTCACGCTGGCGCGCGCCGTCAAACCAGCCGATCAACTGGATAAGCCGCGAACCATCGAAAAGCTGGAGATCGAGCGGCGTTACTGGTCGGAACGGGGCGTGGATTGGGGCATCGTCACGGAACGAGACATTCCCACCACGATAATCCGCAACGTGGCCTGGGTTCATAACTTCCGCTCGCTGGACGATCTCAGCCAACCGCACCCCGGCTATCTCGCCGAGAAGGCGGCGCTGGTCGTGAGGGAGGTAGAGGGATGGCCAGCGGACCAACCCTTGCGCCATTTCTGCGGTGCCATGGACACCCATCTGGCCATGCCACCTGGAACGTGCCTGATGCTGATTCGGCACTTGCTGGCCACGAAGGCGATCACCTGCAACATGTCGGAACCCTTGGACGACACCGCGTCTTTGCAGCGCTTCCGCGCAGTGTCGTCTGGACTGGGGAGGGCCGCCGGATGACATCGCCCCTGGTCAACCAGCTACTCACCTCCACCGCCGATCAGCGAACCGAGCGTGTTCTGTGGATCGATCCCATGGGCCGCGGCCTGTTCGTCATTGAGGTCGACGCCGCGACCGCCTTGCCGGCCTTTCGGGAGATGACCGATGTCCAAGCGCTCATCGAGCAGGATGCGCTTCTGATCCGTGATGACGATCCCTGGCTTGCCCCCGTTTCGGAGACCGGCGTCCCGGACGACCAAAAGGCGAAACGGGATGCCGCTTGGGCGCTGATCGAGCCTTTGGTGAAGGACCAGCCGTCAATCTTCGTCATGCAATCGCGCGGCCGAGCGATCCGCCGCGTCATGGTGGCCAGCGGCGTTACCAACCAAACCCTGTATCGTCTACTCCGACGGTACTGGCAGCGGGGAATGACACGAAACGCCCTGCTCCCCGACTACGCGAGGTGCGGCGCACCTGGGAAAGAGAGGGCAATCACCGAACAAACAAAGCTCAAGCTGGTGTCCAACGGATATGGAAATCTTGTCATCGATGCCGATGTGCGGAGCCTCTTTCGAGCGGTCATCACCCGCCGCTTTGCAACGAACAAGGAACTTGACCTCAGTGGTGCCTACGAAGACCTGATCCGGCTTCATTACTCCGACTCGGCTATCGACGAGGCAACCGGGCGACAGATGCTTGTTCCGCGAGCCCGCATCCCGAGCCCCCGTCAGTTCCGTTACTGGTACGTCAAGGACAACGACGTCTTCCAGATCGAGCGCATCCGCCGGACGCCACGCGTCTACGACAAGGATTGCCGGGCGTTGCTGAGTTCCTCGACCAGGGAAACCATCGGTCCCGGTTCTCGATACCAGATCGACGCAACCATTGGGGACGTTTACCTCGTGTCCCGGCTGAATCGGAACAAGATCGTCGGCCGCCCCGTGGTCTACATCGTCATTGACGTCTTCAGCCGCATGATCGTGGGCGTGTACATCGGGTTTGAGGGACCGTCCTGGGTCGGCGCCATGATGGCGTTGGCCAACGCCGCCACGGAAAAGGTCACCTATTGCCGACAGTTCGGGGTGGAGATTACCGACTCCGATTGGCCGTGCCATTATCTGCCGGATGTCCTGCTCGGCGACCGTGGCGAGATCGCCGGCAACATGATCGACACGCTGATCAACACACTCAGCGTTCATGTCGAAAACGCCGCTCCGTACCGGGCCGATTGGAAGGGCATCGTCGAACAGCGGTTCCGCATGCTACCGGCCAAGTTCAAGGCCTATACGCCCGGCTACATCGCAGACGACTTCCAGGAGCGCGGCGGTCGGGATTACCGCCTTGACGGACTCCTGGACATCGATCAATTCACGCGAATCATCATTCACTGCATCCTCTACTACAACAATCACCATGTGATTCGGGGCTACGACAAGCTGCCGGAAATGATCGCCGATGGTGTGCCGACGGTTGCCATTGACCTGTGGGAGTGGGGGACGGCGCGGCGAAGCGGAACATTGCGGTCCTTCCCGCCGGACCTCGTAAAGCTGAGCTTGCTGCCGTCCGGCGAGGCGACCGTCACGGCGCAGGGTATCCGCTTCTACGGCTGCTTCTTCAGCTGCCGAAAGGCGATCGAGGAACATTGGTTCGAGCGGGCACGCCAACGGGGTACCTGGACTGTCCGGGTCTCGTACGAACCGCGTTGCCTCGACGAAATCTACCTGCACGACGGAACCAACCCGTCGCGCTTCGTCGCGTGCAACCTGACCGACCGAAGCCGTCCCTACCAGGGGAAGACGCTGTGGGAAATCGACCAGATGCGTCAGGAGGATCGTCGTATCGACCGGGGACAGCAGCACCAGGCTCTTGGCGGGCGAATCAATCTGACGGATATGATTGAAGACGTCGTCGCCGAGGCCCAAGCCATGAAGGCGGCGTCTCCTGCCGTGCTGGAAACCGACCGCCAAAAGATCAAAAGGATCAGGGACAACCGACGAAACGAACGTCGATCGAACCAGGACCGTGAGGCGTTCCGCTTCGGTCCGGAGGCAAGCGGTGAGCGCGGCGGCAAGGTGGTCCCGTTCACGCCAAACCCGCCCGCCGACGAGGATTACAGCTTCCCGAGCATCGCGGACATCCTGAACCGGTTGGAAGACGGAGGTGAGGATGACAAGGGACGACGCTGACCTTCCTGAACTGCCGGAATACCGGGACAACCCCTTCATCAACCGGTTGCCGCCGGTTCTATCGATTCCCGATGCCCTGCGGAACCTGACTCAGCTGCCGCTCCATCGCGAAGAAGAACGGCAATACCCGGCCCACCTTCGCTGCCACTGCCTGCAACGGTTGGGTCGCTACTTCGTGCCCCTCGAACGTCATCTACAACTGGAAGTACGGCTTTCGGCACTCATCCGGCAAGGTTAGGAATCACGCCAAATTAAGTACGTTGTTTTCCGCCCGGGGAGCGATGGTGTAGTTCCACTCTGGATGGAAGTCGTTTGGGGTTA
>NZ_RXMA01000063.1 GCF_003966125.1 Azospirillum griseum
CGGGGTCTCGGCTTCAGCGGGGCCACCTTCCTACCCCGCTGCACTGCACCAGCCAATCTCTCGCTGATTTATGCGCCAAGGTCATGGGGCTGGATACAGGAGCAAGCCGCAGCCATCCGCGGTGCCCCTACTCAGCCCGCTTCCCTCACTCCTCGCAAGGCGGCTATCGGCAGTCGGTTACGTTCTCAGGACATGAGAATGCATTTCATCTGCGCTACGGAAGCTCCAGGGCCGCTCAAATTAGCGGCTACACTATTGGAGACTAAGATATAGCGATCGCCAAAAGTTTTCCACAGAGTCAAATTATCCTGTTCATCAATTTTATCAATAAAAATTCCTTGGCAGGAATGTAATCCAGTATAGAGAAATTCATAAAGATCACCTATAGTCTTTAACCATCGATTTCCTATTTTCCGAGCTTCATATTCTTTGGACAATGGAAAAGAATTAATAGTTAGTTGGTATTTTTCCCAGGAAACCCCAGAAAAACACTTTCTCAACTCACGCACCCATGGGCGGATAAATGCATCATCTTGGAGCGTAAACTTCACACAGCGGATACTTAAGCCGAAGTTGATCGCCCGTAGCTTCATGCGTGCCAATTCTTCACTAACTGACACCGGGATGCCTTCGTCAAATCCACCGACAGAAAGATAAGCGGCCTTCGAGCAGATAAGGCCCACGGGGTTCCCCACAGAATCAACAAAAATTACTAGTTCTCTGGGGAGCACTCTACTATCTTCCCAAAAATCTACGGCCTCTTCAAACCAAGGGGCCAAAAAAATTGCCACATACTCTTCTTGTGTCAGGCAAAATGTTATGTTAATTAATCTTGACAAAAATCCGTCTAAACTAGGAACGCAGTTTCTCACAGGTATAATGTTGTCGATATCATTATGTGTATAGATACCACAGGCAGACACAGACCATACATCATCAACAAAAGCGTTAGCATGACCGGATGGTTTCACATTGCCTGGAAAAACACGAATCCAACTTATACCATGACCGCCAACTGAAGTGGGGCCAGTAATTGATACCGATTCCTCCATGACTATAGTTGATCGCTGACCGAAAGTCAGCATTGGACTCGCAGTTCGTAATTTTCGCGCGGAAAGAAGAGATCTATCGCTCATAACTTCTTCACTATGGGCTGCCTCAGCGATCAACAACTCGCTGGTGTTCATTAATGTAAATGCTTCAATATCGAATGAAATATGCATCATGTTACTAGAAATAACCGTAGGCCGAATATTGCTCTCAAGATATTCTGCGTACTGATCGCAAATGTTGGCACCAGCCTCACGCCATGCTATCGGTGCCTCGACCATAAAATTTTTAAAAGATGAAGCTCCCAGCCGCCAACGTAGTAACCAGAGGATACGAACTTGGAGCTGTTCTCTCGGCAGAAATTCTTCACTAAAGTAGCTATAAATAGGATTTGCACCTCCATCGTCAACATTACAATAGAAATCAAAAGGAAGCATGCTGAAACTAGAAAGTTCAGCATTTCCACTTGAATGCGGCCATCCAAAAATTGAAAATATGGTTTTAATTTTATTGATATCACTATTATTGCCAAATATAGAAACAGACTTAATTAAATTATACCATATCTCAATAGATGTTGGATTTGCAGCAATTGCGCATATGAAGCTAGCGCAGGCGTTCCTGTAGTTGTCCATAAATGTTTCTTTTGTGCAATCAGTCAAATATTGAGCATTGCGCGCAGCAACAACAGAAAAATCACATCCTAAAGAATTATAAAGTCGAGATATCTGACGCTGTCCTACTAAAATTCTTTTTCCTCTCATATCTGTATGGTAAACAGCTAAAATAAATCGATCATGAGATTCTAATTTATAGCGCATGAACTCATCTAATACCTCGCTACGCCCTCCATGAGGCAGATAACCACGACGCAGAACAGTTAAGTTCGCTAGTGGCGCAACTGGATCCAGTTCCAGAAATGGCTTTGAAAAAGAAGAAGAGTTGCTATCCATCCAGGCCTGCCGAATGGCGGATATGAAAACCATGAGCGCTCGGAGAAACCGGTCACATACTAGCTTGACTGAAAAGTGTTTCTGAACCTCAGTTAAAGCTTCATGGCTAGGGAATTGAAATCGCTCAATAGCATTGTCAAGTGCAGGAATATCAATTTCACCAGAAGAAAGAAACGTGTAAGTTAAATAGCAAAACGAAGGAAACAGACCTTCAAAAACATTTCCTTTAGGAACAGCAGGGATGCAGCTATTTGACAATGACTGATATGCCCGAGTTGAGCATGAATCATGATGACGGATCGAAACTAAGCTGAATTTTATCTTCTGAAGTAAAATTGCGTAATCGGAATCAGAAATAAAACCATTTTGCAGAAAAATTTTCTTATTAGATCTAGACAATTGATTAACTATGTGGATTTTTCCAAGAGAGCCTGGAAAATTTACAGAACCAGACAAAATGAGATCGGCCACTCTGCGATCTTGCCCAGCGGTTTTTTGATTTTCTGTTAACGTAAATATAGCAGGAAACACGCTGACTGGCTTATTAAATAAGCGTACAGCTTCTTTCAATTCACTCCACCCAAGCACAAAGAATGCATCAAAGGACTCTTCTAATTCTACCAGTTTACTGGGAAAGAAATCGAAATCAGAGATAAGGGAAAACTTCACCGCATTCATAAATTTTATCCATGGCGGCAATAGACTATGCTCTGGAAGAAAATAGAAAATGCAATCAACATCCGTTGATATATCAATATTTCCATTCATCCAGCTTTCTATTGAATAGTCATCTGGATCAATTACTTGGACATTATGGAAGCATTCAGTCGCTATATATTCTATCAGATCAAACGGAGAGAGGCGCCGACGAGCGCCGATAATCAAGAGGCGCTTGAAATTTTTAAATTCAATTTCGTTGGAACCAGCGCAAGCCTTCCAGTTGGTGATATCTCCAGAATTGACAAATGTTTGAATTGCCAAATCAGTGGAATCTATAACTCGATTCAAATCAGGAAACGCTCCCCATGTTGCTTCAATTGAGGCCGGATGAGAAAGAATGTCTTCTAGAATTCCAACATTTCCGAATAGCTTTTTCGCCAACATAATTATTTCTCCTCTTCCAAGTCGCAAATAAAAGATTTTTCTTCAGATATTAATGAACCAAACTTCCTATCGATGACCTGTTTCCATGCGACACGTTGACGGTTCAAGTGCTGTGACAAACGGAAGGCTTTAGCAACTGATTCGATATTGTATAACTCATCAGCATTCTGAGCATTGATTGACCAATTAGTATGGCCAATCGGGCTTTGATCGAATGTTTCATGAAGTATTTCATTAGCAACAAACGCTTTGGTATTGATGTCAATCAAACTCTCAAGTTCAACGGCAACATCTGCTTTATAAATTCCTTCAACTGATAGAGCTGACCAAAGACGTAAAATTTCTCTATTGCAGTTGTATTTAATATTTTGTTTCTTTATTCGTAATTTCTTTACCTCAAGAATAGAAATTCGATCAATGACATCACCAAAACTTGCGATTGCTTGAATTTGTCGACGCCGAATAGCGCTTCCATTAGGGCGAATTCTATTCCAGCTTTCCACTAGATCGTTAATGACATCACATTCATTTTGTGGTGTAACCTCAAATTCTTCAATGTCGTAGTCACATCCATCGTAAGTTCGCTGAAAGGCATACGGAAAAGCCGTAGCAAAGCTAACAGTCGGACCAAACTCCTGTTTCTTTCCGGTTCCAGGGCCTCGTGCTAGTAACGATTTAGCGCACTTCGTTTGAGTGGAAATCATGATGTTCATAACTCCAGTCAGAGTTCCGATTACCCAGCCGATTTCCTGAGATAGCCCGAAGAGCGTCGGCAGATCACAGGAAATCGGGGTCCCGATTTCATATTCGACCCGCCTTTCCTGTTTACTATTGCGAACTGAGTTCACGAAAACGCGGAGACCGGAAGCCTCCAAGCGCTGTGTCAGTTGTTGCCAAAACGTGGGGTCCAATTCCGGCCAACTATTTGAGCCGGGCAGCAGCAAGACACCTTCGCCGGGTGTGATATCCAGAGAACTAGCCAAACGCCGACCTTTATTAAACCATGACTCAGGGATACTCCCAATATCGAAAGATCCCCCAAGTGGGACTTGAAGCAGATAGCGGTACATGTCGATCTGGGAAAGAGCGCCGACAAAAGTCAACTGATCGATTGACTGGCTGCCCATGAATGCTGGATGCACCAGTAACAGCGACTCCGGCTTGAAAGGAGAACAGTAGCCGCTATCAAAAGCAATTTTCTGCAGCCTATCAATGTCTTCATCTGGAACAAGGATAAAACGTACCCGTCGGTCGGCAAAAAGCTCAGCAATGTCTTGGTGCGATTCTCGCACAAAAAGAACCACCCGAAATCCTCTGGATCGATGAATTTTATAGAGTTCCTGCGCAACAGACCCTAAGAGATAGGTGTCACCTTTAGAAAATAATGAGACAATATAATATGAAGGACCACCGAGAACTCGATAGCGAGAAAGAAAATTATCAAAATCTGAAACTCTAGACATGGTCATCCCTCTCATTTGTTGCTAATCAGCAACTTCGTCATTTCACGCTGTATCGGCGTCAGGCGCTGATATATTTCAGTGTTGATAGGAACAGGGCTTGTTTTATCAATCTGATAGGCTAAATTTCGATACAAGCCATAGCGAAGCCAAACAACCAATCGATCATTTTCAACAGGCTGCGTTCCACTATGAAAACCGAAGGTGTCAGCTAGAACGGCAGTTCCTGCCATCCCGGTAAAGATGACTTCCTCTGACTTAAACAGTCTCCGTAGCAAGTCGCTGATATGATATGCATTTCCAGATAACGGTGGAAAGAAATTGTTCAAAGTCCCGATTTGATGAGCAAGAGCGCGTACGGACGGGGATGGATGTGCGATAGAAATTGGAGCAAGGGTTTTCGCCTGGTGAGTCCCAGCATAATATACTGTCGGTCCATCCTCGAGCGTTGGCACATCAGTCAGAAGAAGGAAAAGCGAAACAAATCGATAATCATCTTGATCACGATGAATGCTATGGGTAAGTCCCGGCGTCGGCCGGTCAGCGTATGTCCACCACGCATGCATAGAATAAATGAGTGGGGGAGCGCCGATATAGTCGGTCACTATATCTAAAATATCATCGCGAAGCGCCAAATCTAATATTCCGGGAGTCTCAATAACGTCGGATAGCTTATAAGAACCATAATCAGATATTTTCTTTGTATCTTTAATGTTTCTTGCGACTCCGTCACTATAGACTGGAACGTGCGCCGCATAAACCTTTCGATTACTCAAGAAATTGATCGCATGCTTAACAGAATCACGGTCTAAGACGCGACCGAGCCGATGATACCCTTTATTGTTTAGTTCGTTACCTGCATTAGGGTTACCGTAACGGTGTTCGGGGAAAGCCTTTTCCATCTCTCTTGTGCGGTTTTTTGCTAGCATGCCAGCCACCCTTGCTCTCAGTTCGAAACTGAGTTCGTCCTGGACGCAAGCTAAAATATCTGAGACAAAATCATCCATTTCCACACCAATGTTAGAGAGGCTGATCCGAAATTAAGTTGAGTGGTATCAGCTGGTTAGCTTGACAACGCGGTTTGCTGGTGATTGGGGCTTTTTGCCAAAAACAACCATGCATCCCCAATGTGGAGTACCACCCGCGCTCTTCACGCCCGTAGCGGTCTGGCTTTGCCAAGCTGACTTGACCCGATGCTGAATGGTCTTTGCTGGAACCACTGCTTCCACCCGCGTCCTCCGTGGGGCATCTGCGTAAATGGCAGCTGCACGGGATCGTCGAAGCAACCCTTTATTGGATTCGCGGTGGCCTGCCGCGGCGGATGCTGCCGCCCTTTTCCGCCGGTCTCGACGGTGCCGGTCTCGACGGTGCGGCGCTGGTTCTACCTGTGGCGCGACAACGGCCTTTGGCTCACGCCCAATCACGTCCTGCTGATGGCAATGCGTGAGGCGCAGGGGCGCGAAGCCAGCCCAAGTGCCGGCGTGATCAACAGCCAGAGCGTCAAAACCACGGAGTCCGGTGGTCCAAGCGGCCATGATGCTGACAAGAAGATCAAGGGGCGCAAGCGCCATATCCTCACCGACACCCAGGGCAATCTCGGCCATGCTGTGATCCATGCCGCCGACATCCAGGATCATGACGGCGCGCCGCTGGCGCTCGCCGAAATCGTCAAGCCCTTCCCGTGGCTGTGGTACGTCTTCACCGATGGCGGCTATGCCGGAGACAAGCTCAAAGAGGCGCTGCGCCGGATCGGAAAATGGACCATCGACATCATCAAGCGATCCGACACCGCCAAAGGCTTCGAGGTCTTGCCCAGGCGCTGGGTCGTGGAGCGTACCCTGGCATGGCTTAACCGTAACCGACGGCTCACAAAGGACTTCAAACAGACCATCGCTTCCGCTACCGCATGGCGCTTCATCACATCCGTTCAACTCTTTGTTCGCCGTAACGTAAGGCATTGATACAGTTCCAAATATTTTCGAATCAGACTCTTAGGCAGGAGGCCGCGCTTTTAATCATTTGTAACTGCATCCACTTTAAATGCTATCATCGTCGTCCTTTCAAGAAGTTTTGCAATGGAAGAATTATTTATTTTACCATCTGGAAGAACGGCTGTCACGTGAGTAAATTCTCCATCGATGAGCAAAATGTCTGGGTGCTTCAAATTTTCTATCTCCAATTTCTGCAAATTCACTTTTCCTAAATAGCTTCCGCCCTTTACAATAATTGCAACGAGGCCAGAGTGTGGGAATGTTATTTTTTTCAAATAACCAATAAGCGCTTTGAAATTGATAAACAAATACTCAGCAGCAGAATTTTCCTGGACTTCGCTGCATTGACGATTTGTATTTTCTGGAAAATCCACATATTTGTTATTAATAATTCCGAAAATAACACATATCCCTCTATTGGATATTTCTGTTATTTTTACTAACATAAATATTAGAGCGGAATCGCAATAAGAGTAATTAATTGTGTGCTGAAAATTAAGATCACGACCCGTCAGGCAATAGTGTATATATCCACTTATTACTTTTCCTTCTGCAACATATTGCGCGACATCGGGGTTAAGGGTGAGGTAAGACGTTTCATTAAACCATGGCACGGGTGAATGCCCAGAAGCTGCGCCAATCACTATATAGTGATCGATTGGATCTTGAGGCTCCCACGTGCTTATTTTGGAACTATGTAAGTACTTTTTACGATAATAATTTGAATCAATACTTTTACGAATAATTGTTGAAGATTTGTATTGCGAATATTGATGATTATCTCCATCTAGATATCTTTCAAACATTTTTACCATGAAAATTTTATATGGCCCTTGATTATATGTATCCTCAATGCTCAAGAATTCGCAACGGCAGTCATAAGCCAAGTCAATTTCCTGCGATGGCCTGATCCAGGAAAACTGGAGCCGAATGACATAGTCATTGAGAGCATCAATCTGCTTAGAATATGTAGTTTCAGCTTGATCAGCTATCCACGCAGCATCAAAATATGGGTTGAATGATAGGCTTTCTGAAGGTTTTTCGATTAGTGACATGCGACAGATGGACGACAGTGTTGTTATTTTATCTTCTAATGACGGCAAACGTACGAATTTTGGCCAACAATAGAGAGATGTGACCGGGAAAGGTTCACAACTCATATCGCCCAATGCATTAAGAATATCAAACGACGTTGCTGTCGATGGTACGTTTTTCCAGTAAGGTATTGATTTCATTTTTTCCAGAACAATACGGATAACCTTAAAATCAATTAGCAAAGAAGGTGAAATGTCATAAAATTCTATTTCATTCAACCAAGAAAAAAACGTAAAATCCCCCCGTTTGGATTCTGAGATGTTTGATTTTGCATACGAAAGGTTAAACCAAGGCGCAGGAGAAAGGCCGCATCGTTCTCCAACCGAGCAAAAATGAGAGATCGCATTATTTTCATTAAGAAAATCTATTGAATGTCCTGAGTATATCTTCCACTGCTCACTGTAGAAGGCGCTATCAAAATAACCTTGCCGCAGATGAAATCGCGTGTTCATTGATATTTTATCTAAAAAATCAGACAAATTATTTGTAGAAAATACGAAATCAAAATGAAAATCTCCCAAATCGAATATCAAACTCATCCAACGCTGAAGAGACTTTTCTAGATTTGTCATTGAACACCCATTTCATAAAATAAACTAGTTCACTGGTGTTGACATAAGATTCACAACAAACGACCGGCGTGCGATTCTATAGGCATGGTCCAAACAGTCAGCATCATCGTTGGAGCGGCAGATCGTGCATTTGGCGGCGATCCTCAGCGACATTAACCGTTCTCTCTAGCATGAGTCGAGCAGTTTCTGGTACAGGGGTCCATCCGCATTTGAGGTGATGTGGTGGACGGCCCTTTCACCGGGGAATGGTGTCAAGCTGAGGTCGTTGAAGAAACCACCTTGCAGGAGCGGCTGATGA
>NZ_RXMA01000064.1:0-3742 GCF_003966125.1 Azospirillum griseum
CCGTCATGTTCGGCGAGCGTTTCTCAAAGGCGATGAGCGCCTGAGATTAAAACCCGCCCCGCCGAGCACGAAATTCCGGATAGTCCCGTTCCGGCATGGTGATGTCGCCCTGCGCCTCCACCCAACCGATCAGAAGCGCGGCGTGCGGAGCCAGTTTGCCGCCTCCCGGCGGACGTCCTTGCCGCGCCGGTTCCAGCGATCCCGTCGTCGCCATCCGCTGGGCAAGACGGATGCTCGTGCTGGCGCTCACGTCAAACCGACGCGCCGCTGCCCGACGTGAACCGCCTTGCTCGATCTCACCGTAAATCCGAACACGAAGGTCCGACGAATAGCTCTGACCCATGATCCACCTCCAACTACGGTGAATCACGCCGGAAACTCAAACGCAAGCCGTCGATTCAGATTTCTCGCGCGATGCTCTAGGCACCGTGACGGCGGCAACTGTCATCGCCTACACCGCCGCCGAAGTCTTCCGTCCCAGACCGCGTTGTGCCTTGACGGTCATGGAAACCAGTGGAAGCACCAGATCGTCGGTCGTGAAACTCTCTTCATCGATCATCTCCCGGCCGCTCCGGATGGCCGCAATCGCCACGGTTTCGATCAACCGGAAAACGCGCACCGTGATCCCATCTGTCATCGACAGCACGCGCCGACTGACGGTGGCGTTGCTGAGGGACGACCGTCGCCGCAACGGCAGAATTGCCGCGAGACTGGCAAGCAGGTCGCCGAATGCCTGGTCGTCCCGCCAACGGGCCAACTCCAGCGCGTCGAACCGATCGGCAAGCTGCTGGTCGGTCAACAACGCCATCCGGGCCTCGTCGGTGCCGGCGCAGACCAGGGGAATGCGCAGATCATTGCTCAGGAACCTCAACGTGTTCAGGAAAATCCGCTGTTGACGGTAGGTGCCTGCCAGCATGGCATGCACCTCGTCAATGACCAGCATCCGGGCGTTCATCTCACCCAACAGACGGCGACACAGGTTGCGGGCACCGCGCACCGTTCCCGCTCGCCGTTGCGGCACGCCGAGAGCGGTCAGCAGCTCGTCGTAGAAGTCTCCCTCGTCCGGTTGCGTCGGCATCTGGAACGCAACCACCGGCATGGTCGTCACCCCCGTTCCCTCGTTGAAGACCGCTGGGTGATCCCGCACGAACTTGCGGACGATCTTGGTCTTTCCCATGCCGACGTCGCCGAACAGCAGCAGGCATGGCATGCGATCCCGCTTCGGGTAGGTAAGCAGATCCTCGAGCTTGCCGAGCGCCGCTTCGGCCCTCCGATGGTTGATCCAGCGGTCGGCTCGGATCCATTCGATGCGTTCATGGTCGGCCAAGCACGCGTATTCGCGATAGGCCGGATGAAGGTGTTCGAAGCCCTCGCTCATGACCACTCCTCCACATCGTAGGGCAACAGGGGCCGATCGGTCGGTTGGCCGTCGGCGGCGGGCGCGGGTGAAGGCTCCGTCTGCTCCGGCGTCTTGCTCGCCGCCTCAGACCCGGCAAGTGCATAGGCGGTACGCTGCACCGTTTGTCGGGCAGCTTTGGTTCGTGCCGCAGCCTCGGCGACCAGCATTCGTTGGGCCTCGATCGCATCGAAGATCATCGCCTCGTCGACGGACCGGCGTCCCCGTTCCCGCAGCACTCGCATCGCCTCAAGGTGCTCCCAGCGTGTAATGCGCGGTCGGCGCAGATCGCGGTAGCGGATCGGCCAGTGCTTTCCATCCGGAGCCTGGAGAAACACCCGCGACAAGTCGCGTGGGTCATACTTGACCGGCATCCGGGAGTCCGATTGTCCGGCCCATACGCTCAGAATGCTGTCCCAGTAGTGGATGTTGAATATCCGAATGCCCTCCCGCGTTACCTTCCGCTTCTCGAACGGCAGGAAATCGAAGAGGAACCGCTCCGGGTCAGCCGGGTGACGCACCGGGGTGGGCCGCCGGGCAACGACGTCCTCCCACGCCGTCATCGGCGGAAGCTGAAGGGCGCTGTGAATGCTGGCGTGGTAGACTCCCACGATTTGAATGGCGAGCCACGTCTCCAACTCCGGCAGCGTCATAACCGCCGTCTTCTCCGAGTCGTAGTCGCCCTTCTCGTCGATGTTCGAGAAGGTGGTTCCCGGGAGCAGATGGACGGCGCCCATCATTGTCCCAATCAACCGCTCGATGTGCCCCCCGAAATGCGGGGTCGCCGGCGGCCGATACTCTTGTTCGATGCCATACTCCCGACAGCCGCGCTCCAGAGCCTTCGAATGGAAGTCCTTACCGTTGTCCATGTGCACGGTTTCCGGAAGCCCCGCGACCGGCCAGGGAGCCGCCACCCCGCGCTCCGCCAGCCAATCCGCCTTCGGTAGCACGGCGTGCCGCATGGCCATGGCAACGGAGGTCGCCGATGGAGCCTCCAGGGTCAGATAGAATCCCACGACCATCCGGCTTGCGACGTCGATCATCAACGTCAGCCAAGGGCGTCCAAGGGGCAGTCGGTACATCTCGTCGACGACCATGACATCGACGCGCGTGTGGTCGATCTGGACGACCTGGAGAGCGTGATCCGACACATACTCCCCGAAGACGGGGCGGAACTGGTCACGGGCCGCTTTCGGTCCCTCCCGCGCCTTCACCAGAGCTTTCCGGCCCTGCCGATCAATGCGGACACGCAAAGCCTTCACCGATGGCGTCGAAAGACCCCGCGCCTTGCACTCGTGCTCGATGTGCCGCCGCAACCCGGCCACCGTGGGATGCTGACGTGTCATATAATATGCGCGGATTGCCGCTTCGATGACGCTCTCGATCTCGGGCTCCAGGCAACGGAACCCTCGGGCTGGACCCGGTTTCGGCGGAATCAAGGCGCTCGTTACCGGCTTCTCCCGATAAAGCGCCACGAGCGCGTAGATGCGGCTCCGCTTAAGCCCCAATATGGCAGCGGCATCGGCGACCTCCGCCCGCGTCAAACGCTCGCGCTCTGCCAGCGGCCGGACGATGCGTTCCCGGCGCTCCGCCTCGTGCCATTCTTCGTCAGTGGCCGATTGATGATCGGGTTTGCTCTGAGGCATGACCGCCACCGTGACGATGTTCTGTATCGACATCGTCCGGAGATCCTGGACATCAATCCGGGGATCCTGGTTTATTTTCCACCGATCCTGGGGATCATGGACGACCTGAAATTGCTTGAAACTGAGTCCAGCGATCCCGGAAAATCGACAGCTGATGTCCTGATTTTGTCTGGAAATGTGGAAATATGCGGGGGTTTTGGCGCTATAGGGGCACAGTTTGCCCCTCGAGCCAGATCAAGCGTCGGAAATTGCAGGCGAGGTTGGCGATGCCGATCTTCACCGTGGCGCGTCCAAGGCCGATGGTGCGGATGAACAGCGCCATGCGCTGCTTCTGGTCGGCGAAGACATGCTCGACGGCGGATCGCACCGCCGAGCGGGCGCGGTTGGCGCGTTGGTGCGGCTCCGGCATCGGCCGCCCCTTCGGCTTGCGGAAATGCACCATGCTGCGGCGGCCCGCCGCCGCGATGGCCGCTTCGTTGGCCTTCGAGCGGTAGGCGCTGTCCGCCCACACCCGGCTGTCGAAGGCGTCCGGATTGAGCAGGCCCGGCAGCTGGACACCTCGAAAACTGTAGCGTGTTCGGCGTCCTGGTGATTCTCTTGTTTTGAAGGCGGGGGGGGGGGAGCATGGCCGGTCAAGCTGGGCTGTTTGATCTTCAGGATCGCTATGCGGAGTTGAGCAAGAGCGGGGATCCGCTGGAGC
>NZ_RXMA01000064.1:3932-5585 GCF_003966125.1 Azospirillum griseum
TCTGTCGGACGAGCAGGCGGAGTATCAGGTGCGCGACCGGCTGTCGTTCATGCGGTTCCTCGGTCTGGGGCTGGGCGACCGGGTTCCGGACCGCACGACGATCTGGCTGTTCCGTGAGGCGCTGGTGACGGCGGGTGCGATGGAAGGGCTGTCCGCCCGCTTCGACGCGGACCTGAAGGAGCGCGGCTACTTCGCGCTGGGTGGCCAGGTCGTCGACGCCTCCATCGTGGAAGCGCCCAGGCAGCGGCTGACCCGGGAGGAGAAGCGACAAATCCGTGACGGGGAAGACCCGCCCTGGCCACCGGCCAAGGCGCGACAGAAGGACACGCAAGCGCGCTGGACGGTGAAGCGGGGACGGGGCAAGGCGAAGCCGGGACCGGCGCTCGACGGTTCCGAGGCGCGCATGGTGGAAGGGCTGCTGATCCCGGCGTTCGGCTACAAGTCGCACATCAACATCGACCGCCGGTTCCGCTTGATCCGGCGCTTCCTCGTCACCGACGCAGCACGGCATGACGGCGCGCAACTGCCGGGCCTGCTCAATCCGGACGCCTTCGACAGCCGGGTGTGGGCGGACAGCGCCTACCGCTCGAAGGCCAACGAAGCGGCCATCGCGGCGGCGGGCCGCCGCAGCATGGTGCATTTCCGCAAGCCGAAGGGGCGGCCGATGCCGGAGCCGCACCAACGCGCCAACCGCGCCCGCTCGGCGGTGCGATCCGCCGTCGAGTATGTCTTCGCCGACCAGAAGCAGCGCATGGCGCTGTTCATCCGCACCATCGGCCTTGGACGCGCCACGGTGAAGATCGGCATCGCCAACCTCGCCTGCAATTTCCGACGCTTGATCTGGCTCGAGGGGCAAACTGTGCCCCTATAGCGCCAAAACCCCCGCATATTTCCACATTTCCAGACAAAATCAGGACATCAGCCCCCGAAAACCCTGATTTCCTACCGTTGTGACCCTCGCGGAAGCCTCAACAGGCCCTCAAAGCCGGTTTATCGAGGTGGTCAACCGGTTCCGGTGTCAGGGTCACTCTGGTGACGATGCGGCGAACCACCTCGGTCATCCGGGCGCCACCGTCCAGTGTCATCAGGTTGTCGACGACCAGGCGGTACGCCTTGGCCAAGGCCGCCGCGTCGGGCATCTTGGGCATCGGCGCCGTCGCCTGGGCCATCGCCGCCTTACCGTTTCCGCCTCCGCTTCCGTGGCGGTCGGCTTCGCCGTACGCCTCGGGTGAGTGCCGCCTTGGCAAAGTAGGGTCCGACGTCCGAGTTTTGCGTTGCGCATCATCGCGCGGCCGCAAACGAGTTGCAAACGTCATGGCTTATGAGCGGGTCGAGGTCTTGACGGGCCGGGAACGGCGGCGGAGTTGCACGCCGGCGGAGAAGGTGCGGATGGTGGAGGGGGCGTTTCGGCCCGGCGTGGTGGTGACGGAGTCGGCCCGTCGGTTGGGCGTGCACGAATGCCTGCTGTATCGCTGGCGGGACCTGATGAAGGTCGGCGGGACGTCCGTGGCCGAACCGCCCGGCTTCGTCGCGGGACCATCACGCCGGAGCCGAGCGTGATGGAGCCGCCGGTTGTGGCCCCCTCTGAGCCATTGCCGCTTGCGGCGGCGGCCATGAGCCCGGCGGCCGTCGTCGGTGCCCTGGCATGATCCC
>NZ_RXMA01000064.1:5595-6013 GCF_003966125.1 Azospirillum griseum
TGGGCGAGCTTGGCGTTGCTGATGCAGGAACGCTTCGCCCAGGACCCGCACAGCGGCCATCTCTTCCTCTTCCGCGGACACTGCGGCGGCCTGGTGAAGATCATCTGGTTGACGGTCAGGGCCGTTGCTGATCGCCGCGCATGTGCTGGCGGCCGAGCGGCTGCATGGGGACGACACGCCGGTGCCCGTGCTGGCCAAGGGCAAGGCCGACACCGGGCGGCTGTGGGTGTATGTGCGCCATGACCGGCCGTTTGCCGACCAAGCCCCACCGGCAGCGCTGTTCCACTGTTCGCGAGACCGCAGGGGCGAGCATCCCGAACGGCACCTGGTGGGACTATCCGGAATTTCGTGCTCGGCGGGGCGGGTTTTAATCTCAGGCGCTCATCGCCTTTGAGAAACGCTCGCCGAACATGACGGC
>NZ_RXMA01000065.1 GCF_003966125.1 Azospirillum griseum
GTTGGGCATGGTCACGCGATGAATTTCCTACGCCCTCGAGCTTAAACTTCAGCCGGGCTGATGTCTCACCGTCATTGGCACAGAGGGTCGCGTGCCGCGCCACGCCGTTCCCAACGGCGTTCCGTTTGCACTCCCAAACCGATCCCACCGCGCGTCGCGTGCCGCACCACGCCGTTCCCAACGGCGTTCCGTTTGCACTCCCAAACTGATCCCACCGCGCGTCGCGTGCCGCACCACGCCGTTCCCAACGGCGTTCCGTTTGCACTCCCAAACTGATCCCACCGTGCGTCGCGTGCCATGCCACGCCGTTCCCAACTGTGTTTCATTTGCATCCCCAAACCGATCTCCGCGCGCGTCGCATGCCGTCCCACGCCGTTCCCAACGGCGTTCCGTTTGCATTCCCAAACTGATCCCGCCGCATGTCGCGTGCCATACCACGCCATTTCCAACGGCGTTCCGTTTGCACTCCCAAACCGATCTCAGCGCGCGTCGCGTGCCGTGCCACGCTGTTCCCACCGTCATTCCATTTGCATTCCCCAAACAATCCCAGCGCCTGTCGCGTTGCTGCGCCCTACCTTAGCCGACGCCGCACCTTGAGCGATCCGTGGTGTATCGCATTGCGGGTCCGCCGCAGTGCGTGGCACGCATCCTATGACTGGCAATCGAGCTGCACCCGCCGGTGACCGCAGATTTCCATCACACGGGCGATATGTTCGTTGTCGGGCAATCTAGCCAGGGGAGACTTACCGTGCGGTGGTGCCCTAGTCTCCTCACCAGGCGATCATTAGCGCGGTACAGAAAACATGCCCAAAGCCGTGAAGATTTCCGTCTTGGAAGAGGCCGCGAAGCGGCTCACCGAGCTTGACCCAAAGGAGCCCGAGGCAGTTCCCATCCGTGAGGCCGTGCAGCGTCTCCAACCACAAATCAAAGCGTCCCTCGGCAAGGGCTACAGCTATGGCGACATTCTTACGCTGCTCTCCGAGATCGATGCCGCATTCGGTTCCGTCGCAGCGTCCACGTTGCGGAAGTACGTCGCACCGCCCCGCGAGAAGTCAGCGTCCGGGAGGCCGCGCACAGCTCAGCGCCGGACTGGTCCTGAGCGGGACCGCTCCGTTTCCGCCAGCAAGCAGCGCCCCTCGCCCCCTTCCCATCCGCCAGGCGTTCCGCCGGAGGCAACGTCCCCACGGCTACTTGAGGTGCCGCCCGCACCACCGCCCGTGCGGGATGCATTCCGGTCCGCGTCCGACAACGCAGCATTTCGAGAGGATATGTGAACGACAAAGACGCTCTTACTTGTCGTCAGCGACAAAGGTGGAACGGCCAGGTCCACCTGGGCTCGCGCTATTGGCGATTGGCTGCGCCGAAAGCATCCCACTGCATTCCTCGCAGACGCGGACGGCATCGTCGACCAGTTCCTCCAATTCTTCTATGGCAGCTGCGGAGCCGACGGCATGCTCTCGCGCGTGCAGGACGGGCGCTCGGGAGTCGCGTTCTTCGACATCCACCGGGGACCGCGGGCGCGATGCCGCCTTCGACGGCATTGACAGCGGGGCGCAGTCAACTTGTTGATGGCCGATCAGAGAGAAGGGGCAGGGGCCTGGAACAGTTTGGTGATTACGCGGCCATCGGCGCGTCGGCGACCGCAGCCCAGACCTGGAACGCCTGGGTACGGGCATGCCGATAGTCGGCAGCGGTGCGGTGGTCGCGACGAAGGTGAAACAGGTTGGCAATCGGATCGTGGATGGAGTGGACGCGCTGGACTTGGCCGGGGTCCTTGAAGCGTTTTCGCTGCCGTTCGCGCCGACGAGTGGGTTGGTGAGAATTCTCGACTCGGTTGTTCAGTCCCTCGTGCTGGCGGTGTTCCACCCCCGGCATGATCGCCTGCTTGGCAGCGGCGTAGGACTTCAGCGTGTCAGTGATCAGCACCTGCGGTGCCTGGCCCTGCTGCTTCAACAGCTTGCGCAACAAACGCTTGGCCGCCTTGGTGTCGCGTCGGCTTTGAACCAGCACGTCGAGCACGAAGCCGTCCAGATCGACAACCCGCCAAAGGTGATGTTTGCGACCGCCGATGGTCAGGACGACCTCATCGAGGTGCCACTTGTCGCCCCGGCGCGGTGCCCGGCGGCGCAACCGGGTGGCGATCTCGGGACCGAATTTCCGGGCCCATTGGCGCACGGAATCATCGCTCACCGTGTTGCCGCGCGCCGCCAGCAGGTCCTCGACCATCCGCAGGCTGAGCGGAAAGCGGACGTACAGCCACACCGCCGTGGCAATGATCTCGGCGGGATAGCGGTAGCCAGCGTAGCGGGGATCAAGGCGCGTCGTCATACGTTCCATACCCCACACGGACCACCTCCGCAACTGGGGGCAACAAGTTGACGATGCCGCCCAGCAGGAACATGGGCGCGATCAGCGCCCGCTGCTCATCCGGCAGGTCGGTGGGATACAGGCTGGGCATCGCACACTCCGCTCGTCACGAGAGCCGCGTAGATACGGCCCTGCTTCGGGTGCTGTCCCGCCCCTTGAGGGCGCACTGCAACGCGCAACAAACTTTCAAAGCATGCTCTTCCCTGTGCGCCACACCGACCGTCCCAAACCGCAATCCATCCCCGTACTGTGCGGAACTTCCCTACGCTGATGTTGAGCCAAAACATTCCGTTCAGTCGGCGCGTATGGCTTTACACGTTGGAACTTCCCTACGACGTCGGCGAATCGTAGCGCGAATCTCCGCACTTTGGAATTTCCCTACGCCCTCCGATTCGGCTGCTTTGCCCACCGACAATGTCCGGAACATCCCTACGCCGTCTTCGGAATATCCCTACGCGACTCGCGTTATCCACCGGAACTTCCCTACCAAACAAATAGATACTTGCAATTAGACTCTCAAATAGCTTGCGTAGGGATCTTCCGAATTGAACGATGATGGCCTCCGTGGTCCACTAGTCACAAGATGATGGGGGTTTGACATGGCGACGGTCCATAAGCTGATCCGGGCGCATGGCCGGGACGCCGCCCGCCTGATGATCAACCAAGACGAAATCCCGTACTTTCACGTGGCCTCGTCGATCCTGGAAAAAGAAAGCAACGAAACCGGAATCACCTATTCCGGTTTCTGCATGACATCCTTGCCACACCGCCGTCTGCCGGACGACCTCCCCTGGGTCCGCTCCAATGGCAGCATGTCCCTGCTAATCGAGCCAGGACGCCGCCCCCGCGTCAAAAACCCACGATCAGTCAACGATTACGAACTGATCGGCGTCCCCTACGGAGCAAAGGCGCGCCTTATCCTGCTCTACCTACAGACAGAAGCCTTGCGCAACAACTCCCCTGTCGTGGAGTTGGGGCGTTCAATGAACAACTGGCTGGAGCGGATGGATATTTCGTCCGGCGGTGCCACCTACCGCGAAGTCAAGAACCAAGCGGAGCGAATCAGCCGGTGCAAGCTGACGTTTGACTACGACAGCCCATATAAGGGCTCACTCGCCAGTGGACACCGAAACGACAGCATCGTGCGCGATGCCATCAACCTGCGGGCGGGTGATGGCCAGGGTTTGCTCTGGGACGACACGGTGCAACTCTCCGATAGCTTTTTCCGCATGCTGAAGGACCATCCAGTACCAGTCTGGGAACCTGCGATCCGCGCTATTTCGGGGAAGAGCGCGGCCATCGACGTCTACATCTGGCTGGCTTATCGCCTGCACGTCCTTGAAAAGCCAACGCCGGTCAGTTGGGTCGCGCTTTACGAGCAGTTCGGAACCGGGCGGCGTGACGAGGACGACGCCATCTACCGCAGCCGCCTGCGGGCCTTCAAACCGGAGTTCCGCACAGCGCTCCGCTATGCGTTGTCCGTTTATGAGGAAGCCAATGTCGAGGAAGCTGACGACAAGGGCGGGCTGATCCTGCACCCGTCGCGGCCACCGGTCCCCGAGCGGCTGCTCGGGAAGTCGGCGTAGGGAAGTTCCAACCCGCAGCCCCGTTGACTCGACCCGCTCCTTTCGCGCACCATCCGGCACTGCACGCAGCCGCTAGGAACCCGATGCCCATCCTCGCCATCGCCAGCACCAAGGGCGGCCCTGGAAAAACCACACTTGCCGTGTGCCTCGCCGACTGGTGGTGCCGACAGGGAAAGACCGTGACCTGCCTCGACACCGATCCGAATCGGAACCTGATGAGCTGGATCGGCAAGCGCGCGGATGATAGGCTCACATGTCGAGCAGTCGGCGAGGAGGATGTCATTACCGAAGCGCGAAGCGCAAAAACAAATTCTGACGTCGTCATTATCGATGTTGCAGGCTTCTTAGCACGGGGGCTGCTTTACGCGGTCGGTGTGGCCGACGCCGTGCTCATTCCATGCAGACCGGCGAAGGGGGACGTAATTGAGGCCGGGCGTACCCAGCAGCAGATCCAAAACGCCGCCGACTTGTCCGGCCGGTCGATACCGCACGCCGCTGTGCTGACCCAGGTGAATCGCCGCGCATCGGTCACTACTCACAGCCGCGGGCAACTGTCCGTATTGGGCATTCCGACGCTCGATGCCGACTTCCCGCTAAGGGCGATCTACCAGGCCGCGTGGTATCAGGCCGCCACGCCGCTTGAGCTTGGCGACAACGCTGCGGCCGGCGAGATCGAGGCAGTCGCACGCGAGGCCGAACGCCTGCTAGGGGCCCGGTGATGGCTCGGAAGCGCCAACTCGAAGGGATCGACGCGGACGAACTGAAGCGCATGCTCGAACCGGCGGCGGCGACCCTGCCGTCCGCTCGTCCGACGACACCGCCCGTTGAGGTGTTGCCATCTGCGCCACCGAAGCCGATGACTGTGGATGAATTCTTCGATGCCCTCTCGATTGAGATTGCCGCATCAAAAAAGCATTACATGCGCATAGGGGCTCTTCTGGACCGAGCGGATGATATGCTTGGTGGGGAAGGCCGGGCGGCCCTGGTCCGTCGGCTATCCGCCACGCACAACGTCGGCGCTGCCGCTCTTTCTCAAATGATGACGGCCTATCGGGCGATCTCCAACAACAAGGTGCCGCCGGAATTGGAGAGCACTGGCTATACAACGGTCTATCTGCTGGCCGACCTGTCCGAGCAGGAGGCTGAGCAGGCCAGGGCCGAAGGCTTGCTGCAGCCGGGCGTCCGGCAAGCGGCGGTTAAAGAATTCATAAAGAGGCAGCGCCGACCGACGCTGCGGATGACGGAGCGAGAGACTTTAGAGGCCGAGATAGCCGATCTGGAAGCGCGCCTCGAAAAGGCCCGTTCCAAGCTGGCCACTTTAGTTGACTAAAAGGCCTCGTCAACTTGTTGCCCCGTGGTTTCCGAGGTGGTCTGTTCGGGGTATGGAACGGCATGACCGCGCGCCTGGCACCGTCATGTGTGGACGACCGCTGCGGCGCAAGGGAAAAGAGAACTGACTTGGCGAAAAGGTCGGGTGCGGTCATGTGTCCGGCCTTGAAG
>NZ_RXMA01000066.1 GCF_003966125.1 Azospirillum griseum
ACCTCAGCTGAAAATTTGTTCGTTGTCTTGCTCATCGTCGCTCCACCTTCTCAGGAGTTGGAGCCGCCGACAATCCCGGCGCGGTTCACTTGCCACCGATCCCAGAAGGTGGAAGGGCCGTCCACCACATCACCTCAGCCTTGCCGCGGCGCTGGGTCGTGGAGCGTACCCTGGCATGGCTTAACCGTAACCGACGGCTCGCAAAGGACTTCGAACAGACCATCGCTTCCGCTACCGCATGGTGCTTCATCGCATACGTTCAACTCTTCGTTCGCCGTATCGCAAGACATTGATACAGTTAAAAATATTTTTGAATCAGACTCTATGGAGAATAATGATTTCCGAAGGATCTTGCTGACGGAAGCCGACCGTGGCAGGGTTAAGGACCATTTCTGGGATGTTGAATGTTCGATGAAGATTTTCATCACCGAAGACGACATGTGCACAACGCAGAAGCTGAACCTTGCCCGGGTGCAGCGGTGGCTGGAGGCGAACGGCTGCTCTATCATTGATGCCGCCGAGGGTGCGGATCGCCTTTTGTGCATGACCTGCAATGGTTGGTCACTGCTTGAAAACATTTCATACAATCGAATAAGGACCTATTCGGAGACCCACGCCGACCGGATGATCGTTATGGGATGCGTGAACGATGCCCATCCGGAGAAGGTAGCGAAGATATGGTCAGGCCCGACGGTGCGCACCAAAAGCCGAGATGCGTTGTCCTTTGAAGAGATCGAGGCACTGTTTCCCGATTTCCGGATCAGCCTGAAGGACATTCCCGCTCAATCCGTATTCCGGAGAAAAGAAGACTACCGCGACTACAATCTTTTGAAACGCTTTATCAATATCTCGGAAGGTTGCGCGTTCAGCTGTACGTTCTGTACCCACAAGCCGGGACTGGGGGCACGGCGCAGCCGTCCCGTTGATGAAATCCTGGACCAGATCCGCCAATGTGTGACGGAGGGCGTGCGGATCGTAAACCTTATGGGGATGGAAACAGCACTCTACGGCGTCGAACTGGGGTCGAGCTACCCGGAACTGCTACAGGCCGTTCTGGATCTGGACAATTCCTATGAAGTTCATGTTGCCCAGTTCAACCCGACGGGAATTTACCGTTACCGCGACCGTCTCTTGTCCCTGTTCCAGAACAAACGGGTATCCGATATTCAAACGCCGATTCAATCCGTGTCCCCCCGTTTGATGAAAATGATGAACCGGCGAGAGCATTCCGATGTGGTGGGACCGTTCATGCGTGCTGTACGAGAGGTGAATACGCGCACGATCCTGCGCACCGATGTGATCGTCGGCTGGCCCACGGAAACCGAAGAGGAACGCCGGGCATCTCTGGATTTCGCCGGACAGCACTTCGATGAAATCGCTCTGTACACGATCGAGCTGTCATCGGATCTCCCGGCCTGGAAGTATCACGATCAGGCCTTCAGCGTGGATGAGTTGCAGCGGATCCGGCGTGACTCCATCGACTACCTGAACGCACGGTACGATGTTGTGGTACACAGCGGACAGCAGGACGACAACACCATGAAAATCGCTGAGCAGCGGCGTAAGTTGTTGCGGGCGAAGCGTGCGGTCGCCTGATTTATCCGGCGGACACTCCGCCGCAAACGGATTCACCGCCGGAACCACCACAGGCCCCACCATGTCGATTCCCGATCCTTCTCTTGTTTCCGATCTGGCTGCGGAAGCGGCGGCATTCGACCAGCGCATCCGTGAACGGGCGGAAGCCGGTTTCATTCCAGATCTGCGTCGCGCCGTAACGTGCGACTATTTTTACAAGAGCTTCTGGCGCGATCCGCAGTTCATCAAGCTGTTCGTCGGTTGGAGCGTCGAGCACTACCTGTCCCTCCTGCGCTCCCATTGTGGCGAGGGACTGCGCATCCTCGATGTGGGATGCGGCTCAGGGTACGTTTCCCTGGAGCTTGCCCGCCACGGGCATCATGTGACCGCCATCGATATCTCTGAAGAGAATATTGCACTGGCTCGCAGGACACTCGCGGACAATCCGTTCACCGAAGGCTTCGGTTCGCTGAGCTACGAGGTACAGCCGTTCCACGCCGTTTCCGGCTGCTGGGATGTGGTGCTGTTTTCCGTTTCGCTGCATCACATGCCCAATGTCGAGGACGCAGTCGCCCATGCCCGTACACTGGTCCGACCCGGCGGATGGCTGCTGACCTGGGAGCCGTGTCACGACCGCTTCACCGAACGGGATGCGGCTACCGTCGCCCTGGTGCGGACGATCTTGGCATTGACCGGGCACTGGTACGATCCGTCGGAAATCGACGGCCGGCTCGAGAGCGAAGCGACCCTGCAGGAGTTCGTAAAGGAGATCCGGACCGAATACGTCATGGAGCGCGATCGCTCCGAGCCGGAGGGACAGTCACCGAACGATCTTTCCGCCGACGGTGCGCGCATCCTGACGGCATTGCGGCATCGCTTCACCGAGATCAGCTACTTTCCGGGATACTCCTACATCTACCGTCTGCTCGGTGGCATCCGCGGCGAACCTGCGACCGTCGCCCGTCTGGCCGAAGCGATCGCCCTGTTCGACCGCGTTGGTGTCCAAGCCTACGGTCAGAACCCCAACCATTTCTTCTTTCTTGGCCAACGGGGCGTCTGATCGCGGTGCCGTACGGCGTGTTCACCGCAGGCGTTGCAGGAAAGCAGCGGGGCTATAGGTGACCCGGCGGGTCACCATGCCTTCATTGAACGGGAGCGGGGGCTCGACAAGGATGAACTCGGGGTGGGTCGACGCGAACAGCGCGGCCGCGGCCGCCGGATTGTTCTCCGCCCAGTCCGGCTTCGATCGGGGAGCCCCCGGCAGATGGCGCATGATCCCGTCCATAGCGACGATGTAGGATCCCACGGTGACCAGAGGCCCATAGGCGTTCAGTTCGGCCAGCACATGGTCATGCGTATGATTGCTGTCGAGGAAGACAAGCACACGCTCACCGGGCGAGATCTGCGAACGGACGGCGTCGACGGTGTCTGGCGAAACCGAGCTGCCTTCGACAAGCGTGATCAACGGAAACATCTCATGAGCCTCGATGGCCGCACGGTTGTGAGGCCTGATCTCAATATCGACGCCAATGACACGGCCTCGGCCGATTGCTTGGCAGAGGCTGGCATAAAATACCAGGGATCCGCCGTGCGCCACGCCGGTTTCGACAATCACATCCGGTTGGACGGCATAGATCACTTCCTGCAGCCGCAACAGATCGTCGGGCAGTTGAATGACCGGCCGACCCATCCAGGTGAAACTGTAAACATACTTCGTATCCCAGCCACACCGCAGATAGGCGTCGGCGACTGCATCGAACGCCTCGGCCGTGGACATGGGCAGGCGTTGCTCGCCATCTGGCGTATGCACAACCACCGTTGAATTCTCGAAGTCCACGACGACGCGGGTCGGCCAAGGAATGAAAGGCGTTTGGGGAGCCATGAATATCCTCGGCGAAGTTAAATTCTGACGGGACGAAGTGCGCTGTCGAGACGGCCGCAAGCCAGATGCTGCTTGAGTTGAGCAAGCCTGACAAACCGGGGCGACATCACGTCGTTCAGTGCCAACCCTTGGTCGACAATCCAGCGGTCGATCTCCGCCGCACCGTCGGCAACCGTCCAGCGAGGGGCAAACCCCACAAGATCACGGCGGGCTCGTGCGAAACTGACCCGATAGGATCGAGGGTCGCCGCCGGTCTCGCCGGTAATGACAATCCGGCTGCCGGGGATTTGCGCAGCGACGATTTCAGCAATCCGGGCAACGGTCAGGTTATTGTCATCGCGCCCGATGTTGAATGCGCGCGCCCGGACGATGTCCGCCGGTGTGTTCAGTACGCACAGAATGGCATGGGCCATGTCGGACACATGAACCAGCGGCCGCCAGGGCGAGCCATCGGACAGAACCCTGATTTCACCCGTCGTGCGGGCCCAGGCGACCAGATTGTTCAGGACGAGATCAAAACGCATCCGTGGGCTGACGCCGAAGGCCGTCGCGAAACGCAGGAAGACGGGTGCAAAATCCAAGCTGGCCAGTGCTGCGAGTTCCCGCTCGCACTCCGCCTTGGAAACCGCATAGGCCGAGACCGGATGCAACGGGGCTTCCTCGTCGATCATCAGGGCTGTGTCCCCTGCGGCCCCGTAGAGGCTGCAGGAAGAGGCGAAGACGAAGCGCTCCACCCCAGCCGCCCGGGCACATCGGGCCAGATCGAGCGTCGCCGTTTGATTGATTGCCAGCGTCAGGGCCGGATCGAGTTCACCCATGGGGTCGTTCGACAGTCCGGCCAAATGGACAATCGCCTCGATACCTTTCAGGGATTCCGCCGTCACATCTCGCACGTCGGAAACGGGAAACCGGCCAACCCGGTCCGCAGCGGCCAGGCATTGGCCATCCGGTTCGAAGAAGAACCCGCTGTCCAGTCCCGTAACGTCGTGACCTGCCATCATCAAGGCCTGTGACACCATCGGACCGACATAGCCGAGATGGCCGGTCAGCAAAACACGCACGACGCCTCCATCACTTGTACACTATCGTCTGAAGCTTCCAGCCGACCGCGACGACTCATTGGCAGGACTATCGACAGATTTCCAGAACCGTGCAAGCAGCAAGGCTACCCTCTGCAGGGCAATCGGGTGAAGCGGAGCGTGACACGGCGGAAAAACTCTGAGTCTATCGCAGCCCTCAAGTTTGATGCGGGAGAACGGGATGGAGTCGTCGGGCGCTCTGTGCGAAGCAGTAGCGTTTCTTGATCATTTTCAAGATCTTCTGTAAGTGAACCGCGCCGGGATTGTCGGCGGCAAAAGTTCGTGAGTCACGCCGCCATTTGCTGATTGCTCACGGCGTCATGATAGCGTTGTTC
>NZ_RXMA01000067.1:0-1101 GCF_003966125.1 Azospirillum griseum
TGGAAAGGCTGGTGCGCACCTCGTCGCTGCCTTCACCGGCCAACTCCGTCACCACATCGCCAGCATCGTCCACGATGTAGACGTCGTTCCCGAGACCACCCACCAGCGTGTCGTTGCCCACGCCGCCCTGGATCAGGTTGTCCAAGGCATTGCCCACACCGGTGAAGTTGCCGGTGCCGATGTAACTGAGCGTTTCCACATTTGCCGACAGACTGTAGCTGGAAAGGCCGGTGCGCACCTCGTCGCTGCCTTCACCGGCCAGCTCCGTCACCACGTCACCAGAGTCCTCTACGATGTAAACATCGTTTCCCAGGCCGCCCTCAAGCATATCATTTCCGGCACCGCCGCTAAGCGTATCATTCCCGCTTTCGCCCCACAAAAAATCATCGCCATTGCCACCATAAAGTACGTCATCATCATCTTCACCAAACAGGAAGTCCTTACCATCACCTCCGTAAAGTGTGTCTTTTCCTTCGTCGCCTAAAAGTCTGTCATTTCCATCACCACCAAAAAGTTCATCACCACCTCTCCCCCCAAGCAAAGTGTCGTTGCCTGCCCCGCCATTGAGCACATTGCCAGCGTCGTCGCCGAGCAACCTGTCTGCACCGGCTCCACCGATAGCGTTCTCAATTCCGATCAGGACGTCTTGGCCGACATCACCACCGCTCGCCGTTCCCGCCAGCAGATCGACGTACAGCGTTGACGTCGCCGCAGAATAGTCCGCTGTGTCATTTCCAACACCGCCCGACAGCGTGTCATTGCCCAGACCACCTACCAACGTATCGTTGCCCACACCGCCCTGGATCAGGTTGTCCAAGGCATTGCCCACACCGGTGAAGTTGCCGGTGCCGGTGTAGCTGAGCGTTTCCACATTGGCCGAAAGGCTGTAGCTGGAAAGGCTGGTGCGCACCTCGTCGCTGCCTTCACCGGCCAGCTCTGTCACCTCATCGCCAGCATCGTCCACGATGTAGACGTCGTTACCCAGACCACCCACCAGCGTGTCGTTGCCAGCGCCGCCTGACAGCGTGTCATTGCCCACGCCGCCCTGGATCAGGTTGTCCAAGGCATTGCCCACACCGGTGAAGTTGCCGGTGCCGGTGT
>NZ_RXMA01000067.1:1111-1809 GCF_003966125.1 Azospirillum griseum
CCCATCGCCGCCGTCTAACTGATTGTTGCCAGCCATTCCCATGAGGACATCATTGCCGAGACCACCCACCAGTGTGTCGTTGCCAGCGCCGCCCGACAGCGTGTCATTGCCCACACCGCCCTGGATCAGATTGTCCAAGGCATTGCCCACACCGGTGAAGTTGCCGGTGCCGGTGTAGGTGAGCGTTTCCACATTCGCCGACAGGCTGTAGCTGGAAAGGCTGGTGCGCACCTCGTCGCTGCCTTCACCGGCCAGTTCCGTCACCACATCGCCAGCATCGTCCACGATGTAGACGTCGTTGCCCAGACCACCCACCAGCGTGTCGTTGCCCACACCGCCCGACAGCGTGTCATTGCCCACGCCACCCTGAATCAGGTTGTCCAAGGCATTGCCCACACCGGTGAAGTTGCCGGTGCCGGTGTAGGTGAGCGTTTCCACATTCGCCGACAGGCTGTAGCTGGAAAGGCTGGTGCGCACCTCGTCGCTGCCTTCACCGGCCAGTTCCGTCACCACATCGCCAGCATCGTCCACGATGTAGACGTCGTTGCCCAGACCACCCACCAGCGTATCGTTACCAGCGCCACCCGACAGCGTGTCATTGCCCACACCACCCGACAGCGTGTCATTGCCCACGCCACCCTGAATCAGGTTGTCCAAGGCATTGCCCACACCGGTGAAGTTGCCAGTGCCGGTGTAGG
>NZ_RXMA01000067.1:1819-2961 GCF_003966125.1 Azospirillum griseum
GACATCATCCACGGAGTAGACGTCGTTGCCCAGACCACCCGACAGCGTGTCATTGCCCACGCCACCCTGGATCAGGTTGTCCAAGGCATTGCCCACACCGGTGAAGTTGCCAGTGCCGGTGTAGGCGAGCGTCTCCACATTGGCCGAAAGGGCGTAGCTGGAAAGGCTGGTGCGCACCTCGTCGCTGCCTTCACCGGCCAGTTCCGTCACCACATCACCGACATCATCCACGGTGTAGACGTCGTTGCCCAGACCACCCACCAGCGTGTCATTGCCAGCGCCGCCTGACAGCGTGTCATTGCCCACACCGCCCTGGAGCAGGTTGTCCAAGGCATTGCCCACGCCGGTGAAGTTGCCGGTGCCGGTGTAGGCGAGCGTCTCCACATTTGCCGACAAGCCGTAGCTGGAAAGGCTGGTGCGCACCTCGTCGCTGCCTTCACCGGCCAGTTCCGTCACCACATCACCGACATCATCCACGGTGTAGACGTCGTTGCCCAGACCACCCACCAGCGTGTCGTTGCCCGCGCCACCCGTCAGCGTGTCATTGCCCGAACCGCCCTGGATCAGGTTGTCCAAGGCATTGCCCACGCCGGTGAAGTTGCCGGTGCCGGTGTAGGTGAGCGCTTCCACATTTGCCGACAGGCCGTAGCTGGAAAGGCTGGTGCGCACCTCGTCGCTGCCTTCACCGGCCAGTTCCGTAACCACATCGCCAGCATCGTCCACGATGTAGACATCGTTGCCCAGACCACCCACCAGCGTGTCGTTGCCGGTACCGCCCGACAGCGTGTCATTGCCCGAACCGCCCTGGATCAGGTTGTCCAAGGCATTGCCCACGCCGGTGAAGTTGCCGGTGCCGGTGTAGGTGAGCGCTTCCACATTTGCCGACAGGCCGTAGCTGGAAAGGCTGGTGCGCACCTCGTCGCTGCCTTCACCGGCCAGTTCCGTCACCACATCGCCAGCATCGTCCACAATGTAGACGTCGTCCCCGAGACCACCCGACAGCGTGTCATTGCCCACGCCACCCTGAATCAGGTTGTCCAAGGAATTGCCCACACCGGTGAAGTTGCCGGTGCCGGTGTAGGTGAGCGTCTCCACATTGGCCGAAAGGGCGTAGCTGGAAAGGCTGGTGCGCACCTCGTCGC
>NZ_RXMA01000067.1:2971-3491 GCF_003966125.1 Azospirillum griseum
GTCGCCAGCATCATCCACGGTGTAGACGTCGTTGCCTAGACCACCCAACAGCGCGTCATTGCCAGCGCCGCCTGACAGCGTGTCATTGCCCGCGCCGCCCCGGATCAGGTTGTCCAAGGCATTGCCCACACCGGTGAAGTTGCCGGTGCCGGTGTAGGTGAGCGTCTCCACATTGGCCGACAAGCCGTAGCTGGAAAGGCTGGTGCGCACCTCGTCGCTGCCTTCACCAGCCAGCTCCGTCACCGCATCGCCAGCATCGTCCACGATGTAGACGTCGTTCCCGAGACCACCCACCAGCGTGTCGTTGCCCACACCGCCTGACAGCGTGTCATTGCCCGCGCCGCCCTGGATCAGGTTGTCCAAGGCATTGCCCACCCCGGTGAAGTTGCCGGTGCCGGTGTAGCTGAGCGTTTCCACATTGGCCGAAAGGGCGTAGCTGGAAAGGCTGGTGCGCACCTCGTCGCTGCCTTCACCGGCCAACTCCGTCACCACATCGCCAGCATCGTCCACGATGTAGACG
>NZ_RXMA01000067.1:3501-4844 GCF_003966125.1 Azospirillum griseum
ACACCGCCCCGAATCAGGTTGTCCGAAGCGTTGCCTACACCGTTGAAGTTGCCGGTGCCGGTGTAGGTGAGCGTCTCCACATTTGCCGACAAGCTGTAGCTGGAAAGGCTGGTGCGCACCTCGTCGCTGCCTTCACCGGCCAGCTCCGTCACCGCATCGCCAGCATCGTCCACGATGTAGACATCGTTCCCGAGACCACCCACCAGCGTGTCGTTGCCAGCACCGCCTGACAGCGTGTCGTTGCCCACGCCGCCCTGGATCAGGTTGTCCAAGGCATTGCCCACACCGGTGAAGTTGCCGGTGCCGGTGTAACTGAGCGTTTCCACATTGGCCGAAAGGCTGTAGCTGGTAAGGTTGGTGCGCACCTCGTCGCTGCCTTCACCGGCCAGCTCTGTCACCACATCGCCAGCATCGTCCACGATGTAGACGTCGTTACCCAGACCACCCAACAGCGTGTCGTTGCCAGCACCGCCTGACAGCGTGTCGTTGCCCACGCCGCCCTGGATCAGGTTGTCCAAGGCATTGCCCACACCGGTGAAGTTGCCGGTGCCGATGTAGCTGAGCGTTTCCACATTTGCCAACAGACTGTAGCTGGCGATGCTTGCCAGCACCGAGTCTACACCTGCTCCTGAGGCTTCAAGGATGACATCACCGCTATCCTCCACGATGTAGACATCATTCCCGACGCCACCGATCAAGGTGTCATTGCCCGCGAGACCCTGCAGCGTGTCATTGCCAGCGCCGCCCTGGATCAAATTGTCCGAAGTGTTGCCCACGCCGGAAAAATTACCCGTTCCGATGTAGCTCAGTCGCTCAACATTATTAGAAAGTGTGTAATTTGAGACGGTTGCATACACCGAGTCGAGTCCACCACCCGGTCCCTCAATCACCACATCATCAGCATTTTCAATAAGGAAAATGTCATCCCCATTGCTTCCAAAAAGGGTGTTTTGCGGCATCAGTTCCCCCATTAAGGATATGCATGCATTTGTATGCATAATTTTGATGATATGCTATGAAGTTATGAAAATCATCAAATAGAGTTTTCCCATATATGGATGGCCATTGCGGGTATCGTCAACCGGCATAGTCAACTTGTTGCCCCGCAGTTGCCGAGGCGGTCCGTGCGGGGTATGGAACGGCATGACGACGCGCCTTGATCCCCGCTACGCTGGCTGAGGTGATGTGGTGGACGGCCCTTCCACCTTCTGGGATCGGTGACAAACTGATGCCGTCGAAGAAACCATGTGTGGACGGCTTTGTCGCACAAATCGGCGTGAGGACGGAATCCGCCAGCATCCCGCAGTGATCAGGCGATCTTGCGGGTGGTCGGCATGCCCAAG
>NZ_RXMA01000068.1:0-2569 GCF_003966125.1 Azospirillum griseum
GAAGCCTGGATCAATCCGCCGACAAAACCGGAGACCATCCAAGCTTAATTCATAACTCCGGCTGTCTCACATTCGTTGACACGTTCCGGCTGGGGATTACCGCAAGGCACTGATGAAAAACGGAATCGTCCAATCGATGAGCCGCAAAGGCAACTGCTGGGACAACGCCCCGATGGAAAGCTTCTTCGGCAGTTTGAAAGCGGAACTCGTTCATGGCGCCCGCTATCCAACGCGCGACGTCGCTCGCAGGGACCTGTTCGCTTACATCGAAGGGTATTACAATCGCCAGCGACTGCACTCGGCTCTCGGCTACATCACACCAGACCAAGCCGAGCTTCGAGCCGCTTAACCCGGTGTCCTTTCTGCCGGGGGAAGGTCAAAGGCACTCTGACCAGCATTGAACAGCCCTGATCCTCTCAGGAGTTGGAGCCGCCGACAATCCCGGCGCGGTTCAATAATTCCACGCGGCAGCACTCCGCCTTGGGAAACGAAAGCCCTATCCTGTTCGCGACCAACGCCTGACGGCGGAAAAATGCCTCTTCTCTTTTCCAGGGCAACTCCACCGCCCCCGACCTTTTCGCCAAGCCAGTTCTCTTTTCCCTTGCGCCACAGCGGTCGCACACACATGACGGTGCCGGTCAGCCTTCGATGGGGGCCAGCAAGACGTCCAGATCGTCGGCGGTCAGCACATCCGCTTCCGTTGCCGTCGCGTCATAGACCGCTTCGCCCAACTGGCGTTTGCGCTCCTGAAGGGTGAGCATGCGCTCCTCCACCGTGCCAACCGTCACCAGCTTGTAGACGAAGACCGGCTTGTCCTGGCCGATCCGGTGGGCGCGGTCGGTGGCCTGGTCCTCCACCGCTGGATTCCACCAGGGGTCATAGTGAATCACGGTGTCGGCGGCGGTCAGATTCAACCCAGTGCCACCCGCCTTCAGGCTGATGAGGAACAGCGGAGCCTCGCCCACCTGGAAACGGCGCACCGGCGTCTCGCGGTCGCGGGTGTCGCCGGTCAACTCGACAAAGGGAATCCCGAGCGCCGCCAGTTCCGGCTTTATCAGATCGAGCATGGAGGTGAATTGTGAGAACAGCAGAATTCGCCGGCCATCGGCCAGAAGATCGGGCAGCAGTTCCAACAGGCGTTCCAGCTTGGCCGACGCCGCTCCCTTCTCGACCCGCTTGCGCGCGCTCTCCAGCTTGACCAGCCGGGGATCGCAGCAGACCTGCCGCAGCTTCAACAGCGCGTCCAAAATCGTGATGTGGCTGCGGGCCAAGCCCTTGCGGGCGATTTCCTCGCGCACCCGCTGGTCCATCGCCAGCCGGATCGTTTCGTACAAATCGCGCTGGGCGGCCTGGGGATCAACCCGCTCGACCATCTCGGTCTTCGGCGGCAGCTCGCTGGCGACCTCCTCCTTGGTGCGGCGCAGCAGGAAGGGACGGACCCAGCGGGCCAGCACCCGCTGCCGCTCCGCGTCACCATGCTTTTCGATGGGGGTGCGGAACAGGCGGCGGAAGCCGGTGCGGTCGCCGAACAGCGACGGCGCGGCGACGGAGAACAGCGACCACAGCTCGTCCAGATTGTTTTCCACCGGCGTGCCGGTCAGGCACAACCGTTGCCGCGCCTCCAACGCCTGGGTCGCCTTGGTCGCCTGCGCGGTCGGGTTTTTCAGATACTGGGCTTCGTCAAAGATCGCCAGATGCCAGGGCTGCGCCTCCAGCACCGCGCGGTCGCGCGGCAGCAGGGCGTAGGAGGTGACGACCAGATCATACCCGGCCAGATCGCCGTGCGCCGCCTTGCGCTGCGGGCCGTGCAGGACCAGCGTGCGCAGATCGGGGGCGAAGCGCGCCGCCTCGCTGCGCCAGTTGCCCAACACGCTGGTCGGGGCGATCAGCAGACAGGGGCGGTCCATCCGCCCGGATTCCTTCTCGATCAGAAGATGGGCCAACGCCTGCACCGTCTTGCCCAGCCCCATGTCGTCGGCCAAAAGCCCGCCGAACCCGTGCGCGGCCAGAAATTGCAGCCAACTCACCCCCAATCGCTGGTAGGGGCGCAGCGTGGCGCGCAAACCATCGGGAAGGGGGGCCACCGGCACGCCGCCCGCCTCGCGCAGGCTGCGCGCCATGCCGCGCACGGCGTCGGCCCCAAGCAACGGCACCCCGGCGGCGGTCGCCGCCTCTTCCAACGCGGCCAGATCGCCCAGATGGGCCCGCCCGATCCGCAACGGACCGCCATCCGCGCCCGGGGCTTGCAGCCCGAACAGCTCCATCAGCACGCCCAGCATCGGGCGCAACCGCTCGACGTTCAGCGGCAGAAAGCGACCCTTGCCGACCCGAACGAACTGCACCCCGTCAGGGGCCAGCGCGTCGAGCGCCGTCTCCGTTCCGTCATCGGCAAACTCGTCATCCCCCAAACGGCCCAAAACCCCGATGAGGGAGCGCAGAACCGGCAGCAGATCGACCCGCTCCCCGCCCACCTCGATGCCGAGCGACAGGCCGAACCAATCGATTCCCGTCCCCTCGCCAACCTCCATCGTCCAGTTCTGCGGCGCTTCGAGGATCTGGTAGGGGAAAT
>NZ_RXMA01000068.1:2718-4485 GCF_003966125.1 Azospirillum griseum
TCGGTCGGCGACACGAACAGGCACCGCCGCACGCTCTGCCCACGCCCGATGGTGAGCGGCGTCTCGTTCAGGACAAAGCCCGCTTGGCGCAGCCGTGCGGACGCGGCGGCCTCCGCCTTGGGTTGGCGCGGCGCTGTGACGAGAACCCCGTTCTCCATCCATTGCAGCGGCCCCGTCTCCTCCACCAGACCAACGCGTCGTCCGCCATAGTCAAAGCCCAACGCCGCCACCGCGACCGTATCCGACACGGTCATGCCATAGGCGTAGGGCGTGTAGGGCCGGGTCGCTTGCCCCAGACGCAACAGCGGGCGCGGCGTCACGCGGCGGGTTTCCGTCTGCGTCGGGGCGGCGGGGCGCGTCGGCAGCGGCAGGCCGAGCGATTCCACCCCGGCCACAAAGGCGGCGACCTCCCCCGGCGGCACGGACGGCGCGGACAGCAGGGCGGCGGCCAGATGCGGACGAACGTCGGCCTCGACCACGCCGCACTCCCCGCTCTCGCGATCCACATAGAGCAGCGGCGTCGTCGGCAGGGTCAGCGCGGCGGGGGAGTCCAGCGCAATGGAAAACCGCTGCTGTCCCCGTTCGTCCGCCACCCAACAGGCCGTTCCACGTCGCGTCGGGCCGGAGCGCAGCGGCGGGTTGGCGCGGAAATCCTGCCAATAGAGCCGCCCGGTTTTCAGCATCCGCTCGACCAGCCAACCGCTCCACTCCCCCCGCAACACGCTGCCCTCGTCGCGCCGCCCCGCCACAGCCAGGGTGTTTTGGGCCAGGCTGATCAGGATGGTCCGATCGGATGGGGTCACAAACTTCACAGTCGCCAGGCTTCGAATCTGCTCGAAACCATAAGGTTTTTCGTCCGCGCCAAAGGTGCCGTCCTTGCGGATGGAGACGGAGAGCGGTTGAACCACCGCCTCGGCACCGCCCGCTCCGCCGTCCAACCGCAGCACGTACAAAAGCCGCTTGCGCACCGTCTCAGGATAGACCTCGCCACCGTCAATCGCCGCCGCGTCACTCAACCGCGACAAAAGCGCCTGCAAGGGCGGCGACAGCGCGGGGACCGCCGCTTGAGGCGGCGGAAACTCGGGGTCGCTCGGGACGCGCCGCGTCGTCGTCGGTGCCGTTGGTTCGTCGGAACTCAACACCCAGGCGATCAAAGCGGCGGCGACATGCTTGCAATTGAAGCCAACCGGGCAATCGCACTCGCCCGAAAGCGCCGAAAGCGTGTTGCCAGTCCGCTGAAACCGGATGATCTGCGTGTAGGGGATTCGGTGCGACCCCCGCACGGTCGCGGACAGACGGATTGCGCCGTTCGTCAAACGCTGCGCCTGATGAGCGGAAACCCGCCCTTCGCGCTGATAGGCGGCCCCCCGGCTGAAGGTGGCCGCATCGAAGAGGCGTTGGAGAGACGAGAGGGGGATCACGCGACGGATGTCCTTGTGGCCGGTCGCCGTTCAACAGGCCCCATCCTTTTTGGCGGCTGCGAGCGCGGTGTCAAGCCCGCGTCGGCGTGTTGCAGCGAGGCGACGAGTTCCGGAGATCACCCCGCCCCACCGCCGATCCGGTGAGACGAACGGAGTTCGGGGGTCCGAGGTCGAGCATGGGGTTGAGCGCGGCGGTGCCGATGGCGGTTTCGGCGGCCTGCGCTTGGTCGGTATGGAAGCACAGCGTCGGTCCGAGGACGGGACTATCCGGAATTTCGTGCTCGGCGGGGTTATCCTGAAGCAGAAGGAGACCCTGAATGGCCCGACGCAAAGAACCGGTTATCCC
>NZ_RXMA01000069.1 GCF_003966125.1 Azospirillum griseum
TTGGTCTGGCTCCCTTCGCCCGGCTCGCCGCCATCCCCGGCGTGTCGCTGGTCTCCATCCAGAAAGGCCCGACCGAAGGGCAGGCGGCCAACCCGCCGGGCGGCTTCCCGCTGTTGAACCTGTCACCCGACATCCGGGATTTCGCCGACACCGCCGCCATCATGACCACCCTCGATCTGGTCGTCTGCGTCGACACCTCGGTCGCCCATCTGGCTGGCGCGTTGGGCGTGCCCGTCTGGGTCCTGGTCCCCTTCATGCCGGATTGGCGGTGGTTGCTGGACCGGGACGACAGCCCCTGGTACCCGACCATGCGCCTGTTCCGCCAGATGCAGGCCGGGGATTGGGATGGTGTCCTCGACCGGCTGGAGCAGGCCCTGCGCCAACGGGTGGATTCGCTCGACCCGGCCCCTCCTCAGAGCGGGGCGTAAGGGCCATCGTTGTGAACCAGAACCAGATCCACCTGCCACATCCGTTCGTCCTGCGGGCGGTACAGCGGGTCGATGATGTCCCAAACCCGGAAGCGATGGGGAGCCATGGCGTCGATGATCCGGGGCAGGCGGGGATTGTCGTCGGCAACGGTCGCCTCGACAACAAACACGGTGTCCGGTTTCATCAGGCTGACCGCACCGGCCAGCACCTCCAACTCCAAGCCATCGACATCGATCTTGACCAGAAGCGGCTCCGGTCGACCATGGTCGGCCCAAACACCGTCCAGTGACACGGCGGGAACCCGACGCGGCGGCGGTCCGGCCCCCTCCGGCTCCTCAGATCCCACGCAGGAATAAAGCCGATCATCCGTCACATGCAACGGCACGGTTCCGCCCCCCTGCCGGGTGACGGCTGCGATGAGATGTTCTGCGTTGCGCAGCTGACGGCACACATCGCGCAACGCCGGTTCATGCTCCACCACCGGTTCGATCATCAGGTGATGCGCGTCGGGAAAAACCTCATAAAGCGGTGGGGTCCCGGTCTGGGCACCGACGTCAATCACCATGGCCGGATTGAAACCACGCGCGCGCAGCAAGGTCAGCGTTTTGTGTTTGCTCTGACGGACCATGGTTCGTTGGGACCGGATCAGCCCCAGCAAGGTTGCAGCCATCGGGTGCCCCGGGCTGGCCCGCAGGATCGCCTTGTAAAACTCCTCAGCCCGCTCCAGATCGCCGGAAAGATGCACATCAAAGGCAATCTTCAGCCCATCGGCAACACTCACCACGTCCCCCAGCACGGCGCGAATGGCCCAAACATAAAAGTGCCACGTCGGGCGAACCGACGCGGCACAGTTTCGGCTGGAACCCCTTTACGGGCTCATAACAACACTTGATGACATTTCTGCGGAGATACAAGCACGATCTTTCAGCGCTCCCCAGCTTTTGGCCGATTCCGATATGCGGTTTTCGCAAACCGGGGCCAAGGGACAACGCGCGCGCCTCCTGAGCGCCGTCCTGGATGTCCGACTTGCCAGAGCGAAAGCGTCGTGGGATGACCTCAACCGTCCGCATCCGACGACCGAACATCATGCCGCATCCCACGAAACCCGCGCCTTCCCTCGCCTTCACCCCGGCCAGCCAATTTCAGGCGGCGCTTGAAGCCGAACGGTCGGGCGATGGAACGACCGCCGCCACCCTGTACCGCCAGGTCCTGACCGGCAAGGGTGGTGACGCCATTCATGCGGGGGCGCACGATGGTCTGAGCCGCCTTCTGGTGGGGTCCGACATGGCGGCGGCGGCGGAACACGCGCTTGCCGCCTGGCGGTTGACGCCGACCGATCCGACTCGGCGCTCGAACCTTTGGCAACTGCTGACCCATTTGGGCGAGGCTGCGGATGTCGCGCGTTTCCAGGGACGGGATGACTGTGTTGGCCTGGTTGCGTTGGGCAACGCCCTGCGCCGCGACGGCCAAGGCTTGCGGGCCGAGCGTGCCTACCGCCGTGCGCTGGAGCGTTTCCCGGAGGTCTCCTTCACGCTGAGCCGTCTGGCCTGCCTCTGCGCCGAGCAACACCGGTTGGAAGAGGCCGACGCCCTGTTCCAGCAGGCCGCCCAGCGCCACGACGGGCGCGACGCCGTCACCCGCACCGCACCGGCCTTTCTTCAATCCCTGCGCCAAGGGCCACCGCCAACCGGCATCCGCGCCACCATCCAGGAAGGTGCGGGAGCCACCAACCGCCCCTTGGTGGTGTATGCCTCTTGCGACGCAGGGTATGCGGTCAAATTCCTGCCCTCCATGGTCCGGTCGATCCTTGAGGACAGCGCGCTTGACTGCGCGGTCGCGGTGCATCTGATCAACCCCGACCCTGAAGCGGAAAGCGTGGTGGCCGGGTTGATCACCCGCCATGGAGCCGACCGCTTCATCATCCTGCGCGAAACCATCGATCTGTCGGCGATGGGCAGCAACGCCAAAACCTATTACGCGTGCAGCCGCTTCCTGGTGTTGCCGGATTTGATGCTGCGCTGGAACCGCCCCATCCTGATGCTGGATGTCGATCTCCTGGCCGTGCGCGATCTCAACCCGTTGCTGGCCTCCTCCTCCCAGTCGGACTTGGGAATGATGAGCCACGCGCTGAAGCGTCTGGACATCTGGAGCCTGCTCTACGCCGACGTCCTGCACATCCAGCCGACCCCTGGGGCCTGGCGTTTCCTGGATCTGACCCGACGCTACATCCAGCATTTCCTGGCCCGTGGCCTGCCCTATTGGTTTCTGGATCAGGCGGCGATGGCGGCGGTGCATCTGGCCGGTTTCGCCGATTCCGCCGCCCCCCGGCTGACCATCTACCCGGCCGACATCCACAGCAGCCGCGTGATGGTGGACGCCGATGGGCGCTATTGGACCGACGACAGCGCCTATTTCTATTCGGTGCGCGCCACCGGCGGGGGACAGCACAGCGTGCATCGGTTGAATCGCCGGGTCGGCACCATCGCGGATTTGCCGCTACCAAGTTGAATTTTCAGGAAAAATAAGGAAATATCATTTTATGAATAAAAATATGGTCATGAAATCATTATTTATATTCATGCCGTGAAACCACTTCCATCTTTCCTGCCTTTTCGTGTAAACCCGCCAAAATCCCGCGCGCTTCGCCGTCCCGCCCACCGCGCCCTGTCTCCACCCCAGACACCAAGGACCGTCTGCATGACCAGGATCATCAGTTTCGCCTCCACCAAGGGCGGTGTCGGCAAGACCAGCCTGGTCATGGCCCTGACATCGGAGCTGCGTCGTCGCGACGCCACGGTGCTGTTGCTGGATTGCGACCCCAACCGGCATCTGGCGGAGTGGGCACGGCGGCGCAACGATTCTGGTGTGCGGGTGATCGAGGAGATCACGGAGTCCAACGTCCGCCAGACGGTTCAGGAGAACGCCCCCCGTTTTGATTACACGCTGATCGATCTGGCCGGGTTCGGCAACCTGACCATGCTGTACGCCTTCTCGGTCAGCGATGGGGTGATGATCCCGACCCAACAGTCCTTCATGGATGTGAAGGAGACGGTGCGCACCTTCAAGGTGGTGGCCGATTCCGTCGGGGTGCTGAAGCACACGCCGACATGCAGCGTGGTGATCGTCCGCACCCAAGCCGCCATTGAATCCCGCGTCGACCGCCACGCGCGCAGCCTGTTGGCCGAACATGAGGTTCCCTGCTTCCGCACCGAACTGATCGAACGCTCGCTGCTCAAGGAAATGACCTACACCGGTCAAGGCCCAGGAGACGTCAACCCGAACAGCAACGCAGACCTGAACGTCCGCACCCTGACCGACGAATTCGTCGCCTTTCTGAACGCCGCCCCGGCCAATCCACTGATCCCGCGCGGCTGATCGCCACCACCACGCGGAGCCGCAAAGATTCCGCAAAATCCATAAAATCATGAGATGAAATTATCGCATTATTTTTCCTGTTGTTTTCCTGATTTTTCAAAGAGCGCCGATGCTCGTTCGGACCAGAAGGCCGTGCCCCGACAGGGCGGAGCCACCGCATAAACGCTCCCAAAGCCACCCTGGCGCGGTTGCACGCGGATGCTGCGACGAGGCCCGTCATGCGGATGGTTCTGCGAGGAGTGCCGTGACATCCATGGCAACTCTTGTTCTGGTGCAAAAAGCCACTCAAATGATGGCCTCAGCCACCATGGCTGAAACAGCCTGGATGTCAGGGCATCGTGGGAGGCGCTGCCCCTGTGATGCCTGCTTTCTTCGGCCAAGGCCATTTGGCGCGCGCAACCGGAACCTGACCCTCAATGGCGGTATCAGCGCCAATTCAACCAGGGGCAATGCGGTGGATGGGCCTTATTTCATATCATGATGTAATGGTGTTATTTCTGATAATGTTGCCATGAATTGGCCTGTTCCGTGCGCGAAACGGAACGTGTCAACGAATGTGAGACAGCCGGAGTTATGAATTAAGCTTGGATGGTCTCCGGTTTTGTCGGCGGATTGATCCAGGCTTC
>NZ_RXMA01000007.1 GCF_003966125.1 Azospirillum griseum
CGTCATGTTCGGCGAGCGTTTCTCAAAGGCGATGAGCGCCTGAGATTAAAACCCGCCCCGCCGAGCACGAAATTCCGGATAGTCCCCGTATCGCTCAGAAATTTCCCCTCTAGGTCAGATAGGTCTTTAGGCGTAGTCCATGGAATATCGCCATCCCAATACTCAGCAACTTCGCTCTTTGGCGTAGCTCCTCCGACAATACGAGCGCATTCTTTTAATGCAACGATAGGCCACGTCATCCCAGCATCGCCTCCAGCTTGCTCAGCCCGTCGCTGATGTCCGCCTCCAACCGCCGCAGATCGGCGATGATGGCGGCGGGGCTTTCGTGGGCGACCTCTTCGTGTTCCACCTGCTTGTAGCGGTTCAGCGACAGGTCATAGGTGCCGGTGGCGGCGATGTCGGCCTTGGGCACGCAAAAGCTCTGCGCCGTGCGCGGGTTGTTCCGTTCCGCGCCGTCACGCTCGGCCCAGCGGGCCAGCGCGTCGGGCAGGTTGTTCTTGTCATGATCGCCGGATTCCAGCGCCATGGCCGGGATCGGCCCCTGTTTTTCCGGGGGCAGCAGGTCGGCGCGCTTGTCATCCAGGCTGAAGCCATCGGCCTGGAGATCATAGAACCACACATGGTCGGTGCCGCCCACCCCGGTCTTGGTGAAGAACAGGATGGCGGTGGACACACCGGCGTAGGGGCGGAACACGCCCGACGGCAGTTTCAGCACCGCGTCCAGCTTGTGCCGTTCCACCAGCGTCTCGCGCAACGCCTTGTGCGCGGTGGACGATCCGAACAGCACGCCGTCCGGCACGATCACCGCCGCCCGCCCGCCGGTTTTCATCAGGCGCAGGAACAGGGCGATGAACAGCAGCTCCGTCTTCTTGGTCTTGACGATCTGCTGCAAATCCTTGGCCGTCTGTTCGTAATCCAGCGACCCGGCAAAGGGCGGGTTGGCCAGGATCAGGGAATAGCGCCCGGCGTCGCCGTCATGCTCCTGCGCCAGACTGTCGCGATAGCTGACATCCGGGTTTTCCACCCCGTGCAGCACCATGTTCATCGACCCGATGCGCAGCATGGTCGGATCGAAATCAAAGCCGTGGAACAGGCCGCTGTGGAAATGCCGACGCAGCCTCTCATCCCGGAACAGGGCCGGGTGTTTCCCCCGCAGATATTCGCCCGCCGCCACCAGGAAACCGCAGGTGCCCGCCGCCGGATCGCAGATCACATCCTGCGGCGTCGGTGCGGTCATCTCCACCATCAACTGGATGATGTGGCGCGGGGTGCGGAACTGGCCGTTCTGTCCGGCGCTGGCGATCTTGCCCAGCATGTACTCGTACAGGTCGCCCTTGGTGTCGCGATCCTCCATCGGGATCTTGTCCAGCAGGTCGACGGCCTTGGCCAGCAGGGCGGCGTTGGAAAAGCCCAGGCGCGCGTCGCGCATGTGCTCGCCATAGCTCGACCCCTCCTCCCCCATCTGGCGCAGGAAGGGGAACACGCGGTCGGCCACCACCTCCATCATGGCGCGGGCCTCGAAATTCCGGAAGCGCGACCAGCGCAGGTCCGACCAGTCACACCCCTGCGCATCCTGCCCATCGGGGAAGATGCGCCGTTCCATCGGGATGCCCAGATTGGCGGCCTTGTTCTCCTCCAGCGTGTGCAGATCGTCCAGCCGCTTGATGAACAGCAGGTAGGTGATCTGTTCGATCACCGACAATGGGTTCGACACCCCGCCCGACCAGAAGGCGTTCCAGATTTGATCGACCTTGTTCCGAATGTCACCCGTCAGCATGCCGCCTCTGCACCCATTGGAAGATTTGCCCGCCATCGGTTTCTAGCATAGCCAATCCCCAAAAGGGTGCGTGATCCTTTTTCTGCAATCGCACGAAGTATGGATGGCGGGGCATGGATGGCGGGCATGTCGACCGGATCGGGTCGGCCCGCACACCGCCGCCGGACACCGCTGCGTCACCGCCGGTCAGGACGGTTGCGGGGCGTCGGCCAGGGGCGCGGGCTGGCCCGAAGGCGGCACCGGCGCCGCCGCCGGAGGCGGTTCGCTGGGGGTGGGGTGGGGCGGATGGGTGGGGCCGGTGACAACATCGAAATCGAACATGGGAACCTCCTCGTGTGGAAAACGAGGCCGCCCCGCGATCCGTTTGGGATCCGTCCTGATTTGGATTGAATGCCGTACCGCCGGGTACACAACACGAAAGCCGCCTCAAGGACTTGGGGCGGCTTCGGGATGGGGCAACGTGTGCGCGATCCTAGGCCGCCGGGTTAAACCAGCGGCCAAAATATCGGGACAGGCCCGAAGACGAGAGGATGAGCGCGTGTTGCATGGGCGAACCCTAACCCAGCCGGTGGGCGTTTGCCAAGCGATTCTTGCCCTGGGGCGAACCGTGCGGCGAACAGGGCTTCCTCCTCCACCGGCCCACCCGCAAGGCTCCATACCTGTTGGGTATTGATTTCGGATGCAAACGGTCTTGGACGCCCACAAATCCCTGCGGCAATCTCGCGACGGATCAATCGACAATCCGCACCACACAGCGATCGGGGACAGCGTCGTGACGACAATCGAGCGGGTTGAAACCTTCATTCTGGATCTGCCCACCATCCGCCAGCATGTGTTGGCGATGGCGACGATGAAGACGCAATCCGTCGTTCTGGTCCGCATCACCGCGTCCGACGGCGTGGTCGGCTGGGGCGAGGGGACGACCATCGGCGGTCTGAGCTATGGCGAGGAGTCGGTGGAGGGGATGGCGCTGGCCATCGACACCTACATGACCCCGCTGCTGATCGGGCTGGACGCCGACGCGGTCGGCGCGGCGATGGCGCGGGTCGGGGTGTTCGTCCAGGGCAACAACACCGCCAAATGCGCGGTCGAAACCGCGTTGCAGGACGGTGCCGCCCGGCGGTTGGGCGTGCCGCTGTCCAGCCTGTTCGGCGGGCGGGTGCGCGACCGCATGGCCTGCGCCTGGACCCTGGCCAGCGGCCAATCCGATCTGGACATCGCCGAGGCCGAACGGCTGCTCGACGCCCGCCGCCACAACATTTTCAAGCTGAAGATCGGCAAGCGCGCGCTGGCCGACGACATCGCCCACATCGCCGCGATCAAGCGCGCGCTGGGCAACCGCGCCAGCGTCCGGGTGGACGTCAACCAGGCCTGGAGCGTGACGGAGGCCCGGCGCGGGCTGGCCGCCCTGGCCGACGCCGGGGCCGATCTGGTCGAACAGCCGGTGCGCCGCCAGCATCTGGCCGCGCTCGCCCAACTGACACGGGATTTCCCCATCGCGGTGATGGCCGACGAAATCCTGCGCGGGCCGGAGGACGCCTTTCGCGTGGCGGCGGCGGGCGGGGCGGATGTCTTTTCCGTCAAGCTCTCGCAATCGGGCGGCGTCGGCCCGGCGGCCAAGGTCGCCGCCATCGCCGAGGCCGCCGGGATCGGCCTGTATGGCGGGACCATGATCGAAACCGGGGTGGGCACGGCGGCGGCGGCCCAGCTTTTCGCCACCGTCCCCCGGCTGGACTGGGGAACCGAGCTGTTCGGCCCCCTGCTGTTCACCGACGAGCTGTTGACCGCGCCCCTGCGGTACGAGGATTTCACCCTGATCGTGCCGGACGGGCCGGGCATCGGGGTGGACATCGACCCCGCGCGGCTGGACGATCTGCGCCGAGACCGGCGGCGCTCCGTCCATGTCGCGCGGGCCACCACCCACGCGGGAGAGTGACCCCATGCTGTTTCATGTGACGATGACCGTGCGCCTGCCCGCCGACATGCCGCCGGACGTCGCGGCCGATCTGAAGGCGCGGGAAAAGACGCTCGCCGCCGATCTGCAACGGGCGGGCAAATGGCGTCACCTGTGGCGGGTGGCCGGGCAATACGCCAACGTCAGCGTGTTCGACGTCGCCGACAACGGCGAGCTGCACGATCTTCTGATCGGCCTGCCGCTGTTCCCCTACATGGACATCGCGGTGACGCCGCTGTGCCGACACCCCTCCTCGGTGCGCGACGGCGACGCCTGACCGCCCACCATCCCAACAATCAAAAGCAAGCGACCCCCTAGGGAGACTCCAAGCCATGCAAGCCAAGGACATCGACGCGCTGCTGACCCGTTTCGCCCAGCCGACGGAGGGCAAGACGCCCAACCCGCGCGTCAAGGCCATCGTCGACCGGATCGTCCGCGACCTGTTCCACACGATGAACGATTTCGATGTGACCCCCGATGAGTTTTGGGCCGCCTGCAACTATCTGACCGAGCTGTGCAAGGGCAACGAGATCGGGTTGCTGGCTCCGGGGTTGGGCTTCGAGCATTTCATCGATTTGCAGGTGGAGGAGCGCGAGGCCGCCGCCGGTCTGAACGGCCACGGAACCCCGCGCACCATCGAAGGCCCGCTGCACGTCGTCGGCGCGCCGGAGTTCGAGGGCAACGCCCGCATCGACGACGGTCTGGACACCGAGGCCGAGCCGCTGTTCATGTCCGGGACCGTGCGCGACGGGACCGGCAAGCCGATTCCCCACGCGGTGGTGGAGGTCTGGCACGCCAACAGCATGGGCAATTATTCGATCTTCGACAGCTCGCAAACCCCGTTCAACAACCGGGGCACGATCAAGACCGGGGCCGATGGCCGCTATGCCTTCCGCTCGATCATGCCGTCGGGCTACGCCTGCCCGCCGGGCAGCCGCACGCTGTTCCTGCTGGATCTGCTGGGCCGCCACGGTGCCCGCCCGGCCCACATCCACTTTTTCGTCAGCGCGCCGGGTTATCGCAAGCTGACCACCCAGATCAACATCCAGGGCGATCCGCTGATCGACGACGATTTCGCCTTCGCCACCCGCGATGGTCTGGTCCCGGAGTTGCGCCACGTCAGCGATCCGACGGCGATGGAGGCCCGTGGCGTCGATCGGCCCTTTGCCGAGATCGCCTTTGATTTCCGGCTGGTCGAGGCGCGCGACGGCCTGCCGAGCGATCTGGTGGACCGTCCGCGCGTGGCCGCCTGATCCCCTGCCTGTTCCGGCACAGCCGAACCCCGCCCATCCGGCGGGGTTCGGTCGTTTCCACTCCCCGCAAGAGGCTGCTGCCAACCGGTCCATTTTTTGCTTAGACTCCTCATTGTTGCGAAGACCGTTCCCATCCCAGAGGATGCGCTGTCATGGCCCTGAATCCCGCTCTTCACGCTCAAAACGCGTCCGCGCTGCGCCTGTGCCGTGTGTTCGAAACGCCGGATCTGGACGACGCGCGCGAGCGGATTTCCAAGGTGATGCAGCCGCACACGCTGGTGGCGGGTGGGCGGCGGGGCGGCCGGTCCTCGCACATGGATTTCCTCAAGATGAAGGGCATGGGGATCGGCACGATCCAGTTTGGCGAGGCGTCGATCACCGTGCCGCCGCTGGATGACTATTATCTGGCCATTCTCTGCCTCAGCGGCAGCGCGGAAATCCGCATGGGACGCGACAGCTACGCGGTGGATCACGCCAACGGCGTGTTTTGCGCGCCGGGCAGCGCCATCGCCGGGCGCTTCTCCCCCGATTGCGAACAGCTGGTGCTGAAGATCGACCGCCAGCGCTTCGCCGCCTTCACCGGCCCGCGTCCGGTGCGGCTGGGCGCGCGGCTCGACCTGCGCAGCCCGCGCCTGACGCCGTGGCTGGTGGCGCTGCGCAGCGTCATCGGCGATCCCGACACCGTGCGCCTGATCCAAAGCGACCCGCTGGTCGCCGCCGAATACGAGCAATTGGTGCTGCGCCTGTTCCTGGCCGGGCAGGAGGAGGCCGACGCGCGCGAGCGGTCGGATCGGGTTTCGGGCGCGCGCCCGGCCTCGGTGCGGCGGGCCATCGCCTTTTTGCAGGAGAACGCCAGCGCGGCCATCACCCTGGCCGACATCGCCCAGGCCGCCGGGGTGCCGGAACGCACGCTGCACGATTCCTTCAAGCGCTTTGAAGGGGTCAGCCCGCTGCGCTATCTGCGCGATCTGCGGCTGGACGAGGTGCAGCGGCGGCTGCGCGCGGGTGATGAGGCCAACGTGACGACCATCGCCTTCAACGCCGGTTTCACCCATCTGGGTCGCTTTGCCCAGGAGTATGCCGAACGGTTTGGCGAACGCCCGTCCGACACACTGCGCCGCGCGCGCGGGTGAGGCGCGCGCGGCGAGGGGGAGCGCCTTCTCACATGTGCAGATAGGCGCTTTGCACGTCGTCGGCCTGTTTCAGCGCGTCGCTGCTGCCGCTCCACACCGTGCGGCCCTTTTCGATGACCGCGCAGTTGTCGGCCAGTCGCAGCACCGCCGACAGGTTCTTGTCCACCAGCAGGATGGACAGCCCTTCCCGTTTCAGGATGTCGAGCACCGCCCAAATCTCGCCCCGGATCACCGGGGCCAACCCCTCGGTCGCCTCGTCCAGGATCAGCAGGCGGGGGTTGGTCATCAGCGCCCGGCCGATGGCGAGCATTTGCTGTTCGCCGCCCGACAGGCGGTTGCCCAGATTGCGTCGGCGCTCCTTCAGCCGGGGGAACAGGTCCCACACCGCTTCCAGCGTCCAGCGCGCCGGGCCATCGCCGGGCGCGGCGGCGGTGGCGACAAGGTTTTCCTCCACCGTCAGGGTGGGGAAGATCTGGCGGCCTTCCGGGACCAGCCCCACCCCCAGCCGGGCGACGCGGTGGGAGGGCAAACGGCTGGTGTCCCGGCCGTCCAGGGTGACGACCCCGCCCCAGCGGGGAATCATCCCCATCAGGGCGGAAATGGTGGTGGTCTTGCCCATGCCGTTGCGGCCCAGCAGGGCCAGCACCTGTCCGGCCTGGATGGACAGCGACACGTCGAACAGAACCTGGCTCTGGCCGTAACCGGCGGTGAGATGATCGATGTTCAGCATCACGCCAACGCGTCCTCTCCAAGATAGGCGGTGCGGACCTCCGGGTGGCTGCGGATCTCGTCCACCGTGCCGGTGACGATGATGCGGCCATAGACCAGAACGGAAATGCGGTCGGCCAGCGCGAACACGGCCTGCATGTCGTGCTCCACCAGCAGGATGCCGTAGCGGCGGCGCAGGTCGCGCAGGATGCCGATCAGCCGGTCGGTCTCCTCCGGCCCGGCTCCGGCCAGCGGTTCGTCCAGCAGCAGCAGGCGGGGATTCATCGCGATGGCGATGGCCAACTCAAGCTGGCGTTTCTCGCCGTGCGACAGGGCGGCGGCGGGGGTGCCGGCCACCCGCCCCAGCCCGACGGTGTCCAGCGCGGCGCGGGCCTCGTCGTTCAGGGCCGTTTCGGCGCTGACCGGTCGCAGGAAGCGGAAGGAGGAGCCGCTGCGCGCCTGCACCGCGAGCGCGACGTTGTCCAGCGCGGTGAAGCCGGGAACGACGCTGGTGATCTGGAAGCTGCGCGCCAGCCCCAGCCGGGCGCGGCGTTCAAACGGCAGGGCGGTCACGTCGCGCCCGACAAAGCGGATGCTTCCGCGATCCGGGCGCAGGGTTCCGCTGATCTGGTGGATGAGCGTGGTCTTGCCCGCCCCGTTGGGGCCGATGATCGCGTGGATCTCCCCCGGTCGAACGGTCAGCGACAGGTCGGAGGTGACGGCCAGCGCGCCAAAGCTTTTGCACAGCCCGTTCAACTCCAGCAAGGGTTCGTCAGGCATTGGCGTTTCTCCGGGTCCAGGGCAGGAGGCGCAGGGCGGCGCGCGTGCGTGGGATCACGCCGATCAGGCCGCCATGCAGGAACAGAACCGACAGAACCAGCAGCGGCCCGAACACCAGCCGCCAATAGACCAGCAGGTGCGACAGCCATTCCTCCAGCAGCACGATGGCCAGCGCGCCCAGGATCGCCCCGCTCAACGAACCGACCCCGCCCAGGATGACCATGAACATCAGCTCGCCCGACCGGGTCCAGGACAGCAGCGCGGGGGAGACGAACTCCGACGCGTTGGCCAGCAAGGCCCCGGCCAGACCGCTGACCGCCCCCGCCAGCGTGTAGGCGACCAGCCGGTAGGGGTAGGGCTGGAACCCCACCGCCAGAACCCGTTGCGGGTTCTCCTTGGCCGCGCGCAGCACCCGGCCGAAACGGCTGGCCAGCAGCCGCGAACAGCCCAGCCACACCAGCGCCAGCAGGGCCAGGCACAGGAAATGGAAGGTCAGGCGGTTGTCGAGAATCCGCGCTCCCAGCCATTCGGTGCGGGCGTAGAGCGTGTATCCGTCGTCACCCCCCAGGCTGGAGAAGGAGGACGCGGTGAAAAAGGCCATCTGGCCAAAGGCCAAGGTGATCATGATGAAATGCACGCCGCTGGTGCGCAGCGACACCGCCCCGGTGACGAGGGCGAAAAGGGCCGCCGCCGCGATGGCCGCCGGGAAGACGATCACCCCCTCGCTGACGCCCGCCGCGTCGAAGGCGACGACGGTGTAGGCCCCCACCCCCATCATCGCGGCGTGGCCCAGACTGACCAGCCCGGCCCCGCCGATCAACAGCGACAGGCTGACCGCCGCCATCCCCAGGATCATCGCGCGGGCCAGCAGGCTGAGGGCGAAGCCGTCGCCAAAACCCAGGAAGGGGGCCGCCGCCAGCGCCAGCAGCGCGGCCAGCGGCAGGCTGTGCGTGCGAAGTTGGCCGATCATGCGCGCGCCCCCGGAAACAGCCCCGCCGGGCGGAAGAAGAGAATGCCCGCCATCGCGATGTAGACGAGCATGGAGGCCAGCGCCGCCCCGGTCTGCCGCGCGGCGGACGGATCCAGCACCAGCCGCAGCGCGTCCGGCAGCATGGCCCGCCCGATGGTGTCGAGCAGCCCGACCAGCAGCGCGGCGATGAAGGCCCCCCGGATCGACCCGACGCCGCCGATCACGATGACGACGAAGCACAGGATCAACACGGTGTCGCCCATGCCCGGAGCCACCGGAAAGATCGGGCTGGCCAGCGCTCCGGCGAATCCCGCCAGCATCGCGCCAAAGGCAAAGACGACGGTGAACAGGCGGCGGATGTCCACCCCCAGCGCGGCCACCATCGCCGGGTGGGTTGCCCCCGCCCGCACCAGCATCCCCGCCCGCGTCCGTTCCACCAGAAACCACAGCAGCAGCGGAACCACCACGCCGACGCCGATGATGATGAGCCGGTAGGTGGGGTAGAGCAGACCGCCGACGATCTCCACCCCGCCCAGCGGCCCGCCGGTCAGGGCTGTCGGCTCCAGCACGGTTTGCGGGGCGCTGCCCCACAACGCGCGCGTCGCCTCCTCCACCGTCAGGATGACGCCGAAGGTGGCGAGCACCTGACTGAGATGGTCGCGGCGGTAGAGATGCCGGAACACCAGCCATTCCAGCGCCAGACCGACCAGCAGCGCCACCGGCAACGCCAGCAGCGCGCCCAGCCAGAAACTGCCGGTCCACACCCCCAGCGTGGCGGCAACATAGGCCCCCAGCATGTATTGGACCCCATGGGCCAGATTGATGAGGTCCATGACGCCGAACACCAGACTGAGTCCGGCGGCCACCAGAAACAACAACACCCCGAATTGCAGGCCGTTCAGCGCCTGCACGAGCAGCATCGACATGGCAAAGCCCCCTTGTCCGTCGGTCGGCGCGTCACCCCATCCGGCAGGCGGCGGCGTAGCTGTCGGTGTCGGCGGTCAGCACCTTGCGCACGGTTTCGGTCTGGAACTTGCCGTCGGGCCGCTTGGCGACCTTGCACAGCCAGAAATCCTGAATCGGGAAGTGGTTGGTCCCCAGCCGCAGCGCCCCGCGCACCGATGGGAATTCCCCGCTTTCCAGTGCGGCGCGCAGGGCGGGCTTGTTGGCGACGTCGCCCTTGGTCTTGCGGATCGCCGCGTCCAGCATGTGGGCGGCGTCATAGGCGTGGGCGGCGAAGTTCGACGGGACATAGCCATAGGCGGCCTCGAACTCCTGCACGAAACGGCGGCTGTGCGGGTTGTCCACATTAGGCGCCCAGGTGGCGGCGGTGAAGAAATCCAGCGCGGCGTCGCCCTGCGCGGGCAGGGTCGATTCATCGACGGTGAAGGTGGACAGGAAGGGAATGCCCGCCAACCCGGCCTGGCGGTACTGCCGCACCAGATTGACGCCCAGCGCGCCGGGCATGAAGGTGAAGATGGCGTCGGGCTTGGCGGCGGCGATCTTGGTGATCTCGGTCGAAAAATCGAGCTGGCTCAGCGGAACATAGATTTCGTCCACCACCTCGCCCTTGTAGCGGCTGCGGAACCCGGCCACCGCGTCCTTGCCCGCCTGATAGTTCGGAACCAGCACGAAGACCCGCTTGTACCCGGCGTCCTGGGCGGCCTGCCCCATCGCCGCGTGCGGCTGGTCGTTCTGATAGGCGCTGCTGAACAGGAAGGGGTTGCAGCCCTTGCCCGCCACGGTGGACGGCCCGGCGTTGGCGGTGATGAGGAAGGTGTTGCTTTCCGTCACCGGCCGGACGATGGCCTGCAACATGTTGCTGAAGACAACGCCGACCACCGCGTCCACCTTGTCGCGCTCCAGCGCCGCGCGCACTTTCGACACGGCGACGTCGGGTTTCAGCTCGTCGTCGATCACCAGCGTTTCCACCGCGCGGCCGCCCAACTGGTTGCCCAGCCGCGTCACCCCGGCGAGCCAGCCGTCGCGCAGATGGGTGCCGAGCGCGGCCCCCGGACCCGACAGCGTGGCGACGAAGGCGATCTTCACCGCCGGGCTTTGCGCGCGCAGGATCGACGGGGTGAAACCAAAACCTCCGGCGGCCACGGTGGCGGCGGTCGTGGTGAGAAAGCGGCGGCGGTTGATCGGGTGATCGTTCATCGTGATTGTCCCTGTGTTCGGATGTGTTTGGGGCACACGCCCCCCGCCCGGCTTTGGCGTCCGTGTCTCTGGCGGCGCACCGGTTGTGTGGGGAGCGTTTCGGTGGGGCCGGCGCGTGGCCGGAAACGGTCAGCGCGTTGGTTGGCGGTCGGGGTTCGGGCGGCTGGGCAGGCGTTGCACCGGGATGGTGGTGTCGGCCCAGGCGTCGGGGTCCGGCGCGTGGCCGTCCTCCAGCATCTTGCGCAGCACCCGCAGGTCGCGGGCGGCGTTGACGGCCACCGCCCCCACCGCGCGCCCGGCAGCGTCCAGCATCAGCCAACAGCCGCTTCCGGTTTCCGGTGCGCCACGGGGCAGGGCGTTGGTCCCCTGACCGGGCAGCCCCAGCATCTGGATGTTGAGCCCGTACTGGTCGGACCAGAACCACGGAACCTCGGCGTACCGCGCCGTTCCGCCCAGGGCCGCCTTGGCGGCGACGATGGCCTGATTTTGGGCGTTGGCCCAGGATTCCAGGCGCAGGGTGGCCCCGGCAAAGCCGTTGGGATGGCGGGCGACGTCCCCGGCGGCGAACACGCGCGGGTCGGAGGTGCGGCCCTGCGCGTCCACGACGATGCCGTCGTCGAGTTCCAGCCCCATGGCGGCGGCCAAGCCGACCTCCGGCTCGATGCCGATGCCGACCAGGGCAAGGTCGCCCGCCACCGTCTCGCCGTTCGCCAGGGTCGCGGTGACGCCGGTCGCCGTGGCGGCCAGGGCGGACACCCCGACGCCCGTCACCACCCGCACCCCGTGGGAGTCGTGCAGTGCCCGCAGCCAGTCGGACACCACCGGCGGCATGGTGCGGGCGCACAGGCGCGGGGCGGCCTCCACCACCGTCACCGCCAGCCCCAGTTTGCGGGCGGTGGCGGCCACCTCCAGCCCGATCCAGCCGCCGCCCAGCACCAACAGCCGCTCGGCCCCGCCCAGCGCCGCCCGCAACCGTTCGGAATCGGCCAGGGTGCGCAGGGTGTGGATGCGCTCCGACGGCGTGGACTCCAGGCCGGGGATGCGCCGCACCCGCCCGCCGGTGGCGAGATACAGCGTGTCATAGGTCACGGTCCGCCCGTCGGCGGTGGTGACGAGGCGGCGCTCCCGGTCCACCGACACCACCGGATGGCCCAGCCAGCATTCGATCCCGGCGCTGGCGGCCAGATCGGCCCCCAACAGGGTGATGGCCTCGACGCTGCCGGTTCCTTGCAGAAACTCCTTGGACAAGGCGGGGCGTTCGTAGGGCCAGCGCGGTTCGTCACCGATCAGCACCAGCCGCCCGGCAAAGCCCTCCGTCCGCAGGGTGCGGGCGATCCAGGCGGCGGCCTGCCCGCCACCGATCACGACATGGGTGGAGGTTGGGGAGTGGGTGGAGGCTGGGAGTTCACTGTCCATGATCGGCCTCAGCCCCCCAGCGCGACTTCAACGCGGTCGCCGACCACCCGCACGGGGTAGCTGCGCACCGCTTCGGTGATGGGGGCGGAGCGGGGCGCGCCGTTGCGGATGTCGATCAGGCCCTGGTGCAGCGGGCATTCGACGCAGCCGTTTTCGACGAAACCGTCGGACAGCCGGGCCGCCCCGTGGGAACAGAGATCGTGCAGGGCGAAAAATGCGCCCTCCTGCCGGAACAGGGCGACCGGCACACCGGCGATGCAAAGCGCCATCACCTCGTCATCGCCCAGGGCGTCGGTGGCGGCGGCGTCGTGCCATTCGGCCATGGTTGGGGACTCCTTGTGGGTCACGGATCGGGGTGGGTCACGGATCGGGCGGTCGATCCGGTGCGCTCAGATCGGGTAGGCCAGCAGGGTTTGCACCCGGCTGGTGTCGTAGACGCAGCGCTTGGATTTGAAGCGCAGCCCGTCCGGCGTGCGGACGACGTGGTCGAGGTAGCGCCCGGCCTGGAACACTGTGGATTCCCCCGCCGCCGAGGTGTTGATGACCACATAGCTGGTCTGGCAGCGGTAGCCGTCGGCCCCGTCGCCGGTCCATTCCAGGCCCGACAGGCAATGGCGGTAGACCGGCTGTTCGAAGATGTTGGCGTTGCGCAGGGCGACCACCCGGTCGCGCAGCATGCGGGCGTTGTCGCAATGCATGATCGGGGCGGGCAGGCCCAGATCCTCGTTCTCCTTCGAGATGATCTGATACAGACAATCCTCGGTGAACAGGGTCGGCCATTCCTCCATCCGGTCGTTGTCGATGATGGAGACGTAGCGGTCCTGGAGCGCGCTCAATTCCAGGCGGGTCATCAGGTCGTTCATGCCGGTCACTCCGCCGCGACGCTGGGCGTGTCAAAGCCCATCAAATGTTGGTAGCCGACCCAGAAACGCCGGATCAGGTTTTCGGTGATGAGGGTGTTCTGTTCCTCCGGGGCGGAGCGGGCCATTTCAATGACGGAGGTCTTGTGACCGTCGCGCACCGTGCCGCGCTGGACCAGTTCGGTCGCCTCGGTGTCTTCCATCGAGATGTAACCGGCCGGGCCGACGAGATTGGCCTGCTTGATCCGCAGCGCCCGCATCTCCGGCGTGTCGTCCTCATAGCCGAAGAAGTGGAAGACCAGCTCGAAATGGTCCGGTCCCTTGGGCAGCAATTGGCGGGCGACGAGCGTGTTGTGGATCTGCTGGATGACCAGTTGCGGGAAGATCGGCTGGATGTGGTTGGTGGTGATCTCCTCAAACTCCGGCTCCAGCGCCAGCAGCGAGTCATCCTCCAGATGGAAACCCTCGTCGTAGGAGCGGATTTTCTGCGCCTTGTAATCGGCGGAGTTCACATCCTCCTCGCTTTTCGACACATAGATGATGCTGTGCAGCCCGTGGGTGGCGTCGGGGATGCAGCGCGCCTTCATGCCGACGCGGAAGATGTTGAAGGTGGTGTGGAACAGGTGCAGCAGGCTGGCGTGGTAGGGGTCCTTGACGTTTTCGAAATACAGCTTCCAATTGCTGTCCGAATATTGCCGGGTGCAGCCCAGATAGACGACCGGCTTTGAGAAGATGCGGTCGATGAAGGGGCGCATTTCCGCGCCGATGTAGTCGGCCAGCGGGCCGACGCTGTCGCTGAAGGTGGCGAAGACCAGACCGCGATAGCTCTCCACCCGCAACTGATGCAGGTTGTGCTTGGTCGGGTCGAAATCCTTCGGCATGCCGGTGGCCCCCTTCTGGCCGCGCCGAAACGGAACGCCCTGAAGATTGCCCGCCGCGTTGAAGCTCCACTGGTGATAGACGCAGCTGTGCGACAGCGCGTTGCCGCGCGCCTTGCGGCAGACCATCGCCCCACGGTGGGAGCAGCGGTTGACCCAGGCGGCCAGCCCGCCATCCTCGGTGCGGGTCATCACGACCGGCGTGTCACCGACGAAGGTGCTCTTGTAATCGCCCACCTTGGGGATTTCCGCCTCAAGACCCAGAAAGTTCCAGGTCGGGCCGCGATAGATGCGCTCCTGCTCCAGCGCGTAAATCTCTTCGGAACTGAACACCGTGTAGGGAACACGGGACCCATCGGGATTGGGGAACACGGCCAGACGGCCTTCGGCGCATTGCTCAGTCATCAAGCTTTTCCTCTGACCCTGGATGGTCACGGGACATCGACCACCCTCCAGACCGGAAAAGCTTGGCAGAGGAGCGGCGGGGCGGACTATCCGCTGCGCGCATCCGGGTCCCGGCGTTATCCGAAAAACGCAACAATCGCCAAATGGAAATCCACAATTTCAATGCAGATATAAGCGTTGCCAAAAGAAAGCGCAGGGGATGAATGGATTTTGCTCAAGTCGCTGAAATATTGAGCTGCAGTGCAGCAAGGACAATTTTTGATCTCACTCCTCGACCATCGCCAACAGCGCGGCGGTTGCCTCGTTGTCATCGCCAGCGCGCGTGCTGACGATCATCGGCGAGGTGACGCCGGCGTCGGCGATGGGTCGGTAAATCAGATCGGCGCGCGACACCGACGCGGTTTCCGGGACCAGACACAGCCCGACCCCGCAGGCGACCAGCCCCAGCGCGGTTTGCAATTCCCCCGCCTCCACCACCGCGCTGGGCAGCAGATCGCGGTCGCGGAACAGCGCCAGCACCTGATCGGCGTAGCTGGGCCGGGGTTTGCGCGGGTAGACCAGCAGGGTTTCGCCCAGCAGGGCGGCCAGCGGCACCGGCCCGCTGTCGGTGGCGAGCGGGGACTCGCAGGACACCGCAACCACCAGCGGTTCGTCGCGCAACACCCGCTGGGCGATGCCGGATTCCTGGAAGGACAGCCGCCCGAAACCGACGGCGATGCGGTGGTCGCGCAAGGCGGGCAACTGTTCCAGCGTCGTCATTTCGATCAGGCGCACATCCAGATCGGGGCGGGAGGCGCGGAAGCGGCGCAGCACGCGCGGCAGCGACCCGTAAATGATCGAACCGACGAAGCCGATGGGATAGACGGTGCGGCGCGATCCACCCAGCGCCCGCAGGCTCCAATGAATCTCGTCCACCCGGTCCAGCACCTGCACGGCGTGCTCGTACAGCAGGCGTCCGGCCTCGGTCAGCTCCAGCGGGCGGGATCCACGCACCAGCAGTTCGGCCCCGACCTCCTCCTCCAACTGGCGGATCTGGCGGCTCAGGGGCGGTTGGGCGATGTGCAGCCGCTCCGCCGCGCGGGTGAAGCTGCGCTCCGCCGCCACCATCTGGAAATAGCGCAAATGCCGCAGTTCCATTCGCGCACCCATCGCCGCTTGTCGTTGTCGTGGAGCCACTTTGCCCGCAAAAGCGCGGATTCGCCAAGCTCCGCGCCTGCGTCGCGGATGCGCTCCATGCGGTGACGGTGACGGGGCACCGCCACCGCATGGAGATCGGGCGTCAGTGCTGGATCGCGGGTTCGGCGGCCTCCGCCTTCCGGCCCGCGCGGGCCAGCAGCAGGGTCAGGGCGGCCGACAACACCAGCAACCCGGCGACGAAATACAGCCCGCCCAGATAGCTGCCGGTCGTGTCCTTGATCCAACCGATCATCGTCGGGCCGACGAAGCCGCCCAGATTGCCGATGGAGTTGATCGTGGCGATGCCCGCCGCCGCCGCCGATCCCGACAGGAACAGGGTGGGCATGCTCCACAGCGGCGGCTTGGCGGAGCTGATGCCGATGTTGACCAGCGTCAGCGCGGCCAGCACGGTGACGACCGTCGTGGCGTATCCGGCGAAGGCCAACCCCGCCGCCGCGACCAGACAGGCCAACACCACATGCCAGGTCCGTTCGCCGGTGCGGTCGGAATGGCGCGCCCACAGCACCATGGCACCAACCGCGACGATGGCGGGAATCGCGTTCAGGAAACCAACCTGCATCGAAGTGAGGCCAAACTCCTTGATGATCTGCGGCGACCAGATGCCCAGCGTGTAGAGACCGGCCGAGGTGCCGAAATACACCAGGGACAGCGCCAGCACCCGCAGATCGGCCAGACCGCGCCACACGCTGTGGCTGGCGGCGGACGCCTTGCCCGCGTTTTCGGCGGCCATCGCGGCGATCAGCCAGTTGCGCTCCTCCGCGTCCAGCCAATCGGCCTTCTCGGGCCGGTCAGTCATATAGACCAGGACCACGCCGCCCAGCAGCACCGCCGGAACCGCTTCGATCAGGAACATCCACTGCCACCCGGCCAGCCCCATCAGCCCGTGCATCTCCAGCAGCGCCCCGGAGATCGGTGATCCCAAGGCGGTGGACAGCGGGGCGGCGGCCATGAAGATCGCGGTCACGGCGGCGCGGCGGCGGGCCGGAAACCAATAGCTGAGATACAGGATGATGCCGGGAAAGAACCCGGCCTCCGCCACACCCAGCAGGAAGCGCAGGATGTAAAAGCTGGTGCTGCCCTGCACGAAGGCCATCCCGGCCGACACGATCCCCCACGTCACCATGACGCGGGCGATCCAGATCCGCGCGCCCACCTTGTGCAGGATCAGGTTGGACGGCACTTCGAACAGGAAATAGCCCAGAAAGAAAATCCCGGCCCCGAAACCGAAGACCGCCGGTGAAAATCCCAAATCCTTGTTCATCGTCAGTGCGGCAAAGCCAATGTTCACACGATCAATGAATGCGATGAAATAGAGCAGCATGATGAAAGGAATGATGCGCCAAGACACCTTGCGCATGACACGCGTTTCGAGCGCGCTGTCCATTGCACGTCTCCCTCAAATTGTCGTTGTTTGTGGTGTTCGGATGATCGTGCAGCGCTGCGGTGCCCAACGGTTTATCAGTGAACCGAACAGTGGGAAACCGCATGGCATTGTACAAAAAAATGGTATAATCCCCCCAGACGCAGAAGGGGGAATGGCGCGTGGATCTGCATCAGTTGCGTTGCTTCCTCGCCGTGGCGGAGGAGCTGCATTTCGGTCGCGCCGCCCAGCGTCTGGGCATGCTGCCGTCCGCCCTGGGCCGTCACATCCGCTTGCTGGAAGAGGATCTGGGGACCCGGCTGATGAACCGGACCACGCGCAGCGTCGCTTTGACCGACGATGGGGCCTGCTTGTTGGAGGAGGCGCGCGCGCTGTTGCTGCAGGCGGACCGTCTGGCCGCGCGTTTCCGGTCGGGCGCGCGGGTCCAGACCTCCGTCTTGCGGGTGGGGGCGATCGACAGCGCGGCGGCGGGGCTGTTGCCGATGCTGCTTCAGGATTTCCGCGCCCGCCACCCGGACGTCGTCGTGCAGCTGACGGAGGACAAGACCATCCGCCTGTTGCCCCGGCTGCGGTCCGGGCGGCTCGATCTGGCCTTTGTCCGCCCGCCCGAGCAGCCGGATCGGGCGCTGGACGCGCTGTTCCTGTTTCACGAAACGGTCGTCGTCGCCTTGCCCGCCGATCACCCGCTGACCGGTCGGTCCAGCCTGCGGATCGAGGACATCGCCGACCAGCCGGTGATCGTGCCCGAACGGCGATCACGCCCGCACAGCCACGATCTGACGATGAAGCTGTTCGCCGAAGCCGGGCATCAGGCCCGCGTCGCCCAACTGGCCGAAGAAAAGCAAACCATCATCAATCTGGTCGGGGCCGGGTTGGGGGTCGCCATCGTCCCCCGTTGGACCGCGCGGATGGCCCCGCCCAGCGTTCGGTTCATCCCGTTGGAGGGGGTGGGCGGCGCGCCGGTGGATCGGTTGCCGTTGGCGGCGGCCTGGATGCGCGGGACCCGCGACCCGCTGCGCGACCGCATGCTCGACACGCTGCGCGACCAGCTCGCGCGCTACGCCGATCAGGCCTGACCACCAACAAAGGGCCACGAAAAACCCCCGGCGAGGCGGTGCTCACCGGGGGAGTGCGGGGGGAATGGCTGACCGGAAAGGCCGGAGCGGCGCGTCAGCGGATGAAGCCGACCTGGCTTTTGATGCGGTCCAGGATCGGCCCCTTCTTTTCGTTGAAACGGGCCTTGTTCTGTTCGAACAGGTTGTTGCCCTTGGTGTCGATGGAGATGATGAGCGGCCCGAACTCGTTGACCTTGTTGATCCACATGGTTTCGGGCATGCCCAGATCCTGCCACTCGGCCCCTTCGATCCTCTCCACCTGGGTGGCGGCCAGAACGGCGCAGCCGCCGGGGAACACGGCGTGGACGGCCTTGTGTTCGGCGCAGCCCTCGGCGGTTTCCGGCCCCATGCCGCCCTTGCCGATAACCAGCTTCACGCCGGTTTCCTTGATGAATTGCTTTTCAAACTTCTCCATCCGCATGGAGGTCGTCGGCCCGATGGAGACCATTTCGAACTCACCGGCCTCGTTCTTTTTCACGATGGGGCCGGCGTGGAAGATCGCCCCGCCTTTCAGATCGACGGGCAGTTCGCGCCCCTGGTCGATCAGGCGGCGGTGGGCGACGTCGCGGCACGTCACCAGACGCCCGGTGAGATACACGATGTCGCCGATCTTCAGATCCGCGAGATCCTCGTCCTTGATCGGGGTGGTCAGGATCTTTTTCACAGCGTCACCCCTTCGTGCGACAGGATGTTGTAAGACAGATCGGCGTTGAACTTGATGCGCCCGCGCCGGTGCGCCCAGCAGCCGGTCGACACCGCGACGCCGATGGTGGAGGGGTGGCGGGCCGAGGATTCGATGTTCACGCCCATCACGCTGCTGTTGCCGGTCAGGCCCTGCGGACCGATGCCCAATTCGTTCAGGCCCTCTTCCAGCAGCGTTTCCATCTTGGCGGCGTTGGCGTTGGGGTGGCGGGAATCCACCGGGCGCAGGATCGCCTTTTTCGACAGGCGCGCGGCGGTTTCCGCCGAGGTGGACACCCCGACCCCGACCAGCAGCGGCGGGCAGGCGTTGATCCCGCGCGAGGTGACGACGTCGAACACGAAGTCGGCCACGCCTTCATAGCCCTGACCGGGCATCAGCACGGTGGAGGCTCCGGGCAGGGTGCAGCCGCCGCCCGCCATGTAGACGTCGATGATGGCGCTGTCCTCGTTCGGGACGATTTCCCAATCCAGCCAGGGAATCCGCGATCCGGTGTTGGTGCCGGTGTTCTTCTCGTCAAACGCCTCGACCGCGTTGTGGCGCAGCGGCCCGAGTTTGGTGGCCCCGAGCGTGGCGTTGCGCAGGATCTCCTCCAACTCGCCCAGCAGCGGGAATTTCGCGCCGACGGTGATGAAATACTGGATGACGCCGGTGTCCTGGCAACTCGGGCGGTTGAGCTTGTCGGCGGCCTCCTGGTTCGCGGCCATCGAATCGAACAGGACGTTGGCCATCTCGTTCGTTTCTTTGCTGCGCAGGTCGGCCAGCTTCCCTTTCACATCGGTCGGAAGGCGTTTGCCGATGTAAGAGGTGAATTTGGTCATGACATCCGTCATGACCTCAACGGGTGATTGCTCGGTCACGGTCCCTACCTCATGGCTTTCTTGTCAAGGCCGACGTCCGGCGCGTCCGCTCTCGATTCAACAGTAAGCCTTTGATCGGGATGCCTTAAATCACCAATGATTATACAAAAATTTCAAACAATCCCACGCGCCCAGCGCCGCCACAGCGCGCGATAGACCCGCTCCATCTGCCGGGCCTTGTGCGGGCCGTTCAGGAAGGGGGCGGCGGCGATCCGGGCGCGCAGGGTGGCGCGCAGGGCGGTCAGGCGCGCCGGATCGGCGGCCAACGCGGCGGCGATGGCGACGTAGGAGTCGTCGTCGGTGGCGATCAAATCCGGCAGATCCAGCGCCGACAGCAGCGACGCCGACCAGCGGCTCATCATGTTGGCGCCGGGTCGCGTGACCACCGGAACGCCCATCCACAACGCCTCGAAACTGGTCGTCGCCCCGCAGAAGGGGAAGGGATCCAGCGCGATGTCGATGCCGTGATAGAGCGCCAGATGATGGCGGCGGTCCTGCACGCTGGCGGGGGTGAGAACGCGGGCGGGATCGACGCCCTGGTCGGCCACCATCGCGCGGGCGCGGGCCGCCAATTCCGGCGCAGCGTAGAGATTTTTGTATTTCAGCACCAGCCGGGAGCCGGGAACCGCCCGCAACACCCGGCCCCACAGCGCCAGCACGGCGTCCGATTGCTTGGCCGGGTTGTTGAAGCTGCCGAAGGTGACGCCGCCGCGCGCCAGCAGGGGCGGCGGTTCGGGCGGCGGGGCGTCGTCGATGGGGGGATAGGCGAACAGGGTGGGCAGGCGGATCGGCCGTTCGGCGAAGGATTCGGCGTCGGCCGGGGCGAAGCGCCCGCGCGGCGTCATCACCCGGTCGGTGATGAGGTAATCCATCGCCGACAGGCCGCTGGTCGCCCCGTCATACAGGCTGATCTGCACCGGTGCGGCGCGGTGGGCGGCGACCAACGGGCGGTTGGAATCGAAGCGTCCGGCGACGATCACCAGCACGTCGATGCCGTCGGCGCGGACGCGCGCCGCCGTTTCGGCATCCGACAAGCCACCGACCTCGCGCCAGCGGTCCATCAACGGGCGCAGGCGTTCGGTCGTCTCGTCCGGGCGGGCGACGTGGGCGTAGGCGGTGATCTCGAACCGTTGGTGGTCGTGGTTGGCCAGGATCGGTTCCAGATTGCGCGCCACCGGGTGGCTGCGGAAATCGGCGGACAGATAGCCGACGCGCAGGCGGCGGTTCGGATCACGATCGTTTGCGCAAGGTCGGGAGCTTGCGTACAGCGGGGCAGCGTGCAGCCGTTCGAACCGCCGGTGTTCGGCAAAGCGCATCGCCTCTGTCCAGCCCGGATCGTAGAGGATGGAGGAGAGCAGGTTGCGGTGGGCGTCCACATTGTCCGGTTCCAGCGCCTGCGCCCGGCGGTAGCCCGCCGTCGCCTCGGCGTAACGGGCGGTGGCGCGCACGATGCTGGACAGGTTGCACAGGGCGTCCCGGTGGGTGGGGTCGAGCACCAGCGTGTGGCGGTAGCCCTCCGCCGCCGCGTCGATCCGCCCCAGCTCCTGCAAATCCAAGGCGCGGTTGAAGGCGGTTCCGACCTGATCGGGGGCCAGGATCAAGGCCCGGCGGTACGCCCCCACCCCGTCACCCGCGCGGTCCAGCCCGCGCAGGGTGTGGCCCAGGTTGAACCAGGGTTCGGCCAGATCGGGGCGCAGCGCCACCACGGTGCGCAAGGGGGCCAGCGCGTCGGTCGGGCGCCGGTCGGCCAGACGCAGCAGGGCCAGATTGGCCCAGGCCCGATGATCGCTCCACAGCAGGCGGACGGTGCGGCGGTAAGCGCCGTCGGCCAGCGCTGGATCGTTGGGCGCGCTCGTCACCGCCAAGGCGAACTGCGCCTCGGCGTCGTCGGGGTGCGCGATGGTCCAGCGGGTGAAGGCGCGCACCGCCCCGGCCCGGTCGCCCGCCGCCAGACGGCAGGTTCCCAGCGCGTTCCACAGGATGGGTTCGCCCCCGCCCAACCGGATGGCTTCGGCGGCGGCCTCCGCCGCCTCGGTCTGGCGACCGCGCGCGTGAAGCTGTTGGGCCAGCCCGCGCCACGCCCCGGCCAAGCGGGGATCGAGCTTCAGCGCGTGTTGGTAATGGCGCAACCCGGCGTCGCTGGTCTGTGGCAGCCGGTTGCCGAGATTGACGTGCGCGCCGCTCAGGCCCGGATCGCCCACCACCGCCCGGCGCAGCGCCGTGGTGCTGTCGTCCAACCGCCCCAAGGCGGCCAGCGCCAGGGCCTGATGATACCAGGCCGCCCCGAAACCGGGGTCGATCCGGCCCGCGCGGGCGAAGCTGTCGGCGGCCTCCGCCGTGCGGCCCAGGGCGCGCAGGGCCAGGCCCCGGTTGTTGGCGGCGGCCGCGTGGCGCGGGTTGGCGTCCAGCGCGCGGGCGAAGGCGTCCGCCGCCGCCGCCCGCTGGCCCAGCCGGTCGAGCAGAACGCCGTGGTTGAACTGGGTGTCGGCGTGGCCGGGATCGAGCGCGGCGGCGCGGCCATAGGCGTCCGCCGCCTCGACCACCCGGCCCAACCGGTCGAGCGCCATGGCGTGATGGCGGTGGAACTCGGCCACCGTCGGATTGTGGTCAATGGCGCGGCCAATGTGATCGGCGGCGACGTCGAAGGCCCCGCACTGGGCGGCCAGCACCCCGAACAGGTGGAGCGCCGCCGCGTTGTCGGGATCGACGTCCAGGATCCGCCGGTACAGCGTTTCCGCCTCCGCCAGCCGCCCGGACTGGTGATGGTCGGCGGCGACGGCGAGGGCTTCGGCGACGGTGGCCATGGCGAGAGTGTTGACCTTGCACAGGAGCGTTGGACGCGGGTGGCGTGGCGGTCAGGATAGTGGAAGGGACGGAGTTGCGGCTATGGTGCTGTGTGTTTGCACGCGGACGCAACGCGTTCAAGCGCCGACGCGAGGGCCGTTGGTCAGGCACCGACCATGATTGGGCAGGGTCTTGATGGCCACATTGGTGGTGATGAGGATTTTGTCTGAACGGTCTTAAGGGAAAATTTGGGGAGTCGCATGAACAATCAAAATTGGGCCGTTCTTGTCCCGGAGTTGACGTGCAGGAACATTGACGTCAGCAAGAAGTTTTACTGCAACATTGTCGGGTTTTCGATGACGTTTGAGCGTGAAGAAGATCGTTTCATCTATCTTGACCTGGGCGGCGCGCAGCTGATGTTGGAGGAGAGGCACGAAGGCAGTTGGGAGACCGGGCCACTCGCTCCCCCCTTTGGTCGGGGAATCAATCTTCAGATCGAGGTTGAGGCGCTCCAACCGATTTTGGACCGATTCGCCCAGGCGGGCCTGTCCCTCTTCCGGGAGGCGGAGGAGGTTTGGTACCGAGAAGACGACATCGAGCATGGCCAGATCGAGGCGCTTGCTCAAGATCCCGACGGCTATCTTCTGCGGTTCGTCGAAATTCTCGGCACGCGCCCCGTTGCGTCCCCTGGCCCAGCGTGATGCGGGGCGGAAACCGATGCGCTTTGGTCGTCAGCCCCGCGTGACGATGCCGCGACCGGGCAGGGCGTCGCGCCCGTGGGGGCTGGTCAGATCCAGCAGCGGCCCCTTGGGCACGATGCCGGTCGGGTTGACGGTGGCGATGGAGTAATAGCCCGCCTTGATGTCGTCGATCCGCACCGTGTCGGCCACGCCCGGCCATTGGTACAGCTCGCGCAGATAGCCCGACAGGTTGGGGCAATCGGCGATGCGGTGCAGGTTGCATTTGAACGCGCCGTGATAGGCGGCGTCAAAGCGCACCAGCGTCACGAACAGCCGCCAATCGGCTTCCGTCAGCCAGTCGCCGACCAGATAGCGGTTCCGCCCCAGATGGTCTTCCAACCGCGCCAGCGTGGCAAACAGGGCGTCAAAGGCGCTGTCGTAGCTGCTCTGCGACTTGGCGAAGCCGCAGCGGTAGACACCGTTGTTGACGGTTTCGTAAATCAGCGCGTTCCACTGGTCGATGTCCGCGCGCAGCGCTTCGGGGTAGAAATCCAGCCGGTTGCCGGTCAACCCATCGAAGGCGCTGTTCAGGATGCGCAGGATGTCGGCGGATTCGTTGTTGACGATGCGCCCGTCCCGCCGATCCCACAGCACCGGAACCGACACCTTGCCGCTGTAGGTCGGATCGCTGGCGGTGTAGAGCTGGTGCTGAAAGCGGAAGCGCGGCAGGTGCGGTCCGGCGTCCTCGTCGGTGGGGTAGGTCCAGCCATCCTCACCCAGCACGGGCAGGGACACCGACAGGCCGATGATCCCTTCCAACCCCTTCAACGCGCGCAGGATCAGCGTGCGCGACGCCCAGGGGCAGAGGTAGGAGACATAGAGGTGATAGCGCCCGGCCTCGGCGGGGCGGGTCGGAGTGCCGTCGGCGTCGGGCGCGCCGTCCGGGGTGATCCAGCCGCGAAAGCGCGTCGGTTCCCGGTGAAAGGCCCCGTTCTTGATCTCGCTGGCGGCGACGTCGCCCTTGACCCACACCCCGTTGACCAGTTCCGGCATCGTCATCCCCGTCGGCAAACATCGGCAAAACAGACCGGCGCGGCGGATCGCTCCGCCGCGCCGGTCGTCGCAACCGCTTACTTGGTGGCTTCGGCTTCGATCAGCAGTTCGATGTCGTCGCCGATGTAGGGCGCGCCGTACTTCATGCCGAAATCGGTGCGCTTCAGCGTGCCGCGCGCCGAGAAGCCAACGGTGTCCAGCTTCGACGCCGGGCTGTTGCCTTCCTTGTTGAAGGTGACGGTCAGCGTCACCGGCTTGGTCACGCCCAGCATGGTGAAGTCGCCGGTCAGCGTCCCGGTCTTGTCACCGGTCTTGACGATCTTCGTGCTCTTGAAGGTCAGCTTCGGGAATTCCTTCACGTTGAAGAAATCCGGGGAGCGCAGGTGCTCGTCGCGCTTGGCGTGGTTGGTGTCCACGCTGGCGGCGTCGATGGTCATCGTCACGCTGCTCTTGTCCACGGCGTCCTTGTCAAAGCTGACGTCGCCCGAGGCGGTGTTGAAGCGGCCGATCAGGTTGGAGAAGCCCAGATGGTTGACGATGAACGCCACGCTGAGGTGGCCGGGATCGACCTTGTAGGCGACCGGGGCGGCAAAGGCCGGGGCGCTGGTCAGGGCGGCGAACAGCAGGGCGGCGGACGCGATCTTCTTCATGGAGACAGACTTTCCTGTGTGTGTGGTGTGAGGACGAAGAGAGGAAAAAGGAAGCAGAAGGGTGGCGGGGCGGCGGCGTCAGTAGGGCGACGCCTCGCCCCCGCTCAGCAGGAAGGCGGCGGCGATGGCGGCCAGCGCCGGAACCACCGCCAGAACGGTGACGGCGACCGTCGCCAGCGCCGGGCCGAACCCGGTCATGCCGATCGGCAGGCGACGGCGCAGGGCGTCGGCGGCGAGTGCGGGCAGGGCGATCAGCAGGGTGGTCGATTCCGCCTGGGTGAACAGGGTCAGGATGGTGGCGATCAGCACCGGCAGCGCCAGCGCCACCCGGCCCGACACGCCCCAGACATGGCGCTCGGTCGGCCAGTTCCACAGCAGGAATCCGCCGGTCGCGGCGGTCAGCGCCAGACCCAATTGGGCGATGGAGGCCGACGAGCCGATCAGCGCGGTGACGCCGACGGCCAGCGCCAGCGCCAGCAGGACGGCCGCCGGGCCGGTGGTCTTCTCCGCGCCCGACAGGGAGTCGGCGAAGGCCACCCACAGCCCGACGGCGGCCAGCACCACCAGGGTGACGAAGGCCCGCGCGGAGTCCAGCGCCGGAAGCGCGATCCAGACCAGCGCTGCGACGAACCACAGCCCGATCAGGGTGGAGGCCGCGCGGCCCCGCAGGCCCAGCGCGTCGGCCACCAGACCCAGCGCGAAGCCGACAACCACCGACCAGAACAGCTTGCCCATGCTCGACGGCGGCGGCAGTGCTGGCAGGCCGACCACCAGCAGGAACAGCGCCAGAAAGGCGAGCGCGATCCCCCCGCTGGCCAACAGCCGCCCGTTCCGCGCGCCGCCGACCAGGCGCAGCAGGCCCACCGCCAGCAGGCCCAGCAGCAGCGGCAGAACGCTGGATTGGACAAAGGGATCGTTCAGAAGGTCGGACATGACGAACTCATGCATCGTGAGAGTGAAACGCAGTCGCGTGAGTCTCTGGACGCCGCTGTGCGCTCCGTTATTCCCTCAGACCTTACACTGTGCGAAAATAAGCATGAATTCCGAATTGGCGCATAAGGTGTCTGCATGAACGCACAGAACGATTGGGACGACGTGCGCTATTTCCTGGCGGTGGCCCGGCAAGGCTCGTTGTCGGCGGCGGCTCGTCAGCTTGGGGTCAACCATTCCACTGTGCTGCGCCGCATCGCCGGGCTGGAGGGGGCCATGGGGGTGCGGCTGTTCGACAAGCTGCCGCGCGGCTATGTCCTGACGGCGGCGGGGGAGGAGATGCACCGCACCGCGCTGGCGATGGAAGAGACGCTGGCGGCGGCCAGTTTGCGCCTGTCCGGGCGCGACGCCCAGATCGACGGGACCCTGCGCGTCACCACGGTGGACATCATTGCCCTGCACGTCCTGCCCCGGCATCTCGCGGCCTTCCGCCAGCGCCATCCCGGCATCCGCGTCGATGTGACCATCGCCGAAGCGTCGCTCAGCCTGACCCGGCGCGAGGCGGACATCGCCATCCGCCTGATCGGCCAGCCACCGGACACGCTGGTGGGGCGGGTGGTGTCGGGGCTGGCCTTCGCCCCCTACGCCGCCGCGCCGCTGGCCGAGCGCCACGGCGACGCGCCGTTGAGCGCGGCCGCGTGGGCGAGCGTGGACGAAAGCTTTGATCACACCAGCATGGCCCGGTGGATGAAGGCCACGATTCCGGCGGAGCGCATCGCCTACCGCGTCAATTCGGTGGCCGCCCTGGTGGAGGGGGTGCGGGCCGGGTTGGGTTTCGGCCTGCTGCCCTGCGCGCTGGCCGACCGCATGCCCGACCTGCGCCGCGTCGGCCCGGCGGTGGAGGACAGCGGAATCAAGATGTGGCTGCTGACCCACCGCGACCTGCGCATGATGGGCCGTGTCCGCGCCTTCCTCGATTTCATGGCAACGGCGCTGGCCGGGGACCGCGATCTGTTGGAAGGGCGGGGCGGGCAACCCTGACAGCGTTGCTGGTTCGACTGTTGCGGGTGACGCTGTTCCGGGGCAGGCGCGTCCTTGCGCCATCGCCCCGGTCCCTGCGGGTCATCGGCGTGATCGCTGTCGCCGCAGCGGCGTGTGCCTGGAATTCACTCACCGGCCCATTGACTGCCTGTTTCTTATGCGGATGGCCTCACGCGATCATCCCGCGATGGTGGGGGAGCAGACCCTGTCTTCATCGTCAAAATTTGTCTCACTGGACAGGTTTTCCAACGTCTGAAACAATGGTGGGTATTCGGACTGTTCAGCCATCCCACCAATCTGGCCCGCCTTTTGCTGCTGGATCGGGTGAGAGACGCCAACGCGAGGACGCCGCCCCGTGCCAGCCGCCCCATCCCCCTCCCTGCCTCCCGCCCTGACCGCCGTTCCGCCCCCAGCGCCGTTCGCCGAACCGGGGGCGGAACCGGGGCGGACCATCGTCGACGTCCGCAACCTGACCCTGACCTATCAGGCCGCCGATCATCCGGTGTACGCCCTGAGCGACGTCAGCCTGTCGATTGCCCAGGGTGATTTCATCTCGCTGATCGGTCCCAGCGGCTGCGGCAAGACCACGCTGATGCGCGTCATCGCCGATCTGGAACAGCCCACCGGCGGAACCGTGCTGGTCAACGGGATGACGCCGGAACAGGCGCGGCTGAAGCGGGCCTATGGCTATGTCTTCCAGGCTCCGGCGCTCTACCCGTGGCGCACGGTGGAACGCAACGTCACCCTGCCGTTGGAGATCATGGGGATCCCGCGCGGCGAACGCCAGACCCGCGCCCGCGAGCAGCTGGAGCGCGTCGGGCTGGCCGGGTTCGAGCGCAAATTCCCCTGGCAACTCTCCGGCGGCATGCAGCAACGGGTGTCCATCGCCCGCGCCCTGGCCTTCAACCCCGACCTGCTGCTGATGGACGAACCCTTTGGCGCGCTGGATGAAATCACCCGCGACCATCTGAATCTGCAGCTGACCCAATTGTGGCGGCGCACCCGCAAGACCTGCGTCTTCGTCACCCATTCGATTGCGGAGGCGGTGTTCCTGTCCACCCGCATCGTGGTGATGAGTCCGCGCCCGGGCCGGATCCTCGACGTCATCGACTGCGCGCGGGATCTGCCGCCGGAACGCACGCTCGACATCCGCGAGTCGCCGGAGTTCCAGCGCATCGCCCACCGCGTCCGTGAAGGGCTGATGGAGGGGCATTCCTATGACGACTGACCGGATCCTGCCGGTGGCGGCGATGTCGCTGGCCATTCTGGTGCTGTGGTACGCCGGGGCGCTGTGGCTGAACGGCCCGCAGGCGGTGGAGGCGTTGAACCGGCTGGGCGACGGTTGGGGGACCGCCGATTTCGTTCGCCAAGCCTTCGCCATGAAGCGCCCGATCCTGCCCACCCCCGATCAGGTGGCGGTGGAGCTGTTCCAATCCCTGACCGGCACGCCCGTCACCCACATCCGCAACCTGCTGTACCACACCGGCGTCACCGCCGGATCGGCGCTGACCGGCTTTGCCATGGGCGTGGTTTTGGGCGTGGTGCTGGCCGTCGGCATCGTTCAGGTGCGGACGCTGGAAGCCAGCCTGCTGCCCTGGGTCATCGCCTCGCAAACCGTGCCGATCCTGGCGATTGCCCCGATGATCGTCGTCATCCTGGGCAACATGGGCTTCACCGGCCTGCTGCCCAAGGCGATCATCAGCATGTATCTGTGCTTTTTCCCCATCACGATCGGCATGGTCAAGGGGCTGCGCTCCGCCGATCCGCTGGCGCTTGATCTGATGCGCACCTACAGCGCGGGCACCGGCCAGACCTTCCGCCTGCTGCGTCTGCCGTCCTCGCTGCCCTTTCTGTTCGCCAGCCTGAAGGTGGCGGTGGCCGCCAGCGTCGTCGGCGCGATCGTGGGCGAATTGCCAACCGGCGGCCAGGCCGGGTTGGGCGCGCGCCTGCTGTCGGGATCTTATTACGGCCAGACCGTGCAGATCTGGAGCGCGCTGGTGATGGCGGCCCTGCTGGGGGTGGCGCTGGTCGCGGCGGTTGGTGTGGCCGAACGGGCGCTGGTGCGCTCCGGCCCGGGAGGTGGACGATGATCGGAGTGGCCTCTCGCCAACCGCGCCCCGCGATGGCCCCCGGGCCGCTGGTGGCGCTGCTCGCCCCGCTGTTGCCGCTGGGCGGCGTGGCCGGGCACAGCGTGGGTTTTGTGGACAGCCCGGTGGCCGTGGCCGGGCTGGTCCTGCTGGTGGGGACGCTGCTGCTGCGCCGGTTGGCCGTCGGCGCGTTGTCGGAAGCGGTGATCTTGTCGGTCGGAGTCGCGGCGGGCTATGGTGCGACGCTGCGGTTGCTGGCGGACGGCCTGGCCCCGGACGCCGGGCTGTGGTTGCTTCTGCTGGGCGCAACCCTGCTGCTGGGGCGAGTGCTGCGTCTGCTGGCGGAGGTGAGCGGCCCGGCCCGCCACGCCTGCCCGGCGCTGTTCGGGCTGGCCATCCTGCTGCTGTGGGAGATTCTGACCCGTGGCCTTCAGGTGCCCGCCATTCTGCTGCCGCCGCCCAGCGCCATCGCCGCCGCCTTTGCCACCAACGCCGCCGATCTGTGGGACGATTTCCGTCAAACCGTGCTGATTTCGGTGCTGCGCGGCTATCTGCTGGGGTGCGGGGCGGGATTCGCCGTGGCGATTCTCGCCGACCGGGTCCCGTTCCTGGCGCGCGGCCTGCTGCCGCTGGGCAATCTGGCCAGCGCCATCCCGGTGGTGGGCGTCGCGCCGATCATGGTGATGTGGTTCGGCTTCGATTGGCAATCGAAGGCGGCGGTCATCGTCGTCATGACTTTTTTCCCCATGCTCATCAACACGTTGGCCGGTTTGGCCAGCGCCGAGCGCATTCAGTTGGATCTGATGCGTTCCTACGCCGCAGGCTATTGGCGCAGCCTGTTGCTGTTGCGGTTGCCCTGCGCCTTGCCCTTCCTGTTCAACGGGTTGAAGATCAACTCGACCTTGGCCCTGATCGGGGCCATCGTGGCGGAGTTCTTCGGCACCCCGGTGGTTGGGATGGGTTTCCGCATCTCGACCCAGGTGGCGCGGATGAATCTGGATGTGGTGTGGGCGTCGATCACGGTCGCGGCCCTCACCGGATCCCTGCTCTACGGCGCGCTCGCCCTGGCGGAGCGCCGTGTCACCGCCTGGCACCCTTCGTTCCGCAAACGCTGATCTGTTTTCGCCTGCTCTGTTTTCGTCGAACACCGTCCGCTCACGCCAACTCACCAACAGCCGAGGACCATTCGCGATGAAGACCCTTGCTTCCGCCCTTCTGCTCGCCGCCACCGCGCTGACCGGTTTCTCCGCTGCGGCTTCGGCCGCTGACAAGCTGACCCTGCAACTGAAATGGGTCACGCAGGCCCAGTTCGCCGGTTATTACGTTGCGGCGGAAAAGGGCTTTTACAAGGACGCCGGGCTGGATGTGATGATCAAGGCGGGCGGCCCCGACATCAACCCGACGCAGGTCATCGCCGCCGGGGGGGCGGATGTGATCGTCGATTGGATGCCGTCGGCCCTGGCCACCCGTGAAAAGGGCGTGCCGCTGGTCAACATCGCCCAGTTCTTCCAGACCTCCGGCATGATGCTGACCTGTCGCAAGGACGCCAAGATCAGCGATCCGAAGGATTTCAAGGGCAACACGCTGGGCGTCTGGTTCTCCGGCAACGAATACCCGTTCCTGTCCTGGATGAGCAAGCTGGGCCTGTCCACCTCCGGTTCCTCACCGGATGTGAAGGTGCTGAAGCAGGGCTTCAACGTCGATCCGCTGTTGCAGAAGCAGGCGGCCTGCATTTCGACGATGACCTACAACGAATATTGGCAGTTGATCGAAGCCGGGATGAAGCCGGAAGACCTCGTCGTCTTCAAATACCAGGACCAGGGCGTGGCGACGCTGGAAGACGGGCTGTACACCACCGACAAGCAGCTGTCCGATCCGAAGATGGTGGAAAAGCTGGCGAAGTTCGTCAAGGCGTCGGCCAAGGGCTGGGAATACGCCGCCAAGAATCAGGCCGAGGCCGTCACCATCGTGCTGAACGCCGACACCACCGGCGCGCAGACCAAGGAACACCAGACGACGATGATGCAGGAGGTCGCCAAGCTGATCGCGGGCGGCAAGAAGGGGACCGGCTACCTCGACCCGGCGGATTTCGACCGCACCGTGTCGATCCTGATGTCGGGCGCCTCGGCCCCGGTCATCACCAAGAAGCCGGAAGGGGCCTTCAGCCACGCCGTGTTTGACGCGGCGGCCAAGCTGTAAACGGTGATGGCCCCGCCGCGTGTCCGCGCGGCGGGGCCATCCTTCTCATGAAGGTTACTCGAACACGGCTTCGCGCGGCTCGATGTCGCCATAGGCCATCTTCAAAAAGGCGTCGATGGTCAGATCGGCGTCGAGCAGCGCGCCATGGTGGGAAAAGCGGTCGCTGCGATCCAGCCACAGCCGATCGCACAGGGCGTCGAGCGAGCCGGAGGCACCCGGGAACCGCTCGTGCGACATCTCCTTGGTGCAGATGAAACGCTGTTCGGGGAAGAATTGCTCGCCCCAGCCGATGCGACCACCCCGGGCGAATTCGTAGTTCAGGTAATCCATCTCGTTTTCATAGGCGTGGGCGACCATCAGGTCGTCGCCGATGAAGGCCACCAGCTCGTCGGCGATCTGGGGAAAGCGCGGGGCCGTCTTCAGATCGTTGGGGCGGATGTTGTGGACCTTGATCGAATCGGGGTGGATCGGCGCGTCGGGGTTGACGCGGCTTTCCCAGGTCCGCCCCTTCACCCAATTGGCCCCGTCGCGCACAACCTCGATGCAGCCGATTTCAATGACGACACCGGGCTGGCGCATCCCCTTGGGGGCCTTGCGGATGTCCTCCAGACGGGGAATGCGGCGTCCGGTCGTTTCGATGTCGATGGCGATCAGCCGGTTGCGGTCTTCCCACGGTTGCGCGGCCATGGCGGCGTGTTCCTCGCGTGTGTGATGGTTCGAAAACGGAAAGAGCGGCATCGGACCACGCTTCGTTCCGGTTGTCGAGCCTTTGGCCCGCCCGGCCTGTTTTTCACACGCGCGGTTCAGATCGGGCGTGCGCCCAACCGCTCCCGCCAATGGGCCACGCGGGCCTTGAGCCAGGCCTGACGGGCAAAGGCCAGATCCTCCTTTGGCATCCGTTCCAATGATTCAAAGGTGAAGCCATCCGGGCCGTGCTGGTTCCAGGCCTGTTGCACATCCCGGTGCGGGTCGCCGCCGGTGCGCAGCGAGAACCACAGGCGGTTTTGCACGCTGTCCAGCGTCTGCGTTTCCCCGACCCAAATCTGGTCGGTCGGGACGCAACGGATGGCGTAGATCCCGGCTTGCGCCGTGCGTTCCTTGTAGGCGGTGATGGCGGCTTTTCGCGCATTCTGAGTCACGGGTGGTCTCCGTCGCGTGGGCAATGCGGCGGTAATACACCCGGATAAAATTCGAAACAACTATTTTATCCGGGTGTTATATGGCAACTGGACATTGCAGGCGTGCCCCCGCAAGGCCGTCATTGCCACCCTCACACCCGAACAAAGTCACCCAACGCCAATCGCATCAAATCCGCTGGACGACCACCTTGCCCTTTGCGCGGCCCGTGGCGAGAGAGCGGAGGGCCTCTTGCGCCTGATCGAACGGAAACATCTGGTCGATCACCGGACAAACACCGCGTTCATCGATGATCTTGCCAATCTCGGCCAACTGTTCCCCATCGGGGCGAACAAACAAAAGGGAATAGTGGATATCGTTTTTCTGAGAGTCTGATTCGAAAATAATCAGAACGGTATCAACACCTTGCGATACGCCGAATGAGATCCTGCCCCCTGCAATGGTGCAGGTGAGGCTGTGGGGAACCGGCCCGCCGCAGCGCCCTTCGATGGCTGGTGTAGGCGGGTCCGTTCTCCACAGCGGGGTGGTCATCGCGGTTCTTTGATAGAGTCTGATCACCACACCTCAACCCATACGAAGGGTGACCACGATGACCGACAAGATGATGGCGCTTTGGAGGACGTGACGCCTCGCACGTTGCGACACAGGGCCGCCACCTGAATGGCCGAAGCGGACGTTCCGATGCTGATGGTTTCACGCTTCCTCGGGCACACCGATTCGTCGACGACCGAGCGTGTCTACGCCCATGATTCGACCGGCTATCTGGTGTCAGCGCGGGAGGCTTTGGATCGCCGCCGGTAGGTCACTGCCCCGAACACACCCCCAACCTGGGGAAAGTTTCGTCGTAACCTATTGCGAGGATTGGCGGACCCGACGAGATTCGAACTCATGACCTCTGCCTTCGGAGGGCAGCGCTCTATCCAGCTGAGCTACGGGTCCGTCGCCTGCGGATGCGGACCATAGCGCAAGGGATCCGCCAACGCAAACACTTAGAACAAAAAAAATCGCGCTGGATGACACCCCTTGGATCAGGCCACATCCAGCCGGGCTTCGCGAAGCGCGGCCAGGAAATCGGTGAAGGTGTCGCCCTGGATGGCGATGTGGCGTTTGGTGATGTCGCGGGCGGCTGCCGGATCACCGGCGATGATGGCGCGCACGATGGCGTCGTGTTCGGCCCAGGACCGGCGCATCCGGCCGGGGTGGCGCAATTGCAAACGGCGGTAGGACGACACCCGGTTCCGCAAGGCCCGCGTCATCTCCTCCAAATGCCGGTTGTGGCTGCCGATATAGATGATGTCGTGGAACTCGCGGTTGGCCTGATAATAGGCTTCGACATCGCCGTTGTCGCTGACCGCCCCGCAGCGCTCATGCGCCGCCTGCAAACGCGCCTGCTCCTCCGGCGTCATCCGGCGGGCGCAGAGTTCGGCGCACAGAGCCTCCAAGTCGGCCATCACCTCGAACATCTCGATGATGTTGTCGAGGCTGAGGACGGCGACGACGGCCCCCTGGCGCGGGCGCATCTCCACCAAACCGGCCGAGGCCAATTGCGCCAGCGCCTCCCGCACCGGGGTGCGCGAGACGTTGAAGCGTTCGGCCAGCGCGCTTTCCTCCAACCGCGAACCGGGGGCCAGGCGGCCGGAAGCGATGTCCTCCTCGATCAGGTCGCGCAGTTGGTCCGCGCGGTTCTGTCTGGGTTCGCTGCGTTCGCCCACGCTGTCGCTCATGCTCGCTCCTGTCTCCCCTGTTGCGGCGCATCATAACCGGATTTCCTGCCGGAGAATACAGGAACGCGAAAACAATTGCCACACCAAACAAATTCTGGCATACACAAACCGTCATATCGCATACAAGAACTCGACAACACGATACAAACCGCGCGATACACGGAGGAAACCCCATGATGTGCACCCTCTGCGCCGACCCACCCGGCTGACCCTTTTTCCCCGACCGCCGCGCCGGTCGCTGGCCTTGCGGACCCTGTCCGCGCCACCGCCGTCGCCTTGATCCGCCGTCGCTTTGACCCGCTTGATCCAGTTGATTGGAAAGGTCCGCCCCATGATCGTTTCGCGACGCGCCCTGGTCGGCGCCGCTCTGGCCGCCCCCGCCATCATCGCCGCTTCCCGCCTGGGCTGGGCGGCGGACGCGCGCACCCTGAAGATCTCCCACCAATTCCCCGGCGGCACGCTGGAGGAGGGTGATTTCCGCGACCGCATCACCCGCCGTTTCGCCGCCGAGGTGGAAAAGCGCACCGCCGGAACCCTGCGGTTCGAGATTTACCCCAGCTCGTCGCTGATGAAGACGCTGGCCCAGTTCAGCGCGCTGCGCAAAGGGGCGCTGGATCTGTCGCTCTACCCGATGCCCTACGCCGGGGGCGAGGTGCCGGAGGCCAATCTGGGCCTGATGCCCTGCCTCGTCACCAGCTACGAACAGGGACGCCGCTGGCGCACCGCCGCCATCGGACAGGAACTGACCCGGATCATGGAGTCCAAGGGTGTGAAGCTGCTGACCTGGATCTGGCAGGCGGGCGGCACCGCCTCGCGCGCCGGGGCGGTGATGAACCCGGAGGATGTGAAGGGCATGAAGATCCGGGGCGGCAGCCGCGAGATGGACATGATGCTGAAGGCCGCCGGGGCGGCGGTCAGCACCATCCCGTCGAACGAGCTGTACGCCGGGATGCAGACCGGGGCGGTGGACGCCGCCATCACCTCCTCCACCAGCCTGATTTCCTTCAAGCTGGAGGAGTTGAGCAAGCATCTGACCGTGCCGCGCCAGAACAGCTATTGGTTCATGCTGGAACCGCTGATGATGTCGAAGACCGTCTTCGATTCCCTCACCCCCGATCAGCAGAAGGTGGTGGAGCAGGTCGGGTTGGAGATGGAAAATTTCGGCTACACTGCCGCGCAGGAGGACGACGCCCGCATCGCCCAGATTTACGGCAAGGCCGGGGTGTCCACCGCCGACATGACGGCGGACGCGGTGAAGCGCTGGACCGACATCGCCCGCGACACCGCGTGGAAGGACTTCGCCGAACGCACCAAGGACGGCGCGCGCCTGCTCAAGCTGGCGGAGCAAGCCTGATGTCGGCGGCGGAACGGAACCTCATCCTGGGCGGGGCCAGCGGGCCGGTGGTCCGCGCGCCCTCGCTGAAATGGATCGGGGCGGCGCTGTCGCTCATCAACCGGGTGGTCGTGGTGTTGGCCTCGATCGCCGTCGTGCTGGCCGGTGTGGTGCTGACGCAGGAGGCCATCACCCGCTACGCCTTTCATCACCCCGCCGATTGGCAGGATGAAATGGCGGTCTTCCTGCTGGTCGGGGCGACCTTCATGTCGGCGGCCTGGGTGCAGGCCCGGCGGGGCCATGTCTCCATCGACGCGTTGGCGGAACTGCTGCCGCCCGCCGTGGACCGGGTCCGCCGCTTTGTCGCCGATGTGGCGTCCTTCGCCTTCTGCGCCTTTTTCGCGTGGAAATCCTGGACGCTGTTTCACGAGGCCTGGGAAGACGGGATGGTCACGCATTCCACCTGGGCACCGCCGCTGTGGATTCCCTATTCCTTCATGGCCTTGGGCATGACGCTGCTGGCGCTGCAAATCCTGTTGCAGGTGCTCGACAGCCTGCTGGCGAACGGGGAGGCCGACTGATGGGCGCGCTGGAACTGGGTCTGATGTACGGGGCCGCCACCTTCGGCGTGCTGTTTTCGGGCATTCCCATCGCCTTTGCCCTGGGGCTGGTGGCGACGATCTTCATGATGATCTTCATGCCCGCCGCCGCGCTCGACACCGTGGCGCAGAATGTCTACGAGGAAATGGCCAGCATCACCCTGCTGACCATCCCGCTCTTCATCCTGAAGGGGGCGGCCATCGGCAAATCGCGGGCCGGTGCCGATCTCTATTCGGCGCTGCACGCCTGGTTGCACAAGGTGCCGGGCGGCTTGGGCGTGGCCAACGTCTTCGCCTGCGGCCTGTTCGCCGCCATGGCCGGATCCAGCCCGGCCACCTGCTCGGCCATCGGCAGCGCCGGCATCCCGGAAATGCGGCGGCGCGGCTATTCCGGCGGTTTTGCGGCGGGCATCATCGCGGCGGGCGGCACGCTGGGCATTCTGCTGCCGCCGTCGATCACCATGATCCTGTACGCGGTCGCCGCCGAACAGTCGCTGGGCCGCCTGTTCCTGGCCGGGATCGGGCCGGGGCTGCTGATGGTGGTGATGTTCGCGGTCTACGCCGTGATCCGTTTCCGCAAGGAAAAGCGGATGGCGATGGCGGAGGGGCGCTACGACTCGCCGCTGCTGAAGGAAGAGCATTTCACCACGCGGGAAAAGCTGTCGTCGCTGCCGCGCGTGCTGCCCTTCGTCGTGCTGCTGACCGGCGTGATGGTGGCGCTCTATGGCGGCTTCGCCACCCCGTCGGAAACGGCGGGGCTGGGCGGGGTGCTGGCGCTGGCGCTGGTCGCCGTCGTCTATGGGGCCTACCGGCTGGACCAGCTGGGGCCGATGCTGACCTCCACCCTGCGGGAATCGACGATGCTGATGATGATCATCGGCATGTCGCTGCTCTACTCCTACGTCATGAGCTATCTGCACATCAGCCAGAGCGCGGCGGAGGCCATCGTCGCCCTGAAGCTGTCGCGCTGGGTGTTGTTGACCGCCATCCTGCTGATGATCGTGGTGCTGGGCTTTTTCCTGCCGCCGGTGTCGATCATCCTGATGACGGCACCGATCATCCTGCCGCCGCTGCGCGCTGCCGGGTTCGATCTGATCTGGTTCGGCGTCATCATGATGGTGGTGATGGAAATGGGGCTGATCCACCCGCCGGTCGGCCTGAACATCTTCGTCATCAAGAACATCGCCCCCGACATTCCGCTGAAGGATGTGATCTGGGGGGTGATGCCCTTTGTCGGGCTGATGATCCTGTGCGTGCTGCTGCTGTGCTTTTTCCCGCAGATCGCCACGGCGCTGCCCGGCTGGGTGTACGGCGCATGACCCCTTCCCTCTCGTCCCTTTGCCACAGGATGCGCCGCATGCCGCACGCCTCATCCCTCCGTCCCTCGTCTCTCAGCCGCACCCTGGCTGGTGCTGCCCTATCGCTGGCGGTTCTTGGGGCTGGTCTGGGCGCATCCCTCACCGCCGCGCCCGCTGTCGCGCAAACGGCGGACCGCGCCGCCATCGCCAGCCGGGTGGAACTGCACCCGATCCCGTCGCTGACCCTGTCGGACTCGCAATTCCTGACCGGCGACAGCGCCGGGGCCACCCCCGTCACCGTGTCGGGCGAATTCCGCGTCGCCCAGGGCGAGGGGCGTTTGCCGGTGGTCGTGCTGATGCACGGCTCCGGCGGCATCGGCCCCAACGTCGAGATGTGGGCGCGGCTGCTGAACGCGCAGGGCATTTCCACCTTTGCCGTTGATGGCTTCACCGGGCGGGGGCTGGTCTCCACCTCCGCCGATCAGGCGCGGTTGGGCCGTCTCAACCTCATCATCGACCTCTACCGGTCGTTGGAGATCCTGGCCAAGCACCCGCGCGTCGATCCGCAACGCATCGTGCTGATGGGCTTTTCGCGCGGCGGGCAAGCCGCCTTCTACGCCTCCCTCGCCCGCTTCCACGCCTTGTGGAACCGGTCGGGGGCGGAGTTCGCCGGGTACATCCCCTTCTATCCCGATTGCGCCACCCGCTACATCGACGATCTGAAGCCGGTGGCCAAGCCGATCCACCTCATCCATGGCGCGGCGGACGATTACAACCCGCTGCGCACCTGCGCCGCCCAGGCCGAGCGTTTGCAAAAGGCCGGGGTCAACGTGACCCTGACCAGCTACCCCGACGCCCATCATGGCTTCGACACGCCGTTGAGCGACGGGCCGGTGGTGTCGGCCACCGCCCAGACGGTGCGGGAGTGCAGCATTGAGGAGCGCGCGCCGGGCCAACTGATCAACACCGCCACCAACGCGCCCTTTGCCTACACCGACGCCTGCGTGCAGAAGGGTCCGCAGGTCGGCGGCAACCCGGCGGCCCGTGCGGCGGCGCAAAAGGACGTGCTCGACCTCGTTCTGTCACTGGTCAAAAAAGGCTGATCTGGATTGGGGAGGCGCGCATCTCCCCGCTTTGAAGGGAACCATTCCACATGAGCGACAATTTTTACGACATCGTTGCGGCGCGCTTCCCCGCCAACCCCGACGCCCCCTTCATCGAACTGGGATCGGGGGCGGTGCTGAGCTACGGCGATCTCGCCGCCACCAGCGCCCGCTACGCCCATCTGCTGCGGTCGCTGGGGGTGGTCAAGGGCGACCGGGTGGCGGTGCAGGTGGAGAAATCGGCCGAGGCCGTCTTCCTCTATCTGGCCTGCCTGCGCGTCGGGGCCGCCTATCTGCCGCTGAACACCGCCTACACCCGCGCGGAGATTTCGTATTTCCTGACCGACGCCGCGCCGCGCGTCTTCGTCTGCGCCCCCACCACGGAGGAGGGGTTGCGCGACACCGCCGCCGAGGCCGGGGTCGGCACCGTCCTGACGCTGGGGGCCAACGGCGAGGGCAGCCTGAGCGAACGGGCCGCCGGCCAGCCGACCGGCTTCGACACCGTGGCTTGCGGGCCGGACGAGTTGGGGGCGATTCTCTACACCTCCGGGACCACCGGGCGGTCGAAGGGGGCGATGCTGACCCACCGCAACCTTGCCTCCAACGCGGCGACGCTGCACGCGCTGTGGGGCTTCCAGCCCGACGATGTGCTGCTGCACATGCTGCCGATCTTCCACACCCACGGCCTGTTCGTGGCGATCAACTGCGTGCTGATGAACGGCTCCTCCATGCTGTTCCAGGCGAAATTCGACGCCGACACCGTGTTCCGCCTGCTGCCGCGCGCCACCGTGATGATGGGCGTGCCGACCTTCTACACCCGCCTGCTGGCCGACGACCGGCTGACGCGGGAGGCGACGGCCCACATGCGGCTGTTCATCTCCGGCTCCGCCCCGCTGCTGGCCGACACCCATCGCGAGTTCTTCGCCCGCACCGGCAAGCCGATCCTGGAGCGCTATGGCATGACCGAAACCGGCATGCTGACCAGCAACCCGCTGAACGGCGAGCGCATCCCCGGGACCGTCGGTTTCCCGTTGCCCGGCGTGTCGGTGCGCGTGGCCGACGAAAAGACCGGCGAACCGCTGGCCACCGGGGCCATCGGCGTGATCGAGGTGAAGGGGCCGAACGTCTTCATCGGTTATTGGCGGATGCCGGAGAAGACGGCGCAGGAGTTCCGCGCCGACGGCTTTTTCATCACCGGCGACGTCGGCAAGATCGACGAGCAGGGCTATGTCCACATCATCGGGCGGGCCAAGGATCTGGTGATCTCCGGCGGCTTCAACGTCTACCCGAAAGAGGTGGAAACGGTGATCGACGGCATCGACGGTGTGGTCGAATCCGCCGTGGTCGGCGTCCCCCATCCCGATTTCGGCGAGGCGGTGGTCGCCGTCGTCCTGCGCAAGCCGGGGGCCGACACGCCCGACGACGCGGCGGTGATCCGCGCCTGCAAGGAGCAACTCGCCAATTTCAAGGTGCCCAAGGCGGTGGTCTTCACCGACGAGCTGCCGCGCAACACCATGGGCAAGGTGCAAAAAAACCTGCTGCGTCAGGCCCACAAGGACCTGTTCGACAAGCGCGCGGCCTGACACGCGCGGCCTGACTGGACAGCGCCTCGACAGGCCCCCAGATCCACGATCATGGGGCCGCAACGGGGCGCTGACCACGCCTGTTCAACCGGGGGAGCGATGAGATGGACGGATCCTTTTTCAGCGACCTGTTGCAAACCATCGCCGACCGGGGCCGCGCGCTGGTCGGCCTGTCGCGCGGCGACGCCGATGCGGCCAACGCCCGGCCCGACCTGATCGGGCTGTGCGACGCCCTGCTCTCGGGCCGGGGCGAGGCGTCGGGCGTGGCGCTCGCGCAGGAGATTCTGACCCGCTACGCCGCCCTGGCCCCGGCGGAGCGCAACCGCTTCCTCGCCACGCTGGCCGAACGCTTCGGCCCCGACCGCAAGCGGCTGGAACAGGCGATCGCCGCCTGGACCGCCGACCCGGACGACCGCAAGGCCATCGACCTGCACAACGCCGCCGAACCCCGGCGGCAGGAGCTGATCCGGCGGCTGAATCTGGCCCCCGGCGGCACCCACAGTCTGGTGCGGATGCGCGAGGAGGCGTTGCGCAGCGCCACCGAGATTCCAGGCTTTCCGGCGCTCGACGCCGATTTCGCCCATCTGTTTTCAAGCTGGTTCAACCGGGGCTTCCTGGTGCTGCGACGGATCGACTGGTCCACCCCGGCCAACATCCTGCAAAAGATCATCCGGTACGAAGCGGTGCACGCCATCCATGATTGGGACGATCTGCGCCGTCGCCTGGAACCACCCGACCGCCGTTGCTTCGCCTTCTTCCATCCCCAACTGGTGGATGAGCCGCTGATTTTCGTCGAGGTCGCGTTGACCGACCACATCGCCTCCTCCATCAGCGAATTGCTGTCGGAAGAGCGCGACCCGCTGCCGACCGGCCGGGCGACGACGGCGATCTTCTATTCGATCTCCAACTGCCAGGACGGCTTGCGCGGCATTTCCTTCGGCAATTTCCTCATCAAACAGGTGGTGCAGGAGTTGAGCCGCGAGTTGCCGGGCCTGACCACCTTCGTCACCCTGTCGCCGGTCCCGGCCTTTGCCGGGTGGCTGGCGAAGGAACGGGCGCGGGAGGGCGGCTTGCTGACCGCCGAGGAGAAACAGAAACTCAGCGCCCTGGACGACCCAGCCTGGAGCCAGACGCCCGCCACGGCGGACGCCCTGCAACCGCTGCTGCAATCCATCGCCGCCCGTTATTTCCTGAAGGCGCAGGGAGCCAACCAGCGCCCGGTCGATCCGGTGGCGCGCTTCCATCTCGGCAACGGCGCGCGGCTGGAGCGCATCAACCCACTGGCCGACCGTTCGGCCAAGGGGATGAAGCAGGCGCACGGTCTGATGGTCAATTACCTCTACGACCTGCGCCACATCGAACGGAACCACGAGGCCTTTGCGGAAACCGGCAAGGTGGCCGCCTCCACCGCCGTGCAAAAGCTGGTGAAGGCGGAACCGGGAACCGACTTGGTGAAATCCACCTGACAGAAAACGGCGCGGCACCGCCAACGTGTTGATGCCCGGTCAGGAAAACCGGCAAATCCGCGTGTCGGTGGCACCGGACGGGCCGGACCAGATCACGCTGAACGTCGCCGACAACGGTGGCGTTGGGGCGCAATTGGATTGTCAGGCGAAGCTGGCCCGATCTCCGCGTTCGACAGGTGACGGCGCAACGCCTCAGCCCCACCAGCGGGTCAGGTGGTTGTCCCAGCGGAAGGCCGGGCTGCGGCGTTCGGAAACCGGGGCGTCGGTGGTGGCGGTGATGCGTTCCATCACGCCCAGGCCGCTGGTCAGGGCGAAACCGTCGTCGCAGGGGGCCAGACCGCAACCGTCGGGCAGGGGAATCGCCTTGATCCAGGCCCCGGTCATGGGGTCCCACAGGCCGACCAGACCGCCCTTGGGGGAACTGGCGGCGACCAGACGGCCATCGGACGCGACGCTGCCGATGTAGCCATCCAACCGGGTCCAAACATCCTCCGGCGCGTCGAACAGGCGGACGGCCCCGCCGCCGGGCCGGTGCGCACCGACCAACGGCTGAAGCAGGCCGATGGGCCGTTCGTCCTGCACGCCAAACGCCACGCCGCCATCGGCCAGCGCGGCGATGTGGCGGATGCCGAGGTTGGCGTGCTCCTCCGGCAACCGGACCTGATCGAGCAAACGGCCACTCGCCGCCTCGACATAGGTCAAGGAGGAGTCCATGGCGTCGAGGTTGAGTTTCGCCCGCCCGGTGTCGGGGTGGGTGATGACGCCGCCGTTGGCGACCGCCAGAACCGCCCCGCCGTCCAGCGCCAACAGCTCGTGCGGGCCAAGCCCGTGGGTGGGCAGCGCGCCAAGACGGCGGTAGCCGTCGGTCGCATCGTACACGCCAATGGCCCCGGTTTCGTTCGGCACATCGTCTTCGGCCACATAGAGCAGGCGGCCATCCGCCGTGAAGGCCCCATGGCCGGTGAAACGCCGGTCCTCCGGTGCCGTGACGGGGGCGGCGGGTGTGCCGTCGCGCAAAGACAGGGGCAGGAACCAGCGGCCCGGACGGCGGGCGAAGACCACGGCCTCGCTCTGGCTCGTCCCATCCAGCGCCGGGCGGGGCACCACGCCATGGGCACGGCCCGGCGTGGCGGTGGTGAAGCGCACCGCGCCGTCGACGTCGAACGCCGCCACGCCAAAGGCCGGAGTCGCCCCGGCGGTGGCGTAGGCGTTGAGGAACAGGGTCCGGCCCGCTGTTCCCGTTGCAGCATCGCTTGCAGCGACGAGCGGTCCCGCCCAGGCCACCACCCCCAGCGCGCCCAGCAGACGCAGGGCGGTGCGCCGACCGGTCGTTGCGTGCGTCGTCACCACCGCGTTGCGCATCACCGGGTCACGCACGATCAATCCCCGTCCAACTCGTTGAACCCGATGGTGATGTCGAGCAGCGGGGCCATGGTCCCCAGCATTTCAACGCGCGCGGCCTTGATGAGACGCAGGGCGTGGTCCACCGCCTTGCGCCGGGTGGGGTCGGTGACGGCGGCGTTGAGCGGCCCCGGCACGGCGCTGATCGCGCTGATCGCGGCGGCAAAGCTTTCGTCGATGGCCTGCTTGGCGGTCTTGCCATCCTCGCTGGCGGGCAGCAGGGACGCGAAGCCCGGCCCGCCATTTTCGCCCAGCAGCAGGGCGCGGATGCCGTCCAGATTGAGCCGGATGTTGCGCAGGGCTTGACCGCTGCGCAGCGCCTCCACCGTGGTTGGCTTGGCCTCGGCCACGCTGGCCCCCAGCGGGCCGGTCAGCTTCTGATCCACCACCACCTGCATCGCGGTGATGGCGGCGGCGTACAGGGTGTTGACCGCCTCGGTCGGCGTCGGCCCCAGCGTGGTGGCCTCTCCCTTCGCCAGCGGCGCTTCCAACGCCTGCCAACCGTCGCGGGCGTCCGCCGCAATGGCCGCCAGATTGCGGGCGGCGGCGATGGCCAACTGGCCCCGGAAGCGTTTGGCGTCGTCGCCGGTGAAGGCGTCCGCCGCCACGCCCTCGTCAAACAGCAGCCGTTCCAGCAGGGTCAGGCCCTGCACCGCCGCGCTCTGGCGGGCGAGCGCGCCGGGTTGCAACAGCTTGGCGTCGCGGTCGCGCAGAAGCTGGCCGATCTGGCGCTGCACCACCCCGGCCCGTTCCGGCCAGAAGGAAAAGCGGTCCGAGCGCAATTCCAGGGTCAGCGGGCCGGAGCGCAGATGCTGCACGGCGGCCCAGGCGTCCGTCACCCCGCGATGGGCCGCGCGAGCCTCCTCCAGCCCGGCGGCGGTGGGGGCGGCGGCAAAGCGCTCCAGGGTTTCGACCAAGCGGCTGGTCGCGCTGGCCAGCGCGGTGCAACGGGGCAGGGCGTGGCTGCGCGCCATCCCGGCGAGAAAGGCGCTGTCGCGGTCCGCTGCCCGTTCGGCCAGGGCCAGACGCGGCAGCAGCAGCGCCAGGGCGGAGGCGGACATCAGACCAAGCATTATGCGGCGTCGCATAAATCCCATTCCTTGCAAGCGTGGTGGCCCGGACGGGCGGAGCGGCGGGGCGCGGTCGAACCGCCCGCCGCACAGGGTGACAGCTTTACAAACCCAGAACGTAGCGCACCAGACGTTTCCGCGCCTCGCGCGGCAACTCCATGTAGCTCCGGCGGGCGCTCTCGGCCTCCCCGCCGTGCCACAGGATCGCTTCGGCGACGCTGCGGGCGCGGCCATCGTGCAGCAGGGTCAGGCGGCCATCCTGCGCGGCGAGCCGGTTCAGCCCCCACAGCGGCGTCGTGCGCCAGTCCCGCCCGCGCGCCTCGAAGGCCGCAACGCCGTCGGCCAGCCCATCGCCCATGTCGTGCAGCAACAGGTCGCTGTGCGGAAAGATGGTCCGTTCCGACAGGGCCGGGCGGGTCGGGTCGGCGGCGGTGGTGTAGGATGGGCGGTGGCAGGACGCGCAGCCGACGGACGCGAACAGGGCGGCCCCCTCGGCGTCCTTGGGCGGCTCCAGCCCGCCGTCGGGCGGCAGATCGCGCAGAAAGCCGTCGATCAGGCCGATGACGCTGCTGGGGATCTCCAACCCCTCGAACTGTTTGGAATCGCCGTGCGGACCGGCGCGGCAGGCGGTTTGCGCCGCCGTGCAATCGCCCCAGGGGTCGCGAAAGGCCGGGGTGGACATGCCGATGTCCAGGCTGAAGGCTTCGGCATTCTGGCGGTCCAGCGTGGGATTCGCCGCCTTCCAACCAAACCGACCGACGCGGGCCACTCCGTCCACCACCACGCGGTTGGGCCGTCCGGCGACCGGGCCGCCGCTGGCGCGCTGCCGCTCCGCCTCGGCCTCGATCGCGGCGTCGGGGATGGCGTCGAGCAGCCCCATCCCGTGCACGCGCGGGGCCAGACGCGGCGACAGCACGGTTTCCGCCGCCAGCGGTCCATAGCCCAGATCGGCCACGCCATAGCTGGGACGGCGCAGCGTCACCCGCTCGCCATCGGGGAAGCGCACCGGCTCGTCGCGGTAGCGGATGGTCGGACGGCCTTCGGCGCGGTGGCCGGGGATGGCGTTGGTCTGAAGTTGCCGCCCATAAACCGGGTCGTCGTTCATCTTCAGGGCGAAGCCGACGCCCTGGTCGCTTGCAACCGCCGGATCGGGCGGACGCCCGCCGCCGCCCTTGGGATGGCAGGCGGCGCAGCCGCGCGCGTTGTAGAGCGGCCCCAGACCGTCGGCGGCCTGGGTGGCGGTGGGGGCGGCCACCCACATGCGGCGGAACAGCCCCTCGCCGATCCGGGTGTCCAGCCCATCGGCCAGAACCGGGGCCGCCAGGGGCAGCACCACCAACGCGGCCAACAATGGCCGGACAACAGACTTACGCAACGCGGATGTACCCCATCATGCCGGTGTCCTGATGTTCGATGATGTGGCAGTGGAACATCCAGTCACCGGGGTTGTCGGCCTTGATCGCCACCCGCAACCGCTCCTTCGGTTCCAACAGGACCGTGTCGGCGTGGTGCGGCGTGACCTTGCGCAGATCCGACGACAGCACCGAAAAGGTGTAGCCGTGGATGTGGATCGGGTGCAGGTGCGGCGTCAGATTCGCCAGCTCGAACACATAGCTGCGCCCGCGCTCCAGCGTGGTGATCGGCGGTGGCAAACGCTCGTGCCCGCCCTCCGGCCAGCTTTTCTGGTTGATCGCCCAAAAGGTCTTGTTCGACAGGCAGAGCGAGTCGGCAAAGGGCAGGGTGGCGAGCAGCGCGTCGTCGAACAGTTGGGCCACGGCGGTGGCGGAAAAGGCCATCGGCACGACCGTGGCGTTCTTCACGTCCGGCACCGGCAGATCGGCGGCGGGCAGCGGGCGGGGGGCAAAGCGCTTGTTCGGCAGGGCGGTGCCGACGGCGCGGAACTGGGCCAGCGGCTTGGGTTGGGCGGCGTAGACGTTGGTCAGGCGCAGGGTTTTGCCGGGATCCTTGGGCGCGCGGAACACCACGTCGAGCCGCATCGCCGGTCCCATCGGCCAGCCATCCAGCGGGCGCGGCGGCAGCGGGTTGCCGTCCACCGCGATGATCCAGGCCCCGCCGCCCGCCTCCGCCCCCTCGACCCGCAGATCGATCACGCGGGTGCTGTCGACGTTGTAGAGCCGGGCGCGGATGTCGCCGTTGGCGGGCACATCGATCACCGGTTCGATCAGGCCGTTGACGGTGGAAACGGTGCCGAAGGTCCCGGCGCGCGAGGCCCCCCGGTCGTTGGTGAAGGTGCCGAACGTCCCGTCCGGGTTGAGCTGCCAATCCTTGACCATGCAGACCAGATCGGCGTCGAAGCGGGGACCGCCCTCCTCCTCCACGATCAGGGCACCGGCCAGACCGCGCCCCAGCAGCTCCACCGTGTTGCAATGGGGGTGGAAGAAGAAGGAACCGGAATCGGGCGGGGTGAACTCGTAGACATGCCGCTCGCCGGGCTTGGTCGGCGGCTGGGTCAGAAAGGGCACGCCGTCTTCGGCGTTGGGCAGGCGGATGCCGTGCCAGTGGATGGAGGTGTGCTCATCCAGCCCGTTGACCAGGGTGGCGCGCAGCCGCTGCCCCTTGCGCAGCCGGATCACCGGGCCGGGAAAGCGTTCGGCGTAGGTGACGAGCGGGGAGGGGGCTGCCGGTTCGGGCAGGATGCGTTGCATCCGCTGTTTGGCGACCAGCTCGACCGCGACCACATCGCCAGGCGCGGCGGCGGACACTGAGGCCGCCAGACCACGCGGCCACAGGGCCGAGGCCGCGAGCGTGGCCCCCCCGACGCCCAACCCGGTTCGCAGCCCGGATCCCAGCAGGGCGCGGCGGGACAGGGAGGCAGCAAGGCGGTGCGGCATGGTTGGCATCCTGATGACGACGATCGAACGAGGGCGACCCGATGGAAACGGCAACGGGGGCGCGTTGTGATTCGCACCCCTGTCACCGATCCGGTTCCGTGATCAACTCTCGTCTGAAAACCGGCCCCGGTCCCACCCGCCACGAAGTGGCCCGGAAGGGAAGGAGAGGGCGTTCCGCCGCAGCGCGCGGAACCGGGGCCGGGCCGTTGGCTTACTTGCTCACGGCGGAGGGGTTGTCCAGGCTGTCGGAACCCTTCAGTTCGATCGACACGCCCAACGCGGCGACGGCTCCTTCCAGGGCCTTTTTCTGATCGACCAGACGGTCCACCGCCGTCGAAATCAGGGCGTTGCCGTCGGCGTTGTCGGCCCCGATCATCTGGTCATAGGCCATCTTGCCGCTGTCGGCGGTGTCCTTGATCGCCTGCATCGCCTTGCTGGTGGCGGCCAGCGCGGCCTTGACCTTGGCGTCGGCGTCGGCCGACTTGGCGGCGACGAGTTGGGACAGCGACGGGCCGGAGATCGTCTTGCCATCGGTGCGGGTGTAGGCGCCGGTGTAGACGTTCACCATCCCGACCTGATCGTAGAAATGGGAGTTGTGGGTGTTGTCGGAGAAGCAATCATGCTCCTCTTCCGGGTCGTGCAGCATGAGGCCGAGCTTCATGCGCTCGCCCGCCAATTCGCCGTAGCTGAGCGAGCCGAGGCCGGTCAGCATGCGGGCCACGCCCTCGTCGTCCTTGGCCTTGGCGATGGAGGCGCGGGCCTTGCCCTTGGCCCCCCAGGCTTCGGCCATTTCGGCCAGATCATCGACCAGCATCTGGGTGGCGACGGTCAGATACTGGACGCGGCGGTCGCAATGGTTGTGGGTGCACGCCTTGCCCTTGGCGTAATCGCTGGCCGGACGCTCGCCCGCCCCCGGACCGGTCCCGTGCAGATCCTGGCCCCACAGCAGGAATTCCACCGCGTGATAGCCGATGGCGACGTTCGCCTCGACCTTGCCGGCCCCGTGCAGCTTGTCGGCCAGCAGGCCCTTGGTGATGCGGCTGGCGTTGATGGTCTTGCCGCCCGCCGTGATCTTCGGGTTGGCGATGACGTTGGCCGTGGCGAACGGGTTGGCGTCGCCGCCGCCGTAGGACGAATCGACGTAGTCGATCAGACCCTCGTCGAGCGGCCAGGCGTTGACCTTGCCCTCCCACTCATCGACGATCGGGTTGCCGAAGCGGAAGGCCTCCGTCTGCATGTAGGGAACGCGGGCGGCCTTCCACGCCTCGCGCGCCTTGGCCAGCGTCGCGTCGTTCGGGTTGGCCACCAGCGCGTCCACCGCCTTTTTCAGCGCCTTCGCCCCGGTCAGCGCGTCGGAATAGGCGGCCTGGGCGATGTCGGCGTAGTTCTTCGCCACGTCCTTGTAGGCGGGCTTGGCCTGATCCGCCATGGCGGCGAACGGCATCAAGGCAACGACGGCGACGGCGGCGAGGCCGACAACGCGCTTCGACATGGAAATCTCCTTGGAGCGACAGCAAGAATGCGGTGGCAAGACGGTTCGAGCGGCTACGTGCGCAAGTGCGACTGAGTTGCAGGGATAACGCCGCGAATCATTCTCACTGTCAAGCCCTAACCGCGCCAAGGACTGTGGAATTTGGATGCGGCGGATCGTCCCAGGATGTTCTGGCAAGGGGGGTTGGCAAAGGGGGAGCAATCGCTTGAACCGTTTGCCAGTGCGACCGGAACAAAGGTCGGCGTGGATTGCCTTGTGAATGTTGTGGAACGCGCTTTGGTTCCATCCTTATCAAGAGCCGCAGATCGGAATGGACGAGCGGCTTCGCGGGGTGGCAATCCCCGTTTGCGTCCGTTGGAATCCGGAAGACCGGCCATGGTTGCCGCAGGCACCCGGCTCAAAGACGGGTGAGATCATCAATCTCCAGGATTGAGTCCGGCAGGGTCAGGATCAGGGCATCGAACATCTGCAACAGGGCGCGTGGGTTGCGTTCGGTTCCGCAGACCCGGTATTCCAGGCGGATTGCCTCGATCCGCCGGGGCAGGGTGCGGTTGTGGTCGCTGATGAGTTGCCAGGCCAGCACGCAGGTGTTCGTGGCGTCCTGCGCCAGCGCGTAATCATACTCGCCGTACCGGTTGCGGCGACCGCTGTCGGCCACCTTGGTTTTCAGGCCGGGAAACTCCTTGGCCAGGGTTTCGGCCAGCGTTTCAGTGGAATAGAGCGGGACCGGGAAGACGCGCGGCGGTTGGATCAGCATGCCGAGCGGGCCGTCTGGCAGGGTGTGCACATCGATGGACAGACGGTTTTCACCCGGCAGCAGCGTTGGGTTGCCCAGCACCACATTGTAAGAGCTGTAAATCGCCCCGGTGGTGCGCGCTCGTGCGGCGATGATCGGGAATTGCGGGCTGACCGGAAGCGTGACCGGCAGGGCCGCCGGTTGGATCCGCCGCCAGGGGGTTGGCAGTTGGGTGAGGTTGTTGTCCACCCAGCCGAAACACCCGCCAAGGGTCAGGGCCGTGCCAAGCACCAAGACCCGCAGCAGCCAATTGCACCCGGACATGCACGCCCCTTTTGCTTAGTAACGATAGGTGGCCATCGAGGTGACGGAAACCGCTTCGCGCGACTCCTCGGTGCTCAGACGATCATCGATGGCTTTGAACAGCGCGCGGGCTTCGTCCAACCGACGCATGTTGTACAAGGCCCATCCCCGCAACAGGCTGAGGTTGCGCGGTTCGGGAGTCAATTCCTTGCGCGCGTCGAGCAGGCGAAGCACGTCGCCGTAACGCTTGTCGTCCATGGCGCGTCCGGCTTCGGTTGCCAGCAGGCTGGCGCGGATCTCCGCCTTTTGCGTGGGTGTCATGTTGGTGCGAGGCAGGTCACGGGCCAACCCCGCGACATCCCCGGTGGCGAGCCGCGCCACGGCCTGACCATACGCGTTTTCCTGCGCCGGGCTGGCGGGCGTATCCAGCGGCCGGTCGCTCAGGCTGCGTTGACTGCTGGATTTGCCGGGCGTGTTGGCCTTGGCCGGCTCACGTGCGGCCAGCGCCTGCGCCTCGGCGAAGGCGGCTTCGGCCTCGGTTGGGCGCTTCAACTCCATCAGGCACCAGCCGCGTTGCTGCATCAGCGCGGCTGTGGGGCGGCTGTGGGTCAGCATCCGTTGAATCGCCGCCAGACACCCGGCGAAATCATCGCGGGCCAGCGCGGCGCTCAACTCGCTTTGCCCCGGTGCGCCGCCGCCTGACGCACCACGACCGCCTGAACCACTGCCGCGCGGTGGGTTGGTGACGCTTTTCAGCGCCTGATCGACACGGTTGGATTTCCCCTGCCAGGGGGCACCGGCCTCCCGCGCTTCGGCTTTTTTGCCAAGCGCGGCGAGCGCCAGGATCAAGCCTTCCGCCGCCTTGTCGGACGGGGTCCAGCCGTTGGCGTCCGCGAACCAGCGCTGGGCGTCGGCGTGCTTTTTCTGGCGCTGGAAATACCAGCCGAGCGCGATGGCCCCGTCGGCGTCCTGCTTGTCGCGGATGATCTGTTCGGCCCGCGCCAGATCGGCGGTGGACAGCGGGCCAGCTTTCGGGTTGCCCAGCTTTTCCAGCAACCGACCGGTTTCGAGTTCCCCTTCCACGGTGCGGACGGCGGTGTAATCCTCCCCCGCCACCGGGTTGGCGGTGGCCCCGATGGTGGTCAACTCGCGCACCTGCTCCGGGCTGAGGTAGCGCGATGCCTTGAAAATGGTGTCGCGCCGTTCCTTCGCCTTCGGGCATTGACTGACGATGGTCTTGTAGCGGTCGAAGGCACGGTCGAGCTGTTTCAACTCGGCGTAGGCCTCCGCCAATCGCCAGGCGTTGTCCAGCCGGTTGCACGCCACCGCCTCCGGTTGGGCAGCGGCGGCGTCGATCACGTCCTGCCAACGTTTGGTGTCGCTGGCCCCGCGCAGGCGGTTGGCACCTTCGGCGACGTCCAGTTCTTGCAGCAGCTTGGCCGACGGCTGCCAGGATGGGGTTTGACGGCGCTGTTCGGCGATGGCGGCGCGCGCCTCAGGGAATTTTCCCGCCGACACCAGCGACCAAAAGGGCGTTTCATCCACCCCCGGCCCGGCGGCCTGCGGGGTGAACAGGTCCTTGGGCGGCTCCCAACCGGGATCGAGCGCGCGCAGGCGGGCGATTTCCGCTTCCATCCGCTCCACATCGCCGATGCGGGCGTAATAGCGCAGAGCCGAATCATCCAGCGCGTTGGGGGTGGCGGCAGGGCCGCTGCCGGGGGCCGGGGCCACCTCCACCTTGACGCCGGGAACCAACGCCCGCGCGCCGGGGGTGGTCGATGTCGCCTCCGCCGCTGTTGGCGACAGCCCGAACCCGACCAACAACCCAACCAACGCGGTGCCGAAGCGCCGATTTCTGGATCCGGTCATGGCGCGATCCCCAGGGTTTGCGCGGCGAGTGCCGAGAGATGAGCCAGGGTGGTCGAGTAATAATCCTCGTTGGCCCCCAGCGGCGGCACGGTGACGGTGGTTCCGCTTGCGGCCAGCGTGCAGGCCAGCCGGTAGACCGCCATCATGCCGACCGACGCGGCGACCTGGGTGGTGGTTCCGCCGGGAAGCGAGACGGTCGCCGGGATGGGGCCGCCGCCCGATTGCGTGGCCAGCATGGCGAAGGGGCGGAAATAATAAGGGTCGCGGTGCCCGTCCATCGCCAGATAGAGCGGGACCCGCACGGCGTCATAGCCGTATTGCTTGCGGAAGCCGTCGGCCACCGCCACCCCACCATTCGCGTCGAGCGCGAGCCAGTCCGGCGGCAACTGGTGGGTGCCGAACCGCCCCTTGGCCAGCAGCACCAGCCCCGATTCGGCCAGCTTGCGCCAGCGTTCCGGGTTTGGCAGCAGCGAGGTCGGCAGGGCGGCGAAGGCGCGCAGGGCCGGAAAGACCCAATAGCTGGGATTCAGGATCAGTGTGTCGCCCTTGCGGAAACCGTCGCGGCCGGGCAGCAGCACGGTCATCCCGGCGTGCTCCACCAGAACGGCGGTGGCCAGCGCCTTCAGCAGGGCGACGGCGGCGGTGCGGTAGGCGTCGGCCTTCCACTGGTCGGCGGCGCGCAGCAAGGCCCAGGCGATCAGGATGTCGCCGTCCGACGCGTTGTTGCGGTCGGACACACCACCTTCCGGCTGCCAGCGCCACGCCGTCAACCCGTCCTCACGGATCATCAGGTTGCGTTGGGTCCAGCCCCACATCCGGTCGAAGGCCCCCCGGTCGCCCGCCGCCACGGCCAGCAGCAGGCCATAGCCCTGGCCTTCGGAATGGCTGACGCCGTTGTTGCCGGTGTCGACGATTCGGCCTTCCGGGCGCAGAAAGCGGTCGGCGTACTCACGCCACGCGGCGGCGTCGAACGGTTTGGCCGCCAACGGCAGACCCGCCGCCGCTGTGGCCAGCAGCCCGGCGGCTCCGCCGATCAGAAGGTCGCGCCGGGTCGGCGTCATGCTGCGTCCTGTTCCCTATGTGTCTGTATGGTTCCGTCGGGCGTGTCCTGGCCGCAGCAGCATGCGCATGCTGATGGTCAGAACCACCGCCGTTCCCAGCAGCAACCCGAACAGCAGTTCCAGCCGCTGCGACAGGTTGCGTGCCAGAATGAGGATCATATTGCCGATGTCAAAGGGATTGAGAATGATCTGATAAGGGCGCGATGGGGCAAGCGTGGTCATGGTCGGCGCGGCGCTGCTCCACAGGCCGGTTCCCCCCTTCAGCTTCTCCCACAACCCGCCCTCGCCCAGGCTGCGCAGGGCACGGTCGAGCGAGCGGGGGTCGGACGCGGTCAGCACCGTCCAGGTCAGCGCGTCGGTTCCCGGCGCGTGGTATTGCAACAAGGCTGCTTCCGGCAGTGTTTCGGTGTTTTCGGTCAGCGCAACCACATCCACCGGTGCGTCCACCACGGTCCAGCGGTTGACGTAACGCGCGGCCATCGCCATGCCATGACGCACCCAATCGGGAATCCAGCCCGACGCGGAGGCCGTGGCCGTTTTGCCATCCCCGGCCATGCGCTGCCAACGGCTTTGCGCCGATCCATCCACCGGCGCGGCGACGGTCGGCGCGACGGTTGGCGCGCTGGCACGGTTGGCGGTGCTGCGCGCGGTTGTTCCGCTCCATGCCCCACGCAGCCGGTCCACCAGGGCGCGGCGGTCGGCTGCGGCCATCGGTTCGCCGCGCGCGCTGGCTTGGGCGATCAGTGCCCCGGCCTCCAGCAGCCCGGCCAACCGGTCGGCGGGCAGGGGGGCGCTGGCGAAGACCGCTTGCGGCAGGGCGGCGACCGGTCCGATGATCAGCGCGTTGTTGTCGGGCGCGCCGTCCCAACCGACGTTGGGGATCAGGCGCAACAGGTCGCCGGCCCGTTGGGCCAGTCTTGCGGACATCGTCCAGGCGGCGCTGAACCAGGGAGTCTCCTTGCCCACCACCACCAGATCAAACGGAACCGCCGAGTCGCGTCCGTTCCACCCGGCGTAGGGGTAGGCGGTCTGTGCCAGCGTGGTCAGGTTGGGAAGGGTCGCCAGCCGGGCAAAGCCGGGGATCTCCAGACTGGAGCTGTCATGCAGGGTGAAGGTTGGCCGCCGCACCGCGAACACGCAGTCGGTCCCGCTGGCGGGCGGCAGTTCCGCCTCGAACTCAATGATGTTCGGCCCGGGGCGGAACAGCGACATCGGCAGTTGCATTTCACCGTTGTCGATGATGCCGCTCGACCGTTTGTCGATCTCCATCGCGGTTGCCGTCCGCCCGTTGACGCGCACGTTCAACACCGCCCCCGGCCCCAGATTGCCTTCAAACGCCCCGTTGACGTGGAACAGCACAACCCGGTCGCTGACCGGGGCGTAACCAGAGGGAAGGGTCAGCGTGACGCGCCCGGTGTAGCGATAGCCGCTGTGCTGGACGGTGGAAAAGCCCAGGTCGGACAGGCGATAGCGCCCTTCCTCCTGCACCTCGCGCGGGGACGGTGGAGCGGGCGGGGTGGGATCGGTGACAATGACGGTGGTTTGGGCGGGCAGATTGCGGGTGACGTCGGCAAAACGGGCAACCGCCTGATCCACCTCTGCCGGGTTGCGGCCCGAAACCACTCCCACAAAGGATCCGGCGGGCAGATTGGTGCCCGACACCGGGTAGACCCCCAGAAACGGGCCGACGATGGCCGCCGCGCGCGTTTCGCCCAGCAGCGGGGCGATCTGGTCGCGGGTGCCGATCAGGATGTTCTTGCTGGTCAGGCCTGGCGCATTGTCGAGCGTCACCGGCGGGGTCCCCGCCTTGGCGGGGGCAATCGGGCGGGCGACGATGCGCGGTGCCTGATCACCCAACAGCAGGCCATAGGCCTGCGCCGCCATCGCCCCCCAGCCCAGATGATCGGCGTCGATCTCCGCCCCGGCCTTCAGGATCGCCAGGGGATCCCGCGCCCGGTCGGAGGCGACGAGGAGTTGGCGCATCATCGCCAAATCGGGGTCGGGAGACGTGCCCTCAGCCTCCAACGTCAGGGAGGAGGCGGCAAGGTTGATGCGCGTCCACAGGTCGAAAGTGCCGCGCACGGTGCAGATCGCGCGGTGCTGGGCGCTGACTTCGAACTGAATGTGGTTTTCACCGGGGCGCATCAGGCTGGGCGGCAGCGAGATGGCGGCGTTGACCGGCCCCTTGAAGGCGGCCAGCGGCAGTTCCGCCACGGCCGCCCCGTTGATGAAAACGGCCAGAGCGCCCTTTTCCGGCAGTATGTCGATGCCGTTTTCGTAGGAAACGGTGAGCAGGACGGAGGACAGCGGCCCGGTCGGCGGGATGAAGACCCGGAATCCGGTGCTGTCGGTTTCGCCGTTCAGGGTGGCTTCCGGAGGCCCGTCGCGCAAGTTGGCCAGGGGAATCACCCGACGGTCGAGCGCCTGGGCGGCGGTTGCCACCAGGGACAGCATCAGGGTGGCGCACAGCGCCCACAGGCGAAACGGCAACAGACGGATCATGGCGCGCGGAACAGCAGGATGCGGCCCACGGCTCCCGGCAGCGCCAGCAGCACATGACCAAGCCGGGGCACGACGCGGGTGATGAAGAACAGCAAACCGCCGAAGAAGGTCGGAGCCTGCACGCGCTTCCGGTCCAGAAAATTGTCCCATCCCACGCTGTTGCCGAACACGAAACGGGCCATCTCGACAATGTCCTGCCGGTTGCGCGGCGAGAAACCCGCCCCAACCGCCAAGGTGCCGCCGCGCATCTCCATGCGGGACAGACGCACGCCGGTGGTGGTGGCGGCTTCCGTCTCCGTCGCGGCGATGATGAGAATCGGGCTGTCCGGCTGGGTCAGCCGTTCGCGCCAACGCGGATCGACGTCCAGCCCGACACCGCCCGCCGACGCGTCGGTGACGATCACATCGATGCGGTCGCCGTTGGCAAACACCAGCTCCGCCGCGCGTTCCATGGTGAAGCGCTCCTGGCGGCGCACCCGCTTGCGTTCATAGACCACCGCCAGCCCGCCCAGCGACAGGATGAAGCTCAAGCCGTTCCACACCGCCACCGGCACGATGGCGGCCCGGTGTTCGGGGTACAGGCTGTAACGCCAGGCGCAGGCCGCCAAGCCCAAAGCCAGCAGCAGCGTGACCAGAATGAAGGGGGTGGCCAGCGGCGAAAAGCCGTCCTTGTCGACGGATTGCCCCTTGGCCGTCACCTTGAAGACCGGGTTGCGCGGGCGCAGGAAGGTGGCGAGCGCGGCGCGCGAGACGTGGAAGCTCTGCAAATACTCGTACAGCTCGGAGAAGAGCGGCCAGCGCATCCGCCCGTGCAGGAATTGCGACAGGAACGCGGCGGCGAAGACGTGGGGCAGCACGAAGCAGGCGAAATCCGGCAGGTTGATCCGGTAAATCTCCATCCCGAACAGCGCGTAGCACAGCGGCGACAGCAGGAAGATGGGCCGCCAGAACCAGAAGAACCAATAGAGCATGGTGCTGAGATAGCACAGCCGTTGAGGCAGGCTCAGGCCACTCTTGAACAGCGGGTTTTTCAGCAGAAAGAGCTGAATCATGCCCTGGGTCCAGCGCGACCGCTGGACGATGAAGGAATCGAAGGTTTCCGGCTGCAATCCGGCGATCAGGGGGCGCGGCAGATAGGCGCTGTCCCATCCGCGCGCGTGCAGCTCCAACGCGGTTTCGCAATCCTCCGTGATGGTGTCGCCGGAAAACCCGCCAACCTCTTCCAACGCCGCGCGGCGCAGAACAGCGGCCGATCCACAGAAGAAAGACCCATTCCAGCGGTCCAACCCCGGCTGGATCGAGTAATAGAACATCTCGTTTTCGCTCGGCATCCGTTCGAACGTGCCGAGATTGTATTCAATGGGATCGGGATTGACGAAAAAGTGCGGGGTCTGGACCAGGAACAGCCGGGCGTTCTGCTGGAAAAAGCCAACCGTCGCCTTCAGGATGCCCGAGGTCGGAACATGGTCGGCGTCCAGAATCAGCATCAGATCGCCGTTGGTCTGATGGAAGGCGTGGTTGATGTTGCCCGCCTTGGCGTGTTCGTTGCGCGGACGGGTCATGTAGGTGACGTGCAGCCGTTCGCACAGCGCGGTCAGCGTGGCTCGGCGCTCGCGCGCCTCGGCGGCGGAGGCCGGATTCGGGTGGGCCAGCTTCTGATCGGTGCCGCCATCGTCCAGCAGATAGACCCGCAACTTGTCGCGCGGGTAATCAATCGACACGGCGGCGGCCAGCGTGGTTTCCAGCAGTTCCGGCTCTTCGTTGTAGGACGGGATGTAGACATCGACCGTCGGCCAGAAGGCGGGATCCCCCGTGGGTTCCACCGGCTCGCGCGTCAGCGGGTCGATGATGATGAACAGCGAGGTCAGGAACAGCACAAAGGACAGCGCCTCGGCGGCGAACAGGGTGACACCGGGGATGAAGTTCAACAGGTCGTCGGACGGCGGCAGGGTGCCGGTCAATCGCCAGAAGAAATACCGGAATGTAACAAAGGCCAGCAGCAGCACGGTCAGGGTGCGGGCGTGCCAGAATTTCTGCGCGAAACGTCCCAAGACAAACGCAGCAATCACGACCCCGGCGGAAATCGCCGCGCTGGCGACGCGGCCAACCGGCAAAGCGGCCAGAGCAAGGAAAAAACCCGACGAAAGCAACAAAAGGATGGACAGCAGGAATCCGCGAACGCTGATACGACGGCTGCGTTGGCGGGGCCGTCGATTGGTGGGTTGCGCCGTTTTGTTCAACGGACGAACGACCGTGGGAACGCTTGTCGAGGGTATCATTCGTGTCCAAAAGAAGATCGACCTCTACCATAGACAGCGGCTGCGGCATCGCTCAAGCTTCGTTACATTTTGCTACGAGATTGCGACAAAGATTGCACAATTCGAACGGAATCCTTCGCGCTCCTGTCTCCGGCACCCGCTTCCTTACCGCATAGGTCATGGCCCTGCCTTTTTTCTGGCCAGATCCCGCGATGATGCATAGGCGAATCGGTCGATCCGCGAGGACCGCGCGCCTGCTCTGCGCGAAAGCGGGAGGTGTTTGGGGTGACGACCGTTGGATTTGCCCGCATGGTGTGTGCGTGTGATCATCAAATGCACGGACCGGCACTCGACCCATGCCAATTTCGATATCATCGCTGGCCGTGCTGGCCGACACCTTTGGCGTCATCGCCCCGGTGTTGATCGTGGCCGCCATCGGCTTTGGTTGGCGGCGGGCGGGATTGCCTTACGACAATGCCTTCATCACCACCTTTGCGATCAATGTGTCGTCACCCTGCCTGGTTTTTTCGGCGCTGACCCGGTTGCACATCAGCGGGGCCGTGATGGGGGACATGGCTGTTGCGGCGGCGGTCTGCATGGGACTGGCGGGATTGCTGTCGGTCCCGATCCTGCTGGCGGCGCGTTTGTCGTTGCGCGTGTATCTTCCGGCGATGAGCTTTCCCAACGCGGGCAATCTGGGGCTCCCGGTCTGTCTCTTCGCCTTTGGCGACGAGGGGTTGAGTCTGGCCGTTCTGTTCTTTGCCGTGATGTCGGTGTCGCAATTCACCCTGGGGCCGGCCCTGGCCGCCGGGCGTTTCAGCCTGGGTCAGATGATCCGCACCCCGGTGGTCTACGCCGTCGCGTTGGCGGTGACGATGCAGATGACTGGGATCACCGCCCCTCAATGGGTGGCGAACTCAACCACTCTTCTGGGCAATTGCGCGGTGCCGCTGATGCTGCTGTCGCTCGGGGTGGCCTTGTCCTCCCTGCGTTTGACCGGCGCGCTGCGGGCGTTGTCTGTGTCAGCGCTGCGGCTGGGGTTGGGCTTTGCCATCGGCTGGATGGTGGTGTCGGTGATGGGGCTGACCGGGATCATGCGCGGCGTGGTGCTGGTGCAAAGCTCCATGCCGGTGGCCGTCTTCAACTATCTCTGGGCGCTGCGTTACGACAACGCGCCGGAGGAGGTCGCCGCGCTGGTGCTCGGCTCGACCCTGATGGCCTTTTTTGGCCTGCCAATTCTTTTGGCTGTTGTGATGTGACCGCCCACAGACGCAAGGGAAGGAACGCAACATGAGCGACAAGCAGCACCGCTACCGGGTCCGGCTCGATTGGACGGGCAATCAGGGAACCGGCACCTCCGGCTATCGGGCCTACAGCCGCGATCACAGCCTGAGCGCCGGGAGCAAAGCACCCATCGCCGCCAGCTCAGACCCGGCCTTTCGCGGCGATCCCGCCCGCTGGAACCCGGAAGAGCTGCTGGTGGGGGCGCTCTCCTCCTGTCATCAATTGTGGTATCTGCACCTCTGCGCCACCTCCGGCGTGACCGTCACCGCCTATGAGGACGACGCCGATGGGGTGATGGCGGAGCAGCCGGATGGGGCGGGCCAATTCACCGCCGTCACGCTGCGCCCGCGTGTGACCGTGGCGTCGGGATCGGATGTTGAGAAGGCCCGTGCCCTGCACCATGAGGCGGCGGAGAAATGTTTCATCGCCCGGTCGGTCAATTTCCCGGTTGCCCATGAGCCGGTCATCCTGGTGGCCGAGGGCTGATCGCCAACAGCCTTTATGCCCCGGCGAAATACTGACCGACCAGACGGCGCAACTCAGCCTCGACCCCATCGTCACCAAGAGCGGTCAGTTGGGCGTGCAGGGCGGCGGCGATGGCGGCGAAGCGGGCCAGGACCGCCGGGTCGAAATGCCGCCCTTCACCCTCCCGCAGGATGCCCATCGCCATCTCGAAGGGCATCGGCTCCTTGTAGGGGCGGCGGGAGGTCAAGGCATCGAACACGTCGGCCACGGCGAAGATGCGGGCGGTGATCGGGATGCTGTCCCCCACCAGACCGCGCGGATAGCCCGATCCGTCGAACTTCTCATGATGACCGCCCACCACATCGGTGGCGTCGGTCAGCCAGTCCGCCGCGCGCACGATGTCCAGCCCATGGACCACATGGGTCTTCATCACCGTGAACTCATCAACGTCGAGCTTGCCGGGCTTCAGCAGGATGCGGTCGGGAATGGCGATCTTGCCGACGTCGTGCAGAAAGGCCCCCTTCACCAACCGCCGGATGGCGACGGCGTCCAGCCCCATCGCCTCGGCCAAGCGGATCGCCAGCACGGTGACGCGGTAATTGTGGGCGTGGGTGTCGCTGTCGCGCTTGGCGATGGCGCTGCCCAGCACGGTGAGGATGTCGATGTTGGCGTCGAGAAGCTGGCGCGACAGGGCCATGACCCGCCGGTTGAAGGCGACGAAGATCGGCAGCAACACCAGCGCCGCCAGAATGACCGACAGCGAGGATACGGCCACCACGGTGACGGTGTCCTTGATGATCTCGTGCGAATGCTCCGGCGAGAGTTGGAAGACGCTTTCGAAATACCCCAGAACGCGCCCGTTCTGGTCGGTCAGTGATTCGATGGTCTGGATGAAGAAGCGCCCGTCGATGGTGTAGCGTTCGTACTGGAAGGTTCCGGCGGGCGGGAAATCATGGCGCGAGTTGCGCAACCGCTCCTCGGCCCACTCAGCCCCGGGGGCGATGTGCTCGCCGATCTTGACCTTGTTGGCGTCATACAGTTCGGCAACAATGAAGAGGCCGTCGGGTGATGGAGCCTGCGCGGCCTGGATCCGCCGATGCATGAAGCGCTCCAACGCTTCGCCCGGTTGCAGCGCGGACTCCCTGGGCGCGACGCCGGGCAACGTGTCGCGGGCTTCGGCCAGAAAGGCACTCGATTCCCGTTTGGCGAGATCGGACACCAATTCGTCGGCGATCTCCATCTCGACGAAGAAGGCGATGCCACCGACCGCCACCGCCACCAGCAGGGCGGCCACGGCGACGCGGATCAGGATCGAGCGGTAGGTGGGCAGGGACATCGGTGTGCGCTCGTTGCCATGGGACGGAGCGCCATCGGGCGCGCCGTCGGCATTGTCGCACTGGAGGCAGGGGCTTTCAAAGCGCTCTGTGCCAAACGCCGTTGCGATCAGCCGGCGCGCATGTGCTCAACCAGCCGTTCGACCTGTTGGCTCAGCGCGTGAATCTCGTCCAGCACGGTGGAGGAGGCGGAGAGCACCTGCCCCGCCGTCGCCCCGGATTCGGTGGCCGCCCGTGCCACCGATTCGATGCTGCCACGCACCCGCATCGACCCGTCGCTGGCGACCAGCACGTTGCGGGCGATGTCCTGGGTGGCACGGCTTTGCTCTTCGGCGGACAGGGCGACGGCGTTGGTCAGGTCGTTGATGTGGCGGATGGTGGCGTCGATGGATTGGATCGCCTCCACCGCCTCCTCCGCCACCGTGCGCATCGAGGCGATCTGCCGGGCGATGTCCTCTGTTGCGGCCCCGACCTGACCGGCCAGCGCCTTCACCTCGTGCGCCACCACGGCAAAACCCTTGCCCGCGTCGCCCGCGTGGGCGGCCTCAATCGTCGCGTTCAGCGCCAGCAGGTTGGTTTGGCTGGCGATGCCGTTGATGAGCTGCATCACCGCCCCGATCTTGCGCGTGCTGTCGGACAGCTCGTCGATGGTGCGGTTGCTGCGGGCGACCGCGCCGACGGCGTCGCGGGCGATCACGCTGGAGCGCTGCACCCGGTCGCCGATGTCGCGGATGGCGCGCGACAGGGTGTCGGTTGCCGCCGCCACCGCCTGCACGCTGTCCTCCGCCAGACGGGAGGTGTCGGCGGCGGTGGAGGTTTCCCGCGTGGTGGTGCGGGCGTTGTCGCTCATCCGCTGGGCCATGGTCTGCATGGCGTCCGCCGCCGCCGCCACCCGATCCAGCACGGAGCGCACGCGGTTCTCAAAGCTTTCGGCGAGTTCGATCATCGTCCGCCGCCGTTCCTGGGCGGCGCGCTCGCGCTCGGCCTCGGCCTGGGCGTGAGCGTCGCGCGTGCGGCTGGCGATGTCGCGGAAGACGGTCAGGGCCTGCGTCATCTCGCCGATCTCATCGGCGCGGGTCGCTGGAATCGGGGTGTCCAGCCGTCCGGCGGCGATGGCGCGCATCGCTTGCGACAGGTGATGCAGGGGAGCCAGGATCATGCGCCGCACCACCAGCCAGCCCAACGCCAGCGCGGCGATCAGGCTGACCGCCGCGACCAGGGCCAGGCTGTAGCGCCCCGCCGCCATCGCCTGAAGCGCGGCGAGCGCGTCGGTGTCGGCCTCGGCCTTGATGCGGTCGGTCTGTTCCCCCACCCGGTCGGAAAAAACAGTGGCGAGACTCCGGCTGTCGTCCAGAATCCGTTGAATGCGCTGCGCCACCGCCAGTTCGGCCCGGCGCAGGGCGAACAGGCCGCTGTCCCCCGATCCAAAGCTCAGCAGATGATCGGCGGCGTCCAGCAGACCGGTGATGCGGACGTCGGCGGTGCGGCGCAGCGGCTTCAGCCGGTTGGTCAGCAACACCCGGGCGCTGGCGAACTGCTCCTCAAGCTGGGTCAATCGCCGGTCATCCACCGCCTGCGCGGCTTCGCGCAGCAGACCGGCCACGGTGGTGGCGTGGCTGCCGATTTCCAGATAGGCGCGAAAATTGCCCAACCCTTTGGTCAGCAAAGGGGGCAGGGACTCCCGCCCCAGCGCGCGGGCGGCATCGGCGGCCCGTTGCAGGTCTTGCAGATAGGCCCCGGCCGCAACGGCGGTTTCGCGTTCCAAGGCGGCCCGGGCGGCGGCGCGCGTCGCCGGATCCGGTGCGGTCAAACGGTTGAGCGTCTCCTCCGTCGGGTCGATCGGGTGGGTGGTCGGGGCGTTTGCCCGCAGCGCGCGCAGCGAGGCGAGCGCTGTGGCGGTGGCCTCTTGAGTGTCAGAGGGTGCGCTTTCGGACAGGATGGCGACGGCGGCGCGCTGGGCCTCGGCGTTGAGCAGCCCCGCCAACGCGTCGGCCACGCCGTCCAGCTCCCAATCCAGCGACACACCCAACGTGTCGCCTTGCGTGCGCAGATCGATGCCGGTGCTCTCGATGATGGGGGCGAGTTGTTCGGTGAAGGCATCCACCCCCCGTCCCAGCGCGGCCAGGGCGTTGTCGCGCCGGGTGCGGATGGCTTGGCGCTCGGCGACGGCGGTGTTTGCTTCCTCCAGCACCGCGATCAGGGCGGAAGCGCCGTTGCGCAAGGCGGCGACGGTGGTGGTTCCGGGTTGCCGGGCTTCCAGCGCATCGACCAGACCGACCAGCGCCCGCCCGCGCGCCTGGATCTCGGCAAAGCGCCGCTCCCGCTCCTCGGGTCGGTCGGCGGCCTCCAGGGTGGGGGCGGCCATGACCAGACCGCCGCTGTCGACCGCCAGCCGCTTGGCCAGTTCCAGCCCCGGCAGGCTGTTTCCGACGATGCGGCCCAACGGATCCTCCACCGCCGCAAAGGACCACAGGCCGACCAGAACGGCGGCGATGGTCAACCCCGCCATGCCGGTGAAGGCCAGACGCAGTTTGGCGCGCACGCCGAACCGATGGCGGGAGGGCGCGGTGGATGGGGAGGAGGTGAGCATGCCGGAGAGCATCCGTTGCAAGACGGGAAGGAGTATGGCGGCGCGGCTCTGGACCGCGCCGCCACGTGTCAGGATCAGAAGACCAGGGTCGAGCGCAGCAGCACGATGTTTCCACGGTCGTTCTGGGAGGTGGTGTCGGACTTCAGGTCGAAGTGGTTGTATTCGGCTCCCAGAGCCAGACCGGGGGCCACGGTGTAGCGCAGACCGGTGGTGATGAGGTTGAAGCGGCGGTCGCCGCGCACCGTCAGATCGCCCGCGTCCTTGGAGCGCAGATAGCCCACGCCCAGCGTGTAGGCACCGGTCGTGTATTGCGCGCCGACCGTCCACACATCCTGTGCGCCGCGATCGGTCGCGCGCGTGTTGCTGCTGCGGGTGATGTACCCGCTGTCGCCGCCATTGGCGTAGCTGCCGCCGACCTTCAGCCCGCCATAGGCCGCCGACAGGCCGACATGGTAGGACGACAGCCGTTCGAAGCTGGTCCCGGTGCTGGTGTTGCGGGACTGGCCGCCAATGACGAAGACGTCACCCGCGACGGTCACGTCGCCCAGCGTGTCGGCGTAGTTGAAACCGCCTTCATAGACGTCGGAATAGCCGCCGCTGCGGAAGGAATCGGCGGCAGCCACCGTCTTGCTGCGGTCCACGCTGGTGTGGAAATTGCCGGTCTTGGGCTGGTAGCTGACCACGGCCTGGAAGCCGGAAAAGCGCGGGCTGGCGTAGAGCACGCGGGTGCCCGCGTCGCCGGTTTTGAACGCCTTCAGGTTGGTGGTCATGCTCGGCACGTTGGAGCCGGTGTTGCCAAGGAAGGCGGCGTAGCTGCCATCAACGCCGCCGGTGCCCCAATCCGATGGCGCGATCACGCCGGTCCCGTCGCTCGGCCCGCCCAGCGCCCCCGCGCTGATCTGGCCGAACCCGCCCTTGACGAACATGTAGGCCCCGTCGTCGGAGACGGTGCGGTCGCTGTTGGAAGCCTGGAGGGTGACGCGCGCGCCGTATTCCAGCCCGTTGTCGGCGGTGGCGGTCGGCGACACCTTCAACTGGAAGCGGTTGCGGAATTCGGTGGAGCGCTGCCCGCTTTTCAGCGACTGGCCGACGACGCCCGCTTCGAAATAGGCTTCGCCGCCCAGGATGATGTCGAACTTCGAGGCCGCGTTGGCGGTGGTGCTGCCAAGGGCGGCAAGGGCGATGGCGGCCACGCTGCCAAGCCAATACTGAGTCATAGGACCTCCCGTTGAGTGTGTTTTGCAAGAGAGAGCAAAGCCATGGCTTCGCCGGTCCCCCGGCTCCGTCACAGACCGGGGGTGCAGCGGACAAGCCGCAGACGTCACCGCTTCCGCCCTGTGGATGGGCAGAGCCGAAGCGGTGGATGTCGGACAGGCAAAGGGTGGAAAAACGTCCGGGTGAAGGCAGGCGACGGTTCCCGTCAATCCTGCTGGGTCCGGATTGTACGAGACACCATCAAATCGAGTCAATCGATTTAGTAAATCGTTTTATTAAATCATCGTGCAACAGCCCGGCGGAACGTTGCCGTGGCGGCGGAACGCGGGCCGCCCTGGTGCAACACTTCGGAATCATCGTTCATTTTCAGCGGCTTGATCCGCAATCCGCGCTCTCGACGGAGCCTGGTCTTCGCCGGTGAATGGAACATATGAAACACTGTGCAACACATTTCAGGCCCCTGTTCATCCGTTGCACGGCATCGTCCGTCACGGCGTTGCGGGAGCACGGAAAAGGGGTGGAGAGCAGGGGCAGCGGTGGGCATGGGACACACTCCGCAGGCAATCAGGCGTAAAGTCCTAATTGAATGGGCAGGCCCAGGCAACGGCGTGCGGAACAATCAACGCAGCGGGCGCGTTCACACCGACTGGCGGCGGATGAGCGGGCAGGGCAGGCGGATGACGGCGTTCGGTGCGACCGACCCCGCCGGGGCCAGCAGGCATTCCACCGCCTTGCGGCCAAGGTCGTAGTGGGGAAGCTGCATGGTGGTCAGGCCGGGGCGCAGCAGGCCGGCCAATTCGTGGTTGTCGTAGCCGATGATCGCCAGATCGCCGGGGATCGACAGGCCCAGCTCCTTGACCGCCTCGTAACAGCCCATCGCCACCCAATCGTTGACGCAGAACAGCGCCGTCGGCGGTTCATCCAGCGTCATCAGGGCCTTGGTGGAACGGTAGCCCCCCTCGGGGAACCAGCAGTCGGCGCGGACCAGGGCGGGATCGAAGGCGATGCCCGCCTCGTCCAGGGCGCGGCGGTGGCCAATCAGACGCTCCCGCCCGGCATCGACCTCCGGCACGCCATAGAGCATGCCGATGCGGCGATGCCCGGCGTCGATCAGGGTTCGGGTGGCGGTGTAGCCGCCCAGTTCCTCGTCGGCCAGGATCGCCGGGAAGCGGCTTTGCCGGTCATAGGCGTTGACCAGGATCGTCGGGATTTGCAACAGCGCCTCGGGCAGATCCACCCCGCACATCGACATGGCGGCGTAGATCACCCCATCGACCTGCCGGTCGCACAGCATGTCGACGGCGGCCCGCGTGATGGCGGCGTCGCCCCCGGTGTTGACGATCAACAGAACCTTGTCGTTGGCCCAACTCAGCTCTTGCGCCCCGGCGATGCTGCGCCCGGCGTAGCCGGAGGAGGCGATCACGTCGGTGATGAAACCGATGGTGTGGGTTTGCGAGGAGCTGAGCGCGCGGGCGCTGGGGTTGGGCCGGTAGCCCAGCTTGCGCACCGCCTGCACCACCCGTTCCTTGGTTGCTTCCGGGATGGCGCTGGCGTTGTTGTTGAGCACCAGCGACACCGTGGTCGGGGACACCCCGGCCTCTTCGGCGACACTGCGGATGGTGGGGCGGCGGGCCATGATCGTCCAAAGCGGATGCGGAAACCCGGCGATCCTATACCGCCGGTCTCCACTCTGGAAAGGACAGGCTGCGGCCCCTGCCCGTGGCCAATGGGGCTTTTGGGGGCGGCTTTGCTTCCTCAGACCGGCAGGGCCACGCCCGCCCCGTCGAAGACGTGCAGGGCAGTGGGATCGAAGCGGGCGTCGAAGCGGTCGCCGACCTGGAAGGGCCGACCGCCGGGAATGGCCATCGTCAGGCCGTTCGCCCCCGGTGCCGACGCGTAGAGGAAGCGGCGGTCGCCGTGATACTCGATGTCCTGGATTTCCACCGGCAGCGCGGCGCTGCCGGGGCCGTCCGGGGCGAGATGCTCGGGCCGCAGGCCGATCGTCACCGGGTCGCCCAGCCGGGTGGCCTCGCTCGCCCGGTGGTGGGTGGGGATGGGCCGACCATCGGCCAGCGCCAGCGTCAACCGCCCACCGTCCAAGGCAGCGATCTGGGCGGGCAGAAAGGACATGGCGGGCGAGCCGATGAAGCTGGCGACGAAGCGGTTGGCGGGCCGTTCGTACAGCTCCGCCGGGGTCCCGACCTGCTCCACCCGCCCGCCGTTCAGCACGACGATGCGGTCGGCCAGCGTCATCGCCTCCACCTGATCGTGCGTCACATAGATCATGGTGTTGCCCAGATCCCGGTGCAGCCGGGCGATCTCCAGCCGCGTGTTCACCCGCAGGGCGGCGTCCAGGTTCGACAGCGGTTCATCGAACAGGAACACCTTGGGGTGGCGGACGATGGCCCGCCCGATGGCCACGCGCTGGCGCTGCCCCCCCGACAGGGCGCTGGGCCGCCGGTCGAGGTAGCGTTCCAGATGCAGGATGCGCGCGGCCTCCGCCACCCGCTGCGCGATCAGGGTGCGGTCGGCCTTGGCCATCTTCAGGCCAAAGGCCATGTTGTCGCGCACCGTCATGTGCGGGTAGAGGGCGTAGGACTGGAAGACCATCGCCACGCCGCGCTCCACCGGGCTTTGATCATTGGCCCGCACCCCGTCGATCGTCAGATCGCCGCCGGTGATCTCCTCCAACCCGGCGATCATGCGCAGCAGGGTCGATTTCCCGCAACCCGACGGGCCGACGAAGACGATGAACTCGCCGTCGGCGATCTCCAGGTCGATGCCGTGGATCACCGACAGCTCATGGTAGCTTTTGCGGATCTGGCGCAGCGATACGGGGGCCATGGCGGCGCTCCCTCTGTGGGATGGGTTGCGGGGACGCGGGATAGAGCGCCGTGCCTGAAATATGGTTCAACACGGCGCTCTAAGCTTTGATTTATCGAGCAGATTCACGCGTGAAATCGATTCCGATTTAACGCGATCTGCTCTAGGGTGTGAGGCTCTCGATGCGGCCATCCGCGCCGATGCGCAGCGGCACCGGATCGGTCAGGCCGCCCAGGAAGGAGCCGTCGGGCTGGTAGCCCTGCCAGCTCAGGGCCATCGGCTGCCCATCCGGGCCGGGGGCGAATTTGGTGCCGAACAGCGCGTTGGTCTGGCCGACCGCGACCGGCCCGGCGTAGCGGAACCCGCCATAGGGGCTGTCGGACAGGGCGTAAAAGGCCCCGGTCGCCACCGGCGCGCCGCTGTCGGCCCGCACCCAACTCTTGTCGGCGTTGAAGATCAGGATGTAGCGGCCTTCCCACGGGATCACCTGCGGGATCTCCATCAGGAAAAACTCGTCCATCTCCGTCACCGGCCCTTCGACGGTCCAGGCGCGCAGATCGCGCGAGCGGGCCAGCGCGACGCACCCCGGCTTGCCGGGGCCGCCGTCGCGCCGCTGGGCGGTGATGTAGGCGAGATGGCCATCCCCCGCCGGATCGGCCATCAGGAAGGGGTCGCGCCACGCCAGTTCCTGCTGATGGTCGGGATTCTGGCCGAGGTAGCGGGCGGGATCGGCCTCGATCACCGGGTTGGCCGGGTCCTTGGTCCATTGGGTCAGATCGTCCGACCAGGCCAGACCGACGCGCTGGATCTTGCCGTCTTCGGCCCAATTGGTGCCGGTGTAGAGCATGGCCCAACGGTCGCCGACGCGGCAGACGCTGCCCGTCCAGATCGCCCGGTCGTCCCAGGACCCGGCCGGACCCGGCTCCAGCGCCATCGGCCGCTCGGTCCAATGGGTCAGGTCGCGGGACACGGCGTGGCCGCAGCGGGCGTTGGCGTGCCGCATCTCCGGGTCGGGCAGGCTGCGCGGCGCGCGCAGATAGAACAGATGCGTGTCCTTTCCGTCCTGGACGGTCCAGAAATCCCACACATACTGATCAGGCGGATTGAACATGACTTATCCTTTGACGGCCGAGCCGACGACGCTTTGGATGAACCAACGTTGAAAGGTGAGATAGGCGATGATGACCGGCAGGGAGGCCATGTTGGCGAACGCCATCACCTCCCCCCACTGGCGCGGTTCCTGGCCGAAGAACTGGGCGACGCCGACCGACAGCGGGCGGAATTCCACCCCGCGCGTGACCATCAGCGGCCAGAGATAGGCGCTCCAGAACTCCAGCCCCTGAAGGATGGCGACGGTGGCGATCACCGGGGCGCTGAGCGGCATGATGATCGACCAATAGATCCGCCACACGGACGCGCCGTCCATCGCGGCGGCTTCGTCCAGATCCTTGGGAAGCTTGGCAAAATATTGATAAAACAGGAAAATGGAGAAAGGATGCGCGATGAAGGGCACGATCTGGACGTGGTAGCTGTCCATCCAGCCCAGGTGATTGACCATCATCAGCAGCGGAACCGCGAGGCTTTCCACCGGCACGATGATGAGCGCGATGATGACCGCCAGCAGCAGATCACGCCCGCGAAAGCGGCGGCGGGCCAGACAATAGGCCGCCATCGAATTGACGATGATGCCCAGGCCGACGATGGACACGACGACGACCAGCGTGTTGACCAGGAAGCGCAGGAACGGCATCTGCTGGTCGGCCAGAACCCGCTTGTAATTCTCCAGGCTGACCGGACCGGGGATGAAGGCCGCGACCCCGCCCAGATCCTGGACGATTTGCAGCGTGTCGGGTTTCAGGCTGGTGACGAGCATGACCACCAACGGACCCAGCATGATCGACGCGGCGGCCAGCATGGCGGCGTAGGTCAGCAGGGTGGCCGGGGAGGTCAGGCGGAGGGTGCGGGATGAAACGGGGGCCATCGGTCAGATCTCCCGGTCTTCGCGGACCAGCGCGCGCTGGACCAAGGTGATGCCCAGAACCAGCAGAAAAAAAAGCACCGAGGCGGCGGAGGCAAAACCGACACGGTGCTCCCGGAAGCCGGAGTTGAAGAGGTAACGCACCAGGGTGTTGGTGCTGTCCAACGGGCCGCCCTGGGTCAGAACATCGACCTGACCGAACAGCTTGAAGGCCAGAACCGTGGTGGCGAGCACGACGAACACATGGGTGTTGCGCAGCGACGGCAGAGTGATGTGGAGGAATTGCTGAAAGCGGCTGGCCCCGTCGATCCGCGCGGCCTCGTACAGTTCGGCGTTGATCGATTGCAGACCGGCCAGATAGATGACCATCTGGAATCCCACCCCCTGCCACACCGACAGGACGATGATGGTGGGCATCGCCAGCGTCTCGTCGCCCAGCCAGTCATAGGGGCCGAGCACGCCGCCCGACAGCGTGCCGACCAGCGCGTTCAGCACGCCCTGGGGCGCGCGCAACAGCCCGGCCCAGATCACGCTGACCACCGCCATCGACAGCACCGTCGGCAGGAAATAGACGCCCCGGAACAGGTTGCGCCCCGGCAGCCCGCTGTTGACCAGAACGGCCAGCAGCAGGGCCAGCGCGCTTTGCACCGGGACCGTCACCAGGGCAAAGCGCGCCGTGTTCCAGGCCGCTTGCCAGAACCGTTCATCCTCCAGGATCGAGGCGTAATTCGCCAAGCCCACGAACAGCGTCACCGCCCGCCGGTTGAGCAGGTTGTAATTGGTGACGGACAACCCGATCGACAGCAGGAAGGGCAGCACCAGAAACAGGGCGAGCAGCAGCAGCGCCGGGGTCAGCATGAGCGCGACGGTGCGCCGGTTGGCCCTGCGGCTGGTGGTGGTGCCTGTGGTGGTGATGCCGGGGCTGGCGCTGCGGCCCCCGGCGGCTGTCGGTTGGGGTGGGTGGGATGGATCGGTCACGGCTTCGGTTCCTTCGACGACGGCGCGGCTGGTGGGCCGCGCCGCGTTCGGTCGGGATGACGGCGGCGCTGCGGTGGGGTTACTTGCTGCCGAAGGGCGGGTAGCCGCCGTTTTCGGCGATGCCGCGATCGACGCGCGAGGCGGCCTTGCGCAATTCGGTCTTCACGTCGGCCCCCGACACCACGTTGCTGACGGCGTCAGCGAAGGCGCGGGTCAGCACCGGATAGGCCGGGTGGAAGGGACGCGACACCCCAATGGTCAGCAGTTGCTTGTAATAGAGGTTCAGACGCCCGCCCTCCTTGTAGAGATCCGATTGCGGGATCGCCGCCTTGCGGCCGGGAACGGCCCCGTTGGCGTTGGCGATGCGCAGGATCTCGTCGGGCCGCATCAGGAAGGCGAGGAAGGCGGCGGCCTCCGTCGCGCGCTTGCTTTCGGCGGAGATGCCCCAGTTCCACGACCCCAGGCCGGTGACGTGGCGGGTGCCGAATTTCGGCATCGGCACCAGGATGGCGTCGGCCCCCAGGCCGCCGTCATGGTTGGGGAAGGCCCAATGGCCGACCAGCGCCAGCGCAGCGGTCTTGTCGCCGTAAAAGGCGGTGTCGCCCGCCGAGGCCGGAACCACCCAGCCGCGCTTGATCCACTCCTGGAGCTTGCCCAGGCCGCGCACCGATCCGTCGCTGTCAAGCGCACCGGCGGCCTTCCAGCTCTTGCGGTCGATCAGGTCGCCGCCGAAGGATTGCACCAGCGGCGAAAAGCCGTAGGTGAACCATTCGCCATTGCCGTAGTTCAGCTTGACGTCGAGCGGCCACTTGACGCCGTCCAGCTTGGACAGCTTGGTCATGGCGTCTTCGAATTCGGCCAGGGTCCAGGCGTCCTCCGGGGTGGTGGGAATGCGGATCTGCGCCTTTTCCAGCAGCTTGCGGTTCGCCCACAGGGCCAGGCCGCTGTCGAAGGTGCCGACGCTGTAGAGCTTGCCGTCGATCGGATAGGTCCCCTGCACCTTCAGCGAGGGCAGCAGATCGTCGATCACCTCCTGCGGCAGCAGGCCGTTCAGCGGGCGGACATGGCCCGACCAGACATAGTTGGCGAGCAGCGGGCCATCGAAATCGAGCAGGTCGGGCAGGCTGTTGCTGAGCGCGGCGGCGCTGATCTGGTCGTTGTAGCTGCCTTCGGGCAACTGCACGGCCTTGATCTCGATCTCCGGATTTTCCTTTTGGAAGCGGGTGATCTGGTCCTCCAGCACCTGCCGTTCCACCGGACGGCCGGCGTGGTACCAGACGCTGACCGTGGTTTTGGCTTCGGCGATGGTGGACAGCGCGGTGAGCGCGGTCAGCGCAAACGCGGCGACAAGACGGCGTTTCATCATTTTCCTCCGCAACGGTTGCCGGTCGGTTTCGTTGCGCGAACCGCCGGGATCTTGGACGACCGCGCGCCGTTGCGCTCTTGCGGATCCGGCCCGTTGCGGGGCGGTCCGCTGGCGCGGCGCGCGTTGTCGTTGAGGCGACTATACGCTTAGTAAAACGATTTAGTAAATCACTTTATGCGCCCCCCAAACAATTTTCCGGCGGGCCGGTCGGTGGGGTGGCGGCGGTCATTCCGGCAGATGGCCAAGCGGCAGCGCCGTGCGGTAACGCACCTGTTTCAGCGCGAAGCTGGAGCGGATGCCGGCCAGACCGGGGATGCGGGTGAGGTGGTCTTTCAGGAAGCGTTCGTAGCTGGCCAGATCGGGCACGACGACGCGCAGCAGGTAATCGGCGTCGCCGGACATCAGGTAGCATTCCAGCACCTCCGGCCGTTCCATCACGGCGGCCTCGAAGGCGTCGAGCCGTTCCTCCACCTGCCGGTCCAGGCTGACGCTGACGAAGATGTTGACCGCCAGATCGACGGTGACGGGATCGACCAACGCGACATAGCGGCTGATGACGCCCGCCTCCTCCAGCGCCTTGACCCGGCGCAGGCAGGGCGAGGGCGACAGGCCGACCCGTTCGGCCAGCTCGTTGTTGGGTTGGCGGCCATCCTCCTGCAACTGGGCCAGGATTTTACGGTCGATGCGGTCGAGCTTGATGTGGGGCATGGGATGCCAGTTTTTCGGTGGAAACAGCATCCGATGCTAAAACAGCCGCGCCTGACGCGCCACTTCGCACACATCTGCCGGACCGCAAATGATAGGCTGCGCCAATCATCAGCCTTATTGTGGAGCGCACCGCCATGGCCACCGCCACGACGACCCAATCCCCCTGTTCCGCCGCCGATCTGGCCTGTCTGCGGGAGTTGGAGCGCAAGGTTCTGTGGCTTGCGTCCTGGACCATCCACAACGCCAACCACATCCGCCCGAACCAGGACGGGTTGAAGATCGGCGGGCATCAGGCGTCCTCCGCGTCCTTGGCGGCGATCATGACGGCGCTGTATTTCTCGGTGCTGCGGCCGGAGGACCGGGTGGCGGTGAAACCGCACGCCAGCCCCAATTTCCACGCCATCCAGTATCTGTTGGGCAACCAGACCCGCGAGAAGCTGGAAAATTTCCGGGGTTACAAGGGCGCGCAATCCTACCCGTCGCGGACCAAGGACGTGGACGATGTGGATTTCTCCACCGGGTCGGTCGGGTTGGGGGTGGCGCAAACCCTGTTCGCCTCGCTGACGCAGGATTATCTGAAGGCGAAGGCGCTCGCCCCCGATCTGCCGGAAGGCCGCATGGTGTCGCTGGTCGGCGACGCCGAGATGGACGAGGGCAACATCTTCGAAGCGCTGCTGGAAGGCTGGAAGCACGGGCTGCGCAACACCTGGTGGATCGTCGATTACAACCGCCAGAGCCTGGACGCGGTGATCCGCGAAGGGCTGTGGGAGCGGTTGGAGGACATCTTCCGCGCCTTCGGCTGGGATGTGGTGATCCTGAAATACGGGTCGCTGATGCAGGCGGCCTTCCAGGAGCCGGGCGGGGAGCGGCTGCGCGACTGGATCGACCATTGCCCGAACCAGCTCTATTCCGCCCTGACCTACCAGGGTGGGGCGGCGTGGCGGCGGCGGTTGATGGATGATCTGGGCGATCAGGGGCCGGTGACGGCCTTGATCGAACGGCGCAGCGACGCGGAGCTGGCGCAACTGATGGGCAATCTGGGCGGGCATGACCTGCCGTCGCTGCTCGACGCCTTCCACGCCGCCCGCCGCCACGACCGCCCGGTCTGCTTCATCGCCTACACCATCAAGGGGGCCGGGCTGCCGCTGGCCGGGCACAAGGACAACCATTCCGGCCTGCTGACGCGCGAGCAGATGGACGGGTTCCGCGCCGCCTGCAACGTCCGCCCCGGCCAGGAGTGGGAGCCGTTCGAGGGGCTGAGCCTGCCGCCCGCCACGTTGGAGGCGTTTCTGGCGCGCGTGCCGTTCGCCCAGAAGGGGCGGCGGCGTTACCGCGCGGCGGCGGTCCCGGTTCCGGCAACCCTGCCGGTTCCGTCGCAAAAGAGCCTGTCGACCCAGGCCGCCTTCGGCCTGATCCTGAACGAGCTGGGGCGCGACCGGTCGGAACTGGCCGACCGCATCGTCACCACCGCCCCCGACGTGACGGTGTCCACCAATCTGGGCGCGTGGGTGAACCGGCGCGGCCTGTTCGCCAAGCGCGACATGGCCGATTTGTTCAAGAAAGAGCGCATCCCCTCGACCTATTCCTGGGAGTTTTCGCCCAAGGGCCAGCACATGGAACTCGGCATCGCCGAATCCAACCTGTTCATCCTGCTGTCGGCGCTGGGGCTGTCGCACTCCCTGTTCGGCGAACGGCTGCTGCCCATCGGCACGGTCTATGATCCCTTCATCATGCGCGGGGCCGACCAGCTCAACTACGCCTGTTACCAGGACGCGCGGTTCCTGCTGGTCGCCACCCCGTCGGGGGTGACGCTGGCCCCCGAAGGCGGGGCGCACCAATCCATCGCCACGCCGCTGGTGGGGATGGCGCAGGACGGCCTGGCCTATTTCGAACCGGCCTTCGCCGATGAACTGGCGGTGGTGATGCGCTGGGCCTTCGACTACATGCAGCGCGAAGGCAGCAAGGACGGGACCGAACCGGACGAACGCAACTGGCTGCGCGACGAAACCGGCGGGGCCGTCTATCTCCGCCTGTCCTCGCGCGCGTTGGAGCAGCCGACGCGGACGATGGACGACGCGCTGGCCCGCGACATCGTCGATGGCGGTTACTGGCTGCGCCGCCCGGGGCCGAACGCGCAGATCGTCATCGCCTGCACTGGCGCGATCACCCCCGAGGCGATCGAGGCGGTCGGGCTGCTGGGCGAGGACCGGCGCGACATCGGCCTGTTGGCCGTCACCTCCGCCGACCGCCTGCACGCGGGGTGGAGTGCGGCCCAACGGGCGCGCGAGCGCGGGTTGAGCCACGCCCGCGCCCACATTGAACGGTTGCTGGACGGCGTGCCGCCCCATTGCGGGCTGGTCACGGTGGCCGACGCCCATCCGGCGACGCTGGGCTGGCTGGGGTCGGTCGGCGGGCACCGCACGCGGGCGCTCGGAGTCGAGCATTTTGGCCAGACCGGAACGCTCGCCGACCTCTACCGTCATTTCGGCATCGACGCCCAGTCCATCGCCCGTTCGGCGGAAACGCTGGCACCGGGCCGCCCGGTGCGGCATCTGCGGGCTGTGACCGGCTGATTTTGGTGGCGGCTTGACCGGTGGGACAAGCTTCCGCTTCACCCCGCCGGTCAAAAATGCGACGATATCCGGACCTGTCGCCTGAGATGTTTGATGAGCCAGAGCCGGAACGCCCTTGTCGTCGATGACCAGCCGGTCAACCGTCTGTTGGCCAGCCGCATGCTGGACAAGCTGGGATGGACCGTGGCCCAGGCCGACAGCGGTCCCGCCGCCCTGGATTGGCTGGCCGCCAACCGCGCCGATCTCATCATGCTGGACATCAGCATGCCGATGATGTCGGGCAAGGAGGTGTGCCAGCGGGTCCGCGCCGAAGCCGGGTTGGGCGGGCAGGGCATCCGCATCGTCGCCTACACCGCCCACGGCCAGCCGGAGGAGCGGGCGGAGTTCCTGTCCATCGGCTTTGACGCCGTTCTGGTCAAGCCGATCAGCCGCGACAGCGTGGAAAAAGTGCTGTCCGCCTTGGCGTTGCCCGCCGCCGCACCGGCGACCGGGGCGGGGGTGGCGTGAGCGCTGCGGTGCTGGATCGCGGCCAGTTTCGCGCCTTTGACAGCCTCGACACCCCGGTGTGGGTGTTCGATCTGGAGCATCCCGGCATCTGGGACGCCAACACCGCCGCCCTGCGCCTGTGGGGGGCGGTGGACCGGGCGGAGCTGCTGGCCCGCGATTTCTCCGGCATGTCGGCCTCCACCATCACCCGGCTGAACGGCTACGCCGCCGCCTTCCGCGACGGCCGGACGGTTCAGGAGCATTGGACCTTCTACCCAAAGGACGGGCCGGTGTCGGCCCGCTGCGTCTGCCGGGGCGTGCGGATCGACGATGGCCGGTTGGCCATGCAGGTCGAAGCCCATTGGCTGCCCGGCGACAGCATCGATCAGCAATCCTCCCGCATGGTGGAGGCGCTGCGCCACACCAGCCTGCTGGTGTCGCTCTACCGGATGGACGGCACGCCGATCCTGCGCAACCCGGCGGCGGTCCGCGCCTATGGCGACCCGCAGCGGCCCGAGAGCGGCATCGGTCGGGGCGAGCCGACCGGGGCCGACGACACCGACGCCATCATCGCGGCGGTCGCCAGCGGCGACACCTCCGGTTTCAGCGGCGAGGCGCTGGCCCGCACGCTGGACGGCCCGCGCCGCCACGCCATCGACATCCGCCGCACCCACGATCCCGTCACCGGCGCGCCGATCCTGCTGGTGTCCGAACGCGACATCACCGACCGATGGGAGGCCGAACAGGAACTCGCCCGGCTGTACGAGGAGCAGCACCGCATTTTGCTGTCGGTCCCGGATGGCATTTGCCGCCTGAACCGGCACGGCGTGGTCACGATGATGAACCCCGCCGCCGCCGCCCTGTTGGGCATGACGGAGGAGGAGGCGCGCGGCGAGCTGTTCATGGCGCTGGTCGGGTTGGCCGGAAACCCCGCCAACGCCCCGGCGCTGCCCGGCCCGTCGAGCGGGGAATACCGATTCCACACCCGCACCGGACGGATCATTCCCGTGCATTGCGTCACCGCCCCGCTGGTGGAGGGGGGAAGCGGCACGGTGCTGTGTTTCCATGACCTGTCCGACCGGCTGGCCAACGAACAGGCCCTGCGGCTGGCCAAGGAGCGGGCGGAGGCGGGCGAGCGGGCCAAGATGGAATTCCTGGCGACCATGAGCCACGAAATCCGCACCCCGATGAACGGCGTTCTGGGCATGGCCAGCCTGCTGCTCGACACCGGCCTGACCGACGAGCAGCTCTATTTCACCCGCACCATCCGGGAATCGGCCGAAGCGCTGCTGACCATCATCAACGACATCCTCGATTTTTCGAAGCTGGAGGCGGGCAAGCTCGATCTGGAGGACACCGATTTCGACGTCGCCGCCCTGGTGGACAGCGTCATCGACATCCTCAGCCCGCGCGTGGAGGCCAAGGGGTTGGCCTTTGGCGCGCAGATCGCGCCGTCGGTGCCGCCGCTGGTGCGCGGCGATCCGGGGCGGCTGCGGCAAATCCTGGTCAATCTGGTCGGCAACGCGGTCAAATTCACCGCCAAGGGCCGGATCTGCCTGTCGGTGGAGCGGCTGGACGATGGAAGCGCGGCGGCCCGCTTGCGCTTTTCCGTGCGCGACACCGGCATCGGCATCGCGCCGGAGGCGCAAAGTCGGTTGTTCTCCATGTTCTCGCAGGTGGACGCGTCGATGGCGCGGCGCTATGGCGGCAGCGGGCTGGGGTTGGCGATCTGCAAGCGGTTGACCGCGATCATGGGCGGGGAGATCGGCGTCACCAGCGCGGTGGGCGACGGCAGCCTGTTCTGGGTCGAAATCCCGTTTGCCACCGACCCGCAGGCCGCCCCGCGCGCGCGCCTGCCCGCCGGAACCCGCGTGCTGGTGGTCGATGATCTCGGCATCAACGGCGAGAGCGTGCGGCGGCAGCTGGTCCCTTGGGGGGCGGAGACGCAGGTGCGCGCGACGGCGGACGAGGCAATGGCTGCCCTGGAGACGGCGCGCGCGGCGGGCCGCCCCATCGGCACGCTGATCCTGGACCGGTCGCGCGCGGAAAACAGCGGTCTGGCGGTGATCCACGCGCTGCGCGCGCGGTTCCCGGCGTCGGATCTGTCGATCCTGTTGATTCCGGCCATCGGTTTCGCCCTGCGCCGCGACCAGATCGCCGCCGCCGGGGTGGACGGTGTGTTGGTCAAGCCGGTGCGGCAAAGCCGGCTGCTGGCGCATCTGGCCAGTCTGGCGGACGGCCCGCGCGCGCCGTCGGTCCCGACGGCGGCCAAGGACACGCCCGCCAAACCGGCGCGGATGCGGTTGCTGCTGGCGGAGGACAACCCGGTCAACCAGCAGGTCGCTGTTCTGCTGCTGCGCAAGCAGGGCCACAGCATCGACGTGGCGGGCAACGGGCGCGAAGCGGTGGAGGCCGTGCGCAACACGCCGATTCCCTATGATCTGGTGCTGATGGACGTGCAGATGCCGGAGATGGACGGGCTGGAGGCCACCGCCGCCATCCGCGCCCTGCCCGGCGAGCGGCGCGACACCATCATCGTCGCCATGACCGCCAACGCCATGCAGGGCGATTCCGACATCTGCCTGAAGGCAGGGATGAATGATTACATCGCCAAGCCGGTGACGCCGGAAAAACTGTCGACCGTGCTGGCGGCCTGGAGCGCGCGGGCGGGCGCGCCGCCGGTGCCGCCGTCCCCGGAAACGACGGACAGCGTCAGCCCGCTGTTGGACGAGGCGGTGCGCGCCGATCTGCGCGATGCGTTGGACGATGGCGGGCTGCGCGCGTTGGAGCGGGTGTTCCTGGATCACACGCCCGACCAGATGCGCGCCATCGCCGCCACCCGTGATCCGGGGCAACTGGTCGCCTTGGCGCACAGCGTCAAGGGCAGCGCGGCCAATCTGGGATTGGCGGCGTTGCGCGACGCCGCCCTGGCGCTGGAACGCGCAGCCCGCGAGATCGCGCCGACGGACGAGCTGGAGCGGCGGGTGGCTGTGGTGGAGGCGCAATTCGCCCGCACCGTCCGCGCGCTGGAGGCGGCTTCGCGGCGGGCCTGACGCGTTGCGCGCGGCAACCGGTTCGCACGAGCGGTTCCGGCCCGTCTGTGGTAAGGACGGGATGCGGAGCGTGGCCCGCCGTTCATCCGGGGTTCATCCGGGGTGGGGCAGGGTCCCGGCCTCTCACCCGATCCGGGTCTTGATGGAAGCGGCAGCATGTCGAACGAAAAGGAATCGGTCGCACTGGTCTCCATGGTGGCGAGCGCGGGCCTGACGGTGGGGAAACTCACCGTGGGTGCGGCCACCGGCAGCCTGGGCATCCTGTCCGAAGGCATCCACAGCCTGCTTGATTTCGCCGCCACGGCGATGACCTACGCCGCCGTGCGGGTCAGCGACGCGCCGCCGGACGAACGCCACCCCTATGGCCATGGCAAGATCGAAAGCGTCGCCGCGTTGGCCGAAACCGCGCTGCTGTTCCTGACCAGCGCCTGGATCCTGTTCGAGGCGGTGGACCGCCTGTTCGCCGATCATGTGGAGGTGGAGGCGACCTGGTGGTCGGTGGCCATCATCCTGATTTCCATCGTGGTGGACACGCTGCGCGCGCGCGAACTGTCGCGGGTGGCGCGGGAAACCAACAGCCCGGCGTTGGAAGCCGACGCGCTGCATTTCTCCTCCGACATCCTCAGCTCCAGCGTGGTCCTGGTCGGGCTGGGGCTGGTGTGGCTGGGCTTTCCCAAGGGCGACCCGCTGGCCGCCATCGGGGTGGCGTTGTTCGTCTGTCTGGCGGGCTACCGGCTGGGACGACGCACCATCGACACGCTGATCGACGCTGCTCCGGTGGGGGTGGCCGACCGGGTGTCGGCGCTGGTGTCGTCGATCCCCGGCGTGGCGGCGGTCCGTGCGGTTCGGGTGCGCCCGGGTGGCAGCACGCTGTTTGTTGATTTCGACATCGCCATCAGCCGCCTGTTGCCGCCGGGCCGGGTCGCCGCCCTGATCGCCAAGGCCAAGAGCACCATCCGTGCGGAGATGCCGGAGGCCGAGGTCCGCATCGGCACCCAGCCGCTGGCGCTGGACGATGAGACCATTCTGGAACGGGTCAGCGTGGTGGCCGGCCATCACGGGCAGGCGGTTCACCACGTCACCGTCCAGCGGGTGGGGGAGGAGCTGTCCGTCGCCTATGACCTGGAGGTGGATGGCGATTGGCCGCTGAACCGGGCGCACGGGGTGGCCACCGCCCTGGAAGGGGCGATCCGCACCGAACTGGGCGACAGCGTGGAGGTGGAAACCCACATCGAACCGCGCAGCGGCCATCCGGTGAGCAGCCGCCCGGTCGATCCCGGAACCGCCGCCGCGTTGCAAGCGGCCCTGTCCTCGGCCATCGCCGCCCACACCGGCCTGCTGGACATCCATTCCCTGCGCGTGCGCGAGGCCGACGGGCGGCTCTACGTCGTCTTCCACTGCCACGCCGACCCGCGCATGCCGGTGTTCCAGGCCCATGAGGCGATCGACCGGGTGGAACGGCAAATCCGCGCCGATTGGCCCTCGATCCTGCGCATCGTCGGCCACATCGAGCCGGCGCATGGCGATCCGGGCCACGACGATCCGGGGCCGCTGGCGGGCTGACCGGTCACGCCGTTTCGACCGCGCGCGGCAGCCGCAGGCGGGCGCGCAGCCCGCCCAGCGGGGAATCCGACAGCTCCAGATCGCCGCCATACAGCCGGGCGAGGTCGCGGGTGACGGCCAGCCCCAACCCGGTTCCCGGCACCCGTTCGTCCAACCGCACGCCGGGCATCAGCACCGCCGCGCGCCGGTCGGCGGGCAGGCCGGGGCCGTCATCGTCCACCGTCACGATCAACCACGCGTGCGACGGGCCGTCCGGCGGGCCGGGTGGGGAATCGTCGCTGGCCGGGCGGGCGGCGATCACCACGGTGGAGCGCGCCCAGACGCAGGCGTTGTCCACCAGATTGCCCAGCGTTTCGTCCAGATCCTCGCGCTCCCCGGCGAAACGCAGGTCGGGCGGGGCGTCGGCGGTGATGGTCAGGGCGCGGGCGGCGTGCAGCTTGGTCATCACGCGGGCCAGCGCGGCGGCGCTGTCGGCCACCGGCGTGTTCAGCCCCGGCATCCCGCGCGAGGCGGCGGCACGGGCGCGGGCCATGTGATGATCGATGTGGCGGCGCATCTGGGCGATCCGCGCCACCATCGCCGCGCCGCGTTCGGCCCGCGTGGCGGCGTCGGGGCTGTCGAGCGCCTGGGCCTCGTTCGCCAGCAACGCGAGGTTGGTTTTCAGCGCGTGGGCCAGATTGCCCGCCTGGAGCCGCCCGCGCGCCACGCTGTCCTCGGCGTGGGCCAACAGGGCGTTGAGATCGTCCACCAACGGCATGATTTCGCCGGGCATCGCCTCGGTGAAGCGCTTTTCCCGCCCGGCGCGCACGGCGTTCAGGCCCTGGCGCAGCCGCGACAGCGGCCGCAGGCCGATGTGGACCTGGAACAGCGCCGCCGCGATCAGGGTCAGGGCCAGCACCCCCAGCGACAGGGCCAAGGTCTGGTTGAAACCGGTCATGATCCGCCCCAGCTCCGCCCGGTCGGCGGCCACGGCGATGCGGATCGGCGCGTCGGGCCGTTCGGGCAGCGCCACCGTGCGTTCCATCACCGCCAGGATCTGCCCCGCCGGGCCGGTGACGACGTGCTGGTGCAGGGTGCGCGCCTCCAACCGGTCGGGCGGCAGGGCCAGCACCGTGTCCCAGAGCGAGCGTGAACTCAGCACCGTTTCGCCCGGAGCCTTATCCCCCGCCACTCGATCTCCTGCCGTGCCGACCTGCCAATAGAGGCCCGACAGCGGGCGACGGAAGCGCGGGTCGCTCAAGGGCTGGCGCAGCGCCGGGTTGCCCTGGGCGTCCACCTCCAGCGAGGCCGCCAACTGCTCCAGATGGTTCAGCAACTCGTCCTGGAAGCGCTGGCGCAGCCGCTCGAAAAACAGGTTGGACAGCCCGAAACCGGCGATGGTCAGCGCCAGCGTGATCCACACGGCCGCCCCGGCCAGCAGGCGGACGCGCAGCGATTGCGGCCACCCGCCGAACCGGAACCACCGGGACCAGCGCCGATGCGGTGGCACGGGGGACGGCGCGCTCACGGTTCCTCCAGCCGATAGCCGAGGCCGCGCACGGTTTTGATGAGGTCGGCCCCGATCTTGCGGCGCAGGCGGCCGACGAACACCTCCACCGTGTTGGAATCGCGGTCGAAATCCTGGGCGTAGACGTGTTCGATCAGATCGCTGCGCGACACGACCTGCCCCTTGCGGTGCATCAGATAGGACAGCACGCGGTATTCGAAGGCGGTCAGTTCCACCGGCGCGCCATCGACCGTGACCCGGCCGCTGCGGGTGTCGAGCAGCAGCGGGCCGCAGGCCAGATCGGCGGCGGCGTGGCCCTTGGCCCGGCGGATCAGCGCGCGGATGCGGGCCAGCAGCTCTTCCATGTTGAAGGGTTTGGCGAGGTAATCGTCGGCCCCGGCGTCGATCCCCTGCACCTTTTCGTGCCAGGAGCCGCGCGCGGTCAGGATCAGCACCGGGGCCGTCACCCCGCCGTCGCGCCAGCGCCGCAGCACCGACAGCCCGTCGATCCTGGGCAGGCCCAGATCCAGGATGATGGCATCGTAGGGTTCGGTTTCGCCCAGAAACTGCCCCTCCTCGCCATCGGCGGCGTGATCGACGGCGTAGCCCTCGCTGCCCAGCCGCTGGGCCAGTTGGCGGGCCAACTCCGCCGTGTCCTCCACGATCAGCACGCGCATCGCTCACCTCGGTCCGTCGGGATGGTGACGGCGGCCCTTGACGTGGACCAGCGCGCCGGTGGCGGCGTCATACTCCACCTTCAGGATGCGGCCATCCGCCGCCATCATCTTCAGTTCATAACGCAGGCCGTTGCGCTCCTCCTCCAACTCGACGTCCAGCACCTCGCCGCCGAACTGCTCCTTGGCCTGGGCGACGATGCGCTCCAGCGGCAGGGCGCGCCCGTCGCGCACCGCCGCGCGGGCGCGGCTGTGGTCGTCCCCGCTCGCGGCGGCGGGGTGGAGACCGACCAGCGGCACCATCAGGGCAAACGCGGTCAACCAGGAGCGGGTGAGGGGCATGGGCGGGATCTCAAACGGGGTGTCTGGCCTGATGGGCAGTGTGGGGCCGACAGCCTGAACCCGGGCTGAACGGATGGAAAGAGGGGTTTTTCAGCGATGAACCGGAGGTGAACGCCGCGTTCAGCCGCGCCTCAGACCGGATCCGGCAGGCTGCGATCCATCGGGCGGCGAACCGCCCGCCCAAACACCCTTCCACCACGGAGATCCCCCATGCGTTCCGTTCGTCTGTTCGCCGCCGCCGTCCTGCTGTCCGCCATTGCCGTGCCGGTCCTGGCGGACGACGGCCACCCCAAAGCCCCGCAACCCAGCGCCCCGCGCCCCATCGCCGACGTGGTGTCGGCGGGCGGCGGCACCGTCAGCGGGGCGGTGCAGGCGGTGGGGCCGTCGGGCTTCACCGTCAGCGACGGGCGCGACAGCCTGATCGTGGCGGCGCGCGGCCTGTCGATGGACGGTTTGCGGGTCGGCGCACCGATCACCGTGGCCGGGCGCATGCACCATGGAACCTTCCGTCCGGTCCAGATCATCCGCGAGGACGGGACCAGCGTCAGCCGCAACGACCGCCACGACGGCGGGCGGGACCGCCGCCGCCACGATGATGGCCACAATGATGATTGATCCCAAACCCTACAAAGCCGGGGAGCGGGTCGGGGCGGGCAGCGCCAGCGGCGTTTCCAGACAGACCTGGTCCCGGCCCTGGTGTTTGGCCTGATACAGCGCCTCGTCGGCGCGCAGCAGCAGGCTGTCCACCGTGTCATTGGGCCGCAGGCTGGCGACGCCGACGCTGACGCTGTGCGGCCAACCGGTGGCAAAGATGTGGCCGCGCACCGCCTCGCACAGCCGCCGGGCGACGATCAGCGCCGCTTCCGCGTCGGTTTCCGGGCAGAGGATCAAGAATTCCTCCCCGCCCCAGCGGGCCACCACATCGATGCTGCGGGTGCTGGCCCGCGCGATGGCGGCGAATTCCCGCAACATCCGGTCGCCCGCCAGATGGCCGAGCCGGTCGTTGACCCGTTTGAAATGGTCCAGATCGCACATGATGACCGACAGCGGGCGTTTGTGGCGCGTCGCCCGCTCGATCTCCTTGGCGAAACGGTCGTTCAGGCTGGCGCGGTTGGCCAGACCGGTCAAGGCGTCGGTCTGCGAGGCCACCGCCAAGGTCCGGTTCAGCCGGTACAGCTTGGCGATCCAGAACAGGCTGGTCAGCAACACCAGGGTGAAGGCCAGGGCGATCTTCTGCATCAGATCGCGATCCAGGCCGGTTTGCACGGTGATGGCAACGTGCCGGTTGGCGATCAGCGCCCGATCCTGCGGCGTGAGGGTGGCGATGGCCCGGTTGAGGCGATCGCGCAACTCCGGGGCGCTTTTCAGCACACCGATGCGCAGATGGTTGTCGTAGCCGGGGATTTGCCCGGCGATCTTCAGGTTGAACCACCCCTCCGTCTTGATGGTGTAGACCGCCACGGTCAGGGAGCGGATGGTCAGATCGGCCTTGCCGCGCGACAGCAGGGCAAAGGCGTCGGCCTCGCTGTCGGTCAGCAGGATGCGCAGATTGGGATAATCGCGCCGCACCCGCTCCTCGATCGAGGTGCCTTTGGGCAGCACCAGCGTTTCATCCGACAACCCGGCCAGATCGGCAACGAAGGGATGATGTTCGTGGGTGATGATGACGTTGGGGTCGGTGAACAGCGGTTCGGTGAACAGCAGCCACGCGTCGCGCTTGGGCGTCTGGTTCAGGAAATTCAACAGGGTGCAGGCCCCGGCCTTCGACTGGCCGATGCTCTCCTCCCAATCCTTGGTCGGAACCAGATTCAAGGATAGGCCCGCCCGCCCGGCAACCAGCCGCAGCAGATCGCCGCCGATGCCGACATGCTGCCCCTGCGGAGTCAGGCTGTCGTAGGGCGGCCAATCGGGATCGACGCAGTAGGACACCGGTGCGGTGTCGCCCACCATTGCCGATCCGACCGCCACCGCGACCGGAGGTGTCCCGTCGCCCCGCCCGGCGGTGGGGGACAGCGCTAGCGCGCACAGGGCGGCAACAACGATCTTGCGGGCGAACGGCAACAGCATGAGCCTATCACGGTGACAACAAGTCCGGGTTCATACCCGAGTGTGTCGCCATGATAGCCCGTTGATGGTGCAACAGGCCATCGGTCGAACAGCAACAAGTTGCGACACGCGGTCACCGGGGGCAAATCCCGCGCGTCTCAACTTCTGGTCGATTGCCTCAAAGGTGGATCAGATCAGCTCGACCCGCTGGGCCACCGGCGCGTCGTCCGACCCGACCGCCAGATACCGGACATCCTCGCCATCGGCGACGATCTCCAGCCCGGACAGGCGCAGGGTGGCGCGGTCGAAAAACACGTCGGCCCCATCCTCCCACGGTTCGATCAGGCCGGACTGGCTGTCCAGATTGTACCAACGCACGGTTCCATAGGCCATCACCGCCGGACCCGACGGTTCAACCACACGCTCGCGACGTTCACGCGGCGGCTTGGGCTGGCGCGGCGGCTGGGCGACGGCCGGGGCCGTGTCGGCACCCTCCAGAGCGGGGCCGCGCGGCGGGCGGGCCGGGCGCGGGCGCGGGGCGGGCGGGTTTTCCGGTGGCGTCACCGAATGAATGGCGACCACCTGCGGACCCTTGGCCCCCTGGGCCATGTCGCAGACCAGAACCGTGCCTTCCACCGGGTTGGGAAGAGAGGCGGCGGCCAGAACGGAGGCGTGGAGGAAAGCCTCACCCGTGCCGTCGGCCAAACGCACGAAACCGAACCCTTTTTCCGGCTTGAACCATTTCACCGTCGCCGTGACGTTTTTCAACTCGTCGCTCAATGCTCTTCCCTTTCGCGTCCCGAAGGCCGGGGCGGGCGGCGGGCTTGAATCCCGAAGCGGCAGGGACACAGCGCGCGTCGCGACCGCAGAACAGTCCCGGCTGATCGCACCCTACCATAAAACCTGTGGGGGATAGCCAGCGCGGCTTGCGGTTTTGCCCCCGGTCGGCGCGAAATTCCGCCCCAACCGCGACCGATCAGCCCCCGGCGATCCAGGGGTGGCGTTTGGCCAGCGCGATGAAGGCGCGCAGGGCGGGGGAATGGCGGCGGCCTGACACCGTCACCAACCGGATGTCGCGGGCGATTTCCGGCTCCACGATCACCCGTGTGGCGATTCCCGGCAGAATCGGCAGATATTCCGGCATCACCGCGCAGCCCATCCCGGCCAGAATCAGGGCCTGGACCCAATCCTCGCGCTCCGTGGCGTAGCAGACGCGGACATCGACCGTGTCGGGCAGGCCCAGGGCGGAGAAATGATCGGGGTACTCGCAGTTGACGCGCGACAGGTAATCCTCCCCCTGCAATTCCTGATAGGGCACGCGGTCCATCGCCTCGAATCGGTGGCCGGGGGCGAAGGCGACGGTGTAGCGCTCGCGGTAGAGGGCCTCATGGTCGCAGCGGTCGGGCAGGTCGGGCAGACCGACGAAGGCGACGTCCAGTTCCCCCTCCATCAACAGCCGCACCACCTCGCGCCCCGGCGCGTCCTTCAGCGTCACCTCGACGTTCGGCAAATCGTGGTGCACGCGCTTGAGGAATTCCACCATCCGCCCCGGCCCGATGGTGCACATCAACCCGACCCGCAGCGGGGCGTGATCCAGCTTGCGCCAGCATTCGGCCTGATGCCGGGCCATTTCGCTGGCGTTGAACACCGCCTCCAGATGCGGGCGCATCAGGCGGCCCAGATCGGTCAGATGGGTCAACCCGCGTTCGCGCCGGAACAGCGGCCCGCCCAGTTCATCCTCCAGCTTCTTGATCGCCTTGGTCAACGATGGTTGAGTCACCCCGCAGGCGTCGGCGGCGCGGGTGAAGTTCAAGCTTTGGCACAGGGCCATGAAGTACTGAACCTGATGAATTTCCATCCCACCAACCCGCCGCCTGTGATGGCCCCGTCGCCGTTGGGGCCTTGTCCGCTACGCTTGTACGCAAGCCGGTGGTGGGAGGGTACGGAAAACCGTCGCGCTCACGAAGTCGTTACGGGAAGCGTCGCCTCTGCCGCTGAACGGCGGTTGACCGCGCCACCGCCCCGGTTGCGAACCCGTCCGCCCCTCTGTAGGAAGCGGGGGGAACGGTGGAAGCACGGGGGCGATGATGCGGGTTTGGCTGGATGGCCGGTTGCAGGAGGTCGAAACGGCGCGCATCGACCCGCGCGACCGGGGGTTCACGCTTGGCGACGGCCTGTTCGAAACGGTGCGCATCGCGCGCGGCGATCCCCAGCGCTTTGACCGGCATCTGGCGCGTTTGCGCCGGGGGGCTGATCTTCTGGGCATCGCGGTGCCTGTCTCCGACGCCGAACTGCGCGGGGCGGTGGCCGATCTGTGCGCCGCCGAAGGGATGGCGGATGCGGTGCTGCGCATCACCCTGACGCAAGGACCGGCGGCGCGCGGGTTGCTGCCGCCGCCCCAACCGGCCCCGACGCTGCTGCTGTCGGTGGCACCGGTTCCGCCGCCGCTGCCACCGGCCCAACTGATTGTGGCACGCGACACACGGCGCAACGAGCTTTCGCCGCTGAGCCGGGTCAAGTCGCTGAACTATTTGGACAATGTTCTGGCCCGGCGGGAGGCTGAACGGCGCGGCGGGAACGAGGCCGTGCTGCTGAACAGCGTCGGGCGCGTGGCCGAGACCTCGATCGCCAACCTGTTCCTGGTGCGGAACGGGCAACTGGTGACTCCGCCGGTCGCCGAAGGTGCCCTGCCGGGCGTTCTGCGCGCCGCCATCCTCGAGGCGCAGGAGGTGATCGAGCAACCGGTCGAGGTTGCCGACCTGCTGGCGGCGGATGAGATCGTTCTCAGCAACAGCCTTGGCCTGCGTCCGGTGGTGTCGCTGGAGCGCCTCCCGGTCGGCGACGGGCAGCCGGGGCCGTTCTGCGCGGCGCTCGCCCGGCGGTTGAGTCCGACGGCGGAGTGATCCAGCGGAAACGCCGCGTCGCCGCGCCACCGGCAGACGGGCGTTGCCGACCCGGACCATCCCCTTTATGGATGGGGCCGCCCTTTGCCGGGCGGCGGCATTCCCAGGGGCAAGGCGAAGGAAACCCGTGTTCGACCGTTCGATGATCGCGGAGGCCTGGATCGACGGCTCCGGCCTGCTGATCCAGGACATTCCCTATCGTGACCCTGTGGCGGCCTTCGCCCCCTGGTCGGGTGAGCCGCTCGCCGCGTTGCTGCACAGCGCCGCCGACGCAGGCGGGCGCGGGCGTTTCACCATTCTGGCGGTCGAGCCGTTCCGCCGCCTGGAAGCGTCCGGCGGCGTCGTGTCGGTCGATGGTCAGCCGGTGGACGGCGACCCCTTCACCGTGCTGCACGACCATCTGGCCTCCTGCCGACTGACGGCGGGGGCCGACCCGTCGGTCCTGCCGGTCCCCTTCCGCACCGGGGCCGTCGGCTTCCTCGGCTATGGGCTGGGGCGGGTGCTGGAACGGTTGCCCTGCCGCCACCCCGATGACAGCGGTCTGCCCGACCTGCTGTTCGGCCTCTACGACACCGCGATCGTTTTCGACGAACGGGACAAGCGCGGCTGGATCCTGTCGAGCGGCTTTCCCGAGCGTGACCCCGCCGCCCGCCGCACCCGCGCCCACGCGCGCTTGCGGGCCGTGGCGGACCGGCTGGCAGCCGCCCCGGTGCTGCCACCGCCCGCAGCCACCGCGACGGCAACGACAGGGTGGCGGCCCGAACTGGATCGCGGATCCTATGAGCGGCGCGTGGCGCGGGTGCTTGACTACATTGGTGCCGGTGATGTCTTCCAGGCCAACGTCACCGGGCGTTTTCTGGCGGATCGACCCGTCGGGCTGACGGTGTTCGACCTGTACCGTCGGCTGCTGGCGCTCAGCCCCGCCCCCTTCGCCGCCTGTCTGGTCTGGAGGGATGGGGAAGGGCAGGGGGTGGGGCCAGGGATGGGGCCAGGGATTGGGTTGGCCAGCGCCTCGCCCGAACGTTTTCTCTGCTTGACCGCCGACGGCCGGATCGAAACCCGGCCGATCAAGGGAACCCGGCCGCGCGGCACCACCCCGGCGGAGGACGCGGCCCTGGCCGAGGAACTGGCGGGAAGCGTCAAGGACCGGGCGGAAAACCTGATGATCACCGACCTGTTGCGCAACGACATCGGCCGGGTCGCCCGCATCGGCAGCGTGCGGGTGCCAACGCTGTGCGCGGTGGAGCGCTTCGCCTCCGTTCACCATCTGGTGTCGGTGGTCGAGGGGCGGTTGCGCGCCGGTCTGGGGCCGGTTGACCTGCTGCGCGCGACCTTTCCCGGCGGGTCCGTCACCGGCGCACCCAAGATACGGGCCATGGAAATCATCGACGAGGTGGAGGAGGCACGGCGCGGGGCCTATTGCGGGGCAATCGCCTGGATCGGGTTCGACGGGGCGATGGACAGCAGCGTCGTCATCCGCACCTTGAGCGTCACCGCCGACCGGGTGATCGCCCAGGCCGGAGGTGGCATCGTCGCCGATTCCGATCCCGGTCGCGAGCATGAGGAGATGATGGTGAAGATCGCCCCCTTGCTGCGCGCCCTGGACGGCGGCGGCTGAGGCCCAAGACCGGACCACCCACCACCACCCGCAGAGCAACCGTGCAAACGTCGGCTTGACACGCGTTCGTGGTATCCGATAGCGTTGAAGGCCAGGGGATGTGCGATCTCCCCGTGAGGCTTCGGCCCAAGCATCGCGTCCAGGCCCCACACATTTGGGAGGACGACGTGCCCGTTCCTGAATCCATCACCGCCAATCAATTGATGCGCCGTCTCGGTCTGCCCGACGCGCCTGTGATCATCGACGTCCGCACGGACGATGATTTCGCTTTGGACCCCCGCAAGCTGCCGGCATCCATCCGCCGGGATGCGCTGTCCGTGGCGTCGTGGGCCAGCGATTTCGCCGGTTGTGACGTCGTTGTTGTATGTCAGAAGGGACTGAAGCTCAGCCAGGGCGTTGCGGCCTGGTTGCGGCACGTCGGCGCGCGCGCCGAGGTTCTGGACGGCGGATTCCTCGCCTGGGCAACGCTCGGCGGGGCGCTGGTTCGTCCCGATCATGTTCCGGCACCGGGTCCCAACGGGGCAACCGTCTGGGTCACGCGCGCCCGACCAAAGATTGATCGCATCGCCTGCCCGTGGCTGATCCGGCGCTTCATCGATCCCAAGGCGGTGTTCCTGTTCGTCGGTGCCTCGGAGGTGCAGGCCGTCGCCGACCGCTTTCACGCCACCCCCTTTGACATCGACGCGGTTTTCTGGAGCCATCGCGGCGATCGCTGCACCTTTGACGTCATGCTGCAGGAGTTCGGCTTGGCCTCGTTCGCGCCGCTGGCCTCGCTGGCCGTGATCGTGCGCGGCGCTGACACGGCCCGGCTCGATCTTGCTCCGCAATCCGCTGGCCTGTTGGCGGCATCGCTCGGCTTCTCCCGTCTGCACCGCAGCGACCTGGCGCAGCTCGACGCCGCCATGAGTCTGTACGACGCCTTTTACATGTGGTGCCGGGATGCGGTTGCCGAAACGCACGATTGGCCCGGCACGGCGGCCAGTTCGCGCCTGAGCGCTCCGGGATAGAACCCACCTGCAGGGGTGTGAAAATCCATAATCGATATTATGGAAATGATGGGTCGCCGACAGCGTGAAGCGCCGCGCGGCGCTCTGGAGAGACATTGGCCTGGGACGCGGCAACCGCAACCCAGGCCAACCCCGAACCTGAACCGTGATACCACAAAAATCCGGCGTCAGCCGTGCAGCTTGGTGGCGATCTCCGCGACATGGCGGCCCTGAAAACGGGCGCCGTCCAACTCCACCGCGCTGGGCTGGCGGGAGCCGTCACCGCCCGCGATCGTGCTGGCCCCATAGGGCGAGTTGCCCATCACCTCGGCCACGCCCATCTGCCCCTGGAAGGAATAGGGCAGACCGACGATGACCATGCCCTGGTGCAGCAGCACGGTGTGGGTGCTGAGGATGGTGCTTTCCTGCCCGCCATGCTGGGTCCCGGTGGAGGTGAAGACGCTGCCGACCTTGCCGACCAACGCGCCCTTCATCCACAGGCCACCGGTCTGATCGAGAAAGTTCTTCATCTGCGCGGCCATGTTGCCGAACCGGGTCGGCGTGCCGAACACGATGGCGTCGTATTGGGCCAGCTCGTCCACCGTGGCGACCGGGACGTCGCTTTCATCCTTGTAATGGGCGTTCTGGCGCACGGCCTCCGGCACCAGTTCCGGCACCCGCTTCACCGCCACCTCGGTGCCGGGGACGGAGCGCGCGCCATCGGCCACCGCCTGCGCCATCGCCGAAACATGCCCCCAGCTGCTGTAATAAAGCACCAGAACCTTGGCCATCGTCAGCACTCCCCATGGTTGGCGCGGCCGGCCCGCCCTCGCGGTCCGGTGGTCGCGGTTCACAGAGATAGAGCGCCAAAGCCAAATTGGTAATGGAGGTTCTTGGCACATCATTGTTTCTGGGTGTAGAACAATGCCATGGACCGACTCGACGACATGCTCGCCTTCATCAAGGTGGTGGACACCAAAAGCTTCACCGCCGCTGCGGATCGACTGAACCTGTCGAAATCCGTGGTGTCCCGCCGCATTGGCGAGCTGGAAAACCGGCTGGGGGCACGGCTGCTCAACCGCACCACGCGCAAACTCAGCCTGACCGAGGTCGGCCAAGCCTATTACGAGCGCTGCGCCCGCATCCTCGCCGACCTGGAGGAAGCCGAACAGGCGGTCGCCGATCTGCACGCGGCACCACGCGGGCGCTTGCGGGTCAACGCCCCGGTGTCCTTCGGCGTGCGCCACCTTGCGCCCGCCGTGGCGGAGTTCATCAACCGTTACCCCTCGATCGAGGTGGAGATGGATTTGAACGACCGCTTCGTCGATCTGGTCGAGGAGGGCTATGATCTGGCCATCCGCATCGGGCGGCTGCGCGACAGCTCCCTGATCGCCCGGCGGCTGGCCCCGGCCCGCGCCGTGACCTGCGCCAGCCCGGCCTATCTGGAACAATACGGCACCCCGCAGGTGCCGGAGGATCTGAGCAACCACCGTTGCCTGATCTACACCAATCTCCCCACCCCCGACGTCTGGCAGTTCAAGGTGAACGGCGAGATCCGCGCGGTGCGCGTCTCCGGCCCGCTGCGCGGCAACAACGGCGATCTGCTGCGCGAAGCCGCCCTGTCCGGGGCGGGGATCGTGCTGTCACCGACCTTCCTGTGCGGGGAAGCCCTGTCGTCGGGCGCGCTGCGCCCCTTCCTGACCGATTGCATGATCGCGGAGGCCAGCGTCAACGCCGTCTACCCGCAGAACCGGCATCTGTCGCCCAAGGTGCGGGTGTTCGTGGATTTCCTGATTCAGCGCTTCGGCCCGCGCCCCTATTGGGATTGCGCGGTGGTCGCGGCCTTGCAGCCGGACAGCGAGCACGACATCGCGGTGTTCGAGGGGGACTGACGCCGCTTACGGCGTGGAGCGCCGTCGCGAGCGCAGGTTGAGCGCGGTGATGAGGTTGGGCTGCTGCGTGACCACCGGCCCTTGCGGAACCGGCTTTTTCGGCGCGGTGGACAGGAAACCACCGACCCGCGCCCGCAGTTCCACCGCATGACGCGCGGCGACGTCGGCGTTGGAGGCGACCTGACGGCGCACCGACGGATCCAGCGTGTTGAAGGCACGGGACGCGAATTCGAACGCCGGTTGGGATTTGGTGGCGATCACCTGCCGCAGCGCCTTGGACACCAGCACCGTGTCCAGCCCGCCCGGACCATCCACCCCATCCAGCACGTCGGCCAGAATGCCAATCGCTTGCAGCGTCTGGCTGTCGTCCAGGGAAAGGTCAAGAGCGGTCATGGGCCGGTTCCGTTCGTCGCGGGCGGGAAGAGCGGACGCCCAACCCAGATGGCACGATCATACAAGCATAATCCGTGCGCGGCCGTCTGGCAATGCAGCGCATGCGGAACACGAGTCATCCATCGAAGGACCGAGGGTGCTTTGTAGGAAGAATTTTACGCAAATCTCACACATCGCTGCTGAGAACTTCACAGACGCTGTTCCTGTTGTCCAATTCGAGCGAACATCAGAGGTGAAAATAATGCGCTGACAAACAAGACATCCCAATTCCGTCTTGTCCTTTTGTCAGCGCACCAACGTGTGCGGAAGCCGACCCGACCGGATCACGCCGCCTTTCCGCAGGCCGAAAATGGTGGCTCCGGCCTTCTCAAGGATCAAAGTCTCTTCAAGAGGCCCCTTTGCATTGAAGCGACCGCAGGGAAAATTCATAAGAAATTTCTTTCAATACGCATCCAAAGAAGTGATTGGACGCAATCAGTCAATTCGCATTCCCATGAGGGGGGAGAACGGCCTCAACCCAAGAACCACAGAAGGAATTGCGCGATGCTGCTCTATCAGCGGCCAACGTCCGGTCACAGCTACAAGGCAAGATTGCTGCTGTCGTTTCTTGGCATCGACTATGAAAGCGTTGTCATCACGGCGAAGGACGGTCGGAATCAGGTCGAAGATCGTTACTACGATCTGAATCCCCGTGGGCAGATCCCGACACTGGAGGACGACGGCGTGGTTCTTTGGGGATCGACGGCGATCCTGGTGTATCTGGCAAGGCGGTACGATCCCTCCAAAAGCTGGCTGCCAGAGGAACCCGCTCAACAAGCCGCCGTCATGCAATGGATGGAGCTTGCCCAGAACGAGGTCAACGGCCTTTTCCTGTCCCGGGCGATCCAGCGTTTCAACTACGCGGGCGATCTGGTTGCCGCGCAGAAGGCTGGCAACAAGGCTCTGGACATTCTCGAGCGGCGGTTGAGCGGCAACGACTGGCTGGCTGGCCGGGGGCCGACGATCGGCGACATCGCCTGTTTTCCCTACGCCGCCGTCGCCCACGACAATGGTTTCGATCTCGCCGCCAGACCTGCGGTGCGGGCGTGGTTTTCGCGGATACACCGGCTTCCCGGCTTTGTCCCCATGCCTGGAATGCAGGAACTGCCGTCTGAGGGAAGCGTTCCGTAGGGTCGGACATCCTGGTCCGTCCATCGGTGGGCCGACGCCAGTCTTACCGCAAGTCGCCCGAACCCGGCGTCACCCCCGGTTGACCAGCGCCACCCCGACGACCGCCACCGCCATCCCGGCGAGCGCGACCAGACCCAGCCGTTCGTCGAACATCGCCCAGGCGACCAGCGCCGTCACCGGCGGGGTCAGGTAGAACAGGCTGGCGACGCGCGCCGCCGCCCCCCGGCGGATCAGGCCGAACAGCAGGAATATGGCCCCGACCGACAGGACGAAGCCCAGCCACAGCAGCGCGAACAGGAACTCGCCGGTCCAGTGCACCTCCATCGTCTCGCACAGCGGGGCGAGCACGGCGAGCGCCAAGGCGGTGGCGGCGTATTGGATGGCGGTTCCGCTGCGCAGATCCATCGCCGCCCCGTGCCGCTTCTGATAGAGCGTGCCAAAGGTGATGCCGATCAACGCCATCGCGGCGTAACCCATGCCGACCAGATGATCGGCGTCGATGGTGAACTTCTCCCGCACCACCAACCCGACCCCGGCCAGCCCCAGCAGCAGACCCAGCCATTGCCGCCCGGTCACACGCTCCCCCAGCAACGGGCCGGACAGGGCGGCGATCAGCAGGGGTTGGATGCCGACGATCAGCGCGGTGACACCCGCCGCCAGCCCATGGGCGATGGCGAGGAACACACCGCTGAGATAGACGCCATGGACCAGCAGCCCGGCGAGCGCGATCCGCCCCGCCGCCCGCCAATCCTTGGGCCAGGGCGCGCCGGTCGCCAGAGCGACCAGGGCCAGCACGATGGACACCGCCCCCAACCGCCACAGCAGGAAGGTCAGCGGTTCGGCATAGGGCAGACCGTATTTCGCGCCGATGAAGCCGGTGCTCCACAGCAGCACGAACAGGGCGGGAGCCAGACGCACCCAGCCGGGGTTGTCCTGGGTCGTCGGGGTCATCACGGCGCTCGCGGTTGGCGGTCAGGTCTCCGCCGGGACGGGCTGCGCGGGCTGTTGGCGGCGCGCCTCGGCGACCGCCTGGAAATGGGTGCGGAGATTCGCGTCCTTCTGCACCAGGCGACGGAAATCCTTCTCATCCAGAACCAGCAATTGGCAATAGCCCATCGCGCGCACGTCTGCATTGCGCCGCTGGCGGGTCAACAGCGCCATCTCGCCGAAAAAGTCGCCCGTGCCCAGCTTCACCGGCTCCGCCAGATTGGGAACCAGCACCTCCACCGCGCCGGACGCGATGAAGAACATGGCGTCGCCCCGGTCGCCGAGCCGGACGATGGTTTCCCCCGGCAGGGCAAGACGGGGGTGCAGCAGGGTGGCAAAGGCGGCAATCCGCTCCTCCGGCAAACCGACGAACAGCGGCACGCGGCCGATCAACTCGCCCACGTCGAAGCGGACGTCCAGTTGCGGCAGCCGTTCCAAGGCCCGGCGACGGCCTTCCAACTCGCGCTCCAGATCGCTCAACACCTCTTGGCTGATGATCGATTCGGCGCGCATGGCCCGGTAGTCGGCGTGCTCCAGCCGCAGGGCGGCGCGCCCGACGTAGCGGCCTTGCAGCACGGTGGCGTAATCGGGGTATTGCAGCTTCAGGGCCGACAGCGCCTGTTCGACGATGCCCAGGCGGCCGATCAGCATCCCTTCCAACTCGCAGGCCACATCCTCGCCCAACAGCCGGGCCAGCCGGTCGCGGGTGAAGGGCAGCAGTTCGCGCAGCACGGTGCGGACGGCGACCAGCACCTCGAACCGCATCGACAGGCGGCGGGCGAGCGGGGCGTGGATGCCAAAGCGCCGTTGCAGCCACGCCGCCCCGCGCATCCAGGGGGAAAAGGCGATGAAGGGTTCCTCGAACGCCCGATACCCGTTGCGCCCCTGCGTTTTCACCGCGTCGAGCAGCCGCCCGCTGCGCCCGGCCAGCAGATCCATCACCGCGCGCGACACCACCCCTTCGGAGAAATGGGCGTAATAGAGTTCCTCTTCGCGGTTGACCAGGATGGCCAGCCCGATGGTCACGCGGTCCTCGTCGCGCAGGGGCGGATCTTTCAACCGTTGCCGGTCGATGGCCTGCAGCCGGTCGGCGTAGCGCGCCAGCATCACGTCGGTGACGGCGGCGTCGACCTCATAGGTGCGGGCCACGGCGCTGACCCGGTCGCGGATGTTTTCCATCGACAGGGCCAGGGCGCGGTTGCGCATGGCGCGTTCGACCGGGTTCAGCCGGTCAAGCTTGAGCAGATGGATCAGCGAGCGCAGCGTCGCGCCGTTGACGAACAGGGTGAAAAAGACAAAGCCCGTGACCAGAACGGCGATGAAGCTCTGCACCCGCTCCGGGACCCGGCCGTTTTCGGTCACGGCAAGCGCCAGGGTCAGCGACACCGCCCCGCGCAAGCCGCCCCACAGCATCACCGTCTTGTAGGCGTGGCTGACCTGTTGCGACAGCCCGGCCCAGGAAAACAGCGGCAGCAGCCCGAACAGCACCAGCCCGCGCGCGGCAAAGGCGGCGACGGTGACGACCAGCACCAAGCCAACCTCCTCCAACCCGGCCTGCGCCAACAGGCGCGGAACCAGGATGGCGGTCAACAGGAAGATCAGCGAATTTGCCCAAAAACCCAGCTGCTGCCACACATGCTCCAGCCCCCCCCAGGTGGTGGGCGAAATGCGGGTGCGCCCGACCGAGCCGATGACCAGGGCGGAGGTGACGACGGCGACCACGCCCGACGCCTCGACGTAATGTTCGGCCACCACATAGACCAGATAGGTTTGCGCCACCGTCAGGGTGATTTCCGCCATCGGCTGGTTGCGCACCGGTTCCACCAGCATGCAGACCACGCGGCCACAGATGTAGCCGGTGACGACCCCGCCGACGAAATCGCGCAGGAACTCCAGCGTCGCCGCCATCGCGCCGCCATCGGTCTTGCGCGTCAGCATGCCCAGCAGCAGGGTGAACAGCGCGATGGCCGCCGCGTCGTTCAGCAGACTTTCGCCCTCGACCAGGGTGGTCAGGCGGCGCGGCGCGCCCAGATCGCGGAAAATGCCGATGACCGCCGCCGGATCGGTGCTGGCGACGATGGCCCCCAGCAGCAGGCAGGCCACCAACCCCATCGAGGTGAAGAGGTTGAGCGCGTACCCCACCGCGAAGGTGCAGACGAACACCGCCACCACCGCCATCAGCAGGATCGGCGCGATGTCGTCGAACAGCCGCCGGACATCGACGGCCAAGGCGGTTTCGAACAGCAGGATCGGCAGGAAGATGTGCAGCAGAACTTCGGACGACACGTCCAGTTCGGCCAGCGAGTTCACGAAATCGCGGAACGGGCCGCCGCCCGGCATCCCGGCGAAGGTCTGGATGACCGCGCCCAACGCCACCCCGACCGCCGCCAGCAGCACGGTGAAGGGAAGCTGGAACCGCGCCGCCAGAGGAGGCAGGAAACTGACCAGGGCGAGCAACCCGGCCATCCCCAGAACATGAATGACGATGTCGTGCATGGATCCTTGCGTGCGCCGTCTGCGGCCATGGGGCTGCACGGTATCGCCCCCGTGTGGCAGGAGCAAGGCCAAGCCATGCCGCCCCATGCGGCAAATGCGAAGCCCGAACCGCAACCCCGATACGACCCAGATACGCCCTACAAACGGAAAAACCGGCGCGTTATTCCGAACGCGCCGGTTTTTGTCTCATCCCTGATGCGTCGATCAGATCGAAATGCGCAGCGACTCGCGGTTGATCGGGGGGGCATCGGCGGCCGGGACCGGCGGGCGCGGCATGGCGGCGGCGGCGGGCCGCAGACCGGGAACACCACCGCCCACACCCGGCGGGACCGCGTTCGGGGGCGGAGTTGGCGCGGTCTGCACCGGCTGCCCGGCGGCGGCCTGCGCCGCGATGAAATCATTCTGCGCCATCAACCCGCTGGCCACCGACCGGTTGATGCTGACCAGCGTTTCGATCTTGGCGAAATCCATGTCCACCAGACGGGCGGTGGTTTCACGGTCCACCAACAGAGACAGAGCGGCCAAATTGGTGCGCACCTCACGCGGGTGTCCGCAATCCTCTTCGGTCAGCGCGGCCTGAAAAATCGTCCAGAGCCGTTGGTTGAGCTGCAACGCCGCCTGAAAGGCGTCCTCATCCTTCGCGTGGCTTGCCGAAATCAAGCGCCGGGCGGCTTCCGCCAAAGCCCAGCATTCGACGTCACGCGGGTTGTCCGAGGTCGGTTTGTTGGCGTAGGTGGGTGTCGGCTTCATTCCAAACCCTCGGGTGGCGGACCCAGACCGGACGCGGACGGACTGCCCGCGTTCGTTTCTCCGCGAAGTTTCGGCCATCCCGGCGGTTTTGTCAACGCAACGGACCTATTTTCGCGAATTCGCAAGCATTTGCCGCAACTTGACTAGAATTTGTTCGCGGCCCCCAACAAATGCTGCGCAACCTCGGCAACGCGGTCTTCGGAAACGCCGTCCATCAGGCCGCTGGCGTTGGGATCCAGACCCACCCTGCGCAACAATTCCTCGCGCGGGACGCTGCCGGTGACGGCGCGGGCGGATGCCCCCCACGGCCCATAGGTTTCGGGAAAGCCCGGCCCGAACAGGCCGACGGTGGGCACCCCCACCGCCGCCGCGATGTGCATCAACCCGCTGTCGTTGCCGACATAAAGCGCGGCGCGGCGCAAACAGGCGGCGGCGGCCAAAGGGTCGGTGCGTCCCGTCAAGTCAATGGCGCGCACGCCCAACGCGGCCAACAACGGCAAGGCACGGACACGCTCCGCCCCGGCGGCCAACACGGCAACGCGGGCACCGGGCAGCGGCCCGTCCGGGCCGGTCAGCCGTTGGGCCAGCCGGGCGAACCGCTCCACCGGCCATTCCTTGCTCAACCAGTTGGCGGTCGGGCCGATGGCCAGAAAGGGGGCACGGTCGGGCGGCAGCAGGGCGTCGGCCTCGGCCTCGGCCCGGGCGTCGATCCACAGCCGTGGCGCTGGTGGGGGCGACAGGCCCAGAACCGCGCCGATCTCCTCCACCTTGTGCATCGGCCGGGCGGCCTTGCGGTGAAAGGCGCGCGTTCCGGCCAGCACCAAGCGACCGACCGCCGAGTTGCGCAGATCGACCACCATGTCCCAGCGGGTGCCGACGCAGGCCAGCCACAGCCGCCACCAATGCCGGGCATAGGGTTGTTTGGCCATCGGGATCAACCGTTCCAGCCCCGGCACCGCGCGGAACAGCGGGGCCGGCAAAGGGCCGCAGGCGATGGTCAGGCGCGCCTGCGGGTGCCGGTCGATCAGATGGCCGAGAAGGCCGGTGGACAGGACCGCGTCGCCCAACCGGTTGGAGGTGATGAACAGAATCCGGGTCACGAGGCGGAGTCTCTGGTGCCGGAATCCGTCGCCCCTGGTGCCGCCTGCTGCGATGGCTTCAAACGCAGCCCGCGCGACATCACCCAGATCGACGGAATCACCGCGCAGAAGGGCAGCACATACATCAGCGGCACAAAGGGCGTCATCTTGCCCGCCAGACTGGTCAAGCCCAGGGCCGCCGCCTGCAATCCCATCACCAGCAGAACCGCCACCGTGATCCGCCTGGACTGACCGCGCCGGTTGAACTCGCCCGACAACAGCGCGGCCAAGGCAACGGCGGCGTAGGCCAAGGCCAGCAGCGGCGAGGCGAAGCGGTGGTGCAACTCCGCGATCAGGCCGCGCCGCATGCGGTCGTCCTGCGCGATGGCTTCCGGCGCGAACAGGTCGGCGGTGGACCGCTCGCGCGCGTCGGGCCAACGCTCCTCCGCCGTCGGGGTCAGCACCTTCAGATCCACGGCGTAGCGTTCGAAAAACAGTTGCGACAGGCGGCCGGTCTTGCGGTCCAACTCCTGCCGGTTGCCGTCATAGACGACAAAGCGCGTGCCTTCCGGCCCGGTCAGCATCACGGCGCGGTCGCCCATGACGGTGACGGGCTTGACCTCGTCGCGCCCGTCATGGATCAGCACCTTGTGCAGATTGCCGTCGGAGTCCCGCTCGCGCAGGAACACGCTGAAACGGTCGCCCACCTCGTTGAACACGCCCTCGCGCAGGAACAGCTGCGAATAGTCGTTGCGCACGACATATTCCATCCGCACCAATTCGCGATGGGCCGACGGGGTGATCCAGACGTTGAGGGTGTAGACGACGCCGACCACCATCAGGGCCAACAGGACCGCCGGTTGCGCCAAGGAAAACGGCCCGACCCCGGCGGCGCGCATCACCACCAGCTCGCTGTCCGCCGTCAACCGGTTGTAGGTGAACAAAATCGCCCCGACCAGCGCCAGCGGCAGCACGATGCCGAGGAAGGTCGGGACCGTCAGCAGCAGCAGCCACAGGAACATCTGCATCGGCGCGCCGGCGCTGACCACGATCTCGATCAGGCGCAGCGACTGGCTCAACCAGATCGTCAGCGTCAGACCGGCGGTGGAATAGAGCGTGGCGATCAGCAGGTTGCGGAACAGATACCGTTGCAGTCGGTTCATGGGTCTGGCCAAAGATGCAGCACGCGCGGCAAGCTGACCGTCTCCGCCCGCCGGGTCAAGCGCTGAAAAGCCGCCGCCCCGGACGCAAGGGCGGAAAATGCTGGCGCGCGGACGGTCCGGGCGGATAGACAGGACCCCATGGCGACGATCCAGGACGTGTTGACAGCGGCGCTGTCCCACCATCAGGCCGGACGGTTGAACGAGGCGCAAGCGGGCTATCGCGCCGTGCTCGACGCCGTCCCCGGCCACCCCGACGCCGCCCATCTGCTGGGCGTCGCCCATCTCCAGGCCGGTCAGCCGGACGAGGCGGAACGCTGGATTCGCACCGCCATCCAGTCCAACCGCCGCGCGGCGGATTACCACGACAACCTCGGCAGCGCCCTGAAGGCGTTGGGCCGGTTGGACGAGGCGGTGGCCGCCCACCGGCAGGCCATCCGCTTGCGGCCCGACTTCGCCCAGGCGCTCTACAACCTCGGCAACGCGCTCGACGCGCTGGGGCGCCGGGAGGAGGCCGTCACCGCCTACCGCCAGGCCATCGCCCGCCGCCCCGGCTACGCGCGGGCGCGCTTCAATCTGGGCAACGCCCTGTCGGCGTTGGGCCGAAACGAGGACGCGCAGGCCGCTTTCCACGCCGCCATCGCCGATGACCCGGCCTTTGTCGAGGCGCACGCCAACCGGGGGGCGGCGCTGCTGGCGCTGGGCCGCCCGGTCGAGGCCGATTCGGCGCTGGCGCGCGCGCTGGCCCTGCGCCCGGATCATCCCGGCGCGTTGACCAACCGGACGGCGGCGCTTCTGGCCCAAGGGGATGGAGCCGCCGCCGACGCGGCGCGGCGGGCGGTGCGCGCCAACCCGGCCAACGCCGACGCGTGGTTGGGGTTGGGCGAGGCGCGGCAACGGGCCAACCGTCTGGGCGACGCCGCCCGCGCCTACTCCACCGCGCTGGCGCTGGATCCGGGCTTGGCCGAGGCGTGGGCCAATCTGGCCGTCGCCCGCCAGACGCAAGGGCTGTTGACGGAGGCCGAACGCGGCGACCGGCTGGCGCTCGCCCTGCGCCCGGATCTGGCGACGGTCCGCTCCAACCTTGCCTATCTGGCGTTGTTCCAGCCGGGGGCGTCGCTGGCCGGGGCGCTGGCCGCGCATCGGGCGTGGGACGCGGTGCACGGCGCGCCGCTGCGGGCCTCCTGGCCCAAACCCGCGCGGCGCAAAGCGGACGGTCCGTTGACCGTCGGCATCCTGTCGGGCGATTTCCGCCGCCACCCCGCCGGGCAATTCGCCATCCGCACGGTGGAGGCCCTGCCCGCCCACGGCGTGCGCCTGTTCCTCTACGCCAACCAGACCGAAGCCGACGACCTGACCGCCCGCTTCCAGGCGGCGGCGGAGCGCTGGATTCCGGTTGGCGCGCTGTCCGACGCCGCGCTGGCCGAGCGCATCCGCGCCGACCGGCCCGACATCCTGATCGATCTGGCCGGGCACAACGCGCGCGGGCGGCCCGGTGTCTTCGCCCGCAAACCGGTGGCGGTTCAGGTCGCGTGGTCGGGCTACATGGCCACCACCGGTCTGGCGGCGATGGACGCCCTGGTGGCCGACCATCACCACATCCCCGACGGGGCGGAGGCGTTGTATGGCGAACGCGTCCTGCGCATGCCCGACGCCTTCATCGCCTATGACCCGCCTGATGGCGCGCCGGATCTGACCCCGCCGCCCTGCCAAGCGGGCGCGCCGCCGACCTTTGGCTGCTTCAACATTCTGACCAAGCTGAACGCCGGGGTTCTGGCGGCCTGGGCGGCCATCCTGACGCGCATCCCCGACGCCCGCCTGCTGATGAAGACCAAGGCCCTGTCCTGCCCGGACACCGCCGCCCTGTGGCGCGACCGGCTGGCCGCCGCCGGGATCGCGCCGGATCGGGTGACGATGGTCGGGGCCACCAGCAATCTGGAGCATATGGGCTGGTGCGCCTCGGTCGATGTGGCGCTGGATCCCTTCCCCTTCGCGGGCAGCACGACGACGTTGGAAACGCTGTGGATGGGGGTTCCGGTGGTGACGCTGCCGGGCGAGACCTTCTCCAGCCGCCATTCGCTGGCCTTCCTGTCCGTGGCCGGGGTGGAGGGCTGCGTGGCGTCCAGCGTGGACGATTACGTGGACAAGGCCGTGGCCTGGGCGCAGGCACCCGACCGGCTGGCGGCGCTGCGCGCCGGTTTGCGCGCCCGCATGGCGGCTGGCCCCTTGTGCGACGGAAACCGGCTGGCCGCCGCCCTGGCCCCGGCGCTGCGCGGGTTGGTCGGCTGACCACAGGCGCGCCCGTGTGAAAAAGCTGTAACCCTTCCGTCATTGTCATCCGTCCGGGGCCGGGCCATCATTTCCAACCAGACGGCGCACGCGCGCCACCACCGCATCGGAGCGGCTGATGCTGACACCATCCGCAATCCGTCAGGCCATCGACGAGGTTGAACAGGCCACCAGCGCGCCCTGTGACCATGACGGCGAACCGGCCTTGCGCAAGCTCTACACCGTCTACGCCCAGAGCGTGTTGAGCGCGCACGGCATCATGGCCGATCTGGAGTCGCTGTGCTGCCAATGCTGCCGGGCCTGCCCGCCGGGGGCCTGCATCCGTGATCTCAACCGGGCCTGATCCCCGGTCCCGACGGTTTCACTTGTCGCCAATGAAGCGGACCCACGGGAAGGCCGTCCAATCGAACCAGCGCACCGCCGGCGCGATTCCGCGCTTACCCATCGCCTCCAACACACAGAAGGGGGCGGCCTGGTCGAGCATCCAGGCCCCTTCGCCCCGGTGCCAGACGTCGGCGATGAACGCGGCGGTGGCGGACAGAAACCGGCGGCTGGCGTCGGTCGGTTGGAACCAGGCAAAGCAGACGGTGATTTCCCGAGTCGGCCCCCGTCCGCGCCCATCGCGCAACAGGCCGACATCGGCCCCGGCCAGCCGGTCAGCCAGCCCGCCGAGGTCGGTCAACAGGCTGCAATCGGCGTCCACATGCACCAGCGGGCGGCGCAGCCGGTCGAGAAGCTGGCTCCAACGCACGAAGCGGATGCAGGCGTAGTAGGTGGCGCGACGGTGGGCGTCCCAGCCCGACACGTCAACCACCTCCCGGCTGTAGCCCAACGGCAACCGCGCGCGCCAGTCGGCCAACGCGGCCAACGTCGCGGCGGACGGGTTGACGACGTGAACATGCACCGCCACCCCAGCGGTGGACGGCACGACCGCCGCGATGGACGCGAGCAGATCGCCGACAAAGCGCTGGAAATAGCCATCGTCGCAGGCCACCGCGATCACCGGCCGCCCCGCCCCGCCCGGCGGCAACGCGGCGAGGATCTCCAGGGGGGCAAAATCCGGCAACAGACGGTCGAGCGCGGGCAGACGGTCGAGCATCCCCCGGTCGGCCCGGATCAGCGACCACAGGCGCAGCTCGAAATCCGCCGCGCGTTCCGCCGGGGTGAAGCGTTGCCCGATCCGCCGCATCCAGCGCGCGCCCAGATCGCTGCGCCCCCGGCGGTAAAAGTGATAGGCGACCAGGGACGCCGCGCGGGTGTCGCGCGGATCCCGCCGCAGGGCCTGCGGAGCCGCGCGCGCCGCCGCCGCAACCAGACCATCGTCGGCCCGCCCGGCTTGCAGCAGTTTCAACGCCGCGCCCAGCAGGGCATCGCCCGCCGCCGCGTGGGCGGGCTGCACGGCCAGGGCGCGACGCACCCACCCCAGACCGCGCGCCAGCTTGGCCCCGTCCAGCGCCCGCCCGGCGACCACCGGCTGATCCATCCCGGCTTCGCTCAACAGGCGAACGGCGACGGTGTGCAGGGCGTCGGCGTTCCCCGGCTCCAGCGCCATCGCCTGCCGCCGCAGGCGGGCGGCGGCGGCGTGGCGGCCCAACTCCGCCAACGCGATGGCGCGGTTGACGCGCGGTTCCGCCGCATCGGGGGTCTGGGCGATGGCCTGGGCGAAGGCGTCGGCGGCCTCATCCGTGCGACCCAGCGCCCGCAAGGCGGTGCCGATATTGTTCCAAGCCTGCGGGTAGCGGGCGCGCCGGGCGAGCGCGTGGCGGTAGAGGCCCGCCGCCGCCGCCGCGTCGCCGCGCTCCAACCACAGATTGCCCAGATTGTAAGCCGCTTCGGCCAGATCGGGGTCCAGGCGCAGGGCGCGGGCGAAGCCTTGCGCTGCCCGGTCCGCCTCCCCCGCCGCCCGCAGGGTCAGGGCCAGATCGCTGAGGAAATCGCCATCCTGCGGGGCCACCGCCACCGCCAGCCGCAAGCGCCGCCGCGCCGCCGCCTGTCGCCCGCTCTGCCCATCGAGCACCCCCAGAAGATGCAGCGCGTCGGGCTGGTCCGGCACGGCCCGCAGGATGCTAAGATACAGCGCCTCGGCCCGATCCAGGCGGCCCGCCTGATGGTGGTCGACCGCTGCGGCCAGGGCGTCGCGAAGAGATACCATCCCGCCTGTCTACACGCAGGCCAAAGAGCGAGCAAGACACGCCGATGACCACCCCCGCCCCGGCTCCTCTGGTCAGCATCATCACCCCCAGTTGGCAGCGGGAGGATTGCCTGCCCCGCCTGCACGCCTGCATCCAGGCGCAGACCCATCCGGCCATCGAATGGCTGGTGTTCGACGACAGTCCGCGCCCGTCGCCCTATCTCCAACCGTTGGCCAATCCGGATCTGAAGTATTTTTATTCGGCCAGCCGCTACGCCATCGGCGAAAAGCGCAACATCCTGGCCGAACACGCGCGCGGCGGCATCATCCTGCACATGGACGACGATGACTTCTACGCCCCCGGCTATGTCGCCCGCATGGTGGCGTGGCTGGAGAGCGGGTATGATCTGGTCAAGCTGTCGGGCTGGTTCCTGCACAGCGCCGTCCACAGGCGTTTCGGCTATTGGGACACGGCGCGCGGCGGATCGCATCACCGCTGGGGCCGCAGCGCCTGCGCCTATGTCGAGGCTCCCGACGCTCCGGCCTCTGCGGACAATCTCGACGGTTACGGCTTTTCCTACGCCTACCGCCGCGCGGTGTGGGAGGCCGGTCGCTTTCCACCGGTCAACGCCTGCGAAGACGCGCCCTTCGTGGCGGCGGCGCGCGCGGGCTTCCGCGTCGGGGCCTTTCCCGACCGCGAGGGGCTGTGCCTGCACACGCTGCACGCGCGCAGCACGAGCCTGTGCATGCCGCAATATGAGTTGCCGGAATGGTTGCTGGACCGGCTGTTCGGCCCGACCATCGCCGCTTACATCGGGGACTGAGCGCCCAGACGAGGCATCAGAAACGGGGACCCGCTCAGATCTGAACGTCGAGGAACATGCCGCGCCGGTAGTTGCGCGGCAGGGTCAGGATGCCGTTGACCACCAGTGCCGCCAGTTCGCGCACGCTGGGAATGCGTTGACGGCCCTGCGCCACCCCTTCGGCCCGCGCGCGCACCCCCACAGCCCCGGTGGAGGGGACACGCCCACCACCGACATCGGTGCGGATCGGCTCGTTTCCGCGTTCGCCTGTGCGTCGGGTTTCAACCATGTCATCAGGCTAGCAAAAGCCGAACGCCCCAGCAAGGCGACGCGTGGGCCAACCTCGCGCGAATCATCTTTGTGCGGTTCACGCCGCACATCTTGCGTCACACACCCTAAACGACACAGGAGGGGGCGGGATGAGCGGGCGACCTACTCCTCGTCCGCCTCGACCGGTTCGGTTCCATCGGTCAGGCAGGTGGCCAGCTCGTCCAACAGGCGGTAGAGCGTCGTCAGCCGCTCGTCGCCGAAGGCGGCGGTGATCTCGGCGTAACCGCGTTCGCTGTGCGGGGCGATCAGCGCGATCAGCGCCCGCCCGCTGGCGGTGATGGAGATTTGCGCGGCCCGCAGATCCTTGTCCTCCACCCCGCGTTCGATCAAGGCCCGCTTTTCCAGCGCCCGCAGGATGCGCGACAGGCTGGGCATGCTGATGCTGCTCAACCGCGCCAGTTCGCCCGCGCGGAACCCGTCGGCGCTGGTCAGGGCGCGCAACACCCGCCATTGCTGTTCGGTCAGGTCATGGGCGTGCAGGATCGGGCGGAACCGGCCCATCACCGCTTCGCGCGCCTTCAGCAACGCCATCGGCAGGGATCGGCTGAAGGCGCGGAGTTCCGCGCGCGGCTGGTCTGGAAACGTCTGATCCGGAGGCGGAGGCGCGGCGGGACTTGGATCCGGTGTCACGGCGCTGCGTTTGGATGGTCTGCCCACGGCTCTGGTCCACTGTCTTTCACGGAAAATCGGCGACGGCGCGCGATCAGGATAGCGCGCCCGCCACCGGATGCAAAACCGCTTGACACCCGGCGACGTCGATTTATATAACACGTTAAATATTAACGCGGCAATCAAATGCGGCGACCGCGTCGGCCCCACCCCTTCGGCCCGGCGCACGCGTGCCCCCCTCATCACGCCCCAAACACCAGCCCCCAAACCTGCCGCGCGCCGCCAACGCACCAAGAACCCGACCCGCAAGGAGTGAAACGCCATGACCAGCGCAACCAACGCCAGCAGCGCCACCGGAACCGCCTTTGCCGCCAACCTCGCCGCCGCCGAAACGCTGCTCACCCGCTTCCGCGCCAAACCGCTGGGCCATTTCATCGATGGTCGGGAGGTGCCGGGATCGTCCGGCGCGCTGTTCGACAACCATTCGCCCATCGACGGCGGACTCATCAATCAGGTCCACGCGGGCAACGCCGCCGATGTGGACGCCGCCGCACGGGCCGCCGAACGCGCCTTTCCCGCCTGGGCCGCGCTGTCCGGGACCGCGCGCAAGCGCATCCTGCACAAGGTCGCCGACGGCATCCTGGCCCGCGCCACCGACATCGCCATTCTGGAAAGCCTGGACAGCGGCCAGCCGATCCGCTTCATGAGCAAGGCCGCCGAACGGGCGGCGGAGAATTTCCGCTTCTTCGCCGACCGCGCGCCCGACGCCGCGAACGGCCTGTCGCTGCCCGCCGACACCCATCTGAACCTCACCCTGCGCCAGCCTCTGGGGCCGGTGGCGGTCATCACCCCGTGGAACACGCCCTTCATGCTGTCCACCTGGAAGATCGCCCCGGCGCTCGCCGCCGGTTGCACGGTGGTGCACAAGCCCGCCGAATGGAGTCCGCTGACCGCCATGCTGCTGGCCGAGATCATGACCGAGGCCGGGGTTCCGGCGGGCGTGGTCAATCTGGTCAACGGTTTGGGGGAAGAGGCGGGCAAGAGCCTGACCGAGCATCCGGCGATCAAGGCGGTGGCCTTCGTCGGCGAATCCAGCACCGGCAGCCACATCATGGCCCAGGGCGCGCCGACGCTGAAGCGCGTGCATTTCGAATTGGGTGGCAAGAATCCGGTCATCGTCTTTGACGACGCCGATCTGGATCGGGCGCTCGACGCCGTGGTCTTCATGATCTACAGCCTGAACGGCCAGCGCTGCACCTCCTCCTCCCGCCTGCTGGTCCAGCGCGGCATCCACGACGCCTTCATCGACCGGCTGGCCGAACGGGTGGCGCGCATCACGGTCGGCCACCCGCTGGATCCGGCGACGGAGGTCGGGCCGCTGGTGCACGAACGCCATCTGGGCAAGGTTCTCGGCTATTGCGCCATCGCGCGCGAGGATGGGGCGACCGTCCGCGTTGGCGGCACCCGTGCGGAGGGGTTGGGGACCGGTGGCCATTACGTCCGCCCCACCCTGTTCACCAACGCCACCAACCGGATGCGCATCGCGCAGGAGGAGATCTTCGGCCCGGTGCTGACCGCCATTCCCTTCACCGACGAGGCCGAGGCCGTCGCCATCGCCAACGACATCCCCTATGGCCTGACCGGCTATGTGTGGACGCGCGACGTCGGCCGGGCCAACCGGGTCGCCCTGAAGCTCGACGCCGGGATGGTCTGGATCAATTCGGAAAACAACCGCCATCTGCCCACCCCGTTCGGCGGCATGAAGGCCAGCGGCATCGGCCGTGACGGCGGCGATTACAGCTTTGATTTCTATATGGAAACCAAGAACATCTGCGTCGCGCTCGACACCCACGCGGTGCCAAAACTGGGCGTCTGACCCGCGCGCATCCGGAACGGACCGCCCCCGCAGCGGGCGGTCCGTTCCGCAAAACCCCTTTGCCGCCCGGACAGGAGGACGCCATAGTTTACGCCCCGCGTCCGTCCGTCAGGGTTCCGCCCGCCGTGCCGCCGATCCCCTCCACCGACCGCGAGCCGAAGACATGGGCCTCGGTCATGCAGCCGCTGGTCGATTCCATCAAGCGCCGGGGCGGTGCCCCCGACGCGCTGCTGGAACGCTACGGCCTGTCGGAAGCGCTGTTGGCCGATCCCTGCCGCGAAATCCCCCTGCGCCATTACGTCGAGGCGTTCGAGGCCGCCGCCGCCCGCGTCGGCGATCCCAATTTCGGCCTGTCGGCCGCGCGCGACGTCACCCCCTTCACCCTTGGCCCGATCGGGCTGCTGTTCATCAGTTCCCCCACCCTCGGCACGGCGCTGAAAGGCTTCATCGATTACATCGGGCTGGCCCAGCAGGCGACCACCAGCCGCATCGTGCAGGATGGGCCGACCTGCGTCTTTCAATACCGGATCGAGGATGCGCGCATCCGCCGCCGCCGCCAGGACGCCGATTATTCGCTGGCGATGGTGACGACGCTGATGCGCGCCATGGCGGGCAACGGCTGGCGGCCGCTGGAGGTGCATTTCGAACACAGCGCCCCGCTGAACCGGCAGGCGCACGACGCCTTTTTCGGCGCGCCGCTCTATTTCGACCAGGGCATCAACAGCCTGATTTTCTCCGCCGCCGATCTGGCCATCGCCGGAAACGTGATGGACCGCCGGGTCAGCCCCATCGTCGAACAGTATCTGCGCACCCTGCTGGAACGCGCCATGCCGGTGCGCTCGGTGGAGGACGAGGTGCGGCGCATCCTGTCCGATCATCTGCCCGACAGCGGGCGGTTCGGCGTCGCCAAGGCGGCGCGCGCCGTCGGCCTGTCCGCCCGCACCCTGCAACGCACCCTGCACAAATCGGGCGACAGCTTTGCCGCGATCAAACAGGACAAGCGGCGGAGCATGGCCGAAACCTATCTGGCCGACACCGACCTGTCGGTGACGGAGATCGCCCACATTCTGGGCTACGCCGATGGGGCCTGCTTCACCCGGGCCTGCCGCCGCTGGTTCGGGCTGACCCCCTCGGCCTACCGCAAGACGGCGCGCGGGCTGGCTCCGCCGTGACCGGGGGTGCGCCGGACTGGAGCCAACCGGAATGAGGCCAACCGGAATGAGGTTTGTGGCGCGAAAGGTCAAAAATCTGGCGGTGAAAATCGGGTGATGCGACGGCGGATCGGCGACCATCGTCCGCACACACCGCAATCAGCGCTCCGAACAACAACCGAGCGCCCCAGCCTTCGGAACCATCGCCGCCATGGATCACCCCCTGCCGCCCGGGCACGACCCGCGCCTGTCCCCCGCCGCTGTCCGCTTCCTGGCCCAGCCGCACGCCCTGATCGTCGGGGCGGACCGCCCGATGGCGGCCTCCGGGGCCGTGATGGCCGCGCATGATCCGGCCACCGGCCACCCCATCGCCACCGTCCCCGCCGCCGGTCCGACGGATGTGGACGCCGCCGTCCAGGCCGCCCGCCGGGCGCTGGAGGGGGAGTGGTCCCGCCTGCGCCCGGTGGAGCGTGAACGGGTCCTGCTGCGTCTGGCCGACCTGATCGAACGGCATGGCGAGGAGCTGGCCCAGATCGAAACCCTCAACAACGGCAAGCCCATCGGCCTGTCCCGCGCGGTGGAGGTCGGGGCCTCGGTCGATTTTCTGCGCTACATGGCCGGGTGGGCGACGAAGATCGAGGGCAGCACGCTGGACGTCTCCATCAACGTGCCGCCCGGAGCCCGCTTCCACGCCTACACCCGGCGGGAACCGGTCGGCGTCGTCGGGGCCATCGTGCCGTGGAATTTCCCGCTGTTGATGGCGGTGTGGAAGATCGGCCCGGCGCTCGCCACCGGCTGCACCGTGGTGCTGAAACCCGCCGACGAAACGCCGTTGACCGCCCTGCGGCTGGGCGAACTGTGCCTTGAGGCCGGAATCCCGCCCGGCGTGGTCAACATCGTCACCGGCGTCGGCGCGGTGGCCGGGGCGGCCCTGGCCGCGCATCCCGGCGTCGACAAGATCGCCTTCACCGGATCGACGCCGGTCGGGCGGCAGGTGGGCGCGGCGGCGGTCGCCCGCATGGCCCGCTTCACGCTGGAACTGGGCGGCAAATCGCCGATGATCCTGTTCCCCGACATGGATCCGGCCCAGACGGGCTTCGCCGCCCATCTCGGCGTTTTCTTCAACCAGGGACAGGTCTGCACCTGTGGGTCGCGGCTGTACATCCACGCCGACATTTTCGACCGGGTGGTCGCCGACATCGCCGGGGTGGCGCGCGGCCTGCGGCTGGGCAGCGGCCTGGATCCCGACAGCCAGATCACGCCGCTGATCTCGCCCCGCCAACAGGCGCGGGTCCAGGGCTTCGTCACCCGCGCCCTGGCCGAGGGGGCGGAGGCGCTCAGCGGCGGTGCCCCAGTGGACGGGCCGGGCTGCTTCGTCGCCCCGACGCTGCTGGTCAACACCCGCGACGATCAGGAGATTGTGCGCGAGGAAGTGTTCGGCCCGGTCGCCGTGGCCATGCCCTTCCGCGATCTCGACGCGGTCGTCGCCCGCGCCAACGACAGCCGCTATGGGCTGGCGGCGTCGGTGTGGACGCGCGATCTCGGCATCGCCCACACGGTGGCGGCGCGGCTGAAGGCCGGAACCGTCTGGGTCAACAGCCACAACATGCTCGATCCGGCGATGCCCTTCGGCGGCTTCAAGGAATCCGGCATCGGGCGCGAGCATGGCCGGGCGGTGCTGGACCATTATCTGGAAACCAAATCGGTCTGCATCGCCCTGCCGGGATGAGGCGGCGGGGGCAGCGTTTAGAGTTGCATATGTTTTGTGCAAATGTGAGCGCTGCCCATCAAATCCTCACCTGTGGCGCTGAAGATCAAATTATTGGCGCATCCTATCAAGTGGACACCGGACGGCGGTGTCATCCTGTGGTCACGTTCAAAACCCGATCACCCTCGCCCCGCGCCCTCCGGCCCCCTTGGGATCGGCCGGGCGCTGGACCGGGGAAGGTCACGCGGAAAGACGATCACCATGACCCACATCATGAACAGGCTGGATTCCCGGAACTACTACACCGCCACGCGCAAGTATGACCTGGCCTTTCCGCGCCTGACCCAGGATCTGGACGCCGATGTCGTGGTGATCGGCGGCGGCTTTTCCGGGATCAACACCGCGTTGGAGCTGGCGGAAAAGGGCATCACCAACATCGTGGTGCTGGAAGCCCGGCATCTGGGCTATGGCGGCACCGGGCGCAACGGCGGGCAGGTGATGGCCGGAATCGGCCATGACCTGGAAAAGGTGAAGAAGCACGTCGGTCCCAAGGGGATGGAAACGCTGTTCGGCATCGCCAACCTCGGGGCCGGGATCATCCGCGACCGCATCGCGCGTTATGGCATCGACGCCGATTTCCGCCATGGCTACGGCTACCTCGCCTTCAACGAGCGGCAGGAACAGACGCTGAAAACGTGGTTGGCGGAGTTCAAACAGGTCGCCCCCGACGAGGACATCGAGCTGGTCAGCGGCCCGCGCGTGCAGGAGGTGGTCGGTTCCACCGCCTACCGCGCCGCGCTGAAGCACATGGGCGGCGGCCATGTCCATTCATTGAATCTGCTGTTGGGCGAAGCCAAGGCGTTGACCGGCCACGGCGCGCGCATCTTTGAAAACAGCCCGGTCATCGCCGTGGAGTATGGCGCGCGCATCACCGTGCGCACCAACGCGGGCAGCGTGCGCGCGACCAAGCTGCTGTGGGCCTGCGATTCCTTCCTGAACAGGATGGAACCGGCCATCGCGGCGAAGACGATCAACACCTATGCCTTTCAAATGGCGACCGAACCCCTGCCGGACGAGCTGTGTTTGAAAATCAGCCCGATCCGGGGGGCCTACAGCGACATCCGCCCGGTCATCGATTACTACCGCGTCACCAACGAAAACCGCCTGCTGTTCGGTGCCGCCACCGATTTCGTCGATTACGTGCCGGGCGATCTGGCCGGGTGGAACCGGGCGCGGATGCTGGCCATCTTCCCCTACCTCGCCGATGTGAAGATCGAGTTGGCCTGGGGCGGGCCGATGGCCTGTTCGGCCAACCTGTTCCCACAGATCGGCTCCCTGCCCGGCCGCCCCAACGCCTTTTACGTCCAGGGCTATTCCGGCTTCGGCGTCACCCCCAGCCACATCGTGTGCAAGGTCCTGGCCGAGGGGATGAGCGAAGGGTCGGAGCGTTACGACCTGATGAGTTCGATCCCCCACATCGACATTGTCGGCAAGGAGCGGCTGCGCCCCGCCGTGATGTCGGCGGCCAAGACCTGGCACCAGCTTTCCGGCTTTTTCAACGGGCGTCGTTGAACGCCCGCCCCTTCCCCCACACGAAAGGATCCCTCATGCTTCCGATCAAACCCGGCCAACCGCCCGCCCTCGATCCCTGGGGGACCGTGGCCGATCTCGGCTCCACCATTCTGGAGGGCGAGGTCAAGGCCTTTGGCAAGATGGCGCATGGCGCGCCGGATTCCCCGGTCAGCTGCGGTTGGTTTTCCTGCACCCAGGGCGTCTTCCGCATGGTCTACCCCTTCACCGAACACGCCGTCGTCGTCGAGGGGACCGTCACCCTGACCAACGAGGCCACCGGCGACAGCCAGACCTACCAACCCGGCGACGGCTGGTTCATCGAAAAGGGCACGCCGATCCTGTGGCGGGTGAACAGCCCGGTCTTCACCAAGAATTATTTCGCCGTGGTCTGAGCCTGAGTTTTCCTCGCAGCCGGGAGCGCGCCCCGGCCGCCACGCGTGCCCACCAACCCGCGTTCCCTGTCCGCCGTCCATCCCGGTGGATCGGGACCGCGCACGCGGCGACCCCGCCGCCAACGACATCATGCAGGCCCGGCCCCGCCGCAACCCTGCGCCTCTCACGTCCGTGCGCCACTTGCCGGGGCCGCGCCCCGGCCCGTTTGGAGAGGGTCCAATGACACAATCGGTTCAGGGAAGTGCTTCCACCAACGAATTGAAAAAAGGCGCGCTCGGCGTCGGCTTCATCGTCTTCTTCGTGATTTCCGCCGCCGGACCGCTGGCGGCCATCGCGGGCGGCCTGCCCATCGGCATGATGCTGGGCAACGGGGCGGGAACCCCGGCGCTGCTGCTGATCGTCATCGGCATTCTGTTGATGTTTTCGGCGGGTTACACCGCCATGGCCCGCCACGTCACCCACGCGGGCGGCTTTTACGCCTTTGTTTCGCGCGGGTTCGGCGGGCGGATGGGCGGGGCCGCCGCCGCGCTCGCCATTCTGGGCTACAACGCCATGCAGGTCGGGCTGTACGGCCTGCACGGGGTGGCGACCGCCGGTTTCATGAAGGAGATGGTCGGGCTGGATTGGCCCTGGTGGGTCTGGGCCTATTCGGCGATGGCGACCGTGGCCATCTTCGGCTATCGGCAGGTCGATTTGTCGGCGCGGGTTCTGGCGCTGCTGGTCGTTGGCGAATACATCGTCGTCTTTCTGCTCGATCTCTTCATTCTGAAAAGCCAGGGCATGGACGGCGGCGGCGGGCTGACGACCGTGTCCTTCACCCTTCCGGCCCTGCTGGGCGGCGCACCGGCCATCGGGCTGCTGTTCTGCTTCGCCTCCTTCGTCGGGTTCGAGGCGACGACGATCTACGGCGAGGAGGCCAAGGATCCCGAACGCACGATCCCGCTCGCCACCTACATCTCGGTGCTGCTGATCGGCGGCTTCTACACCTTCTCGATCTGGTGTCTGGTGGTCGGCGTCGGGGCCGACAAGGTGGTGGAGACGATTTCCGCCCTGCCCGACCCGACGACCTTCACCTTCACCCTGTCCGACCGTTACGCCGGGCCATGGCTGACGGTGGCGATGAGCGCCCTTCTGGTCAGCAGCGTCTACGCCGCCCTGCTCGCCTTCCACAATTCGGCGGCGCGCTATTTCTACTCCATCGGGCGCGAGGGGCTGTTGCCGGAGGTTCTGGGCCAGACCCACCCGGTTCACCAAAGCCCGCACGCCGGATCGCTGCTGCAAACCGCCATCGCCTTCGTCGTGATGACCGCCTTCGTCGTCAGCGGCTCCGACCCGGTGCTGACGCTGTTCTCGTGGCTGACCAATCTGGCGACGCTGTGCGTCATCGCGCTGATGACCCTGACCTCCTTCGCCGTCATCCGCTTCTTTCGCGGTGTCGCGGCTCCCAGCGAAGGGCCGCTGCGGACGTTGCTGCTGCCCTTGCTGTCGGGCCTGCTGCTGGCCGGGGTTCTCGCGCTCGCCATCCTGCATTTCGACGTGCTGACCGGATCGAACGGCGTGCTGTCCTGGGCCATTCCGGCAACGCTGCCACTGGCCGCGCTGCTGGGCTGGTGGCGCGCCGTCGCCCTGCGGCGCAACGACCCGCCACACCACGCCCAACTTGGGTTGGGCAAGGTCTGACACGACTGACATCCATGTTTCAAAAGAGAATTGTGGTGATCACCACCAACCTGTGACTGCCGTCACTGAACGCGGGCCGAATCTGGAGAAACATAGCATTCAAGATAAATTGAGAATGCTTATGGAGCCAGCCATGCGCGTTGCCCGCTCTGCCCGCCTGACCAAAACCGCCGCCGCGCTGATCGGCGCGGCGGCGCTTTCTCCCGCTCTGCCCGTTCCCATGGCCTCGGCCCAGTCGGCCACCGGCATTCCGGCGGTGCTGGACACGGTGACGGCGACCGCCAACCCGGCGGGGGTTGCCCACACGTTCCAGGTGGCCGGGCCGACGGCAACCGCCGCCAACGCCTTTTTCCAATCGCTGGGCACCAACGGGCGGAGTTGCGCCACCTGCCACGACCCGCAAGCGGGCTGGAGCGTCACCCCCACCGGGATCAACGCCCGTTTCCAGGTGACACAAGGAACCGACCCGCTGTTTCGCCTGAACGACGGGGCGACCTGCTCCACCGCGCCGGTTGACACCCCGATCAACCAGATGCGCGCCTACGCGCTGCTGTTGAGCAAGGGGGTGTTCCGCATCGCCCTGCCGGTTCCGGCCAACGCACAATTCACCCTGTCGGTGACGAGCGACCCCTACGGCTGCAACACCAACCCGGCCACCGGCCTGACCAGCGCCAGCAGCGGGACCCTGTCGGTCTACCGCCGCCCCTTGCCCGCCACCAACCTGCGTTTTCAAACCAGCGTCATGTGGGATGGCCGCGAGGCGACGCTGACCACCCAGGCCGTCGCCGCCACGCTGGGCCACGCCGAGGCCACCACCGCCCCATCCCTGCCCCAGCAGGCGCAGATGGTCGCCTTCGAAAGCGGCGAATTCACCGCGCAGGCCACCACCAACGCGGCGGGTCCATTGGACCTGCTGGGGGCGACGGGTGGGGTGGGGCCGTTGGCGCAGCAGCCCTTCACCGTCGGCATGAACGATCCCAACTCCGGCCTGTTCGACCGCGCGGCGTTCAAGCTGTACACCGCCTGGCAAAGCCTGACCGGGGCGGACCCCGCCACGCTGGCGCGGCAATCCATCGCGCGCGGGGAACAGATTTTCAACACCCGCGCCTTCACCATCACCAACGTGCCGGGCCTGACCACCCAGGCCAACCCCAGCGTCCAGGGCAGTTGCACGACCTGCCACAACACACCCAACGTCGGCACCCATTCGACCAACGTGCTGATGAACATTGGCGTGTCGAACGCCAACGCCCCGGCGGCGCTGGACGTGGCGTCCCTGCCGGTCTTCACCCTGACCTGCGTGGCCGGACCGCTGGCGGGCCGGACCTTCACCGTCACCGACCCCGGTCAGGCGATGATCACGGGCCGGTGCAGCGACATCGGCCGGATGAAGGTCCCCGCCCTGCGCGGGCTGGCAGGCCGCGCGCCCTATTTCCACAACGGCAGCGCCACCACGCTGGGCAACGTCGTCGGCTTCTACAACGGTCGTTTCAACCTGGGCCTGACCCAGCAGGAGCGCACCGATCTGGTCAACTTCCTGCGGGCGTTGTAAGCGCCAACCGCTCCAACAGCGCGGTCAGGCGGATCGGGCGGCGGTCATCGCCGCCCACCAGTCCGTCAATGTGACGAAGCGAAAGCCCTTGCGGTGGCCAGCCTCCAGGATGGTCGGCAGGGCTTTCACCGTTTCGGCCTTTGTGCTGTGCATCAGCACCACCGCCCCCGGGGCCAGCCGGTCGGTGACGCGGGCGGCGATGGTGGCCGCCGGGGTGTTCTTCCAATCCTGGCTGTCGATGGTCCACAGCACCGTCTGCATCCCCTGGGCGGTGGCCAGCCCCGTGGTGGTGTCGTCAAAATCACCGAAGGGCGGACGAAACCAGCGGGGACGAACGCCGATGGCGGCCAAGGCGGCGTTGGCGCGGGACAGGTTGCGCTCTTGTTCGGTTGCCGACAGGTCGCTCATCATCGGGTGGGTGTGGCTGTGGCTGCCCACCTCGTTGCCGGATTCGGCGATGGCCTTGGCGATCGGCACGCCAGCCCCGGCGATCTTGCGCCCGATGCAAAAGAAGGTCGCCCGCGCCTCGTGCTGTTTCAGCAGATCGAGGATGCGGCGGTCGTTGGCGTCGGGACCGTCGTCGATGGTCAGCGCGACGACGCGCGCGCCCGCCGCCGCCGGGTTGATCCGGGCCAGATCGAGCGACGCGCCGGGAATCAAGTGTCGAGTGTCGAAGGGGACCGAGCCATGGGTCGCGGCGAAGCTGCGCGGCTTGTCCACCGGCCCAGTGGCGGAACCAGCCACAGCGGCGCGCGGTCCCACCGCCACCAACGCGGCGGACCCGGCCAGAGCGGCGCGCCGGGACAGGGCAAGGCGGTGCGGCGGGCAACGGCTGGTCATCACGCAAAAACCCCGGTCAGCGAAAACCGGGGCAGAGTGTCCGGGCAAACGGCGCAACGCAAGGCCGTTCGCCCGGACGCGTTCACCCGGACACCCCCGCAGCCTTACCCCTTGGGGGAGACGGCGGGGGTGACGGGCACCCGTGGCTTTGGCCTTACGGCTTGCGGACCTTGGCGATTTCGGCCTGGAGATCCTTCAGCAGCTCCGCCCCACCCTCGGCGGCGTATTTGTCAAAGGCGGGCTTGACCATCTCGCGCATGCGGGCGACCTCGGCCGCGCTCAGCTCGTTGATCTTCATGCCCTTTTCCTTCAACAGGGCCAGGCTCTGGGTGGTGGCCTCGCGGCTGTCCTTGCGCTCGAAGGCGCGGGACGCGACGGCGGCCTCGTTCAGGATCTTGCGCTCGTCGGCCGACAGGCCGTCGTACCAACGCTTGCTCGCCAGCACGATCCACGGGCTGTAGACGTGGCGCGAGATCGTCATGTAGCCCTGGACCTCGTAGAATTTGGAGGACAGGATCGTCGTCACCGGGTTTTCCTGGCCGTCCACCGTGCCGGTTTCCAGCGCGGTGAAGAGTTCGGAGAAGGCCAGCGGAACCGCGTTCGCGCCAAAGCGGTTGAACATGTCGATGTAGACCGGGTTCTGCATGACGCGCAGCTTGATGCCGCTCAGATCCTCGATCTTCGTCACCGCGCGCTTGCTGTTGGTCAGGTTGCGGAAACCGTTTTCCCAATAGACCAGCCCGACCAGCCCCTTTTCGTTCAGCGACGCGATCAGCTTCTGGCCGAACGGCCCGTCGAGCACGGCGTCGGCCTCCGCCTCGTCGTTGAACAGGAAGGGCAGGTCATAGACGCCGAAATCCTTGACGATGCCGACCAGCGTGGCGGTGGAGCCGACCATCATCTCCTGCGCGCCGCCGATCAGCGCGTTCTGCATCTGGATGTCGTTGCCCAGGCTGGCGTCGCCGAAGCCCTTCAGCTTCAGCTTGCCGCCCGACCGCTTGGCCAGCTCCTCGGCGAAGAATTTCACCGCGCGGCCCTGGTTGCTGGACTCCGACAGGCCATAGCCGAAGCGGATGATGCGCGGCTTGATGTCCTGCGCAGAGGCCGCGACCGGAGCGAGGATGGCGGCGGCCAGCCCGGTGGCCAGCAGCAGTTTGCGGAACAGCGTCATGGTGTCGTTCTCCCAACGGTGTGTTTTGCGGTTTTTGGCAACGGCGTTTTGCAAGGGGGGCTTATTTGAAGGCGCGCAGCGGGACCGTGATGATCTCCGGCACGGCGATCAGCAGGCCGGTCAGCACGATGTAGGTCAGCAGGAAGGGCCAGATGCCGCGCGTGGCGCTTTCCAGCGAGATGCGGGCGACGCCGCACACCACGTTCAGCACCGTGCAGACCGGCGGGTGGATCAGGCCCAGCGTGCCGATCAGCACGAACATCACCCCGAAATAGGTCGGGTCGATGCCCGCCGCCACCGCCAGCGGGGTCAGGACCGGCCCCAGAACCAGGATGGTCGGCGTCAGATCCATCACCGTGCCCACCGCCAGCAGCAGCAGCGCGATGGCCAGCATCAACAGCTTGGGTTGATCCATCAGCGGGTGCAGCAGCTCGGTCATCTGCTGCGGCAGATCGGCCAGCGTGACCATGTAGGACGACACCAGCGCCGCCGCGCACAGGAACATCACCGTGCTGGTGGTGCGCGCCGCCTGGACCAGCAGCGGCACGATCTGCGCCAACGTCACCTGGCGGTAGATGAACAGCGCGACGAACAGCGAATAGACGGCGGCGACCACGGCGGCCTCGGTCGGGGTGAACAGCCCGCCGCGCAACCCGCCGATGATGATGACCGGCAGGGCCAGCGCCCACACGCCGTCGACCAGCGCCTTCACCCGCTCACGCCCGCTCGCCTTGGGTTGCAGCTTCACCGTCATGTCGCGGACCACGAACATCCAGGCCGCGACCAGACCGATGCCCATCAGCAGGCCGGGCACGATCCCCGCCATGAACAGCGAGCTGATCGAGGTGTTGGTGGTGACGCCGAAGATGATGAACGGCATGCTGGGCGGAATGATCGGGGCGATGATGCCGCCCGACGCGATCAGACCGGCCGAACGCGGCACCGGATAGCCATGGTCGCGCATCATCGGGATCAGCAGGGTGGCGAGCGCGGCGGTGTCGGCGATGGCCGACCCGGACAGGCTGGCCAGCATCACCGACGCGCCGATGGTGACATAGCCCAAGCCGCCCTTGATGTGGCCGACCAGGCTGACCGCCAGATTGATGATGCGCTGGGAAATGCCGCCCGCGTTCATCAGCTCACCGGCCAGGATGAAGAAGGGAACGGCCATCAGCGGGAAATTGTCGGCCCCGCTCAGCATGTTCTGGGCGACCAGCTGCGCGTCGAAAAAGTCGAGATGGACCATCAGCGCGACGCCGGTCAGCATCAGCGCGAAGGCGATGGGCATCCCCAGCAGCATGAAGCCGAACAGCGAGGACAGGAAAATCGTCAGGGTCATGGCGTGGGTCCGTCCTTGCGGATCAATGCGACGGGGATCAATGCTCGACCGGCGCGGCGCCAAAGGCCGCGTTCGGGTCGCCGGGGATGCGGGCCTTGGCGTCGCCCGCCAGGATGCGCCACAGATTGGCCAGCACGGTCAGCGCCATGGCGATGGCCGGGAAGAACCCCGCCGCCGCGTAGAAGGCCATGGGGAAGCGCAGCACGGTGGAACGGGTTTCCAGGCCGATCAGCAGCTGAATCCAACTGCCCTCGATGAACAGCCACAGGGCGTAGAGCATCAGCAGATGCGCCACCACCGCGCAGGCCCGCCGCGCCTTGAACGGCAAGCGGGCCTGGAGCAGTTCCAACCCCAGATGCTGTTGGTGGCGCAGCGCCAGCGTCGCCCCCAGGAACACCAGCCAGACGAACATCAGGCGGGAGATTTCCTCCGCCGCGACGATGCCGCTGTTGAAGGCGTAGCGCAGGACCACATTGCCGAAGATCAGCGCGACCATCACGGCCAGCATCGCCGCCATGATCCATTCGGTGATTTTTTCCAGCCGATCAGCCACACCCATCATGCGTTCCCCCCGGCGGTCGCGGTCGCCGCCTTGCCGTTGTTGGTCAGATAACCGCAAGCGTCCGCCACAATCTGGTCGACCGGCAACAGGATCGACCGGGTCAGGGCGTTTTCCTCCGGTCCGGGCGCTTCCAGATCGGCGAATTGGCTGTCGATCAGCGCGGTCGGCATGAAATGGGCGGTGCGCGCCGCCATGCGGTCGGCGATCACCGCCTTGGTCCCGTCCAGATGCAGGAACCGCACCCGCGCGCTGTCGCCGCGCAACTGGTCGCGGTAGCGCCGCTTCAGGGCGGAACAGGCCACCACCAGCGCCTCGCTCCGGCGGTCGGCGTCGGCGATGAAACCGGCCAGCACGGCCAGCCAGCCTTCGCGGTCGGCGTCGGTCAACGGCACGCCCGCCGACATTTTGGCGATGTTGGCCTCGGGGTGGTGGGCGTCGCCTTCGATGAAGGCACAACCCAGCGCCTGCGCCAAGCCGCGCCCGACGCTGGATTTGCCGCAGCCGCACACCCCCATGACCACGACAATGGGTGGACCGATCATGAGCATCCATTTCCGCTGGAAGACCGACGCGCCCAGCCTGGTCAGCCGGTGCGCGATCGTTATGTTAGCGCTATCATTACCGCGCCGCCGCGAGCCACCCGGCGACAAAACCGGGATGGCCAGAGCGGCGATGCGTTGAAGCGGCGTTAGTGTTAGCGCTAACTTTGCCATTCGTAAAGTCTTTTGTTGGAGTCGCGAACCAACAAAAACGCGGATGCGGACGCCCGTCCCGTCACCTTCCCAGATTGGCTGTTGCGCTGGGGCATGAATGCTTGTACGCTAGTATACAAGTTTGTTGACCCAACGGTGCGCACCGATCATGCCCTTGCCCCATTCCGCCACCGCGCGCGGTCCGCGTCAGCACGATGTGTATGACACCTTGCGCCACGCGATCCTGAACGGGGATCTGCGGCCCGGCGAAGGGCTGTCGGAAACCAAGCTCGCCGCGCAGTTCGGCGTCAGCCGCACGCCGGTGCGCGACGCGGTGCGGCGGCTGTCCGACGATGGATTCCTGCGCGTGGTCCCGCAGGTCGGCACCTTTGTCGCCCCCATCCAATTGACGGCGGTGGCCGACAGCCAATTCGTGCGCGAGACGCTGGAATGCCGCACCATCCGGCTGGCCGCCGAACGGCTGGACCCGGTGCAGGCCAGCGCCCTGGACCGCCATCTGGCCGCGCAGGAGCGCGCGGTCGCCGCCAACGACGCCGCCGCCTTTTTCGCCGCCGACGAGGCGATGCACGCCGACCTGATCCGCATCGCCGGTCGCCCGGCGGTGTGGAACCTGATTCTGGACGTCAAGGCGCAGTTGGACCGCGTGCGCTGCCTGTCGCTGGAAAGCGCCGACTGGCTCGCCATGATCTTTGACCAGCACCGCGTCATCATCGAGCGCACGCGCGCCCGCGACGCCGATGGAGCCGAGGCGGCGATGCGCGCGCATCTGCGCAGCGTGTTCGACGCCATCGACCGCATCGCCGCCACCAACCAAGAGTATTTCGAGGACACCCCGGCCGACCCGGCGCGCTGACCCGCAACGGATCCGGGCAGCACCCCCGACACCCGCAACCGACCACCCGCTTCACCGCGCATCGTGCCCCGCCCTTTGGGCGGACCGTCGGCGCGCGCCCCGACATCCCCACGCCCGACGCCGCGCCGGATCCCCCGATTCCGGCCACGCGCTCGCTTGCCCTCATCCTGAGTGGATTTGCGCCATGAAGATCACCAACGCCCGCATCATCGTCACCTGCCCCGGCCGCAACTTCGTCACCCTGAAGATCGAAACCGACGAGGGCGTCACCGGCCTGGGCGACGCGACGCTGAACGGCCGCGAGTTGTCGGTCGCCTCCTATCTGACCGACCACGTCATCCCCTGCCTGATCGGGCGCGACCCGCAGCGGATCGAGGACATCTGGCAGTATCTCTACCGGGGGGCCTATTGGCGGCGCGGCCCCGTGACCATGGCGGCCATCGCCGCCGTGGACACCGCCCTGTGGGACATCAAGGGCAAGATCGCCGGTCTGCCGCTCTACCAGCTTCTCGGCGGGCAGAGCCGCGACGGGGTGATGGTCTACGCCCACGCCAACGGGCGCGACGTGCCCGAAACGCTCGACCGCGTCGGCGAATACATCGAAAAGGGCTACAAGGCGATCCGCGCGCAGTCGGGCGTTCCCGGCCTGTCGGGCGTCTATGGCATCGCCAAGGGAAAATTCTACGAACCGGCGACCAAGGGGCTGCCGCAGGAATCGGTGTGGTCGACCGAAGCCTATCTCGATTTCGTGCCCTCGCTGTTCGAGGCGCTGCGCGTGAAATACGGCATGGGGCCGCATCTGCTGCACGACGTTCACCACCGGCTGACCCCGATCGAGGCCGCGCGGCTGGGCAAGAGCCTGGAACCCTACCGCCTGTTCTGGATGGAGGACCCGACACCGGCGGAAAACCAGGAGGCGTTCCGCCTGATCCGCCAGCACACCACCACCCCCATCGCCGTGGGCGAGGTGTTCAACAGCGTCTGGGATTGCAAGGATCTGATCCAGAACCAGTTGATCGACTACATCCGCGCGTCGGTGGCGCACGCGGGCGGCATCACCCACCTGCGCCGCATCGCTGATCTGGCCGCGCTCTATCAGGTGCGCACCGGCTGCCACGGGGCGACCGATCTGTCGCCGGTCTGCATGGGGGCAGCACTCCATCTCGGCCTCGCCATCCCCAATCTGGGGGTGCAGGAGCATATGGAGCACAGCCCGGAAACCGACACCGTGTTCCCGCACAGCTACACGCTGACCGACGGTTACATGCATCCGGGCGAAACCCCCGGCCATGGTGTGGAGATCGACGAGGAACTCGCCGCCAAATACCCCTACGCCCCCGCCGCCCTGCCGGTCGCCCGGCTGGCCGACGGCACCCTGTGGAACTGGTGAGCGCCATGCACCACTCCACCATGCGCCTTTCCCCCGCCGCCCTGCCCAACCTGCCCACCACCGTCCAGCGCCCAGGCTACGACCGCGCCGCGCTGGAGCCGGGAATCGTCCATCTCGGCCTGGGGGCGTTCCACCGCGCCCACCAGGCCGTCTACACCGACGAGGCTTTGAACCGCGCCTTCGGCCCGTGGGGCATCATCGGCGTCAGCCTGCGCAGCCCCGACACCCGCGACGCGCTCGCCCCGCAGGATGGGCTGTACAGCGTGGCGATCCGCGACGCCGACGGCCAGACCCTGCGCGTCGTCGGCAGCGTGCTGGAGGGGCTGGTCGCCCCGGAGGATCCGGCGGCGGTGCTTGACCGCTTGACCCGCCCGTCGGTGCGCATCGTCACCCTGACCGTGACGGAAAAGGGCTATTGCCACGACCCGGCCACCGGCGCGCTGAACGAAGCCCATCCCGACATCGTGCATGATCTGGCCAACCCGCAACAGCCGCGCACCGCGCTGGGCTTCCTGGTCGAGGCGCTGGCCCGCCGCCGCGCCGCCGGGCTGGTTCCCTTCACGGTGTTGAGCTGCGACAACCTGCCCAGCAACGGCGACACGCTGGCCGGTCTGCTGCGCCGCTTCGCCAGCCTGCGCGACCCCGCCTTTGGCGCGTGGGTGGCCGAGGCGGTGGCCTGCCCCAACAGCATGGTCGACCGCATCGTACCCGCCACCACCGACGACGACCGCGCCCGCATGGCCGCCGCGCTGGGCGTGGCCGACGCCTGGCCGGTGATGACCGAACGCTTCACCCAATGGGTGGTGGAGGACCGCTTTCCCGTCGGGCGTCCGGCCTGGGACACGGTGGGGGTGGAGATGGTCGCCGACGTCCATCCCTATGAAACCATGAAGCTGCGCCTGCTCAACGGCAGCCACTCCACCCTCGCCTATCTCGGCTACCTCGCCGGGTACGAGACGGTGGCCGAGGCCATCGCCGATCCCGGCATGGCCCGCCTGATCCGGGGCCTGATGGACGAGGAGGCCGGGCCGACGCTGCATCTGCCGCCCGGTGCCGATCTGGACGGTTACAAGGCCGCGCTGCTGGAACGGTTCCGCAACCCGGCGCTGCGGCACCGCACCTGGCAGATCGCCATGGACGGCACGCAAAAGCTGCCGCAACGGCTGCTGGGAACCGCGCGCGACCGGCTGGCAGCGGGCCTGACCATCGACCGGCTGGCGCTGGGGGTGGCGGCCTGGATGCGCTACGCCGCCGGGGTGGACGAACGGGGCCAAGCCATCGACGTGCGCGACCCGATGGCCGACCAACTCGCCGCCATCGCCGCCAAGGCGGGGGGCGATCCCGACCGGTTGGCGGATGGGCTGCTGGGCCTGACCGCCGTGTTCGGCACCGATCTGCCCGCCGACCCGCGTTTCACCGACCCGGTGCGCGCCGCGCTGCGCCGCCTGTTCATCGAGGGCGCGCGCGCCGTGCTCACCGCCGCCTGATCCGTCACCGACCCGTTTTCCCCCTGCTGTTTGTGAGGGAGTGATCCCATGGTTGCCCTGCTCGTCGAAAAACCCCACGCCTTGGCCATGGTCCCGGACACCGACCCGACGGTCGCCGCCGGAGAGGTTCTGGTTCGTGTCCAGCGCGCGGGAATCTGCGGCTCCGACATGCACATCTATCACGGAGCCAACCCGTTCGCCGTCTACCCCCGCGTCATCGGCCACGAGTTCGCCGGAATCGTCGAGGCGGTCGGGGCCGGGGTGGAAACGGTGGCGGTCGGCGACCACGTCGTCGTCGATCCGGTGGTGTCCTGCGGGCGCTGCTACGCCTGCCGCGCCGGGCGCACCAACGTGTGCGGCACGCTGGAGGTGTTCGGCGTCCACCGCGACGGCGGATTCCGCAACCGGGTCGCCGTGCCCGCCGCCAACGCCATCAAGGTCCGCCACGACCTGCCCTTTTCCATCGCCGCGCTGGCCGAACCGCTGTCCATCGCCGCGAACGTGCTGTCCCGCACCGGCATCGGAGCCGACGACATCGTGCTGATCTATGGCGCGGGAACCGTTGGGCTGACGGTGGTGCAGGTGGCCAAGCTGCACGGCGCGCGCTGCATCGTCGTCGATCTGGACGACGCCCGGCTGGAGCGCGCCCGCGATTTCGGCGCGGACGTGACCCTGAACTCCACCCGCCAGTCGGTGCCCGACGCCGTGCGCGACGAGAATGACGGGCTGGGGCCGACCATCGTCATCGACGGGGCCGGGGTTCCCGCCCTGCTGGAGGAGGCCTGCCGCGTCGCCAGCCCGGCAGGGCGCATCGGCCTGCTCGGCTTCTCGCCCGCCCCCTGCAACATCAGCCAGCAGGAAATCGTCAAGAAGGAGCTGACGCTTGTCGGTTCCCGCCTGAACCGTCGGTTGCTGCCGCAGGTGATCGACTGGATCGAAACCGGTCGGTTGCAGCCCGAAAAACTCATCACCCAGGTGTTCCCGGCGGCCGACGCCGCCGAAGCCTTTGCCCTGATCGAACGCGATCCGGGCCGCACGGTGAAGGTCCAGTTGGATTTCAGCCTCTGACCGCCGTCACCGCCGCACCCAATCAAAACACCCATCATCCGGGAGGATTATCAATCATGACCACCGCCCTCACCCGCCGCCGCGTCACCGGCGCGCTGGCCACCCTGTGCGCCGCCGTCGCCCTGCTGACCGCGTTGCCGCAGGACGCCGCCGCCCAGGCGAAGTATCGCTTGCGCTACGGGACCGCCTTCCCCGCCGACCACCCCGCCGTGCTGCGCATCACCGAAGCGGCCGAGGCGATCAAGGCCGAAACCGGCGGGCAGGTGGACATCCAGGTGTTCCCCAACAGCCAGATGGGCAGCGAGCCGGAGATGTTCAGCCAGGTGCGTTCCGGCGCGCTGGATTTCATGTCCACCTCCGGCGTCAACCAGACCATCGTTCCGGTCGCCAGCATCAACGCCGTCGCCTTCGCCTTTGCCGATTACAAGCAGGTGTGGGCGGCGATGGACGGCGAACTGGGCGCGCATGTCCGCGCCGCCTTCGACAAGGCCGGGCTGCACGCCTTTGACAAGATGCTGGACAACGGCTATCGCAACATCACCACCAGCGGCAAGCCGGTGAACTCGCCCGACGATCTGAAGGGCCTGAAAATCCGCGTGCCGGGCAACCCGCTGTGGGTGTCGGTGTTCAAGGGGCTGGGCGCGTCGCCGACGCCGATCCAGTTCGGCGAGCTGTACGCCGCCTTGCAGACCCGCGTGGTGGACGGGCAGGAAAACCCGCTGGCCCTGATCCAGAGCGCCAAGCTGTACGAGGTGCAGAAATACGTCGCCCGCACCGGCCACATCTGGGACGGCCATTACATCTTCATGGGCAACAAGAAGTGGGCGACCCTGCCCGCCGACATCCAGGCCAGCATTTCCAAGCATTTCGCCGCCGCCGCCGTGAAGGAGCGCGAGGACGTCGCCATCCTGAACGAACAGGCGGTGGACGCGATGCAGGCCGCCGGCATCGTCTTCACCGACCCCGACAAGAAGCCGTTCCGCGATGCCCTGAAGGCCGCCGGGTTCTATGAGGAGTTCAAGGGGAAATACGGCGAGGCCGCCTGGAGCATTCTGGAAAAATACTCCGGCCCGCTCTGATCGCCCCGCGCCCACGCGCGCCTGGAACCGCGACCGGGAACGGCCCCGCCCGTCCCCGGTCCCCTCCTCCTTCGACAAGGCTTGAGCCGACATGAGCACCGCGATGACACCGCCCCAGCCGCGTTCCGGGCTGGCGGCCACCCAGCGCAGCCCGTTGTTGCATAGGTTCGACAGCGCCCTGACCACCGTCACCGAAGGGGCGGCGGCCCTTCTGGTCGCCGCCGAGGCGGTGTTGCTGGCCAGCGGGACCACGGCGCGTTACGTCTTCCACACCCCGCTCGTCTGGTCGGACGAACTGGCCTCGCTCATCTTCCTGTGGTTGGCGATGCTGGGCGCGGTCGTCGCCCTGCGGCGGGGGGAGCACATGCGCCTGACCGCCTTCGTCCGCAACCTGCCCGACGAAACCCGCTCCTGGCTCGACACGCTGGGCATGGGGCTGGTGATCGCCCTGCTGCTGGCCCTGCTGCCCGCCACGCTGGAGCATTTCGAGGATCTGTCGATCAGCACCACGCCCGTGCTGGAAATCAGCGAGGGGTTCCGCGTCGCCGCCGTGCTGGTCGGCTTCGGCCTGATGCTGGTGACGGCCATCGACGTGACGCTGAAGCGCGCCCGCCTGACGCAGATCGCCGTGGTCGCGCTGGGGATCGCCGCCGCCGCCGGGCTGTTCTGGGTGCTCGCCGCCCGCTTTGAAGCGATGGGCAACGCCAATCTGTTGATCTTTTTCCTGGGCATCGTCAGCTTTTGCATGGTGATCGGCGCGCCCATCGCCTTTGCCTTCTGCCTGGGGACCGTCAGCTACCTGACCTTCGCCACGCAAATCCCGTTGACCATCGTGCCGAGCCGCATGGACGAGGGCATGTCCCATCTGATCCTGCTGGCCGTGCCGATGTTCATCCTGCTGGGCGCGCTGATCGAAATCGCCGGACTGGCCCGCGCCATGATTTCCTTCCTGGTGGCGCTGCTGGGCCATCTGCGCGGCGGTCTGCAATATGTGCTGCTGGGGGCGATGTATCTGGTGTCCGGCATTTCCGGGGCCAAGGCCGCCGACATGGCGGCGGTGGCCCCCACCCTGTTCCCGGAAATGAAGAAGCGCGGCAACCATGAAGGCGATCTGACCTCGCTGCTGTCGGCCTCGGCGGTGATGTCGGAAACCATCCCGCCCAGCATCGTGCTGATCACCGTGGGTTCCGTGACCGGCGTGTCGATCGCCGCGCTGTTCACCGGCGGCCTTCTGCCCGCCGTGGTCGGCATGGCGGTTCTGTGCGTCGTCGTGTATTTCCAGACGCGCAACGAAGACATGTCGCAGGTCCAGCGCTTCACCGGGCGCGACAAGCTGCGGCTGTTCGCCGTCGCCATTCCCGGCCTGGGCCTGCCGGTGGTCATCCGCACCGCCGTGGTGGAGGGGGTGGCGACCGCCACCGAAGTGTCCACCATCGGCATCGTCTACACCGTCATCGTCGGGCTGGTGTTCTACCGCCAATTCGATTGGAAACGGGTCTACCCGATCCTGGTCGAAACCGCGTCGCTGTCGGGGGCGATCCTGCTGGTGGTGGGGGCCGCCACGGCGATGGCCTGGGCGCTGACACAGTCCGGCTTCTCCCGCCAGTTGGTGGAGGTGATGACGATGGTTCCGGGCGGCAAGCTGGGCTTCCTGCTGACCTCCGCCGTCGCCTTCATCATTCTGGGCAGCGTGCTGGAAGGGGTTCCCGCCATCGTGCTGTTCGGCCCGCTGCTGTTCCCCATCGCCCGCATGATGGGGGTGAACGAGGTGCATTACGCCATCGTCGCCGTTTTCGCCATGGGCTTCGGCCTGTTCATGCCGCCCTTCGGCGTCGGCTTCTATCTGGCCTGCGCGATCGGTCGGGTGTCGCCCGATCTGGCGATCCGCCGGGTTTGGCCGCACATGGGGGCGCTGCTGGTGGCGCTGCTGCTGATCGTGCTGATCCCCTGGATCTCCATCGGCTTCCTGTAACCGGACCAACCAGGGGCCGCTGCGCGGTCCGGACCGGCTGGTCAGGAGGCGCGCAGATCACCGACCAGCGCATCGACCTGCCCCGCCAGACGGCGCAGCTCTTCCCGCACCACGCCGGACGCCGACAGCACGCGGCCGGCCGCCTCACCGGATTCACGGGCGGCCCCGGCGACCGACTCGATGCGGTCGTGAACGTGCCGGGTGCTGTCCGACGCTTCCGCCACGTTGCGGGCGATGTCGCGGGTGGCGGCGCTTTGCTGGTCCACCGCCGCCGCGATGACGGTGGCGATCTCGTTCACCTCCTGAATCGTGCCCGCGATGGACCGGATGGCCGCCACCGCCTCGCCTGTCACCGCCTGCATCGCCGCGATCTGGGCGGCGATGTCCTCCGTTGCCTGGGCGGTCTGGGTGGCAAGGCTTTTCACTTCGCTGGCCACCACGGCAAAACCCTTGCCGGTCTCGCCCGCGCGCGCCGCTTCGATGGTGGCGTTCAGGGCCAACAGCTTGGTTTGGGTGGCGATGGACTGGATCAGGCTGATGACGTCGCCGATCCGGCCCGCCGCCTGGGCCAACCCCTCCACCGTCCGGTCGGTGCGTTCCGCCTCCGTCGCCGCCTTGCGCGCGATCTCCTTGGAGGCGTTGACCTGACCGCCGATCTCCCGGATCGAGGCCGACAGCTCTTCGGTGGCCGCCGCCACCGCCTTGACATTGCCTTCGGCGTGCTGGGAGGAGTCGGCGGCGGTCGCGGCCTCGCTCGCGGTCTGCCCGGCGCTGCCGCTCATCCGTTCGGACATGCCCTGCATCTCGGTCGCGGCCTGAGCCACCCGTTCCAGAACCTGCCGCACGCCGCTTTCGAAGGTCTGCGCCACGCCGAGCAAGGTCCGACGGCGTTCCCCCTCGGCGCGGGCGCGTTCGGCCTCGGCCCGCTCGTTCGCCGCATGGGCGGCGCGCGCGGTGTCGCGGAAAACCGTCAGGGCGCGGGTCATCTCGCCGATCTCGTCGGTCCCGGCGGGGGGAATGGCGGTGTCCAGGCCACCCGTGGCGATGGCGTGCATCGCGTCGGACAGACGGCTGAGCCGCCCCACGATGTGACGGCCAACAACCAGCCAGGCCAACGCCCCGGCCCCGACCAGACTGCCCAGAGCGAACAGCACCAGCACGCGCCGGGCCGTGGCGAGCACGTCGCCCGCCTCGTCCACCGCGCGCGCCGCCTCCTGGGTCATGGTCTTGATCTGGTGATCGACGGTGCCGACGAAGCGCTCCGCCAAGCGGCGGCTGTCCGACAGCACCCGGTGCGCGTCATCGGCCGCCGCCAGTTCGGCCCGGCGCAGGCTGAACAGGCCGCCATCGCCAACCCCGAAGGTCATCAGGGTGCGCAGCCGCGCCGCCAGCCCCGCCACCTCGTCGCCACCATCCACGCTCAGCTTGGCCATGCGCGCGTCCAACGCGCTGGCCGTTTCGGAGAAGCGGCGTTCCAGAACCATCAGACGCTGTTCATCGGGGGCCTGCGCCGCCTCGTTCAACGCGCCGACCAGGGCGCTGGCCTGGGTGGACAGTTCCAGATGCGCCCGGAACCGTTCCAGACCACGCCCCAGCAACTCCTGAATCGCGTCCTGCACCTGGGTACGGACCAGGAAATTCGCCCGCTTGATCTCGCTCTGCACCTTGCGCAGCACCGGATCGAGCGCGTCGAGAAGGTCCGTGGCGGTGGTGCGCACCGTCTCCGCCCCGCCTTGCCCCTCAACGACGGCACCGCCCCCAGCCAGCGCCCGGCGACGGCGATCAAAGGGACTCTCCGCGCCATAGCCGATGGCGAACAGCGCGTCGATCTGGGGTCGGATGTCCGGCGGCAAGCGCGCGCCGACCGCCGCCGCCGCACCCGACACCCGCGACGCGGCGTCCAAAAAGGATTGCTGCGCCGAATCGACGGCAGACGCCTCGCCCACCGCCGCCCGCGTCACCGCATCGACCGCTTCGGCAATCGCCCCGCGCAGATCATACACCCCGATCATCGCCCGCACGGCGTCCGACAGGCCGCCCATGTCGCGCGCGGTTCCGTCGCTCAAGGCGTCGCCCTTGCCGCGCAACTCCTCGCCCGCCCGCTCCACCAGGGGGGCCAGCGTGCCCAGAAACCCGTCATACGCGGCGGCCAAGGCCCCGGACGCCGCCTCCCGCCGGTCGCGCAGCGCCAGCCGACGGGCGACGGCCTCGTTCTCCGCCTCCAGGGTCCCGATCAAAGCGTTGCCGGCGGCGCGCACGTCGGCCAGCGCCGCATCACCCGACCGGCGCGCGGCCAGCGTGTCCACCAGAGCCAGAAAGACTCGCGCCCGTTCGGTGTTGTCTGCGTGCAGGCGCGCCCGCTGCGCCTCTGTGCTGGCGGCGTCCAGCGCCGGGGCGGCGGTGGCGATGCGGCCGCTTTCACCCGACAGCCGGGTTGCCAGTTCCATGTCCGGCAGACTTTGCGTTGCCATCCGCAGCATCGGCGTTTCCACCACCGAAAAGGCCATCAACCCCACGGCGCTGGCGGCGACCGTCATGCCCGCCATTCCGGCGAAGGCCATCAACAGCTTGGCGCGAACACCAAAACGGCGAAGTCCCGCACCGGATTCAGGCACGGCAGCGGATGCGGCGGTGAGCATGGCGAAGTCCTCCTGGGCCAGTCCGGGCAGCAGGCGGGCAACACACCCACCGGCCATGGCGGGGGTGTTGGCCAAAGTCCCGGTGACGGTGGCGATGGAACGGGGGGATGGGCGCGGGGCGGTGGGACCGGTCCGGAGCGGGGCATCATCCCTGCGGCCGGTGAGCCATACGGTCGTCTCGCGACGACGGCATGGTTCCGGGCGGGACCGATCCTGTCAACACAATATTCTCTACAGGAAAGACATTATCCTTAGGGTGGATTTTACCGCCACCCGCGCTCAGACGCGCCGTCCGCGCCGACGCGCAGCGGAAGCGGGGGCGGAAGCGGGGGCGGAAGCGGGACCGGGGTCAGGAGCATCGGCGGGGAGCGTCGTCACGCGCCCGGTCATCGACTGGTCGATCGCGATGTCGCCGCGCAGGATGCGCAGAGCGATGTCGCCCGCCTGGGTGACGTGGGACAGGCAGGCCCGTTCGGCGCGGTCGGCGTCGCGGGCGCGCAGAGCGGTCAGGATCGCCTCCATCTCGCTCGGCCCCTTCGTGCTGCGACCGGCCGAACTGATGGTCATGGCCCGCAGATGGGTGATGCGGGCGTTCAGCGTCTGGACGATGCCCCACGCCACCGTCTTGCCGCCGCTGAGGAACATGATCTCGTAAAACAGCGTGGTCGCGTCCAGGATCCGCTTGATGTCGTGATCGGCGTAACCGCTGCGGATGCTGTCGAGCGCGGCGGACAACCGGGCGAAATCCTCCTCCGCCGCCATCAGGGCGCAGGCCCGCGCCGCCGCCGCCTCCAGAATGGAGCGCAGTTCGTAAATCTGCGCGGCGGCCGACACCGACAGATGGGCGACGATCGGCCCCTGGTGCGGGATGGTTTCCACCAACCCTTCCGTTTCCAGATGCCGCAACGCCTCGCGCACCACCGTGCGGCTCACACCCAGCCGTTCGACCAGCGCGCGTTCGACCAACCGTTCGCCCGGCTTGAACTGCAACCCGACGATCGCGTCGCGCAGCTTTTCCAGCGCCAGCACGCGCAGGGTCTTGATCTCGCGGTCCACCTTCATCGGGCTGACGCCCTGGGTCGTCGGATCCGTCATCTCTCTGGTCTCTCCCACCCGTGTTGGCATGCCTTACCACCAAATCCGGGACCGCACAAATCGCGCAAACGACGGGGCACGGCTGCGCTTGACGGTCTACGATATGATGGTATACCATAATACAAGATGATGACTTTGCCAATGCGGCGCACCGTTTCCAGTGCTTCCCCTCGATGGAGAGAGCGGTATGGGTCTCGAACTTCGGAAAACCGTCCTGTATGTCGACGACACGCGGATCGAGGGCGGTCGCCCGGTCCCACAGCCTTTCACCCTGATCGCCGCTGCCGCCGTTTTGAAAAATCCCTGGGCCGGGCGCGGCTTCGTTGAGGATCTGAAGCCGGAGATCCACGCCATCGCCCCGCTGCTGGGCGAATTGCTGACCGATCAGGTGCTGAAGGCCGCCGGCGGCGGCGACGCGGTCGAGGGCTATGGCAAGGCCGCCATCGTCGGCACCTCGGGCGAGGTCGAACACGCCTCCGCGCTCATACACACCCTGCGCTTTGGCAACAAATACCGCACGGCGGTGGGGGCCAAGAGCTATCTGAGCTTCACCAACACCCGTGGCGGCCCGAATTGCCCGGTGGTGATCCCCTTGATGCACAAGCACGACGAGGGGATGCGGTCCCATTACCTCACCATCCAGTTCTCCATCCTCGACGCGCCGGGACCCGATGAGATCGTCGTGGCGCTGGGGGCGTCCATCGGCGGACGGCCGCACCACCGCATCGGCGACCGCTATCAGGACCTCCAGGAGCTGGGAAGCACCAATGGCTGACCCGGCGGCGCAGGGCGACGGGATGGCGGGTCTCACCGCCTTCCGCACGACCGGACCAACAGAGGCGGGGAATGCGGAAGCGCCGCCGCTGCTCTTCATCCACGGTGTCGGGCTGCGCAAGGAGGTGTGGGAACCCCAAATCGCCGCCTTCGCCCGCAACCGCCGCGTCATTGCCTATGACATGCTGGGCCATGGCGGCAGCGGTCTGGGCAACGGCGACATGGGCCTGGATGCCTTTGTGGCGCAGGCCGCCGATCTGCTCGCCGCGCTGGGGATCACGCGGGCCGATGTGGTCGGCCATTCGATGGGGGCGCTGGTGGCTCTGGGTCTGGCCCTGGCCCATCCCGACCGGATCAACCGCCTGGTCGCGCTGAACGCGGTGTACCAACGCACCACCGACCAGCGCGCCGCCGTGCTGGAGCGCGCGGCGGAGATCGAGCGGGTCGGCCCACGCGCCGCCGCCGACCGCGCGGTCGCCCGCTGGTTCGGCGACACCCCACCCCCAGCCTTGCGCCCGCTGGCCACCCAGGTGCGGGAGTGGCTGGAAAACGCCGATCCGGTGGGCTACGCCCGCGCCTACCGCATCTTCGCGTCCAGCGACGCCATACACGCCGGGCGTCTGCCGACGCTGGCGATGCCGGTCCTCTACCTGACCGGGGAATTGGACGCGAACTCCTCCCCAGCCATGTCGGATCGGATGGCGGCGGAAACACCGCAGGGCCGCGCGCGGATTCTGCCGGGCGAACGCCACATGATGGCGATGGTGTCGCCCGACGCGGTGAACACGGCGCTGCGCGCGTTCCTCAATCCCTCCACCCTCGACGGGCAGGCGGCCTGACAGCACGCCTCCCCCACAGGACTCCAACCGGACAAGGACCGTCGGCCATGGACAGAATTGACCCCCGCGAGCTGCGCACCGCGCTCGGGGCCTTCGCCACCGGGGTGACGGTCGTCACCACCATCGATTCCGAAGGTCAACCGCGCGGCTTCACCGCCAATTCCTTCACTTCCGTCTCGCTCGACCCGCCGCTGGTGCTGGTCTGTCTGGCCAAGGGGGCGGCCAGCCGTCCGGTGTTCGAGGCCGCCGCCGGTTACGCCGTCAACATTCTGGCGGAGGATCAGCGCGAGGTGTCCCGCGTCTTCGCTTCCCGCAGCGAGGACCGTTTCGCCAGCGTGACCTGGCACCCCGGCCCCGCCGGAAACCCGGTGTTCGCCGGAACCTCGGCCTGGTTGGACTGCACCCTCGACCGCAGCGTCGACGCGGGCGACCACATCATCCTGATCGGGCAGGTCCGGGGCTTTGGCCAGTCGCCGGTCAACCCGCTCGGCTATTGCCGGGGGGCCTACATCACCTTCGGCCTGGACCAGACGGCGATGACCGGTGCCGGGCGACACAGCGAGGTCGGAGTCATTCTGGAACGGGACGGTGCCGTGCTGCTGCTGGTGGATCAGGGCGGCGGTCTTGCCCTGCCCACCGCCGCCGCGCTGGGCAAGCCCGGACAGGAGGGCGGGTTGCGAGACCGGCTTCAGGCGCTGGGGGGCGGCGCCGACATCGGCTTCCTCTTCGCCGTGTTCGAGGATGACGGGAACCGCCGTCAGTCCATCTATTATCGCGGCACGCTGTCAGCGCCGCCGACCGACGCGACCGCCCGGCTGGTCCCGTTCGATGACATCCCCTGGGATCGGTTGCCGGACGGGGCGGTGCGCAGCATGCTGCGCCGCTACGTCGCCGAACGGCGGGAAGACCGCTTCGGAATCTATGTCGGTGACGCCGAACGCGGGACCGTGCAACCGCTCTCCCACGTCGCCTGATCCATTCCCATCACCGCCGCGCCGACCGGTGCCGGATTTCCAGCGAGGCTCGCGTCATGAAGTTTTCGCTTTTCGTCCATATGGAACGAACCGATCCAGCCAAATCCCACGCCGACCTGTTCCACGAGCTGACGGAGCTGGTGCAGATCGCCGAGGCCGCCGGGTTTGAAGCCGCCTGGATCGGCGAGCATCACGGCATGGAATTCACCATCGCCCCCAACCCCTTCATCAACATCGCCTATCTTGCCGCGAAAACCAGCCGCATCCGGTTGGGAACCGGGACCGTGATCGCCCCCTTCTGGCACCCGATCAAGCTGGCGGGCGAAGCCGCGCTGACCGACATCGCCACCGGCGGGCGGCTTGATCTGGGCATCGCGCGCGGGGCCTATTCCTTTGAATACGAACGCCTGATGCCCGGCCTCGACGCCTGGACCGCCGGTCAGCGGCTGCGCGAGCTGGTGCCGACCCTGCGGCGGCTGTGGGATGGCGATTACGCCCATCAGGGGGAATTCTGGTCCTTTCCCGCCACCACCTCGGCCCCCAAGCCGATGCAGGCGGGCCACCCGCCGCTGTGGGTGGCGGCGCGCGATCCCAACTCCCACGATTTCGCCGTGGTCAACGGCTGCAACGTCCAGGTCACGCCGCTGGCCTCGGGCGATGGCGAGGTCGCCAGCCTGATGGAGCGGTTCAACACCGCCTGCGCGGCCCATCCCGAAACGCCGCGCCCCAAAATCATGCTGCTGCAACACACCTTCGTCGCCGACAGCGCGGCGGAGGCCGACCGGCTGGCCGACGAGCTGAGCGCCTTCTACTGCACCTTCGGCGCGTGGTTCAAAAACCAGCGCCCGATCCGCCAGGGTTTCATCGAACCGCTGACGGCGCAGGACCGGGCCGAAATGCCGATGTACGCGCCCGACCTGATCCGGCGAAATCTGGTCATCGGGCAGCCCGACGAGGTGATTGCCCGACTGTCCGGGTACAAAGCGCTGGGATACGATCAATACAGCCTGTGGATCGATTCGGGCCTGAGCCACGAGCGCAAGAAGAAATCCCTGGAACTCTTCATCCGCAACGTGATGCCCGCCTTCGCGTAACATCTGTCTGCTGAGGGGATGACTATGCCGTTGCCGCGTTTTCCGGCTTACATCGAAGGTGTGTTCGAAGAGGGATCTTCGACCTTTGAGAGCATCGACCCCTCGACCGAACGGCCGTGGGCGGTCATGCCCGCCGCCACCGCCGACGACGTTGATCGGGCGGTGCGCGCCGCCCACCGGGCGCTGAACGACCCCGCCTGGGCCGGTCTCACCGCCTCGGCGCGCGGCGCGTTGCTGCATCGGCTGGGCGATCTGGTCGCCGAACACAGCGAAACGCTGGCCCAGTTGGAAACCCGCGACACCGGCAAGATCATCCGCGAAACCAGCGCCCAGATCGGTTATGTCGCCCAGTATTACCGCTATTACGGCGGCTTGGCCGACAAGATCGAAGGCCGTTGCCTGCCGGTGGACAAGCCGGACATGGACGCCTTCCTGCGGCGCGAACCCATCGGGGTGGTCGCCGCCGTGGTCCCGTGGAACTCGCAACTGTTCCTGTCGGCGGTGAAGTTGGGTCCCGCACTCGCCGCTGGCTGCACCGTCGTTCTCAAGGCGTCGGAAGACGGCCCGGCCCCGTTGCTGGAGTTTGCCCGGCTGGTGGACAAGGCCGGTTTCCCCAAGGGGGTGGTCAACATCGTCACCGGCCATGGCGAGGCCTGCGGGCAGACGCTGACCGCCCACCCGCTGGTGTCGCGCGTCGCCTTCACCGGCGGGCCGTCCACCGCCCGCCACATCCTGCGCAACACCGCTGCCAATCTGGCCCACACCACGCTGGAACTGGGCGGCAAATCGCCGGTGGTGGTGTTCGCCGACGCCGATCTCGACAGCGCGACCAACGCGGTGGTGGCCGGGATCTTCGCCGCCTCCGGGCAAAGCTGCGTCGCCGGATCGCGGCTGCTGGTCGAACGCCCGATCCACGACCGCCTGATCGGGCGGCTGGTGGACAAGGCCAAGGCCATCCGCATCGGCGACCCGCAGAACCGCGCGACGGAGATGGGGCCGTTGGCCACCGCCCGGCAGATCGCCCACATCGAGGATGTCGTGGCCCGCAGCCTGAACGCGGGCGCACGGCTGATGACGGGGGGGCAGCGCCACGGCGCGGCGGGCGGCGGGTTCTTCTACGAACCGACGATCCTGGCCTGCGCCGACCAGTCCGTCGCCTGCGTGCAGGAGGAGCTGTTCGGCCCGGTTCTCAGCGTCATCCCCTTCGACGACGAAGAGGACGCGGTGGCCAAGGCCAACGACACCGCCTTCGGGCTGGCGGCGGGGGTGTTCACCAGCAGCCTGACCCGCGCCCACCGGATGATCCGCCGCATCCGCGCCGGGGTGGTCTGGGTCAACACCTACCGCGCCGTGTCGCCCATCGTGCCGTTCGGCGGCTATGGCCTGAGCGGCCTGGGCCGCGAGGGCGGGCAGGACGCGATCCTGGAATACACACGGGTCAAGGCGGTCTGGATCCGCACGTCGGACGAACCGATCGCCGATCCCTTTGTCATGCGTTAGCGCGGATCGTGTGGCGTCGCAACCGGTGCCACACGCAGATCCGCCCGATCAAGCCCAGCACTGAGCACCGCGCCGTGCGCCACGCGCAGGGCGCGGCGCTCCAACCAAAGGGACTGAGATGCTGTACGAAATGCGCACCTACCGGCTGAAGACCGGTGCCGTTCCCGCCTATCTCGCGCTGGTGGGGGAGGACGGGCTGGCGATCCAACGGCAGCATCTCGGCACCCTCGTCGGCTATTTCCATTCCGAGATCGGTCGCCTGAACGAGATCGTCCACATCTGGGCCTACAGCGATCTCAACGACCGGGACGCCCGCCGGGCCGCGCTGGCGGCGGACCCGCGTTGGCAGGCGTTTCTGCCCAGGCTTCAGGCGCTGATCGAGGAGATGGAGAACAAGATCCTCAAGCCCGCCCCGTTCTCCCCGCTGGGTTGACCGGCGGCCCCGGCAACGGAAGGGCCAAGAGGACCGGACGGCGGCGCGCCGCACGTCCCAAGACCAGGAGCAAACCCGGACGATTCAACGAACAGGAGAGTGTGGATGAGAGCGTTGCAGTCCATCGGCGTCATCGGTGCCATCCTCGGCGCGCTGACCCTGTCGGGCACCCCGGCCCACGCCAAGGACATGGTGTTCACAAGCTGGGGCGGGACCACCCAGGACGCGCAGAAGCAAAGCTGGGCGGTCCCCTTCTCAAAGCAATCCGGCGTGACCGTTCTCCAGGACGGTCCGACCGATTACGGCAAGCTGAAGGCCATGGTCGAAAGCGGCAAGCCCGCCTGGACCGTCGTCGATGTCGAAAATGATTTCGCCGTGAAGGCGGGCAAGGACGGGCTGCTGGAGCCGCTCGACTTCTCGATCATCGACAAGAGCACGCTCGACCCGCGTTTCGTCACGCCCTATTCGGTCGGCAGCTTCTATTATTCCTTCGTGCTGGGCTTCAACAAGGACCAGTTCGGCAAGAAGACACCGAAAAGCTGGGCCGACCTGTTCGATCTGAAGACGTTCCCCGGCAAGCGCACGCTTTACAAATGGTCGGCCCCCGGCGTGCTGGAGCTGGCCTTGCTGGCCGACGGCGTCGCCCCGAACGCGCTCTACCCGCTCGACCTCGACCGCGCCTTCAAGAAGCTGGACACCATCAAATCCAGCATCGTCTGGTGGTCGGGCGGCGCGCAGTCGCAACAGCTTCTGGTGTCGGGCGAGGCCCCCATCGGCATGTTCTGGAACGGGCGCATCGACGCCATCCGCAAATCCGGCGTCGATGTCGGCGTGTCGTGGGAGCAGAATCTGGCGGCGGCCGACGCGCTGGTCGTGCCCAAGGGCGTGGCGGACAAGGACACGGCGATGAGGTTCATCGCCTTCGCCTCCTCCGCCCAGGCCCAGGCCGATTTCGCCCGCGCCAGCGGCTACGCGCCGATCAATCTGGGATCGAAGGCGCTGATGAAGCCCGAGGAGGCCGCCGCCCTGCCCGACAGCCACAGCCAGGGTCAGATCACGCTCGACATGGCCTATTGGGCCGAACACCGGGACGCGGTCGCCAAGCGCTGGTACGAATGGCAGGGTAAGTAACCGGGACCCCGACTCCCCTCGGAGACCCTCCCCCCGGAGGCGGTCAACCGGCGGGCGGGTGTGCATCCATCAGCGGTGCCCGCCCGCCCGCCGCGCCTCCCTCACCGGCCTGACAGGTAGAGGGCATGTCGTCCATTTCCATCCCGAACCGCCGCAACGCCGCCGCCCGGCCGCCACCCGTTCCGTCCAGCGGCGTGTCCTTCGTTCTGCCGGCGCTGCTGCTGATATTGGCCGTCTTCATTCTTCCGGTGGTCATGCTGCTGCTGCGCAGCGTGACCGAACCGGATCCGGGGTTGCAGAATTACCGGGAGCTGTTCGAATCGGCCACCGTCGCCCGTGTGTTCGTCAACACCTTCGTCGTGTCGGGGCTGGTCACGGCGATCGCGCTGCTGATCGGCTTTCCCATCGCGTGGCTGCTGGTGATCCTGCCCAAACGTTGGGCCGACCTGCTGTTCGGAATCGTCATCCTGTCGATGTGGACCAACCTGCTGGCCCGCACCTACGCCTGGATGGTGCTGTTGCAGCGCACCGGGATCATCAACAAGACGCTGATGGGGCTGGGATTGATCGACACGCCGCTGCCGCTGGTCAACAATCTGGTCGGCGTCACCATCGGCATGACCTACATCATGCTGCCCTTCATCGTGCTGCCGCTGGTGACGACGATGCGGGCCATCGAACCCGATCTGCTGCGCGCCGCCGCGCTGTGCGGCGCCGGGCGTTGGGAGGCCTTCCGCCGGGTCCTGCTGCCGCTGTCGCTGCCGGGCATCGCGGCGGGCGGCCTGCTGACCTTCGTCATGTCGCTGGGCTATTTCGTGACCCCGTCGCTGTTGGGCGGGGCGGGCAACATGATGGCGGCGGAGCTGATCGCCCAACTGGTGCAGTCGCTGCTGAATTGGGGGTTGGGCGGGGCGACGGCCTTTGCGCTGCTGGTCCTGACCCTGGCGCTCTACGCCGTGCAACTGCGGCTGTTGCAGCGCGGCCGCAGCCAAAGGGGAGGGTGAGCGATGCTGTTGGATTTCGACCGGCTGGGCGGGTTGAAATGGGTTCTTGTCGGCATCGGGATTCTGGTGTCGGCCTTTCTGCTGCTGCCGATCCTGTTCACCGTGGCGCTGTCCTTCGGTTCCTCGCAATGGCTGCTGTTCCCGCCGCCGGGCTGGACGCTGCGCTGGTACGAGGAGCTGTGGGCCGATCCGCGTTGGATCACCTCCACCCTGACCAGCCTGCAATGCGCCGTGCTCGTCACCCTGCTGGCCACCGGGCTTGGCCTGCTCGCCAGCTTCGGTCTGGTGCGCGGGCGCTTCGCCGGTCGGGAGACCGTGCGCGCCCTGTTCCTGATGCCGATGATCATGCCGGTGATCGTGGTGGCGGTGGCGCTCTACGCCTTTTTCCTGCGGATCGGGTTGGGCGGCACCTTGATCGGCTTCGTGCTGGCGCACACGGTCATCGCCCTGCCGCTGGCCATCACCTCGATCAGCAACGCCCTGGAGCGTTTCGACAAGGCGATTGAGGACGCCGCCATCCTGTGCGGAGCCAGCCCGTGGGAAGCGCGGCTGCGCGTGACCATCCCGGCGATCCGCGACGGGCTGTTCGGGGCCGCCGTCTTCTCCTTCCTGACCTCGTGGGACGAGGTGGTGATCGCCATCTTCATGGCCAGCCCGACGCTGCAAACCCTGCCCGTCCACATCTGGGGGACGCTGCGCCAGGATTTGACGCCGGTGGTGGCCGCCGCCTCGTCCCTGCTGCTTCTCTTCACGCTGGCGGTGATGCTGCTGGCCGCCTGGTTTCGCCGGAGATCGACATGACGCCCTTCCTTGACATTCAGAACATCAAGAAGACCTATGGCGCGACGGTCGCCGTTCAGGATGTGACGCTGGGCATCGGGCGGGGCGAGTTCGTGACCTTCCTCGGCCCGTCCGGATCGGGCAAGAGCACGACGCTCTACGTCATCGCAGGCTTCCTCGACCCCACCGAAGGCGACGTGCGGATCCAGGGCCAATCAATCCTGTCGGTCCCATCGCACAAGCGGAACATCGGCATGGTGTTCCAGCGTTACACCCTGTTCCCCCATCTGACCGTCGCCGAAAACGTCGCCTTCCCGCTGCGCGTCCGCCGCAGACCCAACGACGAGATCGAACGCAAGGTGGCGGAGATGGTCCGCCTCGCCCGGCTGGAGACGGTGCGCGACCGGCTGCCCAGCCAGTTGTCGGGCGGCCAGCAGCAGCGCGTGGCGCTGGCCCGCGCGCTGGTCTATGACCCGCCGGTGCTGCTGATGGACGAGCCGCTGTCCGCGCTCGACAAGAAGCTGCGCGAGGAAATCCAATACGAGATCCGCCGCATCCATCAGGAAACCGGCGTGACCATCCTGTACGTCACCCACGACCAGGAGGAGGCCCTGCGCCTGTCCGACCGCATCGCGGTGTTCAGCCAGGGCCGCATCGACCAGATCGGAACCAGCGCGGAGCTGTACCAGAATCCGGCCACCCGCTTCGTCGCCGGCTTCGTCGGCAACTCCGATTTCCTGTCCTGCCGGATCGACCGGGTGGAAGGGCACAGCGCCCGCATCGTCCTGCCGGACGGGGCCTGCGTCAGCGGGGTCCGCTCGCACGGAACGGTGCGGGCGGGCAGCGAAGGAACGCTGATGCTGCGCCCGGAGCGGGTGCGCATCCGCAACGCCGCCTCCAACACCACCCCAAGCGAGAACGGCGCCGCCGGGTTGAGCGTGACCATCCGCGACATCACCTTTCTGGGCGACAACACCCATTTCGCGGTGGAGACGGACTGGAAGCAACCAATGGCCATCCGGGTCCCCTTCGGCCGCGCCGGGGCGGAAGGGTTGGCGGTGGGCGACCGCGCCCGCGTCGATTGGGTGGCGGAAGACGCCCATGTCTTTGCGGAGAGCGCCAACGGCTGACACACCCCGCAGACGGCGGTGAACAGACGAAAAGGCGGCCCACCGGACCGCCTTTTGCGTTTCAAGCACCGGCATCGGCACAGGGTCAGCTGTGAACCGTCTCGCCGTGCAAAGCCAGGTCGAGACCGTCGGTTTCCACCTCCGCATCCACCCGCAGGCCCATCACCACGTCGATCAGCTTCAGCGCCACGACCGACACCACGGCGGTCCACAGCACCGTGACGACGACGCCCTCGATCTGAAGCCCGATCTGGGCGAAATTGCCGTCGATCCAGCCCGATTTGCCCTCACCGCCATAAGCCGCGCTGGCGAAGACCCCGGTCAGCACCGCGCCCAGAATGCCGCCCACGCCATGGACGCCGAACACGTCCAGCGCGTCATCCACGCCCAGCGCCTTTTTCATCACGGTGGCACCGGCGCAGCAGGCGATCCCGCCCGCCAGCCCCATCACCATGGCGCTGCCCGGGCTGACAAAGCCGCAGGCCGGGGTGATGACCACCAGACCGGCGACCGCGCCCGACACCGCCCCCAGCAGGCTGGGCCGCCCCTTGGCCAACCATTCCACCACAACCCAGGACACGGTCGCGGCGGCGGCGGCGATCTGGGTGTTGATCAGCGCCAGACCGGCCAGCGCGCCGGAGGTCAGCGCCGACCCGGCGTTGAAGCCGAACCAGCCCACCCACAGCAGCGAACCGCCGACCATCGTCAGCACCAGATTGTGCGGGGCCATCGGTTCGACCCCACCGCCCTTGCGGCGGCCGATCATCAGGGCGGCGACCAGACCGGCAACCCCCGAATTGATGTGGACCACGGTGCCGCCCGCGAAATCGAGCACGCCGGCGTTCATCAGGAAGCCCCCCGGCCCCCACACCATGTGCGCGACCGGGACATAGGCGAACAGCATCCACAGCGCCAGAAACACCATGGCCGAGGAGAATTTCATCCGGTCGGCCGGGCCGCCCATGATGATCATCGGCGTGATGATGGCGAAGGTGCATTGGAACATGACAAAGACGAATTCCGGAATCGTGCCGGACAGGGTCTCCGGCTTGATGCCGGTCAACATCGCCTTGCCCAGCCCGCCGAAGAACGGGTTGCCTTCGGTGAAGGTCAGGCTGTAGCCGACCGCCACCCACAGCACCGTCAGCAGGGCCGCGCTGAAAAAGCTCTGCATCAGCATCGACAGGACGTTCTTCTTGCGCACCATGCCGCCGTAGAACAGGGCAAGGCCGGGCACGAACATCAGCAGGACGAACATCGAGGCGGTGATCATCCAGGCGGTGTCCGCCGCGCTCAACTCCGGGGTCGGGGCGGGGGCGGCGGTTTGGGCGAGGGCCTGGGACAGGGGAAGGGCGCTGGCCACGGCCAACGCCGACAGGAACGGTACGGAGCGACGCGGGAATCCCATCAAAACCCCTCCTTGTGTTGAGCGCATCCGTGGAGAGCATCCGTTGAGCGCATCGGGCGGCACGGGACCGGTCGCGACGCTTGTGGATGCGCCAATTTTCTTCACAGTGAAAAATTTTTATTCAAAATTCATGCCGCCCGGCTGCGTTGCGGTGTTTCCTGGGAGTCCATCGCCCTTCGCCCCGGCGACGGTGTGGTGGTGGTGGTGCCGGGACGGTCAAAGGCCGGGCAATCGCCCGTCACCGCTGCCTGTTTCTGCGGCATTGCGATCCGCCCCGCCCTTGTGGAAAATCTCCGCGCGCTTGCGCCGACGCCTGATACACTGCCCGGCCACGCCGCCCGATCACCCACGCCAGCGCCGGAGACGACCGCACCGTGCCGAAGACCGCCACCCCGCCACGCACGGACAAGACCACGCCACAGGCCGAGGAAACGGCAACCGACGCCTACACCACCGGCTCCAGCGCCCCCGGCGTGGCGACGCGCACGTTGGAACAGGCGTTGGGTGCGCAAATCCGCAGCCTGCGCCGACAGCATGATCTGACCGTGTCCGATCTCGCCACCGCCGCCGGGATTTCCAACGGCATGCTGTCAAAGATCGAAAACGGGCAGATTTCCCCGTCGCTGGCCACCTTGCAGGCGGTGGCCGGGGCGTTGAGCGTGCCGATCACCGCGCTGTTCGCGTCCTTCGAGGAAAAGCGCGGCTGCTCCTATGTCCGCGCCGGACAGGGCGTGACCATCGAACGGCGCGGCACCAAGGTCGGCCATCAGTATCAATTGCTGGGCCACGCCCTGGGCGGGGAGATCGGCGTCGAACCCTACCTCATCACCCTGCGCGAGGACGCGGCCCCCTACACCGGCTTCCAGCATGGCGGTGTGGAGTATCTCTACATGCTGTCCGGTGAACTGCTCTACCGCCACGGCGATCGCAGCTACGAGCTGCGCCCCGGCGATTCCCTGATGTTCGACAGCAGCGCTCCCCATGGACCGGAGCGGTTGAGCGGCCTGCCCGCCACCTATCTGTCCATCATCGTCTACCCGCGCGACGACGGCTGATCCACAGCGCCCCGGCGGGCGCTGTCAGGCCCGCCCGCCGCCCGTCCCCATCATCCGGATGGCTGGCCCGCCCTTTGCTGCGGGATCGCGCGTTTGCGCCCTTCATCCGCTTCGGACGCCTCCAAATTTTCCTGAAAAGAAAAAATTATTCTCTGCGGTTGACTCGTTCGCGCCGAGCGGTCTATAAGACAGACACGAGAGACTTGAACCACGGAGCCCCACATGTGCGGCATCGTCGGATTGTTCATCAAAAATCCGAAATTTGAATCCGAGCTTGGGACCATGCTGTCCACCATGCTCGACGTGATGACCGGGCGCGGCCCCGACAGCGCGGGCTTTGCCGTGTACGGCAAGGGCCACGATGGCGTCGTGAAAATGTCGATCCGGGGCGGCACCGCGACCGATTTCAACGCGGTCGCCGCCGACCTGGAACGGGCCACGGGGGCGGCGCTGTCGCTGACCGTGCGCTCCACCCACGCGATCCTCGAGCTTCCGGCGGATCGGGAGAGCGCCGTCCGCGCGGCGTTGCACGACCGCCACCCGGATCTCGGCGTCGTCGGTTCCGGCCAGCGGATCGAGATCTACAAGGAGGTCGGGCTTCCGGCGGATGTCGCCCGCCGCTTCGATCTGGCCCGCATGACCGGGACCCACGGCATCGGCCACACCCGGATGGCGACGGAATCGGCTGTGACCACCGCCGGTGCCCATCCCTTCTCGACCGGCCCCGACCAGTGTCTGGTCCACAACGGATCGCTGTCGAACCACAATGTGCTGCGGCGCACCCTGATCCGCGAGGGCATCGGCTTCACCACCGACAACGACAGCGAGGTGGCCGCCGGGTATCTGACCGCCCGCCTGCGCCAGGGCGACACGCTGAAACAGGCGTTGACCCGCTCGCTCGACGCGCTGGACGGCTTTTTCACCTTCGTCGTCGGCACCGAAAGCGGCTTTGCCGTGCTGCGCGATCCCATCGCCTGCAAACCGGCGGTGATGGCGGAAACCGATGATTACGTGGCGTTCGGATCGGAATACCGGGCCTTGGCCGATCTGCCGGGCATTGCCAAGGCCAAGGTCTGGGAACCGGAACCCGCCACCGTCTATTCCTGGGAGCGCGCGGCATGACCCCTTCCCCGCACTGCATCGACCTCGCCACCGCAACGGTGCGCGAGCTGAACCAGCGGCTGCATCATCTGACCGCCGACGGCGATCCCGGAATCTGGCGGGTGCTGAACCCGGCGGGCGGCCACGCCATCGCGGTTGGCCTGAACGCCCCCGTCACCGTCGAGATCGACGGGCATGTCGGCTACTACTGCGCGGGTATGAACAAGAGCGCCAGCGTGCGGATCAACGGCAACGCCGGGGTCGGGGTCGCGGAAAACATGATGTCGGGCCTTGTCCATGTCCGGGGCGACGCCAGCCAGGCGGCGGGGGCCACCGCGCATGGCGGCCTGTTGGTGATCGACGGCAACGCCTCGGCCCGCTGCGGCATTTCGATGAAGGGCATCGACATCGTCGTCAAGGGGTCCATCGGCCACATGTCCGCCTTCATGGGGCAGGCGGGCACGTTGACCGTGCTGGGCGACGCGGGCGAAGCGCTGGGCGATTCCCTGTACGAGGCACGGCTGTTCGTGCGCGGTTCCGTCGCCAGCCTGGGGGCCGACTGCGTCGAAAAGGAGATGCGCGACGAACACCGGGCGGTGCTGCACGCCCGGCTTGAGGCCGCCGGGCTGGCGGGCGAGGTCGATGTGTCGGAGTTCCGTCGCTACGGCTCGGCACGCGGCCTCTACCACTTCCACGTCGACAACGTGTATTGACCGGGGAGCGCCCGTCATGGACCACACCAACATCCCGCGCACGGTGCCGCGCAAGTCGGCGACCTTCGACGACTACACTCTGTCGGAAATCCGCCGCGCCGCCGCCACCGGCCTGTACGACATCCGGGGGGCCGGAACCAAGCGCAAGCTGCCGCATCTGGACGATCTGCTGTTTCTGGGCGCGTCGATCAGCCGTTACCCGCTGGAAGGCTACCGCGAGAAATGCGGAACCAACGTGGTGCTGGGGGGGCGGTTTGCAAAGAAGCCGATCGAGATCAGGATTCCGATCACCATCGCGGGCATGAGCTTCGGTTCGCTGTCCGCCCAGGCCAAGGAGGCGCTGGGGCGCGGCGCGTCGGCGGTCGGCACCTCGACCACCACCGGCGACGGCGGCATGACGGCGGAGGAGCGCGGCCATTCCTCCACGCTGGTTTACCAGTATCTCCCCTCCCGCTACGGCATGAACCCCGACGACCTGCGCAAGGCCGACGCCATCGAGGTGGTGATCGGCCAGGGGGCCAAACCGGGCGGCGGCGGCATGCTGCTGGGGCAGAAGATCTCGCCGCGCGTCGCCGCGATGCGCACCCTGCCCCAAGGCATCGACCAGCGGTCGGCCTGCCGCCATCCCGATTGGACCGGGCCGGACGATCTGGAGATCAAGATCCAGGAGCTGCGCGAGATCACCGACTGGGAAAAGCCGATCTACGTGAAGGTCGGGGCGGCGCGGCCCTATTACGACACCGCGCTGGCGGTCAAGGCCGGGGCCGACGTGGTGGTGCTGGACGGCATGCAGGGCGGCACGGCGGCAACGCAGGAGGTCTTCATCGAACATGTCGGCATCCCCCTGCTCGCCGCCATCCGCCCGGCGGTGCAGGCGTTGCAGGATCTGGGCATGCACCGCAAGGTGCAGTTGATCGTGTCCGGCGGCATCCGCAACGGGGCCGACGTCGCCAAATGTCTGGCGCTGGGGGCCGACGCGGTGTCGATCGGCACCGCCGCCCTGGTGGCGCTGGGCGACAACGACCCGGCGCTGGCCGCCGACTACGCCGCACTCGGCACCGTTCCCGGTGCCTATGACGACTGGCAGGACGGGCGCGATCCGGCGGGCATCACCACCCAGGATCCGGCGCTGGCCACCCGGTTGGACCCGGAAAAGGCCGGGCGGCGGCTCGCCAACTATCTGTCGGTGCTGGCGCTGGAGGCGCAGACCATCGCGCGGGCCTGCGGCAAAAGCCACGTCCACAATCTGGAGCCGGAGGATCTCGTCTCCCTGACCATCGAGGCGGCGGCGATGGCGCGCGTGCCGCTGGCCGGAACCGACTGGATCCCCGGGGCCGGGCGTTACTGACCCGGCGCATGACGGGCAGAGGAACAACGAAGAGACCCAAAAAAAGGCCGCGAAAACCAACCAAACCGGCTTTCAAAAGACAGGAACAGGGGTTTCCCATGGCCATCGATCCGACCCACATCGATCTGACCCAGGCCGCCAAGGAACGCGGCGTCAAATTCTTCCTGGTCTCCTACACCGATCTGTTCGGGGCGCAGCGGGCGAAGCTGGTTCCCGCCGCCGCCATCGCCGGGATGGTGGCGGACGGGGCCGGGTTCGCCGGGTTCGCCACCTGGCTCGACCTGTCGCCCGCCGACACCGACCTGCTGGCGATGCCCGATCCGGCCAGCATGATCCAACTGCCGTGGAAGCCCGAGGTCGCCTGGGTCGCCGCCGATCTGTGGATGGGCGGCCAGCCGATCGAGCAGGGGCCGCGCAACGCGCTGAAGCGGATGATCGCCGCCGCCGCCGACCAGGGGTTCCAGCTGAAAACGGGGGTGGAGTGCGAGTTCTTCCTGACCGGCCCCGACGGTGCGGGACCGTCCGACCCGGCCGACCGGGGGACCAAGCCCTGTTACGACCAGCAGGCGCTGATGCGCCGCTACGACGTCATCGCCGAGATCTCCGACGCGATGTCGGCGCTGGGTTGGCAGCCGTACCAGAGCGACCACGAGGACGCCATCGGCCAGTTTGAAATGAACTGGGAATACGACGACGCCCTTGTGACCGCCGACCGACACGCCTTTTTCAAATACATGGCGCGTTCCATCGCCGAGAAGCACGGAATGCGCGCCACCTTCATGCCCAAGCCCTTCATCAACCTGACCGGCAGCGGCTGCCATGTGCATCTGTCGCTGTGGCGCGACGGGGTCAACCTGTTCCGCGATCCGGCGGGCGAACTGGGGATGTCGGCGCTCGGCTACCAGTTCATCGCCGGGCTGCTGAACGAAGCGACGGCGATGTGCGCCATCACCAACCCCACCGTCAACTCCTACAAGCGGATCAACGCCCCGGTCACGGTGTCGGGATCGACATGGTCGCCCAACACCGTCACCTACACCGGCAACAACCGCACCCACATGATCCGCATTCCCAACGGCAACCGGTTCGAATTCCGCCTGCCCGACGGCGCGGTGAACCCCTATCTGCTGCCCGCCGCCGTGCTGGCCGCCGGGTTGGCGGGGATCAAGGCCAAGGCCGATCCGGGGCCGCGCCTGGACATCGACATGTACACCCAGGGCCACACCGTCACCGACGGGCGCAAGCTGCCGCTCAACTTGCTGGACGCGCTGCGGCTGCTCGACGGGTCCACGCTGCTGCGCAACGCGCTGGGCGACGGGCTGATCACCTCCTTCCTGACGCTGAAGGAGCGGGAATGGAACGCCTACGCCCGTCATCTGACCCAGTGGGAACGCGACAACACCCTGGATTGCTGACGTCGCTGGATGTTGACATTTAAGATTGTTGACTCCGTGGATGGCGGATCCGGTGCTGTCCGAATCCGCGCCATCCCGACCCCTTCCTTTCAAGACAACCGAGCGGGGCCATGCGCTACTCGTTCCTATCGCTGCTTGCCAACGCCGTCAGCGGCCAACGGTTGTGGACACCGGCCTGGCGCGACGCCGCGCCCAAACCGTCCTACGACGCGGTCATCGTCGGCGGTGGCGGCCATGGTCTGGCGACCGCCTATTACCTCGCCAAGGAGCATGGCCTGCACAACATCGCGGTGCTGGAAAAGGGGTGGATCGGATCCGGCAACGCCGGGCGCAACACCACCATCATCCGCTCCAACTACGGGCTTCCCGGCAACATCCCCTTTTACGAATGGTCGATGACGCTGTGGGAAGGGCTGGAGCGGGATTTGAACTACAACACGATGGTCAGCCAGCGCGGCATCCTGAACCTCTACCACTCCGACCCGCAACGCGACGCCTACGCCCGCCGGGGCAACGCCATGCGGCTGCACGGCGTCGATGCGGAGCTGCTGGACCGCGAGCAGGTCCGCGCCATGCTGCCTTTCCTGAACTTTGACAACGCCCGCTTCCCGATCCAGGGCGGGTTGTTGCAACGGCGGGCGGGAACCGCGCGTCACGACGGCGTGGTGTGGGGTTACGCCCGCGCCGCCAGCCGGTTGGGCGTGGACATTGTGCAGAACTGCGCGGTCACGGGCTTCCTGCGCGACGGCGAGCGGATCGTCGGGGTCGAGACCAGCCGGGGGCCGATCCACGCGCCCAAGGTCGGGCTGGCCGTGGCGGGCCACAGCTCCCACGTCGCCCACATGGCGGGTCTGCGGCTGCCGATCGAGTCCCATGTGCTGCAAGCCTTTGTGTCGGAGGGAATCAAACCGCTGATTCCCAACGTCATCACCTTCGGGGCCGGACACTTCTACATCAGCCAGTCCGACAAGGGCGGGCTGGTGTTCGGCGGCGACATCGACGGCTACAACTCCTACGCCCAGCGCGGCAACCTGCCGGTGGTGGAGGATGTCTGCGAAGGCGGCATGGCGCTGATGCCGCGCATCGGGCGGCTGCGGCTGCTGCGCGGCTGGGGCGGCGTCATGGACATGTCGATGGATGGCAGCCCGATCATCGACCGCACGCCGATCCCCGGCCTCTACCTGAACGCCGGATGGTGTTACGGCGGGTTCAAGGCCACCCCGGCGTCGGGCTGGTGCTTCGCCCACGCCATCGCCCGCGACGAACCGCACCCGGCGGCGGCAGCCTTCCGGCTCGACCGTTTCGCCACCGGCCACCTGATCGACGAAAAGGGAGTCGGCGCCCAGCCGAATTTGCACTGACATGCGCATTCCCTGCCCCTATTGCGGCCCGCGCGACGCGCACGAGTTCACCTGTCTCGGCGACGCCACGCTGACCCGCCCCGACCCGGCGGCCCCCGACGCCGCGAGCGCCTTTCACGATTATGTCTATCGGCGCGACAACCCGGCGGGGCCGCACCGCGAGCTGTGGTACCACGGCGGCGGCTGCCGGAGCTGGTTGGAGGTGACGCGCGACACCCGCACCCACGCCATCACCGACGCCCGCTTCGCCGCCGACCGGTCCAGCGCCGCACAAGGGACGGAGGACCGGCCATGACCGCCCCGACCGCGCAGAACACCGGTCCCAGCCGCCGCCTGGCCAAAGGCGGGTTGATCGACCGCAGCCAGCCCCTGGAGTTCGACTTCGACGGCCGCCCGCTGTCGGGGGTGGCGGGCGACACGCTGGCCTCCGCCCTGCTGGCCAACGGGGTGACGCTGGTCGGCCGCTCGTTCAAATACCACCGGCCGCGCGGCATTCTCACCGCCGGATCGGAAGAACCCAACGCGCTGGTCGAGCTGCGCAGCGGCGCGCGCCGGGAACCCAACACCCGCGCCACCATGGTGGAGCTGTATGACCGCTTGAGCGCCACCAGCCAGAACCGCTGGCCGTCGCTGGAGCATGATGCTCTGTCGATCAACCGGCTGGCCGCACCGCTGTTCGGGGCTGGCTTCTACTACAAGACCTTCATGTGGCCGGCGGCCCTCTGGGAGAGGCTGTACGAACCGCTGATCCGCCGCGCCGCCGGTCTGGGCCGCGCCGCCGACCACGAGGATCCCGACCGCTACGAAAAGGCCACCGCCCATTGCGACCTGCTGGTGATCGGGGCCGGACCCGCCGGGTTGATGGCGGCGCTGACGGCGGCCCGGTCCGGTGCCCGCGTCATCCTGGCCGACGAGGATTTCCGCCTTGGCGGGCGGTTGTTGAGCGACGCGCCGGAGGTCGACGGCGCGCCCGCGCCCCTCTGGGTCGACCGCGTTCTGGGCGAACTGGCCAGCTTCCCCGACGTCACCGTGATGCCGCGCACCACCGTGTTCGGCGTGTATGACGGCGGAACCTACGGCGCGGTGGAACGGGTGTCCGACCATCGGGCGGAGCCGCTGCCCTGGCAGCCGCGCCAACGGCTTTGGCGGATCGTCGCCCGGCGCAGCCTGCTGGCGGCGGGGGCCATCGAACGGCCCATCGTGTTCGGTGGCAACGACCGGCCCGGCGTGATGATGGCCGGGGCGATGCGGGCCTACGCCAACCGCTTCGCCGTCGCCGCCGCACGGGAGGCCGTCGCGGTGTTCGCCAACAACGACAGCGCCTGGAGCGCGGCCCGCGACCTGTCCCGCCTCGGCGTGCGGGTGGCGGCGGTGATCGACGTGCGCGAGCGGGTGGATCCGGCCCTGACCGCCCCGCTTGCGGCGGCGGGCGCGCGGCTGATGCTGGGATCGCGGGTGATCGCCACCAGCGGCAAACGCCTGTCGGTTGTCGAGGTGCTGACCGGCGGGAAACGGGAAACTCTGAAGGTCGATGGGTTGGCCATGTCCGGCGGCTGGTCGCCCACCGTCAACCTGACCTGCCACCTGGGCAGCCGCCCGGTGTGGAACGACGCGCTGTCGGCCTTCCTGCCCGGCTCCCTGCCGCCCGGCATGACGGTCGCCGGGGCCGCCAACGGGCGTTTCGGTCTGGCCGCCTGTCTGGCCGACGGCGCGGCATCGGCAACGGCGGCGCTGGCCGATCTGGGTTTTGCGGTGCCGTCCGCAGCGCTTCCCCGGGCCGACGACGACCCGGCGGGGCTGATCCCCTTCTGGCACGTCGCCGAGTCCAAGGGAGCCGCCTTCGTCGATCACCAGAACGACGTGACCGCCAAGGACATCGCCATCGCCCACCGCGAGGGGTTCCGGGCGGTGGAGCATCTGAAACGTTACACCACGCTGGGGATGGCGACCGACCAGGGCAAGACCGCCAACCTCACCGGTCTGGCGATCATGTCGGCCTTGACCGGCAAGGACATTCCCGAAACCGGAACCACGATGTTCCGCCCACCCTACAGCCCCGTCGCCATCGGCGCGTTCGGCGGGTCCCATCGCGGCAAGGCGTTTCGCCCGACCCGGCTGACCCCGACCCATGGCTGGGCGACCGAACACGGCGCGGTCTTCGTCGAAACCGGCCCGTGGCTGCGCGCGCAGTATTTCCCACGCCCCGGCGAGCGCGATTGGCTGGAAACGGTCAACCGTGAAGTGACCGCCGTGCGCACCGGTGTGGGTCTGTGCGACGTCTCCACCCTGGGCAAGATCGACATCCAGGGGCCGGACGCCGCCACGTTGCTGGAGCGCGTCTACATCAACGGCTGGTCCGGTCTGGAGGTTGGCAAGGCCCGCTACGGCGTGATGCTGCGCGAAGACGGCATGGTGATGGACGATGGAACCACCGCCCGGCTCGGCCCCACCCATTTCGTGATGACCACCACCACCGCCAACGCGGTCAAGGTGTTCCAGCATCTGGAGCACGCCCTTCAGGTGCTGTGGCCGGAACTGGACGCCCGCATCGCCTCGGTCTCCGACCAGTGGGCGCAGATCGCGGTGGCGGGGCCAAAGGCGCGGGAAACGCTGGCCCGCATCGTCGATGCCCCGTTCGACCTCGGCAACGCCGCTTTTCCCTACATGGCGGCGGCGGAGTTGACGGTTCTGGGCGGCCTGCGGGCGCGGCTGTTCCGCCTGTCCTTCTCCGGTGAACTGGCTTACGAGATCGCCGTTCCCGCCCGCCAGGGCGACCGGCTGGTGCGCGCGTTGATGGACGCGGGCGCGCCTTTCGGCATCACCCCCTATGGGACCGAAGCGCTGGGCGTCCTGCGCATCGAAAAAGGCCACGCCGCCGGCAACGAGCTGAACGGCCAGACCACCGCCCATGATCTGGGGCTTGGCCGCATGATGTCGGGCAAGAAGGATTTCATCGGTCGGGTGATGAGCAACCGGCCCGGCCTGCGCGATCCCGACCGCCCGGCGTTGGTCGGCCTTCGCCCGCTCCCCCCCGGCGCGCGGCTGCGGGCCGGGTCCCACCTGATCCCGGTCGGTCAACCGACGGACGCGGCGAACGACCAGGGTTATCTGACCTCGGTCGCCCATTCGCCAACGTTGGGCCACGCCATCGGTCTGGCGCTGTTGGCCGGAGGCCCGCGCCGCATCGGCGAACGGTTGCGCGCCGTCGATCCGCTGCGCAACGAGGAGGTCGAGGTGGAGGTGTGCAACCCCGTCTTCGTCGATCCGCAAGGGGAGAAGCTCCGTGTCTGACAGCCGCCTGAACAGCGTGCGCCATGGCCGTGCCGACGGCGCGGCGGGCGTGCGCGCCACCCCGCTCCACCACCGCGCGCTCGCCACCCTGGTGGCCGGGCGCGGCCAGACAGCGGCCCTGGCCGAGCGGATCGGGACCCGGTTCGGCCTGTGCCTGCCAACGACGCCGCGCCGGGTGTCGTCCGGCTCCGTCGCCTTTGTTGGCGTCGGGCCGGGTCGCTGGCTGGCGATGGACGAGACCGGCGACGGTCTGGCCTTTGAAACCGCGCTGGTCGAGGCCGCCGCCGGACACGCGTCGGCCACCGACCAGAGCGACGGTCTGGTTCTGCTGCGGCTTTCCGGCCCCGACCTGCGCCGTGCCTTGGCGAAAGGGATCGGGATCGACCTGCACCCGGCGGTCTTCCGCCTTGGTGACGCCGCAACCACGCCCTTTGCCCTGATCGGAACCACCCTGTGGCGGATCGACGGCGGCGGCCACGCGCATGACCTCACGGTTGAGATCGCTGTGGCCCGCAGCTACGCCGCCGATTTTCTCCAGGCGCTGACCGAGGCCGCCGCCGAATTCGGCTTCGACCTGCACCCCACCGCGCGAGGTTGAGGGGCAGCGCGGCGCGCGCCTCCCATTCCAGCCCTCCACCCCATTGATCGCGGCGCTTGACCGCGCGGTCCCGCCTCACGCCGTGCGGGACCGGCGCGCCGCCGCGCCCTTCCTTCCCGTGGACCGTCCCATGCCCCTGCACAAAGCCGTTCTGACCCTGTCCTGCCCGAACCAGCCGGGCATCGTCGCCCGGGTTTCGACCTATCTCTTCGAACAGGGCTGCAACATTCTGGAAGCGCATCAGTTCGACGACACCGAAACCGGGCGCTTCTTCATGCGCATCCTGTTCAACGCGGTCGATCCCGCCACCGCGCTGGAACCGATCCGCGATGGTTTCACCGCCACCGCCGATGCGTATGCCATGCGCTGGACGATGCGGGATTGCGACGAGCAGCGGCGCGTCATGCTGCTGGTGTCGAAATTCGATCATTGCCTGGCCGATCTGCTCTATCGCTGGCGCATCGGTGAAATCCCGATGAAGATCATCGCCATCGTCTCCAACCACCCGCGCGCGACCTATGGCGAGCAGGATTTCGCCGACATCCCCTTCCACCATCTGCCCGTCACCAGGGACAACAAGGCGGAGCAGGAGGCCAAACTGTTGCGGCTGGTGGAGGAGACCGGGACCGAGCTGGTCGTGCTCGCCCGCTACATGCAGGTGCTGTCGAACGCGCTGTCGGCCAAACTGTCGGGCCGCTGCATCAACATCCATCACTCCTTCCTGCCCGGCTTCAAGGGGGCCAAGCCCTACCATCAGGCCCACGCGCGCGGGGTGAAGCTGATCGGGGCGACGGCGCATTACGTCACCGCCGACCTCGACGAAGGCCCCATCATCGAACAGGACGTGGAGCGCATCAGCCACCACGACAGCGCCGACGATCTGGTGCGCAAGGGACGCGACATCGAACGCCGGGTTCTGGCCCGCGCCATCGCGTGGCATCTCCAGGATCGGGTGATTTTGAACGACCACAAGACCGTGGTCTTCCGCGACTGATCCCCCTGGGACGGAAAGGACGACGCCATGCGCATCAGCCTGCGTGGGCAGCCGGTCCCGGAGGACACCGATCCCCGGATCATCGACGGCAAGGCCATCGCCAACGCCCTCTTGGCCGACCTCGCGAGGGAGGTTGCGGCCCTCATCGAAACGGGGCAGCCCGTTCCCGGTCTGGCCGTCGTGCTGGTCGGCGACGACCCGGCCAGTCAGGTCTATGTGCGCAGCAAGGCCCGCCAGACCGTCGCCGTCGGCATGCGGTCCTTCGAACACCGTTTGCCCGCCACGGTGACGGAGGATGCGTTGCTGACGGTGATCGACCGCCTGAACGCCGATCCGGCGGTGGACGGCATCCTGGTGCAACTGCCCCTGCCCCGTCCTCTGGACGCCGCGCGGATTCTCGACCGCATCGACCCGGCCAAGGATGTCGACGGGTTTCATGTGGTCAACGCCGGGCGGCTGTCCGCCGGTCTGGACGCCCCGGTTCCCTGCACGCCGCTGGGGTGTCTGCTGCTGCTGCGGCAGGCGGTCGGCGCGCTGTCCGGGTTGCACGCGGTGATCGTCGGGCGCTCCAACATCGTCGGGAAGCCGCTGGCGCAGGTGCTGTTGCGGGAGAATTGCACCGTCACCATCGCCCATTCCCGCACCCGCGATCTGGCGGCGCTGTGCCGACAGGCCGACATCCTGGTGGCGGCGGTGGGCCAAGCCGGTCTGATCCGGGGTGATTGGGTCAAGCCGGGGGCGACGGTCATCGACGTCGGCATCAACCGCATCCCCACCGCCGACGGCCGGACCCGGCTGGTCGGTGACGTGGCTTTTGACGAGGCGCTGGCGGTGGCGGACCGCATCACGCCGGTCCCCGGCGGGGTCGGCCCGATGACCATCGCCTGCCTGCTGCGCAACACGCTGGCCGCCGCAGCGGCACGGCGCGGCGCTGCACACGGCCTTTGATCGGTCAGTCCCGGCCCTCGCGCGCCACGCGCAGCGGTGTGGAGGCGGCACGGATCGCGTCCAGAACGGCCAGCGCGGCGGGGGACAGCATCGCCCCGTCCCGCAGCGTGATGCCGATCTGGCGAACGGTCCGCCCCAACGCCACCGGCAACTCCACAAGATCGCCGGAGGCGATTTCATGGTGCAGTTGGTGGGGCGAGATGGCGGTGATCAGGTCGCTGGTCTTCAACAGGCCGCGCAGCACCGCCAGATCGCCGGTTTCCACCGACGGAACCGGCGGTTCGATCGCAAATTCGCGGAATGACTGATCGATCAAGCGCCGCCCCGGTGCCCCGGGCCGGGGCAGGATCCAGCGCTGGGGCAGCAGATCGCGCAACGACAGCGGCTGTCCCGCCAGGGGATGGACCGCCAGGGGATGGACCGCCAGGGGGTGGCCCGCGCGGGCGATGATGCCCAGGCGGTCCTCGAACAGGCTTTCGATGAGGAGTCCGGTGTTGCGCTCTCCGGTCCGCAGCGCACCGACGATCACGTCGATGTCGCCGTCGCGCAGACCGGCGACCAACGCCTCATACGGGCTTTCGACCGTGGTGACGCGGATGTCGGGATGGCGTTGCAGCGTCGCCGCGATGGCGGTGGGCAGAAGATGGGTCCGGCCCAGCGGCAGGGCACCGATGGTGATGTGGCCGCGCAGGGTCCCGGCGATGGCGGCGACGTCGGCGCGCATGTGCCGCAACTCCGCGACGATGCGCTTGCCGCGTGACACGATCAGCGCCCCGGCGTCGGTGACAACCATCCCCTGCATCATGCGTTGGAACAACGGTTGCCCCAGCGCACCTTCCATCCGCGACAGGGCCATGCTGGCCCCGGCCTGCGACAGGCCGACCTCGACGGCGGCGGCCGACAGGTTGCGCAGCTCGGACAGGCGGATCAGCAGCAGCAGCCCGCGACCGTTGAACAGCAGGCTGGTGATGGCGTGGCGTTCGACGGTCGGTTGCAGTTTGGCCAGACGCGACACCTCGTCCAGCGCGGCGGCGATCTCGTCGGTGATCCGACGCGCCCGGTTGCGCACGGCCTCGCCATAGGCGTTGAGCAGCATGCCCCGTGGTCGGCGTTCAAACAGGCTGACGCCCAAATGGCGCTCCAACTCGCCAACCGCGCGGGCGATGGCCGACGACGCCTTGAAGATCGCCTCGGACGCCCGCGCGATGGATCCGCTGTCCGCCACCGACAGAAAATCACGGATGTAGCGCAGGCTGTCTTCCAGCCGGACCGCGTCGGTGTCGCTCATTCGCCGCTCGTCTCCGCCAAGGTCCTGCGCCGCTCCATCCTAACCGATCCGACCGCTTGGGGAAACACCGCATCACGCGATGCGGTCGCAGTCATAGGAGTTGATCCAGCGGGGCCGCCTGAACCAAGGGTGCAAAACGGTGTCGGTTCCTCATGTTCTGGAAGCCGACCAACGGTCAAGGTCAGGCATCACGAAATTCGAACGCATGATCAGGCGGTGGCAACGGTGTGGTTGGCGCAACCGACTATAGTGCCACCCATCGTTTCCCCGCCCTGAGCATTGCGATGACCCACCACGCCGCGACGGTCTCCGGTCTTGTTCCAATCCCCTGCGTGTGGATGCGCGGCGGCACGTCCAAGGCCGCGTTCTTTCTTGCCCGGGATTTGCCCGCCGATCCGGACGCGCGCGACCGCCTGTTGCTGGCGGCGTTGGGCAGCCCCGACGCGCGCCAGATCGACGGGATCGGCGGCGGCACGCCGCTGACCACCAAGATCGCCATCGTCTCCCCCGCCACCGACGCCGGGGCCGATGTCGATTATCGGTTCGGCCAGCTCGTGATCGGTGCGGGCCGCATCGACTACGCGCCCACCTGCGGCAACATCCTGGCGGGCGTCGGTCCCTTCGCCATCGACCGGGGGCTGGTTCCGGCGGAGGATGGTGAGAGCGTCGTGCGCATCCGCATGGTCAACACCGGCGGCCTGTGCGCGGCGGTGGTGCGGACGCCGGGGCGGCGGGTCTCCTACGCGGGCGACCTGCGCATCAGCGGCGTTCCGACCCCGGGCGCGCCCATCGAACTGCGCTTCCGCGACATCGCCGGGTCAAGCTGCGGTGCCCTTTACCCCACCGGCAACCGTCTCGACCGGATCGAGGGGGTACCCGTGACCTGCATCGACAACGGCATGCCGGTGGTGCTGATCCGCGCGGAGGATGTCGGGGCCACCGGATACGAAACACCGGCCGAGCTGAACGCCGCCACCGCTGTGAAGGCGCGGGTCGAAGCGATCCGTCTGGCCGCTGGTCCATTGATGGGGCTGGGGCCGGTGGCCGGGAAGGTGGTGCCGAAAATGACGCTGGTGTCGGCCCCGCGCGACGGCGGCGATCTCAACACCCGCAGTTTCATCCCCCACACCTGCCACGACGCCATCGGCGTGTTGGGGGCGGCGTCGGTCGCCACCGCCTTCGCCGACGCGGGCACGGTCTGCGCCCCGCTGGCCGCCGCGCGCGCGCGGGACGGTCTGACGGCGATGGCGGGACCGCAAGATGTTTCGGTCGAACACCCGACCGGCGAATTCACCATCCGTTTGAGCGGCGGCCCGGACGGCGCGCCTGCGGTCGCCCTGCTGCGCACCGCCCGCCCCCTGTTCGAGGGCCATGTTCTGGTCCCGTCCAGCGCCGCACCCTGAACAAGATATTGGGAGGACACCATGACCGCGCCCGCCACACTGGAAATACGATCCTTCATCGACGGACGCCGCATGTCCGCGCGCCAATGGATCCTGACGGTTCTCTGCTTTCTCATCGTGCTGGCCGACGGCATGGATGTGGCCATCATGGGCTTTGTCGCCCCCTCCATCATCGGCGAATGGGGCATTTCCCGCCCGGCCTTCGGCATGGTCATGGGGGCGGCCCCCATCGGTCTGGCGGTCGGGGCGATCCTGGCGGGATCCTCGTCCGACTGGTTCGGGCGGCGGCGCGTGCTGCTGATGTCGGTGTTGAGCTTTGGGGTGTTCACCCTGCTCACCGCCTTCACCCGCGACCCGATGGAGATGGCGATCCTGCGTTTCCTGACCGGGCTTGGTCTGGGGGCGGCGATGCCCAACACCACGACGCTGCTGTCGGAGTATCTGCCGGAGCGGTCGAAATCCTTCCTGCTGGCGACCATGTTCACCGGCTTCAACTTCGGCTCGGCCCTGATCGGCTTCGTCGCCGCCTGGTTGCTGCCGGTCCATGGCTGGCAATCGGTCCTCTATTTCGGGGCCGCCGTGCCGCTGGCGCTGTTCCCGCTGCTCTGCGTCGCCCTGCCGGAATCGGCGCGCTACATGGTGGTGCGCGGCGTTGAGACCGACCGCATCCGCGCGGTGTTGTCGCGCATCACCGGCACCGATCTGTCGGGCTTTGCCCGCTTCACCCTGAAGGAGGAGGCGGTCGCGGCCAAGCAGCCCTTCGCCGTCCTGTTCACCCGTGCCTTTGCGCTGCGCACCTTCACCCTGTGGGTGACGTATTTCATGGGCCTGCTGGTCATCTATCTGACCACGAGCTGGCTGCCGACCATGATGAAGGACGCGGGCATGTCCATCGACCGGGCGGCCAACGTGACGGCGATGTTCCAATTGGGCGGGACCATCGGCGCGGTGCTGGTCGGGCTGGCGATGGACCGTTTCGGGGCCAACCGCACCATCGGGGCCGCCTATTGCCTGGGCGGTGTCGCCCTGGTGTTTCTCGGTGTCGGCGGGCTGCAATCGGCCTGGCTGGCCCTGGTCGTCGGAATCGTCGGCTTCTGCATGAGCGGCGCGCAGACCGGTCTGAACGCCTTTGCCCCCGGCTGCTACCCGACGCTGGCCCGCGCCACCGGGGTCAGCTGGATGCTGGGCGTCGGTCGGCTCGGCAGCATTCTTGGGTCGTCCATCGGCGGGCTTCTGCTCAGCTTCGGGTGGGGGTTCGAGGGGATTTTCTCCGCCCTGGCCCTTCCCGCCGTGCTGGCCGCCGGGGCCATCCTGCTGAACGGTCTGGCGTTGCGGTCGGTCGTGACCGATGACGCCGGACAACCCGCCCAGGCCCGGGGCTGAACACCCATCATTGCGCCGACCATTGCGCCCGACCGCGCGCGAGCAAGGAGACACCACAGCATGGCACGGATCATCGGCGGCATCGCCTGTTCCCACACCCCGACCATCGGATTCGCCGTGGATGGCGACAAGCGCCACGACCCGGTTTGGGCACCGATCTTCGAAGGGTTCGAACCGGTGCGCCGCTGGCTGGTGGAGAAGAAGCCCGACGCCCTGTTCATGATCTTCAACGATCACGTGACGTCCTTCTTCTTCGACCATTATTCCGCCTTCACCCTGGGCATCGACACCCAATACGGCGTCGCCGACGAGGGCGGTGGCGCGCGCGATCTGCCGCCGGTCCCCGGCCACGCCGCCCTCGCCCAGCACATCGGGGCCTCGCTGATGGCCGACGAGTTCGACATGTCCTTTTTCCAGGACAAGCCGCTCGACCATGGCTGCCTGTCGCCGCTGTCGGTGCTGTGCGACCGCCCGGACGGCGCATGGCCGGTCCCGATCGTGCCGCTGGCGGTGGGCGTGCTGCAATTCCCGATCCCGTCGGCGGCGCGCTGTTACAAGCTGGGCCGGGCGCTGCGCCGGGCCATCGAATCCTACCCGGAGGATATGACGGTCGCCATCGTCGCCACCGGCGGCCTGTCCCATCAGGTGCATGGGGCCAGGGCCGGTTTCAACAACACCGAATGGGACCGCCAGTTCCTGGACCTGTTCGCGAACGACCCGGAGGCGCTGACCCGCCTGACCATCGCGGATTACGCCGAGCTGGGCGGTGTCGAGGGGGCCGAGGTCATCATGTGGCTGATCATGCGCGGCGCGCTGTCGGCCAGCATCGAGACGGTGCACCAGTCCTATTGCCTGCCGTCGATGACCGGGATCGCCACCGCGATCTACGAGAACCGCGACCGGCCGCTGCCCAAGGACAAGGAGGCGGAGCAGCGCGCGCACATCGCCCATCAGTTGGCGGGGGCCGAGGCCATCGCGGGCATCCACCCCTTCACCCACGCGGTCAGCGTCCGCGCCTACCGTCTCAACAAATTCCTGCACCGCATGATCGACCCGGCGCACCGCCAACGCTTCCTGGACGAGCCGGAGGCGAGCTTTGCCGCCGCTGGCTTGACCGAGGAGGAAAAGGACATGGTCCGCCGCCGCGATTGGGACGCCCTGATCCGCTACGGCGTCATCTTCTTCATGCTGGAAAAGCTGGGGGCGGTCGTCGGCGTGTCGAACCTGCACATCTACGCCGCCATGCGCGGCCAGACGCTGGAGCGGTTCCAGGCCACCCGCAACGCCCCGAACGCCCTTTATTCGGTCGCGGGCAAGCAGGGCCGGGAAGCCCTTGCCTGGAACACGGACACGAGCAAGTGAGCGCACGCCCATGATCATCGACATTCACGGCCATTACACCACCGCACCCAAGGCGCTGGAGGACTGGCGCGCCCGGCAGATCGCCGGTCTGACCGATCCGTCCCAAGCGCCCAAGGCGTCGGACCTCTCCATCAGCGACGACGCCTTGATCGAGAGCATCGAGACCAACCAACTTGCCAAGATGCGGGAACGCGGTCTGGACCTCACCGTGTTTTCGCCACGGGCGAGCTTCATGGCGCACCACATCGGCGATTTCCAGACCTCCGCCACCTGGGCGGCGATCTGCAACGAGCTGTGCCACCGGGTCGCGCGACTCTTTCCCGACCATTTCATCGGCGCGGCCATGCTGCCGCAATCGCCGGGCGTCGATCCCAAGACCTGCCTGCCGGAACTTGAAAAGTGCGTCACCGAGTATGGCGTCGTCGCCATCAACCTCAACCCCGACCCGTCGGGTGGGCATTGGACGTCGCCGCCGCTGTCCGACCGTTCCTGGTACCCGATCTACGAGGCGATGGTCGCCTATGACCTGCCGGCGATGATCCACGTCTCGACCTCCTGCAACGCCTGCTTCCACACCACCGGCGCCCATTACCTGAACGCCGACACCACGGCGTTCATGCAATGTCTGACCTCGGACCTGTTCAAGGATTTTCCCACGCTGAAATTCATCATCCCCCACGGCGGCGGGGCCGTTCCCTACCATTGGGGCCGGTTCCGTGGTCTGGCGCAGGAGCTGAAGAAGCCGCAGCTCCGCGAGCATCTGCTGCACAACATCTTTTTCGACACCTGCGTCTATCACCAGCCGGGGATCGACCTGCTGACCACGGTCATTCCGGTCGACAACATCCTGTTCGCGTCGGAGATGATCGGCGCGGTGCGCGGCATCGATCCGGAGACCGGGCACGCCTACGACGACACCCGCCGCTACATCGACGCGACGCTGAACCTGTCCGATGAGGACCGCTTCAAGGTCTATGAGGGCAACGCGCGCCGCGTCTACCCGCGCCTGGACCGGGCGCTCAAGGCCAAAGGACGCTGATCATGAGCATGACCAACCGCATGAACACTCTGGGCATCGTGAAGCGCACCATCCTGCGGGCCGACCGGGCCGCAGTGGACCGCCTGTCCGCCTTCGGCGTCTCAACCGTGCACGAGGCCATGGGGCGGGTCGGGCTGATGAAGCCCACCCTGCGGCCGATCTACGCCGGGGCACGCCTGTGCGGCACGGCGGTGACGGTGCTGCTGCAACCGGGCGACAATTGGATGCTGCACGTCGCCGCCGAACAGATTCAGCCCGGCGACGTGGTGGTCGCGGCGGTGACGGCCGACAGCAGCGATGGATTCTTCGGCGATCTGCTCGCCACCTCCTTCCGGGCGCGGGGGGCGGTGGGGCTGGTCATCGACGGCGGCGTGCGCGACGTCCGCGATCTGACCGCGATGAATTTTCCCGTGTTCTCCAAGGCGATCAGCGCCAAGGGGACCGTCAAGGCGACCCTGGGCAGCGTCAACGTCCCGGTCGTCTGCGCCGGGGCGCTGGTCCATCCCGGCGATGTGGTGATCGCCGACGACGACGGGGTGGTGGTGGTTCCGGCGGCGGCCGCCGCCGCCGCCGCCGACGCCGCGCACGCGCGCGAAGCCAACGAGGCGGGCAAGCGCGCGCGTCTGGCCGCCGGGGAACTCGGCCTCGACCTGTATTCCATGCGCGAGGGGTTGGCGAAGGCTGGCCTCACCTATGTGGACTGACGCCATGACCCAAACCGCAACCCCTTGGCAGGACTGGACCATCGGCCTGATCGGCTATGGCGAGGTGGGCCGCATCCTGGCCGAGGATTTGGCCGCGCGCGGCGTGACCCGCCTGCTCGCCTCGGACATCAAGCTGGGCGGCCCGGACGAACAGCCGCTGATCGACCACGCCGCACGCCACGGCGTCGCCCTGATCGCCGATCCGGCCCGGCTGGCGGCGGCGGCCGATCTGGTGATCGTCGCCGTGACCGCCGCCCAGGCGGTGGCGGTGGCCGAAGCCGCCGCGCCGGGGGTGCGCGCGGGCGGCTGGTATCTCGACCTCAATTCCGCCTCGCCCGGTGCCAAGGCGCGGGCGGCGGAGCGGGTGGCGGCGGTGGGTGGCCGCTTCGTCGAGGGGGCGGTGATGACGTCGGTCCCGCCCTACCGGATCAAGGTGCCGCTGCTGCTGGGCGGCCCCGACGCCGCCGGGCTGGAACCGGGGCTGACCGCGCTCGGCTTTGCCGCCACGGTGGCGGACGCGCGGCTGGGCGTGGCGTCGGCCACCAAGATGTGCCGGTCGGTGATGATCAAGGGGCTTGAGGCCATGGTGATCGAAAGCTTCACCGCCGCGCGCGCCTATGGGGTTGAGGACGCGGTGCTGGCGTCGCTGGCGGAAACCTTTCCCGGCATCGATTGGGAACAGACCGGGGCCTATTTCTTCCAGCGGGTGATCCAGCATGGTGCCCGCCGGGCGGAGGAAATGCGCGAGGTGGCGCAGACGGTGCGCGAGATCGGCCTGACCCCCTGGTCGGCGTCCGGCACCGCCGACCGTCAGGCCTGGGTGGCCGAACAGGCCGGACAGGGCGTCTTCGGACCGAAGGACAGCCCCGCTTTCGCCCGGTCCGACGACTGGCGCGTCGAGGCCGACCGCATCCTGTCTCGCCCCCCATCGTAGGGGCTGGCGGCTGGAAGGGGACCGTCAGGGCGGAACCGGGGCACGAAGGTCCCGGCACAGGCCCGGCGGGCGGGTTTGAGGGCAGGTCAGACGACAATCGCCTTGCGCTGCGACGATGACGACCGCCATCATCCACCTCCGCGCGGCGTCATCCGCGTGGCCAGCGCCAAGGAACCGCCACCCCGTGACCAACCGCCGCCCGGAACCGCCCGCCCCCGCCACCGCCAGCCCCTCCGGCAGCAGCGCCGGAAAACCGCGCAAGCCGCGTTCCTCGCGCACCGGGCGGGCCACCATGGCCGATGTGGCGGAACGGGCCGGGGTCAGCGCCATCACCGTGTCGCGCGCCTTCAAACGCCCGGAACTGGTCGCCCCCGATCTGCGCACCCGGATTCTGGAGGTGGCGCAGGGCATGGGCTATGTCCCCAACCAGGCCGCCAGCGCGCTCGCTTCGGCCCGGTCGATGACCGTCGCGGTGCTGATTCCATCGATGACCAACACCGTGTTCGTCGAAACGCTGGCCGGGATCCACGACGTGCTGCACCCGCGCGGCTATCAGCTTCTGATCGGTGTCTCGCACTATTCGCCGGTGGAGGAGGAGCGGCTGCTGCGCGCCTATCTGCAATTCCAGCCCGACGGCATCCTGTTGACCGGCAACGACCACACCGCCGCCACCCAGACCTACCTTGCCGCTCTGCGCAGCCCGACCGTCCACATGATGGAACTGCTCGACGACCCGGACCGCTACAGCGTCGGCTGTTCGCAGTTCGAAGGCGGGCATTTGATGACCCGCCATTTGCTGGAACGCGGCTACCGCCGCATCGGGTTTGCCGCTGTGCAGTTGGACCCGCGCACGCTGGCCCGGCTGGACGGCTACCGACAGGCGTTGCGCGAGGCCGGGCTGTACGACCCCCGCCGGGTGTTGCAGGTGCCGGAACCCTCCTCCCTCAGCCTGGGCGCGGCGATGCTCGACCGCATCGTCGATGGCGAGGTCGATTGCGACGCCATGTTCTTCTGCAACGACGATCTGGCGCAGGGCGCGCTCTACCAATGCCAACGGCGCGGCGTGCGTGTGCCGGAGCGGTTGGCCATCGCCGGGTTCAACGATCTGGCCGCCTCGGCCTGGACCACCCCGGCGCTGACGACGGTGGCCACCCCGCGTTACGAGATCGGGCGGGAATCGGCGGCGATGCTGCTGGAGTTGATGGAAGGCCGCAAACCGAAGAGCCGCCGCCTGGATCTCGGCCTGCGCTTCGTCGGGCGGGAGAGCACCTGACCGAACCGGCGCGGCGTCGGAACCGCCACGGACGGAACCGACGCCGCGTTCACACACCGACCGGCGTCAGCTGTTCCAGCCGGAATAGCGTTCGCACAGCTTGTTCATGGCCGCACCCTTGTCGGTTTCGGCGAACTTCGCCAGGCTGCCCCGGAAATCGTCGGGGGTTTCGTTCCACATGCAGGTGCACCAAGCCTGGGCCTTGGTCTGGCCGGGGATCAGGCTGGCTTCGTCGCCACCGGTGTAGATGGACTTGGAATAGCTCAGGCACTGGGCGTATTGGGCATCGCCCGCCGGAACCGTGTTGTAGGTGTCGGCGGCAAAGGACGCACCCGCAGCGCAGAGAACAATCGCCGAAACAACCGTCGCAAGCACGCGTTTCATTCTTGTCACTCCCCATTGTCGCCAGGATGAGGCCCGGCGCGGCGCGCGCAGGGCTGTGCAACTCATATCAGATTTTTATCAATCCGATGAGCGGTTTCGCGCCACGACCAGCCCGGCCAGCACCGCCACCCCCCGGCGCACCGTCTCCGCGTCCAACGCGGCGTAGCCCATGACCAGACCGGCGCAGGCCGGGCGCTCCCCGCCCGGCGCGTAAAGCGGTGACACCGGATACAGCCCGATCCCGGCAGCCTGCCCCTCGGCCACCAGCGCGGCCTCCTGATCGGCGGGGATTCCCGGCAGCCACAGCACGACGTGCAACCCGGCCTCGGTTCCGGCCACCAGGGCGGAATCGCCCAGCTCAGTCGCCAGCGCCGCCAGCAGCGCCGCCCGCCGCTCGGCGTTCCTGCGGCGGACGCTGCGGACATGGCGGTCATAAGCCCCGCTGATCATCAGGTCGGCCACCGCCTCCTGCTCCAACAGCGGGGCGTGGCGGTCGGTCAGGCGCTTGGCCTCGGCAAAGGGCCGCTCCAACCCCGGCGGGACGACGAGGTAGCCCAGCCGCAGGGTTGGCGACAGCGTTTTCGACAGGGTGCCGACATAGATCACCGACTCCGGGGCCAGCGTCTGGAGCGGCGGAATCGGGGCGACGCCGTGACGGTACTCCCCATCGTAATCATCCTCGACCACCACGCCGCCGCCGCGCGCCGCCCAGTCCAGCAAGGCCCGCCGCCGCGCCGCCGACAGCACCCCGCCCAGCGGAAACTGGTGCGACGGCGTGACATAGGCCAGCGCCGCCGCCGCCAGCGCCTCGCCGCGCAACCCGTCGGTGCGCAGGCCCTCGGCGTCCACCGCAACCGGAATCTCCACCCCGCCAACCGCCGCAAAGGCATGGCGCGCCAGCGCGTAGCCGGGGTTTTCGAACAGAAACCGGTCGCCAGGGTCGAGCAGCAGCCGCGCGCACAGATCCACCCCCTGTTGCGAGCCGTTGACAATGATGATCCGCTCCGGCGTGCAACGGATGCCACGCGCGCGCCACAGATAACCGTGCAGCGCGTCCCGCAGCGACTCCGACCCGCGCGGGTCGTCGTAGCGCAGCCGCGCCGGACGCCGCAGGCAGACCCGGTTGACCGCCCGTCGCCACGCCAAAACCGGAAAATCCGCCCCCGACAGGTCGCCATAGCGGAAATCCGCCACCCGCACCGACCGCGTCGGAGCCGGAGGCGGCAGCGCCAGCAGCCGCTGGGCAAAGGCCGACAACCGACGCGCGCCGTCCGGCGGCGGTTCGGCGGTGGGCATCGCCGCCCCACCCCCGGCACCACCACCGCCCGCGCGCCGGGGCGGCTGTCCAGAAAGCCCTCGGCGATCAATTGCCCATAGGCCGCCGTCACCGTGGTGCGCGACACTCCCCACTCCGCCGCCAGGGCGCGGGTGGCGGGCAGACGGCTGCCGGGCGGGTGAAAACCGTTGTGGATCCGTTCCTTGATCGCCGCCACGATCCGCCGCGCCACACCGTCCTGCATCAACTGGCCCACCAAAATGCGTTGGAACTGGATGTTCCCCCAATCCAGATTGTCTGTCATCCGTGGGGAACGACGCAAGGAGACCACACCGATGCACATTCCCCCCGCCTTTCGCGACGACGACACCGACCGGGTGCGGGACACCATCCGCGCCACCCGGCTTGCCCAGATCATCACCGCCACCGCCGATGGGCCGCTGGCCACCCCGCTGCCGCTGCTGTTCGACGAGACGGAGGGCGAGCACGGAACCCTCTACGGCCATTTTTCGCGCGCCAACCCGCAGGCCCACACCCCACCGATCGGCGACGCGCTGGCCCTGTTCATGGGGCCGGACGCCTATGTCTCCCCCGGCTGGTATCCGACCAAGCGGGAGACGGAAAAGGTGGTCCCGACCTGGAACTACATTGCCGTCCAGGCCTTTGGTCCGCTGGAGGTCTTCGACGACCCCGCCCGCCTGCTGGCGCTCGTCACCCGCCTGACCGACCGGCACGAGGGCGGACGCCCCACCCCCTGGTCGGTGGCGGACGCCCCGCCCGACTTTATCCAGGCCCAGTTGCGCGGCATCGTCGGCCTGCGCCTGCCGATCCGGCGGCTGGAGGGCAAGCGCAAGCTCAGCCAGAACCGCAACGCCGCCGACCGCGCCGGTGTGGCCGCCGGTCTGGCCGCCAGCCCGCTGGACAGCGACCGCGCGGTGGCTCCGCTCATCCCGCTGTAACACCGACCCGCCCATGACGTGACACGCCGCGTTGCGTTCAAACGGACCGCATCACACCACAAACCGCCTTGAAAGGCAGGGGCCGCACCGGCAACGGACGGCCCTTTCTTTTGCGCCTGCCCGGACGCCGGATCGAGGTGCCAATGGGATAAAACCTTAAGGTGTTTTGCGATTGCACAAAATCTCTGATCGGTGGTCAAATTTTTTGATAAAATGCGAGTTGTTTCCAAGAATCATCGTCTCAATCCGACACACATTCGTGTTTCACGCAATTTAAACCACGCTCAATTGCAGTTTTATGATTCGAAAATAGTTCGCGCTGCGCTGCACATTCATCGAATGAGAGGAAATCTTTTTATTTTTTCCCTCAATGGTGCAATAACCGGGTGTCCGCGCTGTGTTGGCGGCCGTCGCAAAGGAGATTCACCGCATGAGTGCAACTGGCAGTCTCGACCTCGTCAAAGCCGCGCCCGCCGCCGCGACGAGCGCGCCGCCGACCGACAACCGCCCGGCGGAAAAGGACAACACGACCTTTCGCGGCATCGTCCAGGGCGACGCCGAACTGAATTTTGAATGGGCGGCCTTCCTGATCGATTCGCTGGTCGCCGCCGGTGTGACGCACGCCGTGATGTGTCCGGGTGCCCAGATGGCCCCGCTCGCGCTGGCCTGCCGCGCCAACCCGAAGCTGCAAATCTCTGTGGTGATCGACGAACGGTCGGCCGCCTTCTTCGCGTTGGGCCTGTCGCGCGTCAGCCGCCGCCCGACCATCCTGATCTGCACCTCCGGTTCGGCGGTGGGCGAGTTCTTCCCGGCGGTGATGGAGGCGTCGACCGGCCTCATCCCGCTGATCCTGCTGACCGCCGACCGCGCGCCGGAAAATCAGGACCGCTGCTCGGCCCAGGCGATCGACCAGATCCGCGCCTATGGCGAGCATGTCCGCTCCTCCCACAGCCTGCCGCTGCCGGACGCCAGCATCGGCACCCTCTCGGCCCTGGCCTCGCGCATTTACGAACAAAGCCTTTGGCCGATGCCCGGCCCGGTCCATGTCAACCAGCCCTTCCGCGACCCGCTGGTCCCGAAGACGCGCAACAAGCGCGCCGTTCCCCAGCCGCCGACCATCACCGAACCGGTGATCCAACTGCGGGCGGAGGATGTGGAGCGGATGGCCGACACGCTGTCGGGCCGTCGTGGCGTCATCGTCTGCGGTGCCACGGAGAATGTCGAGGAGCCGGGCTTTGCCGACGCGGTCTATGAGCTGGCCCGCCAACTGGCCGCGCCGATCATCGCCGATCCCTTCAGCAACCTGCGTTTCGGCGCGCCGGCCGACGCGGGCGTGATCGCGCGGGCCGACGCCTTCCTGCGCGCCAACCGCTTCACCGAAACCCATCAGCCGGAATGGATCCTGAATTTCGGCGGCCCGGCGATGTCCAAGCCGGTGCTGAGCTACATGCAGGAATCCAGCGCGTCGGATTACATCGTCGTCGATCCGACCACCCGCTGGTCCGATCCGCTGCTGCGCGCCACCCACCTCGTCCGCTCCAGCCCGGAAACCCTGTGCCGGGCGCTGACCGGATCGGGCCGCCTGAAACCCGCGCCCGATGTGTGGCGTCAGTCCTTCATGGCCTGCGACGCCTTCATCGACACGCTGTCGCGCAGCGCCTTCGACACCACGCTGTGGGAGGCCCCCATCGTTCGCCGCCTGATCAAGGCCGCCCCGGACGGGGCGGTGGTGTTCTCCGGCAACTCGATGAGCGTGCGTGATTTCGACAGCTTTTCGGGCAGCACCGACACCCGCCTGCGCCTGCTGGCCAACCGGGGGACCAACGGCATCGACGGATCCATCGGCACCCTGACCGGCATCGCGGCGGCCCAGCGCCACACCAAGACGGTGTGCATGATCGGCGACATGGCCTTTTCCCACGACGTCGGCAGCCTGCAGCTGGCGGGCGATCTGGACATCGTGGTGGTGGTTCTGAACAACGGCGGCGGCGGCATCTTTGAGTATCTGCCGACCGCCAACGTGCCGGAATATCAGGATTTCCTGTCGCCGCCGACGCTCAGCATCGGCACGGCGGCCAAGGCCTGCGGCTGGCAGCATTGGGAAATCGCCGATCTGGACGGCTTCAACCGCGCTCTGGAGGCCGCGATGGCGGCCAAGGGACCCTGCCTGATCGAAGCGGTGATCGACCGCAAGGAGTCCGTCCGCCAGCACAAGCTGTTCTGGTCGGCGGTGAACGGCATCAACGCCACCATCCGCCTGCGCGGTCCGGAGGGCATGATCGCCACCTTCGGCCAGACGCAGCCGACCTCGCAACCCGCCTCGCAGGACGCCACCGACGACAGCCTGGATTTCGACCGCGACTGATCGGCCTCCATCGCGTTTGACCACCACGTCCGTGTCCGGGTGGGACAGGGGGAGCACCCCCCTGCCCTGCCCGGACACAAACGTTTATGGGAGGGGTTCCCTTGTCCACACTGGCACAGGATGCCACCACCGCCGTCCGGCTTCAGGAACGGATCGCCGTGTTCCTGCTTGGCTTTTCCGCCTTTTTGCCGCTCTACGCCCCGCAATCGGTGTTGCCCCAACTGGCCGCTGATTTCGGGACCACCCCGGCGGCGACCGGCGGGGTGATCGGCGCAACCACGCTGGCGGTGGCCTGCTCCGCCCCGGTCGCCGGGCCGCTGACCGACCTGTTTGGCCGCAAGCGCGCGATGCTGACCGCCATTCTGCTGTTGGTCCCGCTGACGCTGCTGCTGACGCTGTGCCATGACCTGACGCAGCTTCTGGGCGTGCGGTTTTCCCAGGGAATCGCCCTGCCCGCCTTGTTCACCGGGGCGGTGGCCTACATCAGCAGCCGCTGGAGCGGATCGCAGGCGGCGGCGATGACCGGGCTGTTCGTGTCGGGGTCGGCGATGGGCGGTTTTGCCGGGCGCTTCGTCGCCGGGCTGCTGGCGGAGTTGGTGAGCTGGCAAAGCGGCTTCACCGCGCTCGCCCTCATCTCCGCGCTCTGCGCGCTGGTCGTGCTGCTGTGGCTGCCCGCCGACCGGGGCCGCCCGATCGAGGGGATCGCCGCGCACGTCGCCGGGATGCGCGCCCATCTGGCCAACCCGCGCATCCGCGCGGTGTGCGCCTTTGGCTCCACCGTGCTGTTTTCAATGACCGCGACCCTGTCCTATGTCGGTTTCCACCTCGCCGGACCGCCCTTTCTGCTGACGGCGAGCGGCATCGGTCTGGTCTTTCTGGTCTACCCGATCAGCGCCTCGGCGGCCCCGTTCAACGGGCGGCTGATCCAGCGCTTTGGCACACGCGGGGCCTTTCTGGCGGCGCTGGGGGTGTGTTTCTGCGGCCAGATGGTGCTGCTGCTTCCCCATCTCGTTGCGGTGATCGCCGGCATCGGCCTGTTCATCGCCGGGATCTTCCTGTGCCAATCCCTCGCGCTCGGCTATGTCGGCCGGACCGCCACCGTCAACAAGGGGGCGGCGGCGGGGCTGTATGTCTGCTTCTTCTACATCGGCGGCAGCCTGGGCGCTGTGCTGCCCGGCCTGTCCTGGACCGCCGCCGGTTGGCCGGGCTGCGTCGCCCTGGTCTGCACCGCGCTGGGGGTGGGGGCGGTGATCTCCCGCGCCATGAGCGACGCGCCCCGCCCGGCCTGACGCCACCGACCCACCCCAGCGCCCAAACAACAAAAGCCCCTTCCCCGCTGCCGCAGGGAAGGGGCTTTTGCGTGAAACGGACGGCCGATCGCGCCCTGTGACGGTCAACCGACCCGGATGCGGTCGGTGAAGGAGTTGACCTCCTGCTTCAGAACCGCCGTCTGGTCGGACAGCATGCCGGAGCTGCCCAGCAGGGTTTCCGCCGACGATCCGGCGTCGGTCGCCTTGTGCAGCACATGGGTGATGGTGCTGGCGACCTCGGTGGTCCCGAGTGCGGCCTGGCGGAGATTCTCGGAGATCTCCTGCGTCGCTTCGAACTGGTGCTGCACCGCCGTGGAAATGCTGATGGCGATGCTGTCCATCCGGTTGATGGTTTCACCGATGCGGCGGATGGCGTCGACCGCGTTCTGGGTGGAGGATTGGATGGCGTCGACCTGCACGCTGATTTCGCCGGTGGCGACCGTGGTCTGGTTGGCCAGCGTCTTCACCTCGCTCGCCACCACGGCGAAGCCCTTGCCCGCTTCGCCCGCGCGGGCGGCTTCGATGGTGGCGTTCAGCGCCAGCAGGTTGGTTTGCTTGGCGATGTTTTCGATCAGATGGATGACGTCGCCGATCCGGCGGGCCGCTTCCGACAGGGCGGCGACCACGTCGTTGGTCTGGCGCGCTTCGTCCACGGCGTTGCGGGCGATGTCGGTCGATTCCGACGCCTGGGAGCTGATGGCCGCGACCGAGCGCGACAGCTCTTCCACCGCCGCCGCCACCATCTGCACGTTGGTGCTGGCCTCCTCCGTCGCCGACGCGCCTTGCGCAGCGAGTTGGAGCGTCTGTTCGGCCACCTCCGACACCATCTTGGCGTTGGTCTGGACGATTTCCGATTCCCGGACGACGTGTTCGACCACGTCCATCACGGTGCTTTCGAAATTCTGCGCCAGCCCGTTCATGGTCGCGCGCTTTTCCGCCTCGTTGCGGGCGCGGGATTCCTCCTGCTCGTGCCGCATGCGGTCCATGTTGATGGCGTTTTCCTTGAACACCTGCACCGCGCGGGCCATGTCGCCAACCTCGTCGTGGTTGCCGGTGGCCGGAATCTCGGTCGCGGTGTTGCCCTTGGCCAGCGCGGCCATCGCGGTGGTCATGCTGCGGATCGGCCGCACGATGGAGGCCGCGATCAGAGCAGCGAACACAATGCCGCCCAACAGCGCGATCAAGGGTGTGACCACGGCCTGCCGTCCACTGGAGTCGATGGACACCAGCGCCCGCTCCTGCGTCTGCTTTTGCAGATCGGAGAAGGAGGTCACGATGGCGCGCACACCGGAAATAAGCTGATCCAGGATCAGGCGGATCTTGTTTTGGGTCTCCAGCAGCTTTTGCGTGCCGCCGACGGCGGTTTCCAGCCCTTTGGCAAAGGCCGCGATCTGCGGCTCCATCGCGGTCAAGAAGCGCTGGATGCGACGATTGGCGGCGGTCTTGGCCTTGGCGTCGGCCACCGCCTCACCCAGACGGGTCAGTTCGTTCTTGGCCGATCCGGCGTCGTTGGGATCGAAGGTTGAGAAATAGCGGGCCGCCGACATCCGGGTTCCCTGCAGGGCCTGCTGCAACCGCAGGGCGGCCTGCATCGTTTCGGCTTCCGTGCCGGACTGGGCGGCGTCGACGATGGCCATCGCCGTGGTGTTCAGCTGCGCGCCGACCAGAAAGGTTTGCCCCACCCCCTCGCGCCGCAGCACCACCGCGTTGACGACGTCGTCGAACGCCGCGCGGTATTGGCTGGCGATGGTGGTCAGGGCCGACATCTTCTGTTCATCGACCGGCGAATTGGTCTGGGTCTTGAGATTGGCCAGCGCCTTTTCAAACTCCTCGACCTCCTTGCGCGCGCCCGCAAGGTCCAGTTCGGTCTGCGAGGCGATGTAGGTCAGGACCGCGCGGTCCATGCGCTCGCTGAGATCGGCCAGATGGGAGGTGGTCAGCGCGTCCTGGCCGGTGTCCATGACATGATCCAGCTCTTCGCCGATCTTGCGGACGCTGCTGACATACTGCACGCCCAGAAACACGATCAGGCAGATCATGGCCAGGAAGCCGATGAATATCCTGTGCGAAATCTTGAGGCGCGACGCCAGTCTGCTTTTCCCGCCAGGGCTGTTCATGGTCAGTGTCCTGTGTCTTGCACGCCGTGCGGACGCGTGGATTCAAGAAAGTGTCAAAACAAAAAGGGAGAGGTCTTTCGTCTGGAGCCACCCGTTCGAAATCACCCCTCCCTCCCGTCATACGGTCCTGTTGGGCGGCCCACACCGGGCCGTCGGGTCACTTGGCGTTTTTGATGGCGTTGATCTGGTCCATCGGAAACACCTTCGACGATTCAGCGTAGAAGGGGGCCAACGCCTTTTCGAAACCGGCGCGGTCGAACTCCGCCGTCGGGGTGATGGTGATCCCTGACGCCTTCAACGCCTCCAGCCCCTTGGCGTCGCGCTCGCGCACGAACTTGCGCGAAGCCTTGCCGCCCAGCTTCGCCGCCTCTTGCAGCGCCTTCTGATCGTCCGGCGACATGTCGCCCATCGCGTCGGCGTTGATGAGGATCACCGCCGGGGCGTAGGTGTGGTAGCTGAGGGTGATGTGGCTCTGCACCTCGTTCAGCTTGGCCCCGACAATGGTGGTGATCGGGTTTTCCTGGCCTTCGGCCTGGCCGTTCTTCAGCGCCGGATAAACCTGCGCGAAGGGCAGCGTGAAGGGTTTGGCCCCCAGGCTTTCGAACGCCTTCTTGTAGATCTCGCTCTCGGCGATGCGGATCTTCATGCCGGAGATGTCCGCCGGGGTCTTGATCGGCCGCACGGAATTGGTGAGCTGGCGGAAACCGTTCTCGCCCCAGGCCAGACCAACCACGCCCAGCGGCTTGAAGCTCTCCAGCAGCTTGTCGCCGATCGGCCCGTCCAGCACCAGATCGACGTGCGCCTCGTCCCGGAACAGCAGCATCAGGTCGAGGATGCCCATGGTGGTGTTGAACTGCGCCAGCGCCCCGCCGGAGGAGGACATGACCATGTCGATGGTCCCCAGCTTGACGCCGTCGAGCATCGCCTTGCCGTCGCCGAGCGCGCTGGCGGGGAATTCCTCAATGCTGTAGCGACCGGCGGTCCGGCGCTCCAGCTCCTCGTTCATCACACGAACGGCTTCGCTGAATTGGGAGCCTTTCGCCAGAACATGGCCGATCTTGAACTTCTGCCCAGCATCAGCACCGGTCGCAGCCATCGCGAGACCCAGGCCAACGGCCACGCCCAAAATCGCTTTCACATGCGCCCCCATTGATTATAGAGAGTATCCAAAAGGCAGAGTAGTACCTCTTTTAGCAGAAAAACCCTTGGCCGCGCAACAAGCTGAGTTCCAATCATCCGCGATGATGCACGCGTTCGAGACAGCAGACGCAGCCTTTTAAGAGTCATCGAGACAAAGGTGAGTGAATTTTTGTTGAAAAACACAAAAATTCATATTCCCAACGATTGTTATCGTGGCTTCCCAAGGTCCTTATGGCGCGCGTGAAGAGGCATGGCGGCAAAGGCGGAGGACGGTGATTGGGAAAGATTGACCGTCAAGGAGGCAAAAATGGTGCTGCTCCCGGCACCGTCAACTTGCTGGCACTGGCGGTTAGCGATGGCGCGGTTTGCCCCTGGGCTGGTTGATCAGGCGGCCAACGGCGCGCCGACGACCTCGGCCCAGGTGGCGAAAGCCTGGGCGCGGTAGTCGGAGGCGGAGCGGCTGTCTCGGCGCAGATGGAAAAGGGTCTTGATCGGGGCGTGGATGGAGAGGAAACGCTGGACCTGGTGGGGCGACTGGAAACGCTTCATCTGGCGCTCCCGCCGCCGGGTGGGTTGGTGATGATTCTCGGATCGGTTGTTCAGCCCCTTGTGCTGGTGGTGTTCCACCCCCGGCATGATCGCCCGCTTGGCGGCGGCGTAGGACTTCAGGGTGGCGGGGATCAAGGCGCATCGTCATGCCGTTCCATACCCCGCACGCACCGCCTCGGCAACTGCGGGGCAACAAGTTGACGATGCCCCCCTGATGCGGCCACCCGGCGCCGCTACACCAGCGAGGCCCCACCGCAAACAACGATGCGTTGCCCGGTGAGGCTCCCCGCCGCGTGCGACAGCAGGAAGGCGGTCAGCCCCGCCACCTCCTCCGGTTTCACGAAACGGCCGATGGGCGGGCGTTTGGGCTGGACCCCGGCGCGGTTGGGGTCGGCCAGCATCGGCGTGTCGGTGGCACCGGGGGCCACGACGTTCACCATGATCCCGCGTTCGGCCAGTTCGATGGCCCAGGACCGCGCCATGCCGACCAGTGCGGCCTTGCTCGCCGCGTATTGGCTGCGCCCCGCCGACCCGTCGGACGTGCGGCTGCCGATCAGCACCACCCGACCGCCGTCGGGCATGGTCGGGACGGTGTGTTCCACCAGTTGGGTCGCCGCCTCCACATGCAGCCGCCACATCGCCCGCGCGTCGTCGGCGGGCAATCCGCCCAACCGCCCGACGCGCAGGATGCCGGCGGCGTGCACCAGCGCCCCGACCGGCGGCAGGGCGGCCAGCGCCGCCCCCAGCGCCGCCGCGTCCATCAGATCGACCGGGATCCAGCGCAAGCCCGGATGGTCGCCCAGCGGGGCCGCCGGGGCGCTGCGGCTGAGGCCCCACACCGACCAGCCATCGGCCAGCAGCCGCGCGGCGATGGCCGCGCCAATGCCGGAGCTGACGCCCGTCACCAGGGCGCGGCGTTCCACCGCGCCCGCATCTACCACCACCTCAGCCATTGTAGGCCATGGCCTGCGCCTTGATCGCCGCGACGTCGAAGGCGTTGATGTCGGCGATCAGGTCGTTGGTGTAGAAGCGCGACAGATCCTTCGCCTCCATCCCGTTCAGCGCCATTTCGGTGGTGAACTCGTCCGGGTTGATCTGGCCGAACTTGTAGCCGTCGTAGGGCGCTTGATAGAGCTTGACCCGGCGGCTGATGGCGACCAGCACGGCCTTGACCGCCTCCTCCTCGCTGCTGCCGCGCGGGGCGGTTTCGGGGTAGAGCTTCAGGAAGGCCTTGGCCCCGGCGGTGGGGTTGGCCAGCAGGAAGGCCGAGGATTTGGCCGCCGCCCGCCCGAAGCCGACCATCAACGCCCGCTCGTTCTTCACCCGGTCGCGCAGCGCCATCAGGAATTGGCCGCCGATCATCGGCAGACCGGTCGGGCGGGTCAGGATGTCGAAGGGAATCCCCGCCCCTTCGATCAGGCCAAAGCCGGTGTCGTAATAGGCCAGCGCGTCGATCGCCCCGCGTTGCAGGGCCACGCCCGCCGGAACGCCGCTGCCCACCGCCGTCCACTTCACGTCGCGGTCGGGATCGATGCCCATGTTTTTCAGCACGTTGCGGGTGACGGGGTATTCGGTTCCGCCGAAATCCGACACGCCGATGTTCTTGCCCTTCAGGTCGGTGTAGGCCTTGATCGCCGCCCCCGGCTTCACCGCCACATCCCATTTGTAGGGGTAGGTGTATTGGTAGAAGTTGATGGCCTCGCCCCATTCGCCCTTGGCCAGGATCGGCAGGGCGTAGGACGGCACGCCGATGCCGATGTCCACATCGCCCCGGTCCACCGCGACCTGCACGTTGGCGTTGCCGCCCACCGCCATGCCCTTGACCGTGAAGCCTTCGGCGGCGTTGTAGCCCAGCGCCTCGCCGATCAGCAGATTGATGACGCTGGCGTTCAGCGATTTCAGCCCGACGCCCAGCTTGACCGTGCGCGCGGCGGTCTGCGCCGACAGCGACCGTGGGCCGAGCGCCAGGGCAGCGGCGAAAACGCCCGCCGCTTGCAGGCAGTGACGGCGGGTGAGGCGAAGCGTGGTCATGTCGGTGTCCTCCCTCTTCGATGTTTTGCTTGTCGGTGTTTGATACGGGTGATGATGACGGGCCGCCGCCCTCACTTGCGACCCCGGCCCCAATGGACGATGCGTTGCTCCAGCCCGCGCACGATGCCATGCAACAGAATGCCAAAGGCACCGAGAATGACCAGCGCGGCGAACACGCCCGCCACGTCCGTCACCGCCTGGGCCTGGGTGATGACAACGCCCATGCCCTGCTGCGCGCCGAGGAATTCGGCGACAATGGTCCCAAGCAGGGCGTACACCACCGCCATGTCCAGACCGGCGAAGATGTAGGGGGCCGCACTGGGCAGCTTGACGATGCGGTAGGTCTCCAACCGCGAGGCGGAGAGCGAGCGCATCAGGTCGATCTTTTCCGGCTCCACCGCGCGCAGGCCGGTGAAGCTGTTGATGAGGATCGGGAAAAAGGCCAGCAACCCGGCAATCGCGATCTTCGATCCGTCGCCAAAGCCGAACCAGATCACCACCAGCGGCGCGATGGCGACCTTGGGCAGGCTTTGCAGCGCAAAGGCGTAGGGCATCAGCAGCTTTTCGATGGTCCGGCTTTCCGCCATCAGCGACCCCAGGACCAGCCCCAGCCCGCCGCCCGCCGCCAACCCGATGGCGGCGTTCTTCAGCGTGCCCCACAGCGGCAGGTAATAGCCCAGCGGATCGGTGGGCGACACCGCCAGCCCGGACCACAGCGCCTTCCACACCGCCGTCGGCGACGGCAGGATGTAGGACGGGATGTTGAGGTAGCGCACGGCCAGCGCCCAGCCGCCGAACAGAACCACCAGCCCCACGGCGGCGATCAGGGTCCCGTTGACCGGCTCCTTGCTGCGGCGGTGGGCGGTGGACGGGGTGGATTCAACGCTGGCATCGGTCACGGCCGCATCGGCCACGGCCAGGGTGATGTCCGGCTTGCTCATCATTCCTCTCCCTGCCCGGTCAGAAGCCCACGGATGTCCTTGGCCAGCGCCGGGTAATCCGGGTGGCTGATGATGGTGTCGTTGCTGCGCGGGCGCGGGATGTTCACCGCCAGATCGCGCAGCACGCGGCCTGGCCGCGCCGACATCACGATCACCCGGTCGGCCAGGAAGATGGCTTCCGAAATCGAATGGGTGATGAGCAGCACCGTCTTGCCGGTGGCCTGCCAGATGCGTTGCAGCTCCAGATTCATCCGCTCGCGCGTCAGGGCGTCGAGCGCGCCAAAGGGTTCGTCCATCAGCAGGATGCGCGGGTTGCGCACCAGGGCGCGGCAGATGCCCGCGCGCTGCTGCATGCCGCCCGACAGCTCATAGGGATAGCGCCCGCCGAAATCCTTCAGCCCGGCGACGTCGAGCAGACGGTCCACATCGTCCGCCCCCTCGCGCCGCCCGCCGCCGACGCGCAGCGGCAGCGCCACATTCTCGCGCACCGTCAGCCAGGGCAGCAGATTGGCCTGCTGGAACACGACGCCGACGTCGCGCGACGGGCCGGTGACGGGGGTTCCGCCCAACGTCACCTGTCCGCTGTCGTAATCGTCCAGGCCCGCCAGGATGCGCAGCAGCGTGCTCTTGCCGCAGCCCGACGGGCCGACGACGCAGACGAACTCGCCGTCGGCGATGTCCAGATGGATGCCGGACAGCGCCTGCACCCGCCCGCCCGCAAAGGATTTCTTCAGGTTGCGGATCTGGATCAGCGCCGGACGCTGACCGGCCCGTGGGGCGGGCGTCAGGGTCGGGGCTGTCTGTGTCGCGTTCAGGGCCATGCCGGTGTCCTCCCTTACCGTTTGGAACCGGCGGCGACCCAGCCAACCGGTACGTCGGTGTGTTTGATCGCCTGCCGGAAATAGGTGTAGGCGATGCGCAACCGCCCGTCGGGCGCTTGCAGGATGACCGGGTATGAGAATTCCCGGTTCAGCTTGTCCTTGGAATTGTTGGTCATGCAGAAACCGTCGCCAACCTCCAGGTCGCGGCGTTCCGGCCAGGTCAGCCCGCCGTCGGACGACAGCGCCAGCGCCAGCGGCGCGCGCGGCGCGCCCCAGAAGGCGGTCCGCCCCGCCGGTTCCGCCTCGGCAGAGGTTGCAGGCGTTGCCGGAGCCGCCGTTTCGGCCCCGTCTTCCTCCTCCAGATCATCGTAAAGACCCAAACGGCGGTCGGTGGCGTCGGCGGCACTGGCGTGGTTGTAGACGATGGCGAGCCGCCCGTCGGCCAGCGCCGTCACCTGGATCGAGGAGTTGTTGTTCGGCAGTTCGGTCGGCTGCGGCGCGCTCCAGCTCCGCCCGCCATCCTCCGACACGCTGCGATAGACGTGATCGGCCCACCGGCTGCGGTAGAAGGCAGCAAGCCGTCCGTCGGCCAGCGGCACGATGTTCATGTGGACACAGCCCACGCTGTCGGGAACCGGGTGTTCGGTCCAGCTTTGGCCGCCATCGCTCGACCGGCGCACCGCGCTGGTGTCGTGATCACCGACCCAGGCGCGGCCCGGCGTGCCGTGGCACAGGAAGGTCGGCAGCAGCCAATCGCCGTTGGGCAAAACCACCACCGGCTGCCGGATGAACACACCGGTGTCGCCCTCCCCCTCGAACAGGGTGCGCACCGGCCCCCAGCTCTGCCCCTGGTCGTGGGAGACGCGGCAGCGGACGATGGCCGTGTTCTGATGGCCGGAGATCTGGGCGGTGTAGAACAGCCACAGCGCGCCGTCGGGGGCGGGGAACAGGACCGGGTTCTGCTCCGACCGGGTGGGATCGTCCGACAGCTTGACCGGGGCCTGCCAGCGGTCCGCCCCGGCGGGCAGGCGGGCGGCGTGGATCGACACGTCGGGAATCCCCTCCTGCGTGCCGCCGAACCAGGCGCACAGCAGATCGCCGTTGGGCAACTGGGCCAGATTGGCCGCGTGGTTCTGCACGCAGGGCGAGGGCAGAAAGGCGTCCACCCGCTGGGGATCGTCGGGACGGGTCCGCAGCGGGCCGCGCTGGTCCGACGGCGGCGGCGGGGCAGGGTTGACGATGGGGGGCCGGGGGGTCGTCAGGGCGGTCATCGGCGTCACTCCGGCGATCCGTTGAGCGCGCCGTCCGTCGCCTCGGCGAAGCGGGCGGCGATGGCGGCGATGGCGCGGTCGGTGTCCGCCCCGATCAGCACCGGGCCACGGCTGTGGCCGACCGCCGGCATGGCGTGGAACAGCGCCCGCTTGACCATGGAAGGCGGGAAGCCCAGCGCGTAGAGGTCCTTGCGCAATTGGCCGAAATAGGCCTGCGCGGCGTCCGCCGCGTCGCCGTCGCGCCACGCCGTCCAGATCCGGTTCAGCGTCACCGGGGCAACGTTGCCCAGGCCCGACACGCAACCCGCCGCGCCGTGGCGCAGGCCGTGCAGGATCAGGGAATCCGGCCCGACCATCACATCGAAATCCGCGCGCGCGCGGGCGATCGCCAGGAAGCCGTCCAAGCTCTCCTGCGATCCGGCGCTGTCCTTGATGCCGACGATGTTCGGATGATCGGCCAGGATGGCGGCGGCCTCCGGGGTCAGCGTGTTCCCGGTGCGCGCCGGGATGTTGTAGAGATAGAGCGGGACCGTCAGCGCGTCCGCCACCCGCCGGTAATAGCCGATCAGCTCGTCGGACGAACAGGCGATGAAAGACGGGGTGATGGCCGACACCGCCGCCACGCCCAACCCGGCGATGGCGCGGCCCAGCGCGATGGTCTGGTGGGTGGAAATCTCGCCGATGTGGGCCAGCACCGGAACCCGCCCGTTGGCGGCTTCCACGCACAGGGCGGCGGCGCGCTGCTTTTCCTCAAAGGACAGGGCGTAGAACTCGCCGTTGGTTCCGGCGCAGAACACGCCGTTGCCGACGGCGGCCTGCCGCGCGACCTGCGCGCGCAACGCCGCCTCGTCCATCCGCTCCTCCGCGTCGAAGGGCGTGACGACGGCCACGAAAGGACCCGTGATCTTGCTCATTGGGGGCACCTGACAAAGAGAACGGTCGGAACAATGGGGAACGGTCGGAAGAGAAAGGGCGATCAGAGCGCGGCGCGGTACATGTTCAGGATGTCGTCGCGGCTCAGGTCACGCGGGTTGTTGTCCAACAGGCGGCGGATGGCGTGGGCGTCCTCCGCCATGCGGGGCAGATCGGCCTCCGGCACACCGAATTCCGACAGGCGCATGGTGCAGCCCAGCGCCACGCACCAGCCATGGGCGGCGCGCAGCACCGTGCCCGGATCCGCCGACGGCTCCAGCCCCAGCGCGGCCAGCACCGCCGCCGTCTTCTCCGGGACCGCCGGGGCGTTGAAGGCCAGCACATGCGGGAAGATCAGCGCGTTGGCGGCCCCGTGCGGGATGTGGTGGCGGGTCCCCAGCGGATAGGCCACCGCGTGGCCCGCCGCCGTGTTGACCGGCCCCAGACACACCCCGCCATAGAAGGAGGCGAGCGCCAGCCCGGCCCGCGCCTCGCGGTCCTGGCCGTTGGCGATGGCGCGCGGCAGGAAACGCCCGACCAGCCGGATGCCCTCCAGCGCGTACAGGTCGATCAGCGGATGCGCCTTGCGGTTGGTGTAGGCCTCCACGCAATGGGCCAGCGCGTCCACCCCGGTGGCGGCGGTGACGGCGGGCGGCACCGTCAGGGTCAGATCCGGGTCGATCACCGCCAGATCGGCCAGCGTGTGGCGGCTTTGCACCGCCAGCTTGCTTTGGCTGGCCGGGTCCGTCACCAGCGACCGGGTGCCGACCTCGCTGCCGGTCCCCGAGGTGGTCGGCACCTGCACCAGGGCGGCGCGCTTGCCCGCCACTTTCTCCGGCCCGACCACGTCGCGGATGGTCTGGCCGCTGCCCGGCAGCACCGCCGCCAGCTTGGCCAGATCCATGGCGCTGCCGCCGCCAAAGCCGATCACCGCCTGCGCCTGGCAGGATTCGGCCACCGCCAGCACAGCGTCCAGATTGGGGATGTCCGGTTCCGGCTTGATGTCGGCGAAGACGGTGACGTCGCCGGACAGGCCCAGCCGCTCCACCCGGGCGGCGTTGAAGGCGTCGGCCACCACCAGCAGGCGGGTCAGCCCCTGCTCGGCCAGCCAACGCCCCACCTCCGGCGCGGTTCCGCCGCCAAAGACGACGCGGGGCGGGCGCAGCAGCTCAATTGGTGTGGTCAGATCAATCGGGGTCATGGCGGATCCTTGGGGTGTGCCCTTCCAAGCGGCGGCGGCTCACGCTGTCTGGCGGTGGCGGGCGGCGGCCAGTTTTTCGGCGTATTCAATGGCTTCGATCAGGCTCAGCTCGTTGGCGATGCCCTTGCCCGCGATGTCGAAGGCGGTCCCGTGATCGACCGAGGTGCGGATGATCGGCAGGCCGAGCGTGATGTTGACTCCGCTCAGCGCGTCCCACGTGCCGGTGTCGGGGTTGACGTGGAAACCCAGCAGCTTCACCGGGATGTGGCCCTGGTCGTGGTACATGGCGACCACGGCGTCGAACTGTCCGGCGCGCAGCTTGACGAACACGGTGTCGCCCGGGACCGGGCCGACCACGTCCAGCCCGTCGGCGACGCAACGCTCGATCACCGGGGCGGTGATGTCGATGTCCTGCCGCCCGAACAGCCCCCCTTCGCCCGCGTGGGGGTTGAGCGCGGCCACCGCGATGCGGCGGCGGTCCAGCCCCAGCCCGGCCAGCGTCTCGTCGGTGCGGTCGATGACGTAGCGCAGACGCTCCGGCGTCAGCTTCTTCGGCACGTCGTGCAGGGCGATGTGGGTGGTGACGTGGCTGACCCGCATGTTGCCGTGGGCCAGCATCATCACCGACCCGCGCGCGCCGGTCAGTTCCGCCAGCAGATCGGTGTGACCGGCGTAGTGATAGCCCGCCTTGTTCATCGCCTCCTTGTTCAGCGGGGCCGTGACCAGCCCCTGGATGCGCCCGGCTTCGGCCAGCCGCACCGCGCGTTCCACCGCCAGATAGGCAAAGCGCCCGCCATCGACCGACAGCACGCCGGGGTGGATCGGCTCGCCCTCCGGCCCGGCCTGCAGGCAGGCCAGAGCGGGCCAGTCCTGATCCGCCGTCACCTCGGGAAAGGCCAGATCGCTGCCCAGCGCGTCGCGCGCGGCGAGCAGCGCCGGGTTGCTGCCGATCACCAGCAGGCGCAGCGAGCCATCGGCCAACCGGTCTTTCAGCCGGGCGCAGGCCTTGACGATGATTTCAGGGCCGACGCCCGCCGGATCACCCATGGTGATGGCCAGATGGGGGGTCATGCGCGCGTTCTCCTCAAAACCGCCCGGAAGGGTCCGGGCCTGTGGGTCAAATCCATGAGTCGCACCAACGGGTCGCACCAACGGGTCACACGGGCGCGGACGGGTCGGCGTCCAGCAATCGGCGCAACAGGCCAGGGTCGCCGAAGGCCCCCGACTTGGACAGCACCCGCACCCCGTCCCAACGCCCGCCGCGCAGGGTCGAGGTGGGCGCGCCCGGCAACAGCGCCCCGTCCAGAGCCAGATGATCGGCCCCCAACGCCCGGCACAGCCCGCGCAGGGTCTCCCCGCCCGCCACCAGCAGCGTGCCCGGCGGCGGCAGGCTTCGGGCCAAGGCCCCCAACTCCTGGTCGATGCGCGCGGCGGCCACGTCGCGGGCCAGCCCGGCGGGCAGATCCAGCCGGACCAGGGCCGCGCCCGAACCGTCCATCCGCGCCCGCACCGCTGCGGCGGACTCCGCCCCACCGTCCGGGACCGTCACCACCGCCGCGCCGCAGGCGGCGAGCTGCCGCCGCGTCACCGGATGGTCGGTGCCGAACAGGCCGAGCCAGGGGCGCGGCAACACCGGTGGCGCAACGGGGGTGGAGTCCCCCCGCAACGCGCCCGCCAACGCCAGCGCCAAGCCACCGCTGCCGCACCACAGCACCCGGCCCGTCAGGGCCAGACCGGCGGCGGCGAGGACCGCCAGATCCGCGTCACTCTCCGCATCCCACAGGCTGACGCCGGGCGGAACCGGGTCGCCGGGGCGGCACAACCGCACCGTCTCGCCCAACGCCGCCAGATCCGCCGCCAGATCCGCCCGCGTGGCTTCCCACCCGTCGCCCACCCGCAGCCGTTGGCGACCATCGCGCGTCACCCGCCCCTGAAAGGGAAAGGCCGGGGCGATGATGCAATGGTCGGGGCGGTCCACCGCCATCCAGGCGGCGATCTCCGCCGCGCCATGGCCGCGCAGCAGGCTGTCCAGCTTGGCAAAGCGCAGGGCCGCCGGATCGGCGGGCAAGGCCGCCGCCAGATCCGCCACCACCCGCCCCGCCGCGTCCGCGCCGCCCACGATCTCCCGCGTGCCGCTGTCAAGCGCCAGCGATTGGCCGGGCCGGGCGTCCACCGGAACGCCGGTCCAGCGCACCGCGATGGGCGTGGCGGCGGAGGCAAAAGCCACCGCGCTGTCCAGCGCGCCGGTCAGATCATCGGCGATCAGATGCAGCGGCGGCATGGGTTCCGGCTCCGTTGTTCCATCACCGGATCATTGAGCCACACAGCGGATAACATGTCAACATGTTGTAATGTTGCTCATGCGGATTTCCGCTTGAAATGCCGCGATCTGTCGGTTTACATCTTTACAAGTCACGCAGGTTGGCAAGGAATGCGACGGATGGACGGGCAAGGGCAGAACCGCGACGACGACGGGATGCTGGCCCTGGGCGATGGGCAATCCGGCGACACGGGCGCGCGCGGACGGCAGACGCCGTTGGTGCAGCGGGTCTATCAGCTTCTGTTGGCCCAGATCAGCGCCGGGGATTACCAACCCGACGAGCGGCTGCCGGGCGAAAACGATCTCGCCACCCGCTTTGCGGTGTCACGCCCCATCGTGCGCGAGGCGCTGCGCCGCTTGCGGGCGGAGGGGTTGATCTACTCCCGCCAGGGGGCGGGCAGCTTCGTCCGCGCGGCGGTGGAGGACAGCCGTCCGTTGCTGGGCTACGCCCCGGTCGAAACCATCGCCGACATCCAGCGCTGTTACGAATTCCGCCTGACCATCGAACCCGACCACGCCTTTCACGCCGCCCGGCGCTGGAACGACGCCGCCCTTGCCAACATCGCGGCGGCTTTGGATCTGATGGGCGACGCCACCCGCGCCCAACGCCACCGTGACGACGCCGATTTCGCCTTTCACGTCGCCATCGCCGAGGCGACGAACAACCATTACTACGCGTCGTCGATGCAGGCGCTGAAGGACCACATCGCCGTCGGCATGAAGTTTCACGGCGTTTCGCTGATGGGGCCAAGCCCAGGGCTGGACGGCGTGTTCGACGAGCATCGCGGCATCTTCGAGGCCATCCGCGCCCGCGACGGCGACACCGCGCGCGCGCGCATGCGCCGCCACCTGGAAGGCTCCCGCGACCGCGTGTTCGAAGGGCGGACGCTGGATCTGTCGCTGTAAAGCGGCGGTTCGCCGCCGCCTTCACCCGCCCCGCCCGCGCTCTCCTGCGGCCAGGGCGAACAGCCAGTCCCGGAAGGCGGCGAAGCCCGCCGCCTCGCGCCGTGATGCGCGGTAGACCAGATACCACGCGTAACGCATCGGCACCGCCAGCGGGACGGGAACCGCGAGCCGCCCGGCGGCGATGTCGTCCATGATGTAAGGCTGCGGGGCGAGCGCCACCCCGACCCCGTCGATGGCCGCCTGTAAGGTCATGGCGTAGCTGCCAAAGGACAAGCCGTTGCTGTCGGGTGGCTCCACCCCGGCCACGCTCAGCCAATAAGGCCAATCGTCCGGCCAATGGCTGACGTGCAGCAGGGTCGCCGCCCGCAGATCCGCCGGGTGGTGCAGATGCTGCGCCAGTGCCGGGGCGCAGACCGGCTGCATGGTCGAGGAAAACAGATGCTCGGCCTCGTGCCCCGGCCAATGGCCATCGCCCAGCAGCACCGCGCAGGTCCATTCCTCGCTCATCGGTGCGCCACCGCCGCCGGTGGCGATCCGCACCTCGATCTCCGGGTGGGCCATGTGGAAGCGCGACAGGCGCGGAATGAGCCAACGCACGGCAAAGCTCGCCCCCAGCCCGACGGTCAGCACCGGCCCGGCCCGCATCGCCGTCACCTGATCGACCTTAAGGGCGATGCGGTCAAAGACCTCAGTCAGGGTGGGGTGCAACGCCCGCCCGCGTTCGGTCAGGTGCAGGGCGTTGGCCCGCCGCTCGAACAGGGCAAAGCCGAATCGTTCCTCCAACAGCTTGACCATCCGGCTGATCGCCGCTTGCGAGACATGCAGTTCGGCAGCGGCGGCGGTGAAGCTGCCATGGCGGGCCGCCGCTTCGAACGCGCGCAAACCGTTCAGCGAGGGCAATTTGCGCATCGGCGCATCCTTGCTTGACCCCAATTTTTCCTGAGGCTGAGCATCGAACAATGCCGTTTGTGGCGCAAGCCCATCCCATGCGATGACTGGGGTGGACACGCGGTGATCGACACCGGCTTTCCATCCTTACATCACCATCCTGATCCGTTGAGGGCTGTTCATGCTGACGCTTCCCATGATGGCGGGGCTTGGCCTCACCGTGCTTGCCACCTCGTTTTTGTCAGGGCTGTTCGGCATGGCGGGCGGCATGGTGCTGATGGGGCTGCTGTTGATGCTGCTGCCGGTTCCCGCCGCCATGCTGCTGCACGGCATCACCCAATTCACCTCCAACGGCTGGCGCGCGTGGCTGTGGCGTGACCGGGTCGATTGGCGCATCGTTGGCCGTTTTTGCGGTGGTGGGGCGGTGGCCGCCGGGTTGTTTGCCCTGTTCGGCGCGGTCCCGGATCGTGGCGTGTCGTTGCTGATCCTGGGTTTGACCCCTTACTTGGCCCTGGCGGTTCCCCAGCGCTGGGCGCTCGACGCGCAAAAACCGTTGCATGGTTGGTTGGCCGGGCTGTTGTGCATGGGGGTGCAGTTGGTGGCGGGCATTTCCGGCCCCTTGCTGGATGTGTTTTACGTCCGCTCCGACATGCCTCGGCAAAATGTGGTCGCGACCAAGGCCACCACTCAAGTCTTTGGCCACGCGGTCAAGGTCGCGTACTTCGCCCCGATGATGGGCGGCGGATCCGGCCAGACGGTGGAGGCGGTGGTCATCCTGCTGTCGATCGTCATGGCCCTGCTGGGAACCAACCTGTCGCGCTGCGCCCTGGACCGCATGAGCGACGCGCAGTTCCGCCGCTGGAGCCGCTATCTGGTGATGGGGACCGCCAGCGTCTATCTCAGCCAGGGTGTGTTTTTGCTGGCCTTTCCGTAACTTAACCTGACGTGCCCGCTTTTATCCTTACCGCTTGGGGGATGAGTCGGGACGTTTGGTCAAAGCTTGCTGTGCGCCCCCAAGCGGTAAGGGATGGCCATCCGGCATCCTTACCGCTTGGGGGCTTTCTGTGCCTTGCTGACGCTGGAACGGCCCATGCTGCGACTCGGAAACGCGTCGGGTTGCGCATCCTTACCGCTTGGGGGCCATTGGTCTGCTTCTGGCCGTGGCAGTGAACGCCCCCAAGCGGTAAGGATGGGGTGGAGAAGTCACCTTCCCCCGGTGTTGCCCTTACGCGACATCCAAAACCGCCCCCAAGCGGTAAGGAATTGGCTGGATCGGCTGTTCCGAGTCGTGGCGATTCTGTTTGGCCTGTGCTTTTCCACCCTTTTGGCCCGGCTGTGAACGGTGCAAACCTCACACAGGGATCCGCTCCACCGACTCTGTTCCCTTTCAGTAAGGATTCGTCGTCGCAAAACCCGAGAGGACTCCACGAGTCGGGGCGAATCTTCCTTACCCCTCGGGGGAACGGTCCTTACCGGCTGGGGGCAGCACCCTCACGCCCCAGGGCGTAAGGCTTGCGCCGCCAAACGGCCCCCAAGCGGTAAGGGTTCGCCCGTGTCATGCGGCAAAACCTTTCCTTACTTGTTTTTGAGGTAAGGATTGATCTAGCCTCCGACGGTTGCGGGGCAGGAGGTCGCGATGGCGGGAACGGGACGCAGGAAGGCGCGGGGGGCGGAGGACACGCCGCCGACGGGCGCGCTTGCCGTTTTGGCACCCGGCGATCTGGCGGGCGGTGGTGCCATTCTGGATGGGGGTGGCGACGCCGCCGGTTTGCCGGTTCCGGCCCTGGCGGTTCCCTCCATGGCGGTTTTGCCGCCGGACGACACGGGCACGGCGGTCGGCCCCGCCGCCGTTGGCCTGACGGCGCGGGTGGCCAGCGCCACCTTTGAGCGCGATGGCTACAAGCATCTGATCAAGGCGGCGGAGGCGGTCTACAGCTACCCGGCCAACGGGACCCGCCTGTCGCTGCCCGCGCAGAAGATGCTGAATTTCATGATCCATCTGGCGGGCAGCCAGAATTTCGCCAACAAGCTCTACCGGCTGCCCAAGCGGGTGGTGCGCGGCAACCACAAGGGCAACGAGCGGATTTTTGACGCGCTGAAGGAGATTTTCGACTCCAGCCTCGTCGTCATCGGCCCCTTTCGCGGGCGGCGGTCGCGCGCCGAACTGCGCATCCTCAGCAGCTACGTCCGGCCTGAAGAGGAGGAGGACAGCGACGCCGCCGACATCCATTTCCAGTTCACCGACGCCTTTCTGGAAATCCAACGCTCCTCCCAGCTCTGGGCCAAGCTGTCGGGTCCGGCGATGGTCAAAGTCACCAGCACCTACGCGCTGAAGCTCTACGAGATCGGGATGCAGCGCTACCAGATGGATTTCCCGTCGCTGGAACTCGACATCGACACGCTGCGCAAGCTGCTGAACGTGCCGGAGGGGGCCTACAAGGATTTCGGCATCCTGCGCACCCGCACCATCGACCGCGCCATCGCCGAAGTCAACCAGCTCGCCCCCTTCCGCGTGACGATGCCGGACGACAAGATGAAGCGGAAGGGCCGCAAGGTGGAGGCGGTGACGCTCGATTTCCTCGCCAAGGACGAGGAGGAGGCCGCCGAAACCTATCTGGAGCGCGAACGCCACAGCGCCGGACGCCGCGCCCGCCGCATCGGCAGCGTCGATCAGGTTGCCCCCGCCAGCCCGGTGGACGCCGGTCTGGCCGATCTCGGCCCGCTGCCCGACGCCGACGACGTCACCGCCCTGTGGGCGGCGGTCCTGCACGCATTGAAGGGCAAGGTTCCCGCCCCGCTGCTGGCCGAACTGGCCCCGGAACGGGTGGAGGACACCCCCCAGGGCGGCCGCCGGCTGATCCTGTCGGTGCGCAAGGCGGCGGTGGCCGACACCGCGCGCATGAACCATTGGCCGACCTTCAAATCGGCCCTGTCGTCGCTGACCAGCGGCCTGATCGAGGACGTCGATTTCACCGTCCCCGCGCGGCGCACGGCCAAGGAGCGGTCTGAGTAGAAATGGAGCAGAAAGTCAGATCGTAGTAGGCTTTTGCCTTCAAAATCTAGTCGTAGTCGCATAAACGCCGAATATGGCAATGTTACCAGCGCTTCAGAATTAAAATTTACATAAAATATAATTTATCGCTGCATTTGAAAATTTTAAAGCGATGTGCATCAGTTTCCGACGTGAGTGTTGTGTCTATACAATCTAAATTCCTCGCTGGTCATCTCTCTGTATTTATGAACAATTTTGCCCGCGCTGCTTTGAAATTTGTGGCGATTGAATTTCATGTCGCCCCAGAATAGGCATCCTTTTTCATCAAAAGTATAATTATATAGGGTGGAATTACTAACCGTTCTATGCCTGCCGCTGTTTATTATATATTCATCAATGTGATCTAGGATGTTTCGCATCACAACTGCATCAGAAATTTCATTTCTAAAAATTTCAAAATATAAACCAAATCGAATCCAGAAATTTGGTACCCTCTTGCTTGAAATAAGGGCCTGCTGAAGTCTTTTAAGTGCAACTAAGTAAAAATGAGCATCAGCGACATAGTTAAAGAATTTATTTTCATCTTCTAAAAGATTATTTTCTAGTCGGATCATCTGTAAATTTAATGCCTCGACAGACCTATTAACAAAATACAGAGAATCCTCAAGGACGGAAATTTCATTGACATTCAACGCTATCATCCTACTCCCCTGTCCATCTCCCAGTTTAAGGGATGTCCTTTCAGCACGATTTTAGATTTTGGACTCATTGACCGTAGAGTACAGGCATCAAGGATGTAACGGTACATAAAACCGACTCAAAAATTGGGAGAGTTGGAAAACACGTGTATTTCGACACCCTGCGGGTTCGTCTGCTTGACAGTCCGGAAGCCTCGGAGTCGTGTACGGAATCCCCTGTCGGAATGATCGGCTATTCGGAAGCTGCCCCCAAAGAGTAAGGATAGGGCGCAAAAAAGGGGGCACCAGCGTGCCCCCCTTCTTTACCCTCCTCTGTCGACGCAGGAGACAGGTCCACTCAGCCCTTGGACTTCAGCGCGGCCAGACGGTCCGACAGGCTGGAGGCGGCGGGTTTGCCGGACGCGGCGGCCATGGCGGCGGCGATGTTGGGGTCTTCCTTTTCCGGGGCGGTCGGGGTCAGCAGCTTGGCCTTGGCGTTGGCGGCTTCGGCGGACGCCAGATCCTTGGCGGCGCTGTCCTGCATCGCCTTCAGCGCCACGGTCAGGCCGCTGGTGGTGCTGGCCAGACCGGCGGCGCGGCGGGCGGCTTCGGCCTGGCGTTCGGCCATCTCACGCTGCTGTTCGGCGCGGCCCATGTCGCGTTGGGCGCGCACCAGCTCCGCCCGGGCGGATTTCAGCTTGGCCCCGGCGTCGGCGTAGCTCTTTTCCAGCATCTCCAGGAATTGTTGGGCGTCCACCGCGTCCTTGGTTTCGCGCTCGATCTCGGGGGCCATCTCTTCCAGCATGGCGACGATGGTTTCCAGGCTCTTGGTCAGCGCGGCCTGACGGGCCGGGTCGCTTTCGCCCGCCAGTTGGGCTTGCAGATGCTCGGCGGCGGCCATGCGCTGGGCCGACAGGGCCTTGATCGCGTCGGCCTCGCGCTGTTCGCGGTCATAGACGGCGCGCGCCTCGGCCACCTGGCGGCCCAGATCGTCCAGATGCTGCTCCATGGTCCGCAATTCCGCCTCGGTGGCGGATTTGGGGTCCCAACGCACCAGCGCCTCCACGGCGCCCTGAACGGCTTGATCGGTCTTCACGCCAAGAAGGTTGCGGATGAAGGAGAGCATGCGGAATTTTCCTGTTCAACGGGGTTGGTTGGCTTGGGGTTGGTTGGTTCAGACAAAGAACAATTCGTTGGCGACGCGCGGCCACGCGCCCGATGCCGGACCGCGCCAGCCTACAGATGGGGGGCCGTCACCCTCCGGTGCAAGCCCCTATCCTTACCGTTTGGGGGGCTTTTTTTTGAGCCGGGCCTCACCCGGCCATGGCGGCGGCGTTGATCAGGGCGACGCCGATCTGGATGCCGACCAGCGTGGTGGCCGAGGCGACGTTGCCGCCCTCGATCTGGCCGCGCAGGTCGCGGATCAGCAGGGTGGCGACGGCGAAGGCGACCAGTTGCAGGATCACCGCCACCACCCCCCACAGGATGATGTCGAGGATCACCGTGCTGGTCGCCAGCGTCGCCGCCAGCGGGATGGCCAGCGCGACGATGGAGCCGCCCAGCGTCAGCCCGCCCGCCGGGTTGCCATCGGCCACCAGCCGGGCTTCGTCGAAGGGGGTGATGCGGGTGTAAACCGCGACACCGGCGGCCAGCAGCACCAGCGTCACCGCCATTTGCAGCAGCAGCACCGGCAGACCGGCACCCAGCGCGGAGAGGATCGAACCGAACACAGTTTCCATGATGCCGCCACTCGACTCAAAAGAACGGGAAAAGACAGGACGCCAACACCCTTATGCCAGATACAGCCTATGCCAGAGACAGCGACGCCGGGTTCACATCGATCCCCGCCGCGATCTCGACAGAGGCCGCGCCGTTGCGCTCCACCACCGCCACCAGGATGTATTCCCGTTCCGGTGCCGGGGCTTTCGCGTTGGTGGGCGCGCCGTACAGCATGGCGTGGCTGGTCACAGCCTCCGTCCCGCGCAGGCTCTGGCGCGATTCCGCCAGCACGAAGGGAGCGATGCGGGCCAAGCCGGGCGACCAGACGCGGGGGTACAGGGTGCCGTCCTTGGTCTGGAACTCCGGCCAGCCGACCATCCCCTCGCTTTCGTCCAGCCAGAACGCCCACTCGCCTTCATCCGCCGGGGTGACGCTGTCGATGGGGGTGAAGTAGCGGCACTCGTCCGGCTGCCCGTCGGCGTCCAGATGGATTTGGAAGAAACCGCCGCCGGGCAGATAGAGCCGGTGCACGGTCGCCGATCCCGAGGTGATGGTCCCCACCGCCTCGATCGACACCAGACGGTCGCCGCCGGTGTGCGGGGCCTTCACCTTGGTGGTGCCCTCCGCCAGCAGGAAGGGGGCGGGGTCGATGGTGACGGTCATGCCCAGCCGGAACAGCGAGGGGCTGTAACGCTGGCCGGACAGCTTCTGATTCACGTAATTGCCGAGCGTTCCGAACAGGCGCACCTCAGTGCCTCCCTTGTTGGCGGTGGTGTTGGCGGTGGTCGGTGGGGTCGTGGTGTGGCCGGTTGCCTTGGCGTCCATCCGGCGGCGCGCGCGCCACAGCAGGAACAGGACCGCCACCCCCAGCAGCAGGATCGCCCACCAGGCAAAGGCCGACAGGCCGGAAGAGCTTTTGGCGCTGCCGCCCTCCCCGGCCTGACCGGTTCCACTGCCGCTGTCGGCGCGGGCGAGGCTGAGCGGCACATCGGGCGGCAGGCGTCCGGCCTCGCGCGGGGTTCCGTCCTGCGCCTTCAGGCTTTGGTCGAGCGTGGCGAGCTTGGCGCGCAGCTCCGCGTTGTCCTTGGCCAGCCGGTCGGCCTCCGCCCGCCATTCGCGATAGCCGGGATCGTTGGCCTGATCGTGGAAGAAGGTGGAATGGCCGGGCCGCGTCAGCGTGTCGAGCATGAACCACAGGAACAGCCCGTCCCACACGCCAAAGCGCCGGGGGGCCGCCACGCTGTAGGGCGGCGGTGCCCAGCCATAGGAGGCGTAGGGGTTGGGCGGTGGCGCTTGGGTGGTGGGCGTGCGCGATCCGCCGCCGCCGCCGCTGGTCCAGCCCCAACCGCTCCAGCTCGACCCGCTGCTGCTGGTTCCGCTGCGGGTGCTGTTGGATCCGCTGGCGGGCGCGGCGGCGGTGGGGGCGCTGGGCGGTGGGGCCTTTTTTGCCTCCTCCTGCGCCTTGAACCGTTTCAGCGCGTCGGCCGATCCCTGTTGGCTCAACGCGCGGTCGCCCGCCGAACTGGGCGCTGGCGCCGGGGCCGCCACGCTGGGTGTCGGGCGGCTGTAGCCGCCACTGGATGACTCGCTGGTGCTGGTCGACGGGGTGCGCGCCGCCGACGGCTTGCTGTACCCGCCCGACGAGGAACCGCTGGTGGACGGCGTCCGCACCGACGACGAGGATGACGGTCGCGAATAGCCCCCCGACGACCGCGAGGAGGAGCGCGCCCAGGCGTCCTCCGGTGCGGCGACGGTGACGGCGACCGCCGCCGATCCGATCAGCAGGGCGGGCGGCGGCAGGTTGGCCGGGTTGAAGGCCAGCAAGGCCGCCAGGGCCAGCGCGCGCCAGCGGCGTCCGCTCATGCCACGTCCCATTGTCCGCAGGCCCAACGCCCCCACACCCAACGCCGAATCATGACCGACCTTTGCCCCGTTCATCGCCGGAATGCTGACGCCACCATGCCAGACTCCCGCCCGGTTGGCGAGCCTTTCACCCGATTCTGTCCGATTTGTCATCAGGTTGCGCCGCTGAAACGGGCAATGGGGCGACATGGGTGATGGGGCTGACCGTGGCCGTCATTCCCCCGGAACCTCGCGCTCCAGCTCCTCCAGCCACACCCGCGCGTTGCCGTCGGACGGGGCGCGCCAGTCGCCGCGTGGCGACAGGGACCCGCCCGCCGACACCTTCGGCCCGTTCGGCATGGCCGAGCGTTTGAACTGGCTGAAGCCGAAGAAGCGGCGCAGGAACACGCGCAGCCAGTCGCGGATCTCCGCCGGGGAGTAGCCGCGCCGCTTGTCGGTGGGGTAGCCGACCGGCCAATCCCCCACCGCCGGGTCGCCCCAGGCGTGGCGGGCCAGAAACGCGATCTTGGACGGGCGGAAGCCATGGCGCAGGACGTAAAACAGGGTGAAATCCTGCAAATCATACGGCCCGACCACGGATTCGGAGCTTTGGATCGCCTGCCCGGCCTCCACCGGGACCAGTTCGGGCGAAATTTCCGTCTTCAGGATCGAATCCAGCGTGTCCAGCACCGGATCGGGGAACTGACACCCACCGATCACCCAGCGGATCAGATGCTGGATCAGCGTCTTCGGCACCCCGGAATTGACGTTGTAATGCGCCATCTGGTCGCCGACGCCGTAGGTGCACCAGCCCAGCGCCAGTTCCGACAGGTCGCCGGTTCCCAGCACGATGGCGTTGTGGTGGTTGGCCAGCCGGAACAGGTAATCGGTGCGCAGCCCCGCCTGCACATTTTCAAACGTCACGTCATACACCGCCTCGCCGCGCGCGAAGGGATGCTCCATGTCGGCCAGCATCTGGCGGGCGGCGGGGCGGATGTCCAGCTCCCGCGCGGTGACGCCCAGGGCGGCCATCAGCCGGTGCGCGTTGGTCTTGGTCCCCTCGCTGGTTCCGAATCCCGGCATGGTGTAGGCGAGGATCCCGGTGCGCGGCAGGCCCAACCGGTCCATGGCGCGGGCGGCGACGATCAGGGCGTGGGTGGAATCCAGCCCGCCCGACACGCCGATGACCAGCCGTTCCGTCCGCGTCGCCCGCAGGCGCTGGACCAGCCCGGCGACCTGGATGTTGTAGGCCTCGTAGCAATCCTGCTCCAGCCGGGCCGGATCGGCGGGCACGAAGGGAAAGCGGGCGACCACCCGGCGCAGGCCGATGTCGCCGTCCGGCGGTTCCAGCCGGAAACCGACGCGGCGGAATCCGCCGGTCGCGGCGGCGTGCAGGCGGCGGTTGTCGTCAAAGCTGCCCTGGCGCAGCCGCTCCTGCCGCAGCAGGTCGAGATCGACGTCGGCGACGGCCATCTGGTCGCCGTCGGGGAAACGCGGGCTTTCGGTCAGCACCGCGCCGTTTTCAAAGATCGACGCCTGCCCGTCCCAGGCCAGATCCGTGGTCGATTCCCCCACCCCGGCGGAGGTGTAGAGATAGGCGGCCAGACAGCGCGCCGATTGCGATTGCGCCAGCAGCCGCCGGGTGTCGGCCTTGCCGATGGTGATGTCGCTGGCCGACAGGTTGGTCAGCACCGTGGCCCCGGCCAACGCCGCCACGCCGCTGGGCGGCATCGCCACCCACACATCCTCGCAAATCTCGGCGTGGACGACCAGACCGGGCACATCGTCCGCCGCGAACAGCAGGTCGGGGCCAAAGGGGGCGGTCAGGGTGCCGACGCGGATGGTTCCGCCGCCGGTTCCCTCGCCCGAGGCGAAGTGACGGCGTTCGTAGAATTCCCGGTAATTGGGCAGGTGGATTTTCGGCACGACGCCCAGCAGCCGCCCGCGATGGACGACGACCGCCGTGTTGTAGAGCCGCCCCTCGTGCAGCAACGGCGCGCCGACCAGGATCACCGGCAGCAGATCCGCCGACGCCGTGACCAGCCGCTCGACCGCGCCGACCACGGCGTCGATCAGGGGATCCTGCATCAGCAGATCGTCGATGGCGTAACCCGACAGCGACAGTTCGGGGAACAGGGCGACCGCCACCCCCTGGTCGTGGCAGGCGCGCACCGACGCCAGGATGGCGTCGGCGTTGGCCTGCGGATCGGCGGGGGTGCAGCGCGTGGTGCAGGCGGCCACCCGCGCGAACCCGTGCCGGTAGATGGAGGAGAAGCTCATGACCTTGGCCCCGGTGACAATCGGTCCCACATCCCCTGGTGGGCGTTCCTGGTGGGCCAGCATAGCAGCATTCCCCCCCGCCGGGGCCAGCCCAACCTTGCGCGGCATAGCCCTATTGCGCGCGCCTGCCGCCCCCCAACTGGCAAACCATCACCCCAATCGCAGGGTTCGGCTGTTGTTATGGGGGGGTGCGCTCGCGTCGTGGACTGCGGATTGTGAAGCGGTTTGAAATTTGTCACCTATCGTGACCGGAAATAACAATCAAAAATAAATTGATGGGGCATAATCGGTCCCAGGTAAATCGGAATTTCCATTTTGCTTTGGATAATAATCATTTTGTGAACATTGCCTCTGAATTCAAGTGATTTTGGCGCGTCCTTCAATTGCTTCTGTGAGCACCCGCCTTTTGGCGGGACAAAGGAAACACCGTGATCCAGTCCGAAACCGTGCCGTCACCGACCAGCGATGGTTCAGACCATCCGGTCAGCGTCCTGCTGCGCTTCCACTCGGCCTCAAACCGGGGCGCGCCGTTCCAAGTCGAACGGTCGCGGGTTCTTGCGTCCCTCCGCGACGCGCCCGGCTGCCGGGCCGTGGTCGAGCTTGGACCGCCGCCGGAAACACCCGGCGACGTCTGTGTGGTGGCCCAGTTCGACGGAGCCGCATCCTGGAGACTCTGGCGCGACGGTTCGCAGTGGGCAGGCTGGTTCGGCGACCCGTCGGAACGGGTTGGATCGCCCACCGTGCAGGAATGCTACGGTTCAGCCGCCAGACTCGTCTTGCCCGCGCTCCACCCCGGGGGACCGCCGCCGCGTCGCAAGATGGCGGTGGTGATGTGGATCAGCGTGTATCCCACCATCACGGCGCTGCTGTGGCTGTTGTGGCCGCTGGTCCAAGGGTTCCCCCTGCCGTTGCGCACCCTGGCGCTGTCCGTTGTGATGGTTCCCCTGATGGTCTGGGTCATCGTGCCCTGGGTGACGGCGCGGCTTGCCCCTTGGCTGAGGGCAACGGGGCACCGGAGCGGATCGCGTCAAGCCGGAAGCGATTTGGCCCGTGAATCCGCACAACGAATCAAAGCGGAGAGCACCGCTGCCTGATGCCCAATTCAGGCGCGCCGCTCGAACGGAAGGAGGGCTGGGGATGGGATTCGATCAGGTGCTGCTGCTGGCCAGCGCATGCTTTGTCGCGATGGCAAGCCCCGGACCCGGGGTTTTTGCCGTGGTGTCGCGGTCGCTGGCCATCGGATACCGGCGGAACATGCCGTTCATCGGCGGCATGGTTCTGGGCGACCTCGTGCTGCTGGGCCTCGCCATGTCCGGTTTGGCGGCGGTCGCATCGGTCCTGGGCGACGCCTTCAGGATCCTGACCTACCTTGCAGCCGGGTATCTGGTCTATCTGGGCATCGGGTGCTGGCGTCATGCGGCCGACCCGGCCGTGCTGCCATCGTCATCGAACGCGCGCGGGTTTGCCAGCGGCGTCGCCATCACCCTGTCCAATCCAAAGACCATCCTGTTCTACATGGCTTTCCTGCCCGCCTTTGTCGATCTGTTCCACCTGACATTGCCGGACACGATGCTGGTGGCTCTGGTTGTCGGCGCTGTCCTGTTCGGCGTGATGACAAGCTATTCGATCGCGTCAGCGTCGGCGCGGGCGCTGTTCCGCAGCCCACGGGCGCTGTTGATCCTGAACCGCTGCGCCGCGTGCCTGATGGTCGGGACCGGGCTTCTCATCGCCCTGCGCTGATCCCCTGATCCGACGACCAGTCGAAACCCTGTCCCTGAGAATGGAAGACCGACCATGACCGAGCGGACCAAATATGTTCTCGATGAGACGCGGATTCCCAAGAGCTGGTACAACCCGGCGGCGGATCTGCCTGCGGCCGCTCCGGCGCGCCACCCCGTGACGGGACGACCGATCACGCCGGATGATCTGGGCGCGATCATGCCAAGGGACCTCATCGCCCAAGAGTTGAGCACAGAGCGCGAGATCGAGATTCCCGGCCCGGTGCGCCGGGCGTACGCACGGTGGCGGCCTTCGCCGCTGTTCCGCGCGTGGGGGTTGGAGCGGGCGCTGGGGACACCGGCGCGGATCTACTACAAGTATGAAGGGGTCAGCCCCACGGGGAGCCACAAGCCGAACACCGCCATCGCGCAGGCCTTCTACAACAAGGAGGCGGGCGTCGCGCGGCTGGTCACGGAAACCGGGGCGGGCCAATGGGGATCGTCGCTGGCCTTCGCGGGCGCGATGTTCGGCCTGGACGTCAAGGTCTACATGGTCAAGATCACCTACCATCAGAAGCCTTACCCGAAGTCCCTGATGGAGACGTACGGGGCCGTCTGCGTGCCCAGCCCAAGCCAGGAGACCGCCGCCGGGCGCGCCATCCTCGCCGAGGATCCCGAATGCAGCGGCAGCCTCGGCATTGCGACGTCGGAGGCCGTCGAGGTGGCCATCGGCGACTCCCGGACCAACTACGCCGGCGGCAGCGTGTTGAACCACGTTGTCACGCACCAGACGGTCATCGGGCAGGAGGCCATGCTGCAGATGGACATGGCCAACGATTGGCCTGATGTCGTGATTGGATGCGCCGGTGGAGGCAGCAACCTGGGCGGTCTGGCCTTTCCCTTCATCGGCGAACGGCTGCGGACGGGCCGCAAGGTGCGCGTCATCGCGGCGGAGCCAACATCCTGCCCAACGCTGACCCAAGGCCGCCGGGTTTACGATTACGGCGACACCGTTGGCCTGACGCCCTGCCTGATGATGCACACGCTCGGCCACAGCTTCGTGCCGCCGCCGCTGCATGCTGGCGGGTTGCGCTATCACGGCATCGCCCCGTTGGTCAGCCAGGCTCTGGCGCTTGGGCTGATGGAGGCGGTTGCCGTCCCCCAGACCGATTGTTTTGCCGCCGGTGTTCTGTTCGCCCGGTCGGAAGGCATCGTGCCGGCACCGGAATCAACGCACGCCATCCGGGTTGCCATCGACGAGGCCAAGCGTTGCCGCGAGGAGGGCCGCGCACAAACAATTCTGTTCGCCCTGTCCGGGCATGGTCTGTTCGATCTGCCAGCCTATACGCGCTATCTCACCGGACAATTGCGCGATGAACCCTGCGATCAGGATCGGTTGGACCGCTCCCTCGCCAAGCTCCCGGTCTTCGCGGAGCAATAGGGGCCACACCCGCTTTTGCTGCCGATCAGCGGGGCCGCAACCATCGGTTTGCGGCCCTGTTCCATGCGCCGGGCAGCCGATCCGGAGGCTGGCTACGAGATCGCGCAGCCATCCGCCCGTTCCGCCACGGTGGCGTCGGCGATCAGCGAGCCGCTGCGGAACCGGTTGCGTGTTCCGAACAGATTCGGGTGCGCCGCGCGCAGGCCGTCGATGACGGCGTCATAGGGAAAGTCATCAAAATCGCCGTGGATGCGGATGAATTCCATGAACTTATGTCCATTGTCGTCGTAGGGGTGATGCAGGCTGTCGGATTTCCCGTCAAACTCCAAAGGCTTCATGCCATAGAGCTGGCACAGCTTTCTGTTGAACACGGGTGTCGCCTTCACCCATCGCCCGCCGATGAACACCGACACGAGACAATGATAATGGAAAACATCACCACCGACGAACTGACGCAGTCGGTCAGAGGTGAGGTGGTTGCGCACGTCCGTCAGGACAAGTCGGCTTGGGATGCCAACGGAACGGACGGCGGCGGCGTAAACGATGGATTTGTGGATGCACAGGCCGCTGCCCGCCGCGATGATGGCGCTGGCCCGCAGGCCCGCCCGTGACATGTCCGCACCGTAAATCTCGTACAGGATATCGTCGCGCACCGCATAATAGAGTCGGATCGCTTTTTCTTCCGCCGTCAGGTCGTCCTGACGCAGGGCCTGTTCCACGAAACGGCGCACCACCGGTGACTGGTGGTCAAGAAAGCCGGTCGGACGGATCGTGTCTTCGAACACCATACCCTTCTCCCTGTCAGCGCAGCGTCGCGAAGGCGGTCGGCAAGGCGACCGTCACGGTCGTTCCCTGGTCCACCGTGCTGCGAATGGTGAGTTTGCCGTCATGGCTTTTTGTGATCGTGTCGCACAGATAGAGTCCCAGCCCGTACCCGCCCGATTTGCGTTGGCGTGATTCGTCCAGCCGCCAGAAAGGTTCGGTCATGTAGGGGATCTGCGAGTCCGGGATGCCGACCCCCTCGTCGGCGACCGAGAGGACCAGCGTGTCCGGGCTGCTCGTCGGCTGGGTCACTGTGACCGTGATCGGTCGGTCCCGCCCATAGCGGATCGCGTTTGAAATCAGGTTCTTCAGGAGAAGGCCGACGCTGAATCCATCGGCGTGGAAGGTGTCGTCCGCAGTGTCCAGCACCAGCGTCAGCTTGTCGTAATACTCCCGGAATTCATCGACGATCTCGCAGAAGAAGGCCTCGACGTCGATCTCCTCCCGCTTGATCTTTCCCTCGTGGGACTGCAGGCGTTCGGTCTGGAGAATGGTGTCGAGGATTTCCTCCAGATTGTTGATGTCGCGGGAGATTTCCCGGCGCAGATCATGATCGGCAATCAGATCCTTGCGCACCTTCAACCGGGCCAGGGGCGTGCGGACCTCGTGCGGGATGGCCAGCAGCATGTGCCGACGGGCCGCGTTCACATGCTCGAGGCGCTGGAGCATGCCGTTGAAGCTGTTGGCGAGATCGCGGAACTCGCCGTAGGTCTTGTCCAGGGGCACCCGGAAGGACAGGTTTCCATCATCCACGTTCTTGACCACCCGCTTGAAGACCGAAAAGGGCGAGGTCAGGTAACGGATGGCGACGACGTTGACGAGCAGGACCGTCAGAACCGTGGCGACGACCAGCCCAACCAGCGCCATCGCCTGGGTGGACAGCGAGCGGCCGAACTGGGGCAGCACGACCAGCGTGTTGCCATGGATCGCGGCAGCCATGTAGCGGTCGTGGAAAACGGTGATGGCGACACCATCGGGATCCCGGTGAATGCCGTCCAGAAGCGTTTCGAACGGCAGTTCGGTGTCGGTCGGAAGACGATCCAGGGGAAAGACCTCGAACCGCGCCCCGTCCAACCGGACCCGGCTCAACTCTTCCGGTTGGAAGCTGTTGACGACATAGCTGAACAATGTTTTCGACAGATACCGCCGTGGATGCTCGTCGGCGACCCGCTGCAGGGACGAAACCGAAACGAGCGCAACAACGATCGTCGACACCAGCGTGTTCAGCAGCAGCAGCGCGAACACGGAATAGGAGGTCATTTTACGAAACACGTCGCGCTCCAGGGTCATTCCGCCTGCGGTGTCTGGTCGGGCGGGGGGCTGGCCATCCTCATGCCGATCAGGCTGTAACCACGCCCGCGCACGGTTCGGATGAAGTCGGCCTTTGGGTTGACGGTGCGCAGCTTGTGCCGCAACCGGTAGACGATGGCGTCGATGCTGCGGGTGCAGATGCGGCTGATGCCCTGGAGCGAATAGATCAGATCGTCGCGGCTGAAGACCTGCCCCGGCTCCCGTGACAGGAACAGCAGAAGCTCATACTCCATGGAGGTCAGCACGACGTTCCGTCGGCCGACATGAACCCGCGCCTTCACCGGGTCGATGATCAGGTAGCTGTCGTCGAGTTGGAAGCAGATCAGCTCCTCGCTCTCGGGTTCGGCCACCGGAATCGGCTGGCTGCGTTCCCAAAAGCGCCGCCGCACCGCGTGGATGCGGGCAACCAGCTCGCGCGGTTCGAACGGTTTGGTGACGTAGTCGTCCGCCCCGGTCTCCAACCCGACCACGAGATCGGTGAGATCGGTGCGCGCGGTCAGCATGATGATGGGGATGCCCTTGTAGGCATCGGACGACATCCGAATCTGCCGACACAGCTCGAAGCCGTTGGTGTTGGGGAGCATCACGTCAAGCAGAAGCAGGTCGTAGTTTTCCTGCCGCAAACGCTGAAGCCCATCTTCGGGCGTGTGCGCCGCGTCGATGTCGATGCTGTAGGTCCTGAGCACCGGTTGCATCGCACACGCCAATTCGCTGTCGTCGTCGATCACCAGCACTTTCATGTGTGTTTCCCTTTCCGCCTGCCGATGCAGGGTTCACAAACCATGCGCAACGGCAGGTTAACCATGTCCAGACATCCAAACCTAGAATGTATAGGAAAGAGAAACCCTGCAACCGTAATCACTTGGAAGGCTTCCGTACACGCTCCTGTCCCGGCCCGTCGCGGTGAAGGCGGTGAACTTCAGCCGACCATCGACCAGGACCTTCACATCCACGTCGGCCTGGACCAGGGCGCTGCCGTCCTGGGGCGACACGAAGGCGATCGCGCCAAGATCCACGTCCGTCACCACGTCCTTGTAGGCGAAGCGGAAAAACAACTCGTGCTGGGACAGCGGCTCCTGAAGCCGCGACGCGGTGCCGCGCACGGCCCAAAGCGGCCCCGGGCGGGCGGCCCCCGACAGGCCGGCGTCGAACCACGCGTCCATCGCGCCCTTCGACAGGCCGGATTGGTTGTAATGGTATTCCGCTGTCAGGCTGACATCCTTGTTGCCGACGATTTCGGCGGGAAGGGACCAATTGGCCCCCACAGAGACCTGATGCAGAAGCCGACGTCGCCCCTTTGCGCCCAGGCGATCGGCAACGGACAGAGGCAACGGGACGAGCCGATGACTCTCGTCAACCAGCGAACGGCGGTGTTGGGCGAACCATTCAGCGAAAAGGACCAGGGTTTCCGACACGGCCCCGCTCACCTCGGCCCCCACCCCCGGCTGGCCCGGTTCATAGAAAGCGTTCACCGTGGTGGACAGATTCTGCGATCCCAGCGGCGTCAGCTTGGCGTACAGTGCGCTGCGCCCGTTCGTGCGGTTGAAACCCTGCCCGAAAACGCTGCGGTCGGACAGCCATGTGCCGGTGCTGCCGGCCATCGGCACGCGATAGCCCGTCACCAGAACGGCGTCCTCGTTGTGCCACACCCCTTGCAGCACGGCGGTTCCCAGCCGGTCCTCCCGCCGATCCGCCGTGTCAAAGCTGTCGGCAACGATTAGGCTGTCGGCCTTGAACCAGTCGGTCGGGTTGAATCCGGTCGCAACCCCGTTGCGCACGTTGATGCGCCCCGCCTCCACCGTCAGCCAGTCCGTCGCCTTCACGTCCACCGCGAGTTCCTGCAGATCAATGTGGCTGGCGGATCCAAAGCGGTAATCCTCGCCATCCTTGGCCTGCGTGCGCAGGCGCAGGTTCGCCAAAAGCCCGACGCGCTCGCTGACCGAATGGTGCCCGACCATCCGGAGGTCGAAGCGCTGGGTCCAGTCCGGCCCCTGTTCGCCGGTCGGCACCTGCGGATCGCGGTGGCCGTTCAACGACAGGATGGTGCCGGTCTGAAGCTGGAACGGCACCAGTGACCGGACGGAACCGGCCGATTGGGCCGGTTCCCTGCCCCCGGATCGCTCCCCCGCTCCAGTCGCACCTGTTCCTGTTGCGCCGGGGGGCAGGCTCGGCTCGGCGGTCGGGGCGGACCGCCGGGTGGGGGGAAAGGCATCCAGCGACGGCAAATCGGGCGGCACATCCGGTGGCAGGTCAGGGGCACCCGTCTGGGCACCCACCCCTTGCGTGGACCAGATCAGCGCCACCGCCAGGACGGACGCCGCCGCGAAACGGCGCAGACTGTTGCAGGAGCCAGGCATGTCACTGTTTCCGGAAGTGCGGCAGCCAGCTGTTGGAAAACCAGGATGGCGGCAGATCCTGCGGGCGGTAGTTGGACATCTTCATGACCGTGACCTTTTTCGGGTCGAAACCGTCGGCGATGATCACCTCGGTCGGCCGGGTTTCGCCCAGCACCGGTTCCCAGCCCCGATACCAGGCCACCTTCAGCAGGCGTCCGCTCTGCGCAAAGAACTGGCCCTTGAGCGGGCGGTGGTTGTTGCGGTCAACCCACAGGGTGATCGCGTGATACGGCGTGATCTCGCTTTGTGAGGCCAAGGTCAGGCGGTAGGCGGGACGGCTTTTGCGGTCCCCGTCGACAACCTCCTCCTCGCCCGCCAGTTCCACCGCGTAGTCCAGCGCGAAGTTGGCGGTGACAACATCGCCGTTGGACGCGTTGCCCAGCAGACGCTGGCGCGGGGACAGCCGCACGCTGGCCTTCGATGCGGGGTCGTAGAACCACAGGATGTTGCCGTTGCGCAGCAACAGCTTGCCTTCGTCGCGCACCGGTTGGTCGATGTGCACCAGCGACAGGAACTGCCCGTTCTCCGTCTCCTTGCGGGAATGGGTCGTGACCAGGGTGCTGTCGGTCTGTTGGTTGTTCTCATAGGCGGTCAGCGCGACATCGACGACGAAGGATGTCTGCGGGTTGCGGATGGCGTCGGCCTTGGCGAGGATGTCCACAGCCTTGAGGGGCGCGGCCATGGCGTTCCGGGCGAGCGGGAGACCGGCCACGCCGGCCACGCCGGCCAGAAGCGCCAGCGCCAGCCCGACGCGCGTCAGATTGGTGAGCGTCATGCGGTGCACTCCTTCAGGCATGATGCAGGGCCTGGACGATCGGGATGCGGACCGCCTTGGAGGCGGGCAGGATCGACGCCACAACCGTGACCAGCGCCAGGAACCCGACCGTTCCGCCCAGCAGAAGCAGGTTGTCCGCCACCATCAGTTCGATGGTCAGGGGGGCGGCGTTGCTGGGTGGGGTCCACTGGATGCCGACGCTGTTCAACAGCTTGGACACCACCACACCCAGCACCAGCGCCAACGTTGCCCCGAAAAGACCCAGCAGAAAGCTTTCGGCAAGGAACTGGCGGAACACGGCGGCGCGGTGGAAGCCGAGTGCCCGCACGGTGCCAACCTCGTTGATGCGCTCCATCACGTTCATGGTGACTGTGTTGATGATCGTGAAAACGATCACCACCGCCAGGACCAGCGACACCACGGCAAAAATGAACGAGAACATGGCGAAGACACGGTTGAAGGTGGGATCGACCTCGTTGAAGGTCAGGACCTCCATGTCCAGCCCTTTGGCCGCGAGCGTCTGGGCGATCAGCGCCTTGACGGCCTGGTTTTCGTTCGGCTCGCGCAACTGCACCAGCACAACGGTGGCCCGCTGGGCATCGCCGTACAGCAGTTTGCGCGCCTGCTCGAAGGGCAGCATGATCATGGCGTTGTCGACAGCCCGCGTCGCCTGGGTCTGGGCGGCGTTCACGAAGACGCTGACGATGTTGGGCGCTCCGCCCGAACCGGCGGCCAGCAGATCAAGGCGCGGGCGGGTGTCCCGGTTCTGCGAGGCTGGAAGATCGGCGGCGATCAGGTCGGAGAAGTCCGCCCCCTTTCCGGAGGGTGGAAGAACGCGCGCCGGGGGATCCTTGCATTCGGTCATGCGCAGCTCGTCGCACAGGCCGAGCATCCGGGCCATGCCGATGCCGACGATGGCGCCTTCCGGATCGTCGTCGCGCAGCGGCAGGTCGCCTTGGCGGATGCCCAGATTCCAACTGTCCCACCGACGCATGCGGCTGTAGTCCGACGGAACGACGCCTTTGCCGATGAAGGTCTTGCTGTTGTCCTCGCGCTGGTTGCCAGCGATGCCGCCCAGCATCACCTGCGGCGTGATGACCGCGACTTTGCTCCGCAGCTCTGGCACGGACAGGATGGTGTCAATCACCGTCGGGTAATGATCGATGGTGTAAGCGTTCGGATCGGCGGCGCCATAATCCTGGTAGCCGCGCTTGAAAATCTGGATGTGGCCCTGCTCCTGCACGATGGAGGTTTGCAGGCCGAACCAGATCGACGTGACGAAACCGCCGAACAGCAGGATGGCCAGGCCGCTGATGCCGATGGCGAAGACCGTCATCAGCGAGCGCCGGGCGTTCCGGAACAGGTTGCGGGTGGCGATTTGCCAGATCATGACAGCCTCTCCGTATGGTCGATCTGCCCGTCCACGATGCGCAGGAGACTGCCGGAGCCGTTGATCAGGTCGATGTCGTGGGTGCACAGAACAAAGGTTGTCTTCATCTCGTCCTGCATGCGCTGCATCAGGTCCACGATCTCGCCGGTTGTTCGGCTGTCCAGGTTGGCCGTCGGCTCGTCGGCGACGATGATCGACGGTTCACCGGCCAGCGCGCGGGCGATGGCCACACGCTGGCGCTGACCGCCGCTCAACTCGCCGGGGCGACGCTGCAGGAAGTCCTTGAGTCCAACCGCGTGCAGGTACTTTTCAGCGCGCTCGCGGCGGTCGCGCGGCGACAGGCCCCGGCGCAGCAGGATGTATTCGACATTTTCCAGCGCGTTCAACACCGGGATCAGGTTGAAGTTCTGGAAGATGTAACCGATGTGCCGCAACCGGAAGTCGGCGGCGGCGGAGTCCGACAGGTCGCCGACGCGGGTCCCGAGGATCGTGACCGAACCGTTGTCGGCCCGATCGATCACCCCCAGAAGATTCAGGAAGGTGGTTTTGCCGCTGCCGGACGGGCCGAAGATGTAACTGGTCTGCCCCTTGGGAATGCGGCAGCTTATGTTGCGCAGCGCCTGGAACTGGACCCGTCCGGTTGTGTAGGATTTCGACACGCCCGAGAACTCGGCAATGCACTCCTCCGGATTCGGTGTTTCGGCCAAGCCAACATCTTGCCCTGTTCGGCTGATCCGCTCCCGCACTGGGCTGTATGGTCCTATTTTCTCAAGGGAAGTCTTGCGTGGCATGGCGATGACCCGCATTCAATGTTTCGGATTTTCTCTGAGATCCATTAAATCACCGAAGCATGTATTATGGTGTTTTGTTGTGTGATGATTTGTTATTTTAAGTGCGCGCGCAGGGGCGGTGCCTATCACAGACCCGACAGACCCGACAGAGTCACAGGCCGAGCATCTTCGCGATGCGGTTTCGTTGAACCTCCGAGGTGCCGGAGTAGATCGTTCCCGCCGTGGCGTTGCGCAGATCCTTCTCCAGGCCGTATTCCGTCATGTAGCCATTGCCGCCGAAAATCTGCACGGCGTTCACCGCCGAAGCGAAATTGCTTTCGCTGGCCAGCAGCTTGGCGATGGCGATGTCCACCGTGACGTTTCCGTTGGCCAGGAAGCGCCGGGCCGTGCTGTACAGCCAATTGCGGGCGGTTTCCGTCCCGATCTTCATGTCCACGATCTTGTTGGCGACCGATTGGAACGACCCGATGGGCTGATTGAACTGACGGCGCGACCGGGCGTAGTCGACACAGCGTTCCATTCGATGCTGCATCTCGCCCACGTTTATGACAAACGAACACAGGATTTCCCACTTCATGACGTAATCGAGGATGGAAAAACCCAGGCCCGGCTTGCCGATCACGTTGCCCGCCGGAACCCGGCAATCGTCGAAGAACAGCTCGCACAGCGGCGAATTCCGCAGCCCCATCTTGTCGATCGGTTGCCCCACGGTGAGGCCGGGGGTCCCGCGCTCCACCACGAACGCGGTGACGCCCCAGGCACCAAGCGCGGGGTTGGTCCGCGCGTAGACGACAAACTGTTCCGCCACGGGACCGTTGCTGACGAAGGTCTTGCTGCCGTTCAGCCGGTAATGGTCGCCATCCGCCACGGCCTTGGTCTGCATGCTCATGGCGTCGGAACCGCTTCCGGACTCGGTGATGGCGTGCGCGCCGATCGCGGAACCGTCGCAGATGCGCGGCAGGAAGCGTTCCTTCAGCGGGCGCGAGCCGAAGCGCTGGATGGGAACGCCCGCGCTGACGATGTGCGTGGAGACCGAAAAATTGATCCCGCCGTTGCGGCAGCCATAGCCCAACGTTTCCAGCACGCCCATGGTGGTCAGCAAATCCTGCCCCATGCCGCCCCATTCCTCGTCAAAGGGCAGGCGCAGGATGCCGGACTGCCGGATCATCTCCCACTTTTCCCAGGAGAAGCCGCCCTGGCGGTCGAGGTCGATGTGATCGGCGCTGAGATCGGCGTGCCAGCGGGCAAAGGCTTCCTGCAGGCTGCGCTGCTCGTCATTCCATTCGATCATGGTTGTGTTCCGCATGCTGCCCCGGCTGACCGGTCGGCCGGACCGAAGGGGATTTGGCCGAAGGGGTTTGGCCGGGGCATGAAGTGCTGTGGCAATCGCCGGTGAGCAACCACCGGCGGGCGGTCAGTAGTGGGATGACTGGCCGTCGCCGAGGGTGTGCCGCTCGTCGCCCTTGAGCGCCGGTGTGAACATGCACACCAGACGCATGTCCACGTCCGGGTCGCCGATGAGATAGTGCGCATCGTGCTTGTCCAGCGCGTACATCACGCCTGGCTCAATGGGGTGGAGCGTTCCATCCATCGTCTCGACCGCGCCCCGGCCCTCGATGCAGTAGCAGGCCTCGAGGTGGTGCTTGTACTCCAGCAGCGACCGGGTTCCGGCGCGCACGATCGTGTCGGTCAGCGAATAGCCCATGCCATCGGATTGCAGCAGAAAGCGACGGCTGAGACCGGCCCCCCACTCGACCGTCTTGACATCGGAAAGATGGCGCAGAATCATGATGAATCCCTTTATTCGTTGTCAGATCACAATGGCGTCACAGAAAAAGTGACAAATGGAATCATCGTCTGACAGTATCGATGCCGTTCTTCTTAAGGATCGGTGATTGCGCGGGAAGAACCCTCCCTGATCGTGATCATCGAAGGTCACGGAAAGCGCGTTAGTGTCCGGCAGCGGATGCGGCAGAAACCCGCCGAGCTGCACCAGGATCTCGCGCGACGCCGGAATCACACCGGGCTTTGCACCGGCTTCCGCACGACTGACCCGGCAGAGCTGCAGAAAACACTCGGCCAGATAAACCGGGCGATACACCCCGTTGCGCGCGGCCGCCAGCGACGACGCGCTCCGCCCGGCGGCGGCCAGGGGCCAACACTCCCGCTCCCGCCGGTTGCCCAGAAACACATTCTCGGGGCGCAGCTTGCGCACGGCGGCCGGTGGCACCGGCGTGAAGGGCCGCAAGACCGCCGGGCTTTCGCGCGCATCCCCCGGATGAGCGGCCCGGTGGACAGCGCCATGGCCCACGAATTCGGCGCAGATCCGGCCCCGTTGCGACAGGGTGCAGCGGTGGGCACCGTCCGGTCCATCGTCCGTCACCTGGATGTCGAGCGGCAGATTGAGCGCCGCCAGAGCGCGGAACGCCACCTCGAAGCGGTTGAACCAAAAGCCGTTCCCGCCGTCCGGATCCGCCGCGCGCTCCACAGCGCCGAGGGCCATGTCCAGCAGCAGCAGTCCCGGCAGATGGCCGAGTGGGTGGTCAAAGTAAAACGGGTGGCTGGTGTCGGGAACGGCGCGGAAGCCGCCCGCACCGTCCAGGGATTCCAGCCGAAAGGCCGGAAGGGAGGCATGGTCGATCAGGGTGGTCATGGGATCGCTTCTCTGGGAAGGGCGGGGACGGAAGGCCGCAGCGCCTCGACACAGGCGAGCGCCTCGTCCACCGGATCGCGCCCATTGGCCTGAGCCTCCTCCATCCGGGCGACGAAGGCGCTGCCCACGATGGCGGCGTCCGCACCGACCGCGCGCAGCGCCTCCAGATGCGCGCGCTCCTTCACGCCGAATCCGACCGCGACGGGCGCGTTGCCAACCGCGCGCAACCGTTCAATCACTGGTGCCAGAGCCGCGAACCCCTGCGGCGGTGTGGTGCCCGTCCGCCCGTACTGCGCAACGAGATAGAGATAGGCGGTGGCGCGCCGCGCCGCCTCGTCCATCACAGCGGGGTCGGAAGAGGCGTAACAGGAGGTCACGACCGCCAGACCGGTCCGTTCCGCCGTCTCGCATAGGGTCGGGCCGAGCCGGGGCGGAAGCCCATGCACCAGAAGCGCGTCGGCCCCCGCGCCGGAAACCCGGTCGAGAAAGTCCGGCAACGGTCGGCTGCGGACCGTGTGGCCCCAGTCGGCGAACAGCGCGATCTTCAGGTGCCGCAATTGCGGGCGCAGCCGCGCCACAAAGGACAGAACCCCGTCGGGATCGGTGCCGTTGGCCAGCGCGCGGTCGGCGGAACGGCGGATCACCGGACCGTCGCTGACCGAGTCGGGAAAGGGGATTGCCAGCTCCAGGCAATCCACCCGCGCCGCGTCCAGCGCCAGCAGCAGCGGTTCCAGGATCTCCAGGGGCGGATCACCGGCGTTCAGGAACAGGGCAAGCCCGATGTCGCCCGCTGGTGACGCGAAGAAACCGGTCATGACGGCACCGCCAGCAGCGTGCGCATCGCCGCATCGTGCCCGCATGCGGATTCGGGATAAGCGTGGAGGCGGTGATAGCTGCCGATCTCCCCGGTCAGATGCCGGACCGCCGCCATGGCGGATTGCAGGCAACCTTCCATGTTGTGGCCGAACAGATAGTCCCCGGCGAACGCCAGGCCCCGGGTTCCGTCCAGCACCGACAGCAGACGCCGCCGCGATTCCGAGTAGTGGAAGCCGTAGGCGCACAGCCCGCCAAGATGCCGTTGCACATGCGCGTAACGCAGCCGCCCACGGATGGGGTGGATCCGGCGGAAGGCGTCCTGGGCGATGGACAGCAGCCGGTCGTCGTCCAACGTCAACAAGGGACGCGCCCGCCGCCCGGACAGGGTGAAGCGGACCGAATGGCGCTTGTGCATCCGGTTGGCCGAACAATGGCCCAGCGGACTCCCCGGATCGAACATGATCGAGTTCATCTCCGGCGTGAAAACATCCTCGTCATAGTCCGCATTGATCAGCGCCAGCGGGTGGTAGGGAATCGACGCCACGGCGTGCGCCGCCGCCGCCCCCAGTTCGAGAAAGACCGGCACGCGATGCAGCGGCGTGGCGACGACGACCCGCCCGGTGGGAATATGGAAGGGGGTGCCCCCGCAACGCCCTTCCACCCCGGTGACGCGACCGTTGTCGACGGCAATGCGGGTCACACGGTGCCCGGTGCGGACGTCGGTTCCCTGCGCCAGATGCTTGAACAGGACCGCCGTCGTTTCCGGCAGCGAATGGTGGCTTCCCTTGCCGAAAGAAGACAGCAGCAGCAGCAACGTGGCGAAGGAGAATTCGTCGGGTTCGGCCGCGCCCATGATGATGGTGAACATCCGCAACGGGCCTTCGGCGAGGATCGCCGGAACATGCGCGTTGACCGGGCGGGGGTCGTAACGCAGCTCATGGCGGCGGATGGCGTCGCCGAAATAGGTCAGCTCATCCCGCTCCCGCGCGGCGCGCTTCAACAGGCCGTTGAACCGCAGGACACCGCGCAGGCCGACGCTGCGGATCATGTTCAGACCATTGGTCAGTGTGGCCTTCTTGTCGAACGCGTGCAGCCGGTCCCGGATGACGATGTGGAAATTCGGATGCTGCCGGTCGAATGTCTGCGAATGGAAGCCGCGCAGAATGCCGTTGAACAGGGTCCAGTCCGACGCGAAGTTTTTTCCGCCGGTCTCAAACCATTCGCCGTTGTGGCAGACCGCGCCCGCCCGCCCGCCCAGACTTCCGGACTCCTCCAGCACGATGGGGGTCAGGCCCTGCAGCCGCGCGAAATGCGCGGCCCCCAGCCCGGCGATGCCGCCCCCGACGATGCAGACCACCTCATCCATGAACGGTTCTCCTTGACCACGGGGCCGCCGCCGCGCCGCGCGCCTGCGCGCGGATGTTCTCGACAAGGCGCAAAGCGTCGCCACGCGCCACGGCTGCGCGGGCGAGACGGATGCCCTCCTCCCAGCCATTGGCAACACCGGCGGCCAGCGCCAGGACGGCGGCGTTCAGACACACGGTGTCCACCGCCGCCGTTGGGGCATCCCCGGCAAGGACGGCCAGCGTGTGCGGCACGATGCCGGCGTCGTCTTGCGGCGGTCGCAGATCCTCCAGCGTGCCGCCCGCAAGTCCGAGCGCAGCGGGATCCAGCTCGACCGGATCCTGTCCTGCCCTGCCCGTCTCCGCGCCGTCCCGCAGGACGGTGTTGGGGGCGATGGCGACCAGCTCGTCCACGCCGAGGCCGTTCGTGCAGAACCAGAACCGGCGTTGCGGAGCATCCCCCGCCAATGCCCGGAACAGGGGAAGCAGCGCCGGATCGGACAGGCCGGTGACTTGGACCGCCACCGGCACGTCGGCCAGGAAGGGACCAAGCCGGTTGAAGCAGCGCCCCAGACGCTTCATGTCCAACGGCATCACGGCCTTGGCAAGCAGGGTCAACTCCGGTGGGTAGACGTAGGAACCGGCGAAGGCGATGCCGAACCGGTCCAGCATCTCCGCCGTCATGGCGGGCGATGTTGTCAGCGGAATTCCCAGCCGGTTCAGCAGGTCGATGGAGCCGCACCGGCTGGTGTAGGCGCGTGAACCGGTCTTGATGACCGTCACGCCCAGAGCGGCGGCGACGAAGGCCGCCGCCGTCGAAATGTTGAAGGTGGAAGGGCCGCCGCCGGTGCCGACGATGTTGACCGCGCGGACGGATGCCGGGGCTGGTGCCGCAGCGCACCGGCGTTCCGACAACGAGGCGAGCAAGGCCGCCAGCGTGCCAACGTCCGGCAGATGCGTTGACAGGGAGGCCAGGACGGCGGCGGCCTCCGCCGCCGACACGGTGCGCGCGTGCAGCCGGTCCCACAGGTCCCGCCACGCGGTGACGGACACCGGCCGGTCCCGAAGCAGCAGGGTGCCGACGAGGTCGCTCATCGTTCAGGCCGCCGTCAGCTGTTTTGCCCGGTTCAGATAGGCGTTGATCGCGCCGACGGAGCTGAAATTCTCGGGCACCATGTCCATCACATCGATGGACAGTTCGTGACGGCTTTCCAGCCAGGCGATGACCTTCAGCAGGCCCAGGCTGTCGATCACGCCGTTGGCGATCAGGTCGAAGTCGTCCTCGATCTGGCCCATCGACACGTCGGGCATGAACTCTTCGACCAGGAACTGCTTAATAGAAGCGCGGAACGCCATCATGGTCTCCTTTGAGGTGGCATTGCAGAAGTTGGCGACGATCCACCTTTCCGGTGGAGGTCTTGGGCAGAACCGTCTCGACGAATTCGATGCCGGACGGAATGGCGGTGCGCGGCAGGCAACCGGCGCAGTGTCGGCGCAATTCCAAACTGTCGACCCCCGCCTGGGGCCTGCGCCGGACGATGGCGTGCAGGCGGTGCCCCGCCATGTCGTCCGGCACGGCGATGACCGCCGCCTCCTGCACACCACCGTGCTCTTGGAGGACGCGCTCGACCTCCTGCATGTTGACCCGCACGCCACGGACCTTGACGTGGAAGTCCTTGCGCCCCTGGAGCGTGATGCTGCCGTCATCGTGGCGGCGCACAAGATCGCCGCTGTGGAAGTAGGTGATCTCCACGCCATCGCAGCGGCGACGCGAGAATTTGCCCTCGTTCGCCGCCGGGTCGAGATAGCTGGCGGTCTGGAACGGGGTGGACACCAGCAACTCGCCGACGCCAGCCCGCTCGATCACCGCGCCGTCTTCGCCGACGATCAGGGCACGCACGCCGGGCAGCGGCGCGCCGATGGGCAGGGGGCCGAGCGGCGGCCCGTTCGCCAGATCAACCTCGTGCAGGAAGCTGTCGTTGGTCTCGGTGCAGCCGTAAATGTTGCTGAACCGCGCCTTTGGAAACAGGCGCGGCAGAGCGGCCAGACTGGACGGCGGCATGCTGTCCCCGGTGAAGACGACGTGGCGGACGGCCTCGAAGGCACGACCGTCCAGGCGCGTCGCGTCGAGCAGCAACCGATACAGCATCGGCACGGCCTGGATCATGTGGATCGGGGTCGATTCCAGAAGCGTCAGCAGATGGACCGGGTTCGTCGCCTGGTCCTCCTCCACCAGCGCCACACAGCCGCCGCCCTTCAGCGTCGCCCAGATGTCGAGAAGACACAGGTCGAAGTTCAGCGGGGCATAGTTCAGCACCGTCCGACCGGGTTCGATTCCGAATTGCGCGCAACCCCAGTCGGTGAAGGCGTCCACCGCCGACGCCGGAAGCGGAACGACCTTTGGCAGGCCGGTCGAACCGGAGGTGGTCAGCATGAAGCCGCATTCGTCCGGCGGCGGTCCTTCGGGCAGCCCGCCGTCCAGACCGGTGCCCGGCTGGGTCGGCGACAGGGGCGGAGGCGCGCCATCCCACACGACCGTCGTCTCCAGCCCGGGAACACGCCCGGCCACGGAGGTGTCCGGGGCCAGGACGCGGGCGCAATCGGCGCGGTTGAACAGGGTGCGCAACGCGGTTTCGCCCAGCTCGACCGATGGCAGGACAAAGCTTTGCCGCACCATGAGGCAGCCGAGGATCAGCGCCACGGCCTGGGGCGTTTTCCGGGCGACGATGCCAACCGGACGCCGGTCGGGAAGGCCGAACGCGCGGAGCTGGTCGGCCGCCGCCGATGCCAGACGGTGCAACGCGCCGTAACTGGTCTGTTCTTGCCGGAACAGCAGGGCCGGCGCGTCCGGATGCTGCGCCATCCGGTGCAGGATGGCGTGCAGGAGAGGGGTGGATGCCATGGTGACAGCTCCCTCAGAGAACCGGCGATTTCAGGGCGTCCGCGACGCAGGCGACCACGTCGTTCCCGGTCGCCAGACGGTCGCCGAAGTCATCGGGCAGACCGACGCCGAAGGTCTTTTCCAGGATCAGCTTCAGCCTGAGAAAGGCGAGGGAGTCGACGCCCAGTTGATCGAGCGTGCCGGACAGATTGACGCCGGTTTCCGGCGCATCGGTGGTCCGGGCCAGCGCGGTGACGACGCCTGTGCGAATGTCCTGCAATGGGAGCATGGATATCACCCTTGTTCTGAAGCGTGACGGGAGAAGCGGGAAAAGATCAGGCTGGCGTTGTTGCCGCCGAACCCGAGTGAATTGGACATGACGTGCCGGAAGCCGCGCGCCTCCTCCATTCCGGCGGTGTGGGACGCCAGGATGCTGTCCGGTCCGGACAGCCAGGGCATCCCGGGTGCCCGTTGCCGATGCAGAACCGACAGAAGCACGGCCGCCTCGATGGCCCCGGCGCTGCCCAGCCAGTGGCCCGTGAAACCCTTTGTGGAGCCGACGCACACCGCGCGCAGATGCGGGCCGAACACCGCCTGCAGGGCTTTCAGCTCTTCGCGGTCGTTGGCGGGCGTGCCGGTCCCATGGCAGTTGACGTACTGGATGTCCGCCGGTGTGAGTCCGGCGGCGGCCAACGCCCTACGGCTGGCCGCGACCAGCCCGTCGTGACGCGGCGCTGTCGCGTGGTGGCCGTCGCTGCTCAACCCGCCGCCCGAAAAGACCGCATGGATGTCGGCCCCCCGCGCCAACGCATGGGACATCCGCTCCAGCACCAGGATGCAGGCCCCTTCGCCCATGGTGATGCCCCGGCGTTCGGTATGAAAAGGGCGGGTGCCCTCCGGGTCCATCGCGCGCAGGATGTTGAAACCGGCGAAATCGACGGCCCGGATGCGGTCAGCGCCACCGGCCAGCATCACATCGGCGTCGTCGTTTTCCAGAATCGACTTCGCCCAGAACAGGGCGGCGGCGCTGCTGGTGCAGGCCGATGTGACATGGACGAGCGGCCCGAACAGCCCCAGCCGGTCAAAGCAGTGGCGGCCCAGCGCGTTGACGCCGTCGTCCGCCCGTCGCGGCCCGGTCGCGTCGAAATCCATGCCGCTGATGCTGCCCAGCGCCAGCCCGATGCGGTGGCCCGTGGCCAGCCGGGCCGCGTCCAGGGCCGCAAGCGCGGTTTCCGTGGTCCCGTCGATGAGCGCCTCGATGTCCTGCACCGGCCAATGCAGATGCGCGCTCCCGGCCTTGGCACCGCCGACCGGAAAGCGGTCCACCGGCTTTGGTCGGCGGATGCCGCCGTCCAGCAGAGACCCCAAATCCTCCAGGGTGCGCCCGAACGGTGCGTTGATGGCGACGCCGGTGATGACGATGCGGTCCGTCACGCGCGCCCCTCCCTGTGCGGTTCGTCCCAACGGCAGCACACCGTCAGGACGTTTCCCCGACCGGGGGGCAGGACATGGATGCGCGTCTCCCCTGCGGTCCATTCCGTCCAGCCGCGCAGCCTGTCCACCAGTTGCGGCAACGGGTCCCGCGCGGCGTCCAACCGCTCCACGGCAAAGCCGGATCCCAGCCGCTGGGCGGTGTCGGCATCATCGGTGCTCGCCAGCAGATGCTGGTTGCCGCACCACGCCGTCTGACGGTCGAGGAAGACGGCAAGCGCGGCGGCGCGCCCGTCCTGCACCGGCAGATGCGGACCAAGCCGACAGGCGGTGATCACCGGACCGGCGGCGCGGTCTTGCGGTCGGTCGTTCTGCGGGCCGCCGTCCGGCCCCAGCAACAGGGCGCGCACCTGCCCTGCGACCCGTGTGGTTCCGGTTGGTGTGTTTTCGTCGTAGTCGAGCGCCAGCACATGGGTGGCGTCCCCGCGACGCAGCAGCCGGTCGGCGAAATAGAGCACCTCTGCCGAGCCGCCTTCGGACGTGAACAGGGCCGAGGCCGGACCGAGGCAGCGGAAGCGGCGGGCGATGGCGAAGAGCGGGTAGAATTGGTTGGCCTTCGAAAAGACCACCGGGTCGATGCCGTAGAGTCCCTCCTCCTGGTACCTGCGGGTCACGCAATCCAGCGTGTCCAGTTCCCCGAAGCGGGAGGTACCGACCACGCCGACCGTGGTTCCGTCCGCCGGTGCGGCCAGGCCCGATTGGGCGAAGAGCTGGTCGACCGCGTCGTGAAGGCCGCGCGACAGGGCGGTGTGGTCGCCGTGCTTGAGAAGATGCTCCGGTCGGTCGCAAACGAAATGCCGGTCCGTGGCCGCGAGGATGCGGATACCGGCCTCAACGCAATGGGTCATGCGCTCAATCCTCCCAACAGGACGAAGGGGGCGAGGGGAAACTGCGGGCGGTCTCCGTTTTCAATCGGAAGGGGGTGGTGGCGTCGATGACGCTGCGACCGGCCCGCCCGTCGCCAGCGCCGCGCGCGTCCAGCCACGCCGCACCTTGCGAAGGGTCCATGGGCAGATTCGCAAAATCCGCGAAGCTGGTGCAATCCGTGCGCAGGTTGGACCGCGTCACCACGGCCCACAGCAATTCCTCCTCGTTGGCGATGTCGATGTCGTCGTCGGTGAAGACGACCAGCTTCACGAAGGGGTGCCGCGCGAAGATGCGACGGGCCAACGGGGCGAGGCGGCCATCGTCGTCGGGGCTGGTCTTGGCGATCCGGACAGCCAGCAGGAGCATGCCGCCGCCCGCCGCCGCGAAATGCAGGTCGCGCACCAGGGTGGCCAGTTCGGGTTCATCGGCGGCCAGCGACAGACCGACGGACACGGCACCCGCAATGCCCAGGATGACCGACTGCTCCCGGCCCGGCCCGATCACCGCCTGATAACAGGCGTCGCGCCGCGACGTTACGGCACGGACGGTCAACACCGGCACGTCCGGCTTTGTCCGGCCATCATAGCCCAGGAATTCCGGCAGCGAGATGCCGGACACCGGGCCGCGCCCATCGACCGCCTCGTCCGCCACGGTTCCGTCGAAATGGCCCTCCAGCACGATTTCCGACGCGGCCAGCGCAACAGCGGGTTGGGTCAGGGCCGGGGCCAGCGCGATCGGTTGCCCGGCGAGCGCGCCCGCCGCCGTCAGCTTGCCCACCCCGGGAGGGAGGAAGGCCGTCCCCAGCGCCGACGCCACCACCGCAGCGGGCGGCGCACCGATGTTGACGGTGACGGGCAACCGGTCGCCACGCGCCGCTGCGGCGTCGAACAGCGCGCGCAGACGACGGCCCGGCACCATCCAGACCGTCAGCCGGTCGCGCCCGATCACCAGCATCCGGTGCACGGACAGCGCGTCCTCGCCCCCTTCAGGGTCGCGCGCATGGACCAGCCCCATGGTCACATAGGGACCGGCGTCGCGCGGGGTGGCCGTCAGGATCGGCAGACGGCCCAGATCGACAGGTCCTGGCCAGATCTCCTGCCGACAGGGCGGGAGAGCGGTCCACACGGGGGGCGGCCCCATGGCCAGCCACCCCTGCAGGCGGTCCGGGCGCACGCGCCGGGGCAGGCCGGGCAACCAGCCGCGCACCCGCGCCTCATCGCCGTACAGCCCCAACAGCACGGGGAGACTCGCCGCGTCGACACCGCTGTCGACGCCGCTGTAGATGGCCACATCCTCCGCGCCCCTTCGATCGGTTGCGGGAACGCCCGCATGGCGCTCCGCGAAGTGTCGGGCGACATCCGTCCGCGCCATGGCCTGGGTGTATTGGTGGCAGCGCGTCGGGGCGTGAGTCCGCAGGGCGGCCAGGGCGGCGCGCACCGAGCAGGCGGGATGATCCATCATGCCGCTTCTCCCGCCATCGCCCGGCGGTCGGCGGTCCGCTCCGCCAAGCGGGAGAACCAGCCCGCGATGTCGCCGGACAGCAGCAGCCCGGTGCCGATCAGCAAGCCCCGGTACCCCGCTCCGATCAGGCGCGCGGCGTCCTCCGTCGTGCCGATGCCGCTGGCGCTGACCGGGCAACGCGTGCCCGTCCGTTTCGCCAACGGCAGCAGGGACAGGCTGTGTCCGATGTCCCCGGCGTCCCGCTCGCGGCGGGCGATGTCCTTGTTGTTGACGGCGACCACGCAACCGGGGTCAAGGCGCAGCCCGTCCAGCTCCTTTTCCGATGACGCTTCGATGAACGGTGTCAGGCCATGGCGCTGCGCGGCGTCCGCCAAATGGCACAGCGCCGAACGCGGCAGCAGGCGGGCTGTCAGCAGAACGGCCGCCGCCCCCATCCCGGCCGCCTGCCGAATCTGGACCTCCCGCGTGATGAAGTCCTTTTTCAGCACGGGAATGCCCGCATGGCGGACCGCTTCCTCCAGCATGGCATTGCTGCCGCCAAACCATGACCCCGTCACCACCGAAAGGCAGGGCGCGCCGACCGCCCGGTAGGCCGCCGCGATCTCCGCCACGGAACGCCCGCGCAGCAGATCGGTGCCGTCGGAGGCGCGGGCCTTGATCTCCGCAACAACGGGGATCGGCGCGGCGAGCAGGGCATCAACGAACGCGCTGGCCATGATCCCCTCCCCTCTGTTCGATGGTCTTGGCTCCGGCGGTCGTTGGCCTGGCGGTCGTTGGCCCGCAAGACGTCCAGCGGCGGCTGATCGCGGCGATGCGGGCCGGGCACAGCCGACGGTCGGCGTCACGCGCGTTGCTGTCCACGTCGATGCCGAAAAAGCGTTCGTCCAGGATCGCCGCCTGATGAACCGCGTGGTTGTCGGCGGAGATGCCCCCCGCCAGAAAGAAGGGTCGGTTCACCTCCTGCACCAGCGACAGCGTGGTCGCCGCATCCAGCGGCTGGCCGGTGCTGCCGACCCGGCCATCGGCAGCGACCGTGTCCATCAGGAAACAATCAACCCCGGCTGTTTCGTAGGCCCGGATCACCGGGCGTTCGACGCAACGCTCGCCGCGCACATGCAAAACCTTGACGATGCGGGTTCCGGCCGGCAGCGCCCCGCGCAGCGCGTGGACCAGCGCCGGCGTCTGGAAGCCGTGCAGTTGCACCCACCGCACGCCCGATTCATCAACCGCCCGGCACAGGGGAGCCACGGTGTTGAGGAAGGTGACGAGCACCGGTTCCAGCCGACCCGCCGGTTCGCGCGCCGCGCGGGCCGCTGCGGCCAGACGGCTCAGTTCGGCCAGCGACAGATTCGCGTGCCCCCCGTCGATGCCATGCCACAGGCCGACGAAGTCGACCGGCAGCCCGCGCAGGATTTCGATGTCGCCGGTTTGTGTGAGTCCGCAAATCTTAAGTCGCATGGCGCACCTCCATCGTGGCGTCCGCGCCGTCGGGGCGGGGAGCGTCTCCGGCCTTCACCGGCGCATGGTTGAACGTGACCAGCAGCGCCGGTGAGATGAGCAGGTCGGCGAGCAGCGCCAGGAACGCCCCGAGCGTCATCAGCAGGCCGAAGGACTGAAGGTTGTTGAGGGAGGAGATGATGAAGACGCTGAAGCTGGACATCACGACGACCGTGGTCGTGAAGATCGGCACGCCCATATCCTCGATGGTCGCGCGGATCGCGGCCTCGACGTCGCACAGAGTTTCGAGATTCCGTTTGTACTGAAAGAAATAGTGGGTCGTGTCGTCCACGATCAGGCCGGTGATGATGCCGCCGATCAACACCGTGAAGGTGTCGAGCGGAATGCCCATCGCCCCCATGAAGCCCAGCAGCAGGAGGAACGGCACGATGTTCGGCAGCATGCTGAGCACACCAAGCCGCACCCGCCCCAGGCTGATGCACATCAGCACCATGATCTGGACAAGCGCCACGATGTAGCTGGAGGTCATGCTGTCCAGCACCGCCGTGGACGTCATGGCGAGCAAGGCGATCAGGCCGGTGGTGCGCACCTCCGCCATCGGGCCGAGCGCGTCCTCGAACATCGATTGAACGGTGTGGATGAAGGCGGTGAAGCGTTTGGCCTCAAGCCAGGGCGTCAGGAAGGACACCCGCCCGGCATCGTAGGACAAGGTGGTGTAGCGCAGCATGTCGTCGTTGCCCTGCCCTTCCAGCAGCAGCAGTTCGTCCCAAATTTCCCGTTGGGTGGGAATCCGATGCGCCGCCGGGTTGCCATCATGCAGCGCCTGGTTGGTTTCCTTGAGAAAGTCGATGATGCTGGTGTGGCGGCCGATGGGAATGTCGGTGGCGCCGTGGACACGGTTCGCCACCTCATCCACCCGGCGCAGCAGCTCTTCGTTGCGGAAATCGCGACCGCCCTGCGGCTTGATCACCACCTCGAGGTTGACGGTCCCGTTGAAGGTTTGGTCGATGTGGGCGGTGCTCTGCCGGATGGCGTTGTCCTCGGGCAGCCAGAGCAGGGAATTGTGGGAGTATTCCAGGGTCCGGATGCCGAGCAGCGAGGCCACGCCCACCATGGCCGCCACCGCCAGAACGCGTTTCGGTCGACGCACGGCGAACAGGGACATGGCGGTCATCACCGCGATGATGGTCGGATAATCCTCGTACCGCCGCTCAAAGAAACGGGTCGGCAGCGTGCGGAACACCAGGATGGTGCAGAGCATCCCCATGGCGTAGGCGACCATCGTTCCCACCGCGCCGAAAAGACCCAGAACGGTGATCGGCGCCAGGGTGGAGGTGATGAAGCCGATGAGACCGGCGGCCGTGGTCAGGGCGGAGAACAGGATGGGCGCGTGGCCTTGCGTCATCGCCACCGCCACAGCGGCCGCCTTGTCACCCGTCTCGCGATGGGCGCGGAACAGGCCGCTGATGAAATGGATGAAGGTGCACAGGCTGCTGACGAGCAGAAGCGGGATCAGAAGCTGCGTCGGCGGCGTCACCGGTTCGCCCAGCGCGGCCATCAGCCCGAAGGTGATGATGATGCTGGACAGGAAGGCGAACAACGCCGCCAGCGACACCAGAAGGCTGCGGTAGATCACCATGATGACCACGACGGCCACGGCAAAGCACAGAAGCGTGAAGCGCGGCATGTCCTTGGACATCAGCCGGACGATCTCGGTGCTGACGATGGGCGCACCGGAGACGTGGATGTCGAAGCCCGCCGGGTCGTGGTGACGGGCTGCGATCTCGCCGATCTTTCTGGACATCTCGGCGTAATGTTGGGGGCCGAGGAGCTGGCGCTTGACACCGTCCGGCTCACCGCCGCCGCAGGAGAACCCGTCTTCCGGCCGGGCGACGCAGTCGTCGGCGTGCGGCGCGTACCGGAAAGGCTCCACCACGATCGACGCGGTCTTGCCGTCCCTGGAAATGATGAAATTCCGGTACAGCGGTGTTGCCATGATGCGGTCGCGCATCTCGCGAGGGTCCTGGTCCCGCACAATCATGTTGTGGACCAGTTCCTCCAGATAAATGCCGCCATCCTCGTACTGGATGAACGGAATGTTGTAGAGGCTGAAGATTTCCGCGATGTAGGGAACTTCACGCTCGACATCGCGGTGCAGTTGCGTGAATTTTTGCAGGAAAGGCTTGGAAAACAGATCCGGCGACCCGACGGTCACGACGATTCGGTTGTCCTGACCGAAGGAACGGCGCATGTCGTAGTAGGCGACCAGCGCCGGATCGGTGTTGTGCATGAAGGCTTCGATCCGACCGTCGGACCTCAACTGTGGCAGGGCTGCCAAGCCGACGCCGGTGAGCATCAGGGCCGCGAGCGCACTTTTGGCCGGATGGAGAAGGATGGTCCGCGCGGCCGCCTGGAAATAACGATCCGCCGTTCGGACGAACTGGCCGATGATCCGCAACATACCGTTCCCCGCAGGAAAAAGGGATTGACGCGCGCGTGACCGCGAGCGTGTGCCCGCGCCGGAACGATCCGGACAGGCGTGTGTATCGGGAGGTCAGTGGGGGCGGAGGGCGTCGGGGGCGTGTGAGCCGACACGCCCCTCACGCGCGGATCAGTTGGTGAGCGCGTTGGAGCGCCACTCGGACCAGCCGCTGGTCGTGCCGCCGAGGTCCTTGATGTCGAACCATTCGCTCGGCAGGTTGATGTTGAACCGCTCGCCCTCGACTTCGAAGACAGAGGTCGAGATCACGCGGCCTTCCTTGCGGGTGAAGACCTTGAAGTAGGCCGGCACATACACGCCATCAACCCAACGCATCTTGTCGGTGGTGAAGACGCGCTGTTCGCTGGGGGCGTCGGCGTTGAAGGTGCTCCAGACCGGCAGAAAGGTGGATTTCTCCACCCAAACCTCACCATCGCGCAAGCCGAGGCGGATGACTTCGCTCTCTTTCAGCGGGTTCACCCAGACCTTCCAAACAGGCAGACCCTTGTAGGTTTCCTCGCCCAGATATTTGCACTCATAGTCCTTGGCGCGGCGGATCAGCATCTCGCCGATGGAGAGATCGGACCCGTAGAGACGACCGCTGAGATCCTCCGACTTCACTTCATGCGTCTTCTGCTGCGACGGAAGCCATGTCCAGACCTTGTCGGATTCTTTATCGCCAAAGTAATCATACGCCATGGCCTCAAAATCTTTCAGCTCGGCAGGCTCAAGGACTTTGCTGCGCAATCGGCGATGGACGCCGGTGTTCTGATGCGCGGCCAGGATGCGGCGCATCTTCTTGCCGCCGTTGCTGTCCGTAATCTCCATGTTCATGATGCGCCAGCTGTCATAGCCGTTGTAGCGCTTTTCAATTCCAACGATCACATCACGGCAGTTGGTTGCGCCAGATTCGGCGCGCGACTCGCCAATGCCTGACAGCATCGACAGAACGCCAAGAGAGAAAACAACCAGATTTTTGATACAAAAAAGCTTTTCCATCATCTCACCCCTCGGAAAATCATAGTGTTTTGCCAAAATATTAAAGTTATTGGCAATAACACTATAAATCTGAACATCTCAGATATTATTCGTGACATAGAGTAATATTATAGTCAATATCGCATTAATGATGTTACATGATAAGAAATTTGTGTATGTTACTTAATATTTTTAATATTCGATTTTCTTCGTGAACATGTTGCCATATCCGCAAAGACATCATACTTGAGTGATATGGATGGAATCCTTAGGTCCTGTTGACAAAGGGTGCCATCCAGATTTTGGCATAGGCCCGTGATCGGTGATCGGAAGGTGATGTGGCGTTGGTGCGGAACGCCGTTCCTGTCTGGTCGTGGCGCGGATTCGGATTTTCCCCCGGCCCTTGTCCGCCCCGCCCTGTGGGGGTAGGACGGAGGATCGTTTGGCCATCAGGAGCGCCTCCCATGCACCCGCTCGCGCAACCGTCACGACAGCGTCCTGCGGGGATGGTTCCGGTCCCCTCCATGAAACAGTGGAACACAGCCCCAAAACCTGTTTCACAATGTTTCAAACGTTCCATTCATCCCGTCCAACCACCGGCACACCCCACCGGTGACGGCCAGTTGTTCAGTCTCTAAATTGTTTGATGGCGCTGGTGCATTCTTGCACAACCGATGCGCAAAGTTTCCTGTCGATACCCGTGGGCGCTCTGGCGCACATCAACAGCAACATCATCCGGGAGGAAAACCACCAATGACGACCGAACTCCATCACCTGATCGGCGGCAAGGCCGTCGCGGGCACCTCGGGCCGCTTCGCCGACGTCTTTTCGCCGATGACCGGCGAGGTGCGGGCCAAGGTTCCGCTCGCCAGCGTGGAGGAAATGCGCGCCGCCGTGGAAAACGCCAAGGTGGCGCAGCGCGGTTGGGCCGCCCAGAACCCGCAGAAGCGCGCCCGCGTGCTGATGCGCTTCCTTGATCTGGTCCAGCGCGAGTATGACTCGTTGGCCCTGCTGCTGTCGTTGGAGCATGGCAAGACCATCGTCGACGCCAAGGGCGACATCCAGCGCGGTCTTGAGGTGGTCGAGTTCGCCTGCGGCATCCCGCATCTGCTGAAGGGCGAGTTCACCGACGGGGCCGGTCCCGGCATCGACATCTATTCGATGCGCCAGCCGCTGGGCGTCGTCGCGGGCATCACGCCCTTCAATTTCCCGGCGATGATCCCGATGTGGAAATTCGCCCCGGCCATCGCCTGCGGCAACGCCTTCATCCTCAAGCCGTCGGAGCGCACCCCGTCGGTGCCGATGCGTCTGGCCGAACTGATGCTGGAAGCCGGTCTGCCCGCTGGCGTGCTGAACGTCGTGCACGGCGACAAGGTGGCGGTGGACGCCATCCTGGACGACCGCGACATCAAGGCGGTGGGCTTCGTCGGCTCCACCCCGATCGCCGAATACATCTACACCCGTGGCACCGCCGCCGGGAAGCGCGTGCAATGCTTCGGCGGGGCGAAGAACCACGCGCTGGTCATGCCCGACGCCGACCTCGACCAGGCGACCGACGCGCTGATCGGCGCCGGGTTCGGCGCGGCGGGCGAACGCTGCATGGCGATCTCGGTGGTGGTCCCGGTTGGCCGCAAGACCGCCGACGCCCTGATGGAACGCCTGATCCCCCGCGTGGAAGCGCTGAAGATCGGCCCGTCCACCGACGGCTCCGCCGATTTCGGCCCGCTGGTCACGCGCGAGCATCTGGCCAAGGTGAAGTCCTACGTCGATCTCGGCGTGCAGGAAGGCGCGACGCTGGCCGTCGATGGCCGCGACTTCAAGATGCAGGGCTACGAGAACGGCTATTACATGGGCGGCTGCCTGTTCGACCATGTGAAGCCGGAGATGCGCATCTACAAGGAAGAGATCTTCGGCCCGGTGCTGTCGGTCGCCCGCGCGGATTCGTACGAGGAGGCGCTGAGCCTGCCGAACGAGCATGAGTATGGCAACGGCGTGGCCATCTTCACCCGCGACGGCGACGCCGCCCGCGACTTCGCCGCCCGTGTGGACGTCGGCATGGTCGGCATCAACGTGCCGATCCCGGTTCCGCTCGCCTACTACACCTTTGGCGGTTGGAAGCGGTCGGGCTTTGGCGATCTGAACCAGCACGGCCCGGATTCGGTGCGCTTCTACACCAAGACCAAGACCGTGACCTCGCGCTGGCCCTCGGGCATCAAGGAAGGGGCCAGCTTCGCCATCCCGACGATGGATTGATCGGGTCGAGCGAACGTCTGCGATGATGGAACGGGCGGTCGGCTCATCCCCGACCGCCCGGACCGACGAGGTGAGGTGCACCGATGTCCTTTGAACTGTCCGACGATCAATGCGCCATCCGCGACATGGCGCTGTCCTTCGCCCGTGACGAGCTGGCCCCGCACGCCATCGCATGGGACCAGACGAAGCATTTCCCCATCGACACCCTGCGCGCGGCGGGCGAGCTGGGGATGGGCGGCATCTATGTGGCGGAGGAGCATGGCGGTTCGGCCCTGACCCGCCGCGACGCCGTGGTGATTTTCGAGGCGCTGAGCCAGGGCTGCCCGACCATCGCCTCCTACATCTCCATTCACAACATGGTCGCGGGCATGATCGACGCCTTCGGCGCGCCGGAGCAGAAGGCCCATTGGCTGCCCCGCCTGTCGCGCATGGAATGGCTCGCCAGCTATTGCCTGACGGAGGCCAACGCCGGATCCGACGCGGCGGCCCTGCGCACCCGCGCCGTGCGCGACGGCGACGAGTATGTGCTGAACGGGGCCAAGCAGTTCATTTCCGGGGCGGGCAGCTCCGACCTGTATCTGGTGATGGCGCGCACCGGCGAGGACGGCCCCGGCGGCATCAGCGCCTTCCTGATCCCCAAGGACACGCCCGGCCTGTCCTTTGGCGCGAACGAGCACAAGATGGGCTGGAACGCCCAGCCGACCCGCGCGGTGATCCTGGAGGATGTCCGCGTTCCCGCCTCCGCCCGCTTGGGCGCGGAGGGCATGGGCTTCAAATTCGCCATGAAGGGGTTGGACGGCGGCCGCATCAACATCGCCGCCTGCTCCATCGGCGGGGCGCAGGCCGCGTTGGACGCCGCGCTGAAATACATGGGCGAGCGCAAGGCGTTCGGTCAGACCATCGACCGCTTCCAGGCCCTGCAATTCCGCATCGCCGACATGGCGACGGAGCTGGAGGCCGCCCGCACCTTCGTCCACCGCGCCGCCACGGCGCTGGACGCGAAAAGCCCGGACGCCACCCGGCTGTGCGCGATGGCCAAGCGCTTTGGCACCGACACCGGGTTCGAGGTGGCCAACAACGCCCTGCAACTGTTCGGCGGTTACGGCTATCTGTCGGACTATGGCGTGGAAAAGATCGTGCGCGACCTGCGGGTGCACCAGATCCTGGAGGGCACCAACGAGATCATGCGCCTGATCGTCGCGCGCAGCGAAATCGCCCGGATGGCCTGAGCCACGGCGCACCCCACCAAACGACACCAAACAAAAGCACACACGGGAGAAACGACCATGGCGGTCATCGGGTTCATCGGGTTGGGCAACATGGGCGGGCCGATGGCGGCCAATCTGGTCAAGGCCGGGCACAGCGTCCAGGGCTTCGACCTGTCGGCGGCGGCGATCGACGCGGCGACGGCGGCGGGTGTGACCATCGCCGACTCCCCCGCCGCCGTGGCGCGCGGGGCGGAGATCGTCATCACCATGCTGCCCAGCGGCAAGCATGTGCTGGGCGTCTATGACGGGGCCGACGGCATCGTCGCGGCGGTGTCGCCCGGCACCCTGCTGATCGACAGCTCCACCATCGATGTGGAGTCCGCCCGCAAGGCCCACGCGCTGGCGACCGCGCGCGGGGCGGTGGCGGTGGACGCGCCGGTGTCGGGCGGCGTCGGCGGCGCGGCGGCCGGAACCCTGACCTTCATGGTTGGCGGCGAGACGGCGGCGTTCGAGCGCGCCCGTCCGGTGCTGGAGGCGATGGGCAAGAAGATCGTCCATTGCGGCGGGGCCGGGGCCGGTCAGGCCGCCAAGATCTGCAACAACATGATCCTCGGCATCTCGATGATCGGCGTGTGCGAGGCCTTCGTGCTGGCCGAAAAGCTGGGGCTGTCGCACCAGTCGCTGTTCGACGTGGCGTCCACCGCGTCGGGTCAATGCTGGTCGCTGACCAGCTATTGCCCGGTCCCCGGCCCGGTCCCGACCAGCCCGGCCAACCGCGACTATCAACCGGGCTTCGCCGCCGCGCTGATGCTGAAAGACCTGAAGCTGGCGCAGGAAGCCTCGCAAAGTGCCGGCGCGCCGACCCCGCTCGGGGCCGCCGCGACCCAGCTTTACGCCATGATGACAGCGGCGGGCGAAGGCGGAACCGACTTCTCCGGCATCATCCGTCTGCTGCGCGGCGAGGGGTAAATCCAACCGGTACCGTCAACGGTGCCAATCTTGACTCTTGATGGTGTTGACCGCCTTGTATCAAGGGAATAGCATTCGCCCCATCTGATGGTGGGGGAAAACAGGATGAACGGGAGCGAGATGCGGGCCATCCGCGAAGCGCGGGGCTTGACTCAACCCGACTTCGCGGGGTGGCTGAACGACACGTTGGGCCGCCGTTACGATGGGGCGAAGATCAGCCGGTGGGAGACGGAGCGGGAGAAGATCCCCCGCGAAATCGAAGGCACCCTGCTGATCGCGTCCCTGGGCGGACGGACGCTGCGCGGTGGCGGGCGGCCGCTGGTGATGTCCACCACCCTGACCAAGGGCGGCTCGTCCAAAACCGAATCCGCCGTCAACATCGCCTACATCCTCGCCCGGGCGGGCTATCGCACGCTGTTGGTGGACGCCGACAGCCAGGCCAACGCGTCGGTCCATGTCGGGTTGGACAAGGAGCGGCTGGTCGCGCTGACCAAGGCCCGCCGCACGCTGGCCGACGTCATCCTGGATCGGATGGAGGCGGCCGAGGCCATCGTGCCGGTGGAGCAGGCTCCCAACCTGGATCTGCTGCCGTCCAGCATCGCGCTGGCCCGCGCTGAAAGCGAGCTGAACGGCCAACCCTTTGGCCGTCTGGCCCGCCTGTCCGACGTGATCCGCAGCGTTGGCGACCGTTATGATTTCGTCATCGTCGATTGCGCCCCGGCGATTGGCACGGTGACGCTGAACGCGCTGGTTGCCGCCGATTTCGTGCTGATGCCCTGCCAGACCGAAAGCTTTGCCGTGATGGCGGTGGAGGATCTGGTGCAGGAAACCATCGGCGCGCTGACCAAGCGGGAAAATCCGCGCCTGAAGGTGCTGGGCATCCTGCCCACGCTGTACAACGCGCGGCAGACGCAGGACCGTGCCTCGCTGGAGGAGATCAACAGCCTGTGGGGGCCGCGCTTCAAGGTGTATGAGCCGGTGCCGCGCAGCGCGATTTACGCCCAGGCGTCCGCCGCGCAGACGATCACCCTGGCCGCCGATCCCGGCGTGCCGGGGGTTGAAAGCTACGTCGCCATCGCGCGCGACCTGATCGACGCCGCCGAACGGATGGAGGGAACCGATGCCGCCTAAACTGGTGCGCAAACCAACCCGCGTGGGGGCCTATGACCAGGGCGGCATTGGCGTGGTGGATGGTCTGGCCGGGGTGTCCGGCAACTTCCCCCGCCTGATCGAGGTCGATGTCGAGGCCATCCGCGACAACCCGGACCAACCGCGCACGGTGTTCGAACCGGACGCGCTGCAAGCGCTGGCCGATTCCATCGCGTCGCACGGCTTGCAGCAACCGATCCTGGTGGCCGAGCTGCCCGAACGCGGGGCCTACCGGCTGGTCGCCGGGGAGCGGCGCTTGCTCGCCCATCGCATGCTGGGCCGTCCGACAATCTTCGCCATCATCACGGCGGGCAAGCCCGAAGAGATCGCGATCATCGAAAATGTCCTGCGGGAGGATCTCGACGCCGTCGATTTCGCCCGTGGGTTGGAACGTTTGATCGACATCCACGGCTACACCCACGACGCGCTCGGCGCGTTGATCGGCAAGGACGCCACCGTCGTCACCAAATCGTTGGCGGTGCTGCGCCTGCCCGCCGACATTCTGGTCGATTATCAAGCCAACCGCGCCCGGCGGGTCAGCGCCACCGTGCTGCGCGAAATCGCCGAGGTGGGCGAGGAGGCCGCGCAGCGGCGGCTGTGGCGCAAGGCGGCGGACGGGTTGACCGTCCAGCAGCTCCGCGTCGCCAAAAAGGCCGAAGCCGCCAGCGACGCGGTCGATGCCATGGCCCTGCGCGCCGCCAAAAGCCTCAAGCTGATCGCGCGCGAGGTTGAGGCGTTGAAGGCGGCCCGTGCGGGCCTGACCGACGCGCACCGCGACCGCTTGGCCGAACTGCACGCCGACCTTGGCCGCTTGCTGACGGACGGGTGATCGCATCCTGTGACGTCACAGGTCGCCTTCTGGTTGTTTTATCCAACAACTCATGCGCGATTGCGGTGAGGGCACGGGGTGGGTGTCATTCCCCCGCCCTGCCCCCTCACCGCAATCCCTGCGCTTCCTTTTGCACCCGCTGGCGCAACCAACCGTGGGAGGGGGAGCCGGTGTTGCGCCGGTGCCAGGCCATCGACACGTCGTAATCCTCCGACGGGAAGGGCAAGGGGCTGATCGCCAGCCCGACCGCCTTGGCGCAGAACTCCGCCGTCCGCGTCGGCAGCGTGGTGATCATCGCCGTGTGCTTCAGCATCATCGGGATGGCCAGGAATTGGGTGGTGGAGGCCGCGACCCGCCGTTGCGTGCCCAACGCGCTCAGATCATCGTCGATGAAACTGCTGAGGCCACCGCGCAGCGACGGCATCAGGTGCGGGTAACGGGTGTAATCCTCCAGGCTGATCGGTGCGGTCAGGGGAACAAGGTCCGGGTTGAACAGGCAGACGTGGTTGTCGGTGTAGAGATACTCGCGGTCGTGCCAGCGCCGCACCTCCGGCAGATAGCCGATGACCAGATCGATGGTTCCGTCGTCCAACCCGTTCAACATCGCGTCGGGATCCAGGCTGCGCAGGGAGATGGACACCCGCCCCGCCTCCACGCTCTGGTCGCTGAGGTCGCGCAGCAGGCCGGTCAACAGCACCGCCTGCACCGCGTCGGACGTGCAGATGGAAAAGCTGCGGTCTTCCAGCAGCGGATCAAAGCTCTCCTCCACCGACAACGCCCGCGCCGCGCCCAGCAGCAATTCGCGCAGGGGTTCGGCCAAGCGCTGCGCGCGCGGGGTCGGTTCCATCCGCCCGCCGGTGCGCACGAACAGCGGATCGCCGACCAGCGTCCGCAACCGGCCCAGCGCGTGGCTGACCGCCGACTGGCTGACGCCCAGCGCGTCGGCGGCGCGCGACACGCTGCGTGACTCCAGCAGGGCGTCGAACACCTTGATCAAATTCAGGTCGAGGGTGGGGCTATGAATGCGCTTCATGTCGATATGAACCAGCTCCGGATTGTTCATGGTGCACGGACACGCATATTGTGTCCACCGACCCCTGCATCGGACCTTCGCAGCGACCCGGCACACCCGCCGCGCGCGCCTGTTTGTGTTCGCTGGCGTGGGGCCGTTGCCAAGCCCGAAGGGGCGGGCGGACCCAACGCGGACGCCATCAAACAGAGAGGCTTTGAGAGCATGATTCGCATCACCGTCAACGGGCAGGAACGCCAGGTCGATGTTCCCGAGGATATGCCCCTGCTGTGGGTCCTGCGCGACGAACTGAACATGACCGGCACGAAGTTCGGCTGCGGCATCGCCCAATGCGGGGCCTGCACCGTCCATGTCGATGGCGCGCCGACGCGCGCCTGCCAGACGCCGGTCGGGTCGCTGGCCGCCGGGGCCAAGGTGACGACGATCGAAGGGGCTTCCGGCAAGGTGGCCGAGGCCGTCCGCGCGGCGTGGCAGAAGCTGGACGTCGTCCAGTGCGGCTATTGCCAGTCGGGCCAGATCATGAGCGCCATCGCGCTGGTGTCCGCCAACACCAACCCGACCGACGCCGACATCGACGCCGCGATGGACGGCAACGTCTGCCGCTGCGCCACCTATGTCCGCATTCGCGCGGCGATCAAAGACGCCGCCCAGAGCGTGAGGGCCTGATCCATGCTGCATCATCTTCTTCGTCAGGCCGCCCTGCCCGTCGCCACCGACAGCGCGCCCACGGGCGTGACCGGCGCTCTGCGCGAACTGGCCCCGTCGCGCCGCAATTTCCTGAAGACCGTCGCCGCCACCGGCGCGCTGGTCGTGGGTGCCCGCCTGCCCTCCCCGGCCCTGGCCGCCGGTGGCGCGCCCGCCGGGATCGTCGGCCCCGCCGACCCGCGCCCGCATCTCTTCGTCATCATCGCGCCGGACAACACGGTCACGGTGCTGGCCAAGCATCTCGACAAAGGGCAGGGCATCGTCACCGGGCTGGCCACCATCGTCGCCGAGGAGTTGGACGCCGATTGGGCGCAGATGCGCGGGGCCTTCGCGCCCGCCGACAGCAAGCTCTACGGCAACCATTTCTTTGGCATCCAGGGGACCGGCGGCTCCACCGCCATCGCCAACAGCTGGGATGAACTGCGCATGGCCGGTGCCGCCGCCCGCGCCATGCTGGTCGCCACCGCCGCCGCGCGCTGGTCCGTGCCGGTGGGGGAGGTGAGGGTGGCCAAGGGGGTGGTCTCGCACGCCGCCAGCAAGCGCAGCGCCACCTTTGGTGAGCTGGCGCAGGACGCCGCCAAGCTGCCGATTCCGCAGAATGTCGCGCTGAAGGCGGCCAAGGATTACACGCTGATCGGCAAGCCCGGACTGCACCGGCTGGACCATGCCAGCAAGACCGACGGCAGCGCCGTGTTCGCCATGGACATCCGTCGGCCAGGGCAGGTGACGGCGGTGCTGGCCCGCTCGCCGCGCTTCGGCGGCACGGTCAAGAGCGTGGACGACAAGGCCGCCCGCGCCGTGCCGGGCGTGATCGACGTGCTGACCCTGCCGGTCGGCGTGGCGGTCATCGCCAAGAACACCTGGACGGCGATCAAGGGCCGCGAGGCTCTGGCGATCACCTGGGACGACAGCAAGGCGGAAACGCGCGGCACCGATCAGATGCTGGCCGATTACCGCAAGCTGGCCGAACAGCCGGGGGCTGTCGCCGCCAACACCGGCGATGTGGCCAAGGCCTTCGCATCGGCGACCAAGGTGGTGGACAGCGAGTTCGTCTTCCCCTACCTCGCGCACGCGCCGATGGAGCCGCTGAACGCCACGGTGGCGCTCAACCCCGATGGCGGCTGCACCATCTGGGCCGGATCGCAGTTCCAGGGCGTCGAACAGATGGTCGTCGCCCATGTGCTGGGCTGCAAGCCCGAACAGGTGAAGATCGAAACCCAATGGGCGGGCGGCAGCTTTGGCCGCCGCGCCACCACCAACGCCGACTACATCGCCGAGGCGGCGATCATCGCCAAGGCTTATGGCAAGGCCCCGGTGCATCTGGTGTGGACGCGCGAGGACGACATCCAGGGCGGTCGCTACCGCCCGCTGTTCCTGCACAAGATCAAGGCGGCGGTGGACGCCAACGGTGTCATCTCGGCGTGGCAGCAGCGCATCGTCGGTCAGAGCTTCATGGCCGGAACGCCGTTTGAAAAGATGATGGTCAAGAACGGGGTGGACGTCACGTCGGTCGAGGGGGCCTCCGACATGGCCTATCCGGTCGCGAATCTGGCGGTCGATCTGCACAGCCCGGCCTCACCGGTGACGACCCTGTGGTGGCGGTCGGTCGGCCACACCCACACGGCCTACGCCAAGGAGGTGATGATCGACCAGCTCGCCAAGGCGGCGGGCAAGGACCCGGTCGCCTTCCGGCTGGCGATGCTGAAGGATCATCCGCGCCTGGCCAACGTCCTGAAGCTGGCGGCGGACAAGGCCGGTTGGGGCCAACCGCTGGCCAAGGGCAAGGGGCGCGGCGTGGCGGTGCATGAAAGCTTCAACACCTACGTCGCCCACGTCGCCGAGGTGACGGTCAACGACAAGGGCCACGTCACGGTGGACCGCGTCGTCGTTGCCGTCGATTGCGGGCAGGTGGTGAATCCCGACGTTGTCACCGCCCAGATGGAAGGGGCCACCGGCTGGGGCATCGGCCACGCCCTGCGCGGCGAAATCACCCTGACCGGCGGCGTGGTCGATCAGACCAACTTCGACGGCTTCCTGCCGCTGCGGATGTCGGACATGCCCAAGGTGGAGGTCCATCTTGTGGACTCCCACGAACGCCCGACCGGGGTAGGGGAACCGGGGGTGCCAACCTCCGCCCCCGCTGTCGCCAACGCGGTGTTTGCGGTGACGGGCAAGCCGGTGCAGACCCTGCCCTTCAGCCGGGGCGGCATGGTGTGACGTTCAACACGGTTTGACGCAGAACGGGCGCTCATCCTCCTCGGATGAGCGCCTTTTCATGACATTGGTGCAAAGAGGGTGGGCCTCTGACGCGGCGCTGCGTCGACAGGGCGACCTGACAATCTGGGGGGTGCCCGAGGCAATCGCCGCCTGGACACCGCCGACCATGGCGCGGCGCGGTCAGCCCGCTGCGTGACTGGATCATGCGCCCGGTCGTCACCGTTCTGGCCGACGGCGCTTTTGATGGCGAGCCAACACACCGGACCATCGCGGACCATGCGCCGAACGCCGGTTCCCGGACACTGCCCACACAGAAGGCCGAGGCCCGGGCCGCCTGTGCCGTCATCAACCGGATGACCGGTCTCGGCATGTCCATCCCCCGGGAAATCGCCTGACGTCACCCAGGATCGGGCAAGCGTCACCTGAAAATCGAATTGCGCGCCGACGTCACTCGGGTGCCGATTTGAACGCTCAATTTTTTCGTCTTAAAGATGATTCGTCACGAATGCGTCACTGGCAAGCCACTTGCGCCTTGCGCCGCATTTCGAAAGGCGGCATCATAAATGAAAAGGTGGTTCATAGAGCAAACCGACTACGCCCATGATCGATGGTCGATCCCGAAAACGGATCGGCTACGGAAGAAGCCGCACCTGAGGCAAGTGCAATCGCTCCGCTTGGGTGATGCCACGTGTGCCGTCTTGCCCTGTTCCCGCTCGACCACACTCACAGAAGGACCCGGACACTCTTCATGACGGTCAAGGCCTCCTCTCAGCTGCCCTCATCACCCGCAGAACCCGCTGTGATGGGCACAAAATACACGGTCGATGCGGTGGACAAGGCGATGGCGGTGTTGATGACCGTTGCCCGCGAACCCGATTTGGGGTTGTCGGAAATTGCAAGACGCAGTGGAGAGTTGAAAGCCAGAACCTTTCGGTTGCTGCGCACGTTGGAGGCGCGGGGAATGGTGGTGTGCCGGGAGTCGGATCGGACTTATCGGCTTGGCTACAACGCCTTAGCCTTGGGTGGGCTGGCGCGTCGGCAGGTGGAGTTGTTTCAACGCGCCCGCCCGGTGCTGATCCGCCTGGGGCGGGAGGTTGTCGAAACCATCCAGCTTCGTGTGCGTGACGGCGACCACACCATGTGCATCGCAAGCTGGGAGCCGTCGCGCGAAAACAAGGTCAGCGCACAGATCGGATGCCATCGCCCGATCCACGCGGGTTCCGGCAAGCTGTTTCTTGCGCACTGCGATGCCGAGTTTCAGGACCGGCTGCTGTCAGAGCCGTTGCGGCGCCTGACGGAACGGACAACCGTCGATCCGAATGACCTCAGACGTCAATTGCGGACGATCATCGATCAAGGCTATGCGGTGACATATGGAGAGGTCGAGGTCGGCTATGTCTCTGTGTGCGCACCGGTTTTTGGGGCGGACGGACAGATGGCGGCGGCGATCAATCTGGCCGCACCGGACAGCCGAATGCAGGCGGAAGATTTGAACCGTGCCATACCGCTGGTGAAGGCGGCGGCCCGGACCCTGTCCATCTTGCTGGGTTGGACGAAAATGGCGGGAAAACGCAGCCATTCCCAGCCTGTGGTGTCGCCATCGACCAACGGCTTGCCCCGCTGAACCCGGTTCCGGGGCATCGGCGTCGGTCTGGTCGGCAAAAGCATCATGAAATCTTGGGCAAGCCTATCGTGGCGCGGCGCGCGCGTGCCGGTGAGCCTTTTCGTCAACACGGTCGGACACACAACGCGCCCTGGTGGCGTGGTCCGACGGCATGGAATGGGAGGCAAGGGATGCGCGGTCTGACATTGAAAGCAAAGCTGCTGTGCGCGTTCGGACTCATCGGCTTGACCGTCGGGTTGTCGTTTGGCGCGGTCATCCACACGTCGCTCGCCAAGGACGAGGTGCTGCGAAGCACGGCCGCGCTGATGGAGGAAAAGACCAAGCTGTTGGTGTTGGATGGGCGGATCAAGGAGCAGGAGCGCGCGTTGAGCCTCTACCTGATCAATTTCACCGAGCAGCTGATCGCCGACATCACGCCGGAGAGTCTGGCGGAGGTGGCGCAGGGCCTTGTGACCCTGCCATCGCTGGCCGAGGAGGAGCGGTTGCGGATGGACGTGACCACAATGTTCGGGGCATGGGTGGCGGAAATCGAGAAAATCCGCAATTTTGCCAGCAGCCAGACGGCGTTGGCGGAGATCGGCGGGCGGCTTCATCCGGTTCTGGACCGGATCGCTCGGACCATCGACAATCGATTGCAGGATGAGCAGGACCGGGCGCGCCGCCACTCGCTGACCGCGTCGCTTTCGGTCGCGGTGGCCGTTCTGCTGCTGTTGGTGGTGATGGTGGGGGTGCTGGTGGCCGTCGATCGCCAGGTGATCCGGGCGATCAAGCGGACAACTCAGTGCATGGTGTCCTTGGCCAACAATGATCTGTCCACCCCTATCCCTGACAGCCGGGGCCGTGACGAGATAGCCGACATGATCGCAGCCCTTGGTGTGTTCCGCGACCGTCTGGTCGAGCGTGAGCGGCTTCGGGACAGCATGATCTCGCAGGAGCAGGAGCGCGCCCGCAAGCTGCGGATGGAGGCGCTGATCGCCGAGTTCGAGGCCAGCGTCGCCGATGCGTTGGGCCATGTCGGAGACACGCTGGACAGCATGCGAACGGTGTCCTCCACCCTCGGGGAGGTGGCCAGCGACGCCAGCGGTCAGGCGGGCACCGCCGCCACCGCCTCGCAACAGGCAACCCAGAACGTCACCATCGTGTCGCACGCCGCCGAGGAGTTGGCCTCCGCCGTCGAGGACAGCGCGCAACGGGTGTCGCTTCTCAGCCAGATGGCCGGGCGGGCCACTGGCATCACCCAGGAAACCAGCGGACGGGTGCTGTCTCTGGCGGATGCCTCGCAACGGATTGGTGAGGTTGTCAATTTGATCCGTGGCATCGCCGGCAAGACCAACCTGCTCGCGCTCAACGCCACCATCGAGGCGGCGCGGGCCGGGGAGGCGGGCAGGGGGTTCACCGTGGTCGCCAGCGAAGTGAAGAGCCTGGCCACCCAAACCGCCCGAGCCACGGAAGACATACGCGCCATCGTTGAAGCAATTCAGGGATCAACCGGTCAGGTCGTTGATTCGATCCAGTCGGTGGCCGGTCTGATCGTCGATATGAACGATGCCGCTGCCGCGATTGCTGTGACCATCACACAGCAGGAAGCGACCACCCGCGCGATCAGCCGCAACATGGCCGAAGCCGCCTCCGGCAACCATCTGGTCGAGGTCAGCATGTCGTCGGTCAATCAGGCCGCTTTGCGCACGGCGGCGGCGGCGGCGGAAACCGACCATGTGGTGCGTGAGGTGGCGGTGCGGGCCGATCAATTGAGGGGGGCGATCGACCGTTTTCTGATGGCGGTCAAAGCGTGATGGTTCGGTGATGTTCTCTGGCGGTTTGTTGCGGCGATGGTGCCGGGGGGGGGCAAACGCCGCAACGGGCGCAGGTTCAGAATCTGGGTCTGGTCGAACCGGAACGGTCCTGATCGCCACCGCGTTTCAATCCGCCGTGACGGAGCGGATTTCGTCGGCGCTGAAGCGCTGCTGCTCCTCCATCACCATCAGCGACAAATCGCGCTTCAGGCGGTTGAACTCCGCCGACGCGCCGTCGCGCGGGCGCGGCATGTCCACCCGGACATCCTGCTTGATGGTTCCGGGCCGGTAGGTCATCACGATGATCCGGTCGGCCAGATAGATGCTTTCCTCGATGGAATGGGTGACGAACAGGATGGTCTTGCCAACCTCCTGCCAAATCCGCAGCAACTCGTCCTGAAGGGTGCGGCGGGTCAGGGCGTCGAGCGCGCCGAATGGCTCGTCCATCAGCAGGATCGGGCTGTCGAGCGCCAGAACGCGGGCGATGGCGACGCGCTGGCGCATTCCGCCCGACAGATCCTTGGGGTAGCGGTGGCGGAAATCCTGCAAATGCAGCTTTTCCAGCAGGGCCTCGACGCGGGCGGCGATCTCCGCCTTGCCCATGCTTTTGATCTGCAGGCCGAAGGCGACGTTTTCCGCCACCGTCATCCAGGGGAACAGGGCGTATTCCTGGAACACCATGCCGCGATCCGGTCCCGGTCCCGTCACCGTCTTGCCATCCGCCGTGACCGTTCCGCGCGTCGGCGGCTGGAACCCGGCGACCGCGTTCAGCAGGGTGGATTTGCCGCAACCCGACGGGCCGAGCAGACAGACGAACTCGCCCTTCTGCACGTCCAGATCGA
>NZ_RXMA01000070.1 GCF_003966125.1 Azospirillum griseum
GTGGTTGCGGTTATGGCGGCGATGACGATGGTGTGGACGAGGAAGCCCCAGGGGGCGAGGAGTTGTTCGCCCGCCAGGCCCCAGGCGAGGAAGCGGTCGCCCACGCCCAGCAGCAGGGAATAGCCCCAGACCGCCGACAGCGGTTTCCAGCCTTCGGCCAGGGTCTGGCCGGTCAGCACGCCGAAGCCGCCGAACACCAGCAGCGTCAGGAACAGGAAGACGGGCAGCGAGGACCCCAACAGCGTCTCCATCTCAATGCCCCCCTTCCAGATAGGCCGCGCGCACGTCGGGATCGGCCAGCAGGTCGGCCCCGGTCCCGGTCATCGTGATCTTGCCGTTCACCATCACATAGCCGCGATGGGCCAGCTTCAGCGCGTGGAACGCGTTCTGTTCGACCATGAAGACCGTCATCTTCTGCTCGCGGTTGATCTCCTTGATCACCTCGAAGATCTGCTTGACGATCAGCGGGGCCAGACCCAGCGACGGTTCGTCCAGCAGCAGCAGGCGCGGTTGGCTCATCAGCGCCCGGCCGATGGCCAGCATCTGCTGCTCGCCGCCCGACATGGTCCCGGCGCGCTGGCTGATGCGCTCCTTCAGGCGGGGGAACAGGGTCAGCACCCGTTCCAATTCGCGTTCGAAGCTGCCGGGCTGGGCGACGATCGACCCCATCTGCAAATTTTCCAGCACGCTCATGCGCGGGAAAATCCGCCGCCCTTCCGGGCTTTGCGCGATGCCGCGCCGCACGATCTCGTGGGTCGGCAGGTCGGTGATGTCCTCGCCCTCGAAGCGGACGCGGCCCTGGCGGGCGCGCGGGCTGCCGCACAGCGTCATCAGCAGGGTCGATTTCCCCGCCCCGTTCGCCCCGATCAGCGAGACGATCTCGCCCGCGTGGATCTCCAGGTCGATGCCCTTCAGCGCCTCGATGGCGCCGTAGAAGGTGTGGACGCCCGACACCTTAAGCATGGGTTCGCTCATGGTTCAGGCCCCCTTCGATCCGGCGGCGGCCGCCGTCGGCAGTGCGGCGTCCTCGTCCTCGCCCAGATAGGCGCGGATGACCGCCGGGTCGTTCTTCACATGCTCCGGATCGCCGTCGGAAATCTTCCGGCCGTAATCCAGCACCACCACATGGTCGGAAATCCGCATCACCACGCTCATGTCATGCTCGATCAGCAGGACACCGGTCTGCCGCCCGTTCGGGTTGCAGGCGTCGCGGATGAAGGTGAGGATTTCCGCCAGATCGGCCGATTCGCGTGGGTTCAACCCGGCGGCCGGTTCGTCCAGGCACAGCAGCACCGGTTCGGTGCACATGGCGCGCGCGATCTCCAGGCGGCGTTGCGCGCCATAGGGCAGGTTGCCCGCCTCCCAATCGGCGAAGTCGGTCAGCTTCACCCGGTCCAGCCAGTATTTGGCCAGATCGAGCGCCTGTTTCTCCGCCGCCCGGTAGGTCGGCAGCCCCAACAGCCCGGCGATGGCGAAGCCCGAGGCCCGCATCAGCTTGTTGTGCTGGGCGACGATCAGGTTTTCCAGAACGCTCATGCCCGAAAACAGGCGGATGTTCTGGAAGGTGCGGGCCACCCCGGCCTGCTGGGCGATGCGGTAGCCCGGCATCCGTTCCAGCAGATGTTCGGTCCCGTCGGGGTGGCGCAGCGTCAGCCGCCCCACCGTCGGCGTGTAGAAGCCGGTGACGCAGTTGAACAGCGTCGTCTTGCCCGCCCCGTTCGGCCCGATCAGGGCGGTGATCTCGCCGGCCCGCGCCACAAAGGACACGTCGTTGTTGGCCACCAGACCGCCGAACCGCATGGTCAGATGTTCGACGGTCAGCAAGGGTTTGTCTTGGCTCATCGCGGCGCTCATCGAGCGGTCCCCCCGGCGGGCTTCGCGCCGCCCCCAGTTTTGCTGTGCAGAAGAATGGTCGGGTCACGGTGGGCCAGCAGGCCGCGCGGACGCCACAGCATGATCACCACCATGCCCATGCCAAAGGCCAGCATGCGGTAGTCGGCCAGCTCGCGGAAGGCTTCCGGCAGGCCGATCACCAGCAGCGTCGCCACCACCACACCGATCTGGCTGCCCATGCCGCCCAGCACGACGATGGCCAGGATGATCGCCGATTCGATGAAGGTGAAGCTTTCCGGGCTGATGAAGCCCTGGCGGGTGGCGAAGAAGGACCCGGCGAAGCCGCCGAACATCGCGGCGATGGCGAAGGCCGCCAGCTTCATGTTCGTGCGGTTGATGCCCAGCGACGCGCTGGCGATCTCGTCCTCGCGCAGCGCTTCCCACGCCCGGCCCAGCGGCAGCTTGCGGATGCGCAGGGTGAAGACGTTGACCAGCAGCGCCAGGGCCAAAATCAGGTAATACATGAAGACGATGCGGTGCAGCGGCGAAAACTCCAGGCCGAACAGCTCGTGGAACGCCGCCATGCCTTCCGCCGGGGTGCGCGAGAATTCGGCGATGCCGAAGAAGCTCGGGCGCGGGATGCCGGAAATGCCGTTCGGGCCGCCGGTGAACTGGTACCAGTTGATCAGCACGATGCGGATGATCTCGCCAAAGCCCAGCGTGACGATGGCGAAATAGTCGCCGCGCAGCCGCAGCACCGGAAAGCCCAGCAGCACGCCCGACAGCGCGGCCAGCACCCCCGCCAGCGGCAGGCAGATCCAGAAGCTCAACCCGAAATAATGGGCCAGCAGCGCGTAGGAATAGGCCCCCACCGCGTAGAAGGCGACGTAGCCCAGATCAAGCAGACCGGCCAGGCCGACGACGATGTTCAGCCCCCAGCCCAGCATGATGTAGGTCAGCAGCAGGATGCCGATGTCCAGAATCTGGCGGTCGGCGATCGGCGTCAGCGGCAGCAGCGCGGCCCCGATGATGGCGACCGGCGCGATGTATCTGGTCGCGTGCTGCACCTTGGCGGCCACCCGGTCCATCCGGCGGTCGCGTTCGGCCAGCGTCAGCTTCGACCGGTGGGTCGCCACCGCGAAGGCGGCGCGCAGCGCGATGATCCCGCCCCCGGCGACCAGCACCAGGCGCAGAACCTGCGTCGGCATCGGCAACACCAGCCCGACCGCCGCCGCGCCCAGGGCCAGCAGCAGAACCGGCAGGGCCAGACCCTGGCCGATCAGACCCAACCCCAACCGGCCCAGGAAGACCAGCAGGACCGAGGCCACGACCTCCTCCGGGCGGGCTTCGATGGACAGCCCGGTCGGGCGGTCGATGGTGCGCAGGCCAACCAGCGGAACGGTCAGCAACAGGGCGATGAAGGCGGCAAAGCCCGCTTCCCGGACGCTGCCCGACCAGTCAACGGCCTTGGCGGCAACGTGCGGTGCGCCCGCGGTGTGAGACGGCATGGTCATTGGCCTTACACCTTCTCGATTTCCGGACGGCCCAGCAGGCCGGTCGGACGGAAGATCAACACGAGGACGAGCAGGGTGAAGGTGGCGACGTCCTTCCATTCGGACCCGACATAGCCCGACCAGAAGGATTCGATCAGCCCGATCACCACCCCGCCCAGCATGGCCCCCGGCAGCGACCCGACCCCGCCCAGAACGGCGGCGGTGAAGCTCTTCACCCCGGCCAGGAAGCCGATGTAGAAGTCGATCACGCCGTAAATCAGCAGAACCATCATCCCCGCCACGGCGGCCAGCGCGGCCCCCATCACGAAGGTCAGCGAAATCACCCGGTCAACATTGACCCCCAGCAACCCCGCCATCTTCTTGTCCTGCTCGCACGCCCGCTGCGCCCGGCCCAGCGACGTCCGCGTGATCAGCATGGTGAAGCCGATCATCAGCGCCAGCGTCAGCACGATGGTCGCCAGCCGCACATAGCTGACCGACACCATCCCATCCATCAACGTCAGATTGCCCGGCAGGATCGGCTGCAACGGCTTCGACCGCGCGCCCTGGAGAATCTGCATGTAGTTCTGCAGGAAGATCGACATGCCGATCGCCGAAATCAGCGGGGCCAGACGCGGCGAATTCCGCAACGGACGGTACGCGATCCGCTCCACCGTCCACCCATACACGCTGGTGAACAGCATCGACGCCGCCAGCATCACCACCAGCGCCAACGGAACCCACGTGATCCCCAACGCGCCCAGCGCCAAAAACGTGATCAACGCGACAAACGACCCGATCATGTAGATCTCGCCGTGCGCAAAATTGATCATACCGATGATCCCGTAGACCATCGTGTAGCCAATCGCGATCAGGCCATAAATGGCCCCAAGCGATAGGCCGTTGATCAATTGCTGTATGAAATAATCCATA
>NZ_RXMA01000071.1 GCF_003966125.1 Azospirillum griseum
GCCATAACCCGAAACGACTTCCATCCAGAGTGGAACTACACAATCGCCTCAAGACCACAAAACACCGCACTTAATTTGGCGTAGTTCCTTGGCTCCGGATGCCTGATCCTGAAAGACCCGCTCGCAGTCCGCCTTGGCCAGAGCGTCGAGTTGCAGAGCCGGATCCTGATCGGCGGTCGAGACCCTGGCATAGCCGATGTTCGCCACCATCCGCTCCGTTTGTCCGGAAACCCGTCCGACAAACTACGTGTCCGGAAAGCCGTCGTCAACGTGGGTTTCCGGACAGTTTGGCGGCTGGCCGTCAAACGGCCGATTGGCGGACCCGCCATGGAGTCCTGCGGCATCGGCGTCAAGTGGCGGTCAATTTCCCCTTTCTCGGAATGCAGAAATGCTTGTCACATCCTTGAGTACAAAGATATGCAAGGTTATCGCGCCCTATTGCCGGGGCGACCGGGATCGACCAACTTAGGGGACGCCTTCCTATGGCCATCGTAACGGGGACCAGCAGCAACGATACGCTCACCGGCGGCCTCGGCGCCGACGAACTCTATGGTCTGGATGGCGACGACACCCTGACCGGCGGCCCGGCCTCCGACACCGAAGGCGACACGCTGCTTGGCGGCGCCGGCAACGACACCTACCTGATCGCCAACCCCCTCGACCAGATCGTCGAGGCGGCCGGCGAGGGGGTGGACGAGGTGCGCACCGACCTCGCCGCCTACACCCTCGGCGCCAATCTTGAACACCTCACCTACACCGGAGCGACCGCCTTCACCGGTACCGGCAACGATCTCGACAACCGCCTGACCGGCGGTAGCGGCGCCGACAGCCTATCGGGCGGAGCCGGCAACGACACGCTCGATGGCGGTTTCGGTGCCGATACGATGATCGGCGGCACCGGAGACGACACCTACATCGTTGATCATATCGGCGACGTGGTGAGCGAATTGGCCGGCGAAGGCAGCGACACCGTGCGTACCAGCCTCGCCAACTACACCCTGGGCGCCAACGTCGAGAATCTCGTCTACACCGGCACGGCGGCCTTTGCCGGCACCGGCAACGAGCTGGACAACCTGATCCAGGGCGGAGCCGGCAACGACACGCTGGCGGGTGGGCTTGGGCTCGACACCCTGGCCGGCGGGGCCGGCAACGATATCTACCTGATCGACGACGCGGCCGATCTCGTGATCGAGAACGCCGGCGAGGGCACCGACGAGGTGCGGACCGGCTTGGCGTCCTTCACCCTGGCGGCCAATGTCGAGACCCTCACCTACACCGGCAGCGGCTCCTTCGCCGGCACCGGCAACACCGGCAACAACAGCCTCACCGGCGGGGTCGGCGACGATGTCCTGACCGGCGATGCCGGCAACGATACGCTGAACGGTGGAGCCGGGACCGACACGCTGATCGGCGGCACCGGCAACGATACCTATATCGTGGACGACGCCGACGATGTCGTCACCGAACTGGCTGGTGAAGGCACCGACACGGTGCGAACCACCCTCGCCAGCTACACGCTGGGCGACAACGTCGAGAACCTTGCCTTCACCGGCAGCGGCGCCTTCACCGGGACCGGCAACGCCCTGAACAACAGCCTGGCCGGCGGCGGCGGCGCCGATGTGCTGACCGGGCTGGACGGCAATGACACGCTGAATGGCGGGGCCGGGGCCGACACGCTGATCGGCGGCACCGGCAACGATACCTACGTCATCGACAACGCCAGCGACGTCCTGGTGGAGTTGCCCGGCGAGGGCACCGATACGGTGCAGAGCTCGATCACCCACACGCTGCTCGCCGACTTCGAGAACCTCACCCTGACCGGCTCGGCCGCCATCGACGGCACCGGCAACGCGGCCAACAACGTGATCACCGGCAACAGCGGCGCCAACCTGCTGACCGGGCTGGACGGCGACGATACGCTGAACGGCGGGGCCGGGGCCGACACGTTGGTCGGCGGTAGCGGCAACGACCTCTACGTAGTCGACAATGCCGACGATATCGTCACCGAACTGGCCAGCGAGGACACCGACACCGTCAACGCCTCGGTGAGCTGGGTGCTGGGCGCCAACCTGGAAAACCTCACCCTGACCGGCTCGGCCGCGATCAACGCCACCGGCAACGAGCTGAACAATGTCCTGACCGGCAACGGCGGGGCCAACATCCTGGATGGCGGTCTGGGCGACGACAGCATGGCCAGCGGCGGCGGCAACGACGTCTACATCGTCGACAGTGCCGGCGACGTGGTGACCGAAGCCGCCAACCAGGGCTTCGACGAGGTGCGCACCGGCCTTGCCAGCTACAGTCTGGGCGCCAATGTCGAGGCGCTGACCTACACCGGCAGCGGCCCGTTTAGCGGCGCCGGCAACGCACTGGACAACCGTCTGGCCGGGGCCGGCGGCGACGACAGCCTGTCGGGCGGGGCGGGCAACGACACGCTGATCGGCGGCGGCGGGGCCGACACGCTGGATGGTGGCAGCGGCAGCGATACCGCCAGCTACGCCGGGGCCGCCGCCGGGGTGGTGGTCGACCTCGCGAGCGGCACCGGCACGGCGGGCGAAGCCACGGGCGACTTGCTGGTCGGGATCGAGAACCTGACCGGCTCGGCCTATGCCGACACGCTGGGCGGCGATGCCGGGGCCAACCGGCTGGACGGCGGGGCCGGCAACGACAGCCTGTCGGGGGGCGACGGCAATGACACGCTGGTCGGCGGCGCCGGGGCCGACACGCTGTCGGGCGGGGCCGGCACCGATCTGGCGAGCTATGCCGGCTCCGGCGCGGCGGTTGCGGTCGATCTGGCGGCGGGCAGCGGCAGCGCCGGCGATGCGGCGGGCGACGTGCTGTCGGGGGTCGAGAATTTGACCGGTGGCGCGGGCGACGACACGCTGCGCGGCGACGGCGGGGCCAACCGGCTGGACGGCGGCTCGGGCAACGACGTGCTGGAGGGCCGCGGCGGCAACGACACGCTGGTCGGCGGGGCGGGCAGCGACACCGCGGTCTACTCGGGCAACGTGCGGGATTACGTGGCGGCCAAGGTGGGGTCGGACTGGACGATCCAGGCGACCGCCTCGGGCGAGGGAACCGACACGTTGCAGGGGGTGGAGTGGGTACAGTTCGCCGACGCGCTGCTGCGGCTGGACGCCAACAACGCGCCGCTGGTGCCGGGCAATTTGAGCGCCTCCACCGACGAGGACGCGACGGCGGCGCTGAGCGTGGACCTGCTGCAGGGCGCCTTCGATTTCGAGGGCAGCCCGCTGTCGGTGACCGGCCTCAGCCAGACCGGCGGACCGGCGGCGACGGTGAGCGTGAACAACGGCATGCTGGGCCTCGACCCGGCGGAGTTCGGCTGGCTGGCGGCGGGACAGAGCGCGAGCCTGACCTTCGCCTACGGGGTGTCTGACGGGACGGATGCGACGGCGCGAACGCTGACGGTGACGGTGGCCGGGCGCAACGACGCGCCGGTAGTGGCCGGGCCGGTGACCGCCGCGACCGACGAGGACGCGGTTCCGCTGGTGGTGAATTTGCTGCAGGGGGCCAGCGACCCCGATCTGGCTGACACGCTGTCGGTGACCGGCTTCAGCCAGACCGGCGGGCGGACGGTGAGCTTCACCCGGACGGGCGGCACGCTGACGCTGAACCCGGCGCAGTTCAACGACCTCGCCGCCGGGCAAAGCGCCACGCTGACCTTCGGCTATGGCGTGACCGACGGCACCGCCACCACGGCGCAGACGCTCAGCGTCACCGTGCAGGGGAGGAACGACGCGCCGGTCGCGGGGGCGGAGCTTGTCAGCGTGCTTGCAGATGCTACAAGCGTTATCGCTGCCTCCGCTCTGTTGAGCAACGATGCCGACCCTGACCAAGGCGATACGCTATCAATTCTTAGCGCTGCCAATGCGAATCATGGAACCGTATCGCTCGACGCTCAAGGTAATGTCGTCTTTACAGCCGAGTCCGGCTATAGCGGCATTGCCGGTTTCGACTACACCATCAGCGATGGCAACGGTGGAACATCGACGGCGTCGGTGACGGTCAATGTTGCCCGTCAGGCAGCGACAGGTGGTCCAGCCCTGGTCGCCGGAACGACGCGCCAAGTGAACTTCAGCTACCCGAACGTCGACTTTCAAGGTTTCCCATCGACGGTGGAGTTGGCGGACGGCACT
>NZ_RXMA01000072.1 GCF_003966125.1 Azospirillum griseum
AACCGGCGAACCGTCCCTTTGACCGACGCCAGTCCGGTCCGCATCCGCTCGACGTGGGCTTGATCTTCGCACCAGCCCCACCACTGCTTTCCGTCCCATTTGAGCCCGACTTTTTTCAGCTGATCGCGCACTGAGACGGGCGGTTTCGACGGGAAATCCACAGCGATGCGGATGGCCGTGGGAGCGGGCTGATTGGGTGCGGCGGCGGCTGCCTCGACGACATCGAGCATCATCCCAACCTGATCCGGCCGGATCAATTCTGCGACCGATCGCAACAGGGGAATTAGTTCCGGGCGCGTCCAGATCCGCGTCTCCACCAGCCCCGCTTTCAGGCGCTTTTCCCGGAACCGGCCAATTCGTTCGGCTGCTGTGTAGTCGCCCATTGCCATCTCCACCGTTAGCGTAACGTTACGCTAACGATCTAATCTCCGCAAGATGCCCACTCTCTGGACGCCTTGGAAATCCTCGCTTTCCAGCCGCCGGCAGGGCCGCTCGCGCCGCAAATCTGGATTTGCTTACTGCGCGCACTCCCTGCGGTCGGACTTTTTCCCGGTCGGCGGGGGGCCGGTGCTTGCCTCTCCGGGACGTTACGGAGTAACGCTATCCGGCGTTATGGAGTAACGAGAATGGGCGACGGGGACGGGTCCGACTGGGGCAACGCGGATCGGCAGGCCGCCTACCGGCGACGTCGCCGTGCCGCCGGGTGGGTCGAGTACCGCCAGTGGCTGCCGCCAGCGGTGGCGGCGCAGGTGCGGGCCTACGCTGGCCAGCTGCTGGACGGCCTGGCTGCCGATGCCGCGCCAGGCCGTCCAGCGCCCCCGCCGGACGAGGACGAAGACGACTGGCTGGCCTGACGCTGGACCAGCCCCGGACAGCAGGGAGGGACGCCCATGACGAGGATCAGGCTTCGGATCGGCGAGACCTGGAGCGAGACGGACGCCCGCCTCCTGGCGATCATGGATCAGGTCGAGGCGGGCGAGGTCGTCCCGAAGTGCGGTGAGTACGACCTCGGCTTTGAGACCTGGGAGCACTTCGCGGCGGAGCTGGGGCAGGACGCCCCGGAGCTGGCCGCCGACATGCTCACGATGCCTGAGGCGGACCGCCTCGACCTGTTCGATGCCCCTGCCGGACAGGAGGCCCTACAGCGGCTCTGGACGCGCCTGGAAGCCGACACAGCCTGTTCAGGCTGAGAGGGGCACCAGAACGCCCCTGGGAAGCCCCAGGATGCCCCTGAGAGCGATTTCGGGGGCGGGCATGGGCGAATTCACCCGAAGCCCCCGGAAAGCCCTCCTGAGCGATCCTGGCGCGCTGATCGTCAGTCCTCCCCTCCCCCCGACACCCCCCACCTGCCGCACCTTGCAAGGCACAGGGGCCTTCGGCCCTGCCCTTTCCAGGGGGGTCCACAGGGCGACGGTCGGGGGCCTGCGCGCTGGTGCGCGCCCCCTCCCTTCGCGCCCTGTGGACTCCCTGGAAAGGGGGTGCGTTACACAGAGTGAGAAGGGAAAGGTCAATCTGTGGCGGATTTGCTGGACCGGAGGTGACAAACTTGGCGCTAAAACTGACAACATAGTCATTTTTGGTGACAAAAATGGCTTGATTTTTGTCACTTTTTCAGACAGCGTCTGTCTCGAAAAGTGACAAAAATGGCTTATCTTATGTCAGATAATCTGTCAGTTCATGCGCTGAAACGCGCCTTTTCCCCGACCGTTAATCCATTCGTGGAACCCGTCACGGTGGAGATCGACGCGAAAGCAAAGCGCCGATATGTCCGCACAGCGACCTCCCAAGAGTTGGTTGATCCAGAGACGGGAGAGGTGAAGGCCGTTTCGATGATTCACACGGTGGAAGAACGGGACGATGAGGCGTTCGTGAAGGTTTTTGCAGATGGCGTAAAAGCCGCTTTCGCACTGGGGGCAGCCGGTGCAAAGGTTTTTCAAGCTGTCTTGGAGGCGTACCAGCGCGAGAAGATGACGGGCGGATATGCCGACTGCTTGACACTCTTCTGGTTCAACGATGGGCTGAACGGAGCCGCCATTGGGATGTCAGAGCGGACGTTTAACCGGGGTCTGAAAGAGCTTCTAGAGAAGGAGTTTTTGATACCGAAAACTCCTAATGTCTATTGGGTTAACCCTGCTCTTTTCTTCAAAGGAGATCGAGTAGCCTTCGTGAAGGAATACCGCCGCCGTGCGGCTCCTCAAGCCATCGGAGTGAAGCCATGAGCGCGAGCCTCTACGACAGCGATTTCTACGCCTGGGCGAACGAGCAAGCGGCATTGCTGCGGGCCGGGAAACTGTCCGCCGCTGATATCGAGCACATCGCCGAGGAGATCGAGAGCATGGGCCGCAGCGAGAAGCGCGAACTGGTCAACCGATTGACCGTGCTTCTGATGCACCTGCTGAAATGGCAGTACCAACCTCTGCTACAGGGTCCATCATGGCGCACGACGGTTCGCATCCAGCGAGCCGACATCGCCGACCATCTTGACGACAATCCGAGCCTGAAAAGCCAAATCCCGGACACCATTACCCGTGCCTACCGCAAGGCTCGCATGGAAGCAGCCGCCGAAACAGGACTGCCGGAGGCGACCTTTCCGACGGCCTGCCCCTGGCCGTTTGAGCAGATAATGGATGCAGAGTTCTGGCCCGAATAGGGCCAATCAAGCAAAGGGGTCGATGGATGGATGACGAACTTTTCGCCTCCCTCGTGGCTGGCCTTGAGGAGGCAATCGCCTATCAGCGCGGTGAGTTGGTGGGTACCGTTCGCCTCACCCGCTTCGAGCCTCTGCCGGACGGCACCGTGCGGCGGATCGTGGAGGAAGTAACCGGCCCACCCCCTCATCCTGCTCGGGGCGCGAGTAGCAGAGGAACGTAAAACCTAGGTAAGAGCCAAACTCCTGTAACTCTGCCGTCTCCGCGCATCGTCCCGCTGGGGTCGGGGGGCGGCTGCTACTCGGAGCCCAAACCCCATATGGTGGATTTTGTGCAATGGACATACGAAAACAATGGTTGATTTTCTCTGCAATAATATTGGTTTTATTTATTATTCCTATAATAAACATGATTATTGATAATTTAAAGCCTTCGAAAAAATTTAGAAATCAAGAAAATTTATGCACACATACGGCTTATTCTTCTTATATACGTAATAACTCCATCATCCTGGAACGTGAGATGTTGGCCATGGCCGCAGGGCAATCTACTATAGAGCTTGAGATTGCAAGGAGGCGTCTGCAGGAATCTTTTTGCGTTGGCTTCGCTCAATGCCTTTACTCGAACCTGCTCGGAATGGAAGCTGGAGCGGTTTTCAGTAGATGCCTCCGTGACGAGATGCGGGAAGAATATAATCGTTAGCCCTACCGAGACACCAAGCAGGGATCACCAAGGTTTCCTGTTCCTCTGCTACTCGCCCCCCTGCTCCGGCGCTGCCGTCCCGGTAATCCACGGGCAAAGGACACCCCGCCGCCGTGCCTCCAGCGCGAACGGCGGCGGGGTGTCCTAGGCCGCAGGCCGTTTGCCGGTGGATCACCGGGGCGGCCCGATTTTAGCCGCTAAAATCCAGGGGGATCGTCTCAGTCGAACCGGCGAACCGTCCCTTTGACCGACGCCAGTCCGGTCCGCATCCGCTCGACGTGGGCTTGATCTTCGCACCAGCCCCACCACTGCT
>NZ_RXMA01000073.1 GCF_003966125.1 Azospirillum griseum
CACGTTTGCGTCCGCGCTATCGCGCCATCTCGCAAAACATCGGGAAAACGTTCCAAACCCGCAAGGCGTCACTCCCCGGAGGGATACCACCCGCCAATGCGCAAGCGTCTGCGGCGCCACACCCAGCATTTCAGCGGCTTCAGCGGGCGTATAGAGCTTTTCCCCGGACGGGCGGGGATGATTCGGTTTCTTCCGATATGCCATTGGGAATGCCTGTAGGTGTCAACAGGCCTCCCATTATGGGCATATATGCCGGATCATCACCCTAAAATAGTTCCCAGACATATTTTAGGGGCCGGGACCAAGCGGGGCATCATCTCACGGCCATGGCCTATTTCCGAAATGGGGCCGTCGCTATTTGATAATGGCCATATCTTGTCAATCCCTCCGCAGCTTGTATCGCTTTTTCTACGTTCTTTGTTATATCTACGATTTCATAATTCTTATATAGTACGGGGCCGATGACGTTCGGCGAAGTAACACTGTCGTTATTCGCGTCAATTAATCTAATATAATGTTCATGTTTACCGAGCCTAGGCCTCGACTCATTATATACATCTATCTTCATGCCAAATCCCATGACATTACACATTGATTCAATTTTCTTTCTCGCATCAAATAACTGATCTTCAATATTTTCATCCAGACGAAAGGATAATATTATTCCCATCTCAAACGGTGAGAAGACACTTTCCTCTAAGCAGTATACTTCTTCTTTCATGATGTGCTTTGTACCTATTACTTTTACTGGTTTGGTATACCGTAAGAAGACCGGCGGAACGTTACAATCCGGGTGCGTCACACCAAAGTGTGGAAGCAAATTAAAGATTTCATAAATTCTCTCCTCACTTATTTGTATATTTTTCTTAATTGTCCAAATTTCTCCAATATCTTCATCTACATAGTCAAAATACAGTTTGCATTCTTTTGAATGAGATAGAATTCTCCACGCTTCATGCAGGTCTCCCTTTACTTTATATGCGTCAATAAATTCTCTGTAAGCTTCCGATTTATTTTTGGAGTCACCAAATTTGCTTGTTACATAATCCGCGATGCGCGGAAAACAATTACCCAAAACTCTCATATATCTTGAGAAATACGTCTTGTAATCTGAGGAGCGTCGCAAATACTCCCATGCAATCTCCGTATGAGCATCCCGCCAAATATAATACGGACAGGTCTCAGATGGATAGTCATCTCCGCGCTTCCATCCAATTGATGCTAAACGCTTTCGTTCAGGCAAATAATGCTCTCTAACGTAAATCCCATAACGTAACTTTGACATATCTTTACTATGATCATTAGTCAGTATTTTTGGCTCCATTGACTCAATCAATGAGACAGCTCTTCTCAAATTTCCATAGTCATCCTTCCTGTCCCATCTCGGCTTATGAGAATGTAGAATACCACACGACTCGATGAGAAAGAGATCATCAGCCATTTTTTGAGCCGTTCACAGTTATCGCGGCAATTTTTTGAGTTGCAGCTCTCAGTGCATCATCAAGGAGATGAGCATAACGGCTGGTCGTCTTCGCCTGGGTGTGCCCCAGCAGGGCACCCACCACGGGGAGGCTCTCACCTGACGACACAAGCAGGCTGGCGAAGGTATGGCGGACATCGTGAACCCGGACTCCTTCGATCCCGGCCCGGCGGCAAACCGCCGCCCAGAAGGTGCGGATGGTCGTCATATGGCCGTCTGTGCCGTCACCGGGAAAAACCCACGGCGACGGTTCCGCCTTGGGTCGCTTGGCCGTTCTGGCAGCTTGACGCTTGGTCAGCACCTCGACGGCGGCCGGCGACAGGGGGACACGATGGATGCGCTTCTGCTTGGTCGTGGCGGCCGGCTTGATCCACATGCCGACCGCCAGATCGACATGGGACCACTGCATCGCCAACACCTCGCCCACCCGTGCGCCGGTCAGCAGCAGAAGACGAACCACGTCGGCGGAGTCTTGAGCTGGGCTTTGGTCCAGCGCCACATGCAAGCGGGCGATCTCCTCTGGCGTCAAATAGCGCTCTCGGCCCTCCTCGGTGTTCCGCTCGATCTTGAAGGCAGGATTGGCTGACAGCATTCCCCACCGCTCGGCGGTGGAGAAGATGGCGGAGCAGAGGGAGACGGCCCGATTCGCCGCGACCGGGAAGCGTTGGGAAATCCGGTGATGCAGATCCTCGATGTCCTTCCGTTGGATGTCGGCGATCCGCTTTTCGCCCAGAACCGGCAGGACATGGTTCTTCAGCAGCAAGCGACGGTTCTTCAGGGTGCCGTCACGGTTGCGGCGCTCGGCCACCTCGGTCATCCAGCGGGTCGAGAAGTCGGTTAAGGTCGGGTTCAGATCCGGCTTGACCTCGCGCGCCTCCTTGCGCTCCTGGGCAGGGTCACGGCCAAGGTCGGCGGTGGCGAGCACCTTCCTGGCCTCCTGGCGCGCCTTGTCGAGCGGCACCTTGTTGCAGAACCCGATGGTCATGCGGCGTTCCTTGCCGCCACGAACCCGCATCTGCACGATCCAGGCTTTCGCACCGCTGGGCGTGGCGCGGACGGCGAAGCCGGGCACCTCGCTATCCCAGACGAAGGCTTGCCCCTTCTCCGGCGGCTGGAGCTCGTCCACAAGGGTCTTGGTAAGGCGGACGCGGGCCATGCTTTTGTCACCTCCTGCTTACACGAGAGGCGCTTACAAGGCCGCTGGGCGGGCTTTCCGCGTGGGGACGTTGATTCGCCCGCCATCGGCTTACAGTCCGCTTACACGCCCTGTGTAAGCCCGGATGTAAGCTAGCATGGGGCAAAATCAGGCACAACGAAGCACCGAACGGCATCCCGGTTCGGTGCTAACTCATTGATTTTTTAGGGAAGTCGTTGGAGCGGGTGAAGGGAATCGAACCCTCGTCGTAAGCTTGGGAAGCTTCTGCTCTACCATTGAGCTACACCCGCGCGCCCGGTGTTTATAGGGGAGCATCACGGCGAATTCAAGCGCTCCGTGCAAGGAAAACACGGTCATCTGAGGTTCTGTGGTGGGCGGCCCTTTCGCCGGGAAGCGTCGCGACGTCCTGAGCGCAATGGTGTGCTGTTCCACACGCCTCAACCCCGCCCCGGCATGATGGCACACGCAGGAAGGGCTTCAGCGCCCCGCCTTGACGCCGTTTCGCGGCGACAGGGCACTCCACCGCATCATCTCAAGCCTATGCCCGCAGGGCTGGGGAGGAACGGTGCGGAACATCACACCCGTCGCGGATTCATGACCATGGGAGGTGAGGGCGGAGCCTTTGCTGAGGGGCTAATTTTGTTTGTCCGACAAAATTTTTCGGAAAAGCTTGATTTGTTGACAGTGGTATCGAATCAAACGATAAGTTTGTCGGACAAAGCAAGAGCGTGCGGTTGGAGGGAGGCACATGACCATCATTCTGGAAGCGCGCGGCCTGATGAAGGAGTTCAAGGGTTTCGTCGCGGTGAAGGAGGTGAACCTCCAGGTTCGCCGGGGAACGATCCACGCGTTGATCGGCCCGAATGGCGCGGGCAAGAGCACGGTGTTCAACCTGCTCACCAAATTCCTGA
>NZ_RXMA01000074.1 GCF_003966125.1 Azospirillum griseum
CGGCATCCGACTCTCGGCTCCAGAAGGGGCCAATCCTTTACCCGCAGCCCTCTTCGATTGCCAGTCTGCCGATTTGTGCACCAATGTCATGAAAATGTAGTCCCCGGGCTATGCGCTCTACCGTACGGTCATGACTCTCGCCACCCCAATTAATCAACCGCTGGTTCTTTGTGACCTCGCCATTGGGAAATTCGAGGTGAGCCGTCAGCATGCGACTGCGAAGGGTGGAGAGAAAGCGACGGTTTCGTTTGATACCGCGCAGCGTCGATCCATCCCATAGGCTGCGGCTCGCCGGATGCTCGCTGCCAGCCTTCAGGTTCAACATTGCTTTGAATTCTTCGTCGAGGCTCGATGCCCCGCCATTGCATTTTTCGCAGGCAGGCACCGTAACCAAGTCCTTCCGATCACCCGGTGGGAAAATGCTCTTCGGCGGCACATGGTCGCGGGTGGTTCCAGCTTCTACACCGCAATAGACGCACATTTGCACATTTCGCTGCTCAATCATGCGCTCTGCCTCGGCCATGTTCTCGCTCAACATATGGGAGCTGGATTTTTACTGACTCTCGCCATCAACCGGCTCGCGGTCGATGCAGATGTTGTCGATCTCTTGCTGAGCCGTGCGTGGGTGTTTCACCCGGAAATCATGGCCTCCCAAAAGATCACAAACACGCTGCAAGTCCCGGCCAGTTCGATAGTGGCTGTATACGGAAACCGCCAACAGCACTCCAATGAGCCACGCAGCAGGATTGGCAATAAATCGGTCCCGTAAGCGCTGAATTAAACCCATGCCCAAATACCTCGTTGCCGGCTGTTGGTGGAGGATCAGCGCGGCGCGACGCGCGCGCTGGCCGCTTCGGCGGAGGCGGCATTCTCGGCCGCTTGCGCATAGCGGTCGGAAATGGCTTGCGCCTGATCCGCCTCTTCAATGATGGCAGCGGCCTTCCGGCGCAGGTCGCCGGACCTGTCCTGGTATTCGGCGGCCCGCGCCGCACAATAGGCTGCATCCGCCATGATCATGGCCTTGAGCCAGTCTGGGCACTTGGGGTGGGTGACGTTGTGGATCGCCAGTTCACCACCAAGGGTGCGCTCCGCCTTCATGGCATCTTGGATCGTATGGCAGCCCGCGACGAGCGTCTGTGCGCAGACGTCCACGATGGCGTAGGTCTTCGCGCTGCCCTTCTCATCGACCATGAGCGACATCATTACTCCATCTCATCTGGCGGTTGGTAGAAGGGGTGGCCTACTGCCGCCCCGGATAGTAAGTGTCGAAGATTTCGAGGTCCTCGCCGTCGATGAAATGGTAAGTCGAAACAGACGTCCGACCGTTATATGAGCGACGGATCACCCGCCCCCAAAGACGGAAGAAATCGACCTGGACTTCATCTGCCGCGCCCTGTCGAAAGCAAGCCGCTGCCACCTTTATGGCGTGCTCGCCGTCAAGATCGGCGATGAGGTTCGGGATGAGGTGGGACGGAATGGAGTACATAGGAAAGCCCTTTTGGCTGTGTGGGGTCATCCGTGTCTCCATTGTCCGTGGCGTCGCGCCGTGTTCGTAGTTGTAATGTCGCATAACTCGTGGCATGATGCAAGGGCTTTCGAGAAACGAGACATAATAAAAGAGCATGGCAGACCGAGGGTATATCCGTGAGACGCGCAACGGTCCCGACTTGGCCGCTCAAGAGGCAGCAGTACGAGGGGCCGGGGTGACTCGCGCCGATTTGGTCTACGCTGACCGACTACCGCCGAAGCGGCAGCATCGGGCCGCTGCCCCCGACGCCCTGGAAGAGCGTGCATTGGTCATCCGCCAAATCCACGAGGGTAGCCGCATCGTCGTCCCGTCGCTCGACCGGCTCGGAATCAGCGCCATCGATATTGCGCGGACCATCTCGGCCGTCGCCGCAAAGGGTTGCGGCGTGGTGGCTGTCGATACCGGCAAGGTCTACGACGCCTCGACGCCGGCTCACGTCATCCTTGATGACGCCGCAGAAGCTGAAACGCTGCTGAAGCGAGAGCGCATCCGCAAGGCGGCAGAGGTCAAGGCTGCTCGCGGCGTGAAGGGCGGACGGAAGGGTAACGACCTGGCACCAGAAATCGAACCATTGGCCCGCAAAGACTGGCTTGAGAATGTCGCCATGAGCCGTTCCGAGGTGGCGAAGAAGTATGGCCGGTCCATGAGCTGGTTTGACCGCCGGTTCGGCGAGCGCGGCATGATGAGCAAGCGTGGTCGGCGCGGTCCCGCGAAAGCCTGAGGAGGTGACGTTGGTTCGGCCCGATCTGAGCGACCACCTCTGTCAGGAGTGTGGGCGGTTTAGGTCGCGTGGCTTCGGCCCGCCCGGTCCCGACGCGACGATCGGCGCGAAGTGGTAGGCGGAAATGCGCGGTGCCAACGGCGCTGGACTGGCCACATTTGGCCCGGCCCAAAACACTCGGGTCTATGGAGGCCCCATCGGGTAGCGTGGCACCCTTGCTTATATTACCACTTAATGGTAACATTGCGACATGAAACGGAACTTTGCCTTCTTCGGAGACGTCGCGCAGGAAATCGGGGCCTTAGGCACCGACGATGCGGTGATGATCCTGTCCCTGTTAGCCAGCGTCGCGAAGCAGCCTGAGGTTTTCGACGGGCGCAGCTCGGTCCGGATCGTCGAGATGAAGGAAGCCGGAGAGCATTGCGTCCGCGTCGAGCTGGGTCATGACCCGAGCGATTTCCTTCAGGGATGGACGGCCGTGGTCGCCATCAAGGGCGACGATCTGGTCTGCCTGTTCGTCCACCGGGGCCTCGATACCCCGCCGTCGATCATCGGCGAGGTCCAGAACCGCTACCGGGCACTCGATCGCGAACTGTTCCGTTTGAACCAGCAAACCGAGCCGTGGCCGCCGCAAAAGCGTTGAGGAGGATTTCCATGAGCCTGATTAAGAGGACCACCAACCCATTCCGGGATGCGGGACTGCCGGAACCGGAACTGCTGGCCGTGAAACAGGAGGCCATCGAGTTCCTTCGTGCCAAGCTGCATGAGACCGGTATGTCCCAGGCCGAACTGGCTCGGAAAGCCGATCTTGAGCCGCCCCATGTCTCCGAGATGATGGCCGGTCGTCTGAACCGGTTCGGCGTCGAACGGATCAATCGGGCTTTGGCCGTGTTTGGTGCCGAGATCAAGACCGAATATCGGCTGAGCAGCGCAGCCTGATAATGATCGGGGCACAGTGGTGTGCGGTTCGCTCGATAGCGTCGCGGCCGCGATCACCGAGATCGCTATTGAGCTGCGCCAGAACGCGGTGCCCTGACCCTGGAAAAGGAGACACCGTTGACTGTCAAATCAACGCCGACAGCATGTTGCGACCTATGCGGATCGACGTTCGCATTCGGCCACGGACGTTACGATGGGAAGCACCTAGCCGCAATTATGCACCAGGGTTGGCGGGTGTAGCGCAAACCGTTGATCGGGCGTAGAATTTGGGTGCTGAAGCCAACTCCCGC
>NZ_RXMA01000075.1 GCF_003966125.1 Azospirillum griseum
GCGCCTGGAGTACCAGGATCTTGAACATCATCACCGCGTCCAGCGGCGGCCGACCGCCCCGGGAACGATCCTTGCGCCCCAAGGCCGCATCCAGCGTCGGACGGAAAATCTCGAAATTCACCACCGACAAAAGACGCTCCAGCGGATCGCCGCTCTTGCTCAACTCTGCATAGCGATCCTGAAGATCGAACAGCCCTGCTTGACCGGCCATGCTTCCGCCCCCCCCCCGCCTTCAAAAACAAGGGAATCACCAGAACGCCGAACACGCTACAGTTTTTCGAGGCGTCCATCAGACGACGCTTACTGAAAGCGCTGTTCCAGTTCCCGAAGAAGTCCGGCAGATCGCGCCATGGCGACCCCGTTCTGGCCAGCCAGAGCACGGCTTCCAAAAAGAGGCGGTTGTCAGCGCCAGTTCGGCCGGGATCGCCGCGCTTGCCCGGCAAATGTGGTTCCATCCGATCCCACTGATGATCCTTCAAGATCAAACGAACCCCGCTCATTCAAACCTCCTTCCCGAAAAGGAGTTTGAATCAGATTTTCGTGTCCACGGGAATCCTGAATGTCAACGTCCTGTAATCACTTCAATCCGTCGATACAGCCTGCCTTCATCCATGGCTTCAAGCCTGGAATGAAGCCTGACGCCTTCTCCCATTGTGCCCTCCGTCTCCCGTGAACCCACGCGCAATCTCGGTCACAGAAGCCGTTTCGGGAAGAAAAGGGTACGCTCGTAACCCTTATCATTGGCCTATATCAGCCGGCATACCTCGACGATGTCAGATATGGCTCGCAGTTTACGGGTTGGGCCGCCCTGATGCTCACGGCGAGCCGCAGTCGTGGCGGTATCGTTCACCATGATCATCGTATCGGCCGGGAAAGGCTCGGTGACCAGATCGTCGCGCGGGACCAGACGTACCGAGACGTCGGGATGACGCGCCATATACGACTCGGCCAACGTGCAGGCCAGCCCCTGATCTTCAAAAACCATTTCAGGGACCGGGTGGGCAACCTGAGCCAACTGATCCAGATATTCCAGAATCAACGACATCATGTGATCGCGTTGGAATGCGGCAGCCTCCTCCCGGCCAGGATCCTGTCCATAAGACATGGCTTTCAGCAGATACTGACGGGCAAGAAAGAATTTCCCGTCTTCCCGCGCCCGCAATGCACACCACAAATAATGGGAGACGACCTTCTGCGCCAGCATCCCGTCGTTGCGCGGCCGTGCGTATGCCGGAATCCCTTGGATGTACAATTCCAAATCGCTGATATGACTGAACATATAGTCCTTTTCATAAATCAGTCGCGATTGCTGGCCAGGGTGCCGGGTGACATGGGCAATCGTTTTGGGAATCATCTGAATCCGGCCATGTCGCAAGAAACAACTGATGGCATGGAAATCCAGAGGCATTTGCAACGCAAGCGGAGTCATCCATTTCATTGCAACCGAACGACGAAAAATGGGCAACTCCAGGATCCAATAGTCGGAGTAGAGCTTGACCATATCGGCCTGCGAATACGATTTTTCCTCTGGGAAGAATTGGGTGATGTTGCCAATTTCTCCAGTGTCTTCGAAATAGTCACGCCATTGGGCGAACACGGCAGAAATATCGGGTTCGCGATCCATAACCTGCTGAGCGTAAAGCACACCCTCTTCGATCAGGAAATCGTCATCGGCAATCCAGATGACATAATCGCCTGCGGCGTTGGCACAACCAGCCGAAATCGACTCCCAACTGCCCAGTGGCTTTGGCTGACGCACATAGTGCAGGCGGGGCAACACCGCACGCATGCGTTTGACCACGGCCGACGTGTCGTCCTCGGATTGGTTATCCGAAACAACGACCTCGTAGTTCAATTCTTGGAATCCTGCAATATGCCGCAGATGGCGTTCCAACTTCGCGGCACGGTTGCGTGTGCTGATGCAGATGCTAACGAGACTCACGTGGTATTCCCCAAGCGTTCCGGCTCCGGCCGTCCGGTCAGACCGAGCATAGCTTCGACGCTGCTGCGCAACCGGCGCGTCGTTGTATCGGTAGCATAGGTACAATTGGCACAGGCAGGCATCAGTTCGCCCGTCAGCAGACCGCGGCGGTACTGCTTCATAACGGGTCCATTAAAGCCTCCAGCGACGCCTCCCGGGTCTAGCGCATTGCCAATGAACTGATCCTTCACGATGCAACAGGGCAGCATGTCCCCGTTCCAGGTCATCTGCTGATAATCCCAGGGGAAGTGGCAATGTTTGGTGCGGCGAGATTCCGGAGGAAGCGGAGGGCTACCAGACAGAGAAGCAGGAGGGGCGTCGGTCAGGCACCGGTTCAGTTGTTCATGAAGCCGATCCTGCATCGTGATCGGCACGCCATGGCGCCTACACAGGTCTACGGCCCGCTCCAGTGCCTCTTTTGCCTGCATCGCAGCGTCAGGGCTCAGCGTATCCACCTTTCGGACATCCCATGCATTGGGATTATCGCGCAGATCGTTCTCACCACCTGGCACCTCCTCCAGTTCGACGAACGGATTGATCTGAACCAGCGTGAAGCCAGAAGCCAGGGCAAAGGCGACAGTGCGGTCGATGTGAATGATGTTTCGGTCATAGGCGGTGATGTTGCAAACCAAACGGGGCATCGGACGGTTCTTCAGCACCGCGGCGGCACGCACCCTCTGGAGGTTGGTGACGATAGTCCGAAGATCGGCGCGGTAGCGCACCTTTCTCATCAGCTCCGCATTGTCGCTGTCCAGGCTGATGACGACTTCCTGAAAGCGTGAAAGCACGTCGATCTCATCATCGTTGAACAAACCTTTGCAGAAATTGCTGATTATTCGCAGCTTCATGCCAATATCCAGCAGATCGCGGGCGAACTCCATCCACCCCACATAAAGAGTGGTTTCGGAGTCTCCGGCAAGCGTGACATGATCGATCGGAAACCGACGGCAGAATTCCTTGATACGATCAAGCAACTCCGGGGGCGCTTCCTTGCCCCGTCTAGTTGTCGGCGCAAAATGGCAATAGACACAGCCCAGATTACAAGACGTGTTCAGCTCCAAACACAGCTGAGGAAGAAACGGCATGTGGAGAAACCGATCAATATCGGCATCCATCAAGGTTGCACGCTCCATCGAACACCTCAGCAGCAGCAGTACAATGTATCATAAAAGCACGGAAAATATACTGACATCAAATGAACAACTTAGCAAGGTTCGGTAGGCACGGCTATCGCATTTGGCCGAGAATGGATCGCGCGTATTCGTCGGACCATCCTGCACGCTTTCGCCTGGCTCGGTGAGGTGATGTGGTGGACGGCCCTTCCACCTTCTGGGATCGGTGGCAAGTGACCCTCCTCCGAATCGGTGGACACCTCTGCTAAGCTCCAGATGGAGCGGAGAGGTCAAGAATGACGACGACACGGCGCATCTTTAC
>NZ_RXMA01000076.1 GCF_003966125.1 Azospirillum griseum
GAAGCCTGGATCAATCCGCCGACAAAACCGGAGACCATCCAAGCTTAATTCATAACTCCGGCTGTCTCACATTCGTTGACACGTTCCGAGGGCCGTCCACCACATCACCTCAGGTTCAAGCCGTGGGCAGAAGAGCACGTAACCGATCGGCCCCCATTGGCAGTAAGCGCAGGAACAATGGCAACAGAAGCGCGTTGGGAGATCCTGCTTGAAAGGCTTTCATCGCCTCCCGCGCTTGTTGTTCAGCACTCAGTTCCAACAGAAGCAAGGCGTTGACCAGCCAATCAAATCCGCTCTCCGGTAGTTGACGCAGCGCCCCGTCCACCTTGGCCTTGGCTTCCGGCAAGCGGCCCAAGGCAAGGAGACCAAGGGCAAGAAGACCGCCTTGTCCCGGTGCCCCAAGGAAGGCCATCTGTTCCCGGTCAACCATTCGCCGGTACTCCTCCAGGGATGGAGCGATTTCAGCTGCCTTTTCATAAGCCGCCAAAGCCCCTGCCAAATCCCCCAGATGCTGAAAGGCCAAGCCACGGCAGGCCCACAAGGAGGAGTCCAGTTTCTGCCGCGCCTCCTCTTCGGCTACCAGTCCCGCCGCATCGACCGCCCGCGCATCGGCCAGTACCGTCAGTACCCGTAGCGCCACCGGAAACCGATCATCCGGCAATCTTGCCGTATAACCGATGAATGCCTGCTCGGCCTCCGCCAGTTCGAGGTTGATCATATGGTGGAAACCGAGACGGAATCGGATGTCGAGATTGCCGGGGGCCCGCCGTTCATAGCGGCGGTAACAGGCAGCCGCCTCGTCATAAGCGTGGTGGCGGAAGAACAGATGCCCTATCCGAATGCTGGTTTCCAGATCTGGCTCAAACGAGGCCGCATCCAGCAGAGCGACAATGGCCCTGCTTATAACCAGTACGTCAATCCGTCTGCCAACTTCGAGTATTTCCGTGCAGGCGACGAATTCTTCCGCATAGCACGCCAGCTCTATAGGCAAAGGAACTGCCAGCATGGCGTCGATATAAGCGCCGGCTCGCTCCCAACGCCCCGCCTTGGCTTCGATGTCCGCCAGCCGCAAAAGCCCCAGTTGGCGCATCCCGACGCCGGCGGGAAGACAGCTCGTGTCGCCAGTCAGCTCGGCAAGCGCCACGGCAGCCTCTACGCACCCCGGATCGCTTTCGCACGCTCGTTGCAAAGCCTGAGCAGCTCCGGATTCACTCCGGAGAGCCAGGGCGATGCCCATGTGGAGATGGTAGTTTGCAAAGGTCGTGGTACGGATTCGCTCACGCCAGACGGCAATTTGTGCCGTGGTCAACTCCGGAGAGGTGGCAGTCACGTCAACAACTCCCACAGGATATCCCCCGTACATTTCAGAAATGTTGCTTCACCCACAACGACCATACAACAGGCACACAATGAAGACACGCCCAAGATAGCGTCCACGGACGTGGTGGAAATTTGCGGACTTATGTAGCATCCGCCACGATGGTCGGCGGGCGATCTAGCCGGATGAGAACAAATCATGAACTTGACGATTCACAGCGGAGTCGAGGCCGGTTAGACTCGGGCAATCACCGTGTCGGAGATCGCCATGCCCCGTCGCATCAAAAGCCAGCACTTCCTTCTCACCGCTGCGGCGCGCACGCTGTCGCTGGCGACAGTGCTGCGCCTGTCGGACACGGAAGCCGAGACGGTGTTCGCGGCGATTCGCTGGCCGGAGACGAACGGACGTTCCGTGTGCCCGGCCTGTGATTGTGATGCGGTGTACGACTGCCGCCGACCGAGCGGTGCGCCTCGCTGGCGCTGCAAGCGGTGCCGCAAGGACCTCTCCCTCACCTCGGGCACACTGTTCGCCTTCCACAAGCTGGCGCTCCGGATGTACCTCGCCGCCGTGGTGATCTTCGTCAACGAGGTGAAGGGCAAGGGCGCGCTGCCGCTGTCGCGCGACCTGGGCGTCCAGTACAAGACGGCGTTCGTGCTGGCCCACAAGATCCGCGAAGCGATGGCCGCGGAGAGCCGCGGCGTCGTAATCGGCGGCGCGGGCAAAGCAGCGGAGATCGATGGGGCCTGCTTAGGCGGCCATATCCGCCCGGAGAACCGCAAGGCGGAGCGCAAGGACCGCCGGCTTGCCATCAACCAGACCGGCAAGCGCCGGTGTGTCGTCACCATCCGCGAGCGCGACGGTCGCACCCTGACCGGCGTGTTCCCGTCCGAGGACGCCGCCGGCAGCTTCATCCGCTCGCGCGTCGCCAAGGGCACCGAAGTGCATGCGGACGAGTCCAGCGCCTGGAACGACCTGCACGCCCGCTACCCAATGCACCGCATCAACCACCAGGACGCCTACAGCCAGGACGGCGCCTGCACCAACGGGGCGGAATCCTTCTTCTCGCGCATCCGCCGCCGCGAGATCGGGCACCATCATCACATCTCCGGCCTTTACCTGCACCGCTACGCCCAGGAAGCCGCCTTCCGAGAGGATCATCGCCGGACCAGCAACGGCGAGCAGTTCCGCATCGTGGTCGGGCTGGAGACGAAGACCGGCCCGTCGGTCGACTTCTGCGGCTACTGGCAGCGCGCTCACGCGGCGTGATCGGCGGGTTCGGACGGAAGGCACCAGCGGGCTCCCAGGCCATTGCCGATCTTCTCCACCGTGCCCTTGCCTTTCAGGGCGGTCAGGGTGTTGAGCACGCGCTGGATGAAGTCGGAGCGGGTCTTGCGGTCTTCCGGATCGAGCCCTCTGTCGCGCATGGCGGCGACGGCGATCTCCTCGGCGGCAACGACACGTCCCTCTGCCATGCGCAGCGCCTCCAGGCAGCGGCGCGCCAGCTCGCCGGTGGCGAAGTAGTGGGAGCGCGCCGCCGGCGGCTTCTTCGGCACAATGCTTTCCAGCTCCGGGGCGAACAGGCGCAAGGTGGCGTCCAGGTGCACCAGGTCGGCCCGATGCTGAGCCATCCGTTTCTCAAGCTCAAGGATTGCCCCAGAGATCTCCGCCCGCTTCTCCCGCAGGGCGCTGACGACGTGCGGCTCCCCCATACTCCATCCCCCTCCCGTTCGGTTTCAGCGCAACAGGGTAGCGGGTAGGGCTGAGACGCGGCAGGATCAGGCGGTGGCAGATGCTACATAAGGAGCCGATTCAAAATAGATGAATCGGCTTGGCTTGTGGTGCGGTCGGGGATTTTCAGCGGGAGTCGCTGCGGGTAGACTCG
>NZ_RXMA01000077.1 GCF_003966125.1 Azospirillum griseum
GTTGGGCATGGTCACGCGATGAATTTCCTACGCCCTCGAGCTTAAACTTCAGCCGGGCTGATGTCTCACCGTCATTGGCACAGAGGGTGGCAGCAGAGCGTCGAGCCGGGCGGCCAAAGTCCTCGCCTCCGTCGGCGTGGCCGCCTTCACCGGCGTGATGTGCAGCCGCTCGTCGCGCAGTTCGACACCGTCGAGCTGATTGCGCTGCAACCTTTGAGCAAAACGCTTCAAACGCTCGTCGAGTTCCTGGCTGCGCGCGGCCAACCACGCGTCGGCCGTATCGGGCAGGCCCAATTCGGACACCACCGGCGGCACCGCCGCGGTCGGCAGCAGATAGCTGTCGAAACGGCGGTAGCCGGAGGAACGCTCGACCCAGACATCGCCGGAACGGAGTTTGTTGCGCAAGGTGGCCAGCACCGCCATCTCGTACAGTCGGCGATTGGGTTTGCCGCTTTCGACGACCAGCCGCCTCCACTCCTTGCGGAAGGGCATCGGCGCATCCGACGGCACCTCGCGCTTGCCGGACTGGTTGAGTTCGCGCAGCAGCGTGACCGCCGCGAGCAGCGGGTCGTTGTCCCTGGCCGCCTTGAAGGTGAGGGCTTCGAGAAGAGCCGGGACGAACTTCCGGATCGTGATGTAGCGGTCGGCGGCACGGATCAGGGGATTCTCCTCCGCCAGATCGGCGAGCCCGGCCACCTCGGGCCGGGCGCGCAACAGCTTCGCCCAGCCCACGGTCTCGTCGACGACGGCGAAGGCGTCGCGGTCGCTGTCCTGGGCCGCGCCGAGCGCCTCGATCGTGTCGTGGAACAGCCGCATCAGGCGGCCGACGTCGCACGAAGTGGCGGCGTAGGTCTTTTCCTTGGCATGCTTGCCCCGCGTGAAGGCGCCACCGATCAGCCGGTCGGCCATGTCGAGCACGGCATCGGTCAGCCGGGATTCCAGGTCGAACAGCACGGCGACCAGGGTCGCGCGCCGCCGATGGGTGGTGTAGCGGCCGAGCAGATAGGCGGGTGACGCCTGGCCTTCCCGGACAAACTGGCGGAACCGGATTTCGGGAAGGCGCGACACGAGGTCGGACGCGATCCCGACGGCGCGGACGGCCTGAAGCTTGCCGAGCAGGTCGCGGACATGTCCGGCTTTCGGCGCGCTCGGCATCGCCTTCAACCAGGCGAGAGGAGTCCCACCGAGTTCGGGATCGACGACCGGCAGCCGGTCGAGTTTGGCCAGTTGCTCGTCGGTGAGGCCGGCAAGCAGCGCGTCGGCGGCCCGCTTGCGTGCCCGGGCACGCCCGGCAGCGCCGGTGCGTTCGATTACCGCCAAGGCGGGCAGGATGAGCTTCTCGGAGCGGAGCGCGGAGACGATGGCGGTGACGATCACTCCCGGCTTGTGCGCGGGCCAGGCGGCTTGGGCGGCGGCTTCGATCATGAAGGGAAGGTCGGCATCGGTCGACGGGCGCAGCCCGAGCATCGAGGCGAGTTGTCGGGCATGATCGGTCATCGTCTGATGCCGACGGGCATAATCGGCGAACAGGTGCGCCGGCACATCGATCTGGGCAGCGATCCAGGCGATCAGCGGGTCGATTGGTTCCTCGACCTGGGCAAGCGCACGGCCGGACTGACGGAGCAACGCCAATTGCACGGCGAAACCGAGCCGGTTGGCGTCACCCCGCCGCGTCAGAATCAGGTCGTGGTCCGAAGGGGTGAGCGTGAATTGACGCGCCAGAGCATCCCGGTCGGCGGGAACGCCGAACAATTGCCGGAGTTCGTCCTCGGTCAGCAAACGATGTCGCGGCACGCCGTTCCCCTCTCCAGCCCCGGTCCCGGCCGTGGACGCCGATCCGATCGCGGGAGAGGGTTATGAACGAGTGGAAAGCGTTTTGTCACGGAACCGTGCCGACCAACTGTCCGCACTGCCACCCTTTGACGGACAAGCGCCCTGATCGGCAAGGAAGGAATGGCGACGCCGGCCTCAGGCCGACGCCACCACCCAGATGTCGCTGGCCGACAGTGAGCGGACGTTCAACATGGCGAAGGTAGTTGCCGCCATGGAACCGTTGCCGTCGGGGTCGTAGGACAAGGCCCCTGTCGTGGTGTTGAACACGAAACGATCATCGGCATCGCTCGGCGCGTTGAGTGCGAAGCGGCCGGCGTCGAGCTGGCCGGTTGGAAGGTTGCCGAAGGCGGAACCGACAATTTCGATCCGGTCGGTGCCAGCCTGGAAGTCGGTGACGGTGTCCAGCCCATGGTTGGGCGCGGTGAACAGGAAGGTGTCGGCGCCGGCACCTCCGGTCAGCGTGTCGGACCCAGAGGAACCGAATAGGATGTCGCCACTGGGCGTTCCGGTGAAATTATTCAAGGGAATACCTTGAGCCGAGAAGACGCGGGTATAAGCATTGATGCCGTCGAGGCTTGCACCGTTGGTGGTCTGCCAGGAAACGATGAAGCCGCCATCGGCTCGCGCGGTTACCACAGGATCCCAGATCGGCACCGTCAGGTCGTCAATACGGAACTCGTCGCCGATCTTGACCCCGTTGGCGTCGAACCGCTGCCCCCGCATCTGGCCGCCGAAGCTGGTCGGGCTCGACCAGC
>NZ_RXMA01000078.1 GCF_003966125.1 Azospirillum griseum
GCGCTGTTCATCCGCACCATCGGCCTTGGGCGCGCCACGGTGAAGATCGGCATCGCCAACCTCGCCTACAATTTCCGACGCTTGATCTGGCTCGAGGGGCGAACTGTGCCCGTATAGCGCCAAAACCCCCACATATTTCCACATTTCCAGCCAAAATCAGGACATCAACCCCCGAAAATCCCTGGGTTCCTACCAGCGTGACCCTCGCGGAAGCCTCAACAGGCACTCAAAGCCGGTTTAGCGAGGTGGTCCGATGCGGGCTTCATCCTGGAACCAGAGCTGGAGGCGGCGTTCAGGGTGCGCGGCGGCTGCGGCCTTCAGGGCTTCGCGCAGCCCCTTTTTGGGAAGGCGGCCTGGGCCTTGGCGTCGGACTGGGGATGGCGGGGCCGCGTCTTCTGCTTCGACAGGTTCAGCCGACGCACGATGCGCGACAGGCTGGCCGGATGCAGCGTCTTGGCGAAGCGTTCGGCGATCACCTCGCACAGGATCGGCAGGGTCCACTCCACGCAGCCGTGCCGCTTGGGATCGGGACCGGCCAAGATGATGGACTTGAGCGTTGCCTGTTCGCCCTCGCTCAGCCATTCCGACCGGCCGGGCAGCGGACGATCATGGAGCCCGTCCACGCCTTCGGCGTTGTAGCGCACCACCGCGTCGCGCAAGGCTTGGCGGTCCATGCCGGCCAGCCGCGCCGCCACCCGCCCTTTGCTCTCCCCCGCGCCAAGGCCCGCAACTCGCTGGCGCTCAGGTCGTACCGGATCGGCAACGCCGCTGGCATGCGCTCCTCCCCATTCGCGATGGCGAAGCCAATCACGGATTGCAGGGCTTGGGAATCCCCCTCAATGAGTCAGCGCTTTCGCTCGCCGGTATCACATCACGGATTGTGGCTGACGTAGGGCAAACACGCGACGGATATTGGCGTATCCATTGATCCAAGGTCCCGGGACGGCACCTTGGATCAATGGATCTTGTCTCCTGCAGGCTTACTGTATGGGGTCCTCTATGTGGACAATCCCGTTCAGCCCCTGCTGACTGAAGTCCACTCCGACCGATAGATGTGATGGTCCGTTACCATCCAAACCAGGACGCTCCATAACGCGGCGGTAAATCTCATAGACCGCTCCAGACTGAGCAGCCGGATCCTTGGCAAGGGAGCTGAAGTCTGCATGTGGCACACCAAAGGATCGCTGAACCATCTCAGGATGAGCAGAAATATGCATGCGCACCAAGCGCCGCCGGGCACCGGTTCGAGCCGCCCGTTCCAGTGGCGGCCCCGCATGGACCGCATCGGGGGTTTCCAGAAAAGCCAGAACGGAGCCTCTGCTGAAGGGCACTTCATGCAGTCTGACGTTACCAGCGTGTTGGAGCGGATCGGGGGTCAGATAGAAATGCTCGTCAATCCGCGCGCAGACCGTTGCAAGATCGTCCGCCGATTGCCTGGAAGGCAGGAACTCGACGATACGGGTCCCACGGTCGCTCTCGCTGGCATCATCCAGGTAGATCAGCAACGTCATCAGCCAATGAGGGCTGTGGCAAAAGTGCGTATGTGCCGGGTGGGGACGGTATCCGCGCCGGGATTCCATAAGCATCAAATGCTGAATACGAATATCGGGGTGGTTTGCCAGATCCTGTAGGCGGACCCAATCCAGTGACGGGAGAAGGCGGCTAAGCGCATCTTCAACGATCGGCTTGAGAACATCCTCAGTACAACCGTTCCAGAACTCTCTTCTATCCAATGACATGTTCGGGAAGAAGTTGTAAGCGCCATCCATGCCGACATGGTGAATATATACACCTTCATTGTAACCTTCGGGCGTCTGCTCCTCTCCTGTCGGCCAATGAGTCAACATTTTCTCAATGATATCATCTCCAATCACATGGTCTGCAAAAAGATAAGGAAACGGAGATTTATTTACCATTACCTTATCCATAAGAGGTTTGCGATGCAGGAAATCTTCTGAAATGCTCATGTTTCCTCAACAACTTAATATTGTACAGAAAGTGACTGAAAATATTGTACACTACCCAGCTTCTCCCCGGAACGGCATTTTCACTGTGAGTCACAGGAGGCATGCGCGGCATTTTGAGAGCTATGCGAGAATCTGGGTGATGACGGTGTGATTAGGGCGGCGCATCAAGGTGGGTGACGAAACCTGCCAGAACCTCCACGAGGGAGCGATACGCCATGGATTGAGAATAGCAAGGTTGTCCGGCTGCGTCAGCCGGAGGAGTGGAGTTGCCTTGGAAAAGTGGAGAGCCTTCGGCTTGTTGGTTATGCCGCCGCCTCGAAATCGCATGGGCTTTTGTAACCAAGCGCCGATTGGACACCTTGCAAAACTTTAGCGTGTTCGGCGTTCTGGTGATTCCCTTGTTTTGCAGGCGGGGGGGAAGCATGGCCGGTCAAGCTGGGCTGTTTGATCTTCAGGATCGCTATGCGGAGTTGAGCAAGAGCGGGGATCCGCTGGAGCG
>NZ_RXMA01000079.1 GCF_003966125.1 Azospirillum griseum
TTTGGCGGGTTCGGAACGTCGTCGGCACTACACGGAGGCCGAGAAATTACGGCTTATCGAAGCGGCCTTTCGTCCGGGCGTGATGGTTTCGGAAGCGGCGCGGCGGTTCGGGGTCCATGAAAGCCTGCTGTATCGCTGGCGTCGGCAACGAGAAGGCCGATCATTTGATCGTCCGCTTTCCGGCTTCATCGGTGTGACGGTGACGCCTTCCGCGCCGCCGCCGGATGACGGCGGTTTGCAGACGTCGTCCTTGATCGCGTCGGCGCCGAAGCCGCCGACTTCCGAAGCGGCGGTCGAAGTGACGTTGGGTGGAGACGTGCGGGTGCGCATCCCGGCGGCGACATCGCCGGAGTTGGCGGCGTCGGTGATCGCGGCGCTGATGGGCTCGCGGAGCCGATCATGATCCCGGCTCCTCCGGGGACGCGGGTGTGGTTGGCGACGGGCTGCACCGACATGCGGAAAGGCTGGAACGGTTTGGCGTTGCAGGTTCAGGAAGTCCTGAAACGCGATCCGCATGGCGGCCATTTGTTCATCTTTCGCGGGCGCCGAAGCGACGCCGTGAAGGTGATCTGGCACGACGGCCAGGGGATGTGTCTGTTTTCCAAAAAATTGGAGAAGGGGCGGTTCGTGTGGCCGTCAACGGTGGACGGGGCGGTCTCGCTCACCGCCGGGCAACTGGGATATTTGCTTGAAGGGGTCGATTGGCGGCTGCCGCAACGGACCTGGAAACCGGAGGCGGCGGGGTGAAATCCGGTTCAACATACTAGATTTTATGATAAAATCGTCGCCATGGACAGCCTGCCCGACGACATCGTTTCCTTGCGCGCCCTTGCGGCGACGGCCTTGGCGCGGGTCGATGTTCTCGAATTCGAAGCAGCCCGGGCGCTGGCGATCAAGTCCGGCGACGATGCCCTGATCGCCGCAATGAAGCTGGAAATCCTCAAGCTACGGCACGAGTTGTACGGGACGCGCTCCGAACGCAAATCCCGGCTGCTCGATCAACTCGAATTGCAGCTTGAAGAGCTTGAGGCGACCGCCGGTGAAGACGAAATCAAGGCCGAACAGGCGGCGGCGAAAACCACCGACGTTCAGCCGTTCACCCGCAAGAAGCCGGTCAGAAAGCCGTTTCCCGATCACCTGCCGCGCGAACGGACGGTGCTGCCGTCCCCGACGACCTGCCCGTGCTGCGGGTCGGACAAGCTGAGCAAACTGGGCGAAACCGTCACCGAGACCCTGGAAAGCATTCCCCGGCAATGGAAAGTGCTGCAAACGGTGCGGGAGAAATTCGCCTGCCGAGCCTGCGAGGCGATCCACCAGCCGCCCGCCCCCTTCCACGTCATCCCGCGCGGCCTTGCCGGTCCCAGTCTGCTGGCGATGATTCTGTTCGAGAAGTTTGGCCAACACCAGCCGTTGAACCGCCAGTCCGAACGTTTCGCCCGTGAGGGGATCGACCTCAGTCTGTCCACCCTGGCCGACCTGGTCGGCGCTGCGACCGCCGCATTGCAGCCGTTGCTCGATCTGATCGACGCCCACGTCATGACGGCGGCGCGGTTGCATGGAGACGACACCACGGTTCCGGTGTTGGCGAAAGGAAAGACCGACACCGGGCGGATTTGGGTGTACGTGCGCGATGATCGTCCCTTCGGCGCCGACACGGCCCATGCTGCGGCGTTCCGCTATTCCCGCGACCGTCGCGGCGAGCATCCGGAAAAGCACCTTGAGAACTTCGTCGGCGTCCTCCAGGCCGACGCCTTCGCCGGGTACAATCGGCTTTATGCGCCGGACCGGAAGCCCGGACCGATCACCGACGCGCTATGCTGGGCGCATGGCCGACGCAAATTCTTCGTTTTGGCGGATATCGCCGCCAACGCCGCCAAAGGCCGACATGGGAAAATCCCGCCGCCGATTTCGCCCTTGGCGTTTGAAGCGGTGAAACGCATCGACGCCGTGTTCGACCTTGAACGCGCCATCAACGGCAAACCGCCCGATGATCGGCTGGCGGCGCGCAAGGAGCATGTCGCCCCTCTGGTGGCGGAACTGGAAGCATGGATGCGCGCCGAACGCGCCAAGCTGTCGCGGCACAACGACGTCGCCAAGGCGATGGATTATATGCTGACCCGCTGGGGCGGGTTCACCCGTTTCCTCCACGACGGCCGTATCTGTATGACGAATAATTGCGCCGAAAGGGCGCTGAGGGGCATCGCGCTGGGCCGCAAAAGCTGGCTGTTTTGCGGTTCAGACCGTGGCGGACAGCGTGCCGCCGCCATGTACACCCTGATCGTCACCGCCAAGATGAACGACGTCGATCCCCAGGCGTGGCTCGCCGATGTCCTCGCCCGTATCGCCGACATTCCGCAGAACCGGTTGCACGAATTGCTCCCGTGGAATTGGAAAGCCGCTCAAAATATCAGGAAAGCAGCCTGACCGCGTCACTCGCCGGATGGTTAC
>NZ_RXMA01000008.1 GCF_003966125.1 Azospirillum griseum
ACCGACTCAATCCGAGCCAGGCGAAAGCGGGCAGGTTGGTCCGACGAATACGCCAGAGCCATCCTCGGCCAAATGCGATAGCCCTGCGGTGATGGTGCCGCATCGCTCGACAGACGGCCCTGGTCGGCCCATATAATCGGTTCCTGTTCCGTACCACCGACCCGGACCGATCCCCGCCATGGCCAACCCCGTCCTGTCCCCCATCCCCGCCAAGTCCTTTGCGAAGCTGGAGGCTGGAAAGCGGTTCATCATTTCGTCGGACTATGTTCCGGCGGGCGACCAGCCGCGCGCCATTGCGGAGTTGACCGACGGGCTGGTGCGCGGGGAACGTGATCAGGTCCTGCTGGGCGTCACCGGGTCGGGCAAGACCTTCACCATGGCGCATGTGATCCAGACGGTGCAGCGCCCGACGCTGGTGCTGGCCCCCAACAAGACGTTGGCCGCCCAGCTTTACGGGGAAATGAAGAGTTTTTTCCCCGACAACGCGGTGGAGTACTTCGTTTCCTATTACGATTATTACCAGCCGGAAGCCTACGTCGCCCGCACCGACACCTACATCGAAAAGGAATCCTCGATCAACGAGCAGATCGACCGGATGCGCCACGCCGCCACCCGCTCGTTGCTGGAGCGCGACGACGTCATCATCGTCGCGTCGGTGTCCTGCATCTACGGCATCGGTTCGGTCGAAACCTATTCGGAGATGACCTTTGACCTGCGCAAGGGGGAGGTGATCCCCCAGCACGAGTTGCTGCGCAAACTGACCGAGCTGCAATACAAGCGCAACGACGCCGCCTTTGGCCGTGGCCTGTTCCGCGTGCGCGGCGACACGGTGGAGATCTTCCCCGCCCACATGGAGGATCGCGCGTGGCGCGTCTCGCTGTTTGGCGAGGAGATCGAGGCGATCCACGAGATCGACCCGTTGACCGGTGAAAAGCTGGCCGGGTTGGAGGCCGTGCGCGTCTACCCCAACAGCCACCACGTCACCCCGAAGCCGACGCTGCATCAGGCCATCGGCGCGATCAAAAAGGAGCTGAAGGAGCAGCTTGAGGCGTTCAACGCCCAAGGCAAGCTGCTGGAGGCGCAGCGGTTGGAGCAGCGCGCCACCTTCGACATCGAGATGATGGCGGCCACCGGCTCCTGCGCCGGGATCGAAAACTACTCCCGTTTCCTGACCGGCCGCGCGCCGGGCGAACCGCCGCCGACCCTGTTCGAATATCTGCCCGACAACGCCCTGCTGATCGTGGACGAAAGCCACGTCATGGTGCCGCAGATCGGCGGCATGTACCGGGGCGACCGCATGCGCAAGGAAACGCTGGTCGAATACGGCTTCCGCCTGCCCAGCGCCGTGGACAACCGCCCGCTGAAGTTCGAGGAGTGGGAGGCGATGCGCCCGCAGACGGTCTTCGTCTCCGCCACCCCCGGCAATTGGGAAATGGAGCGCACCGGCGGCGTCTTCAGCGAACAGTTGGTCCGCCCCACCGGCCTGATCGACCCCGAGGTCATCATCCGCCCCACCGAAACCCAGGTCGATGATTTGATCGGGGAGTGCAAGGAGGTGGTGGCGAAGGGCTATCGCGTGCTCGTAACCACCCTGACCAAGAAGATGGCGGAGGCGCTGACCGAATACATGCACGAGTCGGGGCTGCGCGTCCGCTACATCCATTCCGACGTCGACACGCTGGAGCGGATCGAGATCATCCGCGATCTGCGTCTGGGGGCCTATGACGTGCTGGTCGGCATCAACCTGCTGCGCGAGGGGCTGGACATCCCCGAATGCGCGCTGGTGGCGATCCTCGACGCCGACAAGGAAGGCTATCTGCGCTCCAAGACCTCGCTGATCCAGACCATCGGCCGCGCGGCGCGCAACATCGAAGGCCGGGCGATCCTCTACGCCGACAAGATCACCGACAGCATGCAATACGCGATCAGCGAAACCGCCCGGCGGCGCGAAAAGCAGCACGCCTACAACCTGGAACACGGCATCACGCCGGAGTCGGTGAAGAAGGCGATCGGCGACATTATGGAAAGCGTCTATGAGCGCGGCGACCATGTGACGGTGAAAACCGGGTTGAACGCCACCGAACTGGTTGGCCACAACCTGAAAACCGTCATCGCCGATCTGGAAAAACGCATGCGCGCCGCCGCCGCCGATCTGGAATTCGAGGAGGCGGCCCGCCTGCGCGACGAGTTGCGCCGCCTGGAAGCCATGGATCTGGGCTTGGAAGCCCCCGGCAGCATCGGCATCAGCACCGCCCGCCAGGGGCGCGGCATCCCCGAAGGCGCGCCGCAGAAAAAGCCGGGCCGCCGCCGCAAGGGGCCGTAAAACCACAGGCCTGAAGGGCGGCGGCGCGCGCTCAGAAGCGGGAAAGGGAAGGGGGCTGTTGCTCAGTCCCGCTCCACCACATCCTCGACCAGGGCACGGGGCAGCTTGAACACGACGTTTTCCGTGGCGGTGCGCAGCTCCTCGACCGTCACCGTGAAGCGGGCGCGGGCGGCCTCGATCACCTCTTCGACCAGGATTTCCGGGGCCGACGCCCCGGCGGTGATTCCCAACCGCGTGACCCCGGCCAACGCCGACCAATCGATGTCGCTGGCGCGCTGGACCAGTTGCGCGGCGGGGCAGCCATGGACCTTCGCCACCTCGACCAACCGCTTGGAGTTGGAGGAGTTGGGCGCGCCCAGCACCAGCAGCGCGTCCACCTTGGGCGCGATCGCCTTGACCGCCGCCTGACGGTTGGTGGTGGCGTAGCAGATGTCTTCCTTCTTCGGCCCGGCGATGGCGGGAAAGCGGGCCTGAAGGGCGGCGAGAATGTCCGCCGTTTCGTCCACCGACAGGGTGGTTTGCGTGGCGAAGGCCAGATTGTCCGGATCATCGACCACGATCCGCGCCACATCGGCCACCGTTTCCACCAGCACCACCGCCCCTTCGGGCAGTTGGCCCATGGTGCCGATCACCTCCGGGTGTCCGGCGTGGCCGATCAGCACGATCTGGCGGCCTTCGGAAAAATGCCGTTCGGCCTCGCGGTGCACCTTGCTGACCAGCGGGCAGGTGGCGTCGAGGTAGAACAGGCCGCGCGCCTCCGCCGCCTCCGGCACCGATTTCGGCACGCCGTGGGCGGAGAACACCACCGGCACGCCGTCCGGCACCTCGGTCAATTCATCGACGAACACCGCGCCCTTGGCTTCCAGGCTTTGGACGACGAAACGGTTGTGGACGATCTCGTGCCGGACATAGACCGGCGCGCCGTACCGCTCCAGCGCGGTTTCGACGATCTGGATCGCCCGGTCCACACCGGCGCAAAAACCGCGCGGGGCGGCGAGAAGGATCGTCAGGGAAGCCGGGTTGGTCATGTCGCTCTCAGGTTCGCCATTGTCAAAACGGTCACAGGAAACAAAGCCGTCGCATGGCCTTGTGCCGGTTGCGCGGGATCTCTAAAGTCACCCGCACACCTTTCGATCCAACCGATCAGGCCGAACCGATGGACCGCCGCCGCGACCCTAATACAGCTGCCCCCTCTCTGAAAAGCCCGGCCCGGACGCGCCTGCTCGCGCTGGCGGCGATGACCGCCGCCGTGGGGCTGTCCGGCTGCGCCGATCTGGGGCTGTCCGCCCCATCTGCGGCGGAGGCGGCGCTGGCCTGCCCGAAGGTGTCGATCATCCGTGATCTGTCCGAAGTGACGTTGCTCCGTTCCGGCGGGCGCGACTTGAACGATATGGAATCGCGCGCGGCGCTGGCCGATTTCGCGGGCACGTGCGATTACACCAGCAGCGGCGTGACGGTGAACGTCAATCTGTATCTGATCGCCGAGCGTGGCCCGGCCATGAAGGGCGACAGCGCCCGCTATCAGTATTTTGTCGCGTTGGCCAAGCCGGACGACACGATTGTGTCAAAGGCCTTTTTCGACACCGACGTGACCTTTGCCGCCGGTCAGCCGCGCTCTGGCAGCAAGGAAGAACTGGCTCCGAAGATTCCGTTGCCCAAGGATGCCAACGCCAAGGATTGGAAGGTCTATCTTGGCTTCCAGTTGACGCCGGAGCAATTGGCCTTCAACCGCGCCCAGTTGAAACGCTGACCGTCAGCCCCGCTTCCGTCGTCGCCGGTTCCAGTTTTCCAACCACCCGTAGCCGCCCGATGATCGGGCCAACCGCCAAGGGAGAGTTGAATGGCCAACCCCGTCGTTGCGTCCAAGGAGCCTTTCACCGTCGAGATGGAGGCGGGAAAGACCTATTACTGGTGCCGGTGCGGTCGCAGCGCCAAGCAGCCCTTCTGCGACGGCAGCCACACCGGAACCGGGTTCGAACCGATGAAGTTCGCCCCGGCCACGACGATGAAGGCCCGTTTCTGCGGCTGCAAGGCGACCAAGAAACCGCCTTTTTGCGACGGCAGCCATTTGGATTTGAAGTGATGTGAAGGGGGGATCCCTGGTCTCGCCGCGATGCGAAGACGGGGGATCCCCATCCGGTTTTCCGCGCGAACGGGGGGCGCGGCTCCAATGTTAAGATTTCTCCCATAATTGGAAAATTGGCGTTGTTTGGAATTTCAACAGCGCCGCGATCCTCCGCTTGATATTCTTGCCCGTGCACAACGGTGTGCGGGCAACACGCTGATGATCCCTCGCGGGCGATTGCTGTTGAGATGGTCCGGGAACGGATCGCAGGATGGTGGTGCCGAAGGAGAAACCACCCCGGAAACTCTCAGGCAGCAAGGAATGCAAGGGGAGTGTCTTGAACAATTGCATTTCCCGCAACCGGCAGCCCTGACGGCTACCGGTTGCATCACACGTCAGCTGATCCGGGTAGCCGTAAAGCTGGTGTTCGGGGTGTCGCCCAACAGCGTGTTGGACCCGGCGTTGTTGGTCTGGCACCAGAGTTCGATGTAGTCGGTCGACCCGTTCAGCACCACGGAATCGGAAACCGAAGTGTAAACGCCGCTGCTGTACGGTGTGTAATTCGTCACCAGCGAATACATCGCGCCGTTTTTGTAGATAGCGAGGCTGAGCTGATAGCCGGGGCTAATCGTCATCGCGCCCTTGCCCGTAACCAGATAGTTGCCGGCCGTCAGAGGCTTGAACCGTGAAGTCGCAGTATCGAAGGCACCCCCGACATTGAAATCGGTTGTCGAGAAGTTGATTTTCGTCCAGGTGGATGAGGCAATTCCAGTCTGATGAACATTGTTCATGTTGGCGCGGAAAGAGACATTCAGCGACACTGGGTTAAGGTCGCTCAGCGCCCGTTCGTCCACCACGATCTCGTTGATGATGGCCGCCGTGGTTGGTTCCAGCATGACGCGGGCAACCGGCAGCTTGCCGGTGGGAATGGCGGGCGGGGTCAGGCTGTTGGCGGCACCGGTGACGATGGACGCGGCACCGGTCGAACGGTCAATCACCACGCGGTCGATGCGAAAACCGGACGAGGGCGGGGCGAAGGGGCCGACGTTCTGCGCGTTGACTTCGGTCAGGGTCGTGCCGCTCAGCAGAAAACCGGGGTCGAGCGCCAGGGTCAGATTCGGCGTGACCTGGGCGTGCGGGGCGAAGGGTCCGACGATGCGCTGGGCCACCGCCCAATTCGTGGCGGATTGCGACAGGTCGGACGGGTTGAAAGTCTGGGTAGCCATGGAGGCGCTCCGTTCAAAAAATGGATCGATGCGCGTGAAGGAGGTGGCTGGCCAGCCGTTTGAAGCGCGCGGTCGAAGGATGGCCGTCCTTGGCTGTTCTGTAAAGATAAAATTCCTAAAATAGGAAAAATGAGGTCTTCCGTGTTTTCCACGACCGCTCGATCCTCTGATTGACAAACATGCCTATCCGCGACAGTGTGCGAACAACACGCTGATGATCCCTCGCGGGAGAGATCGCCGTTGCGGTGCCCGGGACCACGGGTGGCAAAACGGTGGCGCCGAAGGAGCAACCGCCCCCGGAAACTCTCAGGCAGCAAGGACCGCAAGGGGATAAGGCAACTCTGGAAAGCAGACACGCGCGCTCGCGCGTCGTGCCTCACCGAAGGAGTAAACCGGCGCGTTCGTCCCAGGCCACCGGCCTTGGCGCGCGTGCGGTGAATCTCTCAGGTCCAAGACAGAGGGGGCAATCTCTCGCGCCGAAGGGTCGGCGCGGGCGCGTCCCTTATGCCGGAGAGCCAGCGTGACCGACTCCACCGAAGCCATCAAGACCACCGCCCTGCACGCGCTGCATGTCGAGCTGGGTGCCCGCATGGTCCCCTTTGCCGGGTATGACATGCCGGTGCAATACCCGCTGGGCATCCTGAAGGAGCACCAGCACACCCGCGACAAGGCCGGTCTGTTCGACGTGTCGCACATGGGCCAAGTCCGTCTGAAGCCAATCGCTTCGGCCGGGGTCGATCCGGCGTCGGCGCTGGAAACGCTGGTTCCCGGCGACATCAAGGGGCTGGCGGTTGGCCGCACCCGTTACACGCTGTTCCTGAACGAGCAGGGCGGCATCCTCGACGACCTGATGGTGACGAACGCCGGGGATCATCTGTTCCTGGTGGTCAACGCCGCCTGCAAGGAGCAGGACATCGCCCATCTGCGCGGCAAGCTGGCCGGTCTGGTCGAGGTTGAATACCTCGCCGATCTGGCGCTGCTCGCCCTGCAAGGCCCGATGGCGGCCGAGGTGATGGCGCGTTTCGTGCCGGAAGCCGCGACCATGCCCTTCATGAGCTGCCGCAGCGCCCAATTCAACGGCGTGCCGGTGACGCTGACCCGCTCCGGCTACACTGGCGAGGATGGCTATGAGCTGTCCTGCCCGAACGACGCCGCCGAGGCCATCGCCCGCGCCCTGCTGGCCGAGGCGGAGGTGGAGGCCATCGGGCTGGGTGCCCGCGACTCGCTGCGTCTGGAAGCCGGGCTTTGCCTGTACGGCCACGACATCGACACCACCACCACCCCGGTGGACGGCGCGCTGGAATGGACGCTGCCCAAGCGCCGCCGCGCCGAAGGCGGCTTCCCCGGCCACGCCATCATCGTGCAGCAACTGGCGGACGGGGCCTCGCGCCGCCGCGTCGGCATCCAGCCGGAAGGCCGCCAGCCCGCCCGCGAGCACACCGACATTCTCGACGCCAACGGCACCAAGATCGGTGAGATCACCAGCGGCGGCTTTGGCCCCACGGCGGGCGCGCCGGTCGCCATGGGCTATGTCGATCGCGCCCACGCCGCCGTCGGCACGCCGCTGACGCTGATGGTGCGCGGCAAGCCGCTGCCCGCCCGCGTTGCCGCGCTGCCCTTCGTGCCGCAGCGCTATTACCGGGGCTGATACCGGGGCTGATTGGGCCGCTTCGACTCTTTCGTTGTCAGACACATCCGCGTTTGAACAGGGGATCACAATGACCGTCAAATACACCAAGGACCATGAATGGGTGCGCGTCGAGGGTGACGTCGCCACCATCGGCATCAGCAACTTCGCCCAGGGCCAGTTGGGTGACGTCGTGTTCGTCGAACTGCCCGAGGTGGGCCGGGTCCTGGAGCAGGGCAAGGAAGCCGCCGTCGTCGAGTCGGTCAAGGCCGCCAGCGACGTCTATTGCCCGGTGTCCGGCACCGTCACCGAAGCCAACCAGGCGTTGGTCGATGATCCGTCGCTCGCCAACAGCGCGCCGGAAACCGATGGCTGGTTCTTCAAGGTGACGCTCAGCGATCCGTCGCAGCTCGACGCGCTGATGGACGAAGCCGCCTACGCGGCCTTTGTGGAGGAATCGCACTAACATGCGGTATTTGCCCCTGACCGAGGCCGACCGGCAGTCCATGCTGGCGGCCACCCGCGCGGCGTCGGTGAACGATCTGTTCCGCGATGTCCCCGAAGCCGCCCGTCTGTCCGGCCCGATCGGGGGCCTGCCCAACCACATGGGCGAATTGGAGGTCGAGCGCCTGATGGGCGCGATGGCCGCCAAGAACATCGCCGCCGGGTCGGTCCCCAGCTTTCTGGGGGCCGGTGCCTACCGCCACCATGTTCCGGCCACCGTCGATCACATGGTCCAGCGCGGTGAGTTCCTGACCGCCTACACGCCGTACCAGCCGGAGGTCAGCCAGGGGACCTTGCAGGTCCTGTTCGAGTTTCAGACGCAGGTGTCGCTGCTGACCGGCATGGATGTGGCCAACGCCTCCATGTATGACGGTGCGACCGCCTGCGCCGAGGCCGTCATCATGGCCAACCGGGTGACGCGGCGCAAAAAGGCGCTGCTGTCCGGCGGCCTGCACCCGCATTACCGTGACACCACCACCACCGACGCCCGCTTCATCGGCTTCGACGCCGTGGCGTTCCCCGCCGATCCGACCGGGGTGGAGGATCTGGCCGCCCAGATCGACGACAAGACCTCCTGCGTCGTCGTGCAGAATCCCAGCGTGTTCGGCCATGTCCGCGATTATTCGGAGTTGGCGAAGGTCTGCCAGGCCAAGGGCGCGCTGCTGATCGTCGTGGTGACGGAAGCGCTGTCGCTGGGCCTGCTGACCCCGCCGGGCGACATGGGGGCCGACATCGTTGCGGCGGAAGGCCAGTCCTTTGGCAACGCGCTGAATTTCGGCGGCCCCTATGTCGGGCTGTTCGCGGTGAAGGACAAATATGTTCGTCAGATGCCGGGCCGCTTGTGCGGCGAGACGGTGGACGCCGATGGCCGTCGCGGCTTCGTGCTGACGCTGTCGACGCGCGAGCAGCACATCCGCCGCGAAAAGGCGACCTCGAACATCTGCACCAACGCCGGTCTGTGCGCGCTGGCCTTCTCGATCCATGTCAGCCTGCTGGGCGAGGCGGGGATCACCCATCTGGCGCAGCTCAACCACGCCAAGGCCGTGCAGATGGCCGACAAGCTGGCGGCGGTTCCGGGGGTTGAGGTGGTCAACGACAGCTTCTTCAACGAATTCACCGTGAAGCTGCCCAAGCCCGCCGCCGGGGTGGTGGAGGCGCTGGCCGCCCGCCGCATTCTGGGCGGTGTGCCGGTGTCGCGCCTGTATCCGGGCGAGATGGACGATTTGCTGCTGGCCGCCGTCACCGAGACCAACACCGAGTCCGACATGGACGCCTTCGCCACGGCGCTTGCTGAGGTTCTGTCATGAGCATGAATTCCCAGGGCCGCCCCTCGGCCATTCCCGCGTTGGCCAGCACCAACGCCGTCACCGGAACCATCACCGGCAACCGTGGCCTTCAGATCGAAGAGCCGCTGATTTTCGAGCAGGACGCGCCGGGTCGTTGCGGTGTTGATCTGCCGGAGATCCCCCCGGTGGCCACGCGGCTGGGGGCGGTGAAGCCGCGCGCCAGCGTCGGCTTGCCCGGTCTGGCCGAGCCGCAGGTGGTGCGCCACTACACCCGCCTGTCGCAGAAGAACTACGCCATCGACAGCGGCCTGTACCCGCTCGGCTCCTGCACGATGAAGCACAACCCGCGCCTGAACGAGAAGATGGCGCGGCTGCCGGGCTTCGCCGACGTGCACCCGCTCCAGCCGATCAGCACCGTGCAGGGTGCGTTGGAGTTGATGGACGCGCTGGCCCATTGGCTGAAGACCCTGACCGGCATGGCGGCGGTGACGCTGGCCCCGGCGGCGGGTGCCCATGGCGAGATGTGCGGCATCATGGCGATCCGTGCGGCGCATGAGGCCAAGGGCGACAGCGCCCGCACCAAGATCCTGGTCCCGGAAAGCGCCCACGGCACCAACCCGGCCACCGCCGCTGCTTGCGGCTATGCGGTGGAATCGATCCCGGCGACCGCCGATGGCCGCGTCGATCTCGACGCGCTGAAGGCCAAGCTGGGGCCGGATGTGGCCGGTCTGATGCTGACCAACCCGAACACCTGCGGCCTGTTCGAGCGGGACATCATCGCCATCGCCGACGCGGTGCACGCGGCGGGCGGCTATTTCTACTGCGACGGTGCCAATTTCAACGCCATCGTCGGGCGGGTCCGCCCGGCCGACCTGGGCGTGGATGTCATGCACATCAACCTGCACAAGACCTTCTCCACCCCGCATGGCGGTGGCGGTCCGGGGTCGGGTCCGGTGGTGTTCTCCGAGGCGCTGGCCCCCTATGTGCCGGTTCCCTACGTCACCCACGGCGCGAACGGCTTCGCGCTGGTCGAGGAGGCCGGGGACGGCCCGGCCTTTGGCCGGATGAAGGCGTTCCATGGGCAGATGGGCATGTTCACCCGCGCCCTGTCCTACATGCTCAGCCACGGTGCCGATGGGCTGTGGCAGGCGTCGGGCGATGCGGTGCTGAACGCCAACTACGTGATGGCCAAGCTGGAGGACGTGATGACGGCCTCCTTCGACGGTCCGTGCATGCACGAATGCCTGTTCGACGACCGGTTCCTGAAGGGGACCGGCGTCACCACGCTCGACATCGCCAAGGCGTTGATCGACGAGGGTTTCCACCCGATGACCATGTATTTCCCGTTGGTCGTCCATGGGGCGCTGTTGATCGAGCCGACGGAGACCGAGAGCAAGGCCAGCCTGGATCAGTTCATCGGCGCGCTGCGCGCGCTGGCCGAACGGGCCAAGGGCGGCGATGTGGCCTATTTCCAAGCGGCCCCGCGCCTGACCCCGCGCCGCCGGTTGGACGAAACGGCGGCGGCCCGCAAGCCGATCCTGCGCTGGACCCCGCCCGCCGGGGCCGACGCGGTGGCTGCCGAGTGAGTTGATGGGTGATTGGGCGGTTGATTGGGCGAGTGATCGCTGACGCAACCGCCTGACGACCGGAACGGCCCGCCTGTCCTGATGGAGAGGCGGGCCGTTTTGTGCCTGCGACAATTTCGCAAATAAGAATGACTCGCAATTCGTAAGGTGGTGGGGTAGAGTGCGCTCCGCAACCCAGCGAAGGAGCGTGGTCGATGTGCGAAACGGGTGGGATGGGGCGTCCGTCGCCCTGGACGGTGATGGACCTGACGGCGGCCGAACGCGCGCTGTTGACCGGCATCCGCCAATGGTTCCGCACCGGGACCGCCGGGGCGATGGCGTCGATGCGGATCGGTCTGAACATCGCGGGCGTGCCCAACACCGCGCTGTTGCCGCTGTTTGCCCTTCTGGGTGCCTTTTCCGTCGCCAACGCGGCCCGGCCGGATGTCTGCGCCCCCTCCTGCACGCGGGTCAGCGCGGACGAGGCGGCGATGCTGGACGCGCTGGCGGCGATCCAGGGCGGGGATGGGGACACGGCGGCCCAACTGTTCGACCGCTGGCTGCCGGTGATGGCGTTGAGTTTGGCCACCGACGCCTTGCGTGAATTGGCGGGCATCCTGGACGCGGCGCGCATTCATCTGCCCCGACGCCGTCCCGCCCGTCTGGTGTCTTTTGCGCTGGCGGCGGAGTGAGCGTATGGACAGCCGCGTCGAAGCGGTCGTATCCCATCGTCAATGTGAATCAATTTGACCCGGTACGGGCAATTTCATAGCTTTTGCATTGACTGCGAATTGCGTGGGACGCGGCGGTTTCGATCCCGCAAACAATGGATAGGGCTATGTTGCGGATTGTGAGCCTCGGCCAAACCGGTCTGTGCGTGATGTTGCGAGATGGGGAACTGGTGACGGTGAGCGGGCGCTGCCATTGGAACAGCCCGAGTGATGCGCTGCGGTCTGCACAGGCGGAGAAGATGCCGGTCAGCGATATGGTCATTCGCACCATCGTCTGACACGCAGCGATGGCTGCACACTGACGACAACGTGCGAAAGAGAGCGTTCGATTGGACGCTCCCTCTCGTGCGATGATGTCTTCCAGGTTTTCCTTTGTATCGTTGGCGCGCTGTTCAGCCAGCGCGCACGCGTGTCAGGAAGCGGTCAACTTCCGCCCCCAGTGTTTCAGCCTGCCGACTCAGACCATTGGTTGCTTCCAGCACCCGCTCGGCCTCAGATCCCGCATTGCTGGCCGATTGGTTGACGCGCACGATGGTTTCGCTGACCTCACGGGTGCCGACTGAGGCCTGCTGAACGTTGCGGGCGATTTCGGTCGTGGCGGCACCCTGTTCCTCCATGGCGGACGCGATGGAGGAGGAAATGTCGTTGATGCGGGAGATCGTGCCGGAGATGGAGCGGATGGCTCCCACCGCCTCCTGTGTTGCGCTCTGCACGGCATTGATCTGCGCGTTGATCTCCTCGGTCGCCTTGGCGGTCTGGTTGGCGAGGCTTTTTACTTCGCTGGCGACCACGGCGAAGCCCTTGCCCGCCTCACCGGCGCGTGCGGCTTCGATGGTGGCGTTCAGCGCCAGCAGGTTGGTTTGGCTGGCGATGTCGTGAATGAGCTTGACCACCTGGCCGATCCTGCTGGCCGCGTCGGCCAAACCTTGAACGGTCGCGTTTGTCCGTTCGGCCTCTGTCATCGCTTCACCGGCAATGGCGGCGGACTGCGTCACCTGTTGGCTGATCTCGCGGATGGAAGATGTCAATTCTTCCGCCGCCGCCGCAACAGTCTGGATGTTGACCGCCGCCTGTTCGGCGGCGGCGGCCACTTGGGTCGATTCCTGGCTGGTGGTTTCCGCTGTGCGCCTCATGGTCCCCGCCGATACCTGGAGTTGGTGGGCGGACGTCGCCACCGCTTGCACCACGCCCTTGACCTCGCGTTCGAAGCTGTCGGCGGTTGCCCCCAACTCGCGGGTGATGATCGCGGCGGTGTTGAGATCGATGTAAACAGAGGTCGCCAGATCCATGTCCAGGAACACGGCCTTGTTGATCGATTGCAGGAGCACAGCCAATTTTTCTGGCTTCTTGCGGTAAATCTGTGTCGCCAGATCAATCAGCTTGTTCAGGGTGAAGCAATAGGCCCCCGTATACCAGCGCGGCTCCAGGCCAATGCGCTGATGGGTCTGGCCGATCTTCAGCACCTGCGTGACGTAGGATTCATCAAAAGTTCCGGTGAAGACGTTGCGCAGCCAATGCTGTTTTTGCAAATCCCGCGCCCGGCTAACCGTTGATGGGTTTGAGAGCAGGGAAGCAACGTTTGGAACGCCGCGTAGGTAAGAATAGAATTCATCAAGGATAAAATCGATCTTCTGGGCCAAATGGGGTTGAAATTCGCGCAGCGCGGCTTTGGTCGCTTCGTCAATCCGCAAGAAAGTGATGCGGTCTGAGATTGATTGAGTTTGGGAAGCACTCGACATTGACGCACTCTCCAAATGGCAATTTGAGCGTGTTTAAAAGATTTTGGGAAAATGCCAGCAAATGGAGCCAATTGAACAGAGTGGAGCAGAAGTCAGGGGGTGAAGTGACATTTTGCCGCAGCTTGCGAAAGGCGAAACGCAAAGCGGCGCGCCAGCAAGAGCGCGCCGCTTGCAAACTGCACTGTCAGAACGGTCAATCCACAGAGCTGCGCTTGCGCCCCAACCCCAGTTTGGTCGCCATTTCCGACCGGGCCTTGGCGTAGTTCGGGGCGACCATCGGGTATTCCGGCGGCAGGCCCCACTTGGCGCGGTACTCGTCCGGGGTCAGATCGTAAACGGTCTTGAGATGCCGCTTGAGCATCTTCAGCTTCTTTCCGTCTTCCAGGCACACGATGTATTCCGGCGTCACCGACTTCTTGATCGAAACGGCGGGAATCAGCTCTTGCTTGGATGCGGCGGGCTTTTCATCGCCCAGGCTGCGGAACGCGGCTTGGACGTTGTGGATCAACGACGGCAGATCGTGAACAGACACCGTGTTGTTGCCGACATAGGCCGCCACCACTTTGGCGGTCAGCGATTGCAGATCGGAGAAGTCGATGGTCATGACGGCACTCCGTGTGCGGTGTGGGTGCGGATCAGCCGTTCACCGAATCGCGCAGCTGCTTGGCGGGCTTGAACTTCGGGGCCTTCGACGCGGCGATGGCCACCACTTCGCCGGTGCGCGGGTTGCGGCCTTCGCGGGCGGCGCGTTCGGCCACTTCAAAGATGCCGAAACCGGCCAGACGGACGTCCTCGCCACGGCCCAGCGCGGAGCTGATGCCCTCGAACACCGCCTGAACGACCTTGGCCGCATCGGCCTTCTTGATGCCGGCGTTGGTGGCGACGGTTTCGATCAGCTCAGCTTGATTCATTCGACACTCCATTGGGTCGGTTGGTTTCGGTTTTTGGGAGTTATTGGCAGAACGGCGGACATGACACAAGCGAGAAGACCAAAAAGGCAACCGATGGTGACTTTTCCGGTCGTTTCTTCGCATCATTTATGGTGGTGGAACCGGGCGCGGGTGGAATGGGGCGGGTGTCGGTGGCACCCCCATTCTGTTACCGCGCTGAAATAAGACGACTCGCGGCGCGTGTCGATGACTTGATCTTTTGGCGGGCGTCCCCATGTTCGGGATGTTTGGGTCCGGGCCCCTCTGGCGACCGAGGCGTCGGTCGCGATGTCGGAACCTCTTGATCTCACCGCTGACGCAGCGCCATCAAGTGGCTTGTCTCCATGGACACTCTCTACGCATCCTTTCTGGTGGATTTTCTGGGGAAACCCCTTTGGGTCTGGCTGGCCTTTCTCGGCGTCGTCGTGACGCTTCTGGCGCTTGACCTGGGGGTTCTGAATCGTCGTGACCGTGAAATCGGCGTGACGGAAAGTCTGGTCCTGTCGGCGTTCTACATCGCCATCGCCGTGCTGTTCGGCGGTTGGGTCTGGTGGTCGATGGGCGATGAAGCGGCACTTCTCTATTACACCGGCTATTTCGTTGAAAAGAGCCTGTCGCTCGACAATGTGTTCGTCATTTCGCTGATCTTCACCTATTTCGCCGTGCCGCGCGCTTACCAGCACCGGGTACTGTTCTGGGGTATTCTGGGTGTGGTGGTGCTGCGTGGCGTGATGATCGGCGCGGGCGCGGCGTTGATCGCGGAATTCCATTGGATCCTGTATCTGTTCGGCGCGTTCCTGCTGCTGACCGGCATCAAGATGCTGCTGGGCAAGGACAGCGAGCCGGACATCGCCCACAACCCGGTGCTGACCTTCCTGAAGCGTCGCTTGCCGGTGACGGACCAGTTCCATGGGCACAAGTTCTTTGTCAGCCAGCCCGACGCGTCGGGCCGCATCCGGCGCATGGCGACCCCGCTGTTCCTGGCGCTGGTGATGGTTGAGCTGGCCGATCTGGTCTTTGCCGTCGACAGCGTCCCGGCGGTCTTCGCCATCACCACCGACCCGTATCTGGTCTACACCAGCAACATCTTCGCCGTGCTTGGCCTGCGCGCGCTCTATTTCGCCCTGGCCGCGATGGTCCACCGCTTCCGGTATCTGAAGGTGGCGTTGGCGCTGGTGCTGGTCTTCATCGGTTCGAAGATCTTCTACGCCGAATTCTTCGGCAAGCTCGACCCGCTGCTGTCGCTCAGCATCACGCTGGGTCTGATCGGTGGTGGCGTGTTGGTCTCGCTGTTGAAGACCCGTCACGAGGAGCGGCAGGCGCTGCCCGGTTGACGCTTGGGGGTGCGGCGGGCGGTGGGGGATCAGAAGCCCAGCGCCCGCAGCGCCGCCACGCTGTCCACCGCGTTGCGGTGCAGAACGAAAAGCCCGCCCGCCGCTTCCCACGGCGCGCGGGTTTTTTCACGGTCATCGACCAGCAGCGCGCCGGGTCCGCCGTGGAGCGGCTTGTCACGGGTCATGCAGGTGATGACCGGGACCCCCGGCCCCAGCCGTTCGGCGACCCAGCGGACTTTCTGCGGGGCGGCCCAACGGCCTTGCGGCAGGCCGGTGAGGATGGTCGGGCGGTGCGGGGCGCAAAAGTCCCACAGATCCCGCCCGTCCGGGGTGAAGGCCAACGAGCCGAAAAAATCCGCGTGGCGGGACAGCGCCCGCCACATGGAGGCAACCGGCTGTTCGTCCGGCCGCCGCCCCGTCACCGCGACGACGCCCCGGTCGAAATCGGCCAGCACGCCATCCAGATCGAGAAACAGGGCCGGACGTGTCATCGGTGCGAGCCCATCAACCCGCCAGTTCGGCCCGTTCGCGGAACTCGTCGAGGGCTGCCGGGTTGGCCAGCGCCTCCGTGTTCTTGATCGGGCGGCCGTGCACGGCGTCGCGCACCGCCAGCTCGGTGATCTTGCCCGAGCGGGTGCGCGGGATGTCCGTCACCTGGACGATCTTCGCCGGGACGTGGCGCGGCGAGCAATTGTCCTTGATCCGGGTGCGGATCGCCTTTTCCAACGCAGCGTCCAGCGTCAGCCCCTCGCGCAGCACCACGAACAGAACGACGCGGACGTCGCCGTCCCAATCCTGGCCGATGCAGACCGCCTCCATGATGTCGGGGAACTGCTCGACCTGGCGGTAAATCTCCGCCGTGCCGATGCGGACACCGCCGGGGTTCAGCACCGCGTCGGACCGCCCATAGATCACCCAGCCGCCATGTTCGGTCTGTTCGATGAAATCGCCATGGACCCAGACGTTCGGGAAGCGGTCGAAATAGGCGGCGCGGTATTTCGCCCCATCCGGATCGGCCCAGAAGCCGATCGGCATGCTGGGGAACGGGCGGGTGCAAACCAGTTCGCCCTTTTCGCCGCGCACGGCGTGGCCATGGTCGTCGAACGCCTCCACCGCCATGCCCAGGCCGCGAGTCTGGATTTCACCCATCCACACCGGAGCGATCGGGTTGCCCAGCACGAAGCAGGACATGATGTCGGTCCCGCCGCTGATCGAGGCCAGATGCACGTCGGCCTTGATGGCGCGGTAGACGAACTGGAAATTCTCCGGCATCAGCGGCGACCCGGTGGAGGTCAGGGTGCGCACGCTGGCCAGCGAATGGGTCTTGATCGGCTCCAGCCCCGATTTTTCCAGCGACTGGATGAATTTGGCCGAGGTGCCGAACAGCGTGACCTGTTCGGCATCGGCGTAATCGAACAGGATGTTGCCGTTGGGGGCGAAGGGCGAGCCGTCATACAGAACCAGCGTCGTGCCGCTGGCCAGCCCCGTGACCAGCCAGTTCCACATCATCCAGCCGCAGGTGGTGAAGTAGAACAGCCGGTCGCCCGGCTTCAGATCGCAATGCAGCCGGTGTTCCTTGACGTGTTGCAGCAGGGTCCCGCCCACGCCGTGGACGATGCATTTCGGTTTCCCGGTCGTCCCCGACGAATAGAGAATGAACAGCGGGTGGTCGAAGGCGACCCGCTCGAAGGTCGGTTCGGCGGCGGGGAAGGGGGCCACGAACGCGTTCAGATCAACCGCCTTGGGCAGGCCGGACAGATCCGGGGCAGCGTCCACATAGGGCACGATCACGGCGGTGCGCACGCTGGGCAGATCGACCAGCACCTCAGTCAGCTTGGCGCGGACGTCGTGGCTCTTGCCGTTGTACCAATAGGCGTCCGGCGCGAACACGACCTTGGGTTCGATCTGGCCGAAGCGGTCCACGATGCCCTGCACGCCGAAATCGGGCGAGCAGGAGGACCAGACCGCGCCCAGGCTGGCGGTGGCCAGCATCGCGGCCAGCGTTTCGGGCATGTTCGGCATGATGGCGGCCACACGGTCGCCCTTGCCCACGCCCTGCGCCTTCAACGCCTGTTGCAGACGGGAAACGGTGGCGACCAGCTCGGCCCCCGACCAGCGGCGCTTGACCTTGTCCTCGCCCCAAAACACCACGGCGTCGCCCGCGGGCAGCGCGGCCAGCATGTTTTCGGCGTAGCTCAGGCTGGCTTCCGGGAACCAGCGGGCACCCGGCATCTTGTCGCCGTCCAGCAGATCAACCGCACCCAGATCACCGGTCAGCCCGGCCCAGTCCCACAGGAAGCGCCAGAAGCGTTCCTTTTCGGCGATGCTCCAGTTGTACAGCGCCTCGTAATCGTCCAGACGAAGGCCGAAACGCGCGTTGGCCGCCGTCCGGAAGGCGGTCAGGTTGGAATTGGTGACGCGCTCCTCGCTTGGGCGCCACAGCGGAGTGTCCATTCTCGAATCCCTCGGGTTTGTTGTTTTGGTCCTGTCCGATTTGCTTGGTGCATCGGATTGCGGGGCAGCATAACGCATGGTTCAGCGTTTGTCTGTTTTTGGCGCGCTCAATGTTGCGCCGCAGCGTCTGGCTGCGGTGGTCAACACCGTGGTGGGGAGTGTCGTTGTCGACGGACGAAGAGGAGCCACCCGATTGGACCCAGCAACAGCACCATCACCAGCCAGCCGAGTCGCGGCCCGAATGGACAGCCACTGCCCGGTGGTGCTTGCCACGCACCGCCGGAGCGTGCCGTTACGACGTGGAGCAACGGAAGGACATACGTCACCATCAGGATGAGCCAAGCCAGCCAGGGACCAATTTCGGGAGGTTCAGCGGTCATGATCAGGCATGATTATCATGGTGGACCCTTTCGATTGGTTCGATTTTGCATTCGGCGGAAATCATCATGGTCCGGTGGCTGAACCATGATGATTTGATGGCGCAGGCCTTTGCCGCTTGCTGGGCGTTTTGGCTTTGTCTAGGTTTCACGTGGATGGTCCGAAAGGCGTGGTCATGGCGCTGGAGATTGAGCGGCGTTTCCTGGTTCGCAAGAACATCAGCCATTTGTGCCGGAGCGGCGTCCACATCATACAAGGTTATCTGCCGCGTGACGGGCAAACCACCGTGCGGGTCCGGCTGGCCGACGGGCAGGCGACCTTGACGATGAAGTCAGCCAAAACCGGAGCCTGCCGGGAAGAGCTGGAGTTTCCCCTTTTGCCCGATCTGGCCCGCCGGATTCTGGAACATTCCTGTGAAGGTCGGCTGATCGAAAAAACCCGGTATCGGTACGACCAGGATGGCTTGTGCTGGGAAATTGACGTGTTCGAGGGTGAAAACGCTGGGTTGGTCATCGCCGAGGTGGAGTTGCGCGATCCCAACCAGATCATCGCGTTGCCCGATTGGATCGGGGCGGAGGTGACAAGCCTTCCGGCTTATGGCAACTCCGCCCTGTCGCATCAACCGATCCGTCGCTGGACCAGCGCCGCCTGAGGTGGCTTGCAAAAGCCAGCCCCGGTGTGGTGAGGGGTCAGCTCATGCGGACCTTGTTCAAAAAGCCCTGAACCTCCCCGCGCAGGCGGTCAGCCTGGGTGGCAAGGGTGCGGCTGGCTTGCAAAACGGCGTCGGCGGCCCCACCGGTCTTGTTGGCGGCGTTGGTCACGTCGGCGATGTTCTGCATCACAAGCTGTGTGCCTTCGGCGGCTTGCTGCACATTTTGGGCGATTTCGCGGGTGGCGGACCCTTGCTGCTCCATCGCGTGGGCGATGTCGGTGACGGTCCCGCTGATCGTGGTCACGGCGTCGGAGATCGTGCGGATTGCCTCCACCGCGCCCACAGTGGCGGTTTGCATGTCGGCGACCTGGGCGGAGATCTCTTCCGTCGCTTTGGCGGTTTGGCCTGCAAGGTTCTTCACTTCCGTGGCGACGACAGCAAAGCCCTTGCCGGCCTCTCCCGCGCGCGCGGCTTCGATGGTGGCGTTGAGCGCCAGGAGATTGGTCTGCTCGGCGATTTCACCAATCAGGCCGACGACCTGCCCAATGCGTTCGGCAGCGTGCGACAGTCCCTCGACAATTCCGTTGGTCTGAACCGCCTTTTCCGCCGCCCCTGCGGCCGCCTGCGAACTGGCATTCAATTGGCGGGAGATTTCGGCGATGGAGGAGGACAGTTCCTCCGCCGCCGCCGCCACGGTTTGCACGTTGGAGGTTGCCCGTTCCGAGGCGGTGGCGACGGCGGAGGATTTCTTGGTCGTCAACTGGGCGTCCGACGACATTTCCTGCGCGTCGCGCCCCAGGGTGGAGGCCGATTCGGTCAGCGAATTGACCACCCCAGACACCGCTTGCTCAAAGCCGTTGGCGAATTCGTTCATGGTGCGGCGACGGTCGGCGTCGATCTGGCGGCGCATGTCCTCCCGTTCACGCTCCATCCGCTGCATTTCCAACGCGTTGTCCTTGAACACCGACAGCGCGCGCGACATGGCCCGCAGTTCATCCTTGCGGTCACTGCCGGGGATGTCGCCGCTCAGATCGCCTTCGGCCAAGCGGCTCATCGCGGCGGTCATCGCGTGAAGCGGGTGCGTGATGGCACGGTCGATCACCCAGGCCATCAAGGCCCCCAGCAGAAGGGCCACCGCCGAACCGATGATGATGACGGTGCTGGAGTTGGCCCGCCCCGTTTCACGGTCTTCCCGTTGGAGCGTGACCAGACGCCCGACCAGATCACTGACCGAACCCGCCGCCTTGGCCATGGCGCTCATCGATTCGTGCTGCTTCTGGATGGTCGTCACCAGGGCCACAAATTCGCTGTCAAAGGCTTTGGCCGCATCGGTCGCGGTGGCGATCAGCGCGCGCCCTTCCTTATCCACCAGCAAAGCCCCCGCCTTGCCCGCCGTGTCCAGGATGTCCTTGACCGCAGAGGTAACGGTCGTTTGTGAGTCGGGTGAACCGGTCAGCAGGAAATCCCGCTGACCCAGCATCGCCGATTGCACACCCTGCACCAGGCGCGTGGCCAGGCCACGCAGCAGAACGGCTTCGTTCACCTCGCTTTGGGCGAAATTGGAGGCTTCGCGCAGGGCGGCCGAGACCATCGCCTGATTTTCATGGAGTTCCTGCGCGTGGGTCTGGATTTCCCTGGCGGCCTGATCGACGGCGGTGGCTCGGTCCGCCGGGATGGCGGCGCTCATGGCGCGCATCGCGGCAAAGGCGTCCTTGTAGGCGCGGCTGTCGGCGGTGATCTCCTTGGCCAGATCCTCGTCGTTGGTTCCGGCCAGATCCTTTTCCACCGCCTCGGCGGCGTCGATCAATTGGCCGATGGCGGTGGTGATCTGGTCGGTCAGGCCGACCTCTCCGGTGCGCAGAAACTCGCTTTGCAGCCGTCGGGCTTCCTGCACGCGTTCGATCAATTTGTTGGCGCGATCGGTGGTTTCCAGACTGTGAAAGGCGGCGGTGTCCGCCTCCTTCTGGCTGACGATGTTCTGGTCGTAGCGGTCGGATTGCTGCTTGCCGATCTTCTCTGCGATGTCCTTCAACGCGCGGGCGCGGGTTTCCATGCTGGCGGTGCGCGCATGGGCCTCGCCATCCTGGGTGGTGAAGGCGGTGAAGGCGGCGCGGTAGCCATCAATTCCCGCCAGGATGTCGTCCACCAAACGACGGCTGTCCGCGTCGGCCAGCCCGGCTTTGGTCTCTTGGGCCTCAGCACGCAAGGCTTCGAGCATGCCCGGCACGTTGGTTGCCGCCTTGGCGTCGCGTTCTGTGACGAAGCGCGCCTCCTCGATGCGGACTGACTTGAGACGCGCGTCCAACTCGGCGGTGTGAGCGGCAAGGTCGACCCGCTCCGCATAGGTGCTCAGACTGTTCCAGCCAACGAACGCGACGGCAACCGTCAGAAGCAGCACGGTGGCAAAACCGAGCGCAATCCGTGTTCCGATCGTCATGAAAGAGGGACTCCCCGCAGGCCGATGGTGGGTTTTCTGTCTCTAAGTCCTTATTGGAGCACAGGAGGTTAATTTTCGCTTTGATGCAGGTCAGGACCAATCCCTATTTCAGAAACGATCGACCATCCAGGGGCGGGGTCCGCAAAACAACCGTTCCATCGGTGCGATAATCTTTTCTTTACCGTACAGCAAACCAGCCTGCCAAAGCGCCTTCGCGCTGGCATGACCGCTGTAGAGGCTGGAGAACGCGTCAATTCCCAAAGTTGCAGTCGGGGCGTTGTCATTCATGCAAAGAATGATTTCGCCTTTGGATTTTGCAACTTTTAGATGGAATGTTTGGTTGTTCTCGGGGAAGAGTGGATCGTTGATGGCAAACGCAACGACGGTATCGATGTCGCTTGGATAAGCGCGCGCGGTCAAGGCCCGCCGGACGTCGAGAATGCGGAGCAACCATTCCTCTCGCTGCTCCAACTCCACTCCCAGGTCAGAGGCGAGCAGGGGCAGCGATTCGTCTGGGCCGCCGCGCCACACCACGTGGTCCGCCTGTGCCCGGTAGCCGGACAACAACCGACGGGCCAGTTGCAAGGCGCGCGGGGTGGCAGCGCACAGGTCGGCCACCTGCAACCGCCGACTCTGGGGCGGTGAGAGTGCGATGTAACCTTCGGCACCGCTGGGACCGGTCAACAGGAACAGAGCGGCAGGGTCGCCGTCCGGGCACAGGGCCAGGGACCATAGCGTTTCATCCCGTTCGATCAGGCCGTTGCCGTCTTCCAGCATCCGGCGGCGGATGGCGGCGAGCGGGGTGGCGTCTCGCGGGTCGGCGGGCAGAATCGCGCCATCATCCCATTCGATGCCACGCAATGGGGTCAGCAGTGCCGGCGGGGCGCTCCAACGGCAAGCGACACCGCCCCGACCGAACCCAAGCCGCTGGTAGAAAGGCAGGGTGGACGGCCACAGCACCGCCTGCGCGGCCCCCGCCGCCCGCCCTTCGGCCAACAGGTTGCGCATCAGCGCGCTGCCATGACCTTCCCCTCGCCGGGTTGGATCCACCGCCACCATGGCGATGGCTTGCGTGGACACCGGCTGTCCACAAAACCACTGATTGACCAGCCAATGCGCGGCGCAAGCCATCGGTTCACAGCGTCCGGTTGGACCCGTGGCTCGCAGCACGCGCAACCGGTCCACGCCAAACAGATCGGCGTAGCGGTCGAAGATCGGGCGGGGCAGGCCAAAGCCGTGGTGGGCGAGGCGGGCAACGGCGTCGATCTCGTCGGGCCGAACCGGGCCATAAGGGGGCGGTGTGTCGATGGGGAGGTTCCCACGGCTGGTGTGTCGCGCCGTTGGTGGGGCGGCGTTGGTGGGATGGTAGCGGGAATGGCGGGGGCTGGCAAAAGCCGCCGTATCCAAGGACCAAAGGATCAGCCGCTCAACCGGCTCGACGCCCAGTGGGCGGAATCGCGCACGATGTCGCTGGGGTCGTCGCGCAGGGCGTCGGCCACCGGGCGCAGGCGCGGGTCGCCGCTGTTGCCCAGCCCGACCAGGGCGTTGCGCACGAAACGGTCGCGCCCGATGCGCTTGATCGGCGAGCCGCTGAACACCTGCCGGAATCCAGGATCGTCCAGTTGCGCCAGATCGGCCAGCCGGGGGGCGGTCAACTCGGCGCGCGGCAGAAAGGCCGGTTCGCGCGCCGCACGGGCGAATTTGTTCCACGGGCACACGGCCAGACAATCGTCACAGCCATAAATCCGGTTGCCGATCAGCGGCTTCAGATCGTCGGGGATCGGCCCCTTGTGTTCGATGGTCAGATAGGACACGCAGCGCCGGGCGTCGAGCTGATAGGGGGCCGGAAAGGCGTCGGTCGGGCAGGCGGTCTGACAGCGGGTGCAGGACCCGCAACGGTCGCGGGCGTCGTCGTCGGGCGGCAGCTCCAACGTCGTGTAGATTTCCGACAGGAACAGCCAGGAACCATGCTCGCGCGACACGAGGTTGGTGTGTTTGCCCTGCCACCCCAGACCGGCGCGCTGGGCCAGCGGCTTTTCCAGCACCGGGGCGGTGTCGACGAACACCTTCACCCCGGCCTTGGTCTGATGGTGCAGCCAATGGCCGAGCGTTTTCAAACGCCCCTTGATGAGATCATGGTAGTCGCGGTTGCGGGCGTAGACGGACACCACCCCCCGGTCGGGGCGGTCGCGCAGCCGCAGCGGGTCGTCGTGGGGGGCGTAGCTGGTCCCCAACACGATGACGCTGCGCGCCTCCTCCCACAGGGCTTGCGGGTGGGCGCGCTGGTCCACCCGGTCGGCCATCCAGCCCATATCGCCGTGCCGACCGGCGGCGAGAAAGGCGGCCAGACGGTCGCGCGCCTCCGGCCCCAGCGCGGCGGGGGCGAAGCCCACCGCGTCGAAGCCCATGGTCAGCGCCTTGTCACGGATGCGGTCACGGATGCGGGCGCGCAGCGTGGCCGGATCAAGTGCCTTCGGGTCAGCCCCGGCCACGGTAGCCCGGAACGTCCTGCGATGGAATCCACACGCCCTTGGGCGCGTCGCCGGTCTGATAGAAGACATCGATCGGGATGCCGCCGCGCGGGTACCAGTAGCCGCCGATGCGCAGCCATTGCGGGGCCAGCTCCGCCACCAGCCGCTTGCCGATGCCGACGGTGCAGGCCTCGTGAAAGGCCCCATGGTTGCGGAAGCTGGTGAGGAACAGCTTCAGCGACTTGCTTTCGACCAGCCAATCGCCCGGCACGTAATCAATCACCAGATGGGCGAAATCCGGCTGGCCGGTGATTGGGCAGAGCGAGGTGAATTCCGGCGCGGTGAAGCGCACGACATAGGCGTCGCCGGGGTTCGGGTTCGGCACCCGTTCCAACACCGCCGCGTCCGGCGATTGCGGTTGAACGGTGGCCCCGCCCAGCATGGTCAGGCCGGAATAGATGCTGTCACTCATGGGGCGCGTCCTTTTCGGCTGGCGCGGCGGCGGTCGGCGCGGGGGCGGTTGGGGTGTCGGGAGTCGCGGCGGCCGTCTCCGCCGTGGCCTTCTCCGGCTTGGGGGCTGGCTTGGGCGGGCGGTTCTGCTTGGGCGGCTTGGGCGGTTTGCCCAGCGGGTCGGTGGTCGCCTCCACATCGCCTTCGGCCAGACGGGCTTCCAGCGCGGTGGCGACCGCTTCGAACCGGCCGTCGGCGATGGCCTGCCGCAGCTCCCGCATCAGGTCCTGATAATAATGCAGATTGTGCCAGGTCAGCAGCATCGGCCCCAGCATCTCGTTCGCCTTGAACAGGTGATGCAGGTAGCCACGGCTGTAGCGCTGGCAGGCCGGGCACCCGCATTCGGCGTCGAGCGGCCGGTCGTCGTGGGCGTGGCGGGCGTTGCGGATGTTGATGGTTCCGCGCCGGACAAAGGCTTGCCCGGTGCGGCCCGAGCGGGTCGGCATGACGCAATCGAACATGTCCACGCCGCGCCGCACCGCGCCGATCAGGTCGCTGGGGCGGCCCACTCCCATCAGATAGCGCGGGCGCTGCTTCAGCATCGCCGGTTCGGTGAAGTCGAGCACGGTGAACATCGTCTCCTGCCCTTCGCCCACCGCCAGCCCGCCGATGGCGTAGCCGTCAAACCCGATGTCGGTCAGGGCGGCGACGCTCTCCGCCCGCAATTCGGGGTAGACGCTGCCCTGGACGATGCCGAACAGGCCATAGCCGGGCCGTTCGACGAAGGCGTCCTTGCTGCGCTTGGCCCAACGCATCGACAGCTTCATCGACGATTCGGCCTGCGCGGGCGTGGCAGGGTAGGGCGTGCACTCGTCCAGACACATGGTGATGTTGCTGTCCAACATGTGCTGGATCTGGATCGAGCGTTCCGGCGTCAGGTGGTACCGGCTGCCGTCCAGGTGGGATTTGAAGGTCACGCCCTCTTCCGACATGGTGCGCAGGCCGGCCAGACTCATCACCTGGAACCCGCCGCTGTCGGTCAGGATCGGCTTGTCCCAATTCATGAAGCGGTGCAAACCGCCCAGTTGGGCCACCCGTTCCGCCGTGGGCCGCAGCATCAGGTGATAGGTGTTGCCCAGCAGGATTTCCGCCCCGGTGGAGGCGACCGCGTCCGTGGTCATCGCCTTGACCGTGGCGGCGGTGCCGACCGGCATGAAGGCGGGGGTTTCGATGGTCCCGTGGGCAGTCGTCACCCGTCCGCGCCGCGCCCGCCCGTCGGTCGCGAGAAGCTCAAAGCCGATGCCGGTCATTGGTGATCCGTCCTGTGCAGCAACGAGGCGTCGCCGTAGCTGAAAAAGCGATAATTCTGGTCGATGGCGTGGGCGTAGGCGCTGCGCATCCGGTCGAACCCGGCAAAGGCGCAGACCAGCATGAACAGCGTCGATTTCGGCAGGTGGAAATTCGTCCACAGCCGATCGACGATGCGGAAGCGGTAGCCCGGCGTGATGAAAATGCTGGTGTCGCCGCTGAAGGGGACCAGCGTCCCGTCCTCCCGCCCCGCCGTTTCCAGGATGCGCAGAGGGGTGGTCCCGACCGACACGATCCGTCCGCCCGCGCGCCGGGTGGCGTTGACCGCGTCGGCGGTGGCGGCGGGGATCTCACCCCATTCGCTGTGCATGGTGTGGTCGGCGATGTCGTCCACCTTCACCGGCAGGAAGGTTCCCGCCCCGACATGCAGCGTCACCGGCACCCGGCGCACCCCGCGCGCGTCCAGCGCCGCCAGCAGCTCCGGCGTGAAATGCAGCCCGGCGGTGGGGGCGGCGACCGCCCCTTCGCGCGCGGCGAAGACCGTCTGGTAATCGGCGTTGTCGCTGGCGTCCGACGCCCGGCGGATGTAGGGGGGCAGCGGCATCCGGCCATGCCGGTGCAGCGCGGCCATCAGATCCGGCCCGCCGGTGGAGAAGCGCAGGCGCACCTCCATCCCGTCCTTGGCGATGACCTCGGCCTGGAAATCCTCGGCGATGTCGATGACGTCGCCGGGCTTCAGCCGCTTGCCGGGGCGGGCGAAGCTGGCCCATTCCCGTTCGCCCAGGCGCTTATGCAAGGTGATCTCCACCGCCACCGCGCCGCGCCGCCCGTCCAACCGGGCGGGAATGACGCGGGTGTCGTTGACGACCATCAGGTCGCCCGGCTCCAGCAGGGTGGGCAGGTCGCGCACCACGCGGTCGTGCAGACGGGCACCGACCTCCAACAGGCGGGCGGCGTCGCGGGGCCGGACGGGATGCTCGGCGATCCGGTCGGGCGGCAGGTCGAAATCGAAATCGGCGGTCTTCATGGAAGCCGCAGCTATAGACCGAACCGCCCCGCTTTGGGAAGGTGGGGCGTGGCCCCGCCGCCACAGCGCCGGAGGGCCGCCGCTTTTTTGCGCTTTGATGACAGCGCGGGCGCTTGACAGCGTTGGGCAAGAGGAGCAGGCTTCTCCTTACAGAAACGGCGCTGAGGTGAGCAAGACATGCTTCCGAGTTACCGGCGCTTCTGCGGTGTCGGGTCTTGAACCGTTTGAGTGAAACCGAAACCAGGGAGGGTGAGTAAGATCATGACTCCACCGGCGCTTACGCGATGACCCGTGATGTTTTCCAAATCACACCCTCGAGTTTTTTCGCCTGACGGCGATCATCTTGCGGAATCCTTTGGCCCGCACTGAAAAGCCCCGCACCCCTTGCGGGGCTTTTCGTTTTGGTCGGGCGGGGCTTTCCGTTTTGATCGGCTTGGTGCGCGGGGTGGGTGCTGTGTTTTCGCTTGGCCTGCCGCACCGATGATGCTCAATCACCGTGATCGGGTTTGAAGGGCGTGGCAAGGGACGGGGCATGAGCGAGCTTACGGACGTGGTCGTCATCGGTGGGCCGACGGCGTCGGGCAAATCCGGCTTGGCGCTGGCGGTGGCGGAGGCGTTGGACGGCACGGTCATCAACGCCGACAGCATGCAGTTGTACGCCGAGTTGGACGTCATCACCGCCCGCCCGCCCGCCGAGGATCTGGCGCGCGCGCCGCACCGGCTCTATGGCGTGTTGCCGGTGGCCGAACGCGGGTCGGCGGCGCGCTGGCGCGATCTGGCCTTGGCGGAGATCGCCCAGGCTCAGGCTGACGGTCGGTTGCCGGTGCTGGTCGGCGGGACCGGCCTCTATCTGCGCGCCTTGATGCACGGGTTGAGCGAGGTGCCGCCGATCCCCGACGCGGTGCGCGCCGCCGCCCACGCCCGCCTGTCCACCTTGGGCGGGGAGGCGTTCCGCGCCGAACTGGTGGCGCGTGACCCGGATTCGGCCAAGCTCAACCCCGGTGACACCACCCGCCTGACCCGCGCCTGGGAGGTGTTGGAGGCGACCGGCCATCCGCTGTCCCACTGGCAAAGCCAGACCGCCCAAGGCGCGCCCGAGGGCATGCGCTTTTCCATCGTCTTGCTCGACCCGCCGCGCGCCGATCTCTACGCCCTGTGCGACCACCGTTTTCGCCTGATGATGGGCCAAGGCGCGCTGGAGGAGGTGCGGCGGTTGGACGAGCTGGCCACCCGCCAGGGCTTGCCCGCCGATCTGCCCGCGCTGAAGGCGTTGGGTGTGCCGGAGTTGCGCCGCCATCTGCACGGAGAGATTGGGTTGGAGGACGCCATCGCCCTTGCCCAGCAATCCACCCGGCGCTATGCCAAGCGGCAGGTGACATGGTTCCGTCATCAACTTGCGGAACGACCGCCCCATACGGCACCGCATGGCTGCCATACGGTCGATTCGCTCTGTTCATTGGACCAACGGAGTGCAATTCTCCGCCTTCTAAAAACACACGTGCGCCGGTGAATCGGCGCGCCGCATCAGTCCAGGAGAATCGTCGTGTCGGTTGATTGGGGTCATGTGTTCGCAAGCCGCGTGGGCGGCATGACGGCGTCGGAGATCCGTGAGCTGCTGAAGCTGATCGACCGGCCGGAGATCATTTCCTTCGCCGGTGGCATTCCCGACCCGGATTTCTTCCCGACCTCCGCCCTGGCACGGGCCTATGAGAAGATTTTCCAATCGAACGGCGGCGCTGGCGGCGCGCTGCAATACTCGATCACCGAGGGGTTCACCCCGCTGCGCGAATGGATCTGCGCCTATATGGAGCGCAACGGCGTGCCGGTCGGGCTGGACAGCGTGCTTGTCACCAACGGATCGCAGCAGGTTCTTGAGTTCGTCGGCAAGCTGCTGATCGGCCCCGGCGACAAGGTGGTCGTCACCCGCCCGACCTATCTTGGCGCGCTTCAGGCCTTTTCGCCCTATGAGCCGTCCTACCTCTCCATCCCGATGGACGAGGAAGGGCCGGAACTGTCGGCGCTGGACGCCGCGCTGGCGCAAAAGCCGAAATTCTTCTACCTCGTGCCCGACTTCCAGAACCCGAACGGGACCACGGTGTCGTTGGCCCGGCGTGAAGCGATTCTCGACCGCTGCGCGGCTGCTGGCGTGCCGGTGGTGGAAGACACCGCCTATTCCGAACTGCGCTATGACGGCGAATCGCTGCCGCTGATGGCCGCGCTGGATTGCGCCCGCAACGGCGGCAAACTGACCAACGTCATCTATTGCGGGACCTTCTCCAAGACGATGGTTCCGGCCTTGCGCGTGGGTTGGGTCAACGCCGCGCCGGAGGTCATCAACCGTCTGGTGCTGATGAAGCAGGCCGCCGATCTGCACGCCAGCACCATCAACCAGATCGTGTTGCACGACGTCGTGTCGCAGATTTTCGACAGCCACATCAAGCATCTGCGCTCCCAGTACAAGGAGCGCCGCGACGCCATGCTGGCCGCGCTGGACGAGTTCGCCCCGCCGGGCGTCACCTGGACCAAGCCGGAAGGCGGCATGTTCGTGTGGGTGGAAGCGCCGGAGACCGTCAACGGCACCGCGCTGCTGGAACGCGCGATCAAGGAAGCCAACGTGGCTTTCGTGCCCGGTTCGGCCTTCCACGCCGACCGTTCGGGCCAGAACACGCTGCGTCTCTCCTTCTCCGTCAACAAGCCGGAGCGGGTGCGCGAGGGCGTGCGCCGTCTCTGCGCGCTGCTGAAAGAGTCGATCTGACGCCTGACCGGGCGGGGTTCGCCCCGTCCGACTCCTGCGGTCCCGCCGACACGGCGGCCATCCCGGCCTGGGGTGGCCGCCGTTGACGCATGTGGGGGGCGGAGGGCGGGTGTGAGGCCGGGCGTGATGCTTCGTGACATCATCGCGCAACAATTGGAAAAACTGCGGCAAAAAAACTTGTCAATCATTCGCGAAATGGGTTGACCACCGCGCGTGGATTTGGCTAATTTGCCGCTCCCGCCCCGGCTGCAGGGGGCTAAACCGTTGTTTTGATGGAATAGCCTTGGCTTGGTGGCGGCAGTCCCGGGGATACGGGTGCCCGAAGGAGAGGCACCCCTTTGAGAAGGTCGTGAGCTATGCCTGAACAGAAGCTGACCGGCGCCCAGATCATCATCAAGGCTCTGAAGGATCAGGGCGTTGATACCATCTTCGGCTATCCCGGCGGCGCCGTACTTCCCATTTACGACGCGCTGTTCCAGCAAAACGATCTTCGTCACATCCTCGTACGGCACGAACAGGCCGCCGTTCACGCGGCGGAAGGCTACGCGCGCTCGACCGGCAAGGTCGGTTGCGTGCTGGTCACGTCGGGTCCGGGTGCCACCAACGCCGTCACCGGTCTGCTGGACGCCCTGTGCGACAGCATCCCGCTGGTCTGCCTGTCCGGTCAGGTGCCGACCCACCTGATCGGCAACGACGCCTTCCAGGAGGCCGACACCACCGGCATCACCCGGCCCTGCACCAAGCACAATTACTTGGTGAAGGACGTCAACAATCTGGCCCGCACCATGCACGAGGCCTTCTACGTCGCGCGCAGCGGCCGCCCCGGCCCGGTGCTGATCGACGTGCCGAAGGACGTGCAGTTCGCCGATGGCGTCTATGTCCCGCCGGGTGAGGTCAAGCACAAGACCTACCGCCCGCAGGTCAAGCCGGAGATCGCCCGCGTCGAGGAGGCGATCGAACTGATCGCCAACGCCAAGCGCCCGATCTTCTACACCGGCGGCGGCGTCATCAACGCCGGCCCGATGGCGGCCAAGCTGCTGACCCAGTTCGTCAAGACCACCGGCTTCCCGATCACCTCGACCCTGATGGGGCTGGGGGCCTTCCCGGCGTCGGACGCGCAATGGCTGGGCATGCTGGGCATGCACGGCACGTACGAGGCGAATCTCGCCATGTACAACTGCGACGTCATGATCAACATCGGTGCCCGCTTTGACGACCGCGTGACCGGCAAGCTGTCGGAATTCGCGCCGGGGTCCAAGAAGATCCACGTCGACATCGATCCCAGCTCGATCAACAAGAACGTCGCCGTCGACATTCCCATCGTCGGCGATTGCGGGGCGGTGCTGGAAGCCATGCTGACCATGTGGAAGGCCCGGCAGAAGCGCGCCGATCAGGCGGCGTTGAAGGAGTGGTGGGGCCAGATCGACGGTTGGCGGGCGCGCAAGTGCCTGAACTACAACCGCACCGAAGCGGTCATCAAGCCGCAATACGCGCTGGAGCGCCTGCGCGACGCGCTGCGCGGCAAGGACCACTACATCACGACCGAGGTTGGTCAGCACCAGATGTGGGCGGCCCAGTTCCTGCCCTTCGACCAGCCCAACCGTTGGCTGACCTCCGGTGGTCTCGGGACCATGGGCTATGGCCTGCCCGCCGCCATCGGCGCGCAGATCGCCCACCCGGACGCCATCGTCGTGGACGTGTCTGGCGAGGCCAGCTTCCTGATGAACATGCAGGAAATCGGCACCGCCGTGCAGTACCGCGCCCCGGTCAAGGTGTTCATCCTGAACAACCAATATATGGGCATGGTGCGCCAGTGGCAGGAGCTGCTGCACGGCTCGCGCTTCTCGCAGAGCTATTCGGAAGCGCTGCCCGACTTCGTCAAGCTGGCCGAGGCCTGGGGCTGCGTCGGTCTGCGCGCGACCACGGTGGCCGAGGTCGATGAGGTCATCGAAAAGATGCTGGCCGTCACCGACCGCCCCTGCATCGTCGACATCGCGGTCGATCCCAAGGAAAACTGCTTCCCGATGATCCCCGGCGGCAAGGCCCACAACGAAATCCTGCTTGGCCCGGACGACAGCCCGTCCGACGCCACGCCGGAAGACGGCATGGTCCTGGTCTGATCGTCAGGCTTCGTTGATCCGACGCACGCTATTTCTGGGGATTGGGAATCATGGACGACAGCAAGATCGAAAAGCACACCATCGCCGTGCTGGTGGACAATGAGCCGGGCGTGCTGGCGCGCGTCATCGGTCTGTTTTCCGGGCGTGGCTACAACATCGAAAGCCTGACGGTGGCGGAGGTGAACAACGCCGACCATCTGTCGCGCATCACCCTGGTCACGTCCGGCACCCGGATGATCATCGAGCAGATCAAGGCGCAGTTGAGCCGTCTGGTCCCGGTGCACCGGGTCCATGATCTGACCGACGAAGGCCCGTCGGTGGAGCGGGAATTGGCCCTGGTCAAGGTGGCGGGGACCGGTGAAAAGCGCATCGAGGCGCTGCGTCTGGCCGACATCTACAAGGCCACGGTGCTGGACGCCACGCTCACCTCCTTCGTCTTCGAACTGACCGGGACCACCGAGCAGGTCGATGATTTCGTTGGGCTGATGGCGCAATTGGGGCTGGTCGAAGCCAGCCGCACCGGCGTCGTCGCCATGTCCAAGGGGGCCAGCGGGTTCTGACCCCCGGCTCCGGTTCGACCGGTTGCGACGGCAAAAACGCAAGGAAGCGTCCCGGTTTTGCCGCGCAACCATGCGATTGTTTCGCTTGACGGACGGCTTTGCTCAATGGAGTAATCCGCCCGCAAGGGGACGCACACCCTCTTCGTTTGCTGTGAATTCAAGGAACCATCACCATGCGCGTCTATTACGATCGTGATGCCGACGTCAACCTGATCAAGGGCAAGAAGGTCGTCATCGTTGGCTACGGCAGCCAGGGCCACGCTCACGCCCACAACCTGCGTGACAGCGGCGTCAAGGACGTGCGGATCGCTCTGCGCCCCGGCTCGGCGACCACGAAGAAGGCCGAAGCCGCTGGCTTCACCGTGATGGCTCCCGGCGAAGCCGCCGCGTGGGCCGATGTCGTGATGGTTCTGACCCCCGATGAACTCCAGGCCGACCTGTACAAAGACGATCTGGCCAAGAACATGAAGCAGGGTGCGGCTCTGGCGTTCGCCCACGGCCTGAACATCCACTTCAACCTGATCGAGCCGCGCGCCGACCTCGACGTGTTCATGATCGCGCCGAAGGGGCCTGGCCACACCGTGCGCAGCGAATATCAGCGTGGCGGCGGCGTGCCGTCGCTGGTCGCCGTGCACCAGAACGCCTCGGGCAACGCGCTGGACATCGCCCTGTCCTACGCCTCTGCCAATGGCGGCGGCCGTGCGGGCATCATCGAAACCAGCTTCAAGGAAGAGTGCGAAACCGACCTGTTCGGTGAGCAGGTCGTCCTGTGCGGCGGTCTGACCGAACTCATCAAGGCTGGCTATGAAACGCTGGTTGAGGGTGGTTACGCCCCGGAAATGGCCTATTTCGAGTGCCTGCACGAAGTGAAGCTGATCGTCGACCTCATCTATGAGGGCGGCATGGCCAACATGCGTTACTCGATCTCCAACACCGCTGAGTATGGTGATTACCGCACCGGCCCGCGCATCATCACCGCCGAGACCAAGGCCGAGATGAAGCGCGTCCTGACCGACATTCAGGAAGGCCGTTTCGTCCGCGACTGGATGCAGGAATGCAAGGTCGGCCAGCCGTCCTTCAAGGCCATCCGTCGCCGCAACGCCGAACACGAAATCGAAAAGGTCGGCGAGAAGCTGCGCGCCATGATGCCGTGGATCGCCGAGCGTCGCCTGGTCGACAAGTCGAAGAACTGATCGGTTCTCCGATCCGTTCCACACGGAAAGGCGCGCTCCGCAAGGGGCGCGCTTTTTTGTTGCCCGCGTGCATTCCGTGAGGAAGCGCGCTTCACCCCGTCGATTGGATCGCAAGAACCGGGTGTTGCCGCCTGCCGGGGCTGCGTAGGTCTGTGTCTCCAACCAAACGGTGATGGAGGAGAGACGGATCATGGCGATGTTGCGCGACAAGGTGGCGATTGTGACCGGCGCGTCGGCGGGGATTGGCCGGGCGACGGCGCTGCTGTTTGCCGCCGAAGGGGCGGCGGTGGTAGTGAACGCCCGCAACGCCTCCGGCCTGGACGCGGTGGTGGCGGCGATCACGGGCCAGGGCGGCCGGGCGCTGGCCGTTGCCGGGGATGTGGCCGACGAGGGCACGCACGCGGCCTTGGTTCAGGCGGCGCACGGCACCTTTGGCGGGTTGGACATCGCCGTCAACAACGCGGGCGTGGTCGGGTCGATCAAGCCGCTGGCCGACGTGACCTGTGCGGAATGGAACGCGGTTCTGTCGGTCAATCTGACGGCGGCCTTTCTGGGCGCGCGCCATCAGGTTCCCGCCCTGCTGGCGCGGGGCGGTGGCGCGCTGGTCTTCACCTCCAGCTTTGTCGGCACCAGCGTCGGTCTGCCTGGCATGGCGGCCTATGCGGCGGCCAAGGCCGGGCTGATGGGCCTGGTCAAGGGGCTGACGGCGGATTACGCCGCCCGGGGCGTGCGCGCGAACGCGCTGCTGCCGGGCGGGGTGGACACCGCGATGGCGGGCGATGCCGACCAACGGGCGTGGGCGGCGGGCCTGCACGCGCTCAAGCGCATCGCCCAGCCGGAGGAGATCGCGCAGGCCGCGCTGTTCCTGGCCGGGCCGATGTCCAGCTTCGTCGCCGGATCGGCCCTGTTCGCCGATGGTGGGAACGCCGCCGTGAAGTGATCCGGCGGGCAGGGGAGGGGCCGCACTCCGCCGCGCCATCACCCCTTGGGCTTGCCCTTCGGGCTGTTTGGGGCGTTGTCGGCCACCGCCGCGCGGCCTGGATCGCGCTTCTGGCATTCCAGCAGGATGTCGCGGGCGATCGGGGCGGCGGCGGTGGACCCGCCGCCGCCATGCTCGACGAACACGGCGCAGGCGTAGCGCGGGGCCTGGAGCGGCGCGAAGGCGACGAACAGCGCGTGGTCGCGGTCGCGCCAGGGGATTTCGTCCTGCTTCTTCAGACCGGCGGCGCGCTGGGCCATGGTGATGCGGCGGACCTGGGCCGAGCCGGTCTTTCCGGCCATCTCATAGCCGATCTCGGTGATGCGCGATTTGAACGCGGTGCCGTTGGGGGCGTTCACCACCTCGTTCATGCCGCGCAGCACGATGTCGAGATTTTCCTTTTTGACCCCCAGATTGGGCCAACTGGTTTGCTCGCCGCTGACCGTCTTGATCTGCCGGGTCAGATGCGGTTTGACGCCATAGCCACCGTTGGCCAAGCGGCAGGTCATGACCGCCAATTGCAACGGCGTGGTCAGGACATAGCCCTGACCGATGGACGAAATCAGCGTTTCGCCCATGTCCCAGCCCTTGCCATAGGTTGCCTTCTTCCAGGCGATGGAAGGAATCACGCCGGGGCGTTCGTGCGGCAAATCCAGGCCGGTGCGTTCGCCCAGGCCAAAACGCCGGGCCATCTCGGCGATGCGGTCCACGCCGACGCGGCGCGACACGTCGTAAAAGAACACGTCGCAGGAGTGGCGCAGCGCGCCGACCACATCAACGGTCCCATGCCCGCCCTTGCGCCAGCAATGGAACCGGTGGTCGCCCAATTCCATATAACCGGGGCAGAAGACGGAATGATGGCTGTTGATCGCCCCCGATTCCAGCCCGGCCAACGCCACGATCATCTTGAAGGTGGACCCCGGCGGGTATTGCCCGACCACCGCCTTGTTGTTCAGCGGCGTGGCCGGGTTGGAGAGCAACTCCTCCCACAGCTCGGCGTTGATGCCCAAGGTGAACTGGTTGGGGTCGAAACTGGGGTGGGAGCACAGGGCGTAGATGCCGCCGGTGTGCACGTCCATCAGGACCACGGACGCGCTTTGCTCCTGCGCCAACCGCTGCTGAACGAAGCGCTGCATCTCCATGTCGATGGTCAACTGGATTTCGCGGCCCGATTGGCCCTCGTCGCGCGACAGTTCGCGGATGACGCGGCCAACCGCGTTGACCTCCAACTGGCTGGTTCCGGCGGTTCCGCGCAGCACCTTTTCATGGAACTTCTCGATGCCCGCCTTGCCGATGCGGAAGCCGGGCAGGGACAGCACGGGGTCGCTGTTGCCGCTCAACTCCGCTTCCGACACCGCGCCGACATAGCCCATGACGTGGGCCAGGGAATCCGCCTGCGGGTAATGGCGCAGTTCACCCACTTCAATCGCCACGCCGGGCAGGTCCGGCGTGTTCATCTCCAGCGTCGCCACCTGTTCCCAAGACAGGTTCTCGCGCACGGTGACGGGCACGAAGCGGCGCTTGCGGTGCAGTTCGCGCAGCACGCGGCGGCGGTCGCCCTCGGTCAGTGGAACGATGCGGGAGATCTTGTCCAGCGTTTCCTGGATGTTGCGGGTCCGCTCCGACACCACCACGACGCGGTAATTCTGTTGGTTGACCGCCAACGGCACACCGAACCGGTCAACGATGGTCCCGCGCGAAGGGGCGATCAGGCGCAGGCTGATGCGGTTTTCCTCCGCCAGCATGGTGTAACGCGCGGATTCAACGACCTGAAGATAATAGAGCCGTCCAACCAGCGCGGACAGCCCAGCCAACTTCAACCCGCCCAGCACCATGGCGCGGCGGGTCAGCAATCGGGATCGGTCGGTGTCGCGGTCGATGGAACTCATGAAACCCTGTGGGAAACCCCGCTACTCATTGAGGAAAGCCCGATGGACCCGGATCAGCAACCACCCCAGCGCCGGGAACATCGCCACCGTCAGCAAACCCTGGAACAGGGCCGGTTTGAGGGGCAGGATGGTCGCATTCAACGCCGAAAAGGCCAGCCATTCCAGAAAGGCCGCCCCGATCATCACCAAAGCAAAGCCGATCCACAGCAACAGAAAGGTGCTGGCCAGGAACAGCCGACGTTGGTTGACCACCGCCCATTGCGTGACCACCAGCATCAGCGCGTTGACCCCCAGCGGTCCACCGATCAGCAGATCCTGCAGCAGCCCGATCAGAAAGGCCACCCTCGGTCGCATCAGATCTGGTCTGTGGATGGTCCAGTAATAGACCGAGATCAGCGTCAGGTCGGGTGCGATGGGGGCATAGGAGGGGGCGGGTAGGCGGATCAGCCCGACCAGCACCAGCATCACCGTAACGGCAAAGGGCGCAAGATTGCGCCCCGCCTTGTCCAGCCTCTGCCAGAAGGTTGTTGTCATGTCATGCGTCCATCGGGGTCGCGCGGACGCGCCTCATTTCCACTCGGGTGAGGAGTCAAACTCCGTTCCGGGCAGGCCAAAATCGACCAGACGCAAATGCTCGACCCGCGACAGGTCGGCGCTTGGCAGCACCCGTACGCCTCCGCGTTCGCTGGCCGATGTGACGACGCCGACCAGAAGCCCGGGCGGGAACAGCCCGCCATGGCCGGAGGTCACGACACGGTCCCCGACCTGCACCGGAGAATCCGGCGGCAGGTACAACAGCTTGGCCTGATCGGAGTTGTCACCGGCCAAAACCGCGCGTTGCCGGGAGCTTTCCAGCACCACGGGCACACGGGCGCTGATATCGGTCAGCAGAAGCACGCGCGATGACCATTCCCCGACTTCGATAACCCGACCGATCAACCCAGCCCCCGCGAGCGCGGCTTGCCCCTTTTTCACGCCATCCCGCCGCCCGGCCGTGACCACCAAGGTGCGGACGAAGGAACTGCCCGGGGTGGCGATGACGCGGGCCGTGATGAAGTTGACCGCCGGTTCCGGGGTGGCCCGCAACAACGTGCGCAGACTGGCGTTTTCCGCCTCCAACCGCAGGGCGGCTTGCCGCCATTGCAGAAGACGTGCGTTTTCCGCCTTCAGGCGTTGGTTCTCCTCAAACGCGTTCTGGACCTCGACCGCCGACTCGATGACGCGGGCAGCGGTCGCTGCTGGGCGCGAAATCGCATCCAGGATCGGGGAGAAAGCGTCGGTCACGCGCGCGCGCGCGGTGTCCACCGACACTGACTCGATCTTCCCGACCATCATCAGCGCGATTGAGGCGAGGACCAGAAGCAGGAAGGAAAAACGCTGCGCCAACGCCCGCAACGGGGCGGCAAGGCGGACAACGGAGCCGGAGGAACGAGGCTTCACAGGATGTTCCCGTCCAGATACGGGGATGCCCCAGGTCTGCGCGGCCTAACCATGGCACGGCAAACCAAGGGCCATCGACAGATACACCAATCAGTAAGCGCTGACCAAGACGTTTCGCAGGGTCTTCATCTCTTCCAGCGCGCGACCGGTCCCCAGGGCAACGCAGGAGAGCGGGTCATCGGCAATCGACACCGGCAGGCCGGTGGCGTGGCGCAGGACGAAATCCAGATTGCCCAGCAGCGCCCCGCCGCCGGTCAGCACGATGCCCTTGTCGACGATGTCGGCGGCCAGTTCCGGCGCGGTGTGTTCCAGGGCGACCTTCACCGCCTCCACAATGGCGGACACCGGTTCAGCCAGGGACTCGGCGATCTGGCGTTCGGAAATGATGAGTTCCTTGGGCACGCCGTTCATCAGGTCGCGGCCCTTGATCTCCAGGATGCGGCCTTCGCCGTCTTCCGGCGGGCAGGCGGAGCCGATTTCCTTCTTGATCCGCTCGGCGGAGCCTTCACCGACCAACAGATTGTGGGTGCGGCGGATGTAGCCGATGATCGCCTCATCCATCTTGTCGCCACCGACGCGGACGGACCGCGAATAGACGATGCCGCCCAGAGACAAGACCGCCACTTCGGTGGTCCCACCGCCGATGTCCACCACCATGGAGCCGGTCGGCTCCGTCACCGGCAGACCGGCCCCGATCGCGGCGGCCATCGGCTCTTCGATCAGGAACACGCGGCGGGCACCGGCGGCCTCCGCCGATTCCTGAATGGCGCGACGCTCCACCGCGGTCGATCCCGATGGCACGCAGATGATGACCTGCGGGCTGGCGAAGCTGCGGCGGTTGTGAACCTTGCGGATGAAATGCTTGATCATTTCTTCCGCCACTTCGAAATCGGCGATGACACCGTCGCGCAGCGGGCGGATGGCCTGGATGTTGCCGGGCGTGCGGCCCAGCATCAACTTCGCCTCATCGCCAACAGCCAGCACCTGTTTCTTGCCGCGCACGTTGGCGATGGCCACGACCGAGGGTTCGTTCAGGACGATGCCGCGACCCTTCACATAGACGAGGGTGTTGGCCGTCCCGAGGTCGATCGCCATGTCGGCGGACAATACGCCAAGCAGTTTGGAGAGCATGGGGGTGACGGACTCTTGAAAGCGGTTGAGACGGCCGGACCGGCGGCGCGACGCGGCACGTCCGCCGACGGTTCCATAGACGAATGCACGGACACGCTCAAGCGCCGAGTGCGGGTGAGCGTGAATTGGCCCTGTCTAGGCCGATTCATGCTGCGCCGCAACGGGATTGTGGGGAACACCGACGCGCGTCCCGGGGTGGATCAATGCTCCGCGTCGCCCTTGGCCGGGCCGTGGCGGTGGCCTTCCAGCCGATCCATCAGCGCCAGCAGAACGCCCGACACCACGAAGGTCATGTGGATGATCACCAGCCACATCAACTCGTTCTGGGTGACATTCGCCAGATTCATGAAGGACTTGAGCAGATGGATGCCCGAGATGGCGACGATGGACGCGATCAGCTTCAGCTTCAGCCCGCCGAAATCGACCTTGCCCATCCAGTCGGGCCGATCCTCGTGGTCAGCCACATCGATCTTGGACACGAAATTCTCATAGCCGGAAAAGATCACCATCAGCAGCAGGTTGCCCGCCAGCGACAGATCGATCAGCGTCAGCACGGCCAGCAGCACATCCTTTTCCGCCATGTCCAGCACATGGGGGGCGATGTGCAGCACCTCTTGCAGGAACTTGATCAGCAAGAGGCCCAGGGCGATCACCAGCCCTAGGTAAAACGGGGCGAGCAGCCAGCGGCTGGCGAAAATGACCTGTTCAAAGCGGCGTTCGATCATCGCGAGCATCGGGGTTCCGGCGGTTGATGGGGCGGACATACAGCCTGTGGATCGCCTTGTGGCAGCGCTGCGGTGCGAAATCAACCCTTGGCGCGCGCCGGTGGAACGGGTGCGCAACGATCTGGTCAGGGCTGTCATGCTGCGGTAACGTTCTGTCGTTATTCTTGGTGTTGGTAAAAGCTGCGTTACCGATCCGTCGCCTCCCACACAGTCCGTTGCCTGGAAAGGTCTGCCCCGATGTCGAACTCCGCCCCGCACATCGTGTCCGCGTTTGAGGACGCCCTGAAGCGGCTGAAGTCCGCCATCGTCCAGATGGCGGGAGCGGCTGAAACCCAGCTTGATCAGGCGTTGAGCTGCCTGACCCATCGGAATCCCGAACTGGCGCTGGAGGTCGTGCGGTCCGACGCTCAGCTTGACAGTTTCGAGCACGAGATCGAAGCGCATTGCATGCGCCTGCTGGCGCTGCGCCAGCCGGTGGCCGACGACCTGCGGGAGGTCGTTTCCGCCCTGAAGATCGCCGCCAATCTGGAGCGGATCGGCGACCACACCGCCAATTCGGCCAAGCGCGCGGCGGCGATCGAGGTGTTTCCCGAATCCGCGCCGCTGCTGGGCCTGCCCAATCTGGGGCGTTTGGTGCGCCAGCGCCTGACCGCCGTCATCGACGCCTACGTCGACACCGACGCCGAAGCCGCCCTGCGGATCTGGAACACCGACGACGAGGTGGACGCGCTCTACACCAGCCTGTGCGCGGAGATCGAGCGTTCGGCCTCCACCGCGCCGGGGCAGTTCACCGCCCACATGCATCTGATGATGATCGCCAAGAATCTGGAGCGCATCGGCGACCACGCCACCAACATCGCCGAGGTCGTCTATTACGTCAGCACCGGGAAGCCGCTGCTGGACGAGCGCCCCAAGGCCGACCGCTCCTGCGATCCGGCGCTCTGACCGCGCTCGGGGAGGGGCGTCACCGGGTGTGGCGGCCCCGCACCCGGTGACAAAAAACGCACGCCGGGTGCGAATGGGGTGTGGAAAAAACGGTTCGGCGGGTTCACGCTGCTGAAACATTTCTGACACAGCCCGTTCCCGAGATGACCGACGCCCTGATCCGCCTGTATGACGCCATCCTGGACCGGCAGGGCATGAACCCCGCCGACTCCAAAACCGCGCGGCTGATCGCCGCCGGGCCGAAGAAGATCGCCAAGAAGGTGGGCGAGGAAGCGGTCGAGGTGGCGCTGGACGCCATGAACGAGGACCGCCAGGGCGTCATCAACGAAAGCGCCGATCTGCTTTACAATCTGTCGGTGCTGTGGGCGACGCTGAACATCCGGCCCGACGACGTGTTCGACGAGATCCGGCGGCGGGAGGAGCTGTACGGCATCGCCGAGAAGCTGCCCAAACCGGCGGCGGGTGGCAGCGGCGGGCGCTGACCCGCCTTTCCGTCCGTCGTCCCGTCAACGCACCCCCAGACGAGTCAGCACCGGCAGCCGCCGCGCGGTGAAGGCGGCGTGGCGGCGGCGCAACTCGGCCACCGACTCCGCATCGCCGTCGATCCGCGCGCCGTCGCGGGCCAGAACCACCCCATCCTCCGACAGGCAGGACCAGGCGAAGGCCGCCGGGTCCACGCCCTCGCGCGCGGCCAGCAGGAACAGCGCCTCGATCCGCGACACCGCCACGCCGGACCCCAGCAGCGGGGCGGCGAGGTGGCTGGGGCCGTCGACGTCGCGGTGGCGGGCCAGCACCGCCGCGTTGAAGCGGTCGGCGTGGGCCTGCGCCCCCTGCGGGTCGTCCTGCTCCGGCAGCGGGGCGGCAAGGCCCAGGCTGGTCAGCAGGATCAGGGCGCGCAACAGCGCCTCTTCCCCCTGCGCGGCGAGCGCGGGCAGGGCCAGCAGCGCGCCGAGGCTCTGCGGCTCCCGCTCCAGCGCCGCGCCCAACGGCTCGTGCAGCGCGCGGGCAAAGCGCAGGGTCCCGACGGGGGTGGAGGCGCTGTCCGGCAGATCGTCGGCGGGGACCAGCAGGGCAAAGCGGGTGGCGCGCAGGCGGCGGCGCCGCTCGGCGGCGCTCAGCCGTTCGCCCCCCTTGATGAAGAGGTCGCGGCGGAAGCTGCGGTTGGTCAGCAGGTCGCGCAGGGTTTCGGCCTGGGTCGGGTCGGTCTCCTCCGCCACCAGGGCGCGGGCGGCGTCTGACAGGGTCAGATCGTCCAACTGCTCCATCGGCACGGCGGCCCCGGCGAAATCCAGCTTGGCGGCGGCCATCTCGCGGGCGACGTCGGCGTGGTGGAAGGCGGTCCAGTCGCGGTTCAGATACTCGTGCGCGATGTAGTTGGCCGATTTGCCGCGCAACGACTCGATGCGCTCCACCACCCCGTCGGTGCGGGCGAACCAGCCGCCGCCGGTCGCCGCCAGCCGGGCGGCGTGGGCGACGGCGCGCTCGATCCGGTCGGGCAGGGGGCCGTGGTCGGCCGCGCAGCGGTCCACCAGCAGGCGGCGCAGCGGCATGTGGGCCAGCGTACCGGGCAGGGCGTTGTAGCTGACGAAGACCACACCGCCCGGCACCAGCCGACGGCGCAGCAGATCGACCAGGATGGCGCGGTTGTCGGCGCTGACCCACGACCACACCCCGTGCAGGGCGACGGCGTCGAGCGGCGGCCCGTCGCGCCCGGCGTGGTCGGCGAAGCTGTCGTCGAGGAACCGGGCGTTGCCCAGCCCGCCATCCCCGGCCAGCCGCCGCGCCCCGGCGATGTGGCCGGGGTTGAAGTCCATCGCCTCGAACCGCGCCTGCGGCGTCGCCCCGGCCAGCACCGCGCTGGTCAGCCCATGGCCGCAGCCCAGTTCGGCCAGGGTGAAGCGCCCGTCGTGCAGCGCGTCGGGCGTGCGCCAGCCCTTCAGCGTCAGGGCGAAGGAGAGCAGGGCGGGCGTCCAATCGCGGTAAAAGGCGCGGATGTAGTCGATCCCGCCGACATAGCCGCCCGTCCAATCCCCCGCCTGACCGCCCGCATCACCGCTCATGCCCCACGCCCCCGTTCGTCCATCCGCGCCGCCCGTCGCGCGCCGCCGCGACGGTGTAGCCGCCACCACCCCGGCCCACAAGCCCCCGCCGCCGTGCCGCAGCGGGCGGGGGCGGGGGCGGGGGTGGGGCGAATGGAACGTTTGAAACACGGTGAAACATGTTTCGGCCCCCTGTTCACCGTTCCACGGCACCCCCCATCCTTCCCCGATCCGCCCGGCCCCCCGATCCGCCCAGCCTGGGGATGAGTCCTATAACGGTCGGCCCGGCGCGGCAACGATCCGGCGAAAAACCCCCGCCGCGCGGACGGGCGAAAAAAATCGGCGGCGACCGAATTTTCCTATCGACAGCCCCAACCGGCTTCGTTATAAACCGCGCCACACCGGGCGGGCGGCACCGTCGGCCCGGAACGATGACCAGTCGGTTGGACAAGCGGTCTCCGCAAGTCGGCGTCTGGTGATCACCGAGAGATGGGCGCATAGCTCAGTTGGTAGAGCAGCTGACTCTTAATCAGCGGGCCCAAGGTTCGAGTCCTTGTGCGCCCACCATCTCTTGGCAGCCGTGTGGTTCCGGCTGGGTTCGCGGGTGATCGCGGCCAAACGAACAACACAGATGGGCGCATAGCTCAGTTGGTAGAGCAGCTGACTCTTAATCAGCGGGCCCAAGGTTCGAGTCCTTGTGCGCCCACCATCTTCCGAACCGCACCAACGGTTCCCAATAAAGCCCGGCCTTGAGCCGGGCTTTTTGCGTTTCTGGGGTTGGCGGTGGGGTCTGATGCACGCCAAGATCGGTCCTTCGGACATGGTGGCTTATGCCTCAAAGCGGACCTTTGGCCAGGATCGCCTTGCGCCAGTTTTAGACATTCTGCTAATCTGCGGTAAATCATGAAAGTCGTAATTTTATCAATCACGTAAAATCCCTGGTTGTAAAAGTCCACTGAAAAACGGCGCAAGGTGCACAAGAAGCCTACCCCTGACCATTGGGGTAAATTGACGAAGGGTACCAATGGTGCTTGGGAAGAGTTCTAATTATCCAGTGCCCAGGGAATGAAGCCAACTCGATCACCGGGTTCGGCTTCATTCCCCGCAAACCACTCATAGTGAACGGCAGCGGCCACACTGGCAGGCGGCTCCTTGTTTTCTACGATAATGACCTGCACGTCCTTGGCAGTTTTCGTAAGTGACACCCAGAAAGCTGCCTCGACGCCGGAGCTTACTGTGCTGTCAGAACCCTTCACATCCCTCGCACCCCGCCGCTTATAGCTTGTTAATGGCGAGTCGATAACCACGACCCCCGGATGGGGTAGGTTCATTTTCTGACAGTAGCGAACCAACCCGATTACGAAGGCCGAATACAAGACGGCTCGGAAGCCCTTCCCGTGGGATTGTCGAGTTTGCCCATCGACCTTGATGTCGAAATTCTTCGTGTCAAATTCGACGCGGCCTTCGCCTTCCCATTTCCATTCTTTAAGAACTTCTTCGACTTCTTTACAAAATTTCAGCAAAGAGACTTCAGGCAAGCTCTCCCACAGCTTCTTGGTTTTTCCCTTTCCAGTTTTGCTCTGCTCGATTTCTATTTTGAGCGCGCGCAAGATCTCGACTTGCTCGCTCGTGTTGCGAGCAGATTCCAGCTCTAATCGCCGCTTGTTAAGGCGACGAAGCTGCGCGGTGCTGTTTGCGGCAGCAGGTAGCAGAATGCTGGCCAGTCTGCGTTCGGCATCCTGATACGCGGTTTGTGCATTCGCCCTGTCCGCGTCGCGCGCTTTGCGCCGTTGTTTCAAGCTGGCAATGGCGTCTTCAAGGTCAGCACGCTGAGCAAGTATTTTCGCTGCCTCCGCTCTGGCGGCCGCATAGACATCTGCACTGGCCTGCGCAGCCTTATGAGCATGATCGTCATCCATATTCTGTCCGCAGAGCGGACAGGTGACAGTTTGCAAACTATCGAAATAATACGTGCCTTCTGCGACAAAGTCCAAGCGGCTCAGGTCGGACGTATAATGCTCGCTGAGGAGATGGTATCGTGTCAGAAGTTGATCAATCGCTAATATTTGAGTATCGGCTTTGGTTCTCACGTCGCTCGCCGTATCGCGCTCATTTAGTAAGTTCGCGCGTTCCGTTTCAATAGCGGCAAGCTCGTCAGAAACCCTGGCGATTGTCTCATCGATTTTCTCGATGGAATCCTCTGTGTGATCGCTCGGCGTGGCTTGGAGCTGTTGCTCCAACGGTGCCAGCAAGTCATCGATCAGCGCTATTTGGGCATTCAAACGAGCCGTGACGATCGCCTTCTTTTCACTGGCGACTACACTGGAATCGTCTTTGCCAGAGAGCATGTATGCGAACATGCGCTTCCGCGGCGTCTCATCGAACCCTCCCCGTCCAAGAACAGGTGACTGCTCTTCGATCACGGCCACTTCGTCGATGATTATCGTCGGAAAGAATGTACGGATTGTGAGCCGCTGCACTTTCCCATCGTTATCCTTGCGGAGCATGGCTTCCTTGATGCCCGCGAAAGGAAACAGAACCGATGTTATGTCATCGGCCTTGCTTGTGCCGTGCCGTCGGTGTGCGATCGCCTCGCCATCTCCCTGGATGGCGTCGATCTGCGAACGATGTGCTTTAAGATCGCCGCCCGAAAGGTTGCGAACCAATGTGAGATAATCGCCTGCTGTGTTCTGAAATTCGACTTTCAGTTCGTCATAGGGTTCGGCTTGCGGGATGCGCTTTTTCAGCTCCTCGGCTCCGAAAATGTAATCGAGGCAATGAAGCAGATAGCTTTTCCCGGTGTCGGATTCGCCGGCGATGACGTTCGGGCCGGGACCGAATTTGACCGAGGCGTCTTCAACATTTGGGCCACTGAGGCGTATTTCCCTGATCTGGAGCATTACAGTTCCAATTCCTTTATTATCGTCAGGCGATCAAATTCAGCGCCCCAACGACCGATATTCTCGGTCATGTAACTTTCGAGCATCTCGTCTGTGTAAGTCGCAAAGTGCCGAACTACCCAGGCCGCTCGCGCACGCAGCGAGGATGCATAGTTGGATGCGAGCAATTTTAGGAAGGCTCTTGTGAGCGCAGTGGCACGATAGCAAATGCCACTGGGTTCGAATTCCTTCTCCAAAAGCTCTTTCGCGAACATGGCATCAAGCCCCGCGAGTACGAGTTCGCGCTTCACCAAAAGCTCTCCTCCTCTGAACGGCACGGCGGGGTGAAGGCTCGGCGGGCCGCCCTTAACGTCGCCGGAATGGACGAGAAGATAGTCGTAGGACACCAGACGCTGGAGATCGAACGCCTCACCATTGGCTTCATCAAGCGCGAAGAGAAGCCGCAATCCCGACTCTATCGGGGTGTTGAACGGTCGTGCCCATTGATCCGGCAAGCTCATTTGTCGCACCACTGGACTTGCCCTTCGTTCGCCATCTGATGGCACATACCCTCTCGGTCGTTTGGCAGAACGTGAGGCTCAAGCGCGTGCTTGCTGAGCTGAATATTCTGCGACGCCTTAACGGTCTCGATCAACCGCTGATAGCCGTCAGGTTCACTGGTATGCCAGTGGTACAGACCATCGTGAAACTCCTTAAGGAGCGTATCAAAGAATGCAATGTCAGCCATCTGGTCCCGCGCCAGCTCTTTAAGTCCTTCGGCATGATAAAAGGTCAGGCGCGACCGATCGAACAATCGGCGATGCTTATTCGAATGCAGAAAATCGGACAGATTTGATACTGTGTGGCCGAGATCGGCTGAAATCACCCTCATGAGTTGCGTAACATATTTGTTCTCGCCAGGTGCCACATCGGATGGTGGTTCGGGCGGCTTCGGGCGATCGATCAGCGGTGCGCCGAAGACGGTCAGATGGTATTTGGTCTGGGCGTGTTCGTTCAGAAGAGTAAGCGGTTGCTTCGCACGGAAAGCCGTAAAAGGGACGCTTTCGATGTAGGCCTTAAGTTCGACCGTTAGCTCGACGGGATCCTTGCGGATTTTGCTCCGGCAATGCTCTTCCCATTTATCGATGATGAATTTTCGAAGATCTTCGGGCTTATCCAGAAGGTCTTGGAATGGCGAGGTCACACCCTTGTGAGTTACGAAATAATATTCTTCTGGAAAGGTGTAGTCGCCACGGTGACTGTAAAATAACACCTTCCCGATTTCTGCCGCAGCTGTGCCAGCCCCCAGCGCTGAACCGTAGTGCTTGCACTGGTAGAGCGTCCATTTGCGGAGTGGGACAGTGTTTGGATCGTGCCAGGCGATGACATCGCGGCCCTTATCGCCTGCGCCACCGCGCTGTTGGACCTCGACGATTTCTGGTCTCTTCACGGCTAGATAATCGGACGCCCATTCCAGGGTGAGGCGCTCGAACTCCGCCGCGCTGAAATTTGCGAGTCGATCGAGCTCCGATATTGGCAATCCGACTCCCAAACCGAGCAAACGCGCATTCGCACCTGGCCACGGAGTGGGCGGTTCCAAATCCTCCATTTGGCTCGCTGTCTGGCCGTTTTTGCTTTTCGTCACATAACCCCCGACCAAATATTACCTTTGTCCAGACTACTCTAGCCAAAATTTTGATATCAGACGCGATAACTCATTTATATCGGGTAAAACTACCTCATTGCACAGCCGGAAACCAGCGGCTTTGCAGCGTCCTGCAAGTTAGCTGTGATAGCAATCGCATGTAGCAGTGGCAGGAAGTCTTCGATGATGGGCACCGCCGTCACGAAATCGGCATGGTCGGACAGAGAGGCGATTTCACCGGGCTTGCCGTCAATCCAGTTCGCGGCGGCGTCATTAAAACAATGCACTCAACGTCACCGTTCTTAGGTTCTATTCTTAAAACCAAATAGTCCATTTCTGGCGCAAAGCGATCATTATGAATCGCTCGCCTTGCCTCAAAAATCCCCGTCCCCCCCCATCAAAAACCCCGCCGTCACCCGGTCCATCGTCACCAGATGGGTGTCGAACCAGGAGGGGAAGGCGCTGCGCAGGTAGGTGCGGGCGGGGGATTCGTGGTGGGGGGTGAGGGTGGCTTGCAGGTTGGCGAAGACGGCCAGCAGGCGGGCGTGTTCGGCGCTGTGGCAGTGTTGGGCGAAAAAGCCGGTTTCGGCCATCAGCGCCTCTTCCCGCGCGAAATGGGCGCGGAGATGGTCGGCCAGCGCGGCGAAGGCCGGGGCGAGCGCGCCGGGCGGGGTGGCCTCGGCGGCGGCGAGCAGGGCCAGCGCCTCGGCGTGGTCGTGGTCCATCATCGGATGACCCAGGGTGATCAGCGCCGCCGGATCGGGCAGGGCCTCGGCGCTGGACCGGGGGGCGGAATCGGTGGCCGGGGCGGGGTGCGCGGTCATGCGGCGGGTCCTTGAGGAAACGGGCAGGGGCGGGACCGGAAACGGGAATGGCCCGCGAAGCGGGGGCTTCGCGGGCCATTCTGCCCTGTGGGGGCGCGGGTGCCCTTGACCGGGGTCAAATGGGCGGTGGGGTTTTGAGGGGTGGGGATTCTTGGGGCGGTTTCCCCCTCACCCTGCCCTCTCCCCGGGGGGAGAGGGTTCTGGAGGTGGGTCAGGTGGGGGTTTGGGCCAGTTCGTCGATGAAGCCGCGAATGACGTCCAGGCCCTTTTGCCAAAAGGCCGGGTCGGTGGCGTCCAGGCCGAAGGGGGCGAGCAGATCCTGGTGGCGCAGGGTGCCGCCCGCCGTCAGCATCGCCAGATATTTGTCGGCAAAGCCCTGTTCGGCGTCCTGATAGACCGCGTAGAGCGAGTTCACCAGACAATCGCCAAAGGCATAGGCGTAGACATAGAAGGGCGAATGGATGAAGTGGGGGATGTAGGACCAGTAATGGCGATACCCCTCGTCAAAGCGCAGCGCCGGGCCGAGGCTTTCGGTTTGCACCGCCATCCAGATCTCGCCGATGCGGTCGGCGGTCAATTCGCCCGCGCGCCGTTCGGTGTGGACGCGCCGTTCGAAATCGAAGAAGGCGATCTGGCGCACCACCGTGTTCAGCATGTCCTCCACCTTGCTGGCCAACAGCAGGCGGCGGCGGGCCGGATCGGTTTCCGCCGCCAGCAGGGCGCGGAAGGTCAGCATCTCGCCAAACACCGACGCGGTTTCGGCCAGCGTCAACGGCGTGTCGGACAGGAAATGCCCCTGCTTCCCCGCAAGGATCTGGTGGACGCCGTGGCCCAGCTCGTGCGCCAGGGTCATGACGTCGCGCGTCTTGCCCTGGTAATTCACCAGCAGATAGGGGTGGACGCTGGGCACGGTGGAATGGGCGAACGCCCCCGGGGCCTTGCCCGGCCGCACCGGCGCGTCGATCCACGGGTTGTCAAAGAAACGCCGCCCGAGCGTGGCCAGATCGGGCGAAAAGCGGCCATAGGCCCCCAGCACGATGTCGCGCGCCTCGTCCCACCGGATGCTGCGGTCGGCGTCGTTGGGCAGGGGGGCGTTGCGGTCCCAGTAATCCAAATGATCCTGGCCGAACCATGTCGCCTTCATCGCGTAATAGCGGTGCGACAGGTCGGGGTAGGCGGCCTTGACGGCGGACACCAGGGCGTCCACCACCTCATCCTCAACCCGGTTCGACAGATTGCGGGCGGCGGTGGGGGAGGGGTAGCGCCGCCACGTGTCCTCGATCTCCTTGTCCTTGGCCAGCGTGTTGGTGATCAGCGCGAACAGGCGGGAATTCTCGCCCATGACGCGGCCCACCACCTCGCCCGCCTCGCGCCGCTTGGCCGGGTCGCGGTCGGACAGGCGGTTCAGCGCCTCCGCACAGGTCAGATCCTGCCCGCCGATGGGGAAGCGCAGCCCGGCGATGGTCTCGTCGAACAGGCGGTTCCAGGCGGCGCGGCCCACCACGTATTTCTCGTGCAGCAGCCGTTCGACCTCGTCGGTCAATTGGTGATCGCGGTACAGCCGCACGTCGCGCAGCCAGGGGGCGTAGCGCGCCAGCGCGGGCGAATCCGCCAGCCGGGCAGCGACCGCCTCCTCCTCCAGCCGGTTGATCTCCAGCGTGAAGAAGATCAGTTGGGTGGAGATGGCGTTCACCCGCTCCTGCGCGGATTGATAGAATTTGCCGATAACCGGATCGGCCATGTTGCCGCTGTAGGTCAGGCTGGCGAAGGACATCACGCGCGACAGCGTTTCGTCGATGGCCTCATAGTCGGCGATCGCCTGCGCCAGCGCATCGCCGGACAAACCGGCGAGCGCCCCGGCGTAGCGCTCCTGAAACGCCTTGGCCTGCGCGTCGGTGCGGTCGAGGTCGGCGGCCAGCTCCGGCGCGTCCATGCCGGGGTAGAGGTCGGTCAAATCCCAGGTGGGGAGCGTGCCCAGATCGGGGCTGTCGGTTGCAGCCAAGGCGGCACTGCTGGTCATCAAATCCCTCCAAACAATCGGTTCAAGGGATATAGGCCGGTCCGGCACCAACCGGAAGACAGCGAATGGGAATTATGACGATTGGGGCCTTACGCGGGGCGAGCGCTGTCGTCCTGCACCCGGCGGATCGCCGCCTCCACGCATTGCAGATGCAACTTTTTGCGGGCGAGCAGGCGGGCGCGCCGCTCCTCCAGATCGGTGGTGGGCATCGCTTCGATCTTGCAGCCGCGCCAGCCGTTGGCGTCCAGCGCCCGGGCGACCTCGGCGTAACCGAAATAGCCCTTGTCCGGGTGGGTCCAGGGCGCGCGGAAATCGGACTGGCGCAGGACGAAGCGGTTGGACTGGCTGCCGCCGCCCAGATTGGTCAGCCGGGCCACGATCAGCCGCTCGCCGTTGCTCTGCACGACGGTGAGGATCGGGCGAATCCCGGTGATGGGCGGATCGGAAGCCATGCGCCATCCATAACCGTCCGGCGGCGATCTGACCAGCGGGAAGGGGCGGGCGCTTGCGGCGCAACCGCCCGCTTGCCGCTTCGCCGCGCGCGGGGATGCGCGTATCATCGGTTGCGGATGTCCGTTCCGTTTGCGAAGGAGGTTGATGTGATGATGCCGTTGCGCGCCGCCCTGCTGTCCGCCGCCCTGCTGCTGCCGCTGTCCGCCCCGCTGCGGGCGGAAACGGCGGTGCCTGTTCCGGCCCCGGCCCCGGCCCCAGCTCTGGAATGCACCCTGCTGTCGGGCAGCCCGATGGTGGAATCACGCCTGTTCTTTGGCCGCAACATCGGCGATCACCTGGGCGTCACCGACAAGGCGTGGGCGCGATTCGTCAACAGGGAGATCACGCCGCGCTTTCCCGATGGCCTGACCATCCAGGACGCGGCGGGCCATTGGCGCGACAGCGACACCGGGCGGCTGGTGAAGGAACCCAGCAAGATCCTGACCCTGCTGACCGCGTCCGATCCGGCGACCCTGGCCCGCATCCACGAGGTCGCCGACCTCTACAAAAAGCGGTTCAAGCAACAGGCGGTCGCCATCGTCATGCGCCCGGCCTGCGTGGGGTTCTGAGGCCGGGTTCTTTGGCGGGGAATCGGGGTTGAATCGGGGGAAACGCTGCGACAGCCCGTCGCACCCCCGACCTTCTGCCATTTGCGCGCGGCGGTGGTCTTGACGCACATTGGAGCGGGACGCGCGACGGATCGTTGCGCGTGCGCGAGGAAACGCGAACCAAATATAATGATAAGGACGCCCCCGATGAGCCAAAGCACCGCCGCTCTCTTCGATCAGATGCACGCCCGCTCCCTGTCCGACCCCGAAGGCTTCTGGGCGGACGCGGCCAAGGACATCGCCTGGTTCAAGCCCTATGACCGGGTGCTGGACGACAGCGCCGCCCCCTTTTACCGCTGGTTCGTCGGCGGGGAGCTGAACACCTGCTACAACGCGGTGGACCGCCATGTGGAGGACGGGCGCGGCGCGCAGGCGGCGATCATCTATGACAGCCCGGTGACGCAGACCGTCCAGACCATCAGCTACGCCGAGTTGCAGGACCAGGTGGCGCGCTTTGCCGGGGCGCTGCGCGCGCAGGGCGTGGAGAAGGGCGACCGCGTCCTCCTCTACATGCCGATGATTCCGCAATCGGTCGTCGCCATGCTGGCCTGCGCCCGTCTGGGGGCGGTGCATTCGGTGGTGTTCGGCGGCTTCGCCCCGCACGAGCTGGCGACCCGCATCAACGATTCCACCCCCAAGGTGATCGTGTCGGCCTCCTGCGGCATCGAAACCAACCGCGTCATCAAATACAAGCCGATGCTCGACGCCGCGATCGAGCAGGCCGACCACAAGCCCGCCCACGTCATCGTCCTGCAACGCCCGCAGGAAACCGCGTCGATGATCCCCGGCCGCGACGTCGATTGGGTCGAGGCGGCGGCGGCGGCCGAACCGGCGGCCTGCGTGCCGGTGGCGGCGACCGATCCGCTCTACATCCTCTACACCTCCGGGACCACCGGCCAGCCCAAGGGCGTGGTGCGCGACAACGGTGGCCACGCGGTGGCGCTGCGCTGGACCATGCGCAACATCTACAACGTCCAGCCGGGCGAGGTGTATTGGGCGGCGTCCGATGTGGGCTGGGTGGTCGGCCATTCCTACATCGTCTACGCGCCGCTGCTGACCGGGGCGACGACGCTGGTGTTCGAAGGCAAGCCGGTCGGCACGCCCGACGCCGGAACCTTCTGGCGGGTGATCGAACAGCACAAGGTCGGCACGCTGTTCACCGCGCCCACCGCCTTCCGCGCCATCAAGCGGGAGGACCCGGACGCGCTGCTGCTGAAGAAATACGACCTGTCCCACTTCCGCGCCCTGTTCCTGGCTGGGGAGCGGTCGGACCCCGACACCCTGCATTGGGCGGAAGATCATCTGAAGGTGCCGGTCATCGATCACTGGTGGCAGACCGAAACCGGCTGGGCGATCTCCGGCAACCCGCTTGGCGTGCATCTGTTCCCGATCAAGTACGGCTCCGCCACCCGCCCGATGCCGGGCTGGGACGTGCGCGTGCTGAACGCGGAGTTGCAGGAGGTGCCGCGCGGCGACATCGGCGCGATCTGCGTCAAGCTGCCGCTGCCTCCGGGCACGCTGCCGACCCTGTGGAACGCCGACGAGCGCTTCAAGAAATCCTACCTCGCCGACTATCCGGGCTATTACCAGACCGGCGACGCCGGGTTCATCGATGACGACGGCTATGTCTATGTGATGGCCCGGACCGACGACATCATCAACGTGGCCGGGCATCGCCTGTCCACCGGCGCGATGGAGGAGGTGCTGTCCAGCCACAAGGATGTGGCCGAATGCGCGGTGATCGGCGTGGCCGACGACCTCAAGGGGCAGGTGCCGCTCGGCTTTGTCTGCCTGAAGGCCGGTGTCAGCCGCCCGCACGAGGACATCGTCAAGGAGGTGGTGCAGATGGTGCGCGACCAGATCGGCCCGGTGGCCGACTTCAAGCGCGCCCTGGTGGTGGAGCGCCTGCCCAAGACCCGGTCCGGCAAGATTCTGCGCGGGACCATGCAGAAGATCGCCGACAGCGCTGATTACAAGATGCCCGCCACCATCGACGACCCCGGCATCCTGCCGGAAATCGCCGAGGCGCTGAAGACGCTGGGCTACGCCAAGACCAGCGCCATTCCGCAGTGACCGGTGTGGAAAGAGCCGGTGCGGTCATCGCGGCGCTGTGACGCTTTCCCCGGTGCGGCTGGCCCATCACGGCGGCACCGGGCGTGAGCAAAAGCCCTTCTCCCAACACGGGAGAGGGGCTTTTTGTGTGCGCCTTTTGCGCGGGTCCTGTTGTTCGGATTCCGTTCCGATGCTAGGTTTCCTCTCCGTTTCCAGCGCGTTGGACGTTGCGGGGCGCGTTTGGGGGGAGGAGTTCCGCAGTGCGGGCAGCGGGAGTGCTGGCAGCGGTTGGGGGCGGGATGCCATGATGGCCTCGTCGCACATCATCGTCGGTGCCGCGACCTGGACCTGGCTGGCGTCCCGGTTCGGTCTGCCGCCGCTCGACCCGCTGGGCATCGGGCTGGCGGCGTTGGGGGCGCTTGCCCCGGACATCGACCATCCCAAATCGACGCTGGGCAGCCGGTTGAAGCCGATTTCGGTGCCGATCTCGCTGGTGTTCGGCCATCGCGGCATCACCCATTCGCTGTTCGCCGTCGCCGCCTGCGCGTGGCTGTTCGCCCACAGCGGGGTGGACGCGGGTCTCAGCGCGCCGTTCCTGGTCGGCTATCTCACCCATCTGGCCGGGGATCTGCTGTCGCCGTCCGGCTTGCCGTTGCTCTACCCGTTGAAACGGCGGCGCACCTTTGCCCTGCCGATCATCAAGACCGGTGGCTTTTCCGAACAGTTGGTGGTGGTGCTGCTGTGCGGTTGGCTGATCTCCAGCCTGTTCGGCTGCGATTGGCGCGGGGTGATGGACACCCCGGCGTGGCGAAGCGCCGCCGTCTTGTGGGTCGAGGCGGGCGACCGCCTGTCAGCCCTGCGCCCGGCCGGGGAGGAGCGTGGCTTTTCCGAATGGCCCCCGCGCAAGCCACCGGTCAAGCCGCCGCACCGGATGGCGTCGGTCGCCTGCGGGCTGTGTGGGTGATCGGTGTGTGGATGATTGGACTGTGACAGGCTCTTGACAGTTCAGCGGAATGGGCGCAGGCTTTTCTTACAGTAATCGTTGAGGTGATCGAAAGTTCTCGGGGTTCTGGCGATCTGCGATTGCGCCCCCGATGGTCGTCTGCGGTTCCTGACAGCCAGGGAGGGTGAGTAAGATCATGACTCCACCGACGCTTACCTGAGCACGCCGATCTGGTCGGCCCAGACAATTGGATTGCCATGCGCCGCAAGGCGATGAATGTATCAGCCGATATGGTTGGTAATGGAAACCCCCGCCCACTGTTGCGGGGGTTTCTTTTTCTTAGAGTCTGTTTGAAAGACGATGACTCTTGCTGATTTTGTCTTGACGGTTTGGCGGCGCGGGTGCATCGTATTCAAGACGAAAAACACAGAGGTGGCAGAAAAGCGCTCCTGTACTGGTTTTCCTCCAAGCGATTGCGCCTCGGCGTCGGGCTTGTGAAGGACAGAGTCACCGAAGCAAGGGAGGGTGAGTAAGATCATGACTCCACCGGCGCTTACTTGATGATGTCTGGATTTTGACATCCTGAGTTTCTGTTTCCTGCCGCCAATTCAGTGTGTTCTCCTGATTGGCTCTTGACGTGCGGATCCTCTGCATCCGTTCTGGAAGCCCCCGCCCTGATCGCGGGGGTTTCTTTTTGTGGCTGCGTTCCACCTGTGTTTTGCCGTGGCCATCGCCAGCCTCCCTTCGCTCCCCGATTCCATCAAAGCCTCTCGACAGCGATAAAGTTTCATACGATACTGTTGGTATATAGAAACAGTTTCGGATGTGCGCAATGTCGGTGCGGGTGTGACGGGCAACGTTCGACCCGCACCCACCAAGATCCAGCGCGCCATCGCCAAGAAACTCAACAAGAGCGCGAGCAGAAGAGGGGAGGATTCCGTGAATCTTTCGATGCGGCCTTTCGCCCTGGCGGCGGCGGTGTTGGCGGCCAGCGCAAACCTGGCCTGGGGGCAGGGCGTGAAGCCGGTGAAGATCGGCGTTCTGGTGGACGAGGCGGGTTTTGCCTCCGACATCGGCGGCAAGGGGGCGACCATCGCCGCCCAGATGGCGGTCGAGGATTTCGGCGGCAAGCTGCTGGATCGCCCGATCGAGGTGATCGCCGCCGACATGCAGAACAAGCCGGACGTCGCGTCCAACATCGTCCGCCGCTGGTTCGACGTGGAGGGCGTCGACATGGTGACGGACATTCCGGTGTCGTCGGTGGCGCTGGCGGTCCAGGCGGTGGCGCGGGAAAAGAAAAAGGTGCTGATGATCAGCGCGGCGACCACGACCGAGCTGACCAACGGCCAATGCTCCCCCTACACCATCCATTGGGCGGACGACACCGCGTCGCTGGCGGTGGGGGCGACCCGCGCGGTGGTGCAGGCGGGCGGAACCTCCTGGTACTTCATCACCGCCGATTTCGCCTTTGGCACCGCGATGGAAAAGGCGGCGACCGACGCGATCAAGGCGGCGGGCGGTACGGTTCTGGGCAGCGTCAAGCACCCCATCGGCACCAGCGATTTCGGGTCCTACCTGCTGTCGGCCCAGGGCAGCGGGGCAAAGGTGGTGGCGTTGGCCAACGTCGGGGCCGACACCATCGGCGCGATCAAGCAGGCCGGTGAGTTCGGCCTGATCGCCGGTGGACAGCGCATGGTCGGCTACATCGTCTTCATCACCGATGTCCATTCGCTTGGGCTGGAACTGGCCAAGGGGCTGTATGTGACCGAAGGTTTCTATTGGGACCAGAACGACCAGACGCGGGCGTGGTCCAAGCGCTTCTTCGGCCGTCACGGCAAGATGCCCAGCAAGGAACAGGCGAACACCTATCTGGCGACCAGCCATTGGCTGAAGGCCGCGCGCCAGGCGGGCACGACCGACGCCGAAGCGGTGACGGCGGCGATGAAGGCGATGCCGACCGACTATTTCGGCACCCCCGGCAGCGTCCGCAAGGATGGCCGGGTCCTCTATGACCTGTCGCTCTATCAGGTGAAGGCTCCGGCGGAGAGCAAGGCCCCGTGGGACTATTACACCCGCGTCCGCAACATCCCGGCGGACGAGGCGTTCCTGCCGCTGGAAAAAAGCACCTGCTCCTTCATCACCGGAAAATGATCGGGGGCAGGGGATCGGGGGCGTGATCGGGGGCGCGTGATCGGGTCCCCCCCGACCGGGGTGCGTCCGTTCCAGGATCGCCCTGGAAGGGGGGTTCCCGTCGGAACGCAATCCGGGCTATGATCCCCTCTTTACACGCGGCGGGGCGGGGTACGTGGTCATTCAGGTGCACAGCGAGTGGGACAGCGACGCGGAGCGCATCCGTTCGTCGGCTGTGACGCGCCCGGTGTTCGCCGCGCTGGACCTGGGGACCAACAATTGCCGCCTGCTGATCGCCAAACCGGCCCCCGGCGGCGGCTTTCGCGTCATTGACGCCTTTTCCCGCATCGTCCGGCTGGGCGAGGGGTTGAGCCGCAACGATTGCCTGTCCGACCCGGCGATGGAGCGCACCATCGCCGCGCTGCGCGTCTGCGGATCCAAGATCGAGCGGCGCGGCGTGACCGCCGCCCGCGCGGTGGGGACCGAAGCCTGTCGGCGCGCGGCCAATTGCGGCGATTTCGTCGCCACGGTGGAACGCGAAACCGGCATCGCGCTGGAAATCATCTCCAGCGAGGAGGAGGGGCGGTTGGCGCTGGCCGGTTGCGCCTCCCTGCTGGAACGCAGCCCGCCCTTTGCCCTGGTGTTCGACATCGGCGGCGGATCCACCGAATTGATGTGGCTGGCGTTGGAGCCGGGGCGGCCGCCGCGCGTGCTCGATCAAATCTCCATCCGTTGCGGCGTGATCGGTCTGACCGAGGAGTTCGGCGGGCCGGAGGTCACGCCCGCCATGTACGACCGCATGGTCGATGCGGTGGCCGACGCCATCGCCCCGTTCGAGGCGCGCAACCGGATCGAGCGCCGCGTCGCCGCCGGTCAGGTGCAGATGCTGGGCACGTCGGGCACGGTGACGACGCTGGCCGGGGTGCATCTGGGGCTTGGCCGCTATGACCGGCGGGCGGTGGATGGCAGCTATCTGCGCATCGACCACGCCCGTTCGGTGATCGAGCACCTGATCGGGCTGGACTTTGACGGGCGGGCGCGTCATCCCTGCATTGGCCACGACCGCGCCGATCTGGTGATCGCGGGGTGCGCCGTGCTGGACGCGCTGTGCAACGTCTGGCCGGTGGAACGGCTGCGCATCGCCGACCGTGGTTTGCGCGAAGGGATTCTGGTGGACCTGATCCAGGCCGCCGGTGAGTAAGCAAGGGCAACAGGCATCATGGTACAGAAGACTCCGTCAACGCGTCCCGGTGGACGCCAAGCCACCGTTCGCGTCAAGACGGCGGGCAAGCGGTCCGAATCCTCCACGCGCTGGCTGGAGCGTCACCTCAACGACCCCTATGTGATCGAGGCGACCAAGCGCGGCTACCGCTCGCGCGCGGCGTTCAAGCTGTTGCAGTTGGATGAGAAGTTCCGCTTCCTGGCCCCGGGCAAGCGGGTGGTCGATCTGGGGGCCGCCCCCGGTGGTTGGACGCAGATCGCGGTGGAAAAGGTCCAGTGCAACCGCGAGGGCTGGCAGGTCGTCGGGCTGGACATCCTGCCGATGGACGCGGTTCCGGGCGCGATCACGATGCAGGCCGATTTCCTGGAGGAAAGCGCGCCGCAGCGGCTGAAGGACGCCTTGGGCGGACCGGCCGACATCGTGTTGAGCGACATGGCCGCCCCCACCACCGGCCACCAGCAGACCGACCATCTGCGCATCGCCAATCTGGTCGAGGCGGCGTATGATTTCGCCGAAGAGGTGCTGGCCCCCGGCGGCGTCTTCATCGCCAAGATGTTCCAGGGCGGGGCCGAGCGGGATTTGCTGGCGCGGCTGAAGCGCGACTTCGCCGTCGTCAAGCACGCCAAACCGGCGGCCAGCCGGGCGGAATCGTCCGAAACCTACGTCGTCGCCACCGGCTTCCGGGGCGGGGCGTCGGCGGACTGACCAACCGCGTGATGACAACCGGGGCGGGCGCTGGCTTGCCCCGGCCTCTTCGCACATCCACGCATAACAGATGCTGTGTGCGCACCGCTTCACAAGCCCATGGTCTTGTGTATAGTGCGCCACGTTTTTCTTTCGGGAGATCCACGACATGGCGCGCGACGCGAAAATCCGCGAGGCCCTGACCTTCGACGACGTCCTTTTGGTTCCGGCCGAAAGCTCGGTCCTGCCGAACGACGTGGACACCCGCACGCGGCTGACCAAGACCATCGAGCTGGGCATCCCGTTGATCTCGTCCGCCATGGACACGGTCACGGAAAGCCGTCTGGCCATCGCCATGGCGCAGGCGGGTGGTCTGGGTGTCATCCACCGCAACCTCACCATTGAACAGCAGGCCGAAGAGGTCCGCAAGGTCAAACGGTACGAATCCGGCATGGTGGTCAACCCGATCACCATCACCCCGGATTCCACCCTGGCCGACGCGCTGGAGGTGATGTCCTACCACAAGATCTCCGGCATCCCGGTGGTCGAAAGCCGCGACGCGCTGGGCAGCGGCAAGCTGGTCGGCATCCTGACCAACCGCGACGTGCGGTTTGCCACCGACCCGCGCCAGCTGGTCAGCGAGCTGATGACCAAGGATCTGGTCACGGTGCGCGAGGGCGTCAGCCAGGACGAGGGCAAGCGCCTGCTCCACCAGCACCGCATCGAAAAGCTGGTGGTGGTGGACGAGGATTACCGCTGCATCGGTCTGCTGACCGTCAAGGACATCGAAAAGGCGCAGGCCCACCCCAACGCCTGCAAGGACGCCAAGGGCCGCTTGCGCGTCGCCGCCGCCACCGGGACCGGCAGCGACGGTCTGGCCCGCGCCGAGGCGCTGTTTGACGCCGGTGTGGACGTGCTGGTGGTCGACACCGCGCATGGCCATTCGCTGAAGGTGCTGGATCAGGTCCGCGCCGCCCGCGCCATGGCCAACTACACCCAGGTCATCGCCGGCAACGTCGCCACGGCGGAAGCCGCCAAGGCGCTGATCGACGCCGGGGCCGACGCCATCAAGGTCGGCATCGGTCCGGGATCGATCTGCACCACCCGCATCATCGCCGGTGTCGGCGTGCCGCAGCTCACCGCCGTCATGGACGTGGTGGAGGAGTGCGAGAAGCACGGCATTCCGGTGATCGCCGACGGCGGCATCAAATATTCGGGCGATCTGGCCAAGGCCATCGCGGGCGGTGCCAGCGTCGCCATGCTGGGCAGCCTGTTCGCTGGGACCGACGAAAGCCCCGGCGAGGTCATCCTGTTCCAGGGCCGCTCCTACAAGAGCTATCGCGGCATGGGGTCGGTCGGCGCGATGGCGCGCGGCTCGGCTGATCGGTACTTCCAGCAGGAGGTTTCGACCATGAAGCTGGTCCCGGAAGGCGTGGAAGGCCGCGTCCCCTACAAGGGGCCGGTGTCGGCGGTGATCCATCAGCTCGTCGGTGGCCTGCGCGCCGCCATGGGCTACACTGGCAACGCCACCATCCCGGCGATGCGCGAGAACTGCCAGTTTGTCCGCATCACCAACGCGGGCCTGCGCGAAAGCCACGTCCACGACATCACCATCACCAACGAGTCGCCCAACTACCGCCAGGGGTGATCCTGCGGGTGTTGAGCAACAGTTGAGCGTTCGCCAGCGCCCTGTCCCGATCCTCGGGGCGGGGCGTTTGTGCGTCTGGTGGCTGGCACGGGTGGGTGGCGGTGGTTATCGGATCGCGGCGAAGCGGGCGAACAGCGCTACGCTGACGGCGACGGTCGCGTTGAGCGATTCCACATGGCCGGTGGTGGGGACCGACAGGCGCAGGGCCGGGCAATCCGCCGGGATGCCTTGGCCTTCCTCCCCCAAAATCAGGCGCAGGTCGCGCGGCCAGTCGAAGCGGGTCAGGTCGGTGCCGCCGCCGTCGAGCGCGCAGAGCGGCCCCGCCGCCGCGTTGACCTCGGCCCAGCGGGGGCCGCGCAGCAGCGTCAGCGAAAATTGCGCGTTGGACGCCGCCCGCAGGCATTTCGGGTGATAGGGGTGGGCGGCCCCCTCCAGCAGCACGACGCGCGACGCGCCAAAGGCCGCCGCGCTGCGCAGCAACGCACCCAGATTGCTGGGATCGCCCAGCGCGCACAGCAGTTCCAACCCCTGCGGCGGCTGGTTGAGGTCGATCACCGGCAGGCGCGGCACGTTGCCGACCAGCAGCGGAAAGTTGGTTCCCGACACGTCCAGCGCCCGGAACAGGGCGGGGGCGAGCTGGACCGGCTCGATCCCCGGCGGCAGACGCCACCCGGCGATCTGGGCGGGGTCGGTGAACAGCAGCCGTTCAAAACGGTCGGGGTGCTGGCGCAGCGCCTCCGGCACCGTTTTCAACCCGGCCAGCAGGAACTTGCCGTTCTTCTTCAACCCGCGCCCGTCGAGCGCCGATTCCCACAGCTTGAATTGCGGGTTCTGCGGGCTTTCGATCAGCAGGGGCGGGCGGGTCATGGCGGCGGCTTTCGCAGGGGCGGGCGTCGGATCACAGGGTGACAGGCGCGTTGCCTATCACAGCCGCCGCCCCAAAAACAGCAGCGGTCCGCGTTGCAGGGCGTCGGTGAAGCCCGCGCGCTGGTAAAAGGCGACGTTGCGGGCGAACACGCCGGTGACGAGGTGCAGGCCGGGCAGGCCATCGGCCCGGCAATCCTCGGTGAAGCGGTCCACCAGCGCCCGCCCGACGCCGCGATCCCGCCAGCCGGGGCGGACGTTGACGTGGAAATGGGCGGGATAGGCGGCAAACCGGTCGGCAAAGACGTCGTATTTCGGAATCGTCCGGTCGAGCGGGACCGCTCCGGCGCTGTCCTTGCAGCCGGTCAGATAGCCGATGACCGTGCCATTCCCGGCCAGCGCGAACCACAGATCGGCGGGGGCGTGGGTCACGAACCAGCCGGTCCAGGTCTCCATGAACGCCGCCCGCTCCACCGCGCTGGCGAAGTCGGTGCGGGTGGTGGAGGCGAAAAAGATCGCCTCCAACGCCGCCAGCGCCGCGTCGCGGTCGGGGTGGTCGGTCAGGCGGACCAGCCGTGCGTCGGCGTCACCGGTTGCGGGTGTGGCGGTCACGGGGCGGTGTCCCGGTTCGCGGTCAGTTGGCCGGGCCTTGCGCTGTTTGGAAGGCGGTTTTGCGCGGGGCGAGCATGGTGAAGCGGCCGCGCGCCTTCATCACCCCGGCCCCCTCTTCGGCCTCCGTTCCGGCCCCCCAGAACAGATCGCCGCGCACCGGCCCCTTGATCGCGCCACCGGTGTCCTGGGCCAGCACCAGCCGCTTGACCGTGCCGCCCGCCACAGGGGCTTCGCGCACCTCCAGCCACACCGGCACGCCCAACGGCACGTGATCGGGATCGACGGCCAGGCTGCGGCCCGGCGTCAGCTCCATGTTGCGGGCACCGCGCGGCCCACCCTCGGCCCGCTGCTTGAAGAAGACGTAGGAGGGGTTGAGGTTCATCACGGCGGTGGCCTCGCCCGGATGCTCCTTCAGCCAACGGCGGATGGTCTGCAACGACATCTGTTCGGGTGTGGCGTCGCCCCGTTCGATGATGTGCCGCCCGATGGGGTAATAGCTGTGGCCGTTCTGCCCGGCGTAGCTGAGACCGACATAGGAGCCATCGGTCATCCGCACCCGGCCCGACCCCTGGATTTCCAGGAAAAAGGCGTCGATGGGGTCATCCACCCACAGCAGTTCCAACCCGCGCCCGTTCAACGCCCCGGCGGTGATCCGCGCGCGCGAGGGCAGGTTGCCTTGGCTGGGTTTACGGTAAAGCGGCGTGTTGAATTTTTCGCTCCGGGTCCAGCTTCCGCGCAGCTCGCTTTCGTAATAGCCGGTGAACAGCCCTTCCTGTCCGGCCCCCAGGGCGACCGGGGTGAAATGGGTTTCGAAGAACTGTCGGGCGGCTTCCGGGTCGTTCGGCGGCAGGCGGTTGGCCGCCGCGCAGATGGCGCGCCAATCGTCGGTCGTCCCCGCCGCGCGGTTGCTGCCGATCGGCTTGCCCGGCGGCTGGCTCTTCACCCAGCCGCAGGTGCGCTGAATGGCGGGAACCGCTTCGGCGTGATCGTCCTCACCCCACCCGGCGAGCGTGCGGAAATCCGGGGCGATCTGGTCGGGGTGGACATAGGGCCGTTTGCCGCCGCCCGGCAGATGGGCCGTGGGCGTCGTGCCCGCGCAGGCCGCCAAGGCCAGAACCGCCCCCAACCCCAACGCCCGCATCACGCCGCGCACCGTCATTCCGTGCATCGTCTTCCCGCGCATCGTCTTCCCGCGCATCATCCCGTCCGCACCCGTCATCGCGCCCGTCCTTGCCCGCAAATCGAATCCGCCCGAACCAGGGGCCTTGTCACCGCGTTGTCACGCCCCGCCCGTTTGTGCCGAGCGCCACCGGCAGCGTCAACGGCTGTTTGGCGGCGGACCCGCCCCCGCGCGTTGATGTCACGGCCCGCACGCAAGGAGGCCGCGCGCAAGGCACCCACCGCGCCCGCGCGCGCGATCACGCGCGACCATGCGTGACAAGCGGCGGTGAAACGCGGTATCGACAGGGTGGGCCGACGCCGTTTCGCGTCCGCCGTTTGTGTTCCCGAAGGAAAAGCCACCATGACACCCGCCGCCCGCCTTCAGGCGGTCATCGAGCTGTTGACCGACATCGACGACATCACCCGCCCCGCCGACGCGGTGATGAGCGCCTATTTCCGCAACCGTCGTTACATCGGCTCGAAGGACCGCACCAACATCGCGCAGACCACCTACGCGATCCTGCGGCGTCACGCGCGGCTGGGCTGGTGGATCGAACGCACCGGGCACCGCCCGACGCCCCGCGCCCGCACGCTCGCCTACGCCCTGTTGGAGGAGCGCCGCAACGCCGGGGTCGTGCTGGAGATGTTCAGCGGCGGCAAATTCGCGCCCGAGCGTCTGAGCGAAAAGGAGCTGGCCCTGGTCGGCGCGCTGGACACCCACACGCTCGACCATCCCGAGATGCCGGAGGCCGTGCGCGTCGAATGCCCCGATTGGGCCGAAGCGCCGATCCGCGCCACCCTGGGCGACCGTTTCACGGTGGAGATGGAAAAGCTGCTGGACGCCGCCCCGCTCGACCTGCGCATCAACCCGCTGAAGGCCAACCAGGCCAGCGCGATCAAGGCGTTGGCCAAGGCGCAGATCGTCGCCGAGACGACGCAATGGTCGCCCTTCGGCCTGCGCGTCAAGGGCCGCCCGCCGCTGGGCGGCGTGGACGCCTTCAAGGACGGTCTGGTCGAAATCCAGGACGAAGGCTCGCAGCTCGTCGCGCTGGCCGTCGCGCCGAAGCCCGGCCATCAGGTGGTTGATTTCTGCGCCGGGGCCGGTGGCAAGACGTTGGCCATCGCCGCGATGATGAAGAACAAGGGCCGGGTCGTCGCCTGCGACGTGCTGGCCGGTCGGCTGAAGCGCGCGGCGGAGCGGTTCCGCCGCGCCGGTCTGCACAACATCGAAGCCCACCCGCTGACCAGCGAACGCGACCCGTGGGTGAAGCGCCACAAGCGCAAGTTCGACCGCGTGCTGGTCGATGCCCCGTGCTCCGGCACCGGGACGTGGCGGCGCAACCCGGACAGCCGGTGGCGTCCGCTGGGGCCGGGGTTGGCCGAGCTGGTTCCGTTGCAGGCCAACATTCTGGACAGCGCCGCCCGGCTGGTTAAGCCCGGCGGGCGGCTGATCTACGCCACCTGCTCCCTGCTGTTCGATGAGAATGAAGGGCAGATCGCCGCCTTCCTGGAAACCCATCCCGACTTCACCGTCAAGCCGGTGGCCGAGGTCTGGGCGGAGGAAGGGTTCGGCGCGGTCCCGTGCGAGGGTCCCTATCTGCGCCTGACCCCGGCCCGCCACGACACCGACGGCTTTTTCGCCGCCGTCCTCGACCGCAAGGCCGAGGAGCCGGTGGAGAGCGCCGAGACCGATGAGGCGGCGGTGGACGAGGCCGTGGAAACCTCCGACGCGGAAACCGTCTGACGTCAAAGGCCGCGCGCCCTGGCATGCCACTGTCCCCGTTTGGTTTCAACCGGACGGGGCGGGGCCTTGACAGCCGGGGTGGCGCGGCCTTTATCGCTGGGTTAGGGTTTTCCCACCACTTTTCGCCCGGCCCGCCTGTGCGCCGCCGGGCCATTCCACGAGGACCACATGAAGTTCTCCTTCGCGAAGCCGTCCTTGGCCTCGGTGCTGGGCAAGCCCGGCATCCTCGCCATCACCGTCGCCAACGACCGCAGCCTCGGCGCGCTGGGGCAGGAGTTGGACCAGAAGACCGGCGGCGCGCTGACCCGCGCCATGGCCGCCGCCCGTTTCTCCGGGAAAAAGGACGAGACGCTGACCCTGCTGGCCCCGGCGGGCGTTGAGCTGGAGCGCGTGGTCCTGATCGGCGTCGGCAAGGCCGAGGAGATCACCGACCTGTCGCTGCAATCGCAGGGCGGGACCCTGTTCGCCACGCTGGACAAGGCGGGCGACGAGGCGTCGCTGCTGGTCGAACTGCCCGAAGGCGCGGCGCTGGACGGCGCGGCGGCGGCGGTGGAGATCGCGTTCGGCGCGCGCCTGCGCTCCTACAAGTTCGACAAATACAAGACCAACGACAAGAAGGCGGAGAAGAAGGAGCCGAAACCGGCGCTCGACCGCCTGACCCTGCTGGTCGAGGGCGCGGACGAGGCCAAGAAGGCCTACGGCCCCCGCGACAAGGTGGCCGACGCCATTTTCTTCGCCCGCGATCTGGTGTCCGAACCCGCCAACGTCATCTACCCGGAATCCCTGGCCGACAAGACCAAGGAGCTGGAATCGGTCGGCGTCGAGGTGGAGATCCTGGAGCCGAAGAAGCTGCGCAAGCTGGGCATGGGCGCGCTGCTGGGCGTGGCCCAGGGCAGCGCGAACGAGGCCCGCGTCGTCGTCCTGCGCTACAACGGCAACGGCGATGGCGAGGATCAACGCCCGCTGGCCTTCATCGGCAAGGGCGTGACCTTCGACACCGGCGGCATCTCCATCAAGGGGGCCGCCGGTATGGAAGACATGAAGTGGGACATGGGCGGGTCGGCCACCGTGGTCGGCACCCTCTACGCGCTCGCCGCGCGCAAGGCGAAGGTCAACGCCGTCGGCATCATCGGGCTGGTGGAAAACATGCCGTCCGGCACGGCGCAACGCCCTGGCGACATCGTCACCTCCATGTCGGGCCAGACCATCGAGGTCATCAACACCGACGCCGAAGGCCGTCTGGTGCTGGCCGATTGCCTGTGGTACGCGCAGGACGTCTTCAAGCCCAAGCTGATGATCGATCTGGCCACGCTGACCGGTGCCATCATCGTCGCGCTGGGGCATGAGCACGCCGGTCTGTTCGCCAACAACGACGAGTTGGCGCAGAACCTGACCGCCGCCGGGCTGAAGGTCGGCCAACCGCTGTGGCGCTTGCCGATGAACGACGCCTACGACAAGGAAATCGAAAGCCCGGCCGCCGACATGAAGAATGTCGGGTCGGGCGGCGGCGCTGGCAGCATCGTCGGCGCGCAGTTCCTCAAGCGCTTCGTCAACGATGTGCCGTGGGCGCACATCGACATCGCGGGCGTGGCCTGGGCGAAGAAGGACAGCGCGACGGTGCCGAAGGGCGCGTCGGCCTTTGGCGTCCGTCTGCTCGACCGCTTCGTCGCCGAGTTCCACGAGGCGTGATCGTTCGGGCTTCCCCCCTTGCCGACCGGCTACGGCGGCAGGGGGGAACCCCAGCGAGGACCTGTGGGCCTGTGGATCCGAGATGACCGAAGTCCGCTTCTATCACCTGCAACGCCAGACGCTGGAACAGGCGCTGCCCAAGATCCTGGAAAAGGTTCTGGAGCGGAACTGGCGCGCCGTGGTGCTGGCGGCGTCGGCGGAGCGGGTGGACGCGCTCAACCAGCTTTTGTGGACCTACGACCCCAACAGCTTCTTGCCCCATGGCGCGGCGCGCGATGGCTTTGCCGATCAGCAACCGATCTGGTTGACGGCGGAGGATGAGAACCCGAACGCGGCCACCGTGCTGGTGGCGGTGGATGGGTCGGTCAGCGAACGCATCGACCAGTATGATTTGGTTTGCGATCTGTTCGACGGCAACGATGACGACGCGGTGCTGGCGGCGCGTGGCCGCTGGAAGACCTGCAAGGCCGCCGGTCACAGCCTGACCTATTGGCAGCAGACCGAACGCGGCGCGTGGGACAAGAAATCCGGTTGAGACGATCCAGGCCAGAAGATTTGGAAAAGGCGGGTCAACCGCTGACCGGTGTGGAGGCGTTGGCCGATTCGACCACGCCCAGATCCAACAAAGGCAGGAAGCTGGCCGGCTCCTGTGCCCCCGACAGCGCGTAGCGCCGGTTGAAGATGTAGCAGGGGACCGCCTGCAAGCCCATGTGCCGGGCCAACGCGTCGGCGGATTGCACCGCTGCGCTTTCGGTGCCGGCGGCGAGGCTGGCCTTCATCGCGTCACCGTTCAAACCGACACCGACCGCCACGGCGGCCAGCACCTCGTGATCGCTGATGTCCAAGCCCTGGACGAAGTAGGCCGCGAACAGCGCATCGGCCATGACGTTGCCGTGGCCGGATTGGGCGGCGATGCGGATCGCGCGGTGGGCGTCAAAGCTGTTGGGGGTGCGGCGAATCCGGTCGAGCGCCAAGGGCAGGCCGTCGCGCTCGGCGGTTTCCTCCACCATCCGGTGAATCTGCCGCGCCCGCTCGGCTCCGCCGAATTTCAAGGCCAGATAGTCGGAGCGGGCCATGCCGCCCGGCGGCATGTCGGGGTTGAGTTGAAAAGGTTGCCAGCGAATCTCAAGGGGAATCCCCGGCCGCAGATCCAGCGCACGCGCCAGTCGGCCTTTGCCGATGTAGCACCAGGGGCAAATCAGATCGGCGAAGGTTTCGATCAGCATGGCGCTCACTATCGCGGCAAAGCCGTTGCCGGGGCAAGGATTCGTTCATCGCAAGACTTTGTTAACCGATCTGGACGGACAGTCGAAACCGGCCCGACCGGTCGGTTGTGGCCCTGGTGGGGGCGTGCGGGCGATGACCAATTCCTACGTGGATGGCAAGGTGCGCGAAGCGATTCTGGCGTCAAAGGGCAGCCGGGCGTTGGCGCAGAAAATCCTGATGACCTGGGCGGCCAGCGATCCGGAGCTGTTGCGCGGCATGGCCCAACCCTTTTTGAAGGCCATCGTGGCCGCTTCGATCGAACGGGCGGCCCGGCCACCCAGCAGCGGATCGTCGCGGGCGCGGCCCGGCGCGTCGGTGGGCGGCGGGCGCGTGTCGGCGTCCGGTCTCAGCCGCGACGCGTTGGAAAGCGTGCTCAATCAATTGGGACGTGACCCGGAGGAGGGGGCAGGGGCCACCGCCCCGGCGGCGGCATCCCCGTCGTCCCCATCGTCCCCATCGTCCCCGGGGGCTGCCGACCGTGCGGCGCGCTACAAGGACGCCGGCGACCCCGGACATGAGAAAGCGATGATGGCCATCGCCAAAGCCTTCGTTACCAAGAAAATCCAACGATCCTGATAACGATCCTGATAAGGGCGGGCCATAGGGGCGCTCATTCGTCGAACCAACCCTTGGCCTTTGGCCCTGCGGGTTTGATGTCGGGCGGCGGGCTGGCCAGCGCCGTGGTCCCGTTCTTGTACGGGTCCGGGATGTGGTGGCATTCGACCTCGGCCAAGGTGCGGTAGCAGTAGAGGCGCGAGCGGTCGACCACGACCTTTTCCGGGCAATAGGTGCCCGTTTCCGACAGATTGATGAGCGAGCAGTCCTTCCCGGTGATGCCCGAGGCGATGTGGTCGCCGACGGTCTTCCGGGTGGTGTTCAGGGTCAGGATGTCCACCCCCGTTACCGTGGTGGGGCTGCACGCGCACAGGGGAAGGGCGGCGACCAAGGCCGCGACCGCCAGCCATTGACGTGAAGGGTGAGCCGCAACGGTCGCCATCCGATCCATCCCGCGATTCGATCTTGCGATACACTGCGCGCCGACATGATTAAAAAATCCTAAATTGGGTCATCGCAGGAGCGAGCAAATCCGCGAGCGGCATTGGACCAGCACAAAGGCGTCCTTGTCCTCCGTGCACCCCACTTTGAACACGGTGCTGCTCTCCCGGCCCGGGGCGTAGCGCATGACCTCCACCTTGGCCGGGGTGCAGTTGCCCATCGACTTGGCAACCTCCTTCGCTTCGGCCTGTCCGGCGGACACATTGGCACCGGCCAAGGCCGTGTCGGCGTGGAGCAGGAATCCCAGCGCGAGGCTGGTGGTCAGGCCGAGACGAACGGCGGGGCGAAGCTGGAAAGGGCAGGGCGTGCGCATCATTCCCACAGAATGGTCAGACGCACATTATGGCATGCGGGCGCAATGGCCTGAACCCCCTTGCTGGCGCGCGTTGCGGCCGTGCCCCACCACAAAACATCGGCAGGGCAGGGGTGTTCTGCTATGATCCAGCACCGCCACGGTCATCGAAAAGGGGGCACATCATGACCTTGAACGAGCGACGCCTTGGCGACCGCATTCTTGCCGCGCTGGACCTGGCGCTGGAGCAACGCCATCTGGAGGTGGCGGAGCATTTGGCCCGCGCGCTGGAAGAGGCGTTGACGCGATTCGGTGGACCGGACGCCGTGGACCATCGGGATCTGTCCACGGGCATGATCCAGGCGTTCGAACGCTTGAGCGAATTGCGGCGCGAGGAACACAGCCTGTCCTGACCGGATTTATGAAATTTCCCGTTGACAGGATCCTGGTCGCCGTCTAAAACCCGCGCACCGAACGACGGGGCCTTGGCCCGGTGGAAACAGCAGGTGTCTCAAGGGTTTGACTTGAAGAGACAGGTTGCTTCCAAACGTCGATCAGCGCGGGTGTAGCTCAGTTGGTTAGAGCGCCGGCCTGTCACGCCGGAGGCCGCGGGTTCAAGTCCCGTCACTCGCGCCACTTCCTTTTAAAAGTTGCTTCTTGAGAATGGCTCGCAAGATTGCGGGCCTTTTTGCTTTTGGTCCAGACTTGCGCTTCGCTTTGAAAATGCTTGGTAATACCAAGGGAAATTCTGTAATCGGAATCCCCTATTGCCGAGTCGGACGCGTTCAAAGCCCTTTCCTTGCATCCACACTCGGCATATATTCCGGCCCGTCTGATGGGCTAATCCAAGGCATTCCTGCCACGCCGCGCGTTTCCTCCGACAAACGGATGGGACGGCGTTCGTGGCCGTGGGCTTATGGGAGGAACGCGGTGTCGACTCCGCTGATCATTGAGTATCTTCCGATCCTGGTGTTCCTGCTGATCGGTATCGCGCTGGCCGTGGTGATGGTGGGCGCGTCCTACATCATCAGCCCGAAGAACCCGGACGCCGAAAAGGTCTCCCCCTACGAATGCGGCTTCGAGCCGTTCGAGGACGCCCGCACCAAATTCGACGTGCGGTTCTATCTGGTCTCGATCCTGTTCATCATTTTCGACCTGGAGGTCGCCTTCCTGTTCCCCTGGGCCATCGCGCTGGGTGACATCGGGCTGTTCGGCTTCTGGTCCATGATGCTGTTCCTGGGCATCCTGACCATCGGCTTCATTTACGAGTGGAAGAAGGGAGCCTTGGAATGGGAGTGAAGATCGCCAATCCGCTGGCGCCAATTCCCCCCGGCCCGGAGCAGGACGCGTACATCCGCGCCGTGTCCGACGAGATCCAGGACAAGGGCTTCGTGCTGGCCAAGTACGAGGATTTGCTGGCCTGGGCGCGCACCGGTTCGCTGTGGCCGATGACCTTCGGTCTGGCCTGCTGCGCGGTGGAGATGATCCACGCCTACATGAGCCGGTACGATCTGGACCGCTTTGGCGTGATTCCGCGTCCCAGCCCGCGCCAGTCCGATTGCATGATCGTCGCCGGCACGCTGACCAACAAGATGGCCCCGGCGCTGCGCAAGGTCTACGACCAGATGCCGGAACCGCGCTGGGTCATCTCCATGGGATCCTGCGCCAACGGCGGCGGTTACTACCATTACTCTTACGCGGTGGTGCGCGGCTGCGACCGGGTCGTGCCGGTGGACATCTATGTGCCGGGTTGCCCGCCGACGGCGGAAGCCCTGGTCTATGGCATCCTCCAGCTTCAGAAAAAGATCCGGCGCGGCAACCGCATCGCTCGCTAAGACCAGGAAGAAGGCAGGGTACGGCCCATGTCCGAACAGGCGTTGAAGGAACTCGGGGACGCGATCGCCGCCAAGCTTGGCGGCGACGTCCTGACGGTTGAGGTGAAGCTCGGCCAGCTGATGGTGACGGTCAAACGCGCCGCCATCCTCACGGCGCTGACCACGCTGCGCGACGATCCGGCGTTCTCGTTTGAACAGCTGACTGACGTGACGGCGGTCGATTATCCCGAACGCATCGAGCGGTTCGAGGTGATCTACCAACTCCTCAGCTACAAGCACAACCGGCGCATGCGCGTGAAGCTGACCACCGACGAGGACACGCCCGTCCCGTCGGCGGTGTCGGTCTACAGCGCGGCCAACTGGTTCGAGCGCGAGACCTGGGACCTGTTCGGCGTCTTCTTCGACAACCACCCGGACCTGCGCCGGATCCTGACCGACTACGGGTTCGAAGGGCATCCGTTCCGCAAGGATTTCCCGCTGACCGGCTATGTCGAGGTCCGCTACGACGAGGATCAGAAGCGCGTGGTCTACGAGCCGGTGCGGCTGACGCAGGACTTCCGCAGCTTCGATTTCCTCAGCCCGTGGGAAGGCATGACCAACGTCATGCTGCCGGGTGACGAGAAGGCCGCCCTCCAGGACGGGAGCAAGACGCCGTGAGCATGACGACCGTGACGAGCGAACCGACGACCGGCGTCGTCGTGGCTGGCGCTGGCGGACCGGCCGCCAAGACGCAGATCAAGCCCTACACGATGAATTTCGGGCCGCAGCACCCGGCCGCCCACGGCGTGCTCCGTCTGGTGATGGAGCTGAACGGCGAGGTGGTGGAGCGTTGCGATCCGCACATCGGCCTGCTGCACCGTGGCACCGAAAAGCTGATCGAGCACAAGACCTACATCCAGGCGACTCCCTATTTCGACCGTCTGGATTACGTCAGCCCGATGTGCATGGAGCACGCCTTCGTGCTCGGCATCGAGAATCTGTTGCAGATCAAGCTGCCGCTGCGCGCGCAATACATCCGCGTCCTGTTCTCGGAAATCACCCGCATCCTCAATCACATCCTCGCGGTGACGATGGGTGCGATCGACGTCGGTGCCATCACGCCGCCGCTGTGGGGCTTCGAGCAGCGCGAGCTGCTGATGGAGTTCTACGAGCGTGTGTCGGGCGCGCGTCTGCACGCCAATTATTTCCGTCCGGGCGGGGTGGCCTGGGATCTGCCCGATGGCCTGCTGGACGACATCTGGGCCTTCACCGAGCAATTCCCGAAATTCATGGAAGACGTCGACAATCTGTTGACGGACAACCGGATTTTCAAGCAGCGCACCGTCGACATCGGCATCGTCACCAAGGAACAGGCGCTCGATTGGGGCTTCACCGGCCCGATGCTGCGCGGTTCCGGCGTGGCGTGGGATCTGCGCAAGTCGCAGCCCTACGAGGTCTACGACCGCATGGATTTCGACATCCCGGTGGGTCTGACCGGCGATTGCTGGGGCCGTTACCTGGTCCGCATGGAGGAAATGCGCCAGTCGCTGCGCATCATCCGCCAATGCTGCAAGGAAATGCCCGAGGGGCCGTTCAAGATCGAAGACCGCAAGGTCGCCCCGCCGCCGCGCGGCGAGATGAAGCGGTCGATGGAAGCGCTGATCCATCACTTCAAGCTGTTCACCGAGGGCTTCCACGTTCCGGCGGGCGAAACCTACACCGCCATCGAAGCGCCCAAGGGCGAGTTCGGCGTGTATCTGGTGTCCGACGGCACGAACAAGCCCTACCGCTGCAAGATCCGCGCGCCGGGATTTGCCCACCTTCAGGGCCTGGACTTCATGTCCAAGGGGCACATGCTGGCCGACGCCGTCGCCAACATCGCGTCCATGGACATCGTTTTCGGAGAGATCGATCGATGAGCGCGCCCGCTTCCGATCACGGCCACGAGCCGACGAGCTTCGCCTTCACCCAGGAAAACCTGGAGTTGGCCCAGCGAATCATCGCCAAATACCCGGTCGGCAAACAGGCCAGCGCCTGCATGCCGCTGCTGGACGTGGCCCAGCGTCAGAACGGTGGCTGGCTGCCGCGCGTTGCCATGGACGCCGTGGCCGACCTGCTGGGGATGCCGCGCATCCGCGTGTACGAGGTCGCGACCTTCTACACGATGTACAACAAGAACCCGGTCGGCAAACACCACATCCAGGTTTGCACCACGACCCCCTGCTGGCTGCGCGGTTCGGACGACATCGTCCACGCCTGCAAGAAGAAGCTGGGGATCGACCTGGGCGAAACCACCGCCGACGGTCAATTCACCCTGGGCGAGGTCGAATGCTCGGGTGCCTGCGTCAACGCGCCGGTTGTTCAGATCGGTGACGATTATTACGAAGACGTGGCCCCGGAGCATGTGGACGGTCTGATCGAGGCGCTGAAGCGCGGCGAGCGGCCGAAAGCCGGATCGCAGATCGGTCGCCGGTCGTCGGAGCCGCTGGGCGGCCCGACCACGCTGGCGGCTTTCACCACGCAAGCTGACGACTGAGGGGGGAGACCGCGATGCTTCGCGACGAGGACCGCATCTTCACCAACCTCTACGGCTACCAGGACTTCGGTCTTGAGGCGGCCCGCAAGCGCGGTGACTGGGACAACACGGCGGCCATTCTGCAGAATGGGCGCGAATGGATCATCGAGAATGTGAAGGACTCCGGCCTGCGCGGGCGCGGCGGTGCCGGTTTCTCGACCGGCATGAAGTGGTCCTTCATGCCGAAGAACGTCACCGACAAGCCGGTGTATCTGGTCATCAACGCCGACGAAGGCGAGCCGGGCACCTGCAAGGACCGCGACATCCTGCGCCACGATCCGCACAAACTGATCGAGGGCTGCCTGATCGCCGGTTTCGCCATCGGGGCGAGCGCCTGCTACATCTACATCCGTGGTGAGTTCTACAACGAAAGCTCCAACGTCCAGCGCGCCATCGACGAGGCGTACGCGGCTGGGCTGATCGGCAAGAACGCCTGCGGGACCGGCTACAGCTACGACGTCTACATCCATCGCGGTGCCGGTGCGTACATCTGCGGCGAAGAGACGGCGCTGATCGAGTCGATCGAGGGCAAGAAGGGGCAGCCGCGCAACAAGCCGCCCTTCCCGGCGCAGGCGGGTCTGTATTCCTGCCCGACCACGGTGAACAACGTCGAATCCATCGCGGTGGTTCCGACCATTCTGCGGCGCGGGGCGGGCTGGTTTGCTGGCCTGGGCCGTCCGAAGAACACCGGAACCAAGCTCTTCTGCATCTCCGGGCACGTCAACAAGCCGTGCAACGTCGAAGAAGAGATGGGCATTCCGCTGAAGGAGCTGATCGAGCGCCACGCCGGTGGCGTGCGCGGCGGCTGGGACAATCTGCTGGCGGTCATCCCCGGCGGGTCGTCGGTCCCGGTGCTGCCCAAGGAGATCTGCGACACCGTCCTGATGGATTTCGACTCGCTGCGCGACGTCCGCTCCGGCCTGGGCACGGCGGCGGTCATCGTCATGGACAAGTCGACCGACATCGTGAAGGCGATCGCCCGCCTGTCGAGCTTTTACGCGCATGAATCCTGCGGCCAGTGCACGCCGTGCCGCGAGGGCACCGGCTGGATGAGCCGCGTGATGCAGCGCATGGTGACGGGCAACGCCCGCATGGAAGAAATCGACATGCTGCTGCAAGTCACCAAGCAGGTCGAAGGCCACACCATCTGCGCGTTGGGCGACGCCGCCGCCTGGCCGATCCAGGGCCTGTTCCGCCACTTCCGCCCGGAGGTTGAGCGGCGCATCCAGGCTTACCGCAACAGCGCGCCGCTGGCGGCCGAGTAAGGAGTTCCCGTTCCCATGCCGAAACTTACCATCGACGGGATCGAGATCGAGGTCGAGGCGGGCACCTCGATCCTCCAGGCTTGCGAGCAGCTGGGGATCGAGATTCCGCGCTTCTGCTACCACGAACGCCTGAGCGTGCCGGCCAACTGCCGCATGTGTCTGGTGGAGATGGAGCGCGCGCCCAAGCCGGTGGCCTCCTGCGCCATGCCCTGTGGCGACGGGATGGTCGTGAAGACCAACAGCGAAACCGTCCTGAAGGCCCGCAAGGGCGTGATGGAGTTCCTGCTGATCAACCACCCGCTGGACTGCCCGATCTGCGACCAGGGCGGCGAGTGCGATCTGCAGGACCAGGCCATGGCCTATGGCTTTGACCGGGGCCGCTATCTGGAAAACAAGCGCGCCGTCAAAGACAAGTACATGGGTCCGGTCATCAAGACCATCATGACCCGTTGCATCCATTGCACCCGCTGCGTCCGCTTCATCAACGAGGTGGCCGGCGTTCCCGATGTGGGCGCCGTGTACCGTGGTGAGCATATGGAGATCACCACCTTCGTTGAAAAGGCCATCGGGTCGGAATTGTCGGGCAATCTCGCCGACGTCTGCCCGGTCGGCGCGCTGACCCACAAGCCCTACGCCTTCACGGCCCGGCCGTGGGAGCTGCGCAAGACCGAGACGATCGACGTGCTCGACGCCGTCGGCTCCAACATCCGCGTCGACACGCGCGGTGCGGAAGTGATGCGCGTTCTGCCGCGCGTCAACGACGACATCAACGAAGAGTGGCTGAGCGACAAGAGCCGCTACGCCTATGACGGGCTGAAGCGCCAACGCCTGGATCGCCCCTACGTCCGCAAGGACGGCAAGCTGGTGGCGGTGAGCTGGGCCGATGCCTTCGCCGCCATCGCCGCCAAGGTCAAGGGTGTGGCGGGCAACCGCATCGCCGCGATCTCCGGCGATCTGGCCGATGTCGAGGCCCAATTCGCCCTGAAGGAGCTGATGGGCCGTCTGGGATCGACCAATCTGGATTGCCGCCAGGATGGCGCGCGCTTCGACACCTCGGTGCGCGCGGGCTACCTGTTCAATTCCGGCATCGCCGGGATCGAAAAGGCCGATGTGATCCTGCTGGTCGGCACCAACCCGCGCTGGGAAGGCACGCTGGTCAACGCCCGCATCCGCAAGCGCTATCTGGCTGGCAACGTCAAGATCGCCCTGATCGGCGAGCAGAAGGATCTGACCTACCCCTACGCCCACATTGGGACGGGGCCGGAGACGCTCCAGCAGCTCACCGACGGCTCGCACCCCTTCTCCGAGACGCTGCGCAACGCCAAGAACCCGCTGATGATCGTCGGCATGGGCGCCTTCCAGCGCGCCGACGGTCTGGCCGTCCAGGCCGCCGCCCGCATCACCGGCGAAGTCTATGGCATGTTCCGCGACGATTGGAGCGGCTTCAACGTGCTGCACACCGCCGCCGGGCGCGTGGGCGGCATCGAGGCCGGCTTCCTGCCGGGCGAGGGTGGCCGCGATCTGCACGGCATTCTCGACGGCGCGTCGAAGGGTGAGATCGATGTCGTCTACCTGCTGGGGGCCGACGAGATCGACACCGCCAAGCTGGGCAAGGCGTTCGTGATCTACCAGGGCCACCATGGCGACGCCGGTGCGCACCGCGCCGACGTCATCCTGCCGGGTGCCGCCTACACCGAAAAGAACGCGGTCTACGTCAACACCGAAGGCCGCCCGCAGCTGGCCCGTCTGGCGGCGTTCCCGCCGGGTGAGGCCCGCGAGGATTGGAAGATCCTCCGCGCGCTGTCGGAAGCGCTGGGGGCCACCCTGCCGTTCGACACGCAAAGCCAGCTTCGTCAGCGTCTGCTGGCCGCCAACCCGATCTTCGCGGCGGTGGGCCAGACGACCCCGGCAACCTGGGCACCGTTCGGCGTTCAGGGCGCGGTTGACGCGGCTCCCTTCGTGTCGCCGATCACCAACTTCTACATGACCGACCCGATCAGCCGGGCGTCGGTGACGATGGCCAACTGCACGGAAGCGCTTGTCGGCCCTGCTCAGGAGAGGACTGGCACCCATGGCTGAGTTCTTCAACGGCTTCCTGCTGCCGCTCATCATCATCGTTCTGAAGATCCTGGCGATCACCGTGCCGTTGCTGGTCGCGGTGGCCTTCATGACCTACGCCGAACGCAAGATCATGGGCGCGATGCAGCTCCGCCAAGGGCCGTCGCTGGTCGGTCCGTTCGGCCTGTTGCAGCCTTTCGCCGACGGTCTGAAGCTGTTCGCCAAGGAACAGATCCTGCCGGAAGGGGCCAACCGCGTGGTGTTCTACATCGCGCCGATGATCACCTTCTTCCTGGCGCTGGTCGCCTGGGCGGTCATCCCGTTCGATTACGGAGTGGTGCTGTCGAACATCAACGTCGGCGTGCTGTACCTGTTCGCCATCTCCTCGTTGGGCGTGTACGGCATCGTCATGGCGGGCTGGGCGTCCAACTCGCGCTACGCCTTCCTTGGCGCGCTGCGCTCGGCGGCGCAGATGGTGTCCTACGAAGTGTCGATGGGCCTCATCATCATCACCGTGCTGCTGTGCGTCGGGTCGCTGAACCTGACGGACATCGTGCGCGCGCAGGAGACGATCTGGTTCGCGATCCCGTTGTTCCCGATGTTCATCATGTTCTTCATCTCGGCCCTGGCCGAGACGAACCGCTCGCCCTTCGACTTGCCGGAAGGTGAGTCCGAGCTGGTCGCTGGTTTCATGGTGGAATACAGCTCGGCCCCCTTCGCGCTCTTCTTCCTGGGCGAATACGCCAACATGATCCTGATGAGCGCGATGACCAGCATCCTGTTCCTGGGTGGGTGGCTGTCGCCGTTGCCGTTCGCGCCCTTCACCTGGATCCCGGGTGTGGTCTGGTTTGCGTTGAAGATCAGCGCCTGTCTGTTCACGTTCGTGTGGGTTCGCGCCACCATGCCGCGTTACCGCTACGACCAGTTGATGCGGTTGGGTTGGAAGGTGTTCCTGCCGTTCTCGCTGTTCTGGGTCGTGCTGACCGCCGGTGTGCTGGTGACGTTCGGCTGGCTGCCCAAGTGAGCCGCGTGCGTTTCGCAACCCATTACTGAATTTCGTTGAAATGCCGACGCGCCCATGCGGCCCGTCGGCAAGGAAGGAGACGAAGAGGCCATGGCGTTCCTCGACCGCGCGGCGCGCAGCCTGTTCCTGACCGAGTTGGTGAGCGGCCTAGCGCTGACCTTCAGCTATATGTTCAAGCCCAAGGTCACGCTGAACTACCCGTATGAGAAGGGGCCGATCAGCTCCCGGTTCCGTGGCGAGCACGTGTTGCGCCGCTACGCGAACGGCGAGGAGCGGTGCATCGCCTGCAAGCTCTGCGAGGCGGTGTGCCCGGCGCTGGCCATCACCATCGAGGCCGAACCGCGCAACGACGGCAGCCGCCGCACGACGCGCTACGACATCGACATGACCAAGTGCATCTATTGCGGCCTGTGCCAAGAGGCCTGCCCGGTGGACGCGGTGGTCATGGGGCCGAACTTCGAGTTCTCCACCGAAAATCGTGAAGAGCTTTTCTACAACAAGCAGAAGCTGCTGGCGAACGGCGACCGCTGGGAGGCGGAGATTGCCCAGAACCTCGCGGCCGAGGCTCCATACCGGTAAGCGGAAGCGAGACATTCGATGATACTGCAAGGCATCGCTTTTTACGTGTTCGCCGCGCTGCTGGTGGCCTCCGGTGTGATGGTCATCTCGGCGCGCAACCCGGTTCACTCTGTTCTTTATCTCATCCTCGCCTTTTTTCAGGCGGCGGGTCTGTGCCTGCTGATGGGTGCCGAATTCGTCGCGATGATCCTGGTCATCGTGTATGTCGGCGCGGTCGCGGTGCTGTTCCTGTTCGTGGTGATGATGCTGGACATCAATTTCCGCGAGCTGCGCCAGGGCGCGCTTGAGGTTCTGCCGCTGGGTGGCCTGATCGGGCTGATCCTGCTGTCCGAACTGGCCGCCGTCGCCGGGGGCTGGATCGTGGCTCCGGGGGTTGAGAAGCTCGCCGCCGCGCCGACCCCGGCGATCACGACGGTGACGAACACCCACGCGCTCGGTCAGTTGATGTACACCCAGTATGTCTATCTGTTCCAAGCCTGCGGCATCGTGCTGCTGATCGCCATGATCGGGGCCATCGTGCTGACCCTGCGCCACCGCGTCGGTGTGCGGAAGCAGGATGTCGGCGCGCAGATCGCCCGTCACCGCGACAGCGTGGTTGCCATCCGCAAGGTTTCGTCCGGGGAGGGCGTGTAATCATGGAGATCGGTCTCGGGCATTATCTGACGGTCTCGGCCATCGTCTTCACTCTGGGTGTCCTTGGGATCTTCCTCAACCGGAAGAACGTCATCGTCATCCTGATGTCGATCGAAATGATGCTGCTGGCGGTGAACCTGAATCTGGTCGCCTTCTCCACGCATCTGCACGATCTGGTCGGTCAGATCTTCACGATGATCATTCTGACCGTCGCCGCCGCCGAGGCGGCGATCGGTCTGGCCATCCTGGTGGTCTACTTCCGCAACCGTGGCTCGATCCGAGTCGAAGACATCAACATGATGAAGGGTTGAGGCGGCGCTATGGAAGTCCTCGTCGTATTCCTCCCGCTTCTGGCGTTCCTCATCGCCGGATCGATCGCGCTGTTCGGTGGGCCGAAGGCCGCACCGGCGGCGGCGGGTCACGGGCACGGTCATGACCACGGTCACGACCATCACCACCACGCGCATGGTCACGACGATCATGCCCATCATGACGACGCGCACGATGATGGTCACGACGACCATCACGCCGTGGCCGGTCCGCCCACCGTGGGCGATCGGGCGGCGCAGTTCGTCACGACGGGTGCGGTCCTGCTGTCGGCGCTTCTGTCCTGGCTGCTGTTCTTCGACGTCGCCGTTGGCGGGCATCCGCGCACCATCGAGCTGGCGACCTGGATCCGCAGCGGCGGGCTGGATGTGTCGTGGGCGCTGCGCGTCGACCAGCTCACCGCCGTGATGCTGGTGGTGGTCAACAGCGTGTCGGCCTGCGTGCATCTGTACTCCATCGGCTACATGGCCGAGGATCCGCAGAAGCCGCGCTTCATGGGCTACCTGTCGCTCTTCACCTTCGCCATGCTGATGCTGGTGACGGCCGACAACCTCGTCCAGCTGTTCTTCGGTTGGGAAGGGGTGGGTCTGGCCTCCTACCTGCTCATCAACTTCTGGTACGAGAAGCCCTCGGCCAACGCCGCCGCGATGAAGGCCTTCCTGGTCAACCGCGTGGGTGACTTTGGCTTCGCGCTCGGCATCTTCGCGATCTTCGTGCTGACCGGCTCGGTCCAGTTCGACGCGATCTTCGCCAAGGCGTCGACGCTGACCGGTGCCTCGCTGCACTTCCTGAGCTGGGATTTCAACGGCCTGACCATCGCCTGCCTGCTGCTGTTCATGGGTGCCATGGGCAAGTCGGCGCAGCTTGGTCTGCACACCTGGCTGCCGGACGCGATGGAAGGCCCGACCCCGGTGTCGGCGCTCATCCACGCCGCCACCATGGTGACGGCCGGTGTGTTCATGCTCTGCCGCCTGTCGCCGGTCTTCGAATACGCTCCGGCGGCGCTCGAAGTGGTGGCGGTGGTCGGTGGCCTGACCGCCTTCGTCGCGGCGACCATCGGTTTCACCCAGTTCGACATCAAGCGCGTCATCGCCTATTCAACGATGAGCCAGCTCGGCTACATGTTCTTCGCGGCGGGCGTTTCGGCCTATGGCGCGGCCATGTTCCACCTGTTCACGCACGCCTTCTTCAAGGCGCTGCTGTTCTTGGGGGCCGGTTCGGTCATCCACGCGCTGCATCACGAGCAGGACATGCGCAAGATGGGCGGCGTGTGGCGCAAGATCCCCTTCACCTACGCGGTGATGTGGATCGGCAACCTCGCGCTCGCCGGTCTGCCCTTCTTCGCGGGTTTCTACTCCAAGGACATGATCCTGGAGGCGGCCTACGCCTCGGGCAGCCCGGTTGGCCGTTTCGCCTTCGCGCTCGGCATCGCGGCGGCTCTGCTGACCGCCTTCTACTCCTGGCGTCTGCTGTTCATGACCTTCCATGGCAAGCCGCGCATGGAGAAGTCGGTCTACGACCACGCCCATGAGTCGCCGATCGTCATGCTGATCCCGCTGGCGGTTCTGGCCCTGGGCGCGCTGTTCGCCGGTGTCGGTTTCCACCAGTGGTTCATCGGTCACGACCGCATGGAGTTCTGGGGCAAGGCCATCCTGGCGTTGCACGAGCATGACAGCATCGAAGCGGCCCACCATCACCTGCCCGGTTGGGTGGGGCTGGCCCCGCTGGTGGTTGGTCTGATCGGCATCGCGGCCGCCTACATCGCCTACATCCAGATCCCGAGCCTGCCCGCGACTTTCGCGCGGTTGTTCAAGGGGCTGCACCAGTTCCTGTTCAACAAGTGGTACTTTGACGAGCTGTACGACGCGCTCTTCACCCGTCCGGCCAAGGCCCTGGGCCATGGCCTGTGGAAGTCGGGCGACGGTGCGCTGATCGACGGCGTCGGTCCCGATGGTGTGGCCGCCGCCACCCGCGACATCGCGGGCCGCGTCAGCCGGGTGCAGTCGGGGTATGTTTATCATTACGCGTTTGCCATGGTGATCGGCGTCGTTCTGCTGGTCGCCTGGCTCTCGATGTTCGGTTGAGCGGTTGAGGGGGAACTACAAAAATGGCTAGCTGGCCGCTCCTGTCGTTCACGACCTTCCTGCCGCTCGTCGGTGTGGCGTTGATCCTGCTGTTCTGCAGGGGCACGTCGCCGGATGTGGTGCGGAACGTCCGCTTCATCGCGCTGTGGACGACTCTCGTCACCTTCGTGCTGACGCTGTTCATTTGGATCAACTTCGATCCGCGCAACCCCGGCTACCAGATGGTCGAAAAGGCCGCCTGGATTCCGGATTTCGGCATCACCTATCACATGGGCGTGGACGGCATTTCGGTGCTGTTCGTCGTCCTCTCCGGCTTCCTGATGCCGCTGTGCATCCTGGCGAGCTGGGAAGCGGTTCAGCTCCGCGTCAAGGAGTACATGATCGCCTTCCTCGCGCTGGAAACCCTGATGATCGGGATGTTCTGCGCGCTGGATTTCGTTCTGTTCTACATGTTCTTCGAAGGCGTCCTGATCCCGATGTTCCTCATCATCGGGATTTGGGGCGGTGGTCGCCGCGTCTACGCCGCCTTCAAGTTCTTCCTCTACACGCTGCTTGGCTCCGTGCTGATGCTTCTGGCGATCCTGGCCATGTATTACGTGGCGGGAACCACCGACGTGCCGACGATCACCGCCACCCAGTTCCCGCGCAACATGCAGCTCTGGCTGTGGCTGGCCTTCTTCGCCTCCTTCGCGGTGAAGGTGCCGATGTGGCCGGTCCACACCTGGTTGCCCGACGCCCACGTCGAGGCGCCGACCGCCGGTTCGGTCATCCTGGCCGGTGTGTTGCTGAAGATGGGCGGTTACGGTTTCCTGCGCTTCAACATTCCGATCCTGCCGGAAGCCACCGAGTATTTCGCGCCGCTGATCTACACCCTGTCGGTCATCGCCGTGATCTACACCTCGCTGGTCGCCCTGGCGCAGGAGGACATGAAGAAGCTGATCGCCTACTCGTCGGTCGCGCACATGGGCTTTGTCACCATCGGCATGTTCGCGCTGAACCAGCAGGGCATCGAAGGCTCGGTCTTCCAGATGCTGTCGCACGGCGTCGTGTCGGGCGCGCTCTTCCTCTGCGTCGGTGTGGTTTATGACCGCCTGCACACCCGCGAGATCGCCCGTTACGGCGGTCTGGTGAAGAACATGCCGAAATACGCGGTGGTGTTCCTGTTCATGACCATGGCGTCGGTCGGTCTGCCGGGGACCGCCGGGTTCGTCGGCGAATTCCTGGTGCTGCTGGGTGTGTTCCGTGACAACACCTGGGTCGCCGCGCTGGCCGCGACGGGCATGGTGCTGGGTGCGGCCTACGCGCTGTGGCTCTACCGCCGCGTTGTTTACGGCAAGCTGGTGAAGCCGGACGTCAAGGCGATGTTCGACCTGACCCCCCGCGAAGTGGCGATCTTCGTTCCGCTGATCGTCGTGGTTCTGTGGATGGGCGTCTACCCGAGCAGCTTCCTCAACGTCACCTCGGCGTCGGTCGAGCATCTGATCCAGACCTACCAGACCAAGCTGGCCGCGTCGCACGCCGCGTCCGGGCTGTCGGTCGCCGCGCGCTAAGGGGTTCTTCGACATGACCGCAGTGTTTCCCGACATCTGGCCGGCCCTGCCGGAGATCTTCCTCGCTGGTGCGGGGATGGCTCTGCTGTTGATCGGCGTGTTCCGTGGGGACGGCTTCACCCGTCCCGTGTCCTACTTCGCCGTCGTCGCCATGCTGCTCGCCGCCATTCTGGCGATGGGCTATGGCACGGGGCGGGTTGTCACCTTCAACGGGATGTTCGTGATGGACGCCTTCGGCGTCTTCATGAAGGTCCTGGTTCTGGTCGCGGCGGCGCTGTCCGTCATCCTCTCGCTCGGCTTCAACGAGCGGGAGCAGATGGCCCGCTTCGAGTATCCGATCCTCATGCTGTTCGCCACGCTCGGCATGCTGATGATGATTTCGGCCAACGATCTCATCTCGCTCTATGTCGGCCTGGAGACGCAGAGCCTGGCGCTGTACGTCATCGCGGCCTTCCGCCGCGACAGCGCCAAGTCGTCGGAAGCCGGTCTGAAGTATTTCGTTCTGGGCGCGCTGTCGTCGGGCATGCTGCTCTACGGCGCGTCGCTGGTGTATGGCTTCGCCGGGACCACGTCCTTCGACAAGATCGCGGCGCTGTTCGCCGGTGGTGCGCATGTCTCGCCCGGTCTGGTGATCGGCCTCGTCTTCGTGCTGGCCGGTCTGGCCTTCAAGGTGTCGGCGGCTCCGTTCCACATGTGGACGCCGGACGTCTATGAAGGCGCGCCGACCCCGGTGACGGCCTTCTTCGCCGCCGCGCCGAAGGTGGCCGCGATTGCGCTGCTGACCCGCGTGCTGGTCGAGCCGTTCGGCCATCTGTCGGCCCAATGGCATCAGGTGTTGGTTGCCGCTTCGGTGCTCTCCATGGTCATCGGCTCCTTTGCCGCGATCATGCAGACCAGCATCAAGCGCATGATGGCCTACAGCTCGATCGGTCACGTCGGCTATGCGCTGGTCGGTCTGGCGGCGGGCACGCAGGACGGTGTGCGCGGCGTTCTGATCTACATGGCGCTCTACATCGCCATGAACATCGGTGCCTTCGCCGTTCTGCTGTCGATGAAGGCCAAGGGCGTGATGCTGGAGGAGATCAAGGATTTCGCCGGTCTGTCGAAGACCAACCCGCTGCTGGCGGCCACCATGGCGATCTTCATGTTCTCCATGGCGGGCATCCCGCCGATGGCCGGTTTCTTCGGCAAGCTCTATGTCTTCCTCGCCGCCATCGCGGTGCAGGATTACGCCCTGGCGGTGATCGGCGTGCTGACCAGCGTGGTGGGCGCGTTCTATTACCTGCGCATCGTCAAGATCATGTATTTCGACGAGCCGACCGTTGTGGTCGACAAGATCGACGACGATGGCATGACTGGCATCCTGGTTGTCACCAGCCTGTTCACCTTGCTGTTCTTCGTGGCCCCGGCCCCGATCATGAACGGCGCGGCGGCGGCGGCGGCGGCTCTGTTCGCCGGATGATGCAGCCCGCATGATGGGTGGTGCTCACGAAGGGGAGGTGGCCCGCTTGCGGCTGCCTCCCGGCTTTCGCATCAAGGCCTTCGACTCGGTTGGCAGCACCAACGACGAGGCGAAGGCTTTGGCGCGTTCAGGGGCGGGCGAGGGGACGATGGTCTGGGCGCGCCGCCAGGACAGCGGGCGTGGCCGCCGGGGGCGGGCCTGGACCTCGCCGGAAGGCAACCTGTACAGTTCGCTTGTGTTGCGGCCCCAGCGTGCCCCGGCGGAAGCCGCGCTGGTGTCCTTTGTCGCGGCCTTGGCGATTGCGGAGACGGCGGAAACGGTGTTGCCCGATCCATCGGGCGTGCGCTGCAAATGGCCGAACGATGTGCTGATCCATGGGCGCAAGCTGTCCGGTATCCTGTTGGAGTCTGAACAGGGCACCGATGGCGCGGTGGATTGGTTGGTTCTGGGGGTGGGCATCAATCTGCGCCATTTCCCGGAAACCACCGACTACGCGGCAACCTCGCTGCTGGCCGAAGGCGCGCCCGCGATGACGCCGTTGGCCCTGCTGGAGATATACGCCGACCGTCTGGCTCAGTGGTACCATCGGTGGTTGGATTGCGGTTTCGCCCCCGTGCGCGCGGCGTGGCTGGAGCGCGCGCGTGGCTTGGGCGGCCCAATCCTGGTGCGGCTGGCCGATCGCACAATCTCCGGTGTGTTTGTGGATCTGGACAGCGACGGCGTTCTGTTGCTTGATCCCGATGACGGCGGTCCGCGCCAGCGCATCACCGCCGGTGATGTGTTCTTTACGCAACCGCCCGCAGTCTGAGACGGATGTAGACCATGCTGCTCGCCATCGACGCCGGAAACACGAATGTGGTGTTCGCCATCTATGACGGCGACCGCCAGCGCGGCATTTGGCGCACCGCGACCGACCCCAAGCGCACGTCCGACGAGTATATGGTCTGGCTCACCCATTTGATGGCGTTGAAGAATCTGAAGCCGGTGGATATCCACGGGGCCGTGATCGCCAGCGTCGTGCCGGGGGCCACCTTCAACCTCAAGCGTTTGTGCAAGGATCATTTCGGCTGCGAACCGGTGATCGTCGGCCAGCCGGGCGTCGATCTGGGGACCCGCGCTCTGGTGGACCGGCCGGAGGAGGTCGGGGCCGATCGGCTGGTCAACACCGTTGCGGCGGCGGCGACCTACAAGACGCCCCTGATCGTGATTGATTTTGGCACGGCCACCACCTTCGATGTGGTGGACGCCGATGGCAATTACCGGGGCGGGGTGATTGCGCCCGGTCTGAACTTGTCGCTGGAAGCCTTGCAGATGGCGGCGTCGAAGCTGCCGCGCGTGGAAATCCAGCCCCCCGCCGAAGTCATCGGCAAGAACACGGTCGCCTGCATGCAATCCGGCATCTTCTGGGGCTATGTCGGCCTCATCGAAGGGCTGGTATCGCGCATCCGGGCTGAGTATGGCGAACCGATGACGGTGGTGGGCACCGGTGGGTTGGCCGTGCTGTTCGCCAAGGCGACCAACGTCATTGAACACACCGACAGCGAACTGACGCTGCGCGGTCTTCTCCTGATCCACAAGCGCAACACGAGCAAATGACCCAATCCTCCCAAGCCGACGCCGCCGCATCGTCTCATCCGGCGGATCCTTTCGCGATGGAGGATGACGCCCTCTATTTCCTGGCGCTTGGCGGCTCCGGGGAAATCGGGATGAACCTCAACCTGTATGGCCATCGTGGCAAATGGTTGATGGTCGATCTCGGCATCTCCTTTGCCGACGACACCATGCCGGGTCTGGACGTCATCATGCCCGATCCCAGCTTCATCGTGGAACGCCGCGACGATCTGGTTGGGCTGGTGGTGACGCACGCGCACGAGGATCACCTCGGTGCCATCCAATATCTGTGGCCGGAGTTGCGCTGTCCGGTCTATTGCACGCCCTTCACCGCGTCGGTGCTGCGGGCCAAGCTGCACGAGCGCGGCCTGTCGGGGGTGGTGCCGATCCATGAGGTTCCGCTGGGCGGCTCGCTGGAGGCCGGACCGTTCTCCGTCGAATACGTCACGATGACCCATTCGATCCCGGAACCGAACGCGCTCGCCATCCGCACGGCGGCGGGGACGGTGGTGCACACCGGGGATTGGAAGCTGGATCCCAACCCGCTGATTGGCGCGGTGGCCGATGAGAAGCGGTTGCGCGAAATCGGCGACGAGGGGGTGCTCGCCCTGGTGGGCGACAGCACCAACGCGCTGGTTCCCGGCTGGACCGGGTCGGAAGCGACCGTGCGCAGCAGCCTGACCGATCTCTTGGGTCGCTACCCCAACGTCCGCATCGCGGTGAGCTGCTTTGCCACCAACGTCGCGCGCTTGCAAAGCATCGCCACGGCGGCGGCGGCGCACGACCGCCATGTCGCGTTGGTCGGGCGGTCGCTGTGGCGCATCAACGACGCCGCGCGGGCGAACGGTTATCTGGCGGATGTGCCGAAATTTCTGTCGGAGCACGACGCGGGCTATCTGCCGCGCGAAAAGCTGGTGCTGATCTGCACTGGCAGCCAGGGTGAACCGCGTTCGGCCTTGGCACGGATCGCTGGCAACGATCACCCGCAAATCACCCTGTCGCGCGGCGATGTGGTGGTGTTTTCCTCCCGCGAGATCCCCGGCAACGAACGGGCGATCGGGCGGATGCAGAATCAGTTGATCGCCCAGGGGATCGAGCTGGTGACGGCGGATGAGGAAACGATCCATGTGTCCGGCCATCCGGCGCGGGATGAGTTGGTGCGGATGTTCCAGTGGGTCCGCCCACGCATCGCCGTGCCGGTTCATGGCGAGCAGCGCCACCAGCAGGCGCACGCTGCCTTGGCCCAGGAGTGCCAGATTCCCGAACAGATCGTGCCGAGCAACGGCGAGATCATCCGTCTGGCGGCGGATGCACCGCCGGAGGTCGTGGCCCATGTCCGGTCCGGGCGGATGGCGCTGGATGGCAAGCGGCTGATTTCCTTGGACAATGGCCTGATGCGGACGCGCAACCGCATGGTCAACAATGGGGCGTCGGTCGTCACGCTGGTGATGACCGCACGCGGCGAGCTGGTGACGGCCCCGCAGGTGTCGGTCATGGGGCTGATCGACGAGGTGGCGGACCGCGACATGCTGCTTGATGTGGTGGACGCGGTGCGCGAGGCGGTCGGTGCCTTGTCCAAAACCGCGCGCGTGGACGACGCGCAAGTGAAGGAGGCGGCGCGGATCGCCGTCCGGCGCTGCTTCAATGCGTCTCATGGCAAGAAGCCGGTCACGGATGTCCATTTGATCCGTGTATAAGGACGACTGGATAAGGGCGGTGGAGCAACCACCGCCCACCCGCCAGGAGAGCCAGAGAGGACAGCATGATTGGACGTTTGAACCACGTGGCCATTGTCGTTCCTGATCTGAGCGCGGCGACGGCCCTGTACCGCGACACACTGGGGGCGACGGTGTCCGCTCCGGTTGATCTGGCGGCCCACGGCGTGACGGTGGTGTTTGTGACCTTGCCGAACACCAAGATCGAACTGCTTCACCCCTTTGGCGACGCTTCCCCCATCGCGCCGTTTCTGGACAAGAATCCGGCGGGCGGCATGCACCATATTTGCTACGAGGTGGATGACATTCTGGCCGCGCGGGATCGGTTGAAGGCGCAGGGTGCCCGCGTGCTGGGCGATGGCGAGCCAAAGATCGGCGCGCACGACAAGCCGGTTCTGTTCCTGCATCCCAAGGATTTTTGTGGCACTCTGGTTGAATTGGAGCAGGCCTGAGGCTTGATCGCACGGAAAGGGCGGCGCGATGGACGGATGGGTGTCCGGGATTTTCGTCTACATCGTCGTGTGGTGGGTGGCGCTCTTCGCGGTGTTGCCGTGGGGTGTGCGAGCGCCGGACCATCCTGAGCCGGGCATGGCGTCCAGCGCCCCGGTGGAGCCGCGCATGGGGCGAAAGGTGATCGCGACATCGATCCTCGCGCTGGTCATCTGGCTGGTGATCTTCGCCATCGACCGGTCGGGGCTGATTTCGTTCCGGGACATGATCAAGGACATGTGACGCTGGTCGCGTGTTTCGGAGTCACGCCGCGCCGGGCGCGGATCGACAAAGGCCGTGGATTCTCCCACGGCCTTTGTCGTTCAGGAGCCGTGTGGTGATGTGATCAAAATTCAGGCTCTTCTGGTCTGTTTTTCCATCAATCGCACAAAACCAAGGCAAAATTGCAAGAAAATTAGGCGTAGGCACTGATTGCCTATTTTTTCGACTTGTCAGGCATTCCCGACCGGCGCAGAGTTTGACTCGTGATTGGAGGGGATAGCGATGTTTCCTCTTGTCCGACGCCTGGTGGCGATTCCTCCCTAAACTTTTGTGGCCGCGCCGCACCCGCTGCGCGGCCTTTTTCTGTGCTGGTGGAGAGGTGCCGGTCTCGACGGAATCTTTCCGTTTGCGTTGCAGAAAGCGTTAACGGTTTACTTGGTAATGTTGCTTCGATAGCCACATCAATCAGGTGCGCTCGGCGTGGTCGTGTGCCCAGAAACCACGCGGTGAAGCGGAAGGTCAATCGGTCGGGGCGCGGATGGCGGGGAATGAAAACGAACGCTTCGAACAGTTTTCGGCGGTTCTGGCCACCGAACTGTTGGAGCGAACCAAGAAAAGCATGGAGCTGCTCGCGCCCGAGCAACAGCCGTGCTCCAAATTGCCGTTCGTGCAAACGCCATCTTTTGTTGAATTTTATGGGGATCTTGTCCGGGTTGGAATTCTTCCGGTGGTGCTCAGCCGCCGTCCGGTCCGCGCGATTGTGGGCGATGTGGATTGGAAACGCGAAGGGCGCGAGTATCTGCTGACCGTTTTGGATGACCGTTCCAACGCCATTTTCACCGCATGGGATTTCGCGTGGGATTCGCTGTGGGACGAGCGCAAGGTCAGCACAGACACCAGCAACGCGGGTCAAAAAGAGAAAAAGGGCTTTTTCAGCTCCCTGTTCGGTCGGAAATCCGCACCAAAACCCGAACAACGTCCGGCGGGCGAGGAGGGGGCGGGCGATGTGATGGCGGGTCTGCACACCATGCTGACCGAATTGGCGGAGCGTCGTGGTTTCCTACCGCTGTTTCATGAGGATGTCCGCATCCTCAAAGGCATGCCACGCGTCAAACCGGGGCGGTTGGTGCAGGCCTGGAAGGAAATCACCCAATACCATCACCAGGAATTTTATCTGTCTGAGAAGGAACAGGCCAAGCCCGGCGTCACCTCCGAATGCTTGCAGAAATGGCATTACAACCTGCCGGACAAGATCGGGGAGTTTCTGGTGCTCAAGGCGGCGGTCGATCTGGAGCATGTCAACAAGCCCTTCATTGGCAAATACATCCGCCAGTCCGCCCGCACCCAGGAAGAGGCGGAAAAGGGCATGCCCTATCTCACCGTCTATTGGAAAAGCATGTCGAATCCGGTGGTGGTGCAGCAGACGCACACTCTGTAACCTGCGATCACACGTGCCGGTGATCAGACGAGCGGAGAGCGGGGATGATGCGGTCAGGGTTTTGGCTGATGATTGCGGCGCTGGTTGGCTTGAACGCGGCGGCGCAGGCCCAAACGGGAAAGCCGGTTGTTGACCCGACGCTTTGCCGCGCTCTGGCCCGCCATCAACCCGCGCCCGACGTGGCGTACAAGCCAGGGGTCGATGTGAAGGGGCGACCGGTTGCCCCTGCTGATTTGCCGGGGTCGGCCGGAACGATGGCAACACCCCCCATCGACATCCCCCTCACGATTGATCTGGCCCGGCGCATGGGGGTGAGGTTGCCGGGTGGTGGCTTGCCCACCGACACGGTGATCGGTCGGATGACGCTGGACGGCGGTCGTCTGCTGCTGAACGGCCAACCGCTGGGAGGCACGTCCGAGGCCGAATTGATCGCGCTGTGCCGGGGGCGCTGATCCATACGATGCCCGATCCGTTCCGCGCGATTAAGGGCGCGGTGGACAAGCGGGGGCGTCCTACCTAAAGTCCGATCCCGACCCGCGTTGCGGACCCGATGGCCCGCGCGACTCCGACACCTTTTGCACACGAGATCCGAGCCATGCGGCTGTCCAGCTTCTTCCTGCCGACCCTCAAGGAGACCCCGACGGAGGCGCAAATCGTCTCGCACCGCCTGATGCTGCGGGCCGGGATGATCCGCCAGACCAGCGCTGGGATTTACGCCTGGCTGCCGCTGGGCCACCGGGTGCTGAAGAAGATCGAACAGATCGTCCGCGAGGAGCAGAACGCGGCGGGCGCGCAGGAATTGCTGATGCCGACCATCCAGTCGGCCGATCTGTGGCGCGAAAGCGGCCGCTACGACGATTATGGCAAGGAGATGCTGCGCATCACCGACCGTCATGAGCGCGAGATGCTGTTCGGCCCGACGAACGAGGAGATGATCACCGACATCTTCCGCAGCTTCGTCAAGAGCTACCGTCAGTTGCCGCTGAACCTCTACCACATCCAGTGGAAGTTCCGTGACGAGATCCGCCCGCGTTTCGGCGTGATGCGCGGTCGTGAGTTCCTGATGAAGGACGCCTATTCCTTCGACATCGACGCCGACAGCGCCCGCCGGTCCTATCAGAAGATGTTCCTGGCCTATCTGCGCACCTACGCGCGTTTGGGCCTGAAGGCGATCCCGATGCGCGCCGACACCGGCCCCATCGGCGGCGACCTGAGCCACGAATTCATCATCCTGGCGGAAACCGGTGAAAGCGGCGTCTTCTGCCACAAGGATTGGATGGAACTGGACGTTCTGAAGGACGCGCCGAACGTCGAGGACGATCTGCAACCCTTCTTCGATCAGGTGACGGCCATCTACGCCGCGACCGACGAGAAGCACGACGCCGCGACCTGCCCGGTGGCCGAATCCGATCTGGTGTCGGCGCGCGGCATCGAGGTGGGGCACATCTTCAACTTCGGCACCAAATACTCCAAGCCGATGAACGCGGTGGTCGCCGGTCCGAACGGCGAATCGATCCCGGTCGAAATGGGGTCCTACGGCATCGGCGTCTCGCGCCTGATGGGCGCGATCATCGAGGCCAGCCACGACGACAACGGCATCATCTGGCCGGATTCGGTGGCCCCCTTCAACGTCGGCCTCATCAATCTGAAGGTTGGCGACGCCGAAACCGACCGTGTCTGTCTCGATCTCTACGGCAAGCTCCAGGCCGCCGGTCTGGACGTCGCTTATGACGACCGCGACGAGCGTCCGGGGGCGAAGTTCGCCGACATGGATCTGATCGGTCTGCCCTGGCAGTTGGTGGTCGGGCCGCGCGGCCTGAAATCCGGCGTGGTCGAACTGAAGCGCCGCGCCACCGGCGAAAAGGAAGAGCTGTCGGTTGAAGCCGCTTTGGCCAAGCTGACCGCCTGACGCCTACCCTTATCACGGGATGTGGAGATCAAGCGCCGGGGCAACCCGGCGCTTTTTTTCTGAGTCGCGGCTGCGGCGGATCAACATTCCATCGGGTCTGCGCAGTATAATCCGCTTTTTGGTTTTTCCCGTATCGGTAGCAGCAATATTATCATAAGAAAGGCATAATTTCCTATTATCTTTTGACAGCATAGGCGTTGTCCGGCACACTGCGATTGGGAACATTTGATGCGCCATGACGGAAATATTCGTGCGCGTCGAGGCGTCCCATCAACCAAACCGGAAGAGAGACCGTGCCATGGCCTTCGCTTTTTCTCCCATTCAGAGCCAGCGTTTGAGCTTTTCGGCGGCGAGTGCAGGGACCTACGCGCTGCCCAGTGTCGGGCGCAACATCCGCATCGCCAACCTTGGCCCATCGGATGCACAGATCAAATTCACGCAGTCGTTCAGTTCGACCACGGTGAACACGCTGACCATTCTGGCGCGGACGGTGGAGATTTTTGATCGTCAGGCCAACGGATACCTGACCGGAATCGGCGTCAGTGGTGGCACGGTGCTGGATGTCACCACCGGTGAAGGTGAGTGATATGGGACTGCGCGCGGTTGCCCAACCGCTTCCCCGCCAATGGGGGGTGTTTCGCCTGTCGGCCGACCAGACGGTTGGTCTGGGGGTGAACAATCCAATTCGCTTCAACACGGTATCGGGTGGCACACTCAGTCTTTCCAACTACACCATCACCTTGCCAAAGGGGCGGATCTTTCGCCTCTTCGCCACCCAGTCGTTCAGCTACTCGTCCAGCAGCGGATCCGCTCAAACGGCGTGGTTCAACGCTGGGACGGGGCAGTACATTGGCAGTGGGTCCCAGAACATTCCTCCCACGAACCCCACGAACTGGTCGGATCAACCGATCAGCCACGCCATCGTTGATACCAGCGCCGGGGCCGCGACCGTCCAGTTGCGGATCAACGCGGTTGCGTATGCAAATGGCGTGTTCGCCGCCTACTCCTTTGCCGAGGTGATGGAAATCGCCTGAGCCGGTGTGACAATGGAAGGGAGGCTTTGCGCAAGGCGGCAAGCTGCCCTATCTTCCCGGCGGTGAGGTGAGAGCCTCACCGCCTTTTTCCTGCCCGCAGGCCGCCGGATTTTCTGCATGATCTTCAACGCATTCGAACGCATGGTCGCCATGCGCTACCTCCGGGCGCGACGCCAGGAAGGGTTCATTTCGGTCATCGCGGGGTTTTCGCTGCTCGGCATCGCGCTGGGGGTGGCCACCCTCATCATCGTGATGGCGGTGATGAACGGCTTCCGGGCGGAACTGCTGGGCCGGGTGCTGGGGCTGAACGGGCATCTGAACGTCTACAACCTGCGCGGCGGGCCGCTGCCGGATTTTGACCGGCTGACCGGCCAACTGCGCAACACCCCGGGCATCGTCAACGTGACGCCGACGGTGGAAGGGCAGGCGCTGGTGTCGGCGCGCGGCATCGCGTCCGGCGCGGTGGTACGCGGGGTGCGGGCGGAGGATTTCCAGGCCCGCCCGACCTTGGCGAACGGGGTGGTGCGCGGCTCCGCCCAGGAGTTCGGCGAGGATCGCGTCGCCATCGGCGCGCGCATGGCGCAACGGCTGGGGCTGTCGGTGGGCGATTCCATCACCCTGATCGCGCCGCAAGGCAACGTCACCGCCTTTGGCACCGTGCCGCGTTTGCGAAGCTACCCCATCGGGGCGATCTTCGATGTCGGCATGTTCGAATACGACAACAGCTTCGTGTTCCTGCCGTTGGAGGAGGCGCAGGCCTTTTTCCGCACCGGGGATGCGGTGACGTCGCTGGAAATCTTCGTTCAGGACCCCGTGCAGATTTGGGCGGCGCGGGCGGCCGTGCAGTCGGTGGTGGCCGGGGTTGGCCGGGTGGTGGATTGGCAGCAGTCCAATTCCAGCTTTTTCAACGCCCTTCAGGTCGAACGGAACGTCATGTTCCTGATTCTGTCGCTCATCATCATGGTCGCGGCCTTCAACATCATCTCCAGCCTGATCATGCTGGTGAAGGACAAGGGGCGCGACATCGCGATTCTGCGCACCATGGGGGCGACGCGGGGCATGGTGATGCGGATTTTCTTTCTGGCCGGGGCCAGCGTCGGGGTGACGGGCACGCTGCTGGGGCTGGCGCTGGGCGTGTCCTTCGCCACCAACATCGAAACCATCCGGCAGGCGATCCAGGGCTTGACCGGAACCAACCTGTTCGCCGCTGAGATTTATTTCCTGTCGCAACTGCCCGCCAAGATCGATTGGAGCGAGGTGGTGCAGGTGACGGTGATGGCGCTGGGCCTGTCCTTCGCCGCGACGATTTACCCCTCCTGGCGGGCGGCGCGCCTCGATCCGGTGGAGGCCCTGCGCTATGAGTGACGCCATGCTGGAGATGACGGGAATCGTCCGCCGCTTCGAACAGGGCGGGGCGGTGCTGGAGGTGCTGCGCGGGGCCGATCTGACGGTGCGCGCGGGCGAATTGGTGGCGTTGGTCGGCCCGTCCGGGGCGGGCAAATCCACCTTGCTGCAAATCGCCGGTCTGCTGGAACGCCCGACGGCGGGCGTTGTCCGCGTCGCGGGCGCGGATGTGTCCGACGCCGACGACGCCACGCGCACGGCGATCCGCCGCCGCTCCATCGGCTTCGTCTACCAGTTCCACCATCTGCTGCCGGAGTTCACCGCGCAGGAAAACATCGTGCTACCGCAGATGATCGCGGGCGTGGCCAAGCGGGTGGCGCGGCAGCGCGCCGACGACCTGCTGCGCATGGTCGGGCTGGACGCGCGGGGCAGCCACCGTCCGGCGCGCCTGTCGGGCGGTGAACAGCAGCGCGTCGCCATCGCGCGCGCGCTGGCCAACGCGCCGTCGCTGCTGGTGGCCGACGAGCCGACCGGCAACCTCGACCCCCACACCGCCGAGGCGGTCTTCGCGATGCTGAGCGCCATCGTGCGGCAGGCCCGCGTCGGCGCGCTGGTCGCCACCCACAACATGGAGTTGGCGCGGCGGATGGACCGGATTCTGGAGATGCGCGACGGCCTGCTGGTGGAGCACGCTCCGGTGTGATGCGCGGGGCGGGGCGCTGAAGAAAAGTCGCGGCTGGGGCGAATTGTTGCTTTCCAGCCATTGCCAGACCACGGCGCGGCCACCACTCTTGACCCCAACCATCACCGGGGAGGGGCGTCACCGCCATGGACCAGCGCATCATCGATCTGTACGACGAATACACCCACGCGCCGTTGCCGCGCCGGGTGTTCCTGGAACGGTTGACCGCCCTGGTCGGCGGGGCCGCCGCCATCCCGGCCATCCTCGCCAGCATCGAACCGAATTACGCCAACGCCGCCATGGTCGCGGCGGACGACGCGCGCATCACCGCCGCCAAGATCAGCTATCCGGGTGCCGGCGGCGACATCGCGGGCTATCTCGCCCGGCCCAAGGCGGCGGACAAGGCCCCGGCGGTCATCGTCATCCACGAAAACCGTGGCCTGAACGCCTATGTCGAGGATGTGGCCCGCCGTCTGGCCGCCGCCGGATTCCTGGCGCTCGCCCCCGATCTGCTGTCGCCGCTGGGCGGCACGCCGTCCGATCCCGACAAGGCGCGCGACATGATCGGCCAACTGGATGCGGCCAAGACGGTGGCCCATCTGGTGGCGACGGTCGGGTTTCTCGGCGCGCACGCCAACGGAACCGGCAAAGTCGGGGTGGTTGGATTCTGCTGGGGCGGGGGCATGGTCAACCGGTTGGCGATCGCGTCGTCCGATCTGAAGGCCGGTGTCGCTTTTTACGGGCCGACGCCCGATCCGGCGGCGGTCGGCGGCATCAAGGCGGCGCTGCTCCTGCATTACGCCGGTCTTGACCAGCGCATCAACGCGACGGTTCCGGCCTATGGCGAGGCGCTGGCCAAGGCCGGGGTGGCCCACCAGATCCACATGTATGACGGCGTGAACCACGCCTTCCACAACGACACCTCGGCTGAGCGTTACAACAAGGACGCCGCCGATCTGGCCTGGACCCGCAGCCTGGAATTCTTTAAGGCCAAGCTGGGGTGAATGAGGCGGACGCGCGCGGTGTTCCGGGCCGCGCGCGTCCGTTGGCTTTTCGTTACAGCGCCGCGCGGAAGATGTCCTCGATCTCCGCCTGGGTGGCTTGACGCGGGTTGGTCAGGCCGCAGGCGTCGCGCAGGGCGTTGGTGGCCAGGGTCGGAATGTCGGCCTCCTTCACGCCCAGACCGGCCAGACCGACGGGGATGCCGATCTGGGCCGACAGGGCGCGGATGCCCGCGATGCAGGCGGCGGCCCCCTCTTCCGCGCTGTGTTCGCTCACGTTCAGGCCCATGGCGGCGGCAACGTCCTTCAGCCGCGCGGCCACGACCGTGCTGTTGTAGCGCTGGACGTGCGGCAGCAGCACCGCGTTGCACACGCCGTGCGGCAGGTCATAGAAGCCGCCAAGCTGGTGCACCATGGCGTGGACATAGCCAAGCGAGGCGTTGTTGAAGGCCATGCCCGCCAGGAATTGGGCGTAGGCCATCTGTTCGCGTGCGTGCAAATTCTGCCCTTCCGCCACGGCGGTCGGCAGATTGGCGGCGATCAACGACACCGCTTTCAGGGCGCAGGCGTCGGTGATCGGGGTGGCGGCGGTGGAGACATAGGCCTCGACCGCGTGGGTCAACGCGTCCATGCCGGTGGCGGCGGTCAGGCCGGGCGGCTTGGCCAGCATCATCGACGGATCGTTGACCGAGATCACCGGGGTGACGTGGCGGTCGACGATGGCCATCTTCACGTGGCGGCGTTCGTCGGTGATGATGCAGAAGCGGGTCATTTCGCTGGCGGTTCCAGCGGTGGTGTTGACCGCGATCAGCGGCAATTGCGGCTTGGCCGAGCGGTCGATGCCCTCGTAATCGGCGATGCCGCCGCCGTTGGCCGCGCACAGGGCGATGCCCTTGGCGCAATCGTGCGGCGATCCGCCGCCGAGCGAGATCACGCAGTCGCACCCGTTCTGGCGCAGCAGCTCCAAACCGGCCTCGACGTTCCCGATGGTCGGGTTGGGTTGGACGCCGTCGAACACCACGGACTCGATGGCCTTGGCCGCCAGCGCGTCGGCCAGCGTCTTGGCCACACCCATCCGGGCCAGCGGCCCGTCGGTGACGATCAACGCCTTTTTGTGACCGTAGCCGACGATCATGTCGACGGCCGTGGCAAGGCAACCAGCACCCATCAGATTGATGGACGGCATGAAAAACAGGCTCTGTCCCATGGTGGGATCCTCCGGGATGCGTTTGTTTTTGCGATCCCTAAACCCTCTCCCGTGTCCCGGTCCGGCGTCTCAGCGCCGTGGATTTTTGATGGTTTCGAACCGGTCACAGGCCACAGTGTGAACCTCTGATGGGCAAGCGGCTATGCGACTTTCGTGTGCCAAACATTCGGAGGAGGCGCGGCTGCGGCACGCGACGAGGCCGTCAATTCGCTCGCCGCGCGCCCAAAGGTTGCGCGAAAAACACACGCCTCCCCCTACGAAAGGTGGAGACGTGGCGTTCGGTGGCAGGTGGATCAGGCGCGGACTGGAGTGGCAGCAGCGGGCCGTTTCAGAACCGACAGGGCCAGACCGGCAAACACCAGCAGGCCACCCATCAGCTTCACCGTGGAGAAGGTTTCCCCCAGCAGCAGCGCGCTGGAACTCATGCCGAAGATCGGGACCAGCAGCGAAAAGGGGGCGACCAGACTGGCCGGGTAATGCCGCATCAGGAACCCCCAGGCGGCGAAGCCGAACAGGGTGGCCCCGGCGGCGATGTAGACCAGCGCGCCAACACCCAGCCAGCTCAAGGTTGCAAAGGCGTGGGCGATGCGGTCCGGCCCCTCCACCACCAGCGACAGGGCCAGCAGCGGCAACGGCGGGACCAGGCTGACCCACAGCATCAGGCGGAACAGGTCAGGGGCCTTGGCCTGCTTCATCACGATGTTGGACACCCCCCACACCGCCGCCGCCGCAAGGCAGAAGGCCAGGCCGGTCAGGGAGTCCCCGCTCGGCATTTCGCTGGCGATCACGCCGATTCCACCAAACGCCACCGCCATGCCCAGCATCTGCCGGGGGCCGGGCCGGTCGCCCAGGACGAAGGCGGCGAAGATGGCGGTGAAAAAGGCCTGCGATTGCAGCACAAGGGAGGCCAACCCGGCGGGCATTCCCACATCCATGCCGAAAAACAACAGTGGGAATTTGATGACGCCCAGCGTCACCCCGATGCCCAGGATGAAGCGCCACGGCACGGGCGGCCCATCGCGCCAGCCCAGCAGCAGCAAGGGCAGGGCGGCCAAGGCGAATCGCAGGCTGGAAAACAGGATCGGCGGAAAGTCGCGCAGGCCGACTTTGATCGCCACGAAGTTGAGGCCCCAGACAGCGGCGACCGCAACGGCAAGCAGGATGTGGGGAATGCGCATGGTTGGCAGGCTAAGCGGATGACGGGACGCGCGTCAATCCACAGCCCACCCGCGTGGAACGCAGGTCAGCCCTCCGCGTTCAGAATGCGGCATTCGTCCGACGCGTTGATCGCCCAGGAGGTGCCGGTCAGGGCCATGCCGCCCAACTCGCCCAGCGTGGCGCTGCGGAAGGCGACGCGGCGGTTACGGGCGAAGGGATCAAGCTCGTCGAGATAGGATTTGCTCGGCACCGTTACATACAGACCGCCGTCGGGCAGGCCGCGCCCGGTCAACGTCACCTTGGCCCCCTGGTCGAAGCTGGCGGTCAGCTCGTACCGATCGCCGGGGGTGATCGGTTGGCTGGTCCCGGTCAGCACGAAGCCGGATTCCTCGGCGGCGGTGCGGAAGGTCATGGTCAAACCACCCTCGCTCGGGCCGCCCGGCGTGCGCATCGCCTTGCAAAAGGGTTTGGTCCCGTCCGGCTTCTGAACGGTGACAACCCAGCCGCGTCCGCTGCGGAACGGGCGCTCCGGTCCGCTGGGCAGACCGCTGACGGCGGGCGGCGGCGGCGGGGCGGTGGTCTGGCAAGCGGGCAGCAGCGTCAGGGTCAGCGGCAGAGTGATCCGTGCGACCGTCCGACCAAGGCCCAATCGGTTCATCGCGGCATCCTCCCCATTCCTTTGGTGCCCATCGCTTGCGCGATCTTGTGGACGTTCCATACCACGAACGGCGCGGAGCGGCGATACGGATGCAACGGCAGGAACAGGGGCAAGAGAAACCGCCGCTGCGCCGTGGGATGGCGCAGCGGCGTGGCTGTGATCAGGGCAGCGGCTTCAAGCCCTTGAAAATATGGCTGACGTTCAGGCCGTTGCTGGCGTCCTTGCTGTTGTGGCAGCCAAAGCAGTTGTGCGGCTGGAACTCGGCGCTGTCGGGGTATTGGAAGAAGGTTTCCATCGTCGCGTTGGCCAGCTTCAGCGACCCGCGCAGCGAATCGTCGGTCCCGCCCTTTGGAATCTGGCCTTTCTGGGTCCACACGCCGCCGATTTGCAGATAATTGGCCCGCACGTCCTTCATCGCCGCCAGCGGGTTGACGAGGGACGCGTTGATCGAGATCAGATCGGTGGCGTTGGCGACGTCCGCCGTGGCCTGGGAATCCCCCTGGTTGCCCCACGGGGTCAGGCGGATGACGCTGGCCGGTTTGACCGCGCCCTGGTCGGAATTGACGATGTCGCCCTTGTTCGCCCCGGCCTGTTCGGGCGATCCGTCGTAAATCCGTGCGGTTTCGGCGATGCTCTTGGTCAGCGGCGCGTTGGTCGGGGTGAAGGTCCAGACGCCCGACGAGTCATAGGCCGCCTTGGCCGTCACATTCTGGGTGTTGGTGTAGTAGTAGGGCGCGTCCGGCGCGTTGTCGACATGCTCGAAGGTGGACCACACCATTTCGGGATGGCCGTTGACGGTGGCGACGATGTGCACCCCGACCAGCGCGAACGTGCCCGGCGCGCTGCCCGACGGCTTCCAGATGTTCGGGTTGGCGGTGGAATAGGTCTGGACCGTCGCGTTCATCAGCACATAGCGGCTGGGATCGGCCACGGCGCGGGCGTCCACCCAGGAGGTCTTCAACTCCATCGTCAGGGCGACGCCATCGGGGAAGCTCTTGCCCGCCGTCTTTTCCACCAGCGCCAGATCGGCGGCGGTGGTGGGGAAGTTGGTGGCGATGGAGGTGTTGGCGAACAGCCCCGCCTTTTGGCTGGTCAGATAGCTGGCGAACACGTCGTTCGTGTGCAGGCCGTAATAGGTCAGGTAGGGGAACGGGCCGCCGGTGAAGCCCTTTTGCGCGATCAGCACGCCACCGCCCGCCTGTTCGGCCCCGGCGGCGTTGGTGGTTTTGACCGCGCGCACGCGGGCGAAATTGGGGGCGGCGGGCTGGCCGTTGGCGGCCTGGGTGTTGGGGACGTAACGGAAGCCGTCGCCGTCCGGGACCACGTTCAGGAAGCTGGAGCCTTGGAAGACATAGGAGCTGTTCTGTGGCGAGGTCAGCCACAGGAACATCTGCGATCCCCATTTGTAGAAATCGCAGGCGGTGTTCTGCAACGGCGGAAAGGTCACGCCGCTGGCCGGTTTGACCACGCCGTTGGGCGCGGCCTTGCCCGACGCGAACCAGCCGTCGAACTGGGTTTTGTCCACGACGCAGGTTGGTTTGACATCCGGCGGAAGGGTGGTGGCGGCGCTGGCGGTTCCCGCCAGAAGAGCCGTGGCGATGCCAAGGGCGATGGCTGATTTCATCGGCGGGATCCTGTCATGGGAGATGGATGGGATTGGCGAAGGGCACGCAGAGGAATTTATTGATGGTTGTTTTATAAAAAAGTTATTCACGCATTTTTGAGTGCGCAAGTGGTTTGGTGCGCCCACGGTTCAGTCTCTGCGGGGGTGTGGGCGCGGGCGCAACCGTGGAGGCGGGGCGGGGGCTGTGCTAGAACCGCAGGGACTGCCCCGCACGCTTATGGTTGCCATGCCCCACGCCGACTTCGTCCATCTGCGCGTCCACTCCGCCTATTCGCTGTCAGAAGGCGCGATCAAGGTGAAGGAACTGGTCAAGCTCTGCCAGAAACAGACCATGCCCGCCGTGGCGGTGACGGACACCGGCAACCTGTTCGGCGCGCTGGAATTCGCGCTGGCGGCGGCGGACAGCGGCGTTCAGCCGATCATCGGCACCGTGCTGGGCATCACCCGCGTCGGCCCCGCCGTCAGCAAGCCGGGGCTGCCCGGCAAGGCGGCGGCGGTTCCCGACCAACTGGTGCTGCTGTGCCAGAACGAGGAGGGCTATCGCAACCTGATGGTTCTGGTGTCCAAGGCGTTTCTGGAGTCCGACCCGCTCGCCGGGCCGCAAGTGACGCTCGACGCGCTGGAGGGCCATTCCGCCGGGCTGATCGCGCTGACCGGCGGCATCGGCGGGTCGCTGGGGCGTTTGCTGGGCGAAGGCCAGACCGATTTGGCGCTGGAGGTGCTGGAGCGGCTGAAACGGCTGTTCCCCGGTCGGCTCTATGTCGAGCTGCAACGCCACGCCGCCCCGTTCGCCGCGCGGGAAGACACCATCGAACCGGCCCTGATCGATCTGGCCTACGCCCATGATCTGCCGCTGGTCGCCACCAACGACTGCTATTTCGCCACCGAAGACATGTATGAGGCCCATGACGCGCTGCTTTGCATCGCCGAAGGGGCCTACATCACCCAGAGCGAACGGCGGCGGTTGACGCCCGATCACCGCTTCAAATCGGCTGCCGAGATGCGGGCGCTGTTCGCCGACCTGCCGGAGGCGGTGGACAACACGCTGGTGATCGCCCGGCGCTGTTCCTTTCTGCTGCGGCCGGTCAAGCCGATCCTGCCGCCCTTCGCCTGCGAAGACGGGCGGACGGAGGATGACGAACTGCGCGCCCAATCCCGCGCCGGGTTGGAGATGCGGCTGGAAAAATCCGTCTACACCCCGGCGATGACGGCGGAGCAGCGGGCGGAGACCCGCAAGACGTATTTTGACCGGCTCGAATTCGAGCTGGACGTCATCGTCAACATGAAGTTCCCCGGCTACTTCCTGATCGTTGCCGACTTCATCAAATGGGCGAAAAACCACGACATTCCGGTCGGGCCAGGCCGTGGCTCGGGGGCCGGGTCGGTCGTGGCCTGGGCCTTGACCATCACCGATCTGGATCCGCTGCGCTTCGGGCTGCTGTTTGAACGTTTCCTCAACCCCGAACGCGTGTCGATGCCCGACTTCGACATCGATTTCTGCCAGGACCGCCGCGAAGAGGTCATCCGCTACGTTCAGGACAAATACGGCTACGACCGCGTCGCCCAGATCATCACCTTTGGTAAGCTCCAGGCCCGCGCCGTGCTGCGCGACGTTGGCCGCGTGTTGCAGATGCCCTATGGGCAGGTCGACAAGATCTGCAAGATGGTCCCGAACAACCCGGCCAACCCGGTTACGCTGCAACAGGCGCTGGACAGCGAAGAGATGCTGCGCGCCGCCCGCGACGGCGACGACACGGTGCGCCACCTGATCGACATCGCGCTGAAGCTGGAAGGGCTGTACCGCCACGCCTCAACCCACGCGGCGGGCGTGGTGATCGGCGACCGGCCCTTGCACGATCTGGTTCCGCTCTACCGCGATCCGCGTTCCGACATGCCCGTCACCCAGTTCAACATGAAGTATGTCGAGCAGGCGGGCTTGGTGAAGTTCGACTTTCTGGGGTTGAAGACGCTGACCGTGTTGCAGACGGCGGTCAACCTGATCCCGGAAAAGCCCGATCTGACCATCGTGCCGCTGGACGACGAGAAGAGCTTCCAGCTTCTCAGCCGGGCGGAGGCGACCGGCGTGTTCCAGTTGGAAAGCTCCGGCATGCGCGACGTGCTGCGGCGGCTGAAGCCCAACCGGTTCGAGGACATCATCGCGCTGGTCTCGCTCTACCGCCCCGGCCCGATGGACAACATCCCCAAATACATCCGGGTGAAGAACGGGGAAGAGCCGCCCGATTACATGCATGACAGCCTGGAAAGCATCCTGAAGGAAACCTTCGGGATCATGATCTACCAGGAACAGGTCATGCAGATCGCCCAGGTGCTGTCCGGCTATTCGCTGGGCGGGGCCGATCTTCTCCGCCGCGCCATGGGCAAGAAGATCAAGGAGGAGATGGACGCCCAGCGGAAGATCTTCTGCGACGGGGCGGAACAGCGCGCGGTGAAGGCCGAACAGGCCAGCCTGATTTTCGATCAGGTCATGAAGTTTGCGGGCTACGGCTTCAACAAATCCCACGCCGCCGCCTACGCGCTGGTCGCCTACCACACCGCCTATCTGAAGGCGAACCACCCGGTGGAGTTCATGGCGGCGTCGATGACGCTCGACCTTGGCAACACCGACAAGCTGAACGTCTTCCGCCAGGAGCTGGCGCGGTTGCGGGTCAAGCTGCTGACCCCCGACATCAACCGGTCCGACGCCATTTTCGGGGTGGAAAGCCTGCCCGACGGGGCCAAGGCGGTGCGCTACGCGCTGGCCGCCGTGAAGGGGGTGGGGGCACCGGCGATGCGCGCGGTGGTGGAGGAGCGGCGGAAAAACGGCCCTTACAAGAGCCTGTTCGATTTCGCCCGCCGCCTGGATTTGAAGACCATCAACAAGCGCCAGTTGGAAAATCTGGCATGTGCCGGGGCGTTCGACGGCTTGAACCCGAACCGGGCGCAGGTGCACGCCGCCTTGGAAACCCTGATCCGATACGCCCAGGCCGAAGCGGCGGAGCGCGACAGCGGCATCGGCAACCTGTTTGGCGGCGGCGGTGGCGGTCTTCCCGAACCGGACCTGCCGAAGGTCAAGGATTGGGAACCGCTCGACAAGCTGAAGCACGAGTTCACGGCCATCGGCTTCTACCTGTCCGCCCACCCGCTGGACGCCTATTCCGGGCCGCTGGGGCGGATGAAGGTGGTGCGCTCCGCCGATCTGGCGGTGGCGATGAAAAAGGGCGGCTCCACCCGCTACAAGATGGCCGGGATCATCGTTTCGAAGAAGGAAAAAACCTCAAAATCCGGCAATCGTTTCGCTTTCGTCGAGGTGTCGGACGCCACCGGCGGCTATGAGGTGACGCTGTTTTCGGAAATCCTCGCCGCCAACCGGGCGATGCTGGAACCGGGTGTGCCGGTGCTGATGACGGTGGACGCCCAGTTGAACGGCGAAGAGGTGCGGCTGACCTGCCAGGAGATCAAGCCGTTGGAGGACGCGGTGGCCTCGGTCAGCGTCGGCCTGCGCGTGGTGCTGCGCGACGAACGCCCGATCGAGGCGATGCGCGGCACGCTCGACCGGCTGTCGCGTGGCAAGAGCAAGATCAATGTGGTGGTGGAGATCGACCCCCTGAAGGAGGTGGAGATCGAACTCCCCGGCTCCTACACCATCACCGCGCAAAGCCGGTCGGCCTTGAAGGCGGTGCCGGGCGTGGTCGAGGTGGCCGAGATGTAAAGCGATGATTTCGAAAACGGAACAACTCCCGGCCTTTGATCGCTTCATCGCCATCGACTGGTCGGGCGCGCGCGGCAAACGCTACGCCGGAATCGCCGTGGCGCTGTGCGGGGCGGGCGACGCCGCCCCCCGGCTGGTGACGCCGCCCGCCGGTTGGTGGTCGCGCACGGCGGTGGCCGCGTGGTTGCGGGACGCGGTGGTGGGGCAGGGCGGTGTGTTTGGGCAGGGTGGGGCGCTGGTCGGCATCGACTGCGCCTTTTCGCTGCCCTTCGCGGTTGCCGGGCGCAGCCTGCCGGATGGGGCGGGGGTCTTCGATCTTTGGAACGAAATCGAAAGGATCTGCGCGGACGAACCGGATTTCGGCGGGGTTCCCTTCACCGAACATCCCCTGCACGGGGCCGGTTACTGGCGCGGCGGGCCGCAGCCCGATCATTACCAGGACCCGCACCGCGCCACCGAACGGGCCTGCCGGGACGAGGGGCTGGGCAGCCCGCAAAGCCCCTACAAGCTGATCGGCTCCAAACAGGTGGGCAAGGGCGGCTTGGCCGGCATGCGGGTGCTGCGCGCCCTGCGCGCCGCCGCCCCGGACGCGGTGGCGGTCTGGCCCTTTGATCCTGTCGCCCCCGGCCGGACGGTGTTCGCCGAGATTTACCCCCGCCTCTTCCTGAAACAAACCGGCTTCGGCCAGCGCAAGATCCGCGATGGGGCCGATCTGGACGCCGCGCTGGCCCAATTGGGGGCCGGGCCACTGGGGGTGGGCGGGACGGTCAGCGACCATGACAGCGACGCGCTGGTGTCGGCGGCGGGCCTGCGCTGGCTGGCGCAACGGCCCGGCCTGTGGCAACCGGTTGGGCTGGACGACACCGCTCGCACACGCGAGGGGTGGATTTTGGGGGTGGGTGCTCCGGTCCCCGCCGCAAGTGGTTGATCAAACACGCGGGGAGCGTCGGGGATGGCGAGCATCGGTGAAGCCCTGTTGATGGCGTTCGACCTGCACCAATCCGGGCGCTGGGACGAGGCGGACACGCTCTATGGCCGCATTCTCGATGCCGACCCGGAGCAGGCCGACGCCTGGCACCTGTCCGGCGTGCTGGCGGCGCAGCGGGGCGCGCTGGCGCGGGCGGAGGCCCGTCTGGTCCGTGCGGTGGCGCTGCGCCCGGCGGCCCCGGACCTTCTGGTCAATCTGGGCAACGCCCGGCGCGCCGCCGGGCGGTTCGATGCCGCCGGGGCGGTCTATGGCCACGCCGCCGCGCTGGCCGCGCAGCCGGGCGAGGTTCTGGCGTGGCTGGCGGTGTGGCGCGCCCGGCAAGGGCGGTGGACCGAGGCCGAGGCGTTGGCGCGCGCGGTTCTGGCCGACGCGGCGCGGACCAGCGCCGACGCGCTGCACCGGCTGGGCGTGGCGCTGTCCACCGCCGACCGGCTTGATCCGGCGCGCGCCCTGCTGGAGGCGGCGGCGCGCGCGGCCCCGGACTCGGCGGTGATCCTCGGCAACCTGGGGATCACGCTGCGCCGGATGGGCGACATCGATCAGGCCGAACAGGCGCTCCGCGCCGCGCTCGCCCGCGATGGCGGCATGGCGGCGGCGCGGCGGGAATTGGCGGCGCTGTTGGTCGAGCGGGCGCGCGACGGCGAGGATGAGGGGCCGTTGCGGGAGGCCCGGCGACTGGACCCAGACTCCCCCGCGCCCCGGCTGGAGCTGGCGCTGCGTCAACACGCGCGGGGTGAGGTGGAGGCGGCGTTGGCCGAGCTGCGCCGGGCGGTCGCGCTCGCCCCGGACGAGGCATCGGCGCTGTCGGCGCTGGCCCAGGCGCTCAACATCGCCGAACAGCCCTTTCCGGCGCTGGCGCTGTTGGGGTGGGCGCAACGGGCCGCCCCCGGCGACCCTGATCCGCCCCGTCACGCCGCCCGCATCCTGCAAACGCTGCGGCGACCGGAGGCGGCGGCGGACGCCCACGCGGAGGCCGAACGCCGCGCGCCCAACCCGCGCGTCGGGGCCGATCGCCTGTTGACCCTGAACCTGACCGACGCCCCACCCGCCGCCATGCGGCGCGCGGCGGCGGCGTGGGCGGCGCGCTACGCCCCCGCGCCGCTCTACGATCACAGCGGCCCACGCGATCCCGACCGGCCCTTGCGGGTTGGCTATCTGGTGGAAGGCTTTCTGACCCACGATTCCACCTGCCTGCCGCTGGTGGAACGGCACGGGCCGGGCGTTGTCCCCATCGTTTACAACCTGTGCGACCGCCCCGATCACCCAACCTTGCCCCGCTACCGCGCGGCGGCGACGCTGGTCCGCGACGTGGCGGGGATCGACAACGACGCCTTGGCGGCGCTGATCCACGCCGACGCGGTCGATGTTCTGGTCGATGGCGCGGGCTTTGCCTCTCCGGGCTTGCGCTTTCTGGCGCTGGCCCGCCGTCCCGCTCCGGTGCAGATCCATTACCCGGCGATGGGCACAACCGGTCTGGCGGCGGTGGATGGGGTGGTGGTCGATGACCGCACGCTGCCGCCGGGGCGGGATGGCGATCTGTGCGAACGGGCGGTGCGGCTGCCCTGCGCCTATCACTGCACGCCGCTGTGGCCGTTGCCGGAGCGGGCCGAGGATCCGCCGTGCACGGCGCAGGGCTTCGTCACCTTCGGCAGTTTCAACACCGCCAACAAGATCGGGGCCGATACGCTGGCGGTCTGGGCGGCGTTGCTGCACCGGGTTCCCGATTCCCGTTTGCTGTTGAAGGCGTCCGACCTGCGCCCGACCGTGGCGGACGGCCTGCGCGCCATCCTCTGCGGCGATTTCGGGCTTGCCCCGGACCGGGTGGAGATCCGCCCGCCCACGCGCGGCTATCAGGAGCATATGGCCTGCTACAATGCGGTCGACATCCATCTGGACAGTTTCCCCTACACCGGGGTGACGACCAGCGTGGAAGCGATGCTGATGGGCGTGCCGGTGGTGTCGCTGGCCGGACGCCGCATTCTCGACCGCTACGGGGCCTGCCTGCTGACGGCGGTGGGGCTGCCGGAGCTGATTGCGGAGTCGGTCGAGGCTTACATCGCAATCGCCGCCGCGTTGGCGAATGACCGGGCGCGCCTGACGGCGCTGCGGCAAACGCTGCCGGATCGCCTGCGCCGGTCCCCGGTGATGGACGCCGACGCCTTCACCGCGTCGATGGAGGACGCCTATCGCGCGCTGTGGCGGCAGGGCGCGCGGAGTTGACGACGCCTCAGGCGATGGTGGCCAGGATCGCCGCCGTGTCGGTGATGGTGGCGTATTCGCCCGACAAATTGGCGAGCGAAAGGTCATGCACCTCCTGCGCGCTGCGCAGATGGCCCGACCAGTCCCGCTTGGCAAAGGTGAAGGTCGCGTCCTGCACCAGCCGCACGTCGTAGCCCAGATTTCCGGCGTGACGGACGGTGGTTTCGACGCTGTTGTTGGTGATCACCCCGGCCACGACCAGCGTTTCAATCTTTTTGTTGCGCAGCCAATCGTCCAGCATAGTCCCGATGAAGGCGCTGTTCACCGATTTGCCGAACACGCATTCGTCGGGCAGGGGCATCGCCTCCGGCTTGAAGGCGTGGCTGGGCCGGTCGGGGCGGTAGGCGGAATCGGGTTCCGTCGAATCGTGGCGGATGTGCACGATGGGCCGCTTGTGCCAGCGCCACGCGGTCAACAGGGCGGCGACGTTGCGTTCGGCCTGCGGGTTGTTGCGCGGCCCATCGGCGCGCCATCGCGGATCCTCGATGGCCATTTGCAGATCGATGATGAGCAGGGTGGCGTTGTCGGGCAGGCTTTTCATGCGGGTTATCCTGCCCCAAGCGTCCGCCGCGTGACAAGTGGGCGCATTTCTGGCCTTATCCGCCATGGGCCGCGCCGGTCATGGCCCGATCCCTGTGGCTTGCCTTGGTTTTCACCGTTCTGGAGTTTGGAGGGGCCGTGCTCGCTTCCCCTGTCAGCCTGCTTGCCGTCGCCGTGGGCGGGGCCGCCGGATCGGTGGCGCGCTATCTGCTGATTTTGGCCGTCGGCCAATGGGTCGGCACGCGCTTTCCCTTTGGCACGGTGATCGTCAACGTCATCGGCTGCTTTGCCATGGGCGTTCTGTCCGAACTGGCGGCGCTGACCTGGGCACCCTCGCCGGAGGTGCGGGCGCTGATCCTGGTCGGGGTGCTGGGCGGCTTCACCACCTTTTCCTCCTTCACGCTCGATCTCGGCACGCTGGTGGGCCGGGACGAGCTTCTGGCGGCGTTCGCCTATCTTGCGTCCTCGGTGGTGCTGACCATCCTGGGCTTTTTTGCCGGCCTGTGGGTCGTGCGCTCTCTTGTTTCGGTGTCCCTCTGATGACTGACTCTGCCAAGCCCGCGTCCAAAACCAAACCCGATGCGGCGGACGCCGCCAAACCGGCGGGCGAAAGCCGGGTTGAAAACCGCACCGTTCCGGCGGACGAGGCCGACATGCGCCTCGACCGCTGGTTCAAGCGGCACTACCCCGATGTCAACCACAGCTATCTGCAAAAGCTGCTGCGCACCGGGCAGGTCCGCATCGATGGCAAGCGGGCGGAAACCTCCGACCGGCTGGCGGCGGGGCAGGTGGTCCGGGTGCCGCCGCTGGCCGATTGGGCGGCCCCGGCGCGCAGCCCGTCGGCGGCCAAGCCCAAACCGGCGATGTCGGACAAGCAGGTGGCGGAGCTGCAAGCCCTGGTGCTCTACCGCGACGCCGACGTGATCGCCATCAACAAGCCCGCCGGTCTGGCGGTGCAGGGCGGAACCGGCACCTCCAAGCATCTTGACGCCATGCTCGACGCCCTGCGCTTTGACGGCACGGAGCGGCCCAAGCTGGTCCACCGGCTGGACAAGGACACCTCGGGCGTGCTGCTGCTGGCCCGCACCAGCTTCGCCGCCACCAAGCTGACCGAGATGTTCCGGGGCAGCGACGTGCGCAAGACCTATTGGGCGGCGACGGTCGGCGTGCCGAAGCCCTATCAGGGCAAGATCGACATCCCGCTGGCCAAGGAAGGCGGCCCGCAGGGTGAGCGCGTGGCGGAAAACCACGAAGAGGGCAAGCGCGCCGTCACCTATTATTCGGTGCTGGAAAACGCGGGCAAGCAATCGGCCTTCGTCGCCATGTGGCCGCGCACCGGCCGCACCCACCAGCTGCGCGTTCACATGGCCGCGATTGGCACGCCGATCCTGGGCGATGGCAAATACGCGGGCCAAGGGGCCAACCTGCCGGGGGCGGAGGTGACGAAGCGCCTGCACCTGCACGCCCGCCGCCTGATCCTGCCGCACCCGCGCGGCGGCAAGACCATCGACGTGACGGCCCCGCTACCCGACCACATGCTCGCCACCTGGAAGTATCTGGGTTACAGCGCCAACCTGCGCGACGATCCGTTCGAGGATCTGGAATGAGCGGGGCGGGGAGCGCCGTGCCGCGCCTGGCCCTGTTCGATTGCGACGGAACGCTGGTGGACAGCCAATTTTCCATCATCGACGCCATGACCACCGCCTGGGCCGAGCATGGCCTGGGCGTGCCCGACCCGATGGCGGTGCGCCGCATCGTCGGCCTGTCGCTGGTGGAGGCGGTGGCCGCTCTGCTGCCGGGCCGAACGGACGCGTTCCACGTCGCCGTCGCCGAAAGCTACAAGGCGGCCTTTTCCGCCAGCCGACAACGCGGCGAGGTGGACGAGCCGCTGTTCCCCGGCATCCTGGAGACGCTCGACGCGCTGGAGAACGCTGGCGTGCTGCTGGGGGTCGCGACCGGCAAGTCGCGGCGTGGGCTGGACGCGGTGTTGAAGGGGCACGGGCTGACCAACCGCTTCGTCACGCTGCAAACCGCCGATTCCGGGCCGGGCAAGCCGCACCCGCACATGGTGCACCGCGCGTTGGCCGACACCGGTGCGGTGGAGGCGGGGACGGTGATGATCGGCGACACCACCTATGACATTCAAATGGCCCGCAGCGCGCGGGTGGCGTCGGTCGGCGTGTCCTGGGGCTATCACCCGGTGGCGGAGCTGACGGCGGCGGGGGCCAACCGCATTGTTCACCGGGGGCGCGAGGTCGCCGACGCGGTGCTGGGTTTGTTGGAGACGAACGGACAATGAAGCGTTTTTACAAGGCAGCGGGTGTTGCGGCTGTTGAGGGCGGCGGGTTCCAGGTTCAGTTGGACGGCCGTCCGATCCGCAGCCCGGCCAAGGCGGCGTTGACCTTTCCCACCCGCGCGCTGGCCGACGCGGTGGCGGCGGAATGGGACGCGCAGGGTGAAACGATCCACCCGCACACGATGCCGTTGATGCAATTGGCCAGCACGGCGGTCGATCTGGTCCCGGCCAAGCGCGGCGAGATCATCGAGGCGGTGGCGGCCTACGCCGAAACCGATCTGGTCTGTTACCGAGCCGAACACCCGCAGCCGCTGGTGGAGCGTCAGACCCGCCTGTGGCAGCCGTTGTTGGATTGGGTGGCGGTGCGTCACGACGCCGCGCTGGTGGTGTGCCATGGCCTGATGCCGCGCCCCCAGCCGCCCGCTGCCCTGCGCGCCCTGCGCGCGGTGGTGGAGGGGTGCGACGATTGGGGGTTGGCCGCCTTGCAGACCGTCACCGGAGCCTGCGGCTCGCTGGTGGTGGCGCTGGCGCTGCTGGAGGGCCGGATTTCCCCGGACGAGGCGTTCGACGCCGCCCAGCTCGACGAAACCTATCAGATCGAGCATTGGGGCGAGGACACCGAGGCGACCAAGCGCCGGACCAACCTGCGCGCCGACATCAACGACTGCCGCCGCTTCATGGATCTCCTGCGCGGCTGAACGACGGGGCGCTGACCTGGAGCGCTGACGCAGGGCTGGCGTGCAACGCAACCCTGCGTCACACCCGTCCTACTCGCGTATGCTCTTGCCGGTTCCTCCGCCTGGATTTAAGGATGGAGGGGCGAGACCTTTGGCAACGCGGGGGTGGTCATGGCGCGCGGGGATGCTGCGTGACGCGCAACGCGCGCATCGGCTGCCGTTGGCGGCGGACGCTGAGCCAACTCCGCGTTCGGCTGACGGCCGAGGACACCGCCGCATACCGCGAGCGCAGCCAGCGGCGTGACCAGATCGTGTTGCGCGTGATGACCGCGCTGGCGATCAGTGGGCAGACCGCCCGCCTGTTTTTTGACGCCGGTCTGGCGGGCAATCTGTATTTCGACGGGGTGCTGTTCCGCCTGTTCGGGCTGGCCTGTTTTGCCACCCTGTTCGCCCTGTCCTTCCACACGATCACGCGCCGTTGTTTGCACGCGGTGGTCGGGGTTGGCTATCTGCTGGCCACGGCGTCGCTGGCCGCCGCCTACGCGGCGGTTTCCTGGCAAGCGCCGCTCGTCAACTCCACCATGGGGATCGCGTTGATCCTGCTGTCGGCCTTTTCCTTTGGCAGGCGGCAGGTGGCTTTGGTCGCTGTGGCGGCGGTGGTGGTTGCGGTGGTCCACATGCCGCTCGCCGGGATGGGATCGTTGGCGCTGCCAACGCGGTTGGTGGGCTGCGGCGTGGTCGGTCTCATCACCGTGACGGCCAGTTGGTTCCTGGATCAGCATTGGCGGCGCGGTTTTCTGGTGGAACGGGCGCTGGAGCGCTCCCACGCCGACCTCAGCCGGGCGCATCGGGATTTGGAGGCGGCGCACACCGTTCTGATCGACCAGCAAGCCCAATTGGTGCGGGCGGAGCGGAGCGCGGCGCTGGGGCGGCTGGTCGCCAGTCTCGCCCACCAGATCAACGCCCCGGTGGGCATTCAGGTCAGTTTGGCCAGCCATCTGACCGATCAGACCAATCACTTTTCACAGCGGGTGGCCAGCGGCGAGCTGCGCCGGGCCGATCTGACCGACTATCTGGCGACGGCGCGCGATTCCAGCGCGCTGCTGCTGGACAACGCCTGTCGGATGGCCAACCTCGTCACCACCCTGAAGCGGCTCAATGGCGAGGTTGGGAACGATGACGGGGCTGGGGTGGAGGTGGTCGATGTCAGCGATCTTCTGGCCCGCCTCCGCCCGGCGATGGAAGCGCTTATGCCTCCGCAAGTGACGCTGGCGGTGGAGGCGGTGACAGGGGCGAGGGTGTTCGGCGCGTCCACCCTGCTCGACACCATCCTGCACCAGACCGTCAGCAACGCTGCCCGCCACGCTTTCCCTGATGGGCGGCCCGGCGCGGTGCGGGTGTGCGTGCGCCCGGAGACGGATGGGCGGGTGGCGTTGACGGTGGCCGATGACGGCTGTGGCATCGCGCCGGAGCATCTGGAGCGGGTGTTCGATCCCTTCTACACCGACGGGGCCATCGGCGGCTCATCGACCGGCGGCGACGGGCTGGGCCTGTCGCTGGTCCACAGCATGGTGGTGGGGCCGCTGTGCGGGCAGATCGCCATCGACAGCCGCGTCGGCGTCGGGACCACCGTCACCGTCCGTCTGCCAGCGGCGGCGTAGCGACCGCCCGGCGCGTCAGTTCCCCAGTGCATCACTCGTCGCTGCCGCGCCCGCGCATCTTCTTCACGGTGGAACGAATGGATTTCCCATCCAAGCGCCGCTGCTGCGACCCCTTCGTCGGTTTGGTCGGGCGGCGGGGTGGCGGGGGTGGGGCGGCGGCGTCGCGGATCAGGTCGATCAGCCGTTCCTGCGCGTCCACCCGGTTGCGCATCTGCGACCGGTGCTTGTCCGCCACCAGCACCAGAACGCCGTCCTGCGTCAGCCGCGATCCCGCCAGCCGCATCAGCCGGTGCTTGACCTCTGGCGGGATGTTGGGGGAGGCGGCGACGTTGAAGCGCAACTGCACCGCCGATTCGGTCTTGTTGACGTGCTGCCCGCCGGGACCGGAGGCGCGGACGAAGGACTCCTCCAACTCGCTCTCGTCGATCGAAATCCGGTGGGTGACGCGGATCAGCGGCATGGTGGTTCAGGGCGCTTGGTGTGTTTGCGCTGGCGCGGCGTCCTCGCGCGCCTGGACGGCGCGGGCCAGGGCGGCGAATCCGGCGACGTCCACCTCTTCGGCCCGCGCGGTGGGGGCGATGCCGACCTCCTCCAGCAGGGCTTCGGCGTTGCCCAGCGATTTCAGGCTCTGGCGCAGCATCTTGCGGCGCTGGCCGAAGGCGGCGGCGGTCACGCGCTCCATCACCCGCCATTCGGCGGCCTCCGGCGCGGCGCGCGCGGTGAGGTGGACGATGGTCGAATCGACCTTGGGCGGCGGGGTGAAGGCGCGCGGCGGCAGGTTGAACAGCACGCGCGCGTCGGCCCGCCATTGGGTGATGACCGACAGGCGGCCATAGGCCTTGCTGCCCGGTTGGGCAACCAGCCGGTCGGCGACCTCCTTCTGGAACATCAGCGTCAGGCTGACATAGGCCTCGATCCGTGCCAGCCAGCCCAGCAGCAGGGGCGTGGCGACGTTGTAGGGCAGGTTGGCGACGATGGCGCGCGGGGCGGGGGCCAACGTTTCGGGATCGACGGTCAGCGCGTCGGCCTCCACGATGGACAGGCGGCCCTGTGCGGCGTCCACCACATCCTGCAACGCCTCGATGAAACGGCGGTCGCGTTCGATGGCGATCACCCGCGTGGCGTCGGTGGCGAGCAGCGCACGGGTCAGGCCGCCGGGGCCGGGACCGACCTCGATCGCGGTCACACTCGCCATCGGCCCGGCGGACCGCGCGATGCGCCCGGTCAGGTTCAGGTCGAGCAGGAAATTCTGGCCCAGCGATTTCTTGGCGTCCAAGCCAAAGCGGGCGATCACCTCGCGCAGCGGCGGCAGGGCGTGCGGATCGAAACGCGGCGCGGAGGGGGGCGGCAGGTCGGTCGTGTCGGTCATGCGGTCTTATACGCCCAAGGCTTGGGGCGCGTCAGCCTTCAATCCGCAGGGCCAGCCCGGTCGGCGGGGAATCGAGCCGCCCGGTGCAGACGACGCGGCGGGTGTCCTCGAACGCGGCGGCCGGGCGCGCGCCGATGGTGATTTGCAGGGCCACACGGTCGGCCATCTGCTCCCCCAAATCCTGCGGGCGGGTGGCGGTGCGCGCCTCGTGCCCGAACAGGCTTTCCAGATACCAGCTCGCCCCGCCCGATCCTTGCGGCGCGCCGTGCAGCAGGGCGCTGGCCACCCGCGCGAACAGCTCCACGCACACGGCGTCCGTGCGGTTGGCCACCGGCTCGACGAAGCTGGCGTAGCCGACGATCTTGCGGTCCTGCGGACGGTAGAACACGCCGCTGCGCCCCAGGGTGGAGCGGCCTGCCGCCGCCGCGTCGGCCGCCGCCCCCTCCAGATCGCCGCGCAGCCGGGCGATGCCCCAATCGAGCAGCGTCATCGGTTCCCCGGCCAGCCAATCGAGCGCGTCGCGCTTTGGACTGTCCTGCGCCGGGGCCGGGGTGGCGGTGGCCAGCGCTACCGACAGCGTCAGCGCGCCGCACAGGGCAGCGCCGCGCATCCTCATTCGTCCAGGAAGGCGCGGACGACGGCGATCTGATCCTCGCTCATCAGGGCCGGGGCGTGACCGGTGTGGGCGAATTCGACGACGCGGGCACCGGGGCCGCGCCGGGTCATTTCGTCGGCGGTTTCCGCTGTCAGCAGATCGGAATCGGCCCCGCGAATCACCAGAACCGGGCAGCGCACCCGGTCCCACAGCGCCCACAGATCGACGTCCTGCATCGGCTGCGCCTGGAAAGCGTGGGCGATGCCGGGGTCATAGGCCAGCCCCAACAGCCCATCCGCGCGCTGGCGGGCTGCGTGTTCGGCCAGATGCCGCCATTGCCCATCGGTCAGGCGGCCAAACCCCATCAGGGTGAAGCGCAGATAGGACTCAACGGCGGCCAGATCGTCGAACACCGGATCCTTGCCGACGTAATCGGCGATCCGCTGCAACCCGACCTTGGAAATCAGCGGCCCGACATCGTTGATGACCAGGCGGCGGATCGGGCTGTTGGGCTGGGCGGCGAGCGTCATGCCGACCAGCCCGCCCATCGAGGTGCCGATCCAATCGACCTCGTCCACCCCCAGCCGGGCGATCAGGGCGGCCATGTCGGCGCAATATTGCGGGTAGCCGTAGAGCGCCGGATTCGCCAGCCAATCGCTTTTTCCGCGTCCGACGATGTCGGGGCAGGCCACGCGGCGGCGGTCGGCCAACGCCAGCGCCAGCGGATCGAAGTCGCGCCCGTTGCGGGTCAGCCCATGCACGCACAAGGCTGTGCGGGGGGCGTCGTCGCGCCCCCATTGGGTGTAGGCGACGCGGTGGAACCCGGCGGCGCTGAGGCCGAGAAAGCTGCGTTCGGACATCGGCACGGGGCGGACACTCCGGTAGAGGGCAAGGGGCAGAGGGTGGGCGGGTCGGAAGGATGTCAGCCTTTTTTCGGGGATTTTCCGGACCTTGGCAACTCCGCCGCCGCTCCGGCCAGGGCGGGGGAGGGGTCGACCAGATTTTGGTCATAGGGGTGGAAGGTTGGGTTGTAGATGCGCCGGATCACCCGGATGTAGTTCTGCGTTTCCTCATAGGGCGGCACGCCGCGATAACGGTCCACCGCCCCCTCCCCGGCGTTGTACCCGGCCAGGGCCAGGGTGACGTCGCCCTGGAAATAGGCCAGCAACCAGCGCAGATAGCGCACGCCGCCGGTGATGTTCTGGGCCGGGTCGAACACGTCGGACACACCGAACCGTTCGGCGGTGTCGGGGATCAACTGCATCAGCCCGGCGGCGTCCTTGGGCGACACCGCGTCGGTGCGGAAGGCGCTTTCGGCCTGGATCACCGCCAGCACCAGACCGGGATCGACGCCGTGGCGCGCGGCGATGCCATCCACCAGCCGGGCGATTTCCGCCGGAGGCGCGGTGATGCCGCGCACCGGGGCACCGCCGGGACGGCACCAGGGACGGATGCGGCCCATGCCGCCGGGAACATAATGCACCATCCGCCGCGCCTCGCTGTGCCCGCGCGAGGCAGCGGCGCGCAGCCAGGCGGTGCCGAGCCGCCGGTCGCGGCTGACGCCCACGCCGAAGAGATAGCGGCGGGCGAGGCGGAAGGCGGCGTTGGGGTCGCCCTGCTCGGCGGCTTCGCAATCGGACAGGCGTTTCGCCGCCATCGGGCTGGGGGCGAGAGTGGCTTGGGGGGTGGTTTGGGGGGTGTTTTGCGGGGCGATGCCGTTCGGCCGGTCCGCCGCACGGACGGCGGGCGCGGTCAGGGCGACCAACGCCACCAGGATCACCGACACGACACGACCAATCACCCATCACCCCCAGGAAAACGCGACCAGACTCGACCGCTTGCCGAAAGACTGCGCGTCAGTATGGGGAGGCAATCGACCCACGGCAAGGACGGGAGGCCGCCTTTGCAAAATCACCCTCCGGTCCGGTGGCCGCATCGGAGGGGGGGCGGAGCTGACGCGGGCGTCTTGATCTTGGGCGTCTTGATCTTGGACAAGGGACGGGTGTCGGCTGTTGCGCTACGCTGCCCGCCCCGAGCAATTCCACCCGACAGGTTGCACCCGATGACGCCGCCCACACCCCCGATGAACGATTGCACCGCCCACGGCCCGACCGCCCTGTCGCTTGACGCGGCGCTGGACCGCATCGCCGAGAGCCATGGCCCGGTGACGGGTACAGAAACGGTTCCGCTGCGCGCCGCGTTGGGCCGGGTGTTGGCCGAGGAGGTGACGGCTCCGGTCAATGTGCCCCCGGCGGCGGTGTCGGCCATGGACGGATGGGCCTTTGTCGCCGCACCCGGTGACGGGCCGCGCCGCCTGACCGTGGTCGGGCGGGTTCCGGCCGGGTCGAGCTTCCCCGACAGGGTGATGGCGGGGCAGGCGGTGCGGATCTTCACCGGCGCGCCGATCCCCGCCGGGGTCGATTGCGTCGCCATGCAGGAGGATTGCCGGACGGAATCGGACGGGGCGGCGGTCTGGGTCCCCGCCGGGCTGGAGGTTGGCACCAACATCCGCCCGAAGGGGGAGGACATGACCGCCGGATCGGTGGTGCTGCGCCCCGGCCAACGGATGCGTGCGCAAGAGGTCGGTCTGGCTGCCGCCGTCGGGCGTTCCACCGTCATGGTGCGCCAGCGCTTGCGCGTCGCCCTGTTTTCCACCGGCGATGAGTTGCGTGAACCAGGGCAGGACAAACCCGACCACGCCATTTACGACGCCAACCGCCACACCATCGCCGCCCAGCTCGACGGGTTGGGGGTGGAGGTGATCGATCTGGGTATTTTGCCCGACCAGCCCGACGCCGTGCGCGCCGCGCTGGCCGAGGCCGCCACCCGTGCCGATCTGTTGGTGACGAGCGGCGGCGTGTCGGTCGGGGAGGAGGACCACGTCAAGGCGGCGGTCGCTGCGCTGGGAGTCATTGATCTGTGGAAGCTGGCGATCAAGCCGGGCAAGCCGCTGGCGCTGGGCCGCGTCGGCTCCACCCCCTTCCTGGGGCTGCCGGGCAACCCGGTGTCGGCGATGGTGACGTTTCTGCTGGTCGGGCGGCCGCTGGTGCTGCGCCTGTCGGGGGCCAGCGACACGCCGACGCCGCGCTGTCTGGTGGTGTCGGGCTTCACCTTCACCAAAAAGCCGGGGCGGCGCGAGTTTCTGCGCGCCCGGTTGGAGCGGTCGATCGATGGGTTGCCGATGGCGATCCGCTTCCCCAACAACAGCAGCGGCGTTCTGACCTCGATGGTCGAGGCCGACGGATTGGTGGACATGCCCGCCGAAGCCGAGGTGATCGCCCCCGGCGACATGGTGGAGTTCCTGCCCTTCACCGGTCTGTTCGGGTGATTCCGAACGATCCAAAATTCTGATTGAAACGGTAGATTCAATCGATTGGACGGATTGACGATTCCCCGACAGTTTCCGTGTGAAATTGGAGGGCATCGCCATGATCCGCATCGTTCTGTTGCGCGCCGTTCCCGTCGCCGCGCTGCGCGCCATCCCCGGTGTCGCCCTGTCGGCGGCGCTGGCCGCTGGCGCGTTTGCTCTGGTCCATCTGTTGGGGCTGCGGGCGGTCAGCCCGCTGGTGCTGGCCGTTCTGCTGGGCATGGTGGCGCGTGGGGTTCTGGGCCGGGGCGGGCGGGCCGTCACCCGTCCCGGCGTCGCCTTCACCGTCCGCCCGCTGCTGCGCGTCGCGGTGATGCTGCTGGGCGCGCAGGTGACGGTGGACCGCATCGCCGCGCTGGGCGGGGCCGGGTTGGCGGTGATCGCCGCCGCGCTGGCCGCCTGCCTGGGATTCAGCGTGTGGTTGGGCCGGGCGCTGCGGGTGGAGCCGGGGTTGGCCCGCCTGATCGGGGCGGGAACCGCGATCTGCGGCGCGTCCGCCGTGCTGGCCGTGACCAGCGCCACCCGCGCCGACGAGGAGGATGTCGCCTACGCCATCGCCTGCGTCACCCTGTGCGGCACGCTGTCCATGCTGCTTTACCCGCTGTTGGCCGAGGGGTTGGCGCTCGCCCCGCGCGCCTATGGCCTGTGGGCCGGTGCCTCGATCCACGAGGTCGGGCAGGCGGTCGCCACAGCGTTCCAGAACGGGCGGGAGGCGGGGGAGGTCGGGACCATCGCCAAGCTGTGGCGGGTGGCGCTGCTGGCCCCGGTCGTGATCGGGATGGGGTTGGTGGAGGCCCGGCGCGGTGGCAACGTCCCCGGTCCGCGTCCGGCGCTGCTGCCCTGGTTTGTCACCGGTTTCCTGATTCTGATCGCGGCGAACAGCGCCGGTCTGCTGCCCGACGCGGTGCGGCAGGCGGCGGGGTGGGTGGCTCCCTTCCTGCTGGCGATGGCGTTGGGGGCGATGGGGCTGGACGCCGACCCGGCCAAGCTGCGTGCCCGTGGCCCGCGCCCGCTGCTGTTGGGGCTGGGGGCGACGCTGTTCCTTGCCAGCGCCAGCCTGATCGGCATTCTGTGGCTGCTGCCCTGACCGGGGCGGCCTGCGCTTTCCCCGAACGCCGGAGCGGCGATGACCCTGGAACAGTTGCGCATCTTTGCCGCCGTCGCCGACCTGCTGCACTTCACCCGCGCGGCGGAGAGCCTGCGCCTGTCCCAGCCCGCCGTCAGCGCCGCCATCGCCGGGTTGGAGTCGGAGCATGGCGTCCGCCTGTTCGACCGCATCGGTCGCCGGGTGGAGCTGACCGCCGCCGGTCATCTGCTGCGCGAGGAGGCCCGCGCCATCCTGCGCCGGGTCGAGGACGCCGGAACCCGGATGGCCGAAATGACCGGGCTGGCGCGCGGCGCGCTGCGGCTGGTCGTCAGCCAGACCGTCGGTCATCATTGGCTGCCGCCGCGTCTGCTGCGCTTTGCGGCGGCTGTTCCCGGCATCCGCGTCGATCTGGAGATCGGCAACACTGACGCGGTGGCCGAGGCGGTGCGGGAGGGGCGGGCCGAGTTGGGCATCGCCGAAGGCACGGTGCGCGACCCGGCCCTGGTGGCCGATCCGATTCCCGGCGACCGGCTGGTGCTGCTGGCCGACCCGGCCCACCCCTGGGCCAAGGGGGAGCGCGTGACCGCCGAGGGGTTGGCCGCCGCTCGCTGGATCCTGCGCGAAACCGGTTCCGGCACCCGCGCGGCCTTTGAACAGGCGATCCGCGCGGCGGGCGTTGATCCGGCGGGGTTGAGCGTCGCCCTGACCCTGCCCGACGGGGCGCTGATCCGTCAGGCGTTGTTGGCCGGGCTGGGGCTGAGCGTGCTGTCCGATCTGGTGGTGGCCGACGCGCTGGCCGACGGGCGGCTGGTGGCGTTGCGCGGGTTGGCGCTGCCGGTCCGCCCCTTCCATCTGGTGCGCCACCGCGACCGCCACCGCAGCGCTGCCGAACGGGCCTTCGTCCGGCTGGCGCTGGAGGGGGCGGAGGCATCGGCGGAGGGCTGATGTTTGCCCCGAGTCCTCAAGCCGTCGCCCTCAAGCGACCGTTATCAAGCGACTGTTATCAAGCGTATAAGGGAGGGGAACGGCGCGTTTGGGCGGGGGATGGGGCGATGAGGCGGTTTCTGGCGGTGGTGTGGATCGCGGTGGCGTGGCTGGTCCTGGCCGTCGGTTCGCAGGCTGTGGCGGATTCGTCCTACAGCGTGCCGAACTGGGTGGACACCAAACTGTATGTCGGCACCCTGATGGCGAAGGCCCCGCCGCAGCCCAACCCGCAGGTCAGCGACGCCGCCCTGAAGCAGGCGCGCGCCGCGCTGGCCCGCAAGGACGGGGCCGCCGCCGTGCCGAAATTCGAACAGGCGATCATCAACGGTGCCGCCAGCCCGTCGGTGTGGCTGGAACTCAGCGCCGCGTGGATGGCGCTGCCCACGCCCAACAAGGACCGTGCCCTGCAAAGCGCGGTTCAGGCCGGGATGAACGATCCCAAGGACGACGAGCGCGTCGCCACCCTGCTGCGCGTCGCCAGCCTGATGGACGAGGCGTTCGGCAAGCCCGACGAGGCGGCCAAGGCGCTGGGCGCGATCCGCGCCATGGGCGACAAGCTGGAGCCGGGCACGCTCGACGCGCTCGCCCCCAAGCTGGAGGAGCGCTGGATCGCGCTGCGCCGCAAGGCGGGTCTGACCCTGCGCGACGTGACCGTCAATTCGGACGACGCGGTGGCCCGCGTCTGCTTCCAGTTCAACGACCGGCTGAGCACACGCAAGGGCTTGCGGTTCGACGATTATGTGCGGGTGGAGCCGCCGACCAAGCTGTCGGTCGACGCGCGCGACAACACGCTGTGCCTGCGCGGCGTCAACCACGGGTCCAGCTACACCGTCACCCTGCGCCAGGGCCTGCCCGGCGAGGATGGGGTGGAGCAGAAGGCCGACGAAACCCAGCGCGTGCGCGTGCCCGACCGCGCGCCGCTGGTCGCCTTCAAGGGATCGGCCTTCATCCTGCCGCGCAGCGGGCCGGATGGTGTGCCGGTGATGTCGGTCAACGCCGACAAGCTGCTGATCACGGTCTATCGGGTTCCGGACCGTGGTCTGGTCGCCAGCCGGATGGACGGGCAACTGTTCCGTGACGTGTCGGGTCGCACGGCGGAAACCATTTCCGACCTGTATGGCGAACGGCTGTGGACCGGCACGCTGGAGGTGAAGGGCGAGCGCAACCGGCAAACCCTGTCGGCGCTGCCCTTCCGGCAGGCGGTGGGCGACCAGCCCAGGCCCGGCCTGTACGCCATCACCGCCAAACCCGCCGATGTGGAACCGGGCAACGAGTGGAACGACATCGCCACCCAATGGGTGCTGGTGTCCGACATCGGGTTGACCAGCCTGCGCGGGGCCGATGGGTTGACGGTTTTCGCCCGCTCCTACGCCACCGCCAAGCCGCTGGCCGGGGTGGAGATCGCCCTGGTCGCCAACAACAACGCGGAGATCGCGCGGGCGACGACCGACGAGTTGGGCCGTGTCCGTTTCGCACCGGGGCTGCTGAAGACCGGCGGCAACACGCCCAACATGGTCATGGCCTATCATGGCACCGACTACGCCATGCAGGATCTGCTCAACGCCGCCTTCGATCTCAGCGATCGCGGGGTTGGCGGGCGGGCGGCACCGGGGCCGATGGACGCCTTCGTCTACACCGACCGGGGCGTCTACCGGCAGGGGGAGACGGTCAACCTGTCGATCCTGCTGCGCGACGACAAGACCGACGCGGTGGAGAATTTCCCGCTGACCGTGAAGATCCTGCGGCCCAGCGGCACGGAGTATTTCAGCGGCCCGCTGACCGCGCAGGCGGCGGGCGGTTACAGCCTGCCCCTGAGCCTGTCGCGCACCGCCCCGCTGGGCGGCTGGCAGGTCGAGATCTACAGCGATCCCAAGGGCGCGCCGATCGGGTCCGGCGGCTTCCAGGTCGAGGATTTCGTGCCGGTCAAGCTGGCGCTGGATCTCACGCCCGGCGGCACCTTCCTGGTTCCCGGCAAACCGTTCGAGGTGGTGGCGAACGGCCGCTTCCTCTACGGCCCGCCCGCCGCCGGTCTGGGCGGCACGGCAGAGGTGGCGATCCAGCCCGACCCGACGCCGTACCCGACGCACAAGGATTATCGCTTCGGCCGCGTGCAGGACAGCGTGGACAGCAAGCTGGACACGCTGGAGTTCCCGACCACCGACGCGCAGGGGCAATCGCGAGTCGCCGTGACCGTCCCGTCGCTGCCCGACACCTCTCGCCCGCTGCGGGCGGAGATTCGCGTCTCCCTGTCCGAACCCGGCGGACGCCCGGTGCACAAGGCGGTGACGGTTCCCATCCGCGCCAAATCCCACGCCATCGGCCTGCGCCCGCACTTCAGCGACGGGCGGATCGGCGAAGGGCAGGAGGCCGGCTTTGATCTCGTCACCCTGGCCCCGGACGGCACGCCCATCGCCACCCCCGGCCTGAGCTGGGAGTTGCTGGAGGAGCGGGTCAGCTATCAATGGTTCCGGCAACATGGCCGTTACAGCTACAACGCCGTGACCCGCAGCGTTGCCATCTCCTCCGGGACCATCGCCGCGTTGGCCGACAAACCGGTGACGCTGGCGCTGGGGCGGCGCGATTTTGGCCGTTACCGGATCGAGGTGACGGACAAGGCGGCGGGGGTGGCCACCTCCTACCGCTTCTCCGCCGGGTGGCAGAGCGAGGACAGCAGCGGCAACACGCCGGACAAGCTGGAGATCGCGACCGACAAGCCCGCCTACAGCCCCGGTGACACCGCCCGCGTGCGCATCACCCCGCCCTTTGCCGGGGAGGTGCTGTTGACCGTGGCGACCGACCGCCTGTTCGAGGCGCGCAACCTGACGGTTCCCGCCGATGGCCTGACGGTGGAGGTGCCGGTCAACGCCGCCTGGGGGCCGGGGGCCTACGTCACCGCCACCGTCTTCCGTCCGCCGGTGGTGGGGAAGGAACGGCAACCGGTGCGCGCCGTCGGCGTCGCCTGGGTCGGCATCGACCCGGCGGTGCGCACGCTCGACGTCGCGCTGGACGCGCCGTCGGTCATCCGTCCGCGCAGCCGCCTGGATGTGGGTGTGACGGTGAAGCCGACCCGCGCGGGTGGCGCGGCGGAGGATGTCTATGTGACGCTCGCCGCCGTCGATGAGGGCATCTTGCGCCTGACCGACTTCGCCAGCCCGCAGCCGGCCAAGCATTTCTACGGCAAGCGCCGCCTGGGCCTGGACATCCGCGACGATTACGGCCGCCTGATCGACGCCATGGACGGGTCGTTTGGGGCGCTGCGCCAGGGCGGCGATTCCGGCGGCATCGGCCTGCCGGTGGTTCCCTTCACCGTGGTGTCGCTGTTCCAGGGTCCGGTCAAGCTCGGGCCGGACGGGACCGCCCGCATCGGCTTCGACGTGCCCGACTTCAACGGCGAATTGCGGCTGATGGCGGTGGCCTACAGCCGCAGCCGGGTCGGATCGGCGGCGGGGCCGGTGACGGTGCGCGACCCGCTGGTCGCCGACGCCATCCTGCCGCGCTTCCTCGCCCCCGGCGACGAAAGCCGGGTGACGCTGTCGCTGCACAATGTGGAGGCCGCCGCCGGAACCTACGCCGTCACCGTCACCGCGCGCGACGCCGTGGCGGTGGAGGGTGGCGCGCTGTCGGTTCCGCTGGCCAAGGGCGAACGCAAGACGCTGGTGCTGCCGCTGAAGGGCGTGGGCGCTGGCGTCGGCAAGGTGACGTTGTCGGTGGCGGGGGCCGGGTCGGGGGCGGACGCGCTGGCGCTGTCGCACGATTACGCCATCACCGTCCGCCCGGCCCGCGCGGTGGACACGCAGTTCATCACCCGGCAGGTTCCGCCCGGTGAAACCATGCGTTTCAGCGCCGCCGACCTTGCCGCCTATGTGCCGGGAACGACGGGCTGGTCGGTCAGCTTCAGCAACGCCCCGCCCTTTGACATCGGCGGCATCCTGCGGGCGCTGGACCGCTACCCGCTGGGGTGCCTGGAGCAGACGGTCAGCCGCGCTCTGCCGCTGCTGGCGGTGCGCGATGTGGAATTGGCGCTGGGGACCGACCGCAAGCCCGACGACAGCCTGGATGGCCGGGTGCAGCAGGCGGTGTCGCGCACGCTCGACAAGCAGCGCTACGACGGGGCCTTTGGCCTGTGGAGCGCGCAGAGCGAGGCCGATGGCTGGCTGACCGCCTACGCCACCGAATTCCTGATCCGCGCCAAGCAAAAGGGCAACCCGGTCCCCGACAAGCCGCTGAACGACGCGCTGGGCTGGCTGCGCCAGCGCGCCATCGCCTCGGCCAGCGAGCCGGAGGCGATGGCGGTCCGCGCCTATGCCCTGCACACGCTGGCGCTGGCCGGGGTGTCGCTGCCGGGTCCGGCGCGCTATCTGCACGACACCGCCATCGACAAGCTGCCGACCCCGCTGGCCAAGGGGCAGTTGGGGGCGGCGCTGGCGCGGATGGGTGATGGCGAGCGGGCGGCGAGCGCCTTCGACTCCGCCGTCGGTCATCTCGCCCGCAACGAGTGGGCCGCCGATTACGGCTCCACCCTGCGCGACGCGGCGGCCCTGATCGTGCTGGCGTCCGAAGTCGGCATGACCGGCAAGCGGCTGCCCGCGCTGCTGGACCGGCTGCCCGCCTCCGAACTGGCCGCCAACCGCACCAACACGCAGGAACAGGCCTGGGCGGTGCTAGCGGCGGATGCCCTGCTGCGCGGCGCGCCCGCCGGTGTCACCGTCACCCTGCCGGGCGGGGAACGGCGCAACGGTTCGCGCGTCGATCTTCGGCCGACGCTGGCGCAACTGTCCGCCGGTCTGCCGGTGGTCAACAGCGGGTCCGCCCCGCTGTGGCAGGCGGTGTCGGTGTCGGGCGTGCCGACCGCGCCGCAACCCGCTGCGCGGGAGGGGCTGCGCATCAAGCGCAATTTCTTCACCCGCAAGGGCGAGCCGCTGAATCTCGACACCATCCGGCAGAACGACGTGTTCGTCGTGGTGCTGGAGGGGGAGGCGAACACCAAGCTGTTCCACCAGACCGCCGTCACCCATCCGCTGCCCGCCGGGTGGGAGATTGAGAACGCCAAGCTGGGGGCGGGCGGAACCGCCGATCTGCCGTGGCTGGACCAGTTGACCGTTCCCAACAGCGCCGAATCGCGCGACGACCGCTTCGTCGCCGCGCTGGACCTGACGGAGGATCAGGCGCGCTTCAAGCTGGCCTTCATCGTCCGCGCCATCACGCCGGGCGTCTATGAGCTGCCGGGCGCGTCGGTGGAGGACATGTACAAGCCGCGCTTCTTCGCCCGTCAGGCGGTTGGGCGGATCACCGTGCATCCGGCGGAGTGACCGGGTGGGGGGTGTCCGGTCCCGTCTGTGGTCCCGTTTGCGGTCCAGCCTGTGGCCTTGGCCGCGCGGCGCGGGCATCGGTCCGCGCCGTCGGCTGAGGGCGTTGTTGGCCGTTGGCGGCTTGGTGGCGTTGATGGGGGTTGGGTGTGGGGTTGGGCTGACGCTCGACCGGCTGTTCCCGCCGCCGCTCGACCGGCTGGCCGACCGGTCGGTGACGGTGGTGGACCGCAACGGGGAGCCGTTGCGCGTCTTCACCAACGGGGCCGGGGCGTGGCGGCTGCCGGTGGACCCGGACGCCGTCGCCCCGCTCTTCGTCGATCTGCTGCTGGCCTATGAGGACCGGCGGTTCTGGTCGCATGGCGGGGTGGATCCGCTCGCCCTGCTGCGGGCGCTGGGGCAGAATCTGGGGGCGGGCCGCGTGGTGTCGGGGGCGTCCACCCTGACCATGCAGGTCGCCCGCCTGCTGGAGCCGCGCCCGCGCACCCTGTCGGCCAAGCTGATCGAGGCGGCGCGCGCCCTGCAATTGGAATGGCGGTACGACAAGCGCGCGATCCTGGGCATGTATCTGACGCTGGCCCCCTATGGCGGCAATGTGGAGGGGGTGCGCGCGGCCTCCCTGACCCTGTTCGGCAAACCGCCGACGGAGCTGGACGCGGCGGAAGCCGCCCTGCTGGTGGCGCTGCCGCAATCGCCCAGCCGTCTGCGCGCCGACCGTTTTCCCGACCGGGCGCGGGCGGCGCGCGACAAGGTGCTCGACCGTGCGGTGCAGGCGGGGGCGCTGTCGGCCAAGGCGGCGGCGGAGGCGCGGACGGAGCCGGTCCCCGCCGCGCGCCAGCCCTTGCCCGCCGCCGCCGCCCATCTGGCCGACGCGCTGCGGGCGCGCCGCCCCGGCGACACGCGGTTGGCCACCACGCTGGACGGCGGTCTGCAACGCGCGGTGGAGGCGCTGGCCCGGCGGGAGATGGACAACCTGCACCCGCGCGCCGGTCTGGCGGCGCTGGTGGTGGACAACCGAACCCGCGCTGTTCTGGCCTATCTCGGCAGCCCCGACCCGCTGGACCACGACCGGCTGGGTCCGATCGACATGGTGCGTGCGGTGCGGTCCCCCGGATCGGCGCTGAAGCCCTTCATTTACGGGTTGGGCTTTGACGATGGCCTGATCCATCCGTTGACCCAGGTGTCGGACGTCTCCACCCGCTTTGGCGACTACGCCCCGCGCAACTTCGACCGGGGCTTCACCGGTGACTTGACGATTGAGGAGGCGTTGCAACGCTCGCTCAACATCCCGGCGGTGCTGGTGCTGGACAAGGTGGGGCCGCTGCGCTTCGCCGACGCCCTGCGCCGGGCGGGCGCGCGGCTGGTGCTGCCCAGTCGCAGCACGGTGCCGGGGCTGCCGGTGGCCCTGGGCGGGGCGTCGATCAACCTGTGGGACATGGCGACGCTGTACAGCGGCTTGGCGCGTGGCGGTCTGGTCGCCCCCCTGCGGGTGCAGCCGGAGGAGCCGGACGCGGCGGGGGTGCGCTTTCTGTCGCCGGTCGCCGCCCAACAGGTCCGCGCGATTCTGGAGGGCGCGCCGCCGCCGCCCGGCGTGGTGCAGGCGCAGGAATTGCGCGGGTCCGGCCCCATCGCCTTGAAAACCGGGACCAGCTACGGCTTTCGCGACGCCTGGGCCTTTGGCGTGACGGAGCGCTACAGCGTTGGCGTCTGGGTTGGCCGCCCGGACGGCACGCCCAGCCCCGACCGTTATGGCCGCAACACGGCGGCCCCGTTGCTGTTCCACCTGTTCGACCTGCTGCCCGCCGACCGGGGCCGCCCCGCTGGTCCCGTGACCGCCGAGGCCCCGCCGGAACTGCTGCGCCGCCTGGACGCGGGGGAGGGGGGACCGATGGCCGTCGGGGCGCTGGCGCACGGAACTCTGGCGACCAGTTCTGTGGCGACCAGTTCTGTAGCGAACGGGCCGCGCGCCACCGACCGGCTGCGCCTGGCCTTTCCCGGCGGCGACATGGTGGTGGAGGCGCTGGGGCCGGACGGGCGGGCGGAGCCGCTGACCTTGTCCGCCAGCGGCGGGCGACGCCCCCTGTCCTGGTTGATCGACGGGCGGCGCATCGCCCTGTCACCCATCGCCCGCGATGTGGTGTGGCGGCCGGAGGGACCGGGGCCGGTGCGCGTCACCGTGCTGGACGCCGACGGGCGCAGCGACAGCGCCGTGATCGATGTGCGGTGAGGTCGCGGCGTGAACCGGGAACGCGGGTCAGGACGCCTTGAGCAGCGGCGTGGGGCGGCGGCCGGTCGGCGCGGCGCTGGTGGTCGCGGTCTGTTGCAGGCTCCACACCCGCGAGCGGACGCGCATCTGCTTCTGACAATCGGTCGAGCAATAGAGCGGGGCCGGGCCGCGCAGCGATGGCCGCACAAAGGGGCGGCCGCAGCAGGCGCAGTGCAGTTGACGGGCGGGGTTGGTCTGGCCCTTGCGGGCGGCGGTGGTCATGACGGTGAAAGGAGTGGTTCCGGTTGGCGCGCACTATAGGCGCGGAATGTTGCAACTTCATGCTCGGGAAAACGCCTATCACCCTTGGGGGAGGCGCATAACCACAAGGGGGATGGGGGTGCGGTTGACCAGGTCGGTTGGCCGGTCTATCTGAGATGGGACTCTCGCGGGGGATGAACAGGGTGCGGCGGACGCTGGCGCACTGGGTCGGGCGGTTGGGCGTGGCGGTGGCGTTGACCATCGCGGCGGTGCTTGGCCTTGCCCTGAGTCCCACCACCGCCCTGGCCACGACCGACGGGCACGCCGCCCATCACCACACCGCGCCCCACCACACCGCGCCCGCGTCTCCGCCATCCGGTGCCGCGCCGCAAGCGCAACTGTCGGTCTGGTCCGGCGAGTCCTCCACCCCCTGCTGTCCGTCCTGGACTCATGGCCGGATGGCGGCCTTTTGCTGCGCGGCGGCGGGGTGTCTGGCCGTGCCGGTCGGGTTGCCGGTCTGTGGCTTGCCGCCGCAGCGGGTCGGGTTGACCGCCGCCACCCGACCGATGGGGCAGGCCATGCCCGAGGGAATCGGCGTGCCGCCCGATCCGCCGCCGCCGCGCCAGGGCTGAGCGACCGCGCGCGGGCCGCGTCTGGCCCGCCTCTTCGTCGTTGTTGGTCCTGCCCTTGTGTTTGGAGGCCGTTCATGGCTCTCACCCTGTCGCGCCGTCAGCTTTTGACGGCCACGGCGGCCGTTGGTTGCGCCGCTGTTGTTCCCGCTGTTCCCGTGCGCGCCGCGCCCGGTTCCATCACCCGTCTGGCGGTGGAGCGCCGCAACTTGGTGGTGAAGGGCAAGCCGGCCACCGTGTTCGGCATTCGTCAACCCAACGGAACCGCTGGTCTGGTTCTGGACCCCGGCGCGCGTTTCCGTGTCGATCTCATCAACCGCGCCGGGGAGGACACGGTCATCCATTGGCACGGCCAGACGCCGCCCTATGTGCAGGATGGGGTGGTGGACGCCAACCGTCCGGCGATCCGCGACGGCGCGTCGGCGTCCTATGATTTCGCCGCGCGGCCCGGCACCCATTGGATGCACTCCCATCATGGCTTGCAGGAACAGCGGCTGATGGCCGCCCCGCTCATCGTGCGGACGGAGGAGGATCGCCGCGCCGACGAACAGGAGATCGTGGTGTTGCTGCACGATTTCTCGTTCCGCGATCCGGCGGAGATCCTGGCCGGTCTGACCGGCGGCGCGCCGGTGATGGACCATGCGGCGATGGGCCATGGGGCGATGGGCGATGGGGCCGCCAAACCCGCACCAACTCCCGATCATGCCGCCATGGGCCATGGGGCCATGAATCATGGAAGCATGAACCACAGCACCATGGCTCACGGTGCGGCGACGGGTCATTCCGGTCACGCGATGGCGGGCATGGATTTGAACGATGTTGATTACGACGCCTATCTCGCCAACGACCGCACGCTTGACGATCCGGATGTGCATCGTGTGGAGCGCGGCGGCCGGGTGCGGTTGCGCCTCATCAACGGGGCGACCTCGACCGCCTTTCACATCGACCTCGGGGCCTTGACCGGTCAGGTGATCGCGGTGGATGGCGTGCCGGTGCAACCGGTGACGGGGCGTCGCTTCGGCATGGCGATGGGGCAACGGCTCGACATCCGCCTGTCCATTCCGTCGCAGGGGGGAGCCTTTCCCATCCTGGCGCTGCGGGAAGGGGCGGTGGAGCGCACCGGGGTCATTCTGGCGACCGCCGGGGCGGCGGTGGGCAAGCAGGCGGATCGGTCCAAGACCGCCGTTGGCGCTCTCGATCTGGCGGTGGAGCGGATTCTGACTCCCTTGGTTCCCTTGGCCGATCGCCGGGCGGATGTGACCGCGCGGCTGCGGTTGACCGGCGGGATGATGCCCTATGTCTGGAGTCTGGACGATCGCCCCTTCGGATCGCACGAGCCGATGCGGGTGACACCGGGGCAACGGGTGGTGCTGACCTTCGACAACGCGTCGGGCATGTCGCACCCGATGCATGTGCACGGCCATACGTTCCAGGTGATCGCCATCGACGGGCGGCCCATCGCTGGGGCGGTGCGCGACACCGTGCTGGTCCCCGACCGGGGCAGCGTGACGATTGCCTTTGACGCCGACAATCCGGGGCGCTGGCCGGTGCACTGCCACAATCTGCTGCACATGGCGACCGGCATGATGACCGAACTGGTCTATGACGGTTACGCCTGAGCGCGCTCAGTAATGGGGTGGGGGACGGTCGTCCTGCGGCGAACGGCCCCCGCCGAACTCCACCTCCGCCATCTGTTCGCGCAGGCGGCGCAGTTGGGCGGTCAGCCGGTCGATGGTGCGGCCCTGCTCGAACAGGAGCTGGGACATGTCCTCCGCCATCTTTTCGTGATGGGCAAGGCGGCTTTCCAGATCGGTCAGGCGCTGGTCAAGGGCGGTGTCCATGGCGGCGCTCCGGTTCGCAAGGGTGGGGTGATCAATGGGCGGCAAGATGGACCATTCCGCCCGCGCCGTCACCCCCCACCGCTTTGATGGCGGATCGCTGGTAACAACGCCCGTCAATCACGACGCCAGGGCGGTGGTTCCGGCCATCCAGCCCGACAGGCCGGTCAGCACCAGGGCCAGAACGCTGGCGAACCGCAGGGCCAGCGGCCCCAGCGCCAAGCCGCCCATCAGCCGCTGGTCGCGCAACAACAGCAGCATCGGCAGCAGGATGAAGGGCAGGGTCAGCGCCAACACCACCTGACTCAGCACCAGCAGGCCGTCGGCGGCCTCGTCGCCCGCACCGCTCAGGATCGCCAGGGCGGGGATCAGGGCGGCGCTGCGGGTGATGGCGGCGCGGACCAGAGGCGGCAGCCGGATGTCCAAAAAGCCTTCGGTCACAATCTGTCCGGCCATGGTCCCGGTGGTGGTGGAGCTTTGCCCGGCGGCCAGCAAGGCCACGGCGAAGATCAGCGCCGCCCCGCCGCCGATGCTGGTGTTCAACAGCGCGTGGGCGTCCTCGATCCCCGGCGCGGGTCCGGTGGCGGCCACGCTTTGGAAGGCGACGGCGGCCACCGCCAGGATCGCGCCGTTGACCAGACCGGCCAGCGCCAGCGCGGCGGTCAGGTCGATGGTCAGCCAGCGCGCCATCGTCCGCCGGTCCGGCTCCGGCGTGTCGGCCAGACGGGCGCGGACCAGACCCGAATGCAGGAACAGATTGTGCGGCATCACCGTGGCCCCGACGATGCCCAGCGACAGATACAGCATCTCCGGGTCGCGGGCCATCTCCAGGCTGGGGACCATCCCGGCCAGCAGCGCGCCCGGGTCCGGCTTGGCGATCAGCAACTCCCAGCCAAAGCACGCCACCACCACCAGCATCAGCGCGCCGACCACCAGCTCCGGCGCGCGGCCGCGCGCGCCCGGCAGGGCCAGAATGCCGAAGGTGATGGCGGCGGCGACGATCACCCCGGCCAGCATCGGCACCCCGAACAGCAGCTTCAGCGCGATGGCGCTGCCCAGCAGTTCGGCCAGATCGGTGGCGATCATCGCCAACTCCGACACCGCCCAGATCGTCATCGCCACCGGGCGGGGAAAGCGGTTGCGGATCAGCCGGGCCAAATCCTGGCCGCTGGCCAGCGTCAGGCGGACGATCAGCGTTTGCAGGAAGATGCCCGCCAGACTGGCCATCAGCACGGCGGCCAGCAGGGCAAAGCCAAAGCGCGACCCGGCGGCGATGTCGGTCGCCCAATTGCCCGGATCCATGTAGCCGACGGCGACGACGAACCCCGGCCCGAGCATGGTCAGGAACCGGCGGGTGGCGACGGGGCGCTCTGCGGTGGGGATGGATGCGGACACGCCGGACACTCCTGCACTTTGTGGCTCTGAACCTTTGGCGCGAGACCACGGGAAACACACGTCGGCCCAATCCTGCGGCGGTTTTGCCCTTCACTCCAATCTATTGTTTCTAAAGACCCGATAGGTCCATTCTATCAAAAATATGAGAATAACTATCAATATCATACATAAGTTGGGCGCGCCAGACCGGAGCGCGCGACCCGTCGCGCGCAAGATGGAAAACCGTCGGACACCCTCGGGTGGAGTTCCCAATGAAAAAGGTGAGGGTCACTTGAGGCCATGCCAAGGAACAAGAAACAATCTCAAACCCGCTTGAAACAGGACCGGATGCTGACAAGTCTCGTTTGCAACAGACTGAGATTCTAACTTTACACCTGTGTTGTCCTCTGCCGGACCAGCAGGTCGCGCGATTTGCGCAGCCTGCTGGTCCAGGGCCTTGCCCCTCTTCACGAATGGTTTTACAGAGGATGACGGCATCAGCTTGCCACCGTACCAGGACGGTGGAAGGGTCGTCCGCCACCTCACCTTGGTTCACATCATTCCACGGTGACGCTTTTGGCCAGATTGCGCGGCTGATCCACGTCCGTGCCCTTCAGCACCGCCGTGTGATAGGCCAGCAACTGCACCGGGATGGCGTAGAGCAGCGGGGCGACCAGCGGGTCGCAGGTGGGGAGTTCGACCGACCAGCGGACGCTGTCGCCCAGCTTGCCGATGCCGTTCTTGTCGGCCAGCAGCAGCACCTTGCCGGATCGGGCGCAGACCTCCTGCACGTTCGACACGACCTTTTCGAACAGGTGGTCGGACGGGACCAGCACGACCACCGGGACATTGTCATCGATCAGCGCGATGGGGCCATGCTTCAATTCGCCCGCCGCGTAGCCTTCGGCGTGGATGTAGCTGATTTCCTTCAGCTTCAGGGCACCCTCCAGCGCCAACGGGTACATGGCACCCCGGCCCAGATAGAGCACGTCGCGGGAATCCGCCAGCTCCTGCGCCAGTTCCTTAAGCCGTTCGTCGTGGGCCAGCACGCTGGCGGCGAGCGCGGGAACCTCGCGCAGGGCATGGGCGATGGCCTGCATGCGTTCCGGTGGGATGGCCCCACGGGCGCGGCCAGTGGTGACGGCCAGACAGGCCAGAGTGGTCAATTGGGTGGTGAAGGCCTTGGTCGAAGCGACGCCGATCTCCGGCCCGGCCATGGTGTAGAGCACCGCGTCGGATTCGCGCGCGATGGTGCTTTCCGGCGAATTGACGATGGAGAGGATCTTCTGGCCCTGCCGCTTGCAGTAACGCAACGCCTCCAGCGTGTCCAAGGTCTCGCCCGATTGCGAGATGAAGATGGCGACGCCGCCTTCGGGCAACGGTGCCTCGCGGTAACGGAACTCCGACGCGATGTCGACCTCGACCGGGATGCGGGCCAGGGTCTCGAACCAGTATTTGGCGACGAACCCGGCGTAATAGGCGGTGCCGCAGGCGACGATGGTCAGGCGTGTGGCCTTCGACACATCGAAGGGAAAGTCGGGCAGGGCGATGTAATTGTTCACCGGGTTGATGTAGGCGTTCAGCGTGTCGCCGATCACCTGCGGCTGTTCGTAGATTTCCTTCAGCATGTAATGGCGGTAGCCATCCTTGCCGATCAGCGCGCCCGACACCGCCGTGGTCTTCACCGGCCGGTGCACCACGGCGTCGGTGGCGTCGTGCACCACCGCGTCGCTGCGGCTGACCACCACCCAATCGCCGTCTTCCAGATAGCAGATGCGGTTGGTCAGCGGGGCCAGCGCGAAGGCGTCGGAGGCCAGATACATTTCACCGTCGCCATAGCCGACGGCCAGCGGCGTGCCGTGGCGCGCGCCGATCATCAGCTCATGTTCGCCCGCGAAGATGACGACCAGCGAGAACGCTCCGGTGAAGCGCTTGAACGCCTTGGCCGACGCGTCCACCGGCGACAGCCCTTCGGCGTCCATGTAATGGGTGATGAGTTGGGGGATGACTTCGGAATCGGTCACGCTTTCGAAGACGCAGCCGTGGCCGATCAGTTCCTCCTTCAGCTCCCTGTAATTCTCGATGATGCCGTTGTGGACGACGGCGACGCGCGGAGTGGCGTGCGGGTGGGCGTTGGTTTCCGTCGGCCCGCCATGGGTGGCCCACCGGGTGTGGCCGATGCCGACGGTTCCGCTCAGCGGCGCGTCGCGCAGCCGGGCGTCGAGATTCAACAGCTTGCCTTCGGCGCGGCGGCGTTCGATGCCGTTGCCCACCAGCGTGGCGACACCGGCGCTGTCATAGCCGCGATACTCCAGACGGCGCAGCCCCTCCACCAGACGGGGGGTGGCCTCGTGGATGCCGTTGATGCCGATGATGCCGCACATGGGCTGTCTCCTGAAAGCGAAGGTCGTTGGGGCTTGGGGGCGCGGAAATGGACGGGCGGTTACGCCTTTGCCGCCTTTTCCGCCCGCTTGCGCTCGCGGAAGCGCTTGGCCCAGCCCGCGTAGGATTTTTGGGTAGCGCGGGAGACGGCCAGGGCGTCGCCCTCCACGGCCGCCGTCACGACGCTGCCCGCGCCGACGATGGCCCCGTCGCCGATCGCCACCGGGGCGACCAGGGCGCTGTTGGACCCGATGAAGGCCCCGGCCCCGATGTCGGTGTGGTATTTGCCAAAGCCGTCATAGTTGCAGGTGATCGTTCCCGCCCCGATGTTGGCCTTTGACCCGACGCGGGCGTCGCCGATGTAGCTCAGGTGGTTGACCTTGGCCCCGGCCTCGACCGTCGCGTTCTTGATCTCCACGAAATTGCCGATGTGGGCGTCGGGGCCGATGGCCGCGCCGGGGCGCAGGCGGGCGAAGGGGCCGATCACCGCGCCGCGTTCGACACGGGTCTGTTCCAGATGGCAGAAGGGTTTGATCTCCACCCCATCCTCCACGACCACGCCCGGCCCGAACACGACATGCGCGCCCACCACCACATCGCGGCCCAGCCGGGTGTCGTGGCTGAACAGGGTGCTGTCGGGGTCGCACAGGGTCGCCCCGTTGTCCATCGCCGCCTTGCGAAGGCGGCGCTGCATCAGCCGCTCGACCTCCGAGAGTTCGGCGCGGGAGTTGACACCGACCACCTCGGCGGGGGCGGCCTCCACCACGGCGCAGGCCATGCCGGACACCCGCGCGATCTGCACCACGTCGGTCAGATAAAACTCGTTCTTGGCGTTGCTGTTGCCGACGCGCCCGATCAGATCGAACATCCGGGCGCCGTCAAAGGCCATCAGACCGGCGTTGCACAGCGTCACCGCGCGTTCTTCCGCGCTGGCGTCGAGATGCTCGACGATCTTTTCCAGGCCCCCGCGCGCGTTCAGGATCAGGCGGCCATAGGCACCGGGATCGTCGGGGCGCATGCCCAGAACCACCACCGCCGGGTCGTTGGCCTGCCGACGGGCGGCGACCATGGCGCGCAGCGTGTCGGGCGTGACCAGTGGCGTGTCGCCGTACAGCACCACCACGTCGCCGGTGAAGCCTTCCAACAGGCCGAAGGCGGCGCGCACGGCGTCGGCGGTCCCGCGCTGCTCCTGCTGCACGGCGGTGGGGTAGGGGGCGACGGCGGCGGCCACGCTGTCCATCCCCGGCCCGACGACGACGACGACATGGTCGGGATCCAGCGCCTTCACGGCGGCCAGCACATGCCCGACCATGGGCCGTCCGGCCACGCGGTGCAAAACCTTTGGCAGATCGGACTTCATGCGGGTGCCCTTGCCAGCGGCAAGGATCACGCAAGCGAGCGGACGATGGGCCATGGGGAGATTCCTGTGGTGCCGTGTGTGACAAGAGGGCGGGTGGTGGCGCGGTGCGAAATCCGCCCGTGGCCTTCATGTGCCACAGGCCGGGCGGTCGGCCCAAGTCAACTTTTATGACAGCCTGTCATAGACTGTGGTTTTCGGGGTTGCGGTTTGTGGACCGGCTGGTTTTGGAGGCGAAGGCAGGGGAATGGCGGGATGGACCCGTGCGGACTGCGCATGGTTGGGCGTGGAAAAGCTGTGATAGGACGGGGTTGGGCCTGACCCGTGTCCTTCATCCCATCTGTTTCCTTCATCCCACCGGGGGGTTTGCGATGCCGTTTCCCTTTGCCGCTCTCGTGTTCGATCTCGATGGAACCTTGATCGACAGCGCTCCGGACATGACGCGCGTGCTCAATCGCACGCTGGCCCATTTCGACCGTCCGGCGCTGACCGAGGCGCAGGTGCGGACGATGATCGGCGATGGGTCCGCCACGCTGGTGCGCCAGGCCTTCGCCGCCACCGGGGCCGGGCTGGACGACGCGACGGTGCAGCCGGTGCTGCGCCATTACCTGGACAGCTATTTCGAGGATGAAGAGGCGTCCGTCCTTTATCCCGGCGTCCCCGAAACCCTGGCGGCGCTGGCCGACCGGGGCGTGCGGTTGGGGCTGTGCACCAACAAGCCGGAGCGGATCAGCCGCAAGCTGCTGGACGCGCTGGGGCTGGCCCCGCTGTTCGCGGCGGTGGCCGGGGGTGACACCCTGCCGGTGAAGAAGCCGGACGGGCGGCATCTGGCCTGGGTGCTGGAGCGGCTGGGGGCCGACGGTCTGGCGTCGGCGCGGGCGGCGATGATCGGCGACAACGGCAACGACGTGAAGGCGGCGCGCGCCGTCGGGGTGCCGGTGGTGGCGATGAGCTACGGCTACCCCCGCATGCCGGTCGCCGACCTTGGGGCCGACATCATTCTGGATCATTTCGCCGATCTGCCGGGCGCGTTGGAGTGTTTGGCGCGGGGTTGATCGCGCGATTCGGGTGGCTGTTCCTGTGGTGCCCCTCATCGCGTGCGGTGGGTGCGCGCATCCGTTGTGTGGCGGGTTGTCGCATTATCCCTTTGTCGTATAAGGCTATCCCTTCGCTCCGGTGATCTGTCCATCAGCATACGATAATATTCTGATGCGGCGGTGGCAGCCATGCTCCGCCCGTCGGATTCGGGAGTGCTGACCATGACGACACGGATGGCACGGGTGGTGCGGATGGGCAAGCTGGGTGGCTACGCGGTGTTGCTGGGCGGGGCCATGCTGGAAATCGACGGGCGGATGCTGTGGCCGTCGATGGACGCCGTGATGGAGATGGTGGGTCGTCACGGCATGACCGTGGCCAGTTGGGTGATCGACACCGGAACGGTCACGGGATAGCGCGCGGCGGGTCGCCCTCACGCGTCAAGCCGATCAAATGGATGACGACGGCCCCGAAGGCGCTGTCGCTTTCCATCCGCACCGGCAAGGGCGGCGCGCCGGGCAGCAGCGGGGCCAGCCACAGATCGGTTGGGGGACCGGCAGGACGAGGGGATGGGTCATCGTCCCGCCGCCAGAACGCGGTGAGCGCCGAGGATGATTTCGCCTGTCCGGCGATGGGAATCACCGAGAGTCGGCATTCCTGTGCCACGCCGGAAAAAATCGAATAGCGTGACGCCGCCAGTGGGCGCATCCCGCCCGGATCAAAGCGCAGATCGTAGCGGCGTCGCCCGTCGAACACCGGAACGGTGCGGGCGCAGGCGTTGCCGTCGCCGACCGCCAGCAGGGCCAGCAACCCGGCGCTGAGGGGATCGAGGGCGCCCCGTTGCAAATCCGGCGGGACCGGCGCGCGGTCATCCTCCTGTGGCGGGGGCAGGACGGTGGCGGTCAGTGCCCCATCGGCGGCGTAGTCCAAGGCGACGCTGCGCGGTTTTTCCCGGAAGACGCTGCTTTGACGGTGGCGGAGCGGGCGCAGTCCGCCGGACTCCCGCACCCCTTCGCTGTGGGAATCGGTTTTCCACGGCAGGATTTTGGCAAGGAAGCCGCCATTCTCGGCGGTGACATCAATGCGGTAGGCGCGATCGGTCAGATCAAGCCGGACGGTGGCGTCGAGCACGGCGATCCCCCCGACATGCACGCGGTAGCGCGCCGTCAGCGGGGCCGCCGCTGTGGCGTCCTCCGCCGCCAGTCCATTCACCGCCAGCAGGAGCCAAACGGCGATCCACCACCATGGGCGTGCCCGGACCGGGGTGATGTGGCGCGGGCGGTGCTGCGGGGTGGGCCAAAAAACTTTTCGCACAGAGTGAATCTCCTGCTTGACACCCATCGGTGAAGGCCCTAAAAACCCGCCCACCGCAGCGACGGTCGCCGACGAAAACCGGCGGACGACGCTCCCGCCAGGGGGAAGCCTGGACCGACAACAGAGAATTCTGGGATCGGGCGTGTAGCTCAGCGGGAGAGCATTCGCTTCACACGCGAAGGGTCACAGGTTCAATCCCTGTCACGCCCACCATTAAAAAGGCTTCGGAAGACATTCCGAAGCCTTTTTTCTTTGGCGAAAACCATAAAATTTCTGTGGTAAAACCGCGCCGTTGGCAATGATTGGGCGGCGGATGCCAGATCAAAAGCCGATTGGGAGCGAATTGCCGATCCGTTCACGGTGATGAATCGGCACTGGGTTCAAGAAATCCGGTGGGAAATTGACGCAGATCAGTCCGGTGCTGCACCGCAATCCTCTAGGGTCGGCTTCTCCTTCCCATCGATCAGGATTGTGTTTCATGGAAGATGCGCGCGTTTCCCTGATGGCTCTTGGCGCTCTGGTTGTGGCGTTGGCGATCATCGTCGGTTCGGTGGTCCTCGCTCCGTCGTTTCTGGTCCTGCTGGCGACGCTGGGCGCATGGGCCAACCTGTCCTACCTGATCGGTGTCACGCTGATGCGGTGAGGTGCCGCCGTGCCCTGGGGGTGGGGTCCCCCATCCCACGGGGCGGATGGATGATCGCGGGTGTCACGGATCTTGCGCTGCACAAACGTGGCGCTGGACAGGAGCGATCCGGCGGTTTATCCAGCGCCAGTTTTGACGCGCGTGAGGGATGACGCCATGACGACGCCAACGGTTGCCCCGACGACGGACACCACCCCCTCCACGCACGCTCAACCGGTTGACGGCGCGCTGCCGCTGCCGGTCCTGCGCAACGTGGCCGATCTGCGGGCGCAAGTGGCCGCGTGGCGGGCGGCGGGGCAGACGGTGGCGCTGGTCCCGACCATGGGCGCGCTGCACGACGGCCATCTCGCCCTGGTCCGGCGCGGTCGCGAACTGGCCGATCACGTCATCGCCAGCGTCTTCGTCAACCCGACCCAATTCGCCCCGCACGAGGATTTCGACCGCTACCCGCGCGACGAGGCCGGGGACGCGGCCAAGCTGGCCTCGGCGGGCTGCGCGGCGCTCTACGCCCCCAGCGTGCGCGGCATGTACCCGGAGGGCTTTGCCACCGCCATTTCGGTCGGTGGGCCATCCGAAGGGCTGTGCGGAACCTTCCGCCCGCAGATGTTTGGCGGGGTCGCCCTGGTCGTCACCAAGCTGTTTTTGCAGGCGCTGCCCGATGTGGCGGTGTTTGGCGAGAAGGACTATCAGCAACTGATGGTCATCCGCCGCTTCACCCGCGATCTGGACATTCCGGTGCGGGTGGAGGGGCTGCCCACCGTCCGTGAGGCCGATGGTCTGGCCCTGTCCTCCCGCAACGCCTATCTCAGCGTTGACGAGCGCGCCCGTGCGCCCGAACTGAACCGCGCCCTGATCGCCGCCGCCGCCGCGCTGTCCGCCGGGGCGTTGCTTGAGGACGTGTTGACCGCCGCGCGCGCGCGGATTGCGGAGGCCGGGTTCGGCACGATTGACTATGTGGAACTGCGCGACGCCGACACGCTGGCCCCGATCACCCGGGTGGAGCGTCCGGCCCGATTGCTGGCGGCGGCATGGCTGGGCAAGGCCCGCCTGATCGACAACGTGCCGGTGCTTCCGGCTTGAACGGGCCGATGGGGCGTGTCGGCGCAGGTCATTGTCAATTGTCACAAGCCATGATTTGACCGTCGCCCCCGCATTGCCTAAAATATCACTCTCGGGATCGTTTTGGATCCCAATCTTCGGAGTGCAGGCTGTGCGGTTGGTTCGACGGAACGCGGACGGGGAAACGGTGTCTCTGATGCCGATCATCCTCGCTGGCTTGCTTGTGGCCTTGGCCGTTCTGGGCGCGACCGGTGCCGTGATCGCCAACAAAAACTCAACCTCAGCCGCATCGGACAAACTGGGGCCGAAGAAGAATTACGCCGCCCTGCCGCAAATGACCTTCACGCTGGGCGGCGGCGACGCCCGCATGGTCGATGTGAAGGTGCTGCTGGAGGTGGAACCGACGGTGGACGGCAAGGTGGCCGAACCCTATGTGCCGCGCATCACCGATCAGCTTTCGGACAAGATGCGCCAGATTGATCCGCAGCAATTGGCGGGGGCCGATGGGGCCAAGCTGATGAAGAGCACCATCGCCAGCGTTCTGGACCGCGAAATGCGCAACGTGCGTGTGCGTGAGATCCTGCTCGACCGCTTCGTCGTGCATTGATCGGGGGATCGTGATCGGCTTTCTCGCGTTTTGCAGCGGGTGAAGACACAAAAAAGGGCCGGAGCGGTGCGCTCCGGCCCTTTTTCGTTCAGTCTGCGGTCATTCCGCAGCGGCGGCGGCGCGGCGCTGGGCGTCGCGTTCACTGCGGCCACGCTTCAGCTCGTCGGCCAGCAGGAAGGCCAGTTCCAACGACTGGCTGGCGTTCAGGCGCGGGTCGCACGCGGTGTGGTAGCGCTGCGCCAGCTTGTGATCGGTGATCGCCTGCGCCCCACCGGTGCATTCGGTCACGTCCTGGCCGGTCAGTTCGAAATGCACGCCACCGGCGTGGGTGCCTTCGGCCTTGTGCACCTCGAAGAAGCCACGCGCCTCGGCCAGCACCCGCTCCACCGGGCGGGTCTTGTAGCCCGTGGTGGATTTGATGGTGTTGCCGTGCATCGGGTCGCAGGACCAGACCACCGCGCGGCCTTCGCTCGTCACCTTGCGCAGCAGCGGCGGGAACTTCTCCGCCACCTTGTCCGACCCCATGCGGACGATCAGGGTCAGGCGGCCCGCCTCGTTCTGCGGGTTCAGGATGTCGATCAGGCGGATCAACTCGTCCGGGTCGGTGGTCGGGCCGCACTTCAGACCGATGGGGTTCTTCACCCCGCGCAGGAACTCCACATGCGCGCCGTCGGGCTGGCGGGTGCGGTCGCCGATCCACAGCATGTGCGCCGACACGTCGTACCAGTCGCCCGTCGTGCTGTCGACGCGGGTCAGGGCCTGTTCGAACGGCAGCAGCAGCGCTTCGTGGCTGGTGAAGAAATCGGTTTCGCGAATCTGCGGCGTGGTCTCCGCCGTGATGCCGCAGGCTTCCATGAAGGCCAGCGTTTCATCCAGGCGGCTGGCCAGCTCTTGGAAATGCGCGCCCGCCGGGGAGCGTTCGACGAAGCCCAAGGTCCACTGATGCACCTTGTGCAGGTCGGCGTAACCGCCCTGGGCGAAGGCGCGCAGCAGGTTGAGCGTGGCCGCCGCCTGCGTGTAGGCCTGCATCATCCGTTCGGGATCGGGCACGCGGGAGTCGGCGTTGAAATCGAACCCGTTGATGATGTCGCCCCGGTAGGAGGGCAGCGACACGCCGTCGATGTCCTCCATGTCCGCCGAACGCGGCTTGGCGAACTGCCCGGCCATGCGCCCGACCTTGACGACCGGAATGGCCGCGCCAAAGGTCAGCACGACCGCCATCTGCAACAGCACGCGGAAGGTGTCGCGGATGTTGTTGGGGTGGAATTCGGCGAAGCTTTCGGCGCAATCGCCGCCCTGCAACAGGAACGCCTTGCCGACGGCGGCGTCGGCCAGCTTGCTTTTCAGCTTGCGGGCTTCCCCGGCGAAGACCAGCGGGGGATAGCTGGCCAGACGCTGTTCGACCGCTTCGACCTTGGTCAGGTCGGGATAGGTCGGCATCTGCTTTGCCGGTTTCGACCTCCAACTGGCGGGTGTCCAACGCTCGACCATGACGCGCCTGCTCTTCCTTGACGGGTGGTGACTGCTGCAATTCGGCCATTAGGCCGGTGATCAGCCCAAGGGGTCAACCCTATAGCCCGATTCGCGGTAACTTTTCCACAGTTTCAGGGGAAACATTGGCAACGCTCGACAAGATCGCCGACAGCAAAGGAATGGGGGCAAATGCACCGTGGCGTCGGTTGGGAGCGCGCGTGTACAACAGGGGCGCTCTGACCCGTTGCCAAGGAACCCGCCGGTGAAGCCCTCCGCATGGCCGTCCTACTGGATGAATCTGTTGTCGGTCTATGGCGACCGCCGGGTGTTGGCGATCCTGTTTCTGGGCTTTTCCGAAGGCTTGCCGCTGGCGCTGACCGGATCGACCCTGAATGTCTGGCTGCGGGAGGAGGGGGTCAGCAAGACCGGAATCGGTCTGTTCGCGCTCGTCACCATGCCCTACGCGCTGAAATTCCTGTGGGCACCGTTGATCGACCGGCTGCGCCTGCCCGTCCTCACCCGCCTGTTCGGGCGGCGGCGCGGCTGGGCGCTGGTCACGCAGGCCGGGTTGATCGTCGCCTTGCTCGGGCTGTCGGGCACCGATCCGGGGACACAGCTCTGGTGGACGGCCTTGTTCGCCGTGGCGGTGGCCTTTTGCTCGGCCAGCCAGGACATTGTCGTGGACGCCTATCGGGTGGAGGTTCTGGACGAGAATCGGCAGGCCGCCGGGGCCGCCGTTCTGGTGCTGGGCTATCGCTTCGGCATGCTGGCGGCAGGGGCGGGGGCGCTGTTCATCGCTGAATTTCACGGCTGGCGCGTGGCCTATGAGGCGATGGCCGCGCTGGTGCTGGTCGGCATGGTGACGATCCTGGTCAACCGGGAGCCGAACGTCGCGGTCACGCCGGAATCGCTGGAGCGCGAACGGCAGGTGGCGGCCTGGCTGGCGGCGCGCCCGCACCTGTCGGGCCGGATGGCCCGCTTGCTGGCCTGGCTGTATGGCGCGGTGGTGGCCCCCTTTGCCCAATTCATGAGTCGGCGCGGCTGGGTGGTGATGCTGGCCTTCATCGCCACCTACAAGCTGGGGGAGGTGCTGGCGGGCGTGATGTCGGCCCCCTTCTACGTCGATCTCGGCTTCAGCAAGGCGGAAATCGCCGCCGTCACCAAGCTGTTCGGCCTGTGGGCGACGATCATCGGCGGTTTGCTGGGCGGGCTGCTGGTTGGCCGGGTCGGGGTGCTGCGCGGTCTGATGATCGGCGGCGTTCTGCAAATGGCGTCCAACATCAGCTATGTGATGCTCGCCTGGGCCGGTCACGACGTGTCGGCATTGGCGGTGACGGTGGCGGTGGAGAATGTGTGCGGCGGCATCGCCACGGCGGCGTTCGTCGCCTATCTGTCCAGCCTGTGCAACGTCGCCTACACCGCGACGCAATACGCGCTGTTGTCGAGCTTCTACAAGCTGGGGGGCGATCTGTTCGGGGCCAGCTCCGGTTGGTTGGCCGACCGGATGGATTGGGTCAGCTTCTTCCTGCTGTCGATGGTGGGGGCGGTCCCCGCGCTGCTGTTGCTGACCCGCCTGATCGCCATGGACAAGCGGCCCGCCGCCCTCGTGGCGCACGCCGATTGATGGGTGAAGGATGCGCGTCATGCGCGGGTGTGTTTGCGCGTTTTACGAGTTTCAGGCTTTAAACAGAATAGAAACACCACTGTAACGACATATCTATTTCTGGAATTGCTCTTATTGCGTTAAATGGGAACGCCGGTCCGTGGCGTTCCTGTGGGAGCGGGAGCGCGTGGTCATCACCCGACCGGTGCAAAACACAGGAAGGGGACAACGATGACGTCACGGGCGTTTGCCATGGCGCAGACCATGGCGGTGGCGGGACTGATGGGTGTTGGTGCCGCATCGACGGCGCAGGCCCAGATCGCGCCGGTCGACATTCCGGCCAGCTATGGCATAGGGACCCAGGCCACCACCATCCAGGGCTGGGTCGCCAACAACCAGCAGGACCAGATCCGCGCGCATGGCTGGACCATTTGGTCCGGGCTGAACGCGCCGTCGGGCCAGACCTACAACGGGGCGGCACTGCCGGTGTGGGAAACCTGGCTGGGCACGGAGGAGGCCTTTGCCACCACCTCCAACGCGTCGGTGCTGAACGCGGACAAAAAGACGGCGAAGGCTCCGGCCCGTCACTTCGTCAAGCCGCACCAGTTCGGGCATCTGGCGGCACTGACCGGAAAGGCCGTCAAGAACGCGGCGGCCGACACGCAGGTGGTGTCCTTCAACAAATTCAGCCCGTCGGCCGCCAGCTTCATCGCGGCCCCCCAGACCATCGCCGGGTTGAGCGGCACCTACAGCATCAACACCACGGCCGGGTTGACCGCGCTGAACGGCGCTTGGCCCAGCTCCGTTCCCACCACCAACCGGTCGATCAATGATTTCCCGGTGGACGCGGCGGAACTGAAGCCGGTGTTCGGTGTCGTCGCCCAAAAGGGCATGACCCCGATGCCGCTGTGGCAAGGGCCAAAGCAGGCGACCAACGCCACCAACCCGACACCGGACACCTGGAAAACCTGCGTGGCGGTGGACCCGGCGGGCAGCGGTGGGATCGTGCCGGTGGCGCAAAGCAAGCTGACCAGCGCCCAAGTGACCGCCCTGAACGCCCAGGCCAAGCAAGCCGGTCTGGCCTGCACCATCGGCTATTACGCCCCGCTCACGGTGCTCTACAATTTCCAGATGTCGGCGGGGGAAGCGGCGGCGATGCAGGCCGCGCAGGGACCAAAGGCGTCAGCGGGTGATTTCGCCGTGCTGCTGGCCATGCATGTGAACACGAAGGAAATCCCCTTCTGGACCTGGCAGACCTTCTATTGGCAGCCCGGCCCGGACACGCCCAACAAATTCCCGGGGTCCAAGGCGGACGCGCCATCCAGCCTGCCAGCCCCGTTCAACAATTACGCCATGTGCACCAGCTACAGCCAGACCGTCCCGGTCAACAGCAGCACGATGGCGTTGTGCTTCAACCCGTATTTGGAAACCTCGTCGGGCATTCCGGCGGGCATCACGTCGAACTGTGTCAGTTGCCACGCGCTGGCCGGTGTGGGCACCGGGCCGACCTATCCGGCCAATTACAAGGCCCCGATCAACCTCTTCGCCAACAAGTCCTATTTCACCAACGCGTCCACCCGCACCGATTTTTCGTGGGCGGTGGCCAGCCCGCCAAATTGATGGGTTCTGACGTGATCGGCTGACGACCGGTCGGGCGGCGCGTTCCATCGGGCGCGTCGCCGACCGCCGTCGGATCAGGCCGGGTCGGGAACCTTTTCGCGCATCAGCACGAATTCCTCGGCGGTGGACGGGTGCAGGGCGATGGTGCGGTCGAAATCGCGCTTGGTCGCCCCACAATTCAGGGCGATGCCCAGCGCCTGCATCATCTCCGGCGCGTCCATGCCCATCATGTGGCAGCCCAGCACGCGTTGGGTCTCGCCATCGACGACCAGCTTCATCAGCACCCGCTCGTCGCGCCCGGACAGGGTGTGTTTCATCGGGCGGAAGCCAGCCTTGTAAATGTCCACCTTGGCGTGCGCGGCGCGGGCCTGCGCCTCGCTCAAGCCGACGGTGCCGATCGGCGGGATGGAGAAGACCGCCGTTGGCACATTGTCGTAACCGATGCGGGTCGGGGTGTCGTTGAACAGCGTTTCGGCCAGCGCCCGCCCTTCGGCGATGGCGATGGGGGTCAGCGCCATGCGGTTGGTCACGTCGCCGATGGCGTAGACGCTCTCCACGCTGGTGCGCGACCATTCATCGACCGGAATGGCCCCGGCCTTGTCCAGCGTCACGCCGATGCTCTCCAGCCCCAACCCGTTGGTGTTGGGGTGGCGGCCGGTGGCGGCCATGACCAGCCCGACATCGTGAGTCTGGCCGTGATGGTCGGTGACGCGGAAGCCGTCGGCGGTCTTTTCGATCTTCGTCGGCCGTGTGCCGGACAGAACACGGATGCCGCGCTTGGTCATCTCCCCTTCCAGGGCGATGCGGATGTCGTCGTCGAAGCCGTTGAGCAGATGCTCGCCGCGAATCATCAGGCTGACGTCGGCCCCCAGGCCCCGGAAGATCCCGGCGAACTCCACGGCGATGTAGCCGCCGCCCAGGATCAGCACCGACGCGGGCAGGGTGGGCAGGTCGAGCGCCTCGTTCGAGGTGACGGCGTGCTCGATCCCCTCGATGTTCGGCTTGGTCGGCCAGCCGCCGGTCGCGATCAGGATGCGGCGGGCGGTGTAGCGGCGGCCGTCCACCTCCACCGTGTGCGGATCGACGATGCGGCCGAAGGATTCGAACAGGGTGACGCCTGAGTTTTTCAGCATCGTGATGTAGATGCCGTTCAGCCGGTCGATCTCCATGTTCTTGCGGGCGATCAGGCTGGGCCAGTCGAAGGCGGGCGTTTGCGCGTCCCAGCCATAGCCGCGCGCGTCTTCGAAACCGTCGCGGTACTGGGCGGCGTAGACCAGCAGCTTTTTCGGCACGCAGCCGCGAATGACGCAGGTGCCGCCGACGCGGCTGCCCTCGCAAATCGCCACCTTGGCCCCATAGGAGGCGGCGCGGCGGCTGGCGGCGACGCCGCCCGATCCGGCGCCGATGGTGAACAGGTCAAAATCGAACTCGGCCAAGGCCGTCTCCTTCCGCTGCGCTGTCTCTGGCCCGCTCACACCCGGTGCTGACACCCGGTGTTGACCGCCGTCGGCGGGCGCGACCGGGGCGGAGTGTTCCGCATTCCGCCACCCCTGTCGAGAGGGCCAGACGCAGGATATGGGGCGGGGCAGGGCGAGGAAAAGAGCGCGTGGGCGCAGGGCCGGGTCAGCGCAAGAGCATGTCCTGAACCAGAACCTGGCGGATTTTCAACGGGCGCATCGCCTTGTTGGCGGCGAATCCCAGAACATCCTTGATGTAGTGCGGGCCGTCCTGGCCGCGCAATTCGTTGGGATCGACGTCCAGCATCCGCACGCTCATGGCGTCGGCGATGTGGGGCAGATAGGGTTTGACCTTCTCCAACGGAACCGAGGGATCCAACTCCAGCACGACGCGCAGCTTCAGCTCGCGCAGCCGTTCACCGTCGCGCAGGGTGAAGCTCATGGCGGGCATGGTGGCGTAGGAGGGGTGCGGACCCGCGACGGTTTTGGCGGGAACCGCGCCGCTGTGGGCGGCGGTGGCGGGTTTCAGCATCAGCGCGCCACCGGCCCCGGCGGCGGTCAAGGCCACGATCAACAGAAACAGGATCGGCAGGATGCGGCGACCGGCAGGCTCGCCCTCCAGCGATGGATTCGCCGGGGGTTGATGGGCCGCCGACGCCATCACCATGGTGTTGATCCTGTCATCATCGCCTGATCGTCCCGTTGATCTTGGTTGTTTCTGATTTGACCTTACGGGGTCGGCAGAGGGTCGTCAAATATCGGTATTTTATACTGTTTTGACCGACAGTTTTGACTGCGGGTGGATTTGTATTTCTCGAAAAGATCGGTGATATTTGTATGGAATTCGATCAAAAGGCGATTGTGGCGATGTGACGCCCGTGCAACCCTGGCATCGGGAGCGGGGCGGACCGATGGGAAGCCTCTTCCCCCCGGCGGTCGGGCCGTATAATGCTGACCGCCCGATCAGCCAGCAGGGCGGAAGACGAAGGCACAGGCGATGAGCGAGAACAGCAAGCGGCCTCTGGCCGTCCACCCCGCAGCGGCGGCGATTGGCGATTGGACCGACACCTATTTCCGGCGCACCAAGGAGACGGTCGGCAAGTTCGGTGACAAGAAAGTCACCTACGCCATCTTCATGCGCCGTCCTGTGGTCTGCGCCCCGCGTCTGGCGGTGGAATGGTTGCAGGCGGTCGCCCGGGAACGCGGATTCGACCTCGACATCCAGTTGAACTTCCCCGAAGGCAAATGGGTGGGGGCGGGCGAGCCGATCCTCTACATCACCGGGTCGTTCTATCATCTGGTCGACACCGAAACGATCCTGCTGCAAAAGCTGGGTCCGGCCTGTGTCGCCGCCTACAACGCCTTCACCATGTGCGCCGATCTGCCCAAGGTGGCGTTCCTGGCGATGGACGCCCGCCATTGCGCGGGCACCGACATGGCCGAGGTGATGGCCTACGCCGCGTCGGTCGGGTCCGACCGGGCCAAGCGCAAGGTCGGGGCCAAGGGCTTCGTCGGCAACGCCACCGACGCCACCGCCCATTTCTTCGGGCAGGCCAAGGGCATGGGAACCATGCCGCACGCCCTGATCGGCTACGCCGGATCGACCGTGCGCGCGGCGGAGATGTTCCACGACACCTTCCCCGACCTGCCGCTGACCGTGCTGGTCGATTATTTCGGCCGGGAGATCACCGACGGGTTGGAGGTGTGCCGCCGCTTCCCGGACCTCGCGGCGCAGGGCAAGTTGGCGCTGCGGCTCGACACGCCGGGCGGGCGCTTTGTCGAGGGGTTGGATCCGCCGGGGTCCTACGCGGTGTTGGAGCGCCACGCGCCCCATTCGATTCGCGGCTATCGCGATGAAACCCAGTTGCGCTACCTGATCGGCACCGGCGTGTCGGCGGCGGCGATCCATTATGTGCGCGAGCGGTTGGACGACGCCGGATTCCCGGCGGTCAAGATCGTCGCCAGCAGCGGGTTCGGCCCGGCCAAATGCCGCCTGATGGCGGAGGCCAACGCGCCGGTCGATGTGGTCGGGACCGGCAGCTATCTGCCGGAACGCTGGACCGAAACCTACGCCACCGCCGACATCATCGAATATGACGGCGAGAAGCGGGTGAAGGTGGGCCGGGAGTTCTTGTTCCGGCGCTGAGTGGGGCTGATTGGCGCTGGCCGGTGGTTGTCAGGGTTGGCGGTGGCGTTGCGGTCACACATCCATGATGGTGTGCGGGCGCAACGCGCCGTCGATGGTCAGCAGCAAATGGAGATAGACCGCGACCTTGCGCGCGCGGTCGGTGTGGCGGGCCAGACAGGCCCGCAATTGAATCGCCAGAATGGCGCTCTCCGCCACCTGTTCCGGGCTGACGCCGGAGGGTGGCAGGGCCGTGGCGGCTGCGACGATCCGTTCGGGATCGAGCGGCGGCGGAGCTTCCGGGTTTTTCAGCAGCGCGTCGGCCAACGCCTCCTCGTCCGGGACGGGCGGGGGCGGTTGGGCGGCGGGTGGTGGCGCGTGGGTGGTCAGATGCTGGCGCAGATTGGCTTTCAGCCGGGTGCGCTGGGCCTCGTCCAACGAGTCGAACTGGTCGATTTCGTCGAACAGCAAATCATACACACGGCGTCGCCTCGGGTTCGGCGGGTTGCGATCACGCCGATCCTGCCGAGGGTTGCGTTTGTAGCTTTGATCGGTGGCGGTCCCGCTGCGCTCGATTCCCGCCGCTGAGCGCACCGAAAATTCGGGCGGACCCACGTTGCTGCCGGACATCGCGCGCCTCCGCCGGGGAGACTCCCCACAGGAAAAAGTTTGGCAGAGTTCGACGGTCCGTCAATGGCGTTTCGGTCATAGAACCGGCGGCGGATGCGCAAGGGCACCCGCCGCCGTTCGATATAACCACCAAGCCTTTTGGGCCGGACCGGATCAGTGGCACAAGGTCAGTCAGCGGCCCCGCTGCCAACGGCGTCCTTCACCGGTTCCGGGCGGTTCTTGCCCAGGGTCAGGTTCGGGAAGACGTTGATGAGTGAGGTGATGAAGGCCGCCAGATAGGGCAGGGACTGCACCAGCAGCAGGCCCGACCACATGAAGGCGTCGCGGTTTTCATGGCCGAACACCACAACGATGGCGGCCGCCGCGCTCCACAGCGACACCAGCAGCACCAGCTCCTCCCGCGCCATCAGGAAGGCCTGCATCAGCGCCGGTTGATCCTCGCATTTCGGGGTGCGGACGAAGGGTCGGCCCGAGGTGAACATGCCCAGCCACATCGCGCGCCCGACCGTGTGGGTCAGCGCCATGCCGGCCACCGCCGCCCCGACCTTGTCCCAGAAGCCGCACTTCACCCGCGCCTCATAGAGCCAGAGCGAGGCCCCGACCTTGAAGGCGAAGACGCTCAGGGTGGGGATCATGAAGGCGTTGGGCGGGAATTCGAAATATTTCGGGAAGGCCAGCAGGCCGACCGACCACAGCGCCCCGGCGATGCCGAACACCATGTGGGCGGCGTCGGCGAACCAGGGCAGCCAGCCGGTGATGAAATGGTATTTCTGCCCGGCGGTCAGTTCCTTGGCCCCCGGCATCAACTGCCGCCAATGGTGCTTCAGGATCTGCACGGCCCCATAGGCCCAGCGGAAACGCTGCGTCTTGTAGGCGGAGAAGCTGTCCGGGACCAGACCCTTGCCATAGCTTTCCGGCATGTAGACGGCTTCATAGCCATGCTCGAACAGGCGCAGGCCCAGATCGGCGTCCTCGGTGATGCACCATTCGCCCCACCGGCCCACGCCTTCCAGCGCGGTTTTGCGGATGATGGTCATCGTGCCGTGCTGGATGATGGCGTTCTGTTCGTTGCGCTGGATCATGCCGATGTGGAAGAACCCGGCGTATTCCCAGTTGATCATGCGCTGGAACAGATCCTGGTTCCATTCGCGGTAATCCTGCGGCGACTGGACGAAACCGACCTCGGGTCGGCTGAAGTGCGGAATCGTCGCCTTCAGCCAATCGGGATGGACCTGATAATCGCTGTCGATCACCGCGATGTGTTCGGCGTCGGGGGCGGTCTGCGCCAGACCGAAATTCAGCGCGCCAGCCTTGAAGCCCGGCCAATTGTCCAGGTGGAAGAAGCGGAATTTCGGGCCAAGCTGCTTGCAATACTCCTCCACCGGACGCCAGACCGCCGGATCCTTGGTGTTGTTGTCGAGCAGCAGCACTTCAAAATTCGGGTAATCCAACCGGGCCAGCGCGTCGAGCGTCTGCATGACCATGTGCGGCGGCTCATTGTAGCACGGCACATGGATCGACACCTTGGGCGCGTTGGGCAACGGTGCGGCGGAACAGGGGATGAACTTCCGCTTGAACTTCTTCTGCCAGACGACATCGGTCAGTTCCATGCCGTCGATCAGCATGACCGCGAACAGCATGAACTGGAACAGGATCAGCACGCCCCAGGCTATTTCGGTGGTGATCGCCAGACCCGCCGCCGCCGCCGCGCTGACGGTGAAGACCAGAACCGAGGCCACGGCCTGGATCAGGCCGCCGTAGAAAAGCTGGCCGCCGATCTTCAGATGGTCGCCGCGCCGCCACAGGAAGAACACCAGCGGCAGGAAGCCCAGGGCGACGGCGGTGGCGCATTTGTAGGGCCAGTTGCGGATTTCCTGGACGCCGCCGATCATCGGGAATTTCGGCGTGCGGTAGGCGTCCCACAGGCCCCAGCTCGTCCCGGCGGTCCCCTCGATCTCCCGCTTCCACGGTTGATCGAAGGCTTCCATGATGAAGTAGTCGAGTTTGTTCTGGGCGGCGATGTTCAGGAAATTGCGGATGAATTTGGCCTGATTGACCTGCGAAGCCTCGGCCCCGCGCCGCCACGGCCCATCGGCGGGCCAGCCGATTTCACCGATCAGGATGTGCTTGTTGGGGTATTTGGTCTTCAGCTCGTTGTAGCGGACCATGGCGTAATCGACCGACTGGTCGACCGGCACGCCTTCCCAATAGGGCAGAAGGTGGACGGCGATGAAATCGACGGCGTCCACCAACTCCGGATGCTTCAACCAGACGTGCCACGGTTCGGCAGTGGACACCGGGACATTGACCTTTTTCTTCACCCGCTTGATGTAGTCGATCATCTGCGGAACGGTGACGTTGGCGCGCAACAGCGCCTCGTTCCCGACCAGCACGCGGCGCACGTTGCTGTTGGCGCGCGCCAGCTTGATGAGCGCGGCCATTTCCGGCTCGTCGATGTCCGGCTTTCCGGCGATCCAGGCCCCGGCCAGCACCGGCAGCCCGTATTTCTTGGCGATGGGGGCGACCAGTTCCGATCCGTCGGTCGCCGAATAGGTGCGGACGGCCTTTACGGCGCCTTCCAGCGCGATCATGTCCTTTTCGATGTCTTCGGCGACGGCCTTGTCGCCCTTGGACGGGCTTTTGTTGGGGTGGAAGGGCGTGTAGCCCACGCCCGCGATGGCCCCGGCCCAGGAGCGTTCGGCGACCGGGCGATTCCACCACGCCCACGCCCCGACATTGCCGAGGATCACCAGAATAAGGACCACAAACGCTTGCTTGCGCATGGGAGTCGTTCTCGCTCGCCGCACCAGATTACACCCGGACGCGACGGCCAAGCGCCGTCCCATCCACCGAAGATCGTCGCCCAACACGGAATAAGGCCCACCGGAAACGGCGCGTGGGTGCATGGCCGGTTCCGGTTGTCGCCGGTTCCGCCATCACCCCGCTCGCCGATCCGCTCAAGATCGTGCGATATTCTATACATCCTTCATGGCCGCGCTGCCACTGTCGGCTTTGCGCGGGCAGCCATTCGCGTCCGGGTCGCCGGTCGCGTCACACGGGACAAATCCATGTTTTCATTGCACGAACGGCTCGCCGCCGACACGTTCCCCGTCACCGACCTGCCGCTGTGCCGCGTGTTGCTGATGAACAACCGGCTGTGGCCGTGGCTCATCCTTGTGCCCCGGCGGGCGGACGCGGTGGAGATCCATCGGCTGGCGGCGGCGGATCAGGCGACGCTGATGACGGAGATCGCGGCGGCCTCGCGCGTGGTCGAACGGCTGTTCGCGCCCGACAAGCTGAACATTGGGGCGCTCGGCAACGTCGTGTCGCAACTGCACGTCCATGTGCTGGGGCGCACACACGGCGATGCGGCGTGGCCGGGGCCGGTCTGGGGATCGGGCCACGCCGAAGCCTACGCGCCGGGCGCGGGGCAGGCGCTGGCCGACCGCATCAAAGCCGCCTTGGCGGCGGAGGTCACGCCGACGGAAACAGCATGACCCGACCGGCGTCCACCCGTGCGGCCAACTCGTCCCCGGCCCGGACATCGACATGGCCGGGCAGGCGGGCGTGGATCTCGCCGGGCGGGTGATCGCCGGAGCCATTACCACCGACGCCGTTCGCACCCGCGCCATTGCCGTGCGGCAAAGCCAGACAGATGCGGGTGGAGGATCCCAGGAAGCTGGCATGACGCACCCGCACCCGGACCGCGTCCGGGTGGCTGTTCAGCGGCGACAGGGCCAGATCCTCGATCCGGCAGGCGACTTCGACGCGGTCGCCGCTGCGGTGATCGGGGGCGGCGAAACGGCCCAGCGGGGTGACGATCTGGCCGTTCTCCACCGTGGCGTCAAAGCGGTTGATCTCGCCGAACAGGCGGGCGACGAAGCTGTTGGCCGGGTTGCGGTAGAGCGCGAGCGGCGTGTCGGTCTGCACCAGTTGGCCGCCATCCATCACGGCGACGCGGCTGCCGATCTCCATCGCCTCTTCCGGGTCGTGGGTGACGACGATGGTGGCGATGCCGGTGGCGCGGATCAGCCGCACCACCTCGTCGCGGACGGAGCGGCGCAATTGCTCGTCCAGCGCGGAAAAGGGTTCGTCGAGCAGCAGCACCTGCGGGTCGCGGGCCAAGGCGCGGGCCAGCGCCACCCGCTGCTGCTGCCCGCCCGACAGCGTGTGGGGATAGGCGTCGGCGTAGCGGGTCAGCGCCATCGACTCCAGCAGCGCCGCCACCCGCTTCTGCCGTTCGGCGCGGGGGCGGTCGGTCTGGCCGAAGGCGATGTTGCCCGACACGGTCATGTGCGGGAACAGGGCGAAATCCTGGAACATCATGCCGACGGGGCGGCGTTCCGGCGGCAGAGACTGGCCGGGCGCGGCCAGAACCCGCCCGCCAACCGCGATTGTGCCCTGCTGCAGCGTTTCCAACCCGCTGATGAGGCGGAGCAGGGTCGATTTCCCGCAGCCCGACGGGCCGACGACGCACAGAATCTCCCGCGACTCCACAGCGAGCGAGACACCGTTGACCGCGCGGTGCGCGCCATAGCGGTGGACGATGTCGGTGAGGACGACGGACGGGGTGGGCGCGGTCATGGGCGGGTGGCGGTCCTGTGGTCGGAAACAGGGCGGGCGGGGCGGCCCCAGCTTTCCCTCAACCGGTGGCGAGGGGCAATTGGGGCCGCCACCATGTCACTTCCAGCCCGCGCGGTCCATGATGCGCAGGGCTTGCGGGGTGTAGTCGGCAAAAGAGGCGGCGTTGACCGACGCCTGCTTGAAGCTGCCCAGCTTGGTCAGTTCGGCGTGCGGAGCGACCGCCGGGTTCACCGGGAACTCCATGTTGCCGTCGGCGAACATGCGCTGGGCTTCGGGGCTGAGGAGATGCTCCAGCAGCTTGCGGGCGTTTTCGGCGTGCGGCGCGGTCTTCACCACCCCGGCCCCGCTGAGGTTGACGTGGGTCCCGCGATCCTCCTGGTTGGGGAAGATCACGCCGATCTTGGCGGCGACGGCGCGGTCTTCGGCCTTGGCAGAGGTGATGAGCTTGCCAACGTAATAGGTGTTGGCGATCGCCAGATCGCCTTCGCCGACGGCCACCGCCTTGATCTGGTCGGTGTCACCGCCCTGCGGCGGGCGGGCGAGGTTGGCGACCAGACCCTTGACCCAGGCCTCGGTCTTCTCCTCGCCGTTCGCGGCGATCATCGAGGCGGTCAGGGCGAGGCTGTAGGGGTGGGTCCCGCTGCGGGTCAGGACCTTGCCCTTCCATTCCGGCTTGGCCAGATCCTCATAGATCTTGATCTGACCCGGCTTCACCCGGTCGAGCGCGTAGACGATGACGCGGGCGCGGCTCGACAGGCCCCACCACGCGCCATCGGGCGCGCGCAGGGTGGCCGGGACCTTCACACCCTCCAGCGCCGGGGAGGTGGTGGGGGCGAGCAGGCCCTCCTTGGCGGCGGCGGCCAGACGCCCGGCGTCCACGGTGATGAACAGATCGGCCGGGCTGCTGGCCCCTTCCGACTTCATCCGCTGGATCAACTCGTCGTGGTTGCCCTCGATGATGTTGACCTTGATGCCGGTGGCCTTGGTGAAGGCGTCGTAGATCGCGCGGTCGGTGTTGTAGTGGCGCGAGTTGTAGACGTTCACTTCCTGCGTCTGGGCCAGGGCCGAGGACAGGGTGGCCAGGGTCAGCGCGCCAACGGCGGCGGTGAGGCGGAGGATCGTGTTCAGGGACATTCCAAGCTCCAGATGGGCGTTCGCGTCGGTCATCTGGTGCGAGCAAATATCAATTGCAAGGCGTTCTGTCGAGGATGTTGCGACTTAATCGCAAAAATGCCGCGCCTATCCCCGATGGCCGGGCCGCGCCGCCGCGATGCTGCGGCTCAGCAGGATCACCGGCAGCAGCCCGACCAGCACGATGGTCAGGGCGGGCAGGGCGGCGTCGTCCAGCCGCTCGGTGGACGCCATGCGGAACGCCTCGATGGCCAAGGTGTCGAAGTTGAACGGGCGCAGGATCATGGTGGCGGGCAACTCCTTGACGATGTCCACGAACACCAGCAGGGCCGCGCTCAACAGGCTGGGACGCAGCAGCGGCAGATGGACACGCCGCATCACCTGCCACGGGCTGTGGCCCAGCGAACGGGCCGCCCCCTCCAGATTGGGGCCGATCTTGGCGAAACCCGATTCCAGCGGGCCATAGGCGACGACAAAGAAGCGGATCAGGTAGCCGTAGAGAATGCCCAGAATGGTGGCCCCCAGCAGGCTGCCGACCGACCAGCCGGTCCAGTTGCGCAGCAACCCGATGGCGATCAGGATGCCGACGGCGATCACCGTGCCCGGCGTGGCGTAGCCCAACGAGGCGAGGCGCACGGCCAGCGCCGCCAAGCGGCTGCGGTCGTGCCGCACCCCATGGATCACCAGCAGGGCGACGCCAACCACCAGGACCGCGCCGCAACCGCCGAGGATCACGGTGTTGACGGCCAATTCGGCGAAGCGATCCAGCGTCAACTCGTCACCGCCACGCAGCACCATCGCGAGCAGGATGCCGCCGGGCAGCAGGAAGCCGAAAAAGATCGGCGTCAGGCACACCGTCCAGGCGATCAGCGTGCCGCGCACCGACAGGCGGGGGGCGGGCAGGGCGCGATACCGCCCGGTGGTCTGGTGGAAGCGCATGGAGCCGCGCGACAGCCGTTCCAACCCGACCAGCGCCAGCACGAACAGCAGCAGGACGGCGGCCAACTGCGCGGCGACCGCCGCGTCGCCCAGCGCGAACCAGGTCCGGTAGATGCCGACGGTGAAGGTGTCGATGCCGAAATAGCGCACCGCGCCGAAGTCGGCCAAGGTTTCCATCAGGGCGTAGCCGATCCCGGCCACCAGCGCCGGGCGCGCCAGCGGCAGCGCCACGCGGCGGAAGGCCCCCAGCGCGGTGCAGCCCAGCGTCCGGCTCGCCTCCAGCGCGCAGACCGACTGTTCCAGGAAGGCCGCGCGGGTCAGGATGTAGACGTAGGGATACAGCACCGACGACAGCACCAGCCCCGCCCCCCACGGGCTGTGGATGGCGGGAAACCAGTAATCGCCGCGCCGCCAGCCGGTCAGCGCCCGCAGCCCGCTTTGCAGCGGCCCGGCGAATTGCAGGAAGTCGGTGTAGGTGTAGGCCAGCACATAGGCGGGCATCGCCAGCGGCAACAGCAGAAGCCATTGCAGGGTCCGCCGCCCGGCGAATTCGTGCATCGTCACCGTCCAGGCGCAGGCAACCCCGGTCACGCCGGTGACGGTGCCGACGATCAGCAACAAAATCAGTGTGTTGGTGATGTAGTCGCCCAGCACCGTGTGCGCCATGTGCTGCCACAGGTCGCCGGTGACGCTGACCGACTGGACGAACACCGCCAGGATCGGCACGGCGATCAGCACCGCCAGGACCAGGGCGATCAGGCCAACCGGGCCGATGCGCCCCAGCAGACGCGCCGGGGAGAGGAGCCGGGAACCGGGGGTGGTCGCGTCGGTCGCCATCGCCATGGGCGGGGATCCTGATGATGTGGGGAACGGGAAGCTGTGCAGAACAGGAATCTGTGCGGAACGGGCAGAAATGAAAAGCGCCCCCGTCCTACCCCGTTGACCGCGTGGCGGGCAAGGGGGTGAACGGGGGCGCGTTCCTGTCAGGCGCTCAAACCGGCGATGTCACACCGCCGGGGTGAGGATCAGACCGCCTCGGCGGCGCGGGCGTGGCGCTTGCGCTCGTTCGGGTCCAGATAGCGCTTGCGCAGACGGACCGACTTCGGCGTCACCTCGACCAGCTCGTCGTCCGAGATGTAGGACAGCGCGCGTTCCAGGGTCATCTGGATCGGCGGCGTCAGGCGGACGGCTTCGTCCTTGCTGGTGGTGCGGATGTTGGTGAGCTGCTTGCCCTTGATGACGTTGACCTCCAGGTCGTTGCCACGGGTGTGCTCGCCAATGATCATGCCCTGATAGACCGGCACGCCCGGATCGATCAGCATCGGGCCACGGTCTTCCAGGTTCCACAGCGCGTAGGCCACGGCCACGCCGTCGCTGTTGGAGATCAGAACGCCGGTGCGCCGGGCGGCGATGGCCCCCTTGAACGGGGCATAGCCGTGGAACAGGCGGTTCATGATGCCGGTGCCGCGCGTGTCGGTCAGGAACTCGCTCTGGTAGCCGATCAGGCCGCGCGAGGGGGCGTAGAACACGATGCGTGTCTTGCCGCCGCCCGACGGGCGCATCTCGACCAGATCGGCCTTGCGCTCGGCCATCTTCTGCACGACGGTCCCGGAGAACTCCTCGTCCACGTCGACGACGACTTCCTCGATCGGCTCCAGGCGCTGGCCGGTCAGGCTGTCGGTCTTGAACAGCACGCGCGGGCGGCTGATGGCCAGCTCGTAGCCCTCGCGGCGCATGGTTTCGATCAGGATGCCCAGCTGCAATTCGCCGCGACCGGCAACCTCGAACGCGTCGCCGCCCTCGGTGTCGGTGATGCGCAGCGCCACGTTGCCTTCGGCTTCGCGGTACAGACGGTCACGGATCATGCGGCTCGTCACCTTGTCGCCTTCGCGACCGGCCAGCGGGCTGTCGTTGACCGAGAAGGTCATCGCCAGGGTCGGCGGGTCGATCGGCTGGGCGGCCAGCGGCTCGCTCACCTCGGGCGAGCAGATGGTGTCCGACACGGTGGTCTGCGTCATGCCGGCCAGCGCGACGATGTCACCGGCCCGGGCCTCGTCCACCGGCACGCGCTCCAGGCCACGGAAGGCCAGAACCTTGCTGATGCGGCCGTTTTCGATCGCTTCGCCGTCGCGGGTCATCGACTTGACGGCCATGTTGACCTTGACGACGCCGGTCTGGATGCGGCCGGTCAGGATGCGGCCCAGATAGGGGTTCGCTTCCAGCGTGGTCGCCAGCATGGTGAAGGGCGCGTCCTCGTCCACCTTGGGGGCGGGGACGTGGTCGCGGATCAGTTCGAACAGCGGGGTCAGCGTTTCGCGCGCGCCGTTTTCCAGATCGGTGGTCGCCCAGCCGTTGCGGCCCGAGGCGAACAGGGTCGGGAAATCGAGCTGCTCGTTCGAGGCGTCGAGCGAGGCGAACAGGTCGAACACCTCGTCATGCACCTCGTGCGGACGGCCGTCGGGGCGGTCCACCTTGTTGATGACGACGATGGGGCGCAGACCCAGCTTCAGCGCCTTGCCCAGCACGAACTTGGTCTGGGGCAGCGGGCCTTCGGCCGCGTCGCAGAGCAGGACGACGCCGTCCACCATCGACAGGATGCGTTCCACCTCGCCGCCGAAATCGGCGTGGCCCGGGGTGTCAACGATGTTGATGCGCAGGTCGTTCCACAGAACGGAGGTGCACTTGGCGAGAATGGTGATGCCGCGCTCGCGCTCCAGATCGTTGGAGTCCATGGCGCGTTCGGCGACCTGCTGGTTCTCGCGGAACGAACCGGCCTGTTTCAGGAGTTGATCGACCAGCGTGGTCTTGCCGTGGTCGACGTGGGCGATGATGGCGACGTTACGGAGATTCATGGAGCCTTGGTCTCGCAATGGCACCCCGACACGCGGCACAACACCGCAAACAAACAAAAAGGCCCGCCGAAGAACTTCGGTGGGCGCTTGTCGGGGAAACTGTTGCGGCGCAATATAGTGATCTGCGGCAAAAAAGCAAGCGTTACCCCGGTTCCGGCTGGTCAAATTCCGGGATGGAGCTATGCGTCGTTCGCTCTTACAGTCGACGGCATGACACGGACCGCCCTATTCCGCCATGTTTTGCCACCGTTGCTTGCGGCGGGCCTTGCGCTGGGCGCACCCGTCCGGGCGCAGGATGGGACAGCGGCGGGCCAAGCGGACCCGGTCGCGGACACACAGGAGAACGGGCAGGCGGGCACCCCGCAACCGCGCGCGCCCTACCGCGTGGTGATCGAGGGGGTGGAGGATGACGGGCTGCGCGACACCCTGACTCAAGCCTCCGCCCTGGTCGGTCTGGTGGAGGATCCGCCGCCGACGCTGGCCGGGCTGGAGCGCCGCGCCGACAGCGACCGCGAGCGGTTGCAGACGGTCCTGCGCTCCACCGGTCGCTACGACGGGCGGATCGACACCCGGGTCGAGGTCGGGCGGGATGGGCAACCGGCAAGCGTGACGGTCACGGTCACGCCGGGACCGCTCTACCATGTCAAGACGGTGACGCGCGCGCTGCTGGTCAACGGGGCGGCCTTGACCGGACCGGCGGCGGACAGCCTGCTGGGGGAACCCAAGCTGAAGGCCGGGGACCCGGCGGAGGGGCAGCGGGTGGTGGACGCGGAAACCGCGCTGCTCGACCGGCTGCGCGCGCGCGGCTACGCCTTTGCCAGGATGGGCGACCGCCGGGTGCTGGTCGATCACACCGACCGGTCGATGGATGTGGCGTGGCGGGTGGCGCTCGGCCCGTTGGTCCGCACCGGGGCGGTGCGGGTGTCCGGGCTGGAACGGGTGGACGAGGGCGTGGTGCGGCGGCGGTTGGACCTGCCCGCCGGTGCGGTCCATGACCCCGCCGCGCTGGACCGGGCGCGCCAGGATTTGGCCAAGCTGGAGGTGTTCGACACCGTGCGCGTCCGGCTGGACGAGCAGCCCGGCCCCGACGGCGTGACCCCCGTGGTGGTGGCGGTGACGGAGCGCAAGCCGCGCGTCATCGGCGGCGGCGTCAGCTACTCCACGGCGGAGGGGGTGGGCGCGCAAGCCTATTGGGGCCACCGCAACCTGTTCGGCGGGGCGGAGAAGCTGCGCGTCGGGTTGGAGGTCGGCCGGGTGGCCGGATCCTCGGGCGGCACGTCGAGCCGTTCGTCGTCGGTGGTCAAGAATTTGCCCGATCTGCGTTTCAACCTGTCCTTCCGCAAGCCGGATTTCCTCGCCGTTCACCAGACGCTCCAGATCGAGGCGTTGGTCGCCTCCGAACAGCCGCCCGCCTACAGCCGGATCGCCACCCAGGTCAGCGCCACGCTGGATCGCCCGCTGACCGAACGCCTGAGCCTGAGCTATGGCCTGACGGCGGAGCGTGGACGGGTGGAAACAGCGGCGCGGACCTATCAGACCTTCTACGCCGGTGCGCCCTTCGCGCTTGCCTGGAACCGCACCAACGATCCGCTGAACCCGACGGAGGGGGAACGGGGAACGCTGCGCCTCACCCCCTGGATACCCATGACGGGGGCGGAACGTCGGCCCTTCCTGGCCCTTCAGGCCACCGGATCGGTTTATTACGATCTGGCCCAGGATGGGCGCTATGTGGCGGCGGCGCGGGTCGGGCTGGGCAGCCTGCTGGGCGGGCTGCTCGACCGGGTGTCGCCCGACCATCGGTTTTACGCGGGCGGCGGCGGGTCGGTGCGCGGCTATGGCTTTCAAAAGGCGGGGCCGCGCAGCGCCGCCGGGGAGCCGACGGGCGGGCGGTCGCTGGCCGAACTGGGGGTCGAGTTGCGGATCAAGGTGACGGACAGCATAGGGCTGGTTCCCTTCCTGGACGCCGGGGCGGTGTCGGATCGGCTCTATCCCGCCTTCACCTCCGGCCTGCGGGTCGGGGCCGGGCTGGGCGCGCGCTACTACACCGATTTCGGGCCTTTGCGGCTCGATCTGGGCGTGCCGTTGAACGCGCCCAAGGGTGACGCCCGGTGGCAACTCTACCTCAGCCTTGGGCAGGCTTTCTGATGAGCGACGACCCGAGGAACGGTGTCGGGGCCAGCCTGCCGACTGTGGTGAACGCGGAGCCGCCGACAGTGGGACCGCCTACGGGGGGGCCGCCCTCCCGCCATCGGCGCGCTCGCCCCTTGCGTTGGCTGTTGGGGCTGGGGGTGGTTCTTCTGGCGCTGACGGGCGCTGTGGCCTGGCTGGACGGTGCCGCCGGGCGGCGCTGGCTGGCCGACCGGATTGAGGCGGCGGTGTCCGGCCCCGATCTGCGCCTGCGCATCGACGCCATCGGCGGGCGGTTGCCCTTCGATCCGGTGGTGACGCGGGCCACGCTGGCCGATGGCGCGGGCGAGTGGTTGGTGGTGGAGGGAGCGCGCGTCACCCTGCGCCCCGGCGATCTGCTGGACGGCCTGTTGCGGGTGGAGCGGCTGGAGGCCGAGCGGGTCGATGTGCGGCGCGCGCCGGTTTCGACCGGTGCCCCGCCGCCATCCTCCGCGCCAGCCCCGGCGGCGGATCTGTTTGCGTTGCCCCGTTTGCCGGTGGGGGTGGCGCTCGACCGGGTGGCGGTGGAGCGGTTGAGCCTCGGCCCCGCCCTGCTGGGGGAGGCGGCCACCCTGCGCGTCGGCGCTTCGCTGGCCCTGCCGATGGCGGCGGGGCTTGACGCCCGGCTGTCGGTGACGCGGCTGGACGCGCCGTCTGGCACCACGCAGGCCGGTGGCTCACAGTCGGGCGCGTTGGAGGCGGTCGTTTCCTTTCAGCCGGACACCCGCCGTTTTGACGCCACGGTGACGGCGGCGGAACCGGCGGGCGGGGTGCTGGCCCGCGCGCTGGCGTTGCCCGGGCTGCCGCCGCTGGGGCTGGACCTGACCGGGGGCGGCAGGCTGGAGGATTGGCGCGGCGCGTTGAGCGCCCGGATCGGGACCGGCCGCGCGCTGCGCGCCGAGGCCACCATTCAGCGGACGGCGGCGGGCCATAGCCTGACCGTCACGGCGCAGGCCGATCCCGCAGCGCTGCCCGCCGGGCTGCTCGATCCGGCGCTGGCGCGGCTGGTGGGCGCGCGGCCCCGTCTGGACGCAACGGCCCTGCGGTCGCCCGATGGCGCGCTCGCCCTGTCCGCCGTGACGGTGGAGGCGGCGGCGGGCCGGATGGAGGGTTCGGGCGCGGTTGGGGCCGACCGGCAACGGCTGTCCCTGCGCTGGTCGGCGGTGGTTCCGCCGGATTCCCCCCTGCGCGCCCTGACGCCGACGGTCGATTGGACCAGCGCGCGGGCCGATGGCGCTGTGGACGGGCGGTTGGACGATCTGGCCATTTCCCTGTCCGCCGCCGTCACCGGCGTGCTGGCCGGGGATGCCGCCTTGGGGCCGCTGGTGGGGCCGGTGCTGGCGGTCCAGGGCAAGGGGCGGTTGGACGCCCACAGCGGGCGGCTGACGCTCGACGGGGTGGAGGCGCGGGCGGCGTCCGCCCGCCTCACGGCGCGCGGCGTGGCCGACGGTTGGGGCCGCAGAGCCGACGCCACCCTGTCGGTGGACGCGCCGGAGTTGGACCGCTTCGCCGCGCTGGCCGGGCTGCCGCTGCGCGGGGCGTTGGCCTTGGACGCGCCGCTGCGGTTGGACGCGGACGGGCGGTTGTCGGCCAGCCTGTCCGGGCGTTGGCATGGATTGTCCACCGGGACCCCCGCCGACGCGCTGCTGGGGAGCAGCGGGACGCTGACCGCGACCGACCTGGAGCGCCGCGCCGATGGCGGGCTGCGGCTGGGCGCGCTGGCGGTGGCGGGTGACAATGGGCGCATTGGCGCGCGGGGGACGCTGGCCGATGGCCGCCTGGACGCCGCCCTGACGCTGGACGGCACCGGGTTGGAGCCGCTGGGGGTGGCGCTGGGGCTGCCGTTGGCGGGGCGTCTGTCGGTCGATCTCGCGGCGCGCGGCCCGCTCGACGGGTTGGAGGTGACGGCGCGGACCCAGGCCGATGGCCTGTCGGTGGACGAACGGCGCTGGGGCCGGGCGGAGCTGACCGCCACCCTGGCCGGGCTGCCGCGCCGCCCGGTCGGCACGTTGGCGCTGCGCGCGGAGCCGGAGGGCGTGCCCTTGACGCTCGATCTACACGCGGCCCCGGACGGCGCGGCGGTGGCGCTGTCCGACCTGCGGTTGATGGCGGGCAACAACCGGCTGACCGGAAATCTGCGCGTGCTTCCCGCTGGTGACTCCCCGTTCGGCCTCGCCACCGGTCGGTTGGAAGGGAGCTTTCCCGACCTGAAGGCGCTGTCGCCGCTGGCCGCACTGGCGCTGGCGGGCAAGGGGGGCGGCAAGGTCGATCTGGGTGGGGCGCTGGACGTCCTGCTGGAGGTGAACGCAGACACCGTGACCGGTCGGCAGGTCGCGCGGATCAACGCCACCGCCAACGGGCTGCGCGTCAGCGGCCTGGACGGCGGGCCGTTGACCCTGCGTCGTCTGACCATGGCGGCGGAGGTGGCTGACGCGCGCGGCACGCCCAGCGGCAAGGCCACGCTGTCGCTGTCCGGCGCGGGGTTGCCCGGCGCGGAGATCGCCAGCCTGACCGCGCAGGCCGATGGCGGGTTGGCGAACGCCGCCCTGCGCCTGTCGGCCACCGGGCGCGCGGGGGGTGAGGCGCTGTCCCTGGATGTGGCGGGGGTGGCCGGGCACGCGGCGGGCGAGTCCCGCCTGCGGCTGGACCGGCTGGAGGCGCGCTACGCCGGGGAAAGCCTGCGCCTGACCAGCCCGGCGACCCTGACCGCCAGTGGCGACCGCCGCGCCATCAGCGGCCTGCGCGCGCAACTGGCCGGGGCGCGGCTGTCGCTGGACGCCTCGCAAACGGGGGAGGCGCTGAAGGGCGAGCTTCGCCTGGATCAACTGCCGCTGGCGCTCGCCCGGCTGGCCGATCCGTCGCTGGCGCTGGAGGGGGTGGCCGGGCTTCAGGCCAGTGTGGCTGGAACCGTCCGCAGCCCGCGCGCCGACGCCACGCTGCGCGTGACGGGCCTGCGGGCCAAACCGACGGCGCAAGCCGGGCTACCCGGCCTCGACGCCACCATCACCGGCCAATGGCGCAGCAACCGCCTGTCGCTGACCGGGACGGCGGCGACGCCCAAGCGCGAAGCCGCCCTGACCCTGCGCGCCGCACTGCCGCTGCTGTTCAATCCCGATGGCGGCCCCGAGGGCGGTGCGGTGACGATTCCGCCCAAAGGCGCGCTGGACGCCAGCCTGGGCGGAACCATCGACGCCGCGCTGTTGAACGATTTGCTGGCGGCGACCGGCGACCGCGCGCGCGGGATCCTGCGCCTGGATGTGCGGGCCGGTGGCACGGTGGCCGCCCCGCGTTTGAGCGGGTCGGTGGTGTTGACCGACGGGCGGTTTGAAAACCGGGCCTCCGGGGCGGTGTTGACCGGCATCGACGCCCGGCTGGTCGGCGACGGCGACGCCCTGACCATCGACACGCTGCGGGCCAAGACCCGCAGCGGCGGAACGCTCAGCGGGCAGGGGGTGATCCGGCCCACGGCGGCGGCGGACCGGCAAATCGATGTGCGCCTGACCGCCGACAACGCCCGTTTGGTGGAAAACGAACTGCTGACCGCCGATGTGGACGCCGCCTTGACCGTGACCGGCGGCTTTCGCGCCGCCCGGCTGGCCGGGCCGCTGCGGCTGCGCGGTGCCGACGTGCGCATCCCCAACCGCATGCCGGTCAATGTCGTCGATCTGCGGGCGGAGGAGGTGGGACCCCGCCGCAACGGCCCGACCGCCCCCCCACCGCCGCGCCGCCTGTCGCCGCGCAAGGCGGCGGACGCGCCGCCGCCGCCCTTTGCCCTGGCGCTGGACGTGGCGCTGGAGGCCCCCGGTCGCATCTTCGTGCGCGGGCGCGGGTTGGACGCCGAGTTGGGTGGCTCCCTGCGCGTTGGTGGCCGGGCCGACGCGCCGGAGGTGACGGGCCGTCTCACCCTGCAAAAGGGGCGGCTCGATGTGCTCTCCCACACGTTCACCTTCACGCGCGGAACCCTGGATTTCGACGGAACCCAGCCCATCGACCCCCGCCTGGATCTGCTGGCGGAGGCGACGGCGAACAGCGTCACCGCGCAGATCGAGGTGACGGGAACCGCCGCCCAGCCCAAAATCGCCCTGACCTCGCCGCAGGGGTTGCCGCAGGACGAAATCCTGTCGGCGGTGCTGTTCGGCAAATCGGTGGGCAATCTGGGCGCGGCGGAGGCGGTGCAACTGGCGCAATCGGCGGCGGCGCTGACCGGGCTGGGCGGCGAGGGCGGTGGCCTGCTCGACCGCGTGCGGCGCGGCGTGGGGCTGGACCGGCTCGACTTTTCCCAAGGCTCCGACGGCAAGGGCGGGGCGGTGAAGGCCGGGCGCTATCTGGACGATGGCGTCTATGTCGGGGTGGAGCAGGGCATGGGCGGCAACCAGACCCGCGTCACGGTGGAGGTGGACATCACGCGCGGCCTGAAGGGCAAGGCCGAGGTCGGGGCCGATTCCGACACCCGCTTCGGCCTCACCTATGAAAAGGATTATTGAGCGCGCGCGGTGGCGTCCGCGACCGGCTCAGTGACCGACGACGATGCGGACGTGGGCGGGGACCGGCACGGTTCCGTTGTCGGCCTGGGCGTCGAAGCGGGCGGCGATGTCGGCCTCCAACGCCGCACGCGCCGCCGCGTCCAACCCGCCCAGACGGTGGCCAAAGCTCATGTCCAGCGCCGCCCGCCAAAAGGGTTGCCCGGCGGGGGCCTTGCGCACCGGAGTCAGGTCGGTTTCCTCGACGGTGGCGAAGCCCGCCTTGGTCATCAGCGTGGCGAGGCTGCCGGGGGCGGCGAAGCGGAACAGCGGGTCGAGGCTGTGATCCTCGCCCAGTTGCGCGGCCACCACCGCGCCGATGTCGGCGAACAGCCCGTTGCCCGCCAGCGGCCCCCACACCATGAAGGCGGCCTTGCCACCGGGGCGCAGCACCCGGCGGATGTCGCGCAGGGCGGCCCCGGCGTCGGGCACGAACATCACGCCGAACCGGCAGGTCACGGCGTCGAACGCGCCGTCGGCAAAGGGCAGGCCGGTCATGTCGGCCGCGCAGAATCGCGGCGGATCGGCCTCGGCGTTGGCCCGTCGCACGGCCCCGCCCAGCATGCCGGGGACCAGATCGCTGCCCACCACCAGACCATGGCCGCCCACCCGGCGCGCCGCGCTCAGGGCCGGTTCCCCGGCCCCGGAGGCGAGATCGAGCACCCGTTGCCCCGCCGTGACTCCCGCCGCGTCAAGCAGCGGGCGGTTCAGCTTGTCGGCCAGATCGGCCATGGGATCGGCCCAGCGGTCCCAGGCGTCGGCGCTGGCGATCCAGCGGGCGCGTTCGGCGGCGGCGTCGGGAATCAGCATGGGGAAAGAAACCGTTGTGGGGCGGGGAGGGGCCGGTCAGTGCAGCAGCTTGGCCGTGCCGGACACCCGGTGCACGGCGTCGCTGTCGCTCAACCGCTCGCCCAGCGCGTTGACCTCGTCGGACAGCCGACGCTGCGCCTCGGTCAAGTGCTGGATGCGGGCCTGGGCCTGCTGCTGCTGGGCGGTGAGGGCTGCGACGCTGTCCGACAGGCTGCGGATGTGCTGGGCCTGCCGCAGGGTGCCTTCGTTCAGGCTGCGCCGGATCGAGCCAACGGCAATCAGCACGACCACGCTGATGGTCACGCCGGTGGAAATCGCGACGATGCTGAACCCCGTAAACCAGTCCATGGGCGCAAAGCTTCCGCCCATTTCCCCCATCGGTCAAGCCGCGTCGCTGGCCCTTCCGGGCAACGGCGGCCCGCGCCGATCAGGCGATGACGCGTTCGACGGTGGTCGGGGCCAGGGTGCGCAGGCTTTTCAGATGGTCGCCGAAGGCGCGCAGAACCGGCAGGATTTCTTGCGACTGGTCGGGCGTGACGTGGGCGTCGGTCTTCAGCACGATGCCGGGGGCCTCGGTCATCAGGCGTTGGGCGCGCATCGGCCCCACCTTGTCGTCCAGGAACATCGCCATGCCCATCAGCAGGCCCAGCGTCACGTCGTCGGGCGTGTCGGGTTGCGCCAACAGGTCGTGCAACTCGTTCAGCAGGGTGTAGGCGACGATCGAGGTGCGTTCGATGGTGTCAACGTCGTTCGGTGTGGTCATCCTACGGGTTCCCCTGGGCGGAAGGAGTGGGCGGACGGCAAAGGCGAGTCGCGAGGAAACACGGAGTCTATATCGAAATTTTTCTTGTGTGAATCCCCCACAGAGTCCGAGTCGAATTTTTCGAGTCGCAATCGCACAGGAGTCCATCACGAAGGCGTTGCGCGCGCTGATAGCCATCGCCATCAATGCCGTCATCAATGCCGCCCTCAATCAAGCAGGCGCGACCAGCTTCCGGCGATCCGGCCGAATCCGCCGGGTACGCGGGCGTCGTACAGCGGCAGCGGTTGGGCCAGCCGTTGCCCGGCGTCGCGGCCCAGGGTGCGCGCCGCCGTTTCCAGCGTGCCGCCGGTCGGCCGCCAGCCCGACGCGGTGAAGGGAACCACCAGGGCCAGCCCCCAATCCATCCGCCCGCCGAATCGGGTCTGGCCACGGTCCGGCCCCTCCGTCCAGGTCGCGTGCGCGGTCAGGGTGATGCCCGCGTCGAATCGGCGGGTCAGCTCCAGCGTGCCGCCCCAGTCACCGCCCAGATAGCGGCCCAGCCGCAACGCGGTGGTGGTGTCGGCCCCCGGCGTTTCCCAATACAGGCTGGCGTGGCCGGTGCTGCGCGCGCTGGCGTGGCTGGCCCCCAGAATCGCGGCGGTTTTGCGCTTCCACACCCGGTTGAGGTCGAGACCGGCGGCCCAGCGCGCGGTCAGCGGCTGGTAGAGCGCTTCGCCGCCGACCCCGGCGAACATCTCCTCGAACGCGCCGACGGACAGGCGGGTGGTCAGCCCGTCGCTTGGCGCGGCCAGATGGGCGGCGAACAGATGCTCCACCGACCAGGACCGCGCGGCGTAGCGTGGCAGGTCGCTGCGCACCGGTTCCGACGCGGGCAGGGCGTAGGTGTCGAGCAAGTGCAGGCTGTCGTCGGTGCGCACCCGCAGCGCCCCGCCCAGCACCAGCCCGCGCGCCGGTTCGCCGCGCAGCACCGCGTCGGTGTGGGTGCGGTGGGCGAGGTAGGTCCCCAACTCGGCGAAATCAAACTCCGAGATCATGCGCAGGCTGAGATCCAGGCGGGGCCGCCACGCGGGCGGCGGATCGGCGGCGGGTTCCAGCAGCGCGGTGCGCCACAGCTCATCGACGCTGCCGCGATGGCGGGCGGCGCGTTCCAGATCGCGCCGGGTCAGGGTCAGCGCCGCGCCATCCACCCCATGCGTTCCGGTGACGACGCGCAGCCGTTCGACCGTGGGCGCGCTGAGGTCGGCCAGCAGCCGGGCAGCGCGCCCGGCCTCCTGCGCGGTTGGCAGCGGCCCTCGCCCGGCGGGGTCGAGCCACAGGCTGGCGGTGTCGCCCTCCACCAGGGCGGCGCGGGCGGGCAGGCCGTGGGTGCGGGCGAGCGCTGTGATCTGGTCTGCGGGCAGGGCGGCGGCGGCGGACGGGCGCGCGCCGATGGCGGGCGGGGCGCTGGTGTCGCGCTGCGCCCAATCCGCCGGGGCAAAGCGCAGCGACAGCCGCAGCATGGCCCGCCGCCCCTGCTCGAACCCAGCCCCGGCGTCGATCCACGGAAAGGGGCGGTAGGACAGCCCGATGTTGTAGCGGCTGCCGGGGGTGAAGCCCGGCTCGTCCTGCCGCTGGGCGCGGAACCGGTCGCCGGAGCTTTCAATCTTCAGGCTCAGGTTCGGGATCGGGCTGTGCCATTCCACACCGCCGAACAGGGCCACCCGCTCCCCACCGAACCAGGCGCGCGGGCCGCGTTGGGTCGGCCAGGCCGACGGGTCGCGGTCGCGGCGGAAGCGCCCACCGAGAAAGCGCAGCGGGTTGCGCAGATGCCCGGCCTCCCCCAACGTTCCCCAGCCGACGCCCAGGCTGATGTCCAGATCCTCCCAGCGCCGGGTCAGCGCAATGTACTCTCCGGCGAAACGCCCCTTGCCGGGCAGGTCGAGGCCGGAGCCGGTCACGTCGCGCCCGCCCACCACCAGCGCCGGGCCGTGCCGGTCCTCCTCGCGCAAGCGCAGCTTCACGTCCAGGCCGGGTTCGGTCAGGCCGAAATAGCCGGGATAGAGGCTGTTGCGGGCGGTGATTTCCAGCCAGGGCAGCGGTTGGGCCGACAGGGTGACGTGGCGGTGCAGCCGCCCCAGCCCGCTCGCCCCGCCGGTCATCGACCCATCGGGCGGCATCCGCGCCGTCGGGGTTTGCAGCAGGCCGACGCTGCCCCAATCCGACAGGCTGACGTCAGACGGGCTGACGTCGGGCAGACTGCCCCATTGGGTGGGGGCGGGCGTTTCTGCCCCGGCACCGTCACCGTCCGCCGCCCGCGCGGGAAGGAAGGGCAGGCACAGCGCCAAAGCGAGCAAAAGGACGGGGATCACGCAAGAAGACGCACAAGATCGGGGACACTCCCGATCCTGTGCGGATCACACCTATGGATGCAATCAAAAACCGATTAGAGCGATTCGGTTTTGCAATTCAAGGACAGCGTTTCGGCGGTGTTGGCAACGGCGGAGAGGCAGACCTCCGCCCGTTCCGGCGGAATTGCCACCGAAAAGCGCAGGGAGTAGCGTTCGCCGCTGCGGTCGGGCAGGGTCTGCGCGTCGAGCCGGACGATGTTGGCCCCGAACTGGGTGAAGATGTCCGAGAGGCGGGCGATCAGGCCGGGTTGATCGCCGCCCGACACCTCCACCCGGTGGGTGACAAGGGTTTGCGGGCCGGGGGCCGGATCAAAGGCAAAGGGCGTGACCTTCACCTGCGCGCCCGCCAGCTCCGGGACCGCCGACAGGCTGGCCTGCACCGCGTCCACGCTCAGCCCGCCGGGCAGTTCGCACACCGCCGAAAACTCGGCCCCGCTGCCCAGCGAGGCGAAGGTCGCGTCGCGCAAATTGATTCCCGAATCGAACAGATGCCCGGTGATGGCCGAAACCAGCCCGACGCGATCCGGGCAAAAGGTCGATACCAACGCCAATCCGCTCATCGCTGCCTCCCTGGAGTGTTTTTTCTGTTGGGGTCTGACGGGGCCGTCAGGCGGGCCGCCAATGGCGGGATTTGCCGCCATGCTGGGCGGGCGGCATGCGCGCCGTGAAGGTCATGTCGTGCAACTCGCTGATGTGATAGTCGAAATTGATCTGGCCGAAATCCGCCGGGAACCCCGCCCCGAACGCCCGATGGTATTTGTTGGCGAAGGTGGACACATCCGTTCCCATCGCCGTGGTCTTGTGCGTCGATTGGCTGTTCGGATCCTCGTCCGGGTTGGTGGCGAGATGGCCGCCGGGCAGCAGTTCGCACCGCCCGCCCAGCGCCCAGACGCGCAGGGCCAGATCGGGATCGCCGTAATGGGCGCGGAAGTCTGTGGAAAACCAGCCGCCCACCTCCTCGACGCTGCGGCGGGTCATCACCGGGAAATAGGCGTAATAGAGGCCGTAGATCGCGCCGAAATGCGGGTGATCGGGCCGGTGCAGACCGCCGAGAAAGGGGAAATCCAACTGTTCCTTGGCGGCTAACCGGTCGGCCACGCCATCAAGCCAGCCGGGCAGGGCAAGGTGGTCGTCGCTCATCGCGACGATGATGTCGCCGGTTGAGGCGGCGAAACCGTTGGCGTGGGCGGTGCAGTTGCCGCGCCGCTCCGTCTCGATGACCGGAACCACGCGCGGTGACTCGATGGCGAAGGGGGCCACCGTCACGATTTCATACTCGTGCCCGGCGCTGTGATCGTGGATGGAGCGGATCGCCGCCTCGGCCAACGACGCCCGCAGGGTGGGCAGAATGATGGAGAAGGTCGGCATCGTCGTCGCGTCCGCGCTGTGGCGTGAAGAAATGGGGGACGCTGGGCCGATCAGGCGCGGCGATCAGGCGCGATGCGGCCCATCTGGTTGGGCCGCGTCGGTGGTGTCGTCCACCCCGTTGCCGGTGGCGTTCGCCGCCTGTGCTGCCTTGCGCTTGCGCCACAACCGGGTCAGCAGCATCAGAACCGCGCCCAGCACCACCCCCGACAGGCCCAGCGCGATCAGGCCGAGACCCAGCCCGAAGGCGGGCGGCATTTCGCCGCTGATCGGGCCGGGCGTGTCCCGTTCCACGATGGGCGTCAGAAACAGGATTCCCAGCGCCCCCATCAGGCCGATGCCCATGAAGGACCCGGACAGCGCCCAATAGGCTTGCACCAGCCCACGCCGGTTCGCGGCGATCCAGATGGCCCAGGCGTTGACCGCGACCAGCCCCACCAGAATCACAGTCATCACAGCCATACGGAACCATCCATCAAACGCACCAACGGCCAGACACATCCAGTGTGCGGGGCCGTCGAACAGGGTGTCCGTTGACTAAGCGGGTGCAGCCCCCGTCTGTCAAGCGGGGGCTGCCGGTTTCAGGTTGGCGCGGCAGCGGCCGGTTGCCGCTGCTGCGGCTTTGCCCGGCTTCAGCCCGCCGTGCCGCCCACGGTCAGACCGTCCAGGCGCAGGGTCGGTTGGCCGACGCCGACCGGCACGCCCTGGCCATCCTTGCCGCAGGTGCCGACGCCGGGGTCGAGGCGGCTGTCGTTGCCGATCATCGACACGCGGGTCAGGCTGTCCGGCCCGTTGCCGATCAGGGTGGCCCCCTTCACCGCCGGGCCGATCTTGCCGTCTTCGATCAGATAGGCCTCGCTGGCCGAGAAGACGAACTTGCCGTTGGTGATGTCCACCTGACCGCCGCCGAAATTCTTGGCGTACAGTCCCTTTTTGACGGAGGCGATGATCTCCTCCGGGCTGTGGTGGCCGTTGCGCATCACCGTGTTGGTCATGCGCGGCATCGGGTGATAGGCGAAGCTCTGCCGCCGCCCGTTGCCGGTCGGGCGCATCCCCATCAGCCGGGCGTTCAGGCGGTCCTGCATGAAGCCGACCAGGATGCCGTCCTCCACCAGCGTGGTGCATTGGCCCGGCGTGCCCTCGTCATCGACGGAGATGGAGCCGCGCGCGTTGTCGATGGTCCCGTCATCGACGATGGTCACGCCGGGGGCGGCGATGCGCTGGCCCAGCAGCCCGGCGAAGGCCGAGGTCTTCTTGCGGTTGAAGTCGCCCTCCAGCCCGTGGCCGATGGCCTCGTGCAGCAGGATGCCCGGCCAGCCATTGCCCAGCACGACCGTCATCTCCCCGGCGGGAGCGGGGACGGAGGTGAGGTTCATCAGGGCCTGGCGCAGCGCCTCGTCGGCGAAGGCGCGCCAAGTCTCCGGCTGGATGTAATGCTCGTAGGTGACGCGGCCGCCGCCGCCGTGGCTGCCGGTTTCCATGCGGTCGCCCTCGGCCACCACGACGGAGACGTTCAGGCGGACCAGCGGGCGCAGGTCGGCCACGCGCACGCCGTCGCCGCGCAGGATCTGCACCGCCTGCCATTCGCCGCTGATCGAGCAGCTCACCTGCCGCACGCGCTCGTCCTTGGCGCGGGTGTAGGCGTCAATGTCGGCCAGCAGCTTCACCTTCTCGGCGAAGGGAACCAGCGGCAGCGGGTTGTCGGGGATGTACAGCGCGCGGTTGGTCCCGCCCGGCGGTTCGGCCAGCGTGCCGCTGTGGCCCGACTGCACCGCGCGCACGGTGGCCGCCGCGCGGCGGATCGCGTCCTCCGACAGGGTGGAGGCGTGGGCGAAGCCGGTCGCCTCCCCGGCGATGGCGCGCAGGCCAAAGCCCTGGGTGGTGTCGAAGCTGGCCGACTTCAGCTTGCCATCGTCCCAACCCAGCGATTCGCTTTGGGCGTATTCCAAATACAGCTCGCCGTCATCGGCGTTGGCGAGAGCCTCTTGCACGACGCCTTCCACGCGGGCGCGGTCCATACCCGCGCGGTTGAAGAAGAGATCGTCGGTGATGGCAAGCGCGCTCATGGGCACTCCGGGTTTTGGGCAGGGTTTCGCTCTGGCCGTTTCGCTCTGGCCGGATCGCCGGCGAACGCCGCAAGGGTGGAACATCCGCCGCCGCTCTCGCGTGGATCGGCGGGGTGTGTCAAACATCGTTCCATACAGTGTGGCGCTGCAAACGCCGTCCGGCAAGGCTTGGCGTTTGGACAGCCGCGACCGCAGAACAAAAAGCAGGCGGCAGGGGGCAGGGATGAACGAGCGTGAGGCGCGGCAGACGCATGGGGCGCAGGTCGGTGGCGGGGCTGCGCCCGTCGGTTCGGCCCTGATCGACCACCCGCTGCGGCTGGCCCTGACCAACGAGGTGCACGCCCGGCCGCCGGAATCGATGACGGCCCCGGTGCGCGTCACCATGCTGGCCATGCTGTCGGGCGAGGGGGCGGGGGAAACCGACCGCCGCCATCTGGAATCCCTGTGCGATTGGGCGGGCATCCCCCGCCCGTCGCTGGGGGCCACCCACCACAGCGCGTCGTTCGGCAGCTTCCGCCTGAAATGGGAACGCCACACCGAATTTTCGACCTGGACCATCTTTCGCCCCAGCGTCACCCCGGTGGGTGCCCTGACCGATCCCTTTCTGGAACCGGCCCTGAACGCGGTCCCGCGCGACTGGGTGAACGGCCTGCCGGGGGAGCGCATCGTCGGCGTCCACATCGCCGTGCTGGACGACCAGTCGCCCGAACCATCCGCCAACATGATGGCGGCGATGTTCGGATCGGAAAGCTACGTCGGGTCGCGACTCGCCGGACGCTCCGCCACCGCCTGGACCGATTTCCGCATCCACGGCGATGGCTATTCCCGGATGCTGGTGCTCGATCATTCGATGACGCCGCGCCAGACCGGCCGCGTTGTCCAGCGCCTGCTGGAAATCGAAACCTATCGGGTGATGGCGCTGTTGGCCCTGCCGATGGCGCGCGGGGTTCTGCCGCGCATCAACCCGATCGAAGCCGGGTTGGCCGATGTCACCACCCGAATCGCCACCCTGCGCGGATTGCAGGATGAACGCGACCTGCTCGACCGTTTGACCCTGCTGGCCGCCCAGGCCGAACAGATCGCGTCCGAAACCGCCTACCGCTTCGGCGCGGCGCGCGCCTATCACGAGTTGGTGGAAAAGCGCATCGACGAGTTGCGGGAAATCCGCATCGAGGGCCTGCAAACCGTCCGCGAGTTCATGGACCGTCGGTTGACCCCGGCGATTCGCACCTGCGAGGCGGTGGAGCGGCGTTTGCACACCCTGTCCCAGCGAGTCGCCCGCGCCAGCAACCTGCTGCGCACCCGCGTGGAGATCGCGGTGGAGGGGCAGAACGCCGAGCTTCTGCAATCCATGGATCGGCGGGCGCAGCTGCAATTGCGCCTTCAGGAGACGGTGGAGGGGCTGTCGGTGGTGGCGATCAGCTACTACCTCGTCGGGATCGTGGGGTACGCCGCCAAGGGGTTGAAGGGTTTCGGTTTGAAGGTAGACCCTGATCTGTTGGTTGGGCTGATGATTCCGATTGTGATCGCGTTTGTGTGGTCAGGTGTTCGGCGCATTCGCAAAGTGATCGCGGGCAATCATTGATGGGACTCCGCGATTTATTATTATGAACTACAAAAGTTGCTCTGCATCTTTTCATCGGGCGCGCCACAGACAGCGCGCCTTTTTGTTTTAAAAATTTTTGCCTTCTGTTTGCCGGGGTGGGTCTCGGTTGGCGATGTGTGGTAAGGACAATACAGTATAGAATCAAAACAAATTTCAGCGCGCGGAGCAACGTTGTGGTCCTGACACGCGTTTTCAGCCGTTAGCAAGACAAACAAACTGCGGCGAAATGACGCGTTGATTAACCGCGCTTGCAACTCAGCCTTTTTGCTTAGCGGAGTCGTCGAACACGTTCAGACACTTGGCTCTTGGGGGAGCCAGGAATCGCTTGTAACCGAGTGTGATGTGGGGATAAGCTGGGCTTGCGGGGAATGACGCCCTCCGAATGGCATGAACCCTGCATCATCCGGTTTTAGCTGAAATGCCCGATCATCTTCGAACAAGACTGCTTGGTGTTCGAACAATTATGGGCGAAAGCGGTTCCGGCGGGAAGAGACGACTGTGGCCTATGACGAAAGTCACAGCATAGACGAGGGTTGGGGATGAAACGGCAACACATGCGCGCCGCCGGGCTTGTGGCGGCTCTCACACTTGCGGGGGTCTGCGGCACGGCGCTGGCGAGCGAGCCGCACCCGTGGCAGTTGGGGCTGCAAGAGGCGGCCTCCCCGGTCAAGCACATGATGGATTCGTTCCACAACCTGCTGACCGCGATCATCACGGTGATCGTGCTGTTCGTGGCCGCGCTGCTGGCCTATTGCGTGGTCCGCTTCAGCGCCAAGCGCAACCCGGTCCCGTCCAAAACCTCGCACCACACGCTGCTTGAGGTGGCCTGGACCGTGATCCCGGTCATCATCCTGATCGTGGTCGCCGTTCCGTCCTTCAAGCTGCTCTACATGGCCGAACGGATCCCGCAGGCCGACATGACCATCAAGGTCACGGGGCGGCAATGGTACTGGGATTACGAATACCCCGATCACGGCAACATCGCCTTCTCCAGCTACATCATCCAGGAATCCGACCTGAAGCCCGGCCAACGCCGGATGCTGGAGGTGGACAACCGCGTGGTCGTGCCGGTCAACGCCACGGTGCGTTTGCTGGTGACGGCGGGCGACGTCATCCATTCCTGGGCCATCCCGGCCTTTGGCGTGAAGAAGGACGGCATGCCGGGCCGCATCAACGAGACCTGGTTCAAGGCCGAGCGCGAGGGCGTCTATTACGGCCAATGCTCGGAAATCTGCGGGACCAACCACGGCTACATGCCGATCGCGGTCGAGGTCGTGTCCAAGGACAAGTTCGACGCCTGGGTTGCCAAGGCCAAAACCGCCTTTGCCCCGCGCGAGGGCAACCGCGACGTGGCGCAGGCCCCCGCCGCCGTCACCGTGGAGTGACGCCGGGTGGAGTGACGCCGGACGCCCCGGCAACCGCCGAATAAGAACCACACCCAGCCACCGGCCCGGCGACCCGACAGCGAACACGCGCGGCGGACGGACCCGAGGGGCAGCGACAAAGGGTTAGAGACATGGCAGACGCCCACCACGGCCACGATCACGGACACGACCACCACATTCCAGGGTTCGTGCCGCGCTGGTTCTTCTCCACCAACCACAAGGACATCGGAACGCTCTACCTGATCTTCTCGGTGATCGCCGGGCTGATCGGCGGGCTGTTCTCCGTCATCATGCGGCTGGAGTTGCAATCCCCCGGGTTGCAGTTCGTCGCCGACGGCCAGGTGTGGAACGTGCTCATCACCGCGCACGGCCTCATCATGGTGTTCTTCGTTGTCATGCCCGCCTTGATCGGCGGCTTTGGCAACTGGTTCGTGCCGCTCATGATCGGGTCGCCCGACATGGCCTTTCCGCGCATGAACAACATCAGCTTCTGGCTGATCGTTCCGGCCTTCCTGCTGCTGCTGGGATCGGCCTTCGTCGGCAATGGCGCTGGCACGGGTTGGACGGTCTATCCGCCGTTGTCCTCACCGTTGGGCCACAGTGGGCCGTCGGTCGATATGGCGATCTTCGCGCTGCATCTGGCCGGTGCCAGCTCGATCCTGGGCGCTGTGAACTTCATCACCACCATTTTCAACATGCGCGCGCCGGGCATGACCCTGCACAAGATGCCGCTGTTCGTCTGGGCGATGCTGGTCACGGCCTTCCTGCTGCTGCTGGCGGTTCCGGTGCTGGGCGGTGCCATCACCATGCTGCTGACCGACCGCAATTTCGGGAGCACCTTCTTCAACCCGGAGGGCGGCGGCGACCCGATGCTGTTCCAGCATCTGTTCTGGTTCTTCGGCCACCCCGAAGTCTACATCATGATCCTGCCGGCCTTCGGCATCATCAGCCACATCATCTCGACCTTCTCCAAGAAGCCGGTGTTCGGGTATCTCGGCATGGCCTACGCCATGGTCGCCATCGGCGTGGTCGGCTTCGTCGTGTGGGCGCACCACATGTACACGGTCGGTCTGGATGTGGACACCAAGGCCTACTTCACCGCCGCCACCATGATCATCGCGGTTCCCACCGGCGTGAAGATCTTCTCCTGGATCGCCACCATGTGGGGCGGGTCGATCGAGTTCAAGGTGCCGATGCTGTGGGCGATCGGCTTCATCTTTCTGTTCACCGTCGGCGGCGTGACTGGCGTGGTCCTGGCCAACGGCGGCTTGGACAACGTCATGCACGACACTTATTACGTCGTCGCGCACTTCCACTATGTGCTGTCGCTGGGTGCGGTCTTCTCGATCTTCGCGGGCTGGTATTACTGGATCGGCAAGATGTCGGGCCGCCAATACCCGGAATTCTGGGGCAAGGTCCACTTCTACACCACCTTCATCGGCGTCAACATGCTGTTCTTCCCGCAGCATTTCCTGGGTCTGGCGGGCATGCCGCGCCGCATCCCGGATTACCCGGACGCCTATGCCGGGTGGAACATGATCTCCTCCTTCGGGGCCTACATCTCCTTCGCCTCGACCCTGCTGTTCGTCTGGATCGCCATCAAGACGCTGCGCAGCGGCGAGCGGGTGCCGGGTGCCTATTGGGGGCCGGAGGCCACGACGTTGGAATGGACCGTCAGCTCGCCGCCGCCGTTCCACGCCTTTGAAACCCTGCCCCGGATCAAGTGAACCGGGCTGGGTGAGGATCCCGTCGGGCGGCCAGCGCGCCGCCCGACCGGAACGCCAAACATCGGACGCTGCCAAAGATTCGGACGCTGCAAGCAAAGACAGCGACACACCAGACACAGGCGGGGAGGGACAGCCATGACGGACACAGCGTTGGAGCGGGTTCCCGGCGCATCCGCCGGTGATTACATCGAGTTGCTGAAGCCACGGGTCATGTCCCTGGTGGTGTTCACCGGGTTGGCCGGGCTGGTGCTGGCCCCCGGCCACATCCACCCGCTGATCGGGGCGGTGGCGGTGCTGTGCATCGCGGTCGGGGCGGGGGCCTCGGGCGCGATCAACATGTGGTACGACCGCGACATCGACGCGGTGATGGCGCGCACCGCCAAACGCCCGATCCCGTCGGGCCGGGTGGGCGCGGACGAGGCGTTGGGCTTTGGTGTCACTTTGGCGGTGCTGTCCACCCTGGTGATGGGCATCGGCGTCAATTGGACGGCGGCGGCGCTGTTGGCCCTGACCATCCTGTTCTACATCGTCGTCTACACCATGGGCCTGAAGCGGCGGACGCCGCAGAACATCGTCATTGGTGGGGCCGCCGGGGCCTTTCCGCCGATGATCGGCTGGGCGGCGGTGACGGGCGACGTCTCGGTCGCGTCGATCCTGCTGTTCCTGCTGATCTTCCTGTGGACGCCGCCGCATTTCTGGGCGCTGGCCCTGTTCCGCAACAGCGATTACACGCGGGCGGGCGTGCCGATGATGCCAGTGGTCGCCGGGCCGGACTCCACCAAACGCCAGATGCTGCTCTACACGATGGTGCTGCTGCCGGTCGCCGCCGCCCCCTATTTTGTCGGGATCGCCGGTCCGGTCTATCTGGCGGTGTCCAGCCTGTTGGGGCTGATGTTTGTCGGCAGCGCGCTGCGGGTGCTGCGCTCCACCGACGATGGCCCGGCCAAGAAGATGTTCGGTTTTTCCATTCTGTACCTGTTCCTGCTGTTCGCCCTGATGATCGGCGAGCGGCTTGTCGTGGGAGGTGGAGCATGACGGTGGTTGATCGCAACGATCCGACGATGGGGACCAGCCGTTCGGAGGCCGATGAGCGGGCCAAGCGGCTGCGCGGGCGCAATCTGGCGGTGCTGGCCGGTCTGGTCGGGCTGGTGGCGCTGTTCTACGGCATCACCATCGTCCGCATGGGCGCGGGGCACTGACCGCGATGGACCCGTCGCTGCGCCGCCGCAACCGGATCATCCTGACCTCGCTGTTCGGGTTGGTCTTCGCGATGATCGGTTTGGCCTACGCTTCGGCTCCGCTCTATTCGCTGTTCTGCTCGGTCACGGGCTTCGGCGGCACGACGCAGCGGGCGTCGGCGGCCCCCGCCACGGTGATCGACCGCAAGGTGACGGTGCGCTTCAACGCCGACACCAACATGAATTTGCCCTGGGCCTTCCGCCCGGAGCAAAAGGAGCTGGTGTTGAAGATGGGGGAAACCGGTCTGGCCGCCTATCGGGCGGAAAACCGGTCGGCGCGGCCCACGGTGGGAACCGCCATGTACAACGTCACACCCGACAAGGTGGGGCGCTATTTCAACAAGCTCGAATGCTTCTGCTTCACCGAGCAGATTTTGCAACCGGGGCAGTCGGTGGACATGCCGGTGGCGTTCTTTGTCGATCCGGCGATGAACGACGACCGCAACATGGACGACGTCACCACCATCACGCTGTCCTACACCTTCTTCCGCGCCAAAGACAGCGACGCCGTTCTGGCCCAGCAGCAGGCGGGAAGCAATCAAAAGGCGGCGCCCAGCGCGACCGCCACGAACTGACCAATGGGGTTGAGACACGATGGCCGACATCACCCACGGGCACGCGCCGCATGAACCTTCCGCTTCGGATGGAGCCGGGGTTCCCCATCCCTACCATCTGCTGAATCCCAGCCCCTGGCCGCTGTTGGGGGCCTTCGCCGGCGGGTTGCTGGCCACCGGACTGGTCCTGTTCATGCACGGATCCGGCAAGCTGGTGATGATCCTGGGCGTGCTGGCGGTGCTGGGCGTCATGTATGGCTGGTGGCGCGACGTCATCAAGGAGGCGGTGGTCGAAAAGGCGCACACGCCGGTCGTGAAGATCGGTTTGCGCTATGGCATGTCGCTGTTCATCGCGTCGGAGGTGATGTTCTTCGCCGCCTTCTTCTGGGCCTTCTTCAGCGCCGCCCTGTTCCCCAAGGCGTCGCCGACCAACCCGGACGCCCATTGGCCGCCGGTGGGGATCGAGGTCATTGACCCGTTCCACATGCCGCTGATGATGACGTTGATCCTGCTGCTGTCGGGCGTGACGGTGACCTGGGCGCACCACGCCATCATCGAGGGCAAGAACAAGGAAGCGTCGAAGGCGCTGGGCCTGACCGTGCTGCTGGGCGTGATGTTCACCTTCTTCCAGGGCTATGAATACGCCCACGCCGCGTTCAAGTTCACCGACGGCATCTTCCCATCCACCTTCTACATGGCCACCGGCTTCCACGGCTTCCACGTGCTGGTCGGCACGATCTTCCTGGCGGTGTGCTGGGTGCGCACGGCCAAGGGCCATTTCACCCCGCAAAGCCATTTCGGGTTCGAGGCGGCGGCCTGGTACTGGCACTTCGTGGACGTGGTGTGGCTGTTCCTGTTCGTGTCGGTCTATTGGTGGGGCGGTCATGGCGGGTCGACGGGTGGGCACTGAGGTATCGGCTTGACCGGTTATCACGCGAACATTTCCCCGGTGTCGGCGGGGCTGGCCTGCGCCTGCCCCCGCTGCGGCCGGGGAAAGCTGTTCAAGGGCTATCTGGACGTCGCCGAACGCTGCGACACCTGTGGCCTGGATTTTTCGAAGGTGGACAGCGGCGACGGTCCGGCGGTCTTCCTCATTTTCATCCTGGGCTTTCTTGTGGTCCCGGTGGCACTGTGGGTGTCGATGAACGTGGAGTGGCCCCTGTGGCTGCACGCGTTGGTGTGGGGGGCGGTGGTTCTGGGCCTGACGCTGGGGATGCTGCGCCCCGCCAAGGCCCTGGTGATCGCCCAACAATACCGTTACCGCCGCAGCGAGCTTGAGAAGGGTGAATGACCACAGCCCGTGTCTTCCGTCCGACGCGCGCCGCCACCCTGATGACCCTTCCGGCGATTGCCATCATGCTGGGGTTGGGGACATGGCAGTTCCAACGCATGGGTTGGAAGGCCGACCTGCTGGCGCGGGTGCAGGAACGCATCACCGCCCCGCCGGTGGCGTTGCCTGTCACGCTGGACGATCCGGCGGCATGGGAGTTCCGCCCGGTGACGCTGACCGGCCGCTTTCTCAACGACCGGGAAACGCTGGTTCTCGCCCGCCCGCGCCAGGGACAGGCCGGGTACGAGGTGGTGACACCGTTCGAGCGGGCGGACGGCGGCGGTGTCGTCCTGGTCAATCGTGGTTTCGTGCCGATGGATCATCGGCTCTCGGCCAACCGCGCGCCGGGCCGGATCGAGGGGGGGATCAGCCTGCGCGGCATCGTCCGCCTTCCGACCGCGCCAAGCCTGTTCCAGCCCGACAACGCGCCGGGTGCCCCGGTCTGGGTGCGCGTCGATCCACCGGCGATGGCCGCCGCGCTGAAGCTGCCCGCCGTGGCCCCGCTGGTGGTGGAGGCGTTGCCCGGTCAGACACCGGGCGGGTTGCCCGCCGGGATCGAGCCGCGCGTGGAGTTGCCCAACAACCACGCGCAATACGCGGCGACCTGGTACGGGCTGGCGGTCACGCTCGCGGTTGTGTATGTGCTGTCGCAGCGCAGACTCCGCCCAGACCCCGCCGTCACGGCGACAACCACAGGCCCGACGCCGCATGACCGCTTACCACGAGCTTGAACGCCGTTACGCCCGCATCGCCGCCATCGGCGACGCGCTGGGGATTTTGGGTTGGGACGCCCAAACCATCATGCCCGACGGCGCGAACGAGGGGCGGGCGGAGCAGATCGCCACCCTGTCGGTGATGTCGCACGAGCTGGCGACCGACCCCCGCCTGGGCGATCTGCTGGCCGAGGCGGAGGCCGACGGCGCGCTCGATCCCTGGCAGCGGGCCAACCTGCGCGAGATGCGCCGCAACCACGCCCACGCCACCGCCGTGCCCGCCGATCTGGTCGCGGCGATGAGCAAGGCGTCATCGCTGTGCGAAATGGTGTGGCGCAGCGCGCGGGCCGACAGCGATTTCGCCGCGCTCAAGCCCTCGCTGCAAACCGTGCTGGACTGCGTGCGCGAGAGCGCGGCGGCCAAAAGCGCGGCGATGGGGATCGCGCCCTACGATGCGCTGCTCGACGAATACGACCCCGGCGCGCGGATGGAGCGCATCGACGCGCTGTTCGCCGATCTCGCCGCTTTCCTGCCCGATCTGATTGGCCGGGTGATCGACAAACAGGCTGGGGAACCGCAACCGCTGCGCCCGGTCGGGCCGTTCGCGGTGGAGGACCAGCGGCGCTTCGGCGTGGCGATGATGGAGCGGATGGGCTTCGACTTCCAGCGCGGTCGGCTGGATGTGTCGCTGCACCCCTTCTGTGGCGGGGCGACCGACGATGTGCGGATGACCACCCGCTACGACGAGGCCGACTTCGCCAACGCGCTGATGGCGGTGATCCACGAAACGGGGCATGGCCTGTACGAGCAGGGCCGCCCGCGCGCCCATCTGGCCCAGCCGGTGGGGCAGGCGCGTGGTATGGCCGTGCACGAAAGCCAGTCGCTCATCATGGAGATGCAGGCCGCCCGCTCGGCCGAGTTCATCACCTGGCTGGCCCCGGTGGCGCGCGAGGCGTTCGGCGGCTCCGGTCCGGTGTGGGAGGTTGAGAATCTGCGTCGGCTCTATGGCCGGGTGGAGCGCGGCTTCATCCGCGTGGACGCCGACGAAGTGACCTATCCGGCCCACGTCATCCTGCGTTACCGGCTGGAACGGGCGATGGTCTCGGGCGATTTGAGTCTGGACGATCTGCCGGGGGCGTGGAACGACGGCATGAAGGAGCTGGTCGGCGTGGTCCCGCCCGACGATCGCCGGGGCTGCCTGCAGGACATCCATTGGCCCAGCGGCGGTTGGGGCTATTTCCCCAGCTACACCCTGGGGGCGATGACCGCCGCGCAACTGTTCGACGCGGCGCGGACGGCGGTCCCGGAGATTCCGGCGGCGTTGGGCCGTGGCGATTTCGCCCCGCTGGTCGGCTGGCTGCGCCGCAACGTCCACGACACCGGCTGTTTCCACCCGTCCGCCGACGCGCTGTTGGCCGCCGCCACCGGCCGCCCGCTCGACGTCGGGCTGTTCAAACGGCATCTGGAAACCCGCTATCTCGCGGCGTGACGCCCCGCTCCGGTGAACCGCGCCGCCCTCGGTTGGTGGGGGGGCGGTTCAACCGGGGTGGGCGATGCCGGGGCGATCAGGCCGGGGCGAAACGCGCGTCGACATAGACCCAGACGGTTTGTCCGGCGGCGGTGTCAGCGGCGACCCTTTTGTAGGCCGCGACCTCATACGCGTCGGCCTGCGCCAGTTCGGCGTCGGTGATCTCGAACACGGTTCCGTCCACCCGGTCGGCGTCGTTGCCGCTGAAGGCGATGATCGGGTGGTGGGTCTTGCCGCTGGTCTTGACCACCTCGGGATCGTCGATGGGAACCATCGTCCGGCCATAGCCAACCAGTTGATCCGGTTGCCCCTGCAACAGCCGCCCGAAGGTGGCGCGCTGCACATCCTCTTGTTGCAGGGTGCCATAGGAAAACAGCAGGGGCATGATCGACCTCGGTGTTGTGGTGGGAGGCGTTGTGCTGGGTCGTGCTGGGGTGTGGGCGCAACGAGACACCGGCCGCGCCCCCCTGTCAACACGGCCGCTGCCCGGGGATCATCCGCCGGACGCAGAACGGGGCGTCGCGCGCGCCGCTTGCGCCGGGGGAGGGGGAGCGCTAACTATGCCTTCCTCATCGGACGGAGTGGAATCGGTGCAGTACGTCAGCACGCGGGGCGCGGCCCCGGTCCTTGGGTTTGAAGACGTTCTTCTGGCCGGGTTGGCCCGCGACGGTGGCCTGTATGTGCCGCAGAGCTGGCCGCAATTCTCGGCGGACGACATCCGCGCGCTGCGCGGTCTGCCCTACAGCGAAATCGCCGTCCGGGTCATGCTGCCCTTTCTGGGCGGGGCCATCGACGAGGACGCGTTCCGCGCCATCGTGACCGACGCCTACGCCAGCTTCGACCACAGCGCGGTGACGCCGCTGATCCAACTGGATCAAACCACCTGGGTGCTGGAGCTGTTCCACGGCCCGACGCTGGCCTTCAAGGATGTGGCGCTGCAGCTGCTGGGCCGCCTGTTCGATCATGTGCTGGCCAAGCGGGGCGAGCGCGTCACCATCGTTGGCGCGACCTCCGGCGACACCGGGTCGGCGGCCATCGAGGCCTGCCGCGACCGCCAGAACGTCGACATCTTCATCATGCACCCGAAGGGCCGCACGTCGGAGGTGCAGCGCCGCCAGATGACCAGCGTCCTGTCGTCGAACGTCCACAACATCGCGTTGGACGGCACCTTTGACGATTGTCAGGATCTGGTGAAGGGGATGTTCAACGACACCGCCTTCCGCGACACGATGGGGCTGTCGGCGGTCAATTCGATCAACTGGGCGCGCATCATGGCCCAGATCGTCTATTACTTCACCGCCGCCGTCGCGTTGGGCGCGCCCGACCGCAAGATCGCCTTCACCGTGCCGACCGGCAATTTCGGCAACGTCTACGCCGCCTATGGCGCGCGGGCGATGGGGCTGCCGATCGACAAGCTGGTGGTCGGATCGAACTCCAACGACATTCTGGCGCGTTTTTTTGCCAGCGGGACCATGGCCGCCGCGCCGGTTGTGCCTACCTTCAGTCCCAGCATGGACATTCAGATCTCCTCCAACTTCGAACGGCTGCTGTTCGATCTGCTGGACCGCGACGGCGACGCCGTGACGGCGGCGTTGAACCGTTTCCGTGCGGAGGGCAACTTCGCCGTCACCGACGCCCAACTGGCCAAGGCGCTCTCCATCTTCGCCGGCCACCGCGTGGGCGAGGACGGGACGATGGAGACCGTCGCCACCACCTGGGCCAACAGCGGCTATCTGCTCGATCCGCACACGGCGGTGGGCGTGGCGGCGGCCAAGGCGGCGAAAGCGAAGGCGGAGGTTGACCCGTCGGTGCCGATGGTGGTGCTCGCCACTGCCCATCCCGCCAAATTCCCCGACGCGGTGGAAAAGGCCAGCGGTCGCCGCCCGGCCCTGCCGCCGCGTCTGTCCGATCTTTACGAGCGTGAGGAGCGGTTGAGCGACCTGCCCAACGATCTGGCCACCGTCCAGGCGTTCGTCGCCGCCCGCGCCCGCGCCGCCCAGGAGGCCGCATGAGTTCCATTCGCGTCACGACATTGCCCAACGGGCTGCGCGTCGCCACCGACACCATGCCTGACGTGCAGTCCGTTTCGCTCGGCTGCTGGGTCGGGGTGGGAACCCGCAACGAGGCGGCCAGCGTCAACGGCGTGGCGCATCTGGTCGAACACATGCTGTTCAAGGGGACGCCGGGGCGCTCCGCCTTCCGCATTTCCGAGGAAATCGAGAATGTCGGCGGGCAACTGAACGCCTACACCACCCGCGAGCAGACCGCCTATTACGCCAAGGTCCTGCACGAGGATTCCGGGCTGGCCTTGGACATTCTCGCCGACATGATCCAGCATTCGACGCTCGACGCGGACGAGTTGGCGCGTGAACGCACCGTGGTGTTGCAGGAGATCGGCCAGAGCGCCGACACCCCCGACGACATCATCTTCGACCATTTCCAGGCCACCGCCTATCCGGGGCAGGCGCTGGGGCGCCCGGTGCTGGGGTCGTCGGAGATCGTCGCGGAGCTGCCGCGTCAGGCGCTGGTCGATTACATCGCCGGTCATTACGGCGCGCCCGGCATGGTGCTGTCGGCGGCGGGACGGATCGAGCATGACCGGCTGGTCGAGATGGCCGACAAGGCGTTCGGCCATCTGTCCAGCACCGCCCCGCCAAAGCCGGAGGCCGCGCAGTATCAGGGCGGCGATTACCGCGAGGCCCGCGATCTGGAACAGATGCACTTCGTCCTCGGCTTTGACGGGGTGGGGGTGCACGACCCGGATTTCTACGCCCATTCGGTGCTGTCCACCCTGCTGGGCGGGGGCATGTCGTCGCGCCTGTTCCAGGAGGTGCGGGAAAAGCGCGGTCTGGTCTATTCGATCTACACCTTCACCGGCGGCTATCACGACGGCGGCCTGTTCGGCGTCTACGCCGGAACGGGTGAGGATGAGGTGGCCGAACTGGTTCCGGTGATCTGCGACGAACTCGCCAAGGTGGGCGAGGATGTGACCGAGGACGAGGTCGCCCGCGCCCGAGCCCAGTTGAAGGCCGGGACGCTGATGGCGCTGGAAAGCACCATGTCGCGTTGCGAGCAACTGGGTCAGCAATTGCTGATCTACGACCGCCCGATTCCGGTGGACGAGATCGTCCGCAAGATCGATGGGGTGGATCGCGACACCGTGGTGGCGGCGGCCAAGCGCCTGCGCGCCAGCCGTCCGACGGTCGCGGCGTTGGGGCCGATCGACCGGCTGGAATCCTACGACCGCATCGCCGCGCGTTTGGCCTGATCGGGGGAGAGGGGGATGACGCGGCCGTGGACCAGGGCTTTATGATCCGGCTTCTCGGCAGCGGCCTCATCAGCCCGCCCGCCATGCGGCTGGACGGGCCAAGCTGCTACATCCGCCCGCCCTTGCCGCGCGATTGGCGGGAGTGGGCGGAGGTGCGCGACGCGTCCCGCGCCTTCCTCACCCCGTGGGAACCAACCTGGCCCGCCGACGCGTTGACCCGCAGCGCGTTCGGCCGTCGGCTGCGCCGTCAGGCCCAGGAATGGCGCGACGATGAGGGCTACAGCTTTCTGATTTTTGACCGTGAGACCGACGCGCTGGTGGGGGGCTTGGGCCTGACCAACATCCGGCGCGGCGTGGCCCAGATGGGAACGCTCGGCTATTGGGTGGGGCAGCGTTACGCCCGGCGCGGCTATGTCTCCGGCGGGGTCCGGCTGGTATTGGATTTTTCCTTCGGCCATTTGGGGCTGCACCGGATCGAGGCGGCCTGTTTGCCGACCAACCTGCCCAGCCGGGGCGTGTTGGAAAAGGTCGGCTTCACCCATGAAGGCTACGCGCGCGGCTATCTGCGCATCGATGGGACGTGGCGCGACCATGTCCTCTACGCCATCCTCGACAGCGAGTGGCGACGCTGACTTTTCCCGTTCACCACCGGGGTTTTCCTGGGGGTGAGCGCTACCAAAGCATCGGTCCTATGCTGTTTGGTGGATGTCCCGATTGTCAGGATAACCAATCATTAACCAGATCCCGCACATCCTTGTGTGTGCGAAGCATCCGGTCATGGTGGCATCATGTCCAACACACCGACATGGACGAAAGAAGACGCGTATTCCTACGCCGTGGAGCATCGCGGACGCCGGGTCGAGCTTCAGTATGAAGAGGACGGGTTCCGCAGCGGTTGGGCGGTGTATGCCGGGGAAAGCCTGATCCGGCGCTGCGCCGAACTGCCCCAGGCGCGGGGCGTGGCGATCGCGGTGGTGGCCGGACGGGAACCGTGATCCCCGCCAGCGTCCACGCTGGTCTCGTCGCTGGCCTCAGCGCTGATCAAGCTTGATTTCAATCCGACGGTTGCGGGCGAAGGCTTCGTCCGTGGTCCCGGGGTCGAGCGGCTGGAACTCGCCAAAGCCGGTGGCGGCGAGCCGTTCCGGCGGAATGCCGACGTCGATCAGGTATTTCACCACCGAGATGGCGCGGGCCGACGACAATTCCCAGTTGGTCCCGAACTGTTGCCGCACCGGGCGCACATCGGTGTGGCCATCGACGCGCAAAACCCATTGGATGTCGGGCGGAATCGCCTTGCCGATCTCGATCAGGGTGCGGGCCAGTTCGGCCAGCCGCTGCTTGCCGCCCTCTTCCAGATTGGCCGAACCGGAGGGGAACAGCAGTTCGGATTGGAAGACGAAACGGTCGCCGACGATCCGCACGTCGGGCCGGTTGCCCAGCGCCTCGCGCACGCGCCCGAAGAACTCCGAGCGGTAGCGCGCCAAATCCTGCACCTTCGCCGCCAAGGCCTGGTTGAGGCGGGAGCCGAGATCGCTGATCTGCACCCGCTGTTCGGCGCTGGTCTTCTCGGACGCCTCCAAAACCACGGCCAGACGGGCCAACTGCTCGCGCAAGGCCAGAAGCTGTTGGTTCAGCGCCTCGATCTGCTGGCGGCTCTTGCCGCCTTCGGCCTGTTCGCCCGCCAGCGCGTTGGCCAAATCCTTGATGCGGATGTCGCGCTGGTCGATCTCCTTTTGCGCCAGCATGGTCCGTTCCGCCGCGCTGGCCAATTGGCTGTCCAGCGCCTTGGAGCGGTCGCGCAACGCGCCCAGTTCGGCCAGCAGGGCTTGGCGCTGCTCCTCCTCCGTCTTCGCGGCGGCGGCGTTGGCGCTGAGTTGTCCCTCCAGGCTCTTCACCCGGTCGCGCGCGCCGTCCAGTTCCGTTCCCAGCGCCTTGCGTTGGCTGTCCGACAGCGCAGCAGCGGCGAGGGCGGCGGCCAGCTGGCTGTCCAGCGTCTTGGCGCGGTCGCGCGCGGTGGCGAGATCGGTGGCGAGCGCCTGTTTCTGCTCCTCGGCCAGCTTGGCCGCCGCCAGCGCGGCCACCAGACGGGCGTCGAGCGCCTTGGTGCGCTCCCCGGCCTTTTCCAGATCGGTGGTCAGGGCCTGGCGTTGGGCGTCGGTCAGCTTGGCGGCGGCGAGCGCGGCGGTTAGTTGGCTTTCCAGGCTCTTGGCCTGGGCCTCCAGACTCTTGGTCTGCTCCCGCCCGTTGGCCAGTTCGACCGCCTGCGCCTGCTGCTGCTCCCGGGCCTGGCGGATCAGCAGGGCGGCGGCGGCCAGGTCGCCTTCCAGCTTTTCCCGCGCCTCGCGCAGCGCCTTCAGGTCGTTTTGCAGGCTGACCAGTTCCTTGAGCTTCAACTCGTAGCTTTCGCGGTCGACCCGGACGTTGCGCTGCAACTCCTCCAGCGCGCGGGCGGCGTGGTCGCGGTCCTCCTGCAGCTTGCCCATGGCGAGCGTCATGTCGTCGCGGCGGACGACGGAGGATTGCAGCTCCATCGACAATTGCGCGATGTTCACCCGCAGGTCGGCGTTGGCGTCACGCTCCAGCGCCAACAGGTCGTTCATTTCGGCGACCTTGCGGTTCAGCGCGGTCAGTTGCTCATCCCGCCCGGTCAGGGTCGCCGCCAGATAGAATTGGGCGACGACGAAGACCATCAGCAGGAAAATCACCACCATCACCAGCGACGACAGCGCGTCCACCCAGCCGGGCCACGCGTTGGCGTCCCGGTGGCTGTTGCGGCGGCTGATGCTGGCCATGGCGGAACCTCGAAATCCGGTGCGGGTGATGGACGGGGTGGGCCGGATCAGCGCTGTTGCGCGTCAGCTTCTTCCGCCAGCGCCGCGATGGTGCGGGCGAGCAGCTTGATTTCGCTGCGGATCTCCTGCACGGCGTGAACCCGGCCCACCGAGGATTCCTCGACGATGCGGGCCAGATAGATGTCCATGTTGCGCAGATGCTGGCGCGAGGCGTCGTCCAGACCGCCCATCGCCGAGTCCGCCACCCGTTCCAACAGCGCCTTCATGTCGAGCTGGCTTTCGCCCAAGCGCAGCAACAGTTGCTGTTCGGCCCGCATGTGGTCGGTCAGGGTGGAGATCCGCTCTGTCAGCGCCAGCAGGTTCGCGTTGGCGCTGCGGCGGCCCTCTTCGGCGGTGGCGACGGTGCGTTGCAGGGAATCGAGATTCTCCGCCGTCTGTTCCAGCAGCGCTTGCAGATAGGCCGGAACCGATTGTTCCCCCACCTCCAGCCCACCGGCCGCCCCGCTGGACAGGCGGGTGGCGCTGGACAGCCAATCCTCCAGATCCTGGAAAAAGCGGTTGTGCGCCTGGCTGGCCTGAAGCTCCAGAAAGCCCAACACCAGCGAACCGGCCAGACCGAACAGGGACGAGCTGAAGGCGGTCCCCATGCCGACCAACGGCGCTTCCAGCCCCTTTTGCAGGTTGCCGAACATCGCGCCGACATCGTTGCCGGTGATGGACAGGCTGCCGATGACGCCACCGACCGATTGCACCGTGTGCAGCAGGCCCCAGAAGGTGCCGAGCAGGCCCAAAAAGATCAAAAGCCCGATCAGGTAGCGTGACAGCTCCCGCGACTCGTCCAGGCGCGAGGCGATGCCGTCGAGCAGCGAGCGCATGGACAGGGCCGACAGGGTCAGACGCCCGCGACGTTCGCCCAGCATGCGCGCCATCGGGGCCAGCAAAAGCGGTTCATCCAGCGCCGACGGCGGTGTGCCGCTTTGATACTGGTCCAGCCACGCCACTTCCGGGCGCAGCATCAGCACTTGCCGAAAAATAAAGGCGATGCCCGCCAGCAGCGTGGCGAGGATCACCCCGTTCAGCGGCGCGTTGTTCATGAAGGCGGCGTGCAGGGCGGGGAACAGCAGGCCGCAAATCGCCACCACCACCACCAGGAACAGGATCATCCGGGTGAGGAAACGTTCGGGGCGGGTCATGACGGTGGCGACCTCCTGTGGTCGCTCGGGGGGCCGCTGTGGGGTCCGGTTTGGGGCGGCGGCGGTCATCGGGCCTCTCGGTGCGTGGGCCGCGCGGGCGCGGTCGGACGCGTGACGATCACTCGTTCAGAAATTCGATGTCGATGCGGTCGGCTGGGCCGCCACCTTGTGTGTCGATGCCCAGGGCGCGCACGTCGATGCGGCTGCTGCGAACGCCGAAGGCGGTCAGGCGTTCACGCAAGCTCAAGGCGCGGGCCAACGACAATTGCCGGGCCTCCCGCGCCGTTTCAGCGGAGCCGCTGGCGTAGGAGCGCAGTTGCAGCCGGGCGGTGTCGCTGCCGCGCAATCGGCGCAGGATGTCATCCACCAGCGAATCCGCCGAATCGGGCAAGCTCGTCGCGCCAAGAGACAAGGCCAGGGTCAGCGCACTGGCGGGAATCGGCGCGGCGGTGACGGGGGCGGTTGGTGCCGGTGCGGGCGTGAGGCTGGCCGGGGGGAGGGCGGCGGTTTGCACCGGAGCCGTCACCGGAGTGGCAGCGGGGGCCACAGGGACAGGTGTCGGCGCGGTTTTTGCTGTTTGGGCCGGGCGCGGCGCGGGTTTGGCCGGGCCTTCCACCAGCTCCGGCGGGGCCGGAGCATCAAACGGAACCGGGGTCACGAAGCGTGGCGGGGCGATCACCTTGGGCGGAGTGCCCAGATTGGGCCGCCCCGGAACCACCGCCGGTGTGGCGTTCTCCAGCGACAGTTTTGGTGCGGCGGGCGGCGGGGTGGTGGTGGTCTTGACGGTGGCCGGTTGGGCCTGCGCCGACAGGGCGGGCGTTGCCGACAACGCCACCAGACCCGACGCGCCCAGACCCACGGCGCACAGGGCCATGGCCCGGCGAACACCCGTCGGGATGGAACGGCTCAGGCGAACGGTCAGTCCCCAACGGTCCAAGGCGATGCGTCCCCGATTCCCAAAAACAAAGCCCCGGAACCATAGCGCATCGCGGCGCAGCGCGACAACGCTCTTGGCACCGGGGCGGGTTTGGCCCGATCAGAAGACCCGACCGGGTGGTGGTCCTTACGCCTTGACGATCGGCGGGCGCGGCGTGGCCGAGCTCAGCAGCTTGGTCAGCGGAACCTGAAGATGGGCGTTGGTGGCCAGAATGGTCCCGCCGAACACCGGGTTGCGTCCGCCACCGATTTCACCGACGAAGCCACCGGCCTCCGTCACCATCAGGGCACCGGCGGCGCAATCCCACGGGGCCAAACCGCGTTCCCAATAGCCATCGAACCGACCGGCGGCGACATAGGCGAGGTCGAGCGCGGCCGAACCAAAGCGGCGGATGCCCGCCACCTCCTTCATCACCGCTTCCGCTTCGCCCAGGAAACCGGCGTGATCGCCCCGGCCCTTGAACGGGATGCCGGTGGCCAGCAGGCAATCTTCCAGACGGCGGCGTTCGGACACGCGCAGGCGCTGGTGGTTGACGAAGGTCCCCTGGCCCTTCTCGGCCCAGAAAATCTGATCGCCGATCGGCTCATACACCACACCGGCAACGATCTCCCCGCTCTTTTCCAGCGCGATGGAGATGGCCCAGTGCGGCAGGCCGTGCAGGAAATTGGTGGTTCCGTCCAACGGATCGACGATCCAGCGGGCGGTGGCGTCGCTGCCCTTTGACGCGCCGCTTTCTTCCATCAGGAAACCGAACTCGGGCCGGGCCTTCTGCAACTCTTCCCGCAGAATCTTTTCGGCCTTCAGGTCGGCGTTGGACACGAAGTCCGCCGGACCCTTGCGCGAGACCTGGAGGTGTTCAACCTCGCCGAAGTCGCGGACCAGACCTTTGGCCGCCTTTTCAGCGGCGCGGACCATCACGTTGATGAGAGCGGAGCGGGTGGCCATGAGCGTGCGGATACCATGCTGTGCGGGAACTGAAAAAGAATACACCGGCCCCCGCCGATGGCGAGAGCCGGTGGATCACGGCAGACCAAAAAACTGGGATCAGTCCTTGGCGCGCTCGACGTATTCGCCGGTCGCGGTGTCGACGACGATGCGGGTCCCGGCGTCGATGTGCGGCGGAACCAGCACCGACACGCCGTTTTCCAGCTTGGCCGGCTTGTAGGAGGAGGAGGCGGTCTGCCCCTTCACCACCGGATCGGCCTCAACGATGGTCAGCGTGACCTTGCCCGGAATCTCAACGCCCAAGGGGCTGCCCTCATGGGTCTGAACGGTCACTTCCATGCCGTCCTGGAGGAACACGGCCTGGTCGCCGATGATCTCGCGATCAATCACGACCTGCTCGAAGTTCTCCTTGTCCATGAAGGTGTAGCTGTCGCCTTCCGCGTACAGGAAGGTCATTTCATGCTCGTCCAAACGGGCGCGCTCAACCGTCTCCTGGGTGCGGAACCGTTCGATCGACTTGGTGCCGGTGCGCACGTCCTTCATTTCCAACTGGATGAAGGCACCGCCCTTGCCGGGCTGGACGATGGCGGTTTTCGTGATGACCCAGAGCTTGCCGTTGTGCTCCAGCACATGGCCGGCGCGCATCTGGTTGGCATTGACCTTCATGATATACTCATATTTTCCGAAAAGCGGGCGGCGCGGACCCTAGCAGCTTGCCGGGTCTTAGGCAACGCCGACCAGCGTTTGATCGCGCCTTTGCTTGTGATTTGGGCGGGTGGATGCTCTGATGCCGCGCCCCCCGTTCCTGTCCTGACCAGATCGGAAGATCGCCATGCCGTCCTTGCCCGTGTCCGCGCCGTCCTGGCATCCCGATGTCTTTGCCCGCCGTGCCCCGCATCTGGTGGCGCGGAGCCGGGTTCTGGGGGCGGTGCGTGGATTCTTTGCGGACCGGGATTTTGCCGAGGTGGACACCCCGGCTTTGCAGGTGTCGCCGGGCATGGAACCGCATCTGTTGGCCTTCTCCACCGAGTTGCAGGGGCCGAATCCAGACGACCGGCGGCGGCTGTACCTGCACACCAGCCCGGAATTCGCCATGAAGAAGCTGCTGGTGGCCGGGCTTCCGCGTCTGTGGCAGTTGGCCCACGTCTACCGCAACGGCGAGCGGTCGGGAACCCATTCGCCGGAATTTTCCATGCTGGAATGGTACCGGGCCGGGGAGGGCTATCACCGTTTGATCGACGATTGCCGCGACTTGGTGCGCGCCGCCGCGCACGCTGCCGGGCGCGAGCGCTTTTCCTTTCGCGGCCTGGCGTGCGATCCCTTCGCCGACTGGCGCATCCTGACGGTTCCCGACGCCTTCCAGGAGTATGCGGGCGTCGACCTGATGGCGACCTACGACGGCAGCCACGATCCCGACCCGGGGGCGCTGGCGGCTGAGGCGACGCGGATCGGCATCATCCCCCACGCGGGCGACCGTTGGGAGGACATCGTGTTCCGCATCCTGTTCGAACGGATCGAGCCGCATCTGGGGGCGGGTGTTCCCTGCGTGCTCACCGATTACCCGCTGTGCATGGCGGCGCTGTCGCGGCCCAAGCCCGACAACCCGCGCTTGGCCGAACGGTTCGAACTGTACGCCTGCGGTTTGGAGTTGGCCAACGCGTTTGGCGAGCTGACCGACGCGGCGGTCCAGCGCGCCCGCTTCGATGCCGACATGGATTTGAAGGAGCGGCTGTACGGCGAGCGTTTTCCAGTGGACGAGGATTTCCTCGCGGCGCTGGAGCACGGCCTGCCCGATTGCAGCGGCATCGCGCTGGGCTTCGATCGTTTGGCGATGCTGTGCGCGGGGGCCGAGGACATTGCACAGGTGCTCTGGCTGCCGGTGGCGGCGGTGTGAGGAATGGGTCCGGGGAGTTTGAGGAGTTGATGCAGAGAGATTGATTATCGCTTTGGTAACAGATGCTTAACAGTTCCCGCTCAGGCTGATGTTCACCACGCTGCGTCGCAGCGGAAGGAACGGCTTGGCAAGGGAGGCTGGCCTATGATGCGCACCGTCGCTTCGGTCTTTTTGGGCATGGGGTGTGTGATGTCCACCGCGTTGGCGGCGGAGACAGTCACGTTGGTGACGACGGAGTATCCACCGTATTATGCGGCCTCGCTCCCGGACAAGGGGGTGGTTGCCGCCATCACGTCGGAGGCCTTCAAGAAGGTTGGCTACGACGTCACGGTCGAGTTTTTGCCCTGGGCGCGCGCTGTGTCAGAGGTGGAAAAGGGCACCTATGATGGTCTGCTTGGGGTCTGGCATTCCGCTGAACGGGAGCGGTTCATCGCCTATTCCGACCCGCTGATCGACAACGAGATTGGTCTGGTCGCGCTGAAGGACCGCAACATCAGCTACAAGACGCTCAGCGAGTTGAAACCCTACCGGGTGGGAACGGTGCGTGGTTATGCCAACCCGACCAGCTTCGTCGAGGCGGGGTTGACCACCGATGAGGCGAACGACGATCTGACCAACCTGAAGAAGCTGGTGGCCGGGCGCATCGATCTCGCTTTGATCGACAAGGGGTTGAGCGATTACCTGATCGCCGGACAGATGCCGGACAGCAAGGGCGCGGTGGTGTGGCTGGACCCGCCGGTGTCGAAAATCCCGATGTTCAACGGCTTTGCCAAGAACAAGGCCGGGCACGAGAAGCGGACGGCGGACTTCGCCAGGGGCTTGGCCGAATTGCGGGCCAGCGGAGAATTTACCGCCATCGTTCAGAAATTCGGTTTCCGTTGAGATCAGGCTGACACGACCGGCCAGAACAACGACCGGCCAGAACACCAAAGGCCCTCCCCGCGCCACAGGCGGGGAGGGCCTTTGTTTTGCCGTTCAGGTGATCACCCTGTCCTGTCAGAAGGACAAGCGGGCCTGCACGCCGATGATGTCGATGCCGCTCTTGTAATCCGCCGACAGGTTGCCCCGGCCAGCCCCGGCCCCCGTCAGATTGTCGGTCAGATGGATCGAGGTGCTGGGGATGAAGACGTGCGAATAGGCGGCGTCCACATACAGCGACTCGGTCAGGCGATAGCCAGCGCCCACCGACAGCCAGTAACGGTTCTGTTCGGGGATGCGCGGCGTGCGGGTTTCGATGTCGACGGACCCCTTGTCGAAAGCAACGCCGCCGCGCAGGGTCAAATCATCCGTGATCTTGTAGGAGGTGCCCAGCGCGAAATACCAGGTGTCCTTCCATTTTTCCTCGGTCACGGAGTTCAGCGCCGAATTGGCGACGTTGACCCGCAGCTCCTTGAAGCGCGACCAGTTGGTCCATTGCGCGTCCGCCATCACCGCCCAGCGGTCGTTGATCTCGTGGTACAGGCCGATGGAGGCGATTTCCGGCGTGATCAACTCGGCGTTGGCCGCCTGGGTCGGCAGCGCCGAGGCCAGAGACGCGGGCAGACCGGTGAAGGACACGGTGCCGGTCAGCGAATGCTTGACGGCGGAGCGGAACGCCAATCCGATGCGTGTGTCCTTTGTCGGCTGGATCAAGGCACCCAGCGTGTACCCCCATCCCCAATCATCACCGGTCACGTCGCTGATGACGTCCAGCGTGCCGGGCCGACCAAGTCGGCTCGCCCCGAAATCCGAGGCCTGCGACAGTTTGGCCTTGGCGTATTGGACCTGGACGCCGCCGCCGATCGTGAACATGGGGTTGATGCGGTAGGACACCGACGGGGTGAAGTTGTAGGTCTTCAGATCCGACCGGATGCCGTGATACCGGCCAATCCAGTTGTTGCCATAATCGGTGACAAGGCCCCAGGGGCCGTTGGCGGACAGGCCGAGCTTCAGGTCGTCGTTGACCGAGTAGACGAAGTACCCGGCGGGCACGATCGCATCCTGGCCGATGTCCCCTGGTGACGCGTTGCCGGTGATCGACGATCCACCCAGGCGGGTGGCCCGCGTGGCGCGGGCGTTTTCGACCTTTGCCTTGACCATGATGCCAGAGGCGGTCTGAACGACCTGATTGCCGGAAATCAGCCCCATCGTGGCCGGGTTGTAGAACATGGCGCTGGCGTCGCCGTTGCCGCCCGCCGTGACGCCGGCGTAGGCGGTTCCCTGGCCGGAGACGCTCTGTTCCTTCAACGCGAAGCCAGCGGCCAGAGCGGATGAGGTGGCAAGCGGCGCGGCCACGGCGATGGTGGCGGCAGCGGTCAAAAGGCGGGCTTTCAGCGTCATCGGAGACATCGTTCCTTCCCCAAATTGTGTTGTTGACGCTATGATACATAAACTAACGCATAGGTAAAGAGGGCGCAGGAGTTTGATTGATCGAACGTACAAAGGGTCGCGCCGAACACCGGTCTTGACCAGGGCAATGTGGCAAGATTGGACAATTTGTTCAAAAAATAGAAAACCCTCGCAACGATGTTTCGTTGCGAGGGTTTGAGATGCGGCGGAAAGCCGATGACGGGTCAGCCGAACAGGCCGATGAGCGATGAAAAAGCCACACGCAGTATGTTGCTTTCGTCCGACCACACCAACTTGACGGTGATGGCGATGGAGGCGGTGACAAGCATAGGGCGCACGATTCGCGCCCCGTTGCGGATGACCATGTGCGCCCCGACCTGCGCGCCGATGTACTGGCCGATCCCCATCAGGATGCCGACGATCCACACCAGGTGACCGCCGATGATGAAGAACAGCAGGGCGGCGAGGTTGCTGGTGAGATTCAGGATCTTGGTGTGGGCGGTCGCCCGGCGGAAATTGTGGCCGAGCAGGGACACGAAGGCGAGGGCGAAGAAGGTGCCGGTCCCTGGACCGAAGAAGCCATCGTAAAAGCCGATGCCGGTGCCGATGGACAGGGCAAAGGCGTGCTCGCCGATCCGCTGGTGCGCGTCCAACTCTCCGGCCTTGGGTGACAGCAGCAGATAGAGAGCGATGCCGATCAGCAGGATCGGTATGACGTCGCGCATGAAGCTGGGGTTGAGGAGTTGCACGACGGTGGACCCTGCCGCCGCGCCGACGAAGGTGCAGGCGATCATCGGCAACATCGCGCGTGGATTCACTTCGCCGCGCTGGATGAATTTGATGGTGGCCGACAGCGAGCCAAAGCTCGATTGCAACTTGCCGGTCGCCAGCGTTTCAGCGGGCGGCAGCCCGGCGGCCAGCAGGGCAGGAATCGCCAAAAGACCGCCGCCACCGGCGATGGAATCGACAAAACCCGCCAGCAGGCCGACGGCGAACAGCAGGCCCAGGGTTTCGGGCGTCAGAAAATCCATGAGCGTTCCACTGCGCCGCCGCCGTCAACCGGCGTCGGTTCCGTCGGTTTTGGTGGCGACCCAGTCCGTGGGTGCGGCGGCGATGGCGGCGTTCATGGCGGCGACCCCGGCCCCAGGTCCGCCCGGGTGATCCCACACGGCGCTGACCACGGCCAGGAAATCGGCACCGGCGGCGACCAGCGGGGCGCAATTGGCGGCGGTGATGCCGCCGATGGCCACACAGGGAACCTCCATCAGCTCAGCCCACCAGCGCAGCAGGTCGGGTTCGGCGTGATGCTCGGCGATCTTGGTGGCGGTGGGGAAGAACGCGCCGAACGCGACGTAATCCGCCCCTTCCTCCCCGGCGACCATGGCGAGGTGGCGGCTGTCGTGGCAGGTCACGCCGACGATGGCGTCGTTGCCCATGATCTTGCGCGCGTCGCGGTACGGCGTGTCGGTCTGGCCGACATGCACGCCGTCACAGCCCATCTCGCGGGCCAGACGGGGCGAATCGTTGAGGATGAAGGCGACGTCGCGCTCTTGCGCGATCGGGCGCAGGGCGTCGCAGGCCCGACGCACGTCGTCGTCGGAGCAATTCTTCAGACGAAGCTGGACGCAGGCGACATCGCCCGCGTCCAGGGCTTCGATCAGCCGTGGCGCGAAAGCCGCCGGTTCCAGGACCGGCGGCGTCACGAGGTACAGTCGGCAGGCGGCGGGTTCCGCCTGGGACGGCTTTCCCTTGGACAAGGATTACTCCTTGCCCTGGTAGATCTTCATGATCCGGTCGAGCAGCTTCAGCGCTTCGTCGCGCGGGCGCTGGAAGGCGTTGCGGCCGATGATCGAGCCGTTGCCGCCGCCGTCACGGATGGCGCGGGCGTCGTCGAACACGGCGTCCTCACCCTTGGTCGCGCCACCGGAGAAGACCACGATGCGGCGGCCGTTGAAGGCGCACTGCATGATGTGCTTCACGCGGTCGGCCTGGGTGTCGATGACGATCTGCTTGGCCTCATAGACCTTCTTGGCTTCCGCCTGTTCCAGATGGGCCGAGGGCAGCTTCACCTTGATGATGTGCGCGCCCAGCAGGGCGGCCATGTGGGCGGCGTAGCCGATCACGTCCATCGCCAGCTCGCCGTTCTTGGTGACGTCGCCACCGCGCGGGTAGGACCACAGAACGGTGGCCAGACCGTAGGACTTGGCCTCCTTCGACAGCTCGCGGAATTCCTCGTACTGGTCGTACATGGCTTCCGAGCCGGGGTAGATGGTGAAGCCGATGGCCGACGCGCCGATGCGCAGCGCGTCCTGCACCGAAGCGGTCACGGCCTGGTCGGCGTTGCCCTTCTGGTTGGACAGGCTGTTGGCGCTGTTCATCTTGAGGATCAGCGGGATCGACCCGGCGAAGGTGGCCGCACCGGCCTCCAGCGACCCCAGCGGGGCGGCGTAGGCGTTGCAGCCCGCGTCGATGGCGAGCTGGTAGTGGTAGTGCGGGTCATAGCCCGGCTCGTTCGGGGCGAAGCTGCGGGCCGGACCATGTTCGAAACCCTGGTCGACCGGCAGGATCACCAGCTTGCCGGTGCCGCCGAGCTTGCCTTCCATCAGAATGCGGGCGAGGTTCGCCTTGGTGCCGGGATTGTCGCTCTCGTAGTTGGAGAGGATGTCTTTGACGCGGCGCGTGAGCTTCATTGTGGCTCTTCCCCTGGGGCGTTTTTGTAAATGGCGCCGTCTTAGCCCAGACGGGCGCTCTTTGCAACGGGCCGCCCCCGGTTTTGCAGGGCTATCGCATTTGGCCGAGGATGGCTCTGGCGTATTCGTCGGACCAACCTGCCCGCTTTCGCCTGGCTCGGATTGAGTCGGTG
>NZ_RXMA01000080.1 GCF_003966125.1 Azospirillum griseum
GGTTGCACGAATTGCTCCCGTGGAATTGGAAAGCCGCTCAAAATATCAGGAAAGCAGCCTGACCGCGTCACTCGCCGGATGGTTACGGCGGGTGCGCGGAACCAGCCCGAAGTACCTTGTGCTGAATTCCCGCTGCCTCCGTTATCGGCTGTCGGACATCCAGACATGGCTGAATGAGCGGGCGCAGGATTCCACCGCTGAAAACCAGGGGAGCATGTGATGGCGGAGCAATCTGTCGCTTTGCCCCTTTCGGCGGGCTGGCTGCCGATCCTGCATCAAATGGTCGATAGTGGAGCCTTGGCTCGAATGCACCCATCGGCCGCCGCATTGTATATCGCGATCAAAAGATATGCTGACTACCACACGGGATTTGTAAACATCAGTAATAAGCGCCTTTGTGAGGCGATTGGCGTCAGTAAACCGACGTTGATGAAAGCCAGGGACAGCCTAATAGAGAATGGAATAATATCCGTTGTCTCAAACACATATCCGACAAGATATGTGCTCCATGAGAGATTACATTACTACACGGCTCAACGGAAGCCTGTTGCTGCAATCGAGTTCCCGTATATCCCCTGTTTTCAGCCAAAGATACTTGACACCCTTCGCAATCAGCCGCTTACCCTTGACCAGATCGGCACCACCCTCACCATTGGGGCGGTGAACGTACAGGTCATCAATGTCATCGATGCTGCCCCTGTGGATAAGGGGAAAGGTCGATGACCGAAGGGGCAATATTCTTTACCTCAGGGGCAGCGTCGTTGACCGGAAGGGCAGCGGATTTGCCCCCTATAAAGATAAGAAGAGTTGAGACGCGCCCGCTCCCGCGCAGCCCCATGGATTGCGCGGAGCGGGAGCGGGCGCGTCTCTCCATCCCTACCCTTCCCCTCATCTGTGGATAACGCGCGAGCGACGAAACCGGCATCGCGCTCTTCGGCTTGTCTCCGTTCGTCCGGGGAAAGCCCTACGAGTGCGCAAAAGCCGTTCTTGGAGCGCTCAAAACGCGACCAATCCGCGAAACCGTCGATCATCTGGCGTCCAAAACGCAGCTAATCGCCTGTTGTACGCTGCAAGGATGCCATTTTCTCAAGGAGTGGCAGGAAATGTCATCTTGTGTCATCGAAAAGCAGGGCAGGATGGGTGATGTACCGGTACACCGGCCCATCACGCCGTTATTCGCCTGTGGCTCAACGGTCTCCTGCTCTGCGAGGCTTGCGGCGGTCCCCGCCTTCATTTGGGGAGAAACGCCATGAGCAGATCGCGCAAAGGAAAAGGCACCCGCCGCACCACGACGCCGATCAATGTCTGGTGCCTTCCGGCCGAACGGGAGGAGCTTGAACGGCTTGCCGAGACGGCTGGGCTATCGATGTCCGCCTACCTGCGTCAGGTCGGGACCGGATATCAGCCGAGAAGCGTCGTCGATTACGATCAGGTCGCGATCATGGCGCGCGCCAATGCCGATCTGAACCGGCTGGGCGGGCTGCTGAAGATGTGGCTGACCAACGAAGAGAGGCTGACACCCGAACAGGTGACGCAATTGACAAAGGATATTGCGGCCGCAAACGAATTGCTTAAGCAGGCAGCAAAGAAGATCGTCCGATCAAAAATTTGATCCACACCGGGAATTGTAAGATACAAGAGGTATTATGACCAGCGCATCCAATGAAACGCTATCACAACTCATCATCCGACGGATCATTTCCGATCCGAACGCAAGTTCGAGAGACAGGACTGTGGCGATCCTCCAGCTTTACCGTGCCGAGATCGAAGCAGCTCTTACCGACGGGTGTTCGGTTCTGGCCCTCTGGCGCGTCATGACGGCCGACGGGCGCATCACCTCGACCTATCAGTCTTTCCGCAAGTGCGTGAACCGCTTCATTCTCGGCAAACAGCCCCCAGCCCGCCGCCGCAACTGACGCCGCCCTGTAGCTGCCAAAAAACAGCCTTGCGGTTGCACCCTGTTTCGCCAATGCTCCACCCCCGGTGCGCGGAGTTACCCCGCTTGGGTACTCGGCGCGCCGGTCTCGGCAGATTTGCAGGCGCACGGGTGACATGGCTGATTCGCTGACTTCCCTCATCCTCGACATCGTTCCGGCAGACGGCTCCACCATCGGGAACAAGGCCCTGCTGACGGAAATCCAGCGTCGCCGGCCTCGGACCACCGAGAGCGCCTATCTAAGGAATCACGCCAAATTAAGTACGTTGTTTTCCGCCCGGGGAGCGATGGTGTAGTTCCACTCTGGATGGAAGTCGTTTGGGGTTA
>NZ_RXMA01000081.1 GCF_003966125.1 Azospirillum griseum
CGAGTCTACCCGCAGCGACTCCCGCTGAAAATCCCCGACCGCACCACAAGCCAAGCCGATTCATCTATTTTGAATCGGCTCCTTATCGCGAAATTAATCGCGGAATTTACTCCTTTCGCGACAGACTTCTGAAACACCAAAGCCGTTGGGATTCCCGTCCCGCGCCTGGATGATGTCGCAAAACTCCTGAGTTCCGCGAGGCAAGCAGCCGGCACATGAACGCCCCTTGCCTCATATTCTCAGGTCGTTCTCAGATCCCGGACAATCAGCCCACTTTCGTGTAGTGACCCCTACTGGTTATGAGTCCGGACCCTAAGGAATGGCTGACGGCGCCGCATCCCGAACTCGATGGTCAGCGGCCGTTCGATGTGGCGGAGCACGAATGGTGATGCGGCTGCTGGACTGCATGATCTACGGCCTGCTGGTTTAACCAGAACGACGAAGGGCGGCACGAAGCCGCCCTGTCGGTGTCATGCTGCTCTTCCGGAAGGCCGTGATCACTCTGCCGCCGTCGCCACCTTGTCCACGACCTCGTCAACAACCTCAGGATGGCGGGCGATCACATGAAGAAACAGCCGGGTCGCCGTATCCTGTGGTGACCGTTCCTGCTCCCAGTTCCGCAGGTTGCCAAGTTCGAACCCGAAGCGGGTGGCGAACTCGCGCTGCGTGAGGCCCATGCGCTCGCGCAGGGCCGGGATGTCCACCGGCGGCGGCTCGCTGCGGCGCGAGCCGTGTACGCCCATGGACTCCAGGCTGGCCAGCAGGCCGGCCAAATCGGAGACCGCCGGCAGTTCGACCGGCACGATCTCCACCTTGGTCAGCCTGTTCACCGCGTCATGGGCCTTGCGGAGGGTAAGGCCGTTGTCGGTCAGCAGCCTCGCCACATCCACAGGTCGGGTCACGCCGTCGGCGTCAGGTCGTAGAACCAGAACCGCCGTCGAACCGGAACCGTTCGGGGACTTGCCCCCGACGGAGACCTTGCGATCGAACGCCTCCCTCAATGACAACCGCTTCGACATTGGTGTCCTCCTTGGCCGCGTTGCACAGGGCGTTCAGACCGGATCGGGACAGGACACCACGCAAGGCCCGCCCGCCATGACCGTGGATGTGGAAGTCAGTCAACCACAACTCCGATCCGCGGATCTCGAGCCGGGTGAGCATGTCCACCTTCCCGACGTAGGTTCCCTTCCGCCACATGAACGCGTAGATCACGAAACTGGGAGGCGACATCACCTCGAAATCCTTCGCCCAGTCGGACGAGGCGATCTCCAGGAGCACCTTCCATTCACCCCAAAGGTACGCATCATGCGTACCAAAGTCAACGCCCTCGATCGGCTCACGGTCCAGATCGTCGGCCGCGGCGGTCGTGACCGCCGCAGTGTTGTCTCCGCTGGAGCCGGTGGCCTCCACCGGCGGGTTGGTCGAGGCCACCATGGCCTCATCGTTGTTCTTCGACATACTCTTCTTCTCCTTGCCGGTCTTCGCCGGCGCAAGTGTCCTCCTTCCGGCGAAAGGGATTTCGCCGGCTGCGGAACGGGTTGATCGTATTTAGGCCACCCTATGTTCGGGAGGCCCAGGTTCTGGCAATTGACCGCCGGTCGCTACGTTACCTGACCATGCTTGCGTTCCGCTTTGGAGATGGGGATCATGATTTCCTCGTCGTACTCGCTGGTCAGTCCGTTGCTGCCGGTCTCACCGGTCAATGTGGTCACATCTTACCTGAGTGGATCCGAGAACACCTAAATTCACGTCGCGTGGAATCGTTAAAAAGTTTGCTGACATATGGTGGCGCATGTTTGGTCATCCTTCTCCTCCCCTGATGTTGGAAGAGGGTGTTGGCGATCCGGGCCCGAACGGGTCGGTCGAGAAGGACACCAAGCAACCTTCTTGACGCCTATTGTACGCTGATGGAGTGAAAAGAAGATGATCAGATTTTTAATCAAGAATTCACAAATTTTATCCATCAAGAAGAAATAACCCTGCACGAATTCACCTGACGTTCATCGATCGGACGCTGTGGCACTGGAGTGCTCCACGGTCGCATTCCACATTCGACGGCCTGAACAAAACGGGAAATGCTTTGCGAAGCCAGAGTGCCGGGCGACAAGACTTTGGTGCGTAATTCGGCTTGGGTGCGAAGCACACCCGATCCGACGTGACGGTCAGGAGACCTTTTGGGAGGCCGGCATGCCGAG
>NZ_RXMA01000082.1 GCF_003966125.1 Azospirillum griseum
CACGTTTGCGTCCGCGCTATCGCGCCATCTCGCAAAACATCGGGAAAACGTTCCAAACCCGCAAGGCGTCACTCCCCGGAGGGATACCTTGCTGATGCCGACTTGGCGCTCCTTGCCACCGCTGCTGTGGGCCTTTGGCGTCAGGCCGAGCCATGCGGCGAACGTAAGCGTCGTCTGATGACTGCGGCAGAAATGGATTGACGGTACCGTCAGGCGCAGGACGCAGGTTCGATGTTCCAGGGCAGGAGGTCGGCGATGCGGTTGATCGGATGGTCGGCGATGCGGCCAAGCACGTCTCTCAGGTAAGCGTGAGGATTCAAGCCATTGAGCTTTGCCGTTTCCACGATGGTGTAGATCGTCGCGGCACGGACGCCACCTTTGTCGGAGCCGGCGAACATCCAGTTTCGTCGGCCAATGGCCACGGGGCGGATGCTGCGCTCGGCTGCATTGTTGGAAATCTCCAAGCGACCGTCCTCCAGATAGCGGGTGAGCGCCGTCCAACGTGATCGGGCATAGCGGATGGCCGCCGCCAGTTCGCTCCTGCCGGGAATGCGGTCCAGCGTGGTGTCGAGGAACAGCGCCAAGTCATCGATCACGGGCCGTGCCTTGGCTTGGCGGACGCGCCGCCGCTCTTCGGGTGGCTGCCCGGTCACCTCGCGCTCGATGGCGAAGAGCAGCGCAATCCGTTTCAGGGCGTCCTCGGCCAGGGGCGAGCCGGTGGCGGCGTGAACGTCGAAGATTTTCCGGCGCACATGGGCCCATGCAGGCGACCTCGGCGACGGCGGCGGGCAGGTCGTTCTTGGCCTCATACAGGGCGTCGAATCCGGCATAGCCATCGGCATGCAGATGGCCGCGAAAACCGGCCAGTTCCGTTTGCGGGTGCTCACCCCGGCGATCGGGTGTGTAGCGGTACAGCACCGCCGACGGTGCCGGTCCGGCATGGGGACGTTCGTCGCGCAAATACACCCACAGTCGGCCGGTCTTGGTCTTGCCGCGTCCAGGATCGAGCACCGGCACCGGCGTGTCATCGGCATGCAACACCGATCCGGCCAAGGCATGCTGGCCGACCGCCTCGGCCAAAGGGGCCATCAGCGCCGCCGCCTTGCCGACCCAATCGGCCATCAGCGCCCGCTCCAACTCCACGCCGTCACGGGCATAAATGACGGACTGGCGGTACAGGGGCAGATGATCGCAGTATTTGGCGATCAGCACCTGGGCCAGAAGCCCCGCCGAGGGCAGCCCACGCTCGATCGGCAGCGACGGCATCGGCGCTTGCGCCATGGTCTGGCAGCACCGGCAGGACAGCGCCGGGCGAACATGGCGGATCACCGCAAAGCGGGCCGGGGTGTAATCCAGCACCTCGGTGACGTCTCCGCCGACCTTGCGCATCGCGCCGCCACACGATGGGCAGGCGTTGTCCGGCGCATGCAGGACCTCGCGGCGCGGCAGATGGGCGGGCAGACGGCGGCGGCCAGCTTTGGGTTTGGCCGTGGATGGCGGTGGCGACGCCGCCGGATCGTCGGCAAGACCGTCGGTGGCGGCCTCGGCTTCCAACTCCTCCAGCGCCAGTTCGAGTTGCTCGATCGCCTGGGCGATCTTTTCGGAGGAACGGCCGAACTGCATCCGTCGCAGCCGGGCCAGTTGGACCGTGAGCTTTTCCACTTCCAGCGTCTTGGTCACCAGCCCGGCCTTGGCTGCGGCCAACTCGGCGGCCTGCGCGGCGATGATCGCGCGCAGCGCCTCAATGTCGGTGGGCAGGGGTTCGACGGGAAATGGCATGGCCCCATTTTACCCAAGGCGTGATCCCGCCGCGAGGCCAGTTCACCGTCACGATGACGATGGCGGTCGAGCGTGGCACCGGAGACTCACCCCGCCGCCACCGGGCGCGTCGTCCGAGTGGGCGACCGCCAGTCCATGCCCTCCAACAGCATCGCCAGTTGGGCCGACGTCAGCGTGGCGGTTCCCTCCCGACTGATCGGCCAGACGAAACGCCCCGTCTCCAGGCGCTTGGCGAACAAACAGTAACCTTGCCCATCCCAATACAGGACCTTCACCAAATGACCTTGGCGACCTCGGAAAACGAAGAGATGACCGGCGAACGGGTCCTGTTTGAGAACCTCCTGGGCGAGCATCGCCAACCCG
>NZ_RXMA01000083.1:0-1453 GCF_003966125.1 Azospirillum griseum
GGTCGGACACATGGATGCATCCTATCGACCGTCACTACGGATTTCACTCTTGCACCGGAAGGGCCGTCCACACATGGACCCGGTCGGCTTGGCGGCGCCGGGTTTGCTGATTTCCACCTCCAGCCAGTTGACGGTCAGCGCGTCGTCACCGTCACGCAGCGGCACCCCGCTCATCCAGCGATAGCGGTAGACCCGCTTGTCCGGACCACGGCCCTTGGTCTCGCTCAGGCTGTCCATCTCGACGCCGGTCAGGTACTCGGCCAGCGTCTTATGGCTGGACGGCTTGCACACCAGCAGGAAGCTCCCGCCGGTGGCCTGTAGGGCCATCGGCTGGCGGGCATACAGGTCGTCGCCCGGGTAGACCGGCTTCAGCCACGCATAGGCCGGCCCCAACCGCGCCAGCCAGCGTTTCGCCGCAGCGGTCTCGCAACCCTGCTTGGCCGCGCCGTCCTGCGGGCGCACGAACTCCGGCGGCAGCGGCACGACCGTCTTGTGACCGGACGCGACCAGCGTGGCGCCGAGAAACGTGTGGAAATGCTCCACGTCGCCGTCCGCGCGCTTGCGCGTCGAGCAGTGCGGGCAGGAGATCTTGCGCGAGCAGAAGTGCTCGGAGCCGTCCAGGGCGATCAGCACCCGCCCGTCCAGGCAGCGCATCGGCGCCAGCCCACCGTGCCCGTCAACATCACGCAGGATGGTGGCGAACACCGCGTCGAAGTGGTCGGTCGGGGCGCCATCGTGCAGCGCCCGTTGCTGCCCGTCCGGCGGTCCGGCAGACCGGCGCAGCGGTCCCGCAACGCCGTTATGTAGCCTTCAAGCCTGCCCACCCGGAGCTTGAATCACGTTTCGACGCCGCGACAAAGTCCATTTTCCTCAAAATGAGATCTGCTGCATCCGCATTCCCGGTGCAGAGAATGAACTCGAGCCGGGCCATTCAGGCGGCTTCGAGGGCACGATGGCGCAGCAAATCGAAGCCGCCTCGTCTGTTCATCGTGCGCTTGATCGTCTTCAGTTTGCTGATCTGGCCCTCTACTGGTCCTGTGCTCCAAGGCAGCGACAAGGCCGCGCGCACCGCCGCCAGATCACGCTTCAGGCCGCCAGCGAATCCCGCCATGGCCGTGCCGTCGGTCACCAGCAACCACTCATCCAGTTCTCCGACCCGCTGTTGGCGAACCATCGTCCGGAAGGCCCGAGCCAACGCGACGGTCTGCGCCAACTTCGGGGAACGGGAAAGCAGGGCGGTGACGAAGGCCTGTTCGGTCGCATCAATTGTAAGCATCCGCCGAGTGCCGCAGTCAGGCCGCTTTTTGCTGTTTGCGGATTGCCTTCCATTCCCAGGGCAGGAGTTCGCGCAGACGGGTTTGGGGCATGTCGTTGATGCGTGCCAGCACGTCGGCAAGCCACGCCTGGGGGTCGACGTCGTTGAGCGTGGCCGTGGTGATCAGGCCGTACATGA
>NZ_RXMA01000083.1:1663-2122 GCF_003966125.1 Azospirillum griseum
GCACGGGGGCCATGGCGGGAGAGCCGGGCGCGCTCCGTCCGCATCCAGTTCTCCAGCGCGGCGACCAGGGCGACGCCGTGCTCCTGGCGGGCCGCCAGGAGCACGGCCGCCGGCTTGCCGTTCAACGCGCGCTCGAGATCGAAGAGGGCGCCGATGCGCGTCGCGGCCTCCAGCGCCAACGGTGAGATCGGCGGGGCGTCCTTGCCGCGTCTGGTGTTCGCGGCGATGTCGGCCAGCTTGAAGAAGCCGCGCCGGGCATGCGCCCAGCACAGCACGTCGCGGATCGGCCCCGGCTTGCGGTCTGGTTCATACAGCCGGTTGTAACCGGCGAACGCATCGGCCTGCAGCCAGCCCGTGAAGCCGACCAGGTGGGGACTATCCGGAATTTCGTGCTTGGCGGGGTTATCCTGAAGCAGAAGGAGACCCTGAATGGCCCGACGCAAAGAACCGGTTATCCCC
>NZ_RXMA01000084.1 GCF_003966125.1 Azospirillum griseum
GGGCGTCCGCCGCACGCTGGAGCGGCGCATCCGCGCCTGGCGGGCGGTTAACGGCCCCGACCAGGACGTTGTTTTCCGGCAGGAGCACGTGCCCGGCCGCATGGGCCTGTCCGATTTCACCGACATGGCCGAACTCGCCGTCACCGTCGTCGGACAGCCCCTCGAACACCGCCTCTACCATTTCCGCCTCGCTTATTCCGGCTGGGAGTACGCCCATGTCGTGCTCGGCGGCGAAAGCTTCGTCGCCTTGGCCGAAGGGCTGCAGAACGCGTTGTGGTCGCTCGGCGGGGTGCCGGCCGAACATCGCAGCGACAGCCTGTCGGCGGCGTTCCGCAACCTGGAGCGCGACACCGCCGAGGACGCCACCCACCGCTACGAGCAGCTCTGCGCCCATTATGGCATGATCCCGACCCGCAACAACCGCGGTGTCGCCCATGAGAACGGCAGCATCGAGAGCGCCCACGGCCACCTCAAGCACGCCGTCCGCGACGCCCTGCTGCTGCGCGGAACCCGCGACTTCGACGGCTTGGCCGCCTACCGGCGCTTCATCGACGAGGTCGTCGGCCAGCAAAACGCCCGCCGGGCCAAGCCGGTCGAGGCCGAACGCGCCATCCTCAAGCCGTTGCCGGCGGGGCGCGCCGGGGATTTCGAGGAGGCGCTGGTCCACGTCACCTCCAGCGGCGGCTTCACCCTGCGCAAGGTCTTCTACACCGTGCCCTCCCGGCTGATCGGCCATCGCCTGCGCGTGCGCCTGTTCGACGACCGCCTGGACTGCTTCCTGGGCGGCACGCTGGTGGCGACGCTGCCCCGCGGTCGGTCGCGGGGCAACGGCAAGCATGGCCATGTCGTCGATTACCGCCACGTCATCCACGCGCTGCGGCGCAAGCCGATGGCGCTGCTCAACCTCGTCTACCGTGACCAGCTGTTTCCCCGCCGCGCCTACGCCCGCGTCTTCGAGGCGCTGCTGGCCGCCGGCAGCGAGCGCCAAGCCTGCACCATCACCGTCGGCCTGCTGTCGCTCGCCCATGAACGCGGCTGCGAGGCCGAACTGGCCCAGGTCCTCGACGCCGAACTGGACGCCGGTCGGCTGCCCGATCCGCAGGGCTTGCGCGAGTGCTTCCAGCCCGCCACCCCGGCCATCACCGACGTCGTGGTCGAACTGGTGCCGCTGAGCGTCTACGACGAGTTGGGCACCGTCCGTCCGGGAGCCGCCGCATGAGCCCGTCCGACCCCATCGACGCCGCCCGCCTGTCGCTGGCGCTGGGCGACCTGCGCCTGCCGGCGATCAAGCTGATCTGGCCGGAGTTCGCCGCCCGCGCCGACAAGGAGGGCTGGCCCGCCGCCCGCTTTCTCGCCGCGCTCACCGAGCACGAGATGGCCGAACGTGCCCGCCGGCGGATCGAACGCCACCTCGACGAGGCCCGCCTGCCGCCGGGAAAGACGCTGGAAACCTTCGAGTTCGACGCCGTGCCGATGGTCAGCAAGGCTCAGGTCATGGCGCTCACCGCCGGGGACAGCTGGCTGGAAAAGGGCGCCAACCTGATCCTGTTCGGGCCGCCCGGCGGCGGCAAAAGCCATCTCGCCGCCGCCATCGGCTGCGCGTTGGTGGAAAACGGCTGGCGCGTCCTGTTCGCCCGGACCACCGACCTCGTCCAGAAGCTGCAGATCGCCCGGCGCGATCTGGCCTTGGAATCAGCGATCGCCAAGCTCGACAAGTACCACCTGCTGATCCTCGACGACTTCGCCTACGTCAACAAGGACCAGGCCGAAACCAGCGTCATCTTTGAGTTGATCGGAACCCGCTACGAGCGCCGCTCGCTGTTGATAACGGCCAACCAGCCGTTCGGCGAGTGGGGGCGGATCTTTCCGAACCAAGCCATGACCCTGGCCGCCATCGACCGGCTCGTTCACCACGCCACCATCTTCGAGATGAACGTCGAAAGCTATCGGCGGCGAGCCGCCCTGGAGCGTAAACGCGGACCAGGACGCCCGCCCTCCCGCGCGACAATCA
>NZ_RXMA01000085.1 GCF_003966125.1 Azospirillum griseum
TTCGAGATGAACGTCGAAAGCTATCGGCGGCGAGCCGCCCTGGAGCGTAAACGCGGACCAGGACGCCCGCCCTCCCGCGCGACAATCAACGCCAACCAGATTGACGCGCCGCGACAGGAGGCTTGAAAACCGCCGCCGCGCGCGACAATCATCCTTCAGCCGCGACCCCAGCTTTTCCCATCCTGATTGCCGCGCTCCCTCATCCAGATTGTCGCGCCATAACGTCCGCCCGGCGCTGTCGTGCCGGTGCTGTGAGAGCATGGTGCAGGCACCGATGCCGTCACTGCCCATCGAGCGCGGCCTGCCCTCGGCCGGGCTGCTGGCGCATGTGCTGATCGCCAAATATTGCGATCATCTGCCGCTCTATCGGCAATCGGCCATCTACGCCCGCGAAGGCGTGGAATTGGAACGCTCGCGGCTGACCGACTGGGTCGGCAAGGCGGCGGCGCTGATGGCGCCGCTGGCCGAGGCCATTGGTCGGCACGTGCTGGCTGGTTCGGTTCTACACGCGGACGACACGCCGGTGCCGGTGCTCGACCCCGGGCGTGGCACGACCAAGACGGGGCGACTGTGGGTCTATCTGCGCGATGAACGCCCGCATGCCGGACAAGGGCCACCGGCGGTGCTGTACCGCTATACCCCCGACCGCAAAGGCGAACATCCGCAACGGGAGCTGGCCGGCTTCCGTGGGCACCTGCATGCCGACGGCTATGGCGGGTTCGATGCTCTGTACGAAGCCAAGGGCGGCAAACCGGCCGCTGTCGCCGAAGTGGCCTGTATGGCTCACGTGCGCCGGAAATTCTTCGACGAGCACACCGAAACCGGCTCGCCGCTGGCCGCCGACGCGCTGAAGCGGATCGGCAGGCTGTTTGACATCGAACGCCCCCTGACCGGCCAGCCCGCCGAGGACCGCCGCCGGATTCGCCAGGCGGAAGCCCGTCCCGTTCTCGATGAACTGGCCACCTTCCTCGACGCCGCCTTGGTGCGCATCCCCGGCAAGGGCGACCTAGCCAAGGCGATCCGCTACGCCCGCTCGCGCTGGACGGCACTGACGCGCTACGTGGACGACGGCCGGCTGGAGAACTCCAACAACGCCGCCGAACGAGCGATCAGGCCGTTGGCCATCGGAAGACGCAACTGGATGTTTGCCGGTTCCGACGCCGGCGGGGAGCGTGCCGCGACGATTTATACCATCGTGGAATCCGCCAAACTCAACGGCCTCGATCCCCAGGCCTACCTGCGACATGTGCTCGACCGCATCGTGGATCACCCGATCAACCGAATCGCCGATCTCCTGCCCTGGAACGTCACGATTCCCGACCACGGGTGAATGGAAGCGGAGCCGTCAACCCAATTCCGCCGCAGCCGCCAGACGACGCTTACCTTCTGGTCGGCGAAGACATGCTCGACGGCGGATCGCACCATCGAACGGGCGCGGTTGGCGCGCTGGTGCGGCTTCGGCATCGACCGTCCCTTCGGCTTGCGGAAATGCACCATACTGCGGCGGCCCGCCGCCGCGATGGCCGCTTCATTGGCTTTCGAGCGATAGGCGCTGTCCGCCCACACCCGGCTGTCGAAGGCGCCCGGGTTGAGCAGGCCCGGCAACTGCGCACCATCGTGCCGCGCGGCGTCGGTAACGGCAAAACGCCGGATCAGGCGGAACCGGCGGTCGATGTTGATGTGCGACTTGTAGCCGAACGCCGGGATCAGAAGCCCCTCCACCATGCGCGCCTCCGAACCGTCGAGCGCCGGTCCCGGCTTCGCCTTGACCCGCCCCCGCTTCACCGTCCAGCGTGCCTGCGTGTCCTTCTGGCGCGCCTTGGCCGGTGGCCAGGGCGGGTCTTCGCCGTCACGAATTTGCCGCTTCTCCTCCCGGGTCAGCCGCTGCCTGGGCGCTTCCACGATGGAGGCGTCGACGATCTGGCCGCCCAGCGCGAAGTAGCCGCGCT
>NZ_RXMA01000086.1 GCF_003966125.1 Azospirillum griseum
CTTGGGCATGCCGACCACCCGCAAGATCGCCTGATCACTGCGGGATGCTGGCGGATTCCGTCCTCACGCCGATTTGTGCGACAAAGCCAACTGGTTCGAGAATCTGTGGAACCGCTTTGACGACGGCGGCGACGAACGAGTTCCAGTCAGCCGCGTCGACCTGATTGGAATCCGTCAGGCTGCCGCCAGGCGACACCCCGTTTTGCTCCTCTTTGGCGTCACGAGCGCGACCCTCTGCTGCCGCTACAGAAATTGAAATGTTGCCTGCCAACTTTACTAATTTGTATGTATATAGCGTAATTTATGCTATTATGAAGGGAGTTTTTATACACCGCAAAAGCCATCACAAACACTGAGAGGATGATATGCGATCTTTAGATGCACTTGTCTCCATTACAACAGCTACATTAATATTTTCAACAGCGACTGCTGAAGCTGGAACATCTTTCACGCTGACCATACAGAACAACACCACAACCAATATGGTTGTCGGTGATATCGTTACAGAAAATGACTGGTACAGCGATGGGTTGGCCGGTACCAGCATTCCATCAGGGAAAACAACAGTTATCACAACGTCGATGTGTTCATCTATAGGATGCCCAGGTAAATCATATATTCAATTTCCTTTACTGGGAACTGGTCCATTTAACGGAGTCTCCACTAATATTTACTTGAAAGGTGTCCAAGGTGATTTTCCAGAATGGGCTTTCAATACGTCTTATTATTTTGACTATAACGGTGGCATAATGACCGCCAATCCATTTGATCCAAAAAGTACCGTGCTAGAAAGTAGCATTACCTGTTCGGGGGCGAGCGGCAACAATATCCCATGTACTTTGGTTCTCAATCCCGCCACATTCACTACGACCAATCCAAAATATGGTTCGACAAACCCCTACACTAATGCTCGGAACTATTACGATGAAAACAATAATCTTCAAACAAATGGCGTTGTCTTTAATGGTTTCGCTATGAATAGTGCAGCAGTCAAATCTGGACCAAGCGGCACCATTGTCTATCAAGCTTCTCCGTCAACAATATTAAACAACCCCACCTGCGCTTCCGGTAGCGCTTCATCATATCTCTACGTCGTAACCATGTCGTGGAATTTATACATGGCACCCGTGTGTGACGAGCGGTATCTTTCCTATGTGCCGCTGACCTACAGCGGCACCGCATTCCCGCCCAGCGGTACGATTAATCCGATTGATTATTCACTTCCATTTTCCCAAACGGTGCAGTCCGGCTATATAGCGATCACCCATGGTGGCCTTGCCAACGCGCAGCCAGTCCGGGCGGCGGGTGAAATGAGCGTGATCAATGGTGTGGTTAAATCGATTAACAATGACAGTGGCCATTACTCACCAAGCATCCCGGCCCTCAACGCCTTCGTCGAGTATTTTCAGAGCATGGGTTACGGCGGCGCCTTCACTGCGCAGCAATGCACTGGCTCCCCGGTCTGCACCTACACCATCCCTTGAACAGATCGCTTCTCCGAGCTGGCCAGGGAACCTTACGAAAGACGTTGGTGCACAAATCGGCAGACTGGCAATCGAAGAGGGCTGCGGGTAAAGGATTGGCCCCTTCTGGAGCCGAGAGCCGGATGCCGTACAAGGCGAACGAAAGCCGTCGTCACAAGATCCCGAAGGCCCGCTATCGGGTTGAGAACTGGGCAGCTTACGATGCGGCGCTGCGCCGACGCGGAGACCTGACCATCTGGGTGACGCCGGAGGCGATCACCGCGTGGACGCCACCCGCCACGGGGCGGCGTGGCCGGCCTTCCCGCTACGCGGACATCGCGGTCGAAGCCGGGCTGATGCTGCGCTTGGCGTTCGGTCGGCCGTGGCGGCAGACCGAGGGCTTGCTGGGCTCGCTCATGCGCCTGCTCGGCTTGGAACTGTCGGTCCCGGACCACACGACGTTTT
>NZ_RXMA01000087.1 GCF_003966125.1 Azospirillum griseum
CTCCGCCGGCGTGTAGCTCCGCCGCCGTTCCCGGCCCGTCAAAACCTCGACCCGCTGATAAGCCATGACGTTTGCAACTCGTTTGCGTCCGCGCGATGACGCGCAACGCAAAACTCGGACGTCAGACCCTACTTTGCCAAGGCGGTGTTCACCGGAGGCGTACCAACCAACAGCAGCCCGCCCATGGGGGTCTGGTACAGCTGGTCCACCTTCCCGACCAGGGGCGCCGGAATTACGGCGCTGATGGGGTCCTCCGACGCGACCAGCGGCCACCCGCAGGTCATGCGGCATGCGCTCCTTCGCCATCCACGCCGCCCGCGCACACGCGGTCTTCCAGTGCGTCAACCGTTGCCCGATGTTGTCCGAACCGACCATCGTCCGTGTTGTGTCTTCGTGGTCGCCTGTACGCGCTTCGCCGTTGCCGCTGTGGCAGCGGTCAGGCCATCTGATAGCGGGGCCATCGCGTCGTGGCGCGCGTGCTCCCGATCACCCGCAAGCCGCCGCTCCGCCGTCCCGGCGTCCAGACCGCTCCGAGCGACGGCGACCTTCGCCAACGCCGTCGCCGATACGCGGTGGTGTGCAGCCCATCGCCCCCACCGCGACGATCGCGACGAACACGACGCTGCTGCAATGGCCTCGCCTGGTGCGCAAATGAACTGCTCAAACGTGACGCCCAGCGCCTGGATACCCAGAGCCGTGAAAACGTCGCCCCAGTCGTCAACTTCGTTATCCCGGAAGGTCCGCATTTGCCGCTCCTCCTGATCGGAGTGCGCTGCTCGCTCACCTCTATTTCCAGGACACCTCATTTCCTAAAGACGCAAGCCCTACTCCCCCTGCTCCGGCATACCCTCAAATCGGCTCGGCGGAACCCAGTCATCGAGCACGCTGCGAAAGCCTTTGGTTCCAGCCTCCGCGTTGGTTGCGACGCCGTCTGCCATCCCGTCAAGGCGCACTCCATCCGCTGCCGCAGCACCTTTCGTCACTTGGACGATCTTCGCCAGAAACGCAGTCCGTCGCCGCACCCGCTCGAAGATTTCTTCGGCCTCCTCTATCGCGTCGACCTCCCACGCTTTCGCGTCTTGGAATTGCGCAGAGGTGTAGCGCCACTTCCCCTTTCGCCCAAATTCTTTGATCCGCATCTCCCGCTTTGTCTGCGGCCCATGGAAGCTAAGGGTCCCCCAATAGCAGCCCACCCCTGCCGCTATCGTCCGGATGTACGGCATGTAGGTCCCCCATTCCTTCCAGGGGTGCCGCTCCCGCACCAAAAAATGCGCCTCTCGGAAGACGTGTTCCGCCGCCTTTGCGTCGGCCAGAATCCGCCTCTGTTCAACCCTGACGGCGGCGAGCAGCGCCTGATAAACTTCCCTATCGCACTCGGCTGATCTATCACTCACAGCTTTACCCCTTCCCGGCCCCCTGGCCTGCCCCCCAGTCGTTCCATCCTCTTAACTGTATGGAACAAGGGGGGGTCATTCCATACAGGAAATGCCCGACCTGTGTGGAATAAGTGGGGGGGCATTCCTCACGGTGCCTGCACGACATGCCGCCGCCCGACCCGACCGTCAATGGATGTCGTCACGACTCTCCCCACCGGTCGTTCCGTTTGCACTCCCAAACTGATCCCACCGTGCGTCGCGTGCCATGCCACGCCGTTCCCAACGGCGTTCCGTTTGCATTCCCAAACTGATCCCGCCGCATGTCGCGGGCCATACCACGCCGTTCCCAACGGCGTTCCGTTTGCACTCCCAAACCGATCCCGCCGCGTGTCCCGTGCCATGCCACGCCATTCCCAACGGCGTTCCGTTTGCACTCCCAAACCGATCCCACCGCGCGTCGCGGAACGTGTCAACGAATGTGAGACAGCCGGAGTTATGAATTAAGCTTGGATGGTCTCCGGTTTTGTCGGCGGATTGATCCAGGCT
>NZ_RXMA01000088.1 GCF_003966125.1 Azospirillum griseum
CATCCGGGGCTGGCGGTGGTTTCGCCACGTTCGACGGTCATCAGCGACATCAGCGCGACCGGATTCGGTCGCCAGCACTGTTTTTTTTAACGGTGAAGCCGCTGGCGATCAGGAAGCGCGACAGCGAGGCGGGGTGAGCCGTGACACCGCGCTCGGCTTTCAGCTTGGCCGCCAGTTCCGGCATGGTGATGTCGCCCTGCGCCTCCACCCAACCGATCAGAAGCGCGGCGTGCGGAGCCAGTTTGCCGCCTCCCGGCGGACGTCCTTGCCGCGCCGGTTCCAGCGATCCCGTCGTCGCCATCCGCTGGGCAAGACGGATGCTCGTGCTGGCGCTCACGTCAAACCGACGCGCCGCTGCCCGACGTGAACCGCCTTGCTCGATCTCACCGTAAATCCGAACACGAAGGTCCGACGAATAGCTCTGACCCATGATCCACCTCCAACTACGGTGAATCACGCCGAAAACTCAAACGCAAGCCTTCGATTCAGATTTCTCGCGCGATGCTCTAATCAGGGAACGGGCGGCGATTCCCCCCTCAGGACCATCCCCCTCCGGGCGCATCGAAACGCCTGACCTTCCCGAAGGCTTCCGGCCACGCGGGGCCGCAATCGCGCCCTGAGCGACACGTCCCGACCTCCATCGCCACCCTGCGCATCGACATCGCCAGAAGGCTCGCCCGAACACTCCAGCGATGTCCGTGCTGCCATCAATTGCGCACTTTATGACACAGTAGAACTAATTGGGTTGGTGGCATAGTGGATTTTGGTGTGAGGCGAGGAAAAGGCGGCCAACTGGCCGCCTTTCTGTGCAAATGACGGTTGAGTTATTTTGATAAGTGGCTAGGAACGACTCAAGGCATGCACGCCACATCCCGTAAGGCGTTAGCCACACTGTTCTGCGAATAGAGGCTGTTCAGTGCCGCGGCATAGCAATTCTGTCGACGCAACTGCTCCGTCTGGGCCGCCGCGGCGGCGGCCCAGCGGCGCTGTTCCTCGGCCTGCTTTTCAGCCTGAACCATGCGGCACGTTGCGAAGGCGTCGGTTCCTGGCTTGAAGCCGAAGGATGCGCACGCCTCATCGATGCGTTCGGCCGCCATGACGGCGTATTGAGAGCGCTGCTGGACGGCCTGGGCGCGAATGTCGGCGGTGTTGCAGGCTGAAGTGAGGAGGGCGGCGGCGGCTGCCATGATGGGCATTCTCATGACCACCTCACTTTTTCTCAACGCAGGCGTAATAATCGGCCGTAACTATGTAGGTTGACTTGAGGTACTCGGCGCGTTTTCCAAATGATTGGCAGTGTCGCTCAGCAATTAGCATCGTTTCTATCGGCGTCTGATGCGTGTATTTGTAGAGCGTAATTCCGTTGGCGTCTTTATCGCCGTATGTTTGCGGTGCGCAAGCGGATATAGAGACCGCTGCAGCGATAGTAATAATCGCCTTGTTCATCAGATTTTCCTCCTTTGTTCACTGAATTGCGTCCCGCCAGAACGGTACACACCATGCGGGCAAAACGAAATCCTACATGTCGTCGCACATGCAGTTTTCTATTTTAACACTGACAGAATCGCGTCGGCACCGTCAACTTGTTGCCCCGCAGTTGCTGATGTGGTCTGTTCAGGGTATGGAACGGCATGACGACGCGCCTTGATCCCCGCTATGCTGGCTACCGCTATCCCGCTGAGATCATTGCCACGGCGGTGTGGCTGTATTTCCGCTTTCCGCTCAGCCTGCGAATGGTCGAGGACCTGAGGTGATGTGGTGGACGGCCCTTTCACCGGGGAATGGTGTCAAGCTGAGGTCGTTGAAGAAACCACCTTGCAGGAGCGGCTGAT
>NZ_RXMA01000089.1 GCF_003966125.1 Azospirillum griseum
GCCGAGAACTCCCACCAACCCACCCGCCGACGCGAACGGCAAAGAAAGCGCTTCAAAGACCCCGGCCAAGTCCAGCGTTTCCTCGCCATTCACGACCCGATCACCAACCTGTTCCATCTCCGTCGCGACCACCGCCTCGTCGCCGACTATCGGAAGGCCCACGCCCAGGCGTTCCAGGTCTGGGCCGAGATCACCGACGCGCCACTGGCGGCGTAATCCGCAAACCCTGCCGCTCGCCGCGCCCTCGCTCTGCCCGGCCGTCGACACGTTGACGGTGCCCGTCGGCTGACCGCTGCGCGTCCCCTCCGGCCATGCTCGGCCCATGTGAGCAGCCGGAATGCCAACCGGCATACCGCCACCGCTCCGTCCGGTCACGCCCTTCGGCAATGGCCGGGCGGCCTGCCCATACCTCCGTCGATGCCCGATAGAAGGCCGATCAATGGAGGATCTGGTGCAGGAAGCTGCGGGTCCGTTCGTGGCGCGGGGCGTCGAAGAACTCGTCGGGTCCGGCGCATTCGACGATCCGTCCCGCATCCATGAAGACCACCCGGTCGGCGACGCGGCGGGCGAAGCCCATCTCGTGCGTCACCACGATCATGGTCATGCCGTCCTCGGCCAGCGACACCATGGTCTCCAGAACCTCCTTCACCATCTCCGGGTCGAGTGCCGAGGTCGGCTCGTCGAACAGCATCACCTGCGGCTCCATGCACAGGGCGCGGGCGATGGCCACCCGCTGCTGCTGCCCGCCGGAAAGCTGGCCGGGGAATTTCGCCGCCTGCTCGGCGATGCGGACGCGCCGCAGCAGCTGCATCGCCCGGTCCTCGGCCTCCCGGCGCGGGGTGCCGCGCGCCAGCATCTGCGGCAGGGCGCAGTTGTCGAGGATCGACAGATGGGGGAACAGGTTGAAGTGCTGGAACACCATGCCGACGCCGCGGCGGACGGCGTCAATGTTGCGCACGCTGTCGGCCAGTTCCACCCCGTTGACGGCGATGCGGCCGGCCTGATGCTCCTCCAACCGGTTGATGCAGCGGATCAGCGTCGATTTGCCGGACCCGGACGGACCGCAGACGACGATGCGTTCTCCCGCCGCCACGGTCAGGCTGACCTGACTGATAACCTGGAAGGTGCCGTACCATTTGTCGACCGCCTCGATCAGGATGGCGGGGCTTGCGGCGGCAGGGGCAGGGGAGTGGACGGGCATGGGGGAGATCATCAGCGGAGGTCCTTTTCGTGGACGCGGCCTTCCAGCCAGCGGGCGTAGAGCGAGATGGCGAAGCAGATGAGGAAATAGACCGCCCCCACGAACAGGTAGCTTTCCGAATAGGGAGCCGGCCAGACGGGGTCGGAGGCGGCGGTGCGCGCGGCGCTCAGCATGTCGAAGACGCCGACGATCAGCACCAGGCTGGTGTTCTTGACCATGACGATGGCGGTGTTGGTCAGCGGCGGGATGACCTTCTGGATCGCCTGGGGCAGCACGACATGCCACACCGCCTTCCACACCGGGATGCCGAGGGCGCGGGCGGCCTCCATCTGTCCGCCGGGGACACCCTGCAGGCCGCCGCGGATCACCTCCGCCAGATAGGCGGCGGCGAAGATGGTCAGGGCGGCCAGCGTGCGGCCCAGCTTGTCGACCGACCAGCCGGCTGGCAGCAGCAGCGACCTTGGCGCATAAATCAGCGAGAGATTGGCTGGTGCAGTGCAGCGGGGTAGGAAGGTGGCCCCGCTGAAGCCGAGACCCCGATGC
>NZ_RXMA01000009.1 GCF_003966125.1 Azospirillum griseum
GCTCGCCGCCTTCGACCACCGCCATATTTTCCTTGATCCCAACCCGGACGCGGCGGCGAGCTGGGCGGAGCGCAACCGGCTGTTCGCCATGCCCCGCTCCTCCTGGGCCGATTACGACCGCGCCCTGCTGTCGCCCGGCGGCCAGATCGTCGAGCGCAGCGCCAAGAGCGTGGAGCTGACGCCGGAGGTCCGCGCCTGTTTCGGCATCGAGGCCAGCCATCTGGCCCCGGCAGAGCTGATGCGCCGCCTGCTGACGGCCAAGGTCGATCTGCTGTGGTTCGGCGGCATCGGCACCTACATCAAGGAATCGGGCGAAACCAACGCCGAGGCCGGGGACAAGGCCAACGACGCCCTGCGCGTCGATGGCCGCGACCTGCGGGCGACGGTGGTCGGCGAAGGGGCCAATCTGGGCGCCACCCAGCGCGGCCGCATCGAAGCCGCCCGCGTTGGTGTCCGGCTGAACACCGACGCCATCGACAATTCGGCGGGTGTGGACACCTCCGACCACGAGGTGAACATCAAGATCCTGCTGGGCGACGTGGTGGCGCGCGGCGATATGACGGTGAAGCAGCGCGACACCCTGATGGCGTCGATGACCGACGAGGTGGCGGCGCTGGTGCTGGCCGACAATTACCGCCAGACCCAGGCGCTGACCATCGCCCAGTCCCAGGGGGCGGCGCTGCTGGAAGCCCAGGCGCGCTTCATCCGCGCGCTGGAAAAGGCGGGCCGCCTGAACCGCGCCATCGAGTTCCTGCCCAACGACGAGGAGCTGGCCGAGCGGATGGCCGACCGGCGCGGCCTGACCCGGCCCGAACTGGCGGTGCTGCTGGCCTACGCCAAGATCACGCTGTACGACGATCTGCTGGCGTCCGACCTGCCCGACGACCCGGCGATGGCGGCGGAGCTGCGCGCCTATTTCCCGGTCCCGCTGCAAGAGGGCCAGGCCGACGCCATCGCCCGCCACCGCCTGCGCCGCGAGATCATCGCCACCCAGGCCACCAACGGCCTGGTCAACCGCGTCGGCCCGACCTTCGTCCGCGACATGATGGACAAGACTGGCCTCGCCCCCGCCGACGTCGCCCGCGCCTACGCCATCACCCGCGACGTCTTCGGCCTCAACACACTCTGGGACGTCATCGACCGCCTCGACAACGCCGTCCCAGCCGCAACGCAGACCGCCTTGGTGCTCGACACCCTGCGGCTGACCGAGCGCAGCGTGGCGTGGTTCCTGGTCAACGGCACACATCCGCTGAACGTCGCGACTGAAGTCGCTGCCTACCAGCAGGGTGTCTCTGCGCTGCACAGCGGCCTGGACCGCTTCCTGGTGGGTGATGAGGCCGCCAGCCTTGCCGCGCGCGTGGCCGAGGCGGTCGCCCATGGCGTGCCGGAGGCGTTGGCCAAACAGGTGGCCGCCCTGCCCATTCTGGGAGCCGCCCCGGATCTGGTGCGGATCGCCACCCGGTCGGGCCGTGACGTGGCCGCCGTGGCCGCCGTCTATTTCGGCCTGGGCCGTCGCTTTGGCCTGGAATGGCTGCGCGACCGCGCGGCGGGCGCCAAGGTCGACAATGATTGGCAGAAGCAGGCGGTTGCCGCCATCGTCGATGATCTGTTCGCCCATCAGAGCGCGCTGACCATGCGGGTTCTCGACAGCGAGGCGGCGGATTCGGCGGCGGTGGACGCGTGGATCGCGCGTCGTCGTCCGCTGGTCGAACGGGTGGAAACGCTGCTGTCGGAGTTGCGCGGCCAACCGGGCGTCGATCTGGCGATGCTGGCAGTGGCCAACCGGCAATTGCGGGGCTTGACCGTCGGCTGACCGATGGTCTGAGGGTTCGAGCGGTCTTCGGGCCGTTCGGACGCGCCGGAGCCTTGCAGGCACGTTCGGGCTTCGGTCGCGTGTTGCGTGACCTGGGCGGGTTCGGGACACCGGATCCGCCCGTTTTCTTGAGGTATCCCCTGCCCGTCCAGGCGGTCGGGGACCGGATCGCACGGCTCCACGCAAGGGTTCAACGGACGAGTGAGGCGGGGCTGCTGGTCCGGCGGTGTCCGGCGGAGCAACGCCTCATCCCGCTCCCGCATCCGGCGGCGCTGCTCGATGGCGCGGCGGCGGAAACCCGCCTCCTGCCGCAGACGCGATGACAGGCGGCGCAGATCGTCCGTGCGGCGGGCGGTGTCGGACGGTGTGGTCCCTTCCAGCGCTGCGCAGAAATCCCCCAGGGTGGGAAAGCGGCTCCAGCCGCTGCGGAACTCCGTCCAAATCCGTTGAAAGGCCGCCATCCAGCGTTCCGTCGGCCATCCGGCCATCGCCCGCACATCGGCCTCCAGGAGATCGGGATCCGGCAGGGCGAGCCGATGACGGGTCGCCAGCTTTTCAAGGCCGATCAGGACATTGTCCACACCAATCGACGGCATCAGGTCGCCCGCCGCCGCCTCCACCCGGCTGGCCAGCGCCTCCAGCGCCTCCGGAGTCAGATCCTGCGTTTCAAAACGCAGATCCACCAGATCAAGCCGCGCCAGCGAGGCGAGCGCGCAAGGCCGTGAGGGTGTCGTGATTGCGGGCAGCCAGTTCGGGGCCGTTCCAGGGTGGGACGAGGCCTCCGTTACCGGCATCGATGGAACGGTCGGTGGAAGAGCGACGGTTGCGGTCATGGTGTGCACTCGGGCGGGCAGAAACGGGGAAGGAAGGGATGGGTTGCGGGTTGGCGTCCGGCGGTGTGACCAGCTCGCGAAGGATCCAGCGGCGCCACATGGCTCCGGGATCATTCGGTCGGTAGCCGTTGCGCTTTTCGGCTTTTCGGCACCAGGCAACGAATTTTCGGGTCACACGCTCCGGCTCCACATCGGGCCGCTGGACCTGTGCCCATTGGAGATCGTCTGTTTGAGGCGACCAATCGAACGGTTCCAACCGGGTTCCGCCTGCCAAGGAGAAGGAGGAGGATTCAGGATTCCAGGAGCCACAGGAGAAATCAGTTGCCTGACTCAAGCTGTCAGCCGGCTGACGGCGGATGTCGGAATGGGGGGCGTTGGTGTCGGCGTCGGTCAAGGCGTAGAGAAAGCCGCGAAAGCCGCGATGGGCGTGAGCGGACACCAGAGCCACCGATGGCTCTTGCAGACGTTTCAGCACCGCGTGAATCCAGGCGCGGCTCTGCCCCAGCTCTTCGGCCAATTCGCCTTGTGTGGCGCGGCACAGGCCGCTGTCGTCGGCGTGCGCGTACAGCGCGGACAGAACCGCGATGTCGGCGGCGTGAAGAGCGGGTACAGAAATCCAATGCCGGTACAATTCGTTGTACGGCCTCATGGGCAAACCCTTTCCCGTTCCAGATCCTGGGACGAAGACAAAGGATTCCCGTCAACGGACTCGGGTGAATCCGCTTGGCTTTCGCAGCCCGCCCTGCCATCATGGAGTCGCCAAACCGCCAGATGTGGGGGGATCGGGTGTTCCTCGGTCTTCTCCATCCGACACGAAAGGCCCAGAGCGATCTGGGCTTTTTGTGTTTTCGGAGCAATGGTCTCCGTTATGCCATGCGGCGCTCCTGTTGCGCGGTGGGAGGCTGATCGCCAATCCCCACCGCCCTGTTGCGAATGGATGCGGGCGCGCCACACCCCCGAAGGGGATGCCGCTCACCCAAGTTGCCAATGTGTACGCGCCCTTTCGTGTCTGTCCATGATCTTGGGAAACGACGCGAAGGCTCCGCCGCAGTGCCACCGTCTTTGTCAAAACCATGGAAAATCAATGCTCTGCATACGGTGATCGGTGGTGGATCCGCTGAATATGTCGCTGATCTGCCGAATGATTCGGGCGGAGATGTCGCCGATCCGCCGAAAGATTCCTGGAGCGCGCGGGTCGAACCGAGCCGCGAGAGCACGGCCAATGTCGCTGATCTGCCGAATAATCCAGGCGATTCCGTCCTCCCGTCGCCGACCGGCCCAGAGAATCGCCGGAGAATCGGAGCAACATTCGGACGCCGGGCCGGACGGTCAAACGTCGCCGTTCTGCCAGTGAAACCACCGCCGACGGTCATCGGACCGGCAAACAGATGGGCTTTCCACCCGATAAAGTGTTGTTTATCAATGGATTGATCCTGGAAATCCCCTCGCCTCCCCGCCCTGGTCCGGCAGAACAGAGACGTTTCGAACCGAGCGGTCACGCCCGCCGCCGCGTGGGTTTGACCGGTTGCGGCAGCGGGCGCGGGAGGGCGGCGGGGCAAACAACTGGCAGAACGGCGACGTTGCCGCCGGTCCGGTCCGGCGCTCCCCGGGAATCTTTCGGCAGAACGGCGACGTTTGGCGCGCGACAGTGGAACCGGACGGCGGGCTGGTCAATGATGGGCGCACACGGTCAGACAGGATGGGGTGGCTCAACCGCGCTGTTGCGCGCGGCCACGCGCGGCGTGGCGGACCGGGGCGCACAGGGCTGGGGTGGGGAGGACAGGCTATGGATCACAGCAACAACGCCGAATTGATCGACCGGCCGCTCCAACTGGCCTTGCGGCTGGATTCCCCGCTGACCGGCGACGTGCAGAACGACCGCCACATGATGGTCTACAGCCTGTTCGGCCTGTCCAAGGACAAGGTGGAGGCGCTGCCGACCTACGACGACGGCAAGGTGCGGATCGAGGTGCGCGCGCCCAAGAATGTCGGGGTGGCGACGATCTGGGACAAGGCGGTGCTGCTCTACGCCATTTCCCTGCTGCGCGAGAAGATGGAGCAGGGCAAGGCGGTGGCCAAGCTGGGTGAGTTGCACTTCACCACCAGCGATCTGCAACGCATCGTCGGCAAGACGGCGGGCGGCAGCGCCTATGACAAGATCGAAGGGGCGCTGGAGCGGTTGCAGGGGACCCAGATCAAGACCAATCTGGAAACCGGTGGCGAGGGCGAAACCGGGGCCTTCTCCTGGATTTCCGATTACAAGCTGCTGTACCAGCGCAAGAAGGACGGCGAACGCGCGGTGCGCGGGCTGAAACTGACCCTGTCCGGCTGGGTGGCGCGCGCGGCGCTCGGCCACAATCTGCTGACCTACGACGATCAATATTTTGCCCTGAAGCCGGTGGAAAAGCGGCTGTACGAGATCGCCCGCGCCCATCTGGCGCGCGGCAACGGTTTTTGGATGGCGCTGGAGCCGCTGCGCAAGCGGGTCGGCTCCGACAATGATCTGCGCAAATTCAAGAACGCGTTGGGGCCGGTTCTGGAGAACGACCGGATTCCGGGCTATGGCGTGCGCATCGTCGAGGCGGCGGAGTACAAGGAGACGATGAAGGCGCGCGGCGCGGTGCTGGGCCGGGTGCTGAACGCCGACCTGCCGGTGTTGTTCTGGCGCAAGGATCTCGGCCCCGCCCCGTCCTGGATCGACGTGCCGAAGGTCGAGTATGACGAAACGGTCTGAGCAACCGGCGGGCCGGTAGACACCCGTTGCCGGAGTGGCGACGACTTGCTAGAGTCGGCCCAACCGGAGGCGCAGGAGGGTGCGGGGTGACGGGCGAGGAATTGAAGGCGTTGCGGGAACGGCGCGGCCTGACCCAAACGCAGATGGCGGCCTTCGTCAACGAGATGACTGGGCGCAAATACGACAAGCAGCGTCTGAGCAAGTGGGAAACCGGCAAGGAGGCCCTGCCTCGTGACGTTCTGGGCCGCCTGATGATGATGGCGCTGGAACAGCCGGAAACGACGGAGCCGCGCCAGGGGACCACCATCGCCGTCGGTTTGCAAAAGGGCGGCACGGCCAAGACCGCCACCTCGATCAATCTGGCCTTTGTGCTGGCGCGCGCCGGAAACCGGGTGCTGCTGGTGGACGCCGACCCGCAGGGCAACGCCACCGTCCATGTCGGCATTCCGCAGGCCGATGTGGTGGCGCTGACCGAAGCGGGCAAGGTGCTCTATCACGCCCTGATGGGCAAGACCCGCTTGGCCGACATCATTCTGCCCACCAGCGTGCCGGGGCTGGACGTGGTCCCGTCGAGCATCGCGCTGGCCAGCGCCGACACCGAACTGCCCGGCAATCTGACCAACGCGCAAACCGCGCTGGCCGAGATTCTGGACGGGGTGAAGGCCCGCTACGACGTGGTGGTGATCGATTGCGCGCCCAATCTGGGGGCGGTGACGATCAACGCCCTGACCGCTGCCGATTTCGTGCTGGTCCCCTGCCAGGCCGAACCGCACGCCATTCTTGGGGTCAGCGCCTTTCTCGACACCGTGGCCAAGATTCAGCGGCGCCTGAATCCGCGTCTGGCCGTGTTGGGCATCCTGCCGACCATGTTCAACCCGCGCCAGACGCAGGATCGTTCTTCGTTGGACGACATCGCCCGTTTGTGGGGTGAGGAGCGCCGGGTGTTTCCGCCGGTCCCGCGCGCCACCATCTACGCACAGGCCGCCGGGGCCAACGTCATCACGCTGGACGCCGACATCGGCGCGCCAGGCGTGGAAAGCTACGTCGCCATCGCCGCCGCCCTGCTGCGCGCCAGCGGGCGTTTGCCGGAGGTCGTCGATGCCGCCTAAGAAGCTCACCCGCCAGACGGCCACCACCGTGCTCCAGGCCAAGGACAGCGGCCTTGTCGCCGAAACCGACCGCATGTTCGGCTTGAGCGGCGTTCTGCCGCGCCTGATCGAAGCCGATCTGGACGCCATCGATACCAACCCCGATCAACCGCGCAGCGTGTTCGACGAGGACGCCCTGCGCACGCTGGCCGACTCCATCGCCCGCCATGGCTTGCAGCAACCGGTTCTGGTGCAGGATGGAGCGGAAAAGGGCCGCTACCGTCTGGTCGCCGGGGAGCGGCGGTTGCGCGCCTTCCGCCTGCTGGGGCGGGCGACCATCCCGGCGATCATCACCAAGGGCCGCCCGGAGGAGATCGCGCTGATCGAGAACGTCCAGCGCGTCGATCTCGACGCCATCGATCTGGCGCGCGGCCTGTCGCAGTTGATCGACAGCCACGGCTATTCGCAGGTGGAGGTGGCGGCGGCGGTGGGCTGTTCGGAGGCGGAGGTGTCCAAGCGGCTGAAAGTGCTGTCGCTGCCCGACGACATTCTGGCCGATTACCGCGCCCACGCCGATCAGGTGTCCCGCTCCGCGCTCGTCGAGTTGGCCTTCATCGAGGATGTTGAGCGGGTGCGCGCGCTCTGGCAATCGGCGCGCACGGGCGGTCTGACCGTCAGCGCCGTGCGCGCCGCCAAACCCGCCGGGTCGCGGGCGGCGGGGGAGCCGTTGCAGGTTTTGGGCAAGGCGATCAACCGCATGGATCGTGACCTGGACGCCATCGCCGCCGCTGAGGCGGCGTTGCAGCCGGAGCATCACGAGCGTTTGCGGCGTTTGCGGGATCGGCTGGATGGGCTTCTGAACGGTTGATCGTCGGTGGCTTTCGATCGCGAAAGAACCCTATGATTGCGTGCTCAGAAAAAATCAACCCATGAGTGTCTTTCGAGATCGAAACGGGGCCGCCATGCCGACGATCCAGCGACGACAGCTTCTTGCCCTGCTGGCCGGCGGGGTTGCGGGCGGGTTGGCCCGACCAGGTTGCGCCGCCGAAACCAACAGCAACGTGTTGCGCGTCGGCCTCAAATCCATGCCGCAATCGCTGGACCCGTTGGTCGTGTCCGATGTCAACACGCAGCAGATTTTGGGGGCGATGTATGAGAGCCTGACCAGCGTGGCGGCGGATGGGCGGGTTCTGCCCGGTCTGGCCACCGCGTGGGACGCGTCCGACCGGGCGCGGCTGTGGCGGATTTCCTTGCGGCGGGACGTGACGTTCCACAGCGGCCGCCCCTTCACGGCATGGGATGTGAAGCGCACGTTCGAGGCGGCGACGGCGGCGGAAGGCCTGCATTTGGCGACGATTGCCTTGGCGCGGGTGCGTGGATTTCGCGAGATGCGCAACAAACTCAGCGCGGAGCTGAGCGGCGTCACCGTGCTGGATGATCACACGCTTGAGGTGGCCTGCGAGGAACCCTGCGCCATTTTTCCCTTTGCCCGCTTCAACATCGTCGATGCGGAGGCGATCCGGGAGCATGGACCCGATTGGCACCGCAGGCAGTCCGTGGGCACCGGGCCTTACCGCCTGTCCACCAGCAGCGAGGGCATCCGCATTGATGTGGTGCCCAACCCCCATTGGCGCGGGGGGGCGCAGCCTTTCGACCGGGTGTCGTTCGTGGCGACCGGGATCGGCAACGACGGGGTCGCGCTGTTCAACAACAGCCAAATCGATTTTTCCTTTGTCGACACCGACGCCCTGCGTCAGGTGGCCGACGATCCGGGATTCAAACGGTCCCTGATCGCGTGCCCGCGCTTTCAACTGCGCGCGGTTGCCCTGGACGCGCGCCGGGTCAAGGCCTTCGCCGATCTGCGGGTGCGGCAGGCGATGTCTCTGCTGATCGACCGCGAGGCGATGGTCGAGCGTTTTTTTCGCGGGTTGGCCCGCGTGCACAACGGGGTGGTCCCCCCTGCCCTGCTGACGAACGAACGTCTGGCCCCGTTGCGGTATGATCCGGTCCTGGCCAAGGATCTGTTGGCTCAAGCGGGTTTTCCCGAGGGCCGGGGGTTGGAGCCGTTCGCGGTGCACACGGTGGCGGAGTATCGCCGCGAGTTCGTCTATTATGTGTCGCAATGGAACAACGCAGGGATTCCGGCCAAGCTGGTGGTCGATTCCCGGCAGGATTTCATCGCCCGGTCACGGCGCCGCGATTACGACGCGTTTCTGTTCGGCTGGACGGCGGCCTATCCCGATCCGATGAACTTCCTGGACGAGCTGTTTTCCAGCCGCAGCCGTTTCAACCCCACCGGTTGGGCCAACGCCGAGTTTGACGCGATCATCGACGCCGCCATGGCCCTGCCCCATCCCAAGCAACGGGCCACGGCCTACAAGGACGCCGAACAGATCGTGATGAGCGACATGCCGGTCATCCCGCTGGTGGTTCCGGATTATGTGGCGCTGCGCAGCAACGCGTTGACCGATGGCTTCATCACCCCGTTCGGCGGGCTGAACTTCACCTGACACCGCCCACCTGACGCCGTGCCAGGGGGGCTGACGGGTCAATGCGCGTGCGGCAACTCCTTGACCAGCCGCGAGAGCCGTTCCGGCATGATCGGTTTGGGCACGACGGTGATGCCTTGCTCCCGCGCCTGCTGCGCCACGGCGCTGTCCAGACGGCCGGAAATCAGCACCGCCGGGATGCGGATGCCCAACAGCATCCACAGCCGGTTGATGAAGTCGAGGCCGGTATCGGTGGCCGACAGGTGGTAATCGGCCACGATCACATCCGGCTTGAACACGCCGTCCTGCACGTCCCGGACCCCATGATCGGCCACCGAGACGCTGTGCACCCGATGCCCTTCATTGGCCAGAAACAACGACAGGCCGTTCAGCACGAACGGGTCATCGTCGATGACCAGCACGGCGACACCCTCCGGGATGGCGGGTGTGACGGGCGGGACTGTGACGGGCGGGGCGGGTGGCAGCGGAGCGGGTGGGAGGGCGATGGAAGGTGTTTGGGCGGGGGCGGAGTCAACCCAAGCGGCGGTGGGCGGTTCCGGGGGCTGGCCGACGGCGGCGGCCACGGGGACGGTGACGGAAAAAACCGATCCCTTGCCCAGAACCGAGCGAACCTTGACCGGATGACCGAGGATGCCGGCCAACCGCTTCACGATCGAGAGGCCGAGGCCGATGCCGTTGTCGCGGTTGCGCTCCGGGTTTCCCAACTGGTGGAACTCCTCCCAGATCGCGTCCAGCCGGTCGTCGGGAATGCCAATCCCGGTGTCGCGGACCTCCACCAGAATGTGACTGCCGACCGCCATGCCGACCACCTGGATCGACCCGGTTGCGGTGTAGCGGATGGCGTTGTCGATGAGATTGCCCAACAGCCGCAACAGCAACACCCGGTCGGTGGCGACGCTGGCGCGCAGGGGCGACACCGTCAGCGTCAGGCCCTTGCCGCGCGCCACCGGTCCGAACTGGCTGTCAAGCGCCTGGAACAGATCGCTGATCTCGTGGGGGCCGACCGTGACCGTCACCCCGCCCGCGTCCAGCCGCGACACCTCCAACAGCTCGTCCAGCAGTTGCTTCAGGTTCATCACCACCTGTTCGATCTTTTGGGCGGTGTCGGCCACGTCCGGGGTCTTGGCCATGGTCCGCAGCAGCGCGGCCAGCATCAACAGGGATTGGGCGGGCTGGCGCAGGTCATGGCTGGCCGCCGCCATGAATTTCGCCTTGGAGGCGACGGCCTGCTCCGCCCGTTCCTTGGCCTGGCGCAGGTCGATGGCGTTCTGGCGGAAAATCCGCAAGGCGGTGGCCATGCGCCCGATTTCGTCACCCCGGTGCCGTCCGGGAACCGCAACGGTCACGTCGCCAGCGGCCAGATCGGTCATGGTCCGGGTCATGGCGGCGATGGGGGCCGTCACCCCTCGCGCGGCCCACACCACGCCCAGTACGACCAACAGCAGAATGCCCACGCCGATGCCGCTCAACAGGGCCACGTCGTGGCGGATGGTGGCGTTGGTTGGCGTGGCGTCCATCCGCACCAGCAGGGTGCCGATCTCGCGCCGGTTGCCGAGACGATCCATATGGGTGAGGGCGGACGAGGCGGTGGTGGACGCCGCTTCCGGCAGCAAGCCCCCTCCCGGTCGCCGGTACAGGGTGAACCGCTCGCCCTGGCTGCCGAGAACCGCCGCTTCGGCGAAGGCGTCCACCGATCGCAACGGTGCCAGCGCGGCTTGCGCCTCCTCCGGGTCCAGATCCCACAGGGCGTTCGCCACGTCGTCGAGGACGATTTTCGTCGCCAGTTCGGCCCGGATTGCCAGCTCCGTTCGCGTCGCCCGGACATCGGCCTGGATCAGAATCACCATCGGAACGGCGATCAGCATTGACGCCAGCAGCGCCGCCGATGCGGTGGTGCGGGCAACCAGACTTTGAGAAAAAGCCGCCAGCGGCATGACAACGCCTTTGGATATAGATCGTAGGTCAAGAACAGATCGCTGTGTATGACATTACGTCAAGCCAAAGCCCGGAGGCGATCCAAAAACACGGCAAGACGGTGGTGGAGTGACATGGGGGGCCTGTTCTCAACCAACCGCTGAACTATGCATCAACCAAAGGGTTGTCTGAAACAGAGACCATCGGAAATCCGTGTTGGCGGCCATGGTTTTTGAGGCTTTTTCTTGCGCGGTTGTGCGTGTAGATCTTTTGCCTGATGATACGCTGCGGCAACGCCGCGTGCCGGTGATGGCCCAGGATGGCGGGCGGGGGGATGGTATGGACATTGGCGTCATCATCGCCCTGGCGATCAGCCCGCTGGTGCTGTGTGCGGCGCTGTGGGACCGGCGGCGTTTGCAGCGGACCAACGCGGCGCAGCGCGTCGCGCTGGCGGAGCGGGACGCGACCATCGACGCCGTGATCGACCAGACCGATGACCGGCGTTTCTGGGTTCGCGTGACCGGCGACGGCGGTTTTGTCCTGCACCGGGCCAACCGGGCGGCGCTGGCGCATTGGGGGGTGACGTCGGCGACGGCGGTGGGGCGGCGGTTGGACGCGGCGCTGTTGGCCCCTTTGGCGGCACGCCTCACGGCGGATCTGCAAAGCTGCTTTGACGCGGGCAACCCCACACGGCTGGAGGAGGTCACGGCGCATCCGGCGGGGGATCGCCATTGGGAGGTGTGGTTCACCCCGGTTCGTCAGGGCGATGGTCCCATCCGGATGGTGGCCGTCGTTGCGCGTGACGTGACCGAACGGCACAGCGCCGACCTTGCCCTGCGTGCCAGCCAGGCGCGCCATCGCATGTTGACCGACAGCGTGACCGACATGGTGGGTGCGCTTGACCGCAGCGGCGTGCGCCGTGCCTGTTCGGACCGGGTGCGGGCGTGTCTGGGGTGGAATCCGGCGGATCTGGTCGGTCGCCCCTGGGTGGAGCGTGTGCATCCCGACGACGCGGCGGCGCTGTCCGGTGGGGTTGCGGCGCTGTCGCCGGGTGCTCCGTCGCTGACCCTCACCTATCGCGTGCGTCACGCCGAAGGGCGTTGGGTGTGGATCGAAGCCGACCTGCGTCTGACGCTGGATGATCGGGGGGCGGCGCAAGGCTGCCTGCTGCTGGAACGCGACATCACCGCCCGCAAGGTGTTGGAGGCGGAGCTGTGCGACGCGCGGCAGGCCGCAGACGCGGCGGCCCGGTCGAAAAGCGAGTTTCTCGCCAGCCTGAGCCACGAGCTGCGCACGCCGATGAACGCGGTGATCGGCTTTGCCGATTTGATCGCGCGCGAATCCGAAGGCCCGCTCAACAACCCGTACTACAAGGATTTCGCCCACAACATCCGCGACAGCGGGCAGCATCTGCTGGAACTCATCAACGAGATCATCGACAACGTCCGGGCAGAGGCCGGGGAGCTGGTGCTGGATGATGAAACCGTTGATCTGGAACGGGTTGTGTCATCCGCCGTGCGTTTGCTGACCCAGCGCGCCGGGCGGGCTGGCGTGCGGATCGTGGCGACGGTGGATCCCGCCGCACGCCATCTGCGCGGTGATGAAAAGCGGATTCGCCAGATCGTGATGAATCTGCTGTCCAACGCGATGAAGTTCACCCCCACCGGCGGGCGGGTCGATGTGGACGCCGCGCTGGACCGCGAGGGCGCGCTGTGCCTGCGGGTGCGCGACAACGGCACCGGTGCCGCCGAGTGGGATTCGGGTCGCGTCGTCCAGGCGTTCGGACGGGCGGGGGAGGAGGGGCAGGCGGTTGGCACGCGCGGCGGCTCCGGCCTGCCCTTGACCCGCCGCCTGATGGACCTGCACGGCGGAACCCTGACCCTGTCGCACACGCCGGGGCAGGGGACGGAGGCGGTGGCCCGCTTTGGACCGGAGCGCGTGGCGGACGAGGCCGGGCGGATGGTTGGGCCGATGCCGCCGCTGCGTGAATCGCTGTCGATCCTGATGGTGGAGGATGACCCGACGATCCGCGAGAGCGGTGTGGCGCTGTTGCGCGGCTGGGGGCACCGGGTGGTGGCGGCGTCCAACGCCAACGAGGCGCTGACGATCCTGCGGGATCCTCGCCCGCTGGATCTGCTGTTCAGCGACATCGTGATGCCGCCGGGCATGAACGGGGCGGAATTGGCGCGCGAGGCGCGTCGGCTGCGCCCCAAATTGGCGGTGCTGCTGGCGTCGGGTTTTGCCGCGCACGCGGTGATCGCCGACGACGCCACCCAGTCCGGCTATGAGGTCATTGCCAAACCCTATGATCCGACGGAGCTTCAGCATCGGTTGGCCGGGTTCCAGCCGATCACCCCGGTTGCGCTTCAACCGCCGCCGCCCCCGCCGCCGCCACGTTCGCCAGAGGCGCGATCCGGGACCACCGGGGCAGTCGCCCCCACCGTGCCGGGCGGGTTGCGGGTTCTGGTGGCCGAAGATGTGGAGATGAACCGTTTGCTGGTGGTCACGCTGCTGACGCAGGCCGGGCATCAGGTGGTGGAGGTGGAGGACGGCGCGGCGGCGGTGGACGCGATCCGGCAACAGGCGTTCGAACTGGTGCTGATGGACGTCAACATGCCGGTGATGGATGGGATCCTGGCCACCCAGGCCATTCGCGCGCTGCCGGGTCCGGCGGGGCAAACGCCGATCATCGCCCTGACCGCGAACACCTTTCCCGAAGACGTGGCGCGGTGCCGGGCCGTGGGCATGGACGGTTACGTCGCCAAGCCGATCGACCGGGCGGTGCTGTGGGCGGAGATGGCGCGCTGCCTGTCCCCCACCCCGGCCCATGTGGACCGGGCGGCGGCGTCGCGGGCTTGATTGTTCCCGACGCTGCGGCCACTCTGCGCATCCACGCGCGCCCAACGCGTCCAACGCAATGGCCTCTCCCACGGTTTGACAAGGCACCCGATCATGACCACCGGCCCATCCTTTTCCTGTGTCCTCGACGCGCGCGCCAAGCTGGGCGAATGCCCGCTCTGGTCGGCGCGCGAACGCGCGCTCTATTGGGTGGACATCAAGGGACGGACGCTCAACCGCTTTGATCCCGCCGATGGCACCAACCGGGCGGTGGCAATGGACGAGGACATCGCCTGTCTGGCGCTGCACAAGGACGGCGGCTTTGTTGCCGGGATGCGGTCGGGCCTGTGGCGGCTGGACGCGGCGGGCGCGCCGCTGGGCCTGTTGGCGGCCAACCCGGAGGACACGGCGACCAGCCGCTTCAACGATGGGCGGGCGGATCCGGCGGGCCGCTTTCTGGCGGGCACGCTGGACGAGCCGAAGGCGGGCGGCAAGGCGCACCTCTACCGCTTTGACCGGCGCGGTCTGGCGACGCTGGCCGGTGGGTTGCTGACCTCCAACGGCTTGGCCTTCAGCCCCGATGGGCGGACCCTGTATCACGCCGACACACCCACCTTCACGGTGTATCGCTACCGATACGACCCCGCGACGGGGGAGCTGTCGGACCGCGAGGTGTTCGTGCGGCTTCAGCCGACCGACGGCGACCGGGGCCGCCCCGATGGCGCTGCGGTGGACGAGGATGGCTGCTATTGGACGGCGCTGTACGAAGGCGGGCGGGTGCAACGCTACGCCCCCACCGGGGCGCTGCTGTCCGAACACCCGGTTCCGGCGCGCTGCCCGACGATGGTGGCCTTTGGCGGGGCCGACCGGCGCACTCTGTATCTGACCACCGCGTCGGCGGGCCGTCCGGCGGAGGAGTTGGAGCGGTTCCCGCAATCGGGTGGCGTGTTTGCCCTGCCGGTGGCGGTCCCCGGTCTGCCGGAACCGCTGTTCGATCCGGCGGCCTGAGAGCGGGCAGGGTGGTTAGGCGGCGGTGATCTGGTTGGAGATTTCCACCAGATTGCCGTCGGGGTCGCGGATGTACACCGACCGCAGCGGCCCTTGCGCGCCGGTGCGGTCCACCGGGCCGATCTCGATCTCAATCCGTTGCGCCCGCAGATGCGCGATGATGGTGTCGAGCGGTGTTTCGGAAATCAGGCAGAAATCCCCGGAACCGGCGGTGGGACGCTGGGCCTTCGGCTCAAACTCGCGCCCGACCTCGTGCAGGTTGATCTTTTGCTGGCCAAAGGCCAACGCCTTGCGGCCACCGGCGAAGGTCACGGTCTCCATCCCCAACGCACGACCATAAAAGGCGCAGGTCGCCTCAATCGACGCGACGGTGAGGACGAAATGATCGATCCGGGCGATCAGGCTGGGGGTGGTCATGACGCGTCGTCTGTCCTCACATTCCCGTTGCGGTGGGCGCGGTGGCCGTCGCGGACGGCGGCGGGACCAGCGCGCGCACCGTTGAGGTGGAAACGGGTGACGAGACCGGGACCACGGCAGGGGCACCGTGGGCAACCGGCACCGGCAGCACAGACGGCTTTGTCACCGGGCGCGGGGTGGCGGCGGGGGCGCTCGGCGCATCCTCGTAAATGTCGGGATGGACTCGCACCACCCCGTCGGTGTCGACCGAGGCGTTCCAGGAGACGAAGCGCACCGGGACCGCGGTGGGCAGGCGCACGGTCTTGGTCTCGCCGGTGTCGAGCTGCTGGGCCACGCTGGCGGGGGTCAGCTTGGCGGCGGTCAACAGGGTGTTGGCCATCAGCCGGGCGTCTTCCAGACGGACGCAGCCCGAGGACGCGGCGCGCAGGTCGCGGCTGAACAGGCGGGGGTCGTTGGTCCCGTGCAGGAAGATGCCGTCGCCGTTGGTCAGGTTGAAGCGGAACCGGCCCAGCGCGTTGTCGTCTCCCGGCTTTTGCACGATGCGGACGCGACCGGGATCGACCGCCCACCAATTGACGGTTTCGGTCGCCACCTCCGCCCCGTCCAGATAGACGACGGCGTTCTTGATGCCGGTGGTGCCCTTCTTGCGCAGGACCGGCAGCTTGTCTTCGGTCAGCACGGTGGGGGGGACGGTCCAGGTCGGGTTGATGGTGACGCTGGTGATCTTGTCCTGAAGCAGGGGCGTCTTGCGCGATGGGCGTCCGACGACGGCGCGCATGGTGAAGACCGGGCGGCCCTGTTCGATGTAGGTCACGCTTTGGCCGGGCAGATTGACCAGCACGGCGGTGTCGGGGATCGACGCCTGTTGAGCCCGCATGGCGGCGGCGGCGCGCTGCATCATCGCGGCGGCCTGCTGCGGGCTGCGGTCCATCGCCTGCCGGGTGACGTCCCCGACCTTGCCGTCGGGCTGCAACCCCTCGACCACCTGGAAGGCGCGCACGGCGTTTTCCAGCGTTTCGTCGAAGCTGTCGGTCCATTGGTCGGGGGCCAGATGCCCCAGCTCGATCAGGCGGGTGGCCACCCGACCGACCCGGTCGGCCAGGGGAGAGCGGACGCGGAAGACGGCGGGCGGGGCAGGCTCCACGGCGGGGTAGGGCGATGCCTCCTCCCCCGTGGCCGATGCGGTGGCCGGGGCGGGAACATCGACCGCCGGGGCCGCTGTTTCGATCATGCCGCCGTCGCCGCGCTTGACCACCGCGCCATAGCCGATGCGCGTCGCCGGAACCTTCGGCGCGGAAAGCAGTTCGGTGGCCCGCTCGTCCAATCGGGTCGCCCAGCTTTGCACCAGCGGCACCGGGGCCGACGCGGCGCGGGTCGCAGAGGACGCAAGCGCGACCGATCCCACCGTCAGCGTGCCCATCAGGCACCCAACCAGTCCGGCGGCGGCGTAACGTCCGATGTGCAGGCGGTGATCGTTCAGCATGGTTCGGCAAGCCAGATCAAAAACGGTGAGAAAAAGCGCAGACTATAGTTCATTTGGGCTGAGGCAGGGTGCAAGTGACATTTGGTGTCGGCTGCACTGCACCGCACGCTGACCGGCAAAAGGACGGCCCTGTTCATGAAACCGGCGACGCAACAGCTTTGACGGGCAGACGCCCGGACGGTGGTTCTTATTCCATCACGCGATGGCGTTTTGGCGCGCGATGGAGTCTTGATGGTCAGGGCTGTTCGGCCCACCCCGCCGGGCCACACCCGCGTATGGGGCATTTGACGTAGATACGTCGTTTCGCACCTGCGATAGCCTTTCCTTCGACGATTTCCTGAGGCCCCGGCGATGGTCGGGGCGCCAGCCGTGAAGGGGGAGTTTCATGCAGACGACGGAGCGGACGATGCGGCATCGGATGACGGGGCGGGTGGCGACGTTCGGGATCAGCGCGCTGGCGGGTCTGGCGATGGGGGCAATCGCCGGGTCGGCCCAGGCGGCCGACGACACCATCAAGGTGGGCATTCTGCATTCCCTGTCCGGCACGATGGCGATCAGCGAAACGACGCTGAAAGACGTCATGCTGATGCTGATCGACGAGCAGAACAAGAAGGGCGGCGTTCTCGGCAAGAAGCTGGAAGCCGTGGTGGTCGATCCGGCCTCCAACTGGCCGCTGTTCGCCGAAAAGGCGCGCGAGCTGCTGACCAAGGACAAGGTCGCCGCCGTGTTCGGCTGCTGGACCTCGGTCAGCCGCAAGTCGGTGCTGCCGGTGTTCGAAGAGCTGAACGGCCTGCTGTTCTACCCGGTGCAGTATGAGGGCGAGGAGTCCTCCCGCAACGTGTTCTACACCGGGGCCGCCCCGAACCAGCAGGCGATCCCGGCGGTCGATTACCTGATGTCCAAGGAAAAGGTCCAGCGCTGGGTCCTGGCGGGCACCGACTACGTCTATCCGCGCACGACCAACAAGATCCTGGAAGCCTACCTGAAGGGCAAGGGCGTCAAGGACGAGGACATCAAGATCAACTACACGCCGTTCGGTCATTCCGATTGGCAATCCATCGTCGCCGACATCAAGAAATTCGGCTCGGCCGGCAAGAAGACCGCCGTTGTCTCCACCATCAACGGCGACGCCAACGTTCCCTTCTACAAGGAATTGGGCAACCAGGGCATCAAGGCGCAGGACATCCCGGTCGTCGCCTTCTCCGTCGGTGAAGAAGAGCTGGCGGGCATCGACACCAAGCCGCTGCTGGGCCATCTGGCCGCGTGGAACTACTTCCAGTCGGTGGACACGCCGATCAACGCCGAGTTCATCAAGAACTGGAAGGCTTTTACCAAGAACGACAAGCGCGTGACCAACGACCCGATGGAAGCCCATTACATCGGCTTCAACATGTGGGTGAAGGCGGTAGAGGCGGCGGGCACGGTGGCCCCGGACGCGGTGATCGACAGCATGATCGGCGTGTCGGTTCCCAACCTGACCGGCGGCTATTCGGCGATGCTGCCGAACCACCACATCACCAAGCCGGTGCTGATCGGCGAAGTGCAGGAAAATGGCCAGTTCGAAACCGTGTCCAAGACCCCCGGTCTGGTCCCGGGCGACGAATGGTCGGATTTCCTGCCGGACAGCAAGGACCTGATCTCCGATTGGCGCAAGCCCCTGTCCTGCGGCAACTTCAACGTCAAGACCGGCAAGTGCGGCGGCAAGGGCAGCTGACCGGATCGGGTCTGACGCTCTGACCTGAGCTGTTGCGACGCCTGCCCCCTTCCGAACCCCTCCCCGCGCCAGCGGGGCGGGGGACCAGGCCCCCACCTCCGCAACGCGGGGTCGGACCGGGACGGGGGCAGGCGTTTTTTCGTTGCGAGCCTCTTCGTTTTTACGCTCCCCCCAACAAAGGATCCGCGATGCGACGCGCATTCCGCTGGCTTCTGGCCGCTTGTGTGGCCATCGCCACCACATCCGCCGCGCTGGCTGCCGATCTCCGCCCGCTGGTCCAAACGATGGGCAGCGGCGGCTATGCCGGCACCGAAAAGGCGTTGAACCAACTCTCCGAAGCGGGCGACCCCGCCGCCGTGCCGGTGATCGAGGCGCTCCAGGCGGGCGACCTCTATGTGCGCAAGGCCGATGGGCTGGTCGTGATCGCCCGCAAGGCCGGGGCGGGCTTCGCCCTGACCGACCCGCTCAGCGGGGCCGTGGTGGGTGAGGCCGCATCGGGGGCCATCGACAAGATCAAGATCAACAACGCCCTGCGCCGTTCCATCAGCGCCACGCTGGGCGCGCTGACCCTGATGAGTCCCGATCCGGCCACCCGCCGGTCCGCCGCCGAGGCGGTGTTCAAAAGCCGCGACGCCAACGCGCTGGACACGCTCAACACCGCCATCGCCAAGGAAAAGGACGAGCGCATCCGCCGGGTGATGGAGCAGGCGCGCGCCGCCGTGATCCTGACCGCCGGGGCGTCGGAGGGGGACACCCAGACCGCCATCGCCACCCTGACGGCGCGCGGTGATCGCGACGCGCTGGCGCTGCTGTCGATGATCGCCGCGTCGGGGGCCACGGACGCGCTGAAGACCGCCGCCGCCGGGGCCGTCGCCGCCGTCGAACAAAAGCTGATGTTCTGGGGGGCGTTGCAAAATCTCTGGTACGGCCTGTCGTTGGGGTCGGTGCTGCTGCTGGCCGCCATCGGTCTGGCCGTGACCTTCGGCGTGATGGGCGTCATCAACATGGCGCACGGCGAAATGGTGATGATCGGGGCCTACACCACCTTCCTGGTCCAGCAAGGCTTGCGGACCTACGCGCCCGGCCTGACCGATCTGTCGATCCTGCTGGCGCTGCCCGCCGCCTTTCTGGTGTCGGGCGGGGTCGGCGTCATCATCGAGCGCAGCGTGATCCGCTGGCTCTATGGCCGCCCGCTGGAAACGCTGCTGGCCACCTGGGGCCTGTCGCTGGCGCTGCAACAGGCGGTCCGCTCCCTGTTCGGCCCGACCAACCGCGAGGTCAGCGCGCCAAGCTGGATGTCGGGCGCGTTCGAGCTGGGCGGCCTGACCATCACCTATGGCCGGTTGTGGATCGTCGTTTTCGCCTTCGCCGTGTTCGCGGCCCTGCTGGTGGCGCTGAAGCGCACCTGGTTCGGCCTGTCGATCCGCGCGGTCACGCAAAACCGCCCGATGGCCAACGCCATGGGCATCCGCACCGCGCGGGTGGACGCGCTGACCTTCGGCCTGGGATCCGGCATCGCCGGGCTGGCCGGGGTCGCGCTCAGCCAGATCGACAACGTCAGCCCCAATCTGGGCCAGAGCTACATCATCGACAGCTTCATGGTGGTGGTGTTCGGCGGTGTCGGCAATCTGTGGGGCACGCTGGTCGGCGCGTTGGCGCTGGGGTCGCTCAACAAGTTCCTGGAGCCTTACGCGGGCGCGGTGCTCGGCAAGATCCTGGTGCTGATTTTCATCATTCTGTTCATCCAACGGCGTCCGCGCGGCCTGTTCGCGCTGAAGGGCCGGGCGGTGGAGGCCTGACCGATGCTGACACGCTTTTTCCTGATGGGGCTGGACCGCAAGGCCGGACTCGTCCTGACGGTGCTGGCCCTGCTGGCGGTGCTGGTCCCGGTGATGACGCTGGTGGTCCCGGAAGGATCGCCCTGGCATCTGTCGATCTTCTCGGTCTCGCTGCTCGGCAAATATCTGTGCTTCGCGCTGCTGGCGCTGGCGCTTGATCTGGTGTGGGGCTATGTCGGCATCCTGTCGCTGGGGCACGCCGCCTTCTTCGCGCTGGGCGGCTACGCCATGGGCATGTACCTGATGCGCCAGATCGGGCCGCGCGGCGTCTATGGCAACCCGATCCTGCCCGACTTCATGGTGTTCCTGAACTGGAAGGAACTGCCCTGGTACTGGCTGGGCTTCGACCATTTCGCCTTCGCCGCGCTGATGGTGCTGGTGGTGCCGGGGGTGTTGGCCTTCGCCTTCGGCTGGTTCGCCTTCCGCTCGCGCGTCACCGGCGTCTATCTGTCGATCATCACCCAGGCGTTGACCTTTGCCCTGCTGTTGGCCTTTTTCCGCAACGACATGGGCTTTGGCGGCAACAACGGCCTGACCGATTTCAAGGAAATCCTGGGCTACGACATCCAGGCCCCCGGGACCCGCGTCGGCCTGTTTCTGGCGACGGTGGCGGCGCTGGCCTTGTCCTACATGATCGCGTCGGGCATCATCGCGTCGAAGCTCGGCAAGGTTCTGGTGGCCATTCGTGATACCGAAAGCCGGGTTCGCTTCCTTGGCTACGACACCGAATCCTACAAGCTGTTCGCCTGGACGCTGTCGGCCTGCATGGCGGGCGTGGCCGGTGCGCTCTATGTGCCGCAGGTCGGCATCATCAACCCGTCGGAATTCGCCCCGGCCAGCTCGATCGAGGCGGTGATCTGGGTCGCCGTCGGTGGGCGCGGCACGCTGGCGGGGGCCATCCTGGGCGCGGTGCTGGTCAATTTCGGCAAGAGCTATTTCACCGGCGCGCTGCCCGAACTGTGGCTGTTCGCGCTGGGCGGTCTGTTCGTGCTGGTCACGCTGTTCCTGCCCAAGGGGCTGCTGGGGCTGTGGGCGCAACTGACCGCCCGGCTGCCCAGCGGCAAGGGCAAGGGCGCGCCCAACGGCAAAACCGCCGATCAGAAGGGGATGTGAGCCATGAGCGCCGAAGACACTCTTCTCTACCTCGACGGCGTGTCGGTCAGCTTCGACGGGTTCCGGGCGCTGAACAACCTGTCGCTGACGATGATGCCCGGCGAGATGCGGGCGATCATCGGCCCGAACGGGGCGGGCAAGACGACGATGATGGACGTCATCACCGGCAAGACCCGGCCTGACCACGGCACCATCCTGTTCGAAGGCGAAACCGACCTGACCAAGCTGCGCGAGGCGGGCATCGCCAACCTCGGCATCGGCCGCAAGTTCCAACGCCCGACGGTGTTCGAACCGCACACAGTGTGGGACAATCTGGAATTGGCGCTGAAGGCCCCGCGCCGCCCGCTGAACACGCTGACCTACGCCATCGGGCGCGACGACCGGGCGCGGATCGAGGAGATCCTGGACATCACCCGCCTGTCGCCCAAGCGCGAGCGGCTGGCGGGCAGCCTGTCGCACGGGGAAAAGCAGTGGCTGGAGATCGGTATGCTGCTGGCCCAGGATCCCAAGCTTCTGCTGGTGGACGAGCCGGTGGCGGGCATGACCGACGCCGAAACCGAACAGACCGCCCGGCTGCTCTGCGACATCGCGGGCAAGCATTCGGTCATCGTCGTCGAACACGACATGAGCTTTGTCCGGGCGCTGGGGGTCAAGGTCACGGTGCTGGCCGAAGGGTCGGTGTTGGCCGAAGGCTCGCTGGATTCGGTCAGCGCCAACCAACAGGTCATCGACGTCTATCTGGGCCGCTGAGGAAGGACACGCACATGCTGGACGTTCGTTCGGTCGATCTTCATTACGGGGCCGCCCAGGCCCTGCGCGGCGTGTCGATGACGGCGCAGATCGGCAAAGTCACCTGTCTGGTCGGGCGCAACGGGGTGGGCAAATCCAGCCTGCTGCGCGCCATCATCGGCTTGAAGCCGGTCAGCGGCGGGGCCATCCATTGGGACGGGGCTGACGTGACCAAGCTGGCCCCCGCCGACCGGGCGCGGCGCGGCATCGCCTATGTCCCGCAGGGGCGCGAGATTTTCCCGCTGCTGACGGTGCGGGAAAATCTGCTGACCGGCTACGCCCCCTTGCCGCGCGGCAAACGCTCCATCCCCGACGAGGTGTTCGAGCTGTTTCCGGTGCTCGATTCCATGCTGGAACGGCGCGGCGGCGACCTGTCGGGCGGGCAGCAGCAGCAGTTGGCGATTGGCCGCGCCCTGGTGACGCGCCCCCGCCTGCTGGTGCTGGACGAGCCGACCGAGGGCATTCAGCCCTCCATCATCAAGGACATCGGCCGCGCCATCTCCTATCTGCGCGACAAGGGCGACATGGCCATCGTGCTGGTCGAACAGTATTTCGACTTCGCCCGCGATCTGGCCGACGACTGGACGGTGATGGAGCGCGGCGAGGTGGTGCTCGCGGGCAGCCGCAAGGCGCTGAACGACGAGGATGTGCGCCAGTATCTGACGGTGTGATGCGCCCGACGGTTTAGCAGGCCGCCCGCCCCGCGCGTCCACAGGAGGCGCGGGGCGGGCGGCGTGGTGCCTTACGGCGCGGGCGGGATCCAGGGGGCCAGCGCGCCCACCTTCTTGGCGCGCTTCTCCTCCGCCGACAGTTTGAAATTGTGCTGGAACGGCGCGCTTTCGAAGGAGCCGTAGCCGGGGTTGGGCAGCATCAGCCAGTCATGGCCGAAGCGCGCCTTGGCGGCGGTGAAGGCGGCCAGCCGGTCGGCCTCGCTGCCGTTGTAGGCGTCGGAGAAATCGCCGAAATTGTCGCCGAACAGCAGCAGGATGCGGTAATCCTTGGCCAGATAGGCCCGGCGCGTGCCCTTGGCCGATCCCCAATCGGGCTTTTCCTTGGCCATCAGGAAGGTGTCGACGTTGCCGCCCATGGGAAAGCCCAGCGCCTGCGCGTTGCGGCGGGTCGGTTCCTCCTGGTCGGCGTTGCGGTTGGTGACGTAGAAGACCTTCACCCCCTTGGATTCGGCGTATTGGGTGAACTCCACGGCCCCCGGCACGGCGGTGGCCTTTTCCGCCTTGACCCACGCGTCCCAGGTCTTGGGCGAGAAATCGCTGTTGGTGGCGATCAACCCGGTCTGGTAGGCCGAATTGTCCATCGCCGTTTCGTCAAGGTCGAGGATGACGGCGGGCGGCAGATCCTGATAGGCCCCGGTCTGCTCGGTCGCCGCCGTCCAGGATTTGTCCGCCAGCGCCTCGTCCAGGCGCAGCTTGCCCAGGGCGTAGACCGACAGCGCGGTCGCCTTGTATTCCACCGAATTCTGCATCCACAATTCGGCGTTCAGCAGATCGTTCGGCCCCACCGGATCGGCGGCCTGAACCGGCAGCGCCAGCGCGCAGACCAGAAGCGCGCCCACCCCCACCGCCTGTGCCCAACGACCCGGCCCCGTGAACTGACTCATCGTTGCGATCCTTCGCGTGGTGTCACGAAAGCGTCATCGAACCACATTTCCGGGGATCGGGCGACCTTTGCTGTGCCGCGCCGCGCGCCGGGAACGGAATACCCGGTGGCGCGCTGTTTACCGCAAGCTTTTTGCGCGCTTGTGCGGCGGCGGGCACATTTTGAACAATTTCTTGCGCGGACACCGCTGCATACTGTCCGATGTCGCCGGGTGGCCGTCGTCGCGGACGCGGACCGGCGCACCGGAAGGGCCGGACTCGATACCGGCCCATCGTCACACAACGCGGGGATTTCACGATGAGACGTTTCCTGGCCGGGCTGTTGGTGAGCGTTGCCACCATGGCCGCTGTTCCGTTCCACGCGCAGGCCGCCGACGGGGCGTTGCAGGCGATCAAGCAGGCGGGCGTTCTGCGCGTCGGCACGACCGGCGACTACAAGCCGTTCAGCTACAAGGGGGCCGACGGCGCGCTGGTCGGGGCCGACATCGAGATGGCCAAGGATCTGGCCACCAGTCTGGGCGTGAAGGTCGAGTTTGTGCCGACCACCTGGAAATCCCTGCTGGAGGATTTCAAGGCGGAGAAGTTCGACGTTGCCCTGGGCGGCATCACGGTCAACGCCGACCGCGCGGCGGCGGGGGATTTCTCCGTCCCCAACGTCAGCGACGGCAAGCGCCCCATCGCCCGCTGCACCGACAAGGACAAATTCACCACGGTGGAGGCCATCGACCAGCCGACCACCCGCGTCGTCGTCAACCCCGGCGGCACCAACGAGAAGTTCGCCCGCCAGAGCTTCACCAAGGCCCCGATTGAGGTCTGGCCGGACAACAAGACCATCTTCGGGCAGATCGCCGCCAACAAGGCCGACGTGATGGTGACGGACGGCATCGAGGCCGATTTGCAGGCCAAGCTGAGCGGCGGCGTGCTCTGCGCCGTGCCGGTGGCCAAGCCCTTCACCCATTTCGAGAACGCCTATCTGCTGCGCAAGGATCCGGCGCTGAAGGCGGCGGTCGATCAATGGATGACCACCGCCTTGAGCAGCGGCGCGTGGAAGGCCAAATTGGACGGCGCGATGCAGTGAGAGCCGCCCGCCGCCCCGCCGGGATGATTGGGCGGGGCGGACGGGGCGGGGTAACGGGGTTCTATGGATCGTCTGGATGAGTTGGCCGTCTTTCTGGCCATTCTGGAGGCGGGCAGCCTGACGGCGGCGGCCAAGCGGTTGAGCCGCTCCGGCCCCGCCGTCACCCGCGCGCTCAACGGGTTGGAGGAGCGGTTGGGCGTGCGCCTGATCGAACGCACCACCCGCAACCTGTCGCCGACCGACGCCGGGCGGCGGCTGGCCGAACAGGCGCGCCGTCTGCTGGCCGATTACGACGAGGCGGTGGTGGCGACGGGCAGCGACCAGCCCCTGCGCGGGCGGTTGCGGGTGACGGCCCCGGTGATGTTCGGGCGCAAGCACGTCACCCCGCTGGTGATCGCCTTCATGCGGGCCTTTCCCGACATCCGGGTCGAACTGGTGCTGGCCGACGGCAATCTGGATTTGATCGACGCCGATCTGGATGTGGCGATCCGCATCGGCCCGCTGGCCGATTCCGCGATGATCGCCCGCCGGGTCGGGCAGGTGACGCGGCTGCTGGTGGCCAGCCCGGCCTATCTCGCCGCCCACGGCGCGCCGGACTCGCCGGAGGATCTGACCCGCCACGTCATTGTCTTCAGCACCCCGCACCCGCGCCCGCCGGAATGGCGGTTCGTGGTGGACGGGCGGGAACGGGTGGTGCGGTTGACCCCCCATTTGATCGTCAGCCACGTCGAATCGGCGCTGTTGGCGGCGCGCGACGGCATGGGGCTGACCCGGCCCCTGTCCTATCAGGCCGCCGACGATCTGGCCTCCGGCGCGCTGGTCCGGGTGATGCCGCACACCGAACCGCCGCCGATTCCGGTGCATGTGGTGGTGCCGTCGGCCCGGCTGATGCCGGGACGGGTGCGGGCCTTTGTCGACCACGCCACCGATCACCTGAAGACGTTGGAGGTTCTGCGTGGGGTTGCCTGATCCGCCCGTGCTGGTCATCACCGACCGGACGCAGGCCGCCGTTCCGCTGCCGGAACTGGCCGACATCCTGTTCGCCGCCGGTCTGCGCTGGCTGTCCCTGCGCGACAAGGATCTGGAGGTGGGGGAGCGGGCGGCGCTGGCCCGCGCGCTGGTGGCGCGCGCCCGGCCCTGGGGTGCCGTGGTGACGCTGCACGGCGATCCGGCGCTGGCGGCGGCGGTGGGTGCGGCGGGCGTGCATCTGCCCGACGGCGGCGATGGGTGCGATGGTGGGGAGGTGGCGGCCGCGCGCGCGCTGCTGGGGCCGGGGGCGCTGGTCGGGCGGTCGGCGCATGACGGGGCCGGGTTGGCGCGGGCGGCGGCGCACGGGGCCGATTGCGCCACGCTGTCGCCCATCTTCCCCTCGGCGAGCAAGCCCGGCTATGGCCCGGTGTTCGGGGAGGTGGGGTTGAGCCGCGCGGTGTCCGAGTCGCGGCTTCCCATCGTCGCGCTGGGCGGGGTGGAGAGCGCCGAGGCGGTGACGCGCTGCCTCCGCGCCGGGGCGGCGGGGGTGGCGATTATGGGGCAGGCGATGCGCAATCCGTGGGCAATTGCCGATGCCTTGGCGGCGGCGCCGCGGCGCTGAAACCACGCGGGCGCTCTGGAAAATCCAAGTGTGGCAAGGGGATGACGGTCGGATCGCCATGCGTCGGCGTATGGATTCGGTCGCCGGTCGGGTTCGGCACAACCGCAACACCCTTTGGAAAAATCGGGGAAACGTAAGATCAGATAAGTTTTACCCGCTTCCAACAGCTTGAAAATTACACGATAGTATCGTTGTGCAGTGCGGCGGAATGGGCGCATGCTGCAAACAGAGGCTTTCGGCGTATCCCGGAAGGCCGGGCGGGGGAGACATCACATGGACGCGGTGTTGGGTGTGGGGATGATCGAGGGTGTGTTCGGGGCAACGCCGCGCGCGGCGGAGCATCGGGTCGCCCCGGTCGCCAAACCCTTCGCCGTACCGCTGGACCCACTGGCGGATTTCGGCTCCTGGATCGTGGAGTTCGGGGTGGGCGCGCCGCTTCCCGCTGGCAACGCCGTGGGGCCGGATCGGCTGGGCGGCAAGGGGGCCGGGCTGGTCGCGATGGCGCGGCTGGGCGTGCCGGTGCCTCCCGGCTTCACCATCACGACGGAGGCCGGGCGGCGGATGGCGGCGGCGGGCGAGGCGGCGCAACTGCCCCCCGCCTTCGAGGCCCGCATCGCCGAGGCGCTGGCCCGGTTGGAAGGCCGCGCCGGATCGCGCTTTGGCGGCACCGACGCGCCGTTGCTGCTGGCGGTGCGCTCGGGCGCGCAAGCCTCCATGCCCGGCATGATGGACACGGTGCTGAATCTGGGGCTGAACGACCGCACGGTGCTGGCGTTGGCCGCGCGCCACGGCGACGCGCGTTTTGCCTATGATTGTTACCGCCGCCTGATCCAGACCTACGCCCCGGTGGTGCTGGGCGTGCCCGGCCGGGTGTTCGACCGGCTGCTGGACGAGTTCAAGGACGCGCGCGGCCTGCTGCGCGACGCCGATCTGACGGCGGAGGATTGGCAAACCCTGTTGCCGCAGTTCCTGGCGGCGGTGCAGGCCCACACCGGCCAGCCCTTTCCCCAGGAACCGGCGGCGCAGCTGCGGGCGGCGATCCTGGCGGTGTTCCGGTCCTGGATGAACCCGCGCGCCGTGGCCTATCGCGCGCTACACGCCATTCCCGACAGTTGGGGCACGGCGGTGACGGTGCAGGCCATGGTGTTCGGCAACCGGGGCGAGGATTCCGGGTCGGGCGTGCTGTTCACCCGCGATCCGTCCACCGGCGAACCCGGCCTGTGCGGGGAGTTTCTCGCCAACGCCCAGGGCGAGGATGTGGTGTCGGGCATCCGCGACCCCGATCCGCTGGCGGCGCGCGCGGACGACGCGCGGGCCGACCGGTCGATGGAACGCCGCCTGCCCGCCGTCTACGCCGACCTCTGCGCGGTGTCGGCCCGGCTGGAACGCGCCTTTGGCGACATGCAGGACATTGAGTTCACCGTGGAGTCGGGGCGTCTGTTCGTGCTGCAAACCCGGTCGGGCAAGCGGTCCGCCGCCGCCGCCGTCCGCATCGCCGTCGATCTGGCCGACGAGGGCATCATCAGCCGCCGCACGGCGGTGGAGCGGGTCGATCCCCAGGCGCTGGACGAGCTGCTGCGCCCGGTGCTGTCGCCGGAGGCCGCGCCCAACGCCATCGCCACCGGGCTGGCGGCCTCGCCGGGGGCGGCGACCGGACGCGCGGTGTTCACGGCGGAGGAGGCGGTGCGGCTGGCCCAGGCCGGGGTTCCAGTGATCCTGTGCCGCCCGGAAACCCTGCCGGACGAGATTTGCGGCATGCAGGCGGCAGTGGGCATCCTGACTGCGCGCGGCGGCTTCACCAGCCACGCCGCCACCGTGGCGCGCGGTTTGGGGCGGCCCTGCGTGGCCGGTGCCCGCGCCCTGCGGATCGAACCGGAAGCCGGGCGGATGACCATCGGGACCATCCTTGTCCAGGCGGGCGATTTGCTGACCATCGACGGCGGCAGCGGGGCGGTGCTGTTGGGGGCGGCCCCGCTGCTGACCCCGCAGGCCGATGGGGCGGTGGCGCGCCTGCTGGCGTGGACGCAGGCCGAAGGCCGCCGCGCCGAGGATCCGGCCCGCATCCGCGCCTGAGCGGTCGGGCCGGAACCGCTGGCGCGGGGGACGGGCGGTGTTTCGCAAATTCGTCTATCTGCTGGCCTTGGCGCAGGAGCGCCATTTCGGGCGGGCGGCGGAGCGGTGCCACGTCGCCCAACCCACCCTGTCCAACGCCATCCGCCAGTTGGAAGCCGACCTGAACGTGCCGATTGTCGAGCGCGGGCAGAAGTTCGGCGGCTTCACCCCGGAAGGGTTGAAGGTGCTCGATTACGCCCGCCGCATCGTGGCGGAGCGCGACAACCTGCATCATGAATTGCTCGTGCTGGCGCAAGGGCTGTCCGGCCATTTGCGCCTGGGGGCGATTCCCACCGGCCTGCCGGTGATTCCGCAAATCCTCGCCCCCTTTTCCGCCCGCTACCCGCACATCCGGGCGAGCGTCACCTCGCTGAGTTCGCGCGAGGTGCAACGAGGGCTGGACGAATTCACCATCGACGCCGCCGTCACCTATCTCGACAACGAACCGCTGAACAACGTCCGCACCCTGCCTCTCTATTCCGAACGCTATTACCTGCTGGTCCAGCGCGGCCAGATCGGTGATGCGGCGCTGGCCACCGGGGCGGTGACGTGGGAGGCCGCCGCCGGGCTGCGCCTGTGCCTGCTGACGCCCGACATGCAGAACCGCCGCATCGCCGACACCGCCTTTCGCATGACCGGGCGGGCGGTGGAGCCGGTTCTGGAAACCAACTCCATCGTCACGCTCTACACCATCGTGCGCGGCGGTCATTGCGCCAGCGTGGTTCCGGGCCAATTGCTGACCTGCGTGCCGACCGACCCGGAGGTGGTGGCGGTCCCGCTGGTCGAACCGACCTTGAGCTACGTCGTCGGGTTGGCCTACGCCGACCGCGATCCGCCCGCTCAACTGGCCAAGGCGCTGGCCGTGGCGCTGACCGACGACGACATCGGCCAGCGTGTGGCCATCGCCACCGCCAGCGCCCTGACCCCGTGGCGGCTGGCGCTCGCCTGACCGCCTTTCCTGATAGCCAAAAGCTATCACGCCATCAGCAAATGCAATTTGCTGGCGACGCCCGCAATCCGGCATTCTCCCGAACCGTGACCACCGGGAGAGCCAGCCGTGAGCGTCAGCCAACCGTGGAGCGCCGAGCGCGCCCTGTCCATCGTCGCGGAGCACGCGCACCAGCGCGGCGCTCTGTTGCCGATCCTGCACGCGTTGCAGGACACCTTCGGCTGCATCGACGAGGAGGCGATCCCGCTGCTGGCCGGGGCGCTGAACCTGTCGCGCGCCGACGTGCATGGTGTGGTCAGCTTCTATCACGATTTCCGCCGCACCCGTCCGGGCCGCCACACGGTGAAGATTTGCCGGGCCGAAGCCTGTCAGGCGATGGGGGCCGACGCGCTGCTCGATCACGTCCGTCGGCGCTTGACGGTTGATCCGCACGGGACCACCGCCGACGGTGTGTTCACAGTGGAGCCGGTCTTCTGCCTGGGCAATTGCGCGCTGTCGCCCGCCGTGATGATCGACGGGACCCTGCACGGCCGGGTCGGGCCGGAGCGGTTCGACGCCCTGACGGCGGAGCTGCGGGACCAGACACAGACGGGGGGTGCGCGATGAGCGGCCATCTGATCACGGTGTATGTGCCGCGCGACGCCGCCGCCCTGTCGGTGGGGGCCGACGCGGTCGCCGCCGCCATCCGGGCCGAGGCCCGCCACCGGGGCCTGCCGGTGCGGATCGTCCGCAACGGCTCGCGCGGGATGCTGTGGCTGGAACCGTTGGTGGAGGTGGCGACGGACGCCGGGCGCGTGGCCTATGGCGCGGTGACGCCCGCCGATGTGCCGTCGCTGTTCGACGCCGGGTTCCTGACCGGCGGTGCGCACCCGCTGGGCCAGGGCCTGACCGAGGAGATTCCCTATTTCAAGAATCAGGAGCGTCTGACCTTCGCCCGCTGCGGCGTGATCGATCCGCTGTCGGTGGAGGATTACCGGGCGCATGGCGGCTTCCGGGGGCTGGAAAACGCGCTGGCGATGACCCCGGCGCAGATCGTCGCGGCGGTGACGGACTCCGGCCTGCGCGGGCGCGGCGGCGCGGGCTTTCCCACCGGCATCAAATGGAACACGGTGCTGAACGCCACGGCGGACGAGAAGTTCGTCTGCTGCAACGCCGACGAGGGCGACAGCGGGACCTTCGCCGACCGCATGATCATCGAGGGCGATCCCTTCGTCCTGATCGAAGGCATGACCATCGCCGCGCTGGCGGTGGGGGCGACCTCCGGTTTCGTCTACATGCGGTCGGAATACCCGCACGCGACGGAGACGCTGCGCCACGCCATTCGTCTGGCCTATGACGAGGGGTGGTTGGGCGAAAACATCCACGGGACCGACCGGACCTTTCACCTGGAGGTGCGGGTCGGGGCCGGGGCCTACATCTGCGGCGAGGAAACCGCGATGCTGGAAAGCCTGGAGGGCAAGCGCGGCATGGTGCGCGCCAAGCCGCCGCTTCCGGCGTTGGAGGGGCTGTTCGGCAAGCCGACCGTCGTCAACAACGTGCTGTCGCTCTGCGCCGTTCCGGTCATCCTCGACCGGGGGGCCGCCTATTACCGTGATTTCGGCGTGGGCCGGTCGCGCGGCACGCTGCCCTTTCAGTTGGCGGGCAACATCCGGCGCGGCGGCATCGTCGAAAAGGCGTTCGGCGTGACCCTGCACGATCTGCTGTACGAGTATGGCGGCGGGACCATCAGCGGGCGTCCGATCCGCGCCGTGCAGGTCGGCGGGCCGCTGGGGGCCTATCTGCCGCCGGAACAGTTCGCCCTGCCCAAGGATTACGAGGCGTTCGCCGCTCAAGGGGCGATGCTGGGCCATGGCGGCATCGTCGTGTTTGACGACACGGTGAACATGGCGCGTCAGGCCCGCTTCGCCATGGAGTTCTGCGCCATCGAATCCTGCGGCAAATGCACCCCCTGCCGCATCGGCTCCACCCGTGGGGTCGAGGTGATCGACAAGATCATCGCCGGGCGCGATGTGGACGACAACCTCGCCCTGTTGGATGATCTCTGCGAGGTGATGGTGGACGGCTCGCTGTGCGCCATGGGCGGGATGACGCCCTATCCGGTGCGCAGCGCCGTCAAGCATTTCCCGGCTGATTTCCGCCCCGCCCCCGGTAGCCGCGCAGGAGACGCGTCATGACCCACAGCCACGAGACCGATTTCGGCACCCCGGCCCGGACCTCCGCCACGTTGGTGACGCTGGAGATCGACGGGCGCAGCGTGACCGTGCCGGAAGGCACCTCGCTGATGCGGGCGGCGATGGAGGCGGGCATCACCGTGCCCAAGCTGTGCGCCACCGACAGCCTGGAACCGTTTGGCTCCTGCCGCCTGTGTCTGGTGGAGATCGAGGGGCGGCGCGGCACGCCCGCCTCCTGCACCACCCCGGCGTCGGCGGGCATGAAGGTGTCCACCCAGACGCCGCGTCTGGCCAAGCTGCGGCGCGGGGTGATGGAGCTGTACATCTCCGACCACCCGCTCGATTGCCTGACCTGCGCGGCGAACGGTGACTGCGAGTTGCAGGATATGGCGGGAGCGGTGGGGCTGCGCAACGTCCGGTATGGTTTCGACGGCGAAAGCCACACCGCGAAGGCCAAGGACGAGAGCAACCCCTATTTCACCTTCGACCCGGCCAAATGCATCGTCTGTTCCCGCTGCGTCCGGGCCTGCCAGGAAACCCAGGGGACCTTCGCCCTGACCATCGACGGGCGCGGCTTCGCCTCGGCGGTGTCGCCGGGCGCGGCGGAAGCCTTCATGGACAGCGAATGCGTGTCCTGCGGGGCCTGCGTTCAGGCCTGCCCCACCGCGACGCTGACCGAAAAATCGGTGATCGAGCTGGGCCAGCCGGAACACAGCGTGCTGACCACCTGCGCCTATTGCGGCGTCGGCTGCTCCTTCAAGGCGGAGATGAAGGGAACCACGGTCGTCCGCATGACCCCCCACAAGGATGGCGGGGCCAATGAGGGGCACAGCTGCGTCAAGGGCCGCTTCGCCTGGGGCTACGCCACCCACAAGGATCGGGTGATGACCCCGATGATCCGCGAGCGGATCACCGATCCGTGGCGCGCGGTGTCGTGGGAGGAGGCGGTGGCCTATTCCGCCGCGCGGTTGAAGGCGGTGCAGGCCAAATATGGGCGCGGGTCCATCGGCGGCATCACCTCGTCCCGCTGCACGAACGAGGAGATTTACGTCGTCCAGAAGATGATCCGGGCGGCCTTCGGCAACAACAACGTCGACACCTGCGCCCGCGTCTGCCATTCGCCGACCGGTTATGGTCTGTCGCAGACCTTCGGCACGTCGGCCGGGACGCAGGATTTCAAGAGCGTCGCGCAGGCCGATGTGGTGCTGGTGATCGGGGCCAACCCGACCGACGGGCATCCGGTCTTCGCCTCCCGCCTGAAGAAGCGGTTGCGGGCCGGGGCCAAGCTGATCGTCGTCGATCCGCGCCGCATCGATCTGGTGCGCGGCCCGCACATCGAGGCGGCGCACCATCTGCAACTGCAACCCGGCACCAACGTGGCGGTGCTGAACGCGCTGGCCCATGTGATCGTGACGGAGGGGCTGGTCGACCGCCCCTTTGTCGAGGAACGTTGCGACGTGGCGGCGTTCGACCGTTGGGCCGCCTTCGTCGCCGAACCGCGCAACGCGCCCGAGGCGCTGGCCGAGCGCACCGGCGTTCCGGCGGACGCGATCCGTGCCGCCGCCCGCCTCTACGCCACCGGCGGCAACGCCGCGATCTATTACGGGCTGGGCGTGACGGAGCACAGCCAGGGTTCCACCACCGTGATGGCGATGGCCAATCTGGCGATGGCCACCGGCAACATCGGGCGCGACGGCGTCGGCGTGAATCCGCTGCGCGGTCAGAACAACGTGCAAGGCTCCTGCGACATGGGGTCGTTCCCGCACGAATTCTCCGGCTACCGGCACGTCTCCGACGACAGCGTGCGCGGCATGTTCGAAGAGCTGTGGGGGGCGGCGCTGGACAACGAACCGGGCCTGCGCATCCCCAACATGTTCAACGCCGCCATCGATGGCAGTTTCAAGGGCATGTTCGTGCAGGGCGAGGACATCGCCCAGTCCGATCCCAACACCAAACATGTCTCCGCCGCGCTGGAATCGCTGGAGATTCTGATCGTCCAGGATCTGTTCCTGAACGAAACGGCGGCCTTCGCCCATGTCTTCTTCCCCGGCACCTCCTTCCTGGAAAAGGATGGGACCTTCACCAACGCCGAACGGCGGATCAACCGGGTGCGCCCGGCCATGCCGTCGCGCGTGGGCAAGGACGAATGGTGGGTCGCCTGCGCGCTGGCCACCGCGATGGGCTACCCCATGGGGTACGACCACCCGTCGCGGATCATGGACGAGATCGCCCGTGTGACGCCGACCTTCCGGGGGGTGAGCTTCGAGAAGCTCGACCGGCTGGGCAGCGTGCAATGGCCCTGCACCGACGAGGCGCACACCGGCACACCGATCATGCACGCCAACGGTTTCGTGCGCGGCAAGGGCCGCTTCATGGTCACGGAATACATCCCGACCGACGAGCGGACGACGCTGATGTACCCGCTGATCCTGACCACCGGGCGCATCCTCAGCCAGTACAACGTCGGTGCCCAGACCCGGCGCACCGCCAACGTCGCCTGGCACCCGGAAGATCTGCTGGAAATCAACCCGCACGACGCCGAACAGCGCGGGTTGAAGGATGGCGATCTGGTGTCGCTGGCCAGCCGCACCGGGGCCACCACCCTGCGGGCGCAACTGTCCGATCGGATGCCGCCGGGCGTGGTCTACACCACCTTCCACCATCCGGTGACGGGAGCAAACGTCGTCACCACCGACAATTCGGATTGGGCGACCAACTGCCCCGAATACAAGGTGACGGCGGTGCAGATCACCCGCAGCAACCTGCCGTCCGACTGGCAGGTCGAGCGTGACCGGCAGGAGGGGGAGCGCAAGCGCGTGACCGCCGCCGCCGTCACGGCGACCGTCACGGCGGCGGAATAGACCGCGCGGTGACGCCCCCCGGTTCCAGCGCCGCCACCGGACGCGCCGTCTCCCCAACCGGGGCGGCGGAGTCGGTGACGTGGCGCGTGGCGGAAGAGGTGGCGGTTGCGTTGGAATACAACGGACGTTCCCATGCGGTGATGATGGCCACCCCGGCGGATCTGGAGGATTTCGCCATCGGCTTCAGCCTCAGCGAGGGGATCATCGGGGCCGCCGGGGATGTGGAGCGGCTGGTGGTGAGCGAGACGCCGCTGGGTCGTGTGGTCCGCCTGACCGTCGATCCGCTGCGTCTGCTGCGCGGTGCGCTGCGCCGCCGGTCGATGGAGGGGCGCAGCGGCTGCGGCCTGTGCGGGGTGGACAGTCTGGCCAACGCCGTGCGCGACCCGCAACCGGTGTCCGCCCGGTTGGCGGTGGAGCCGGAGGCCATCGCCGCCGCCTTTCGTGCCCTGCCGGGGCGGCAGCCGATGAATCAGGTGAACCATTCGGTGCACGCGGCGGCGTGGTGCGATCCGGCGGGAACCATCGCGTTGGTGCGCGAGGATGTCGGGCGGCACAACGCGCTTGATAAGTTGATCGGCGCGCTGATGCGCGACGGCACGGATCCGGCGGGTGGCTTTGTCGCGCTGACCAGCCGGTGCAGCTTTGAACTGGTGCAGAAGGCGGCGGCGGTGGGCGTGCCGCTGTTGGCGACGCTGTCGGCCCCCACCGCGCTGGCGCTTGACCTCGCGCGGCAGGCGGGCATGACGCTGGCCGCCCGCGCGCCGGGGGATGGGGTGGTTCTGTTCCAGGAGGCCCCCCGATGATCGACCGCTTTGCGACCTCACAGACCGTGACCAAGGGAAAGGCCGACCGATGACCGAGACCACCGCGACGGCGCGCAGCCGCGATCTGGTGCGCATGGCCAACCAGATCGCCAGCCATTTCGCCAGCCTGCCGCCGGACGAGGCGACGGCGGAAACCGCCGCCCACATCCGCAAATTCTGGGATCCCCGGATGCGCGCCGCGCTGTTTGCCCACAGCGACGCGGACGGCACCGACCTGCACGCCGTGGCGCGCAGCGCGATTGCCGTGCTGAAGCAGGGCGCGGTGGCGACGCCGTCGCGCTGACGCTTCCCCCCGGCTCTTACCCCCCGCTTTTTACCCGCTGTGCGCGGCCCGCACCGTCAGGAAGCGGGTCAACAGCTCTTCCGCCGCCAGGATGTGGCGCGTCACCAGGGCGCAGGCGCGGTCGGCGTCGCCGTTGCGGCAGGCGGCCAACAGGGCGTTGTGCTCGTCCTGCGAACGCGGGTGGTGGGCCAGCGCGGCGAATTGAAAGCGCAGATAGCGGTCGGCGGCGGCCAGATGCTGTTCGGTCAGGGCCAACAGCCGGGGCCGCCCGGCCCGCGCGTAGAGCGTCATGTGAAAGCGCCGGTTGAGTTCGCCCATCCGCCCCGGATCGGCCTCCGCGTCCATTTCGGCGATCAGGTCGGCGGCCAGCGCCAGATCATCACGGGTCAGGTGGGGCAGGGACAGGCGCAGCGCCGCCGGTTCCAGGGCGGCGCGGATGGCGCTGATGTCGGCGGCGTCCTGGGCGGAAATCTCCACCACCACGGCCCCGCGATGGGGGTGGAACTCCACCAGCGCGCGGGCCTCCAACTGGCGCAGGGCTTCGCGCACCGGCATCCGGCTGACCCCGAAGGCGGCGGCCAACTCCTCCTGGCGCAGGGGCAGGCCGCCGGGCAGCACACCCGACAAAATCGCCTCGCGCAGGGCCGCCTCAACAAATTCGGACGCGGTGCGGAAGCGCGGGCGGTGACGCTCGATCATCTGGGAGAGATCAAGGATCGGTGGGGGCGTGGTCATGCCTGGGGTGCGATCCGGAAAAGCCGCTTGCGTGGATATTGGATCCAATTTATCCAAGACGGGTGACACTGTCCAGGCGCGCGACGCCGGGCGGCCCCTGTTTGGAAAGGATCGCGCCATGGGTTCCCCCACGCATTCGATTGGCCCCCAAACCGCCGCGCCCGACACCGGCCTGTCCTGGTCGGCGGTGGCGACCGGCGGCTTGGTGGCGCTGGTCGGTTACGCCAGTTCGGTGGCGGTGGTGATCCAGGGGTTGGCCGGGGTCGGGGCCGACACCGCGCAGATCGCCTCGGCGCTGGCGGCACTGGGCGTGTCGATGGGGTTGGCGGCGATTCTGCTGGCCAGCCGCCAACGCCTGCCCATCAGCATCGCCTGGACCACGCCGGGCATGGCGCTGTTGGCGGCGACCGGCCCGGTGGCGGGCGGCTTTCCGGCGGCGGTCGGGGCGTTTCTGGTGGTGGCCGGGCTGGTGATGGTGGCCGGGCTGTGGTCGCCGCTGGGCCGCTGGATCGCGGCGATCCCCAAACCGCTGGCGAACGCCATGCTGGCGGGCATCCTGCTGAAACTCTGTCTGGCCCCCTTCGTCGCCCTGAAGCAAGCGCCGGGGCTGGCGCTGCTGGTGCTGGTCACATGGGCGGTGGTCGGGCGTTTTGCCCGTGTCTACGCGGTTCCGGCCGCCGTGGCGGTGGCGCTGGGGGCGATGGCGCTGTCGCCCACGGCCTCCGGCGGCTTCACCAGCGGTTTTGTCCTGCCCAGCCTGTCGCTGGTGACGCCGGTCTTCACCTGGGAGGCGCTGGTCGGCATCGCCCTGCCGCTGTTCGTGGTGACGATGGCGTCGCAGAACATTCCGGGGTTGGCGGTGCTGGCGACCTTCGGCTTTACCCCGCGCGTGCCGCCGGTGTTTCTGGTGACGGGGGCCTTGTCGGCGTTGACCGCCCCCTTTGGCGCGCCAACGGTCAATCTGGCGGCGATCACCGCCGCGCTGTGCGCCGGTCCCGACGCCGATCCCAACCCGGCGCGGCGCTGGCAGGCGGCGGTGTTCGGCGGGGTGGGTTACATCCTGTTGGCCGGTCTGGCGGCGGTCACGGCGACGCTGGTGCTGAACTCCCCGCCGATTTTGATCGAGGCGGTGGCCGGTCTGGCCCTGATCGGGGCCTTCGGCGGCGCGCTGCTGGGCGCGGTGCAGGCGGAGGAGGAGCGCATCCCCGCCCTGATGACCCTGCTGGTCACGGCCTCCGGCCTGTCCTTTGGCGGGGTGGGGTCGGCCTTCTGGGGGCTGGTGTTTGGCGGGGCGATGCATCTGCTGCACCGCTGGACCCCCGCCAAAACCCCATAATCCGGTAGGAACGCGGATTCGGTCAGGCGCTGGCCAGCAGATCGGCCACCGCCTCCACCGCCGCAGCGGCGTAGGGGCGGACGCGCGGCGGGATCTGCGACGGGTTGATCCCCGGTCCGAGGATGCCGACGCCGACCGGCTTCATGAACTCCAGTTGCAGGCCGATGATGCTGGAGATCACCGCGTGGCCCATGACGTTGCCATGCTCCGTTTCGCCGCGTTCGATGATGCCCAGCGCCACCGCCCCGGAAATGTCGTTGCGGCACAGCAGGCGCTTGAGCGCCAGCGGCTTTTCCATGGAGCCGGGAACCCAAACCTCGGCCACGATGTCAAGCTGACGCTTGGCGGCGACGGCGCGCGCCTCCTCCAGCATCTCCGTCACTTCCTTGGTGTGAAATCGCCCAAGCACGATGCCGATCTTGCTCACCTTGCGCCACTCCTGTTGTGGTCATGGGTTTCGTTGCGGTCAAAGTGTCGCCCCATCGGGCAAAGCGCAAGGGGCTTTGCCGCCCACCGACCCGCTCCTGCGGCGCGCGACGACCGGCGGGACTGACACATTTCAAAACAATTTTCATTCAGCGCTTTTCTTACAAGCGTTTCATAATATCCTCTTGGCAGGTCGCGGGATGGCCGTTCGGCGCGATGTTCGACGGGCCGGCTTGCGGGGGAATGGACGAGTTTTGGGGCGTGGGCCATGCTGAAGGGTGCGATCGACTACGCGCCATCGACCTTTGAGGAGCGGGGGGCCGCCGTCGCCTTCACCACGCCGCTGCTGTCGCAAACGCGGGTGCGCCGGGGCGAACGGACCAAGCTGGAGGTCCTGATTCCCGCCCTGTCCGAAGGCATGGGGACCTACGTCGTTCCGTGGAAAGCGGTGCCGGAGATGGTCCCGATGACCATGCACGACCGCTATCTCCACGACCTGATCGTGAAGGAGGAGGCCTGTTCCCCTCAGGAGATCCGGCGGGCGACCCTGAAGGCCGCAAGGCGCGGTCTGGCCGGGCCGCAGGCGGCGCAAGCCGCCCGCCGCGCGCTGGAGGAGGATGAGGAACAGAGCACCCTGACCCATTATCTGCTGCTGCTGTCCATCCTGAAGGCCGTCGGCCTGGAATCGCCGGAGATGCTGAAGGCGGGCATCGGCACCGAGGAAGGGCAACGTCTGACCCGGCAACTGATGGCGCGCGCGGCGGACAGTTTGAAGCTGGAGGCGAACCTCCTCTACGCCCGTCTGGCCGAGGTGGCGGCGGCGGTGGCCCCGGTCGGTTTGGCGCAATCGCCCAAACCGGGTCGCCTGCTGCGCGGGATGCAGGAGTTGAAGGGGTTCCGCGACAGCATGACCCAATGGGCGAACGAGGTGCCGAACGACGCCGCCCCGGTCGCCGCCTTCTGCGCCGACGTTGCCCAGCACACCATCGGCATCGGCGACGCGATCCTGGCCGATTTTCAACGCCGGGTGGACGCCATCGGGCCGCTGATGCGCGATTGGGAAACCGATTTCGCCGTGATCCGCACCCACGCCCGCCGCATGGCCTGGCTGTTGGACGGCTGGACCCACGTCACCGGAGCCTGGGAGGTGGCCTTGGCCGAGGATCGCCAGCAACAGGCGCTGACCATCAACGAACTGTTCCGCATCCTGCCGCTGCTGCCGAAAAAGGAAAGCCGTGTGGACATGCTGGGGGCGGCCAAGCGGGTCAAATCCGTGCACCGCCGCTCCGTCCGCATGCTGGAGGATTGGCGCACCGGCGAAATGGACGTGGACGCCATCCGCCGGATTGAACTGGTCAAGGCCCGGACCGCATGACCCGCGCCAGCGGGACGGGGAAAGCGTCCGGTGCGTCCCCGTCGGCGCGGGCCGAAACGGGGACCACGCCCGATCTGTTGCCGTCGCTCGAACAGCGTCTGTTGGCGATTCCCGACGACAAGTTTCTGGAGGTCGTTCGCCTGCTGGAACGGGTGAACGATCATCCCGATGTCCGCCAGACCTTTGATTCGATCCGCCCGCGTCTGGTCCAGATGCGCCCGGGACGCCGCCCCACGCTCAAACGCGTGCTGTGCATGCCGTTTGAGGACGCGCTGGAAGGGGTGGGCGGGGGTGATGTGCCGCTGAGCCGGATCGAACGCCGCGTGATCGCTCCGTTGTGGGGCATCGTGGAGGAACGGGCCGACCGCCATCAGCTCGACCAACTCGACCGCATGGTGCAGGAGGTGGCACCCGGCGACCACAACGGCCTGCTGAACATCGGCCGCCGTCTGTGGCCGCTGGCGGCGCAAACCCTGCGGGCGGCGATGGACGACGACCGCTCGCGCCAGGCGCTGTGGCGGCATCTGCACGGGGATGAGGGGCTGCAACGGCAGGTGATCGACGCCGCCGCCTATCTCGACATCGGGCTGTCGATCGAGGCGCTGAAAAGCGACCTGTCGCCCAAGCCCGTGCCGGAGTTGGAGGACCGCCACATCGCCGCCATCGAACAGGCGGCCCAGGCGGTGGCGCGCCAATCGCTGGCGGGGGTCTATCCGCTGCTGCTGGTTGCCGCCGCCCGTCTGGCAACCCCGGCGGACCTGCTGCGCGTGCTGAACGATCTGGATCTGGGCAAGGCGCGGCGGGATCAACCGGTGCTGTTCGCGCAGCTCAGCGGGCTGGTGGTCAGCAATCTGGAAGCCCGATCCGCCCGCCTGGACGACCGGGCCAGCGCAGGGGAGCGGACGGTGGTCAAACCGGCGGACGCGATGGCGACCGCCGAACGCCTCATCGCCAGCGTGACCACCACCAGCACGGTGATGGACGCGCTGCACGAGCCGCTCTACCGCGACCGTTTGGCGGCGGTGACGAGCGCGGTCGGGGCGATGGTGGCGGAATCGGTGCTCGACACCGCGCCGCAGGGCATCCTGTCCGCCATTCCGGCCCCAACACCCGACCGTGCGCCGGAGGTGGATGAAACGGCGCAGATCGCGGCGGAGGATCACGCCCGCGCCCTGCGCCGCTGCGACCGTCTGGCCGACACGCTGGGGCTGCGCCAACAGGTCAACGACACGATCAAACGCATGGGCCAGGGGGTGGAACAACGGGCGCAGGCGCTGTTGCAGGACTATCCGCAGCGCTTGGAGGATGCCGCCGCAACCGATGCGGCGGAGCTGAATTTGTTCTACAGCCTGCGCCTGTTGGAGCTGCTGGCCGGATCCGCCAAGGCCGACCCGCTGCGGCTGGCCATTCTGTCGGCCATCGGCGAATCCCCCGAACCGGAGTGAGACCGTCACCGCCGCCCCCCGCTTGACCATGGTCAAGTCCGGCGCGCGGCGTGCCCCCTATAAGCGGTCCGGACACGCTCCGGAAACCTCATAGGGTGCCCCTTCATGTTCTGCTATCAGTGCGAGCAAACGACCCGCCTGCCCACCGGTGACGGCTGCGCTTCGGCCAAGGGCCTGTGCGGCAAGGACGCGACCACCGCCGATCTTCAGGATCTGTTGGTCCACGCGGTGAAGGGCATCGCCCAGCAGGCGCGCCGCGCCCGCGCGCTCGGCGTGCCCGACAACGACGCGGGTGCCTTCATGCTGCACGCGCTGTTCACCACGCTGACCAACGTCAATTTCAACCCGACCCGCTTCGTCACCCTGCTGCACGAGGCCGCTGCGGTGCGCGACCGGGTGGCCGCCCGCTGCGAGGCCGCCTTGGTCGCCGATTCCGACACGGCCCAGACCGCGCCCGCCCCAACCGGTCCTGCGGTTGACTGGACGCCCGCCGCCGACCTCACCGGCCTGCTGGCCCAGGCCGCGACCGTGCCGGTGAACGCCGATCTGGCGCGCGTCGGTGCCGATGTGGTCGGGCTGCGCGCCCTGATCCTCTATGGCATGAAGGGCGTTGCGGCCTACGCCAACCACGCCGCCGTGCTGGGCTACACCCGCGACGCGGTGTTTGCCGGGGTGGAGGAGACGATGGCCTATCTGGCCAGCGATCCCACCGACATGGCGGAGTTGCTCGACCGCGCCCTGTCGGTCGGTCGCCTCAACCTGCAGGTCATGGAGATGCTGGACGCCGCCAACACCGGGCGGTTCGGCACCCCACACCCCACCGCCGTTCGCGTCACCCCCGTGGCGGGCAAGGCGATCCTGGTCAGCGGCCATGATCTGGGCGATCTGGAAGCCCTGCTGAAGCAAACCGCCGGGACCGACATCAACGTCTACACCCATGGCGAGATGCTGCCCGCCCATGGCTATCCGGCCTTGAAGGCCTATCCGCATCTGGTCGGCAATTTCGGCGGGGCCTGGCAGGACCAGCAGACGGATTTCGCCACTTTCCCCGGCCCGATCCTGATGACCTCCAACTGCATCATCGAACCGGGACCGCGCTACCGCCAACGCATCTTCACCACCGGCCCGGTGGGCTGGCCGGGTGTGCGCCATCTGGCCGACCACGCCTTTGCCCCGCTGATCGCGGCGGCCCACGCGCTGCCCGGCTTCAAGGCGGACGACCTTAAGACGGCTGGGCCGGAACAGACGGTGACGGTTGGTTTTGGCGGCGACGCCGTGCTGGGCGTGGCCGGTGCGGTGGTGGAGGCGGTGAAGGCGGGCGACATCCGCCATTTCTTCCTGATCGGCGGCTGCGACGGCGCGGCGGCGGGGCGGAATTACTACAGCGACTTCGCCACCGGCGCACCGGACGACACAGTGGTGCTGACGCTGGGCTGCGCCAAATACCGGTTCAACCGTCATGAGTTCGGCAGCATCGGCGGGATCCCGCGCCTGCTCGACATCGGGCAATGCAACGACAGCTATTCGGCCATCCGCATCGCCAGCGCGCTGGCCGAGGCGTTCGGCTGTGGCGTGAACGATCTGCCGCTGTCGCTGGTGGTGTCCTGGTTTGAACAGAAGGCCGCCGCCGTGCTGTTGACCCTGCTGGCGTTGGGCATCCGCAACATCCGTCTGGGGCCGACTCTGCCCGCCTTCCTGACGCCGACGCTGTTGGCGGTGCTGGTCGAACGGTTCGGCATCCAGCCGATCACCACCGCGCCGGACGACATCGCCGCCGCCCTGACCTGCGCGGCCTGATCTGGACGGGCTGAGGCCCAGACCTCACCGACGCGCCCCCACCGGCACAGGTTGCCGGGCGCGCGTCGGTGGCTTCGCGTTTCCAACCGGAATGACCCATCGGATGACGTTTCACACGGTTGATCTGCTCACCCGCGACGGCGCGCGGTTGAGCTTTCCTTGCGCCGAGGATCAAAGCGTGGTGGAGGCCGCCGCCGCCGCCGATCTGTTCCTGCCGGTGGTCTGCCGCGAGGGCGGTTGCGGGGCCTGCCGCGCCACCGCCGAAAGCGGGGATTACCAGCTTGGCCCCCACAGCGAGGCGGCCCTGTCGGCGGCGGACGCCGCCCGCCGGGCGATCCTGCTGTGCCGGACCTACCCGCGCGGCCCGCTGGCGCTGTCGGCCCCCTTCGACCGCGCCCGCATCCTGACCCAGGCGCTGCGCCCGCGCCACGCGGTGGTGAGCGAACGGACCCTGATCGGCGCGCGCACCGTCCGCCTGCGCCTGACCCTGGAGGATGAGGGGGAGGGGTCGGCGGCGGAGTTCGAAGCCGGGCAGTATATGGAATTGGAAATCCCGGACGGGGCGGGGTTGCGCCGCGCCTATTCATTGGCCAACACCGCCAATTGGGATGGCACGCTGGAGTTTTTGATCCGGCTGCACCCTCAAGGCCATTTTTCCGAGTATCTGGAACGGCGCGCGGCGGTTGGCGACCGGCTGCGCGTGCATGGCCCGCTCGGCGGCTTCACCCTGCGCGAAAACGGCTTGCGGCCACGCTGGTTCGTGGCGGGGGGAACCGGGCTGGCCCCGATGCTGTCGATGCTGCGGCGGATGGCGGAGTATCAGGACCCGCAGCCCGCCCGCCTCTATTTCGGTGTCAACCGGGCCGAGGAGCTGTTCGCGCTCGAAGAATTGGGGGCGCTGACCGACTCCTTGCCGGGCGGCTTCGCCCTGATCCCCTGCGTCTGGCAGGCGGAGGCCGACTGGTCGGGCGTGGTGGGAACCCCGGCGGACGCCCTGCGCGCCGATCTGGCGGCGATGAGCGGGGAAGCGCCTGACCTTTACGTCTGCGGCCCACCCGCCTTGATCGCGGCGGTGGAGCAGGCGGCGCGCGACCGGGGCGTGCCGGACGATCACCTGTTCAGCGAACGTTTCCTGCCCGGTGCCCGTTGACCCGCCAATGTTGACCGGCTGGTCGTGACGCTGTCTTGCGAACAACAAAAAACCCCCGCTCCATCGGAGCGGGGGTTTTTCGCATCACATCACGACGATGGACTTAGGCCAGTTCGATGCGCTGCGCTTCCGGACCCTTGGCACCCTGGCGGATGCTGACGCGGACCTGTTCGCCATCGGCCAGCGACTGGATGCCCGAACGCTCCAGCGCACGGATGTGCACGAAGATGTCCTTGCCGCCCGAGGACGGGGCGATGAAGCCGAAGCCCTTGGTCACGTTGAACCACTTGACGGTGCCGTCAACGGTCTCGCCCGAATCGCCGCCGCCGTAGGAATCACGGCCGTAACCGCCGTCGTTGCCCCAGCTGTCGCCACGGTCGCGCGAACGGGCCGCCGGACGGCTGCTCGGCGCGGCGGTGGACAGGTCGACGGAGTGGATGGTGGCGACCTGCGGGCCCTTCGGGCCGCGCGACAGGTCGCACACAATGGTGGCACCCTCGTCGAGGCTGTCATGGCCGCTGAACTGCAGAACCGTCGAATGCAGGAAGGCGTCGGGCGAGCCGTCTTCGGGCGTCACGAAGCCGAAGCCCTTGGTGCCGTTGAACCACTTGACGGTGGCCCGGATGTCGCGCTGGGTGATCTCGGGGGCGCGGAACGAATTGTTACGCTGCGGACGATCGAACATAAGTGCAGTCTCATCTGTCGTGTTACACCGCATCCCGAAACGCCGGAACACGGCTCAGGGACCATGAGCCGTTCCGTGGCGAAATTCAATCGGGATTGCGCCCAGGGGCGGGAAACACGACAGAAATTTCCAAAACGCGCAAAAGCGGGCCGGGCGCGGGGAGACTCGCGCCCGGTCGGCCTTGGCAATCACGCGGCTGCGATCACAGGGTGACGATCACGCGCCGTGGCACTTCTTGTACTTCTTGCCGCTGCCGCAGGGGCATGGGTCGTTGCGGCCAACCTTGGGACCGCTGCGCGGGCGGGCACCCAGCGTGCCGTCCACATAATACCAACGGCCGTCGCGGTGGGTGAAGCGGCTGGTTTCGTGGTGGGTCAGCGGCTTGCCGTTCATGGTGAAACGGGCGACGAACTCCACGACGCCGTCGGTGTCGCCGGGCTGGCCGCCTTCGGTCCCGCGCACCTCCAGCCCGGTCCACAGGCTGGTGTCGGCCCAGGTCTCGGCCTCCTTCCGGGCGAAATCGCCGCGCGTTTCCGGCAGCAGCGTTTCTTCCAGATAGTCGATGTTGCGCACGGCGTAGGCCGAGTAGCGCGACCGCATCAGCGCTTCCGCCGTCGGGGCGGGCAGACCGGCCAGATAGGGGCCGCAGCAGTCGGCGAAGCTCTTGCCCGAGCGGCAGGGGCATTCGCTGGGGGTGGCTTTGGGGGTGGCGGCGGTGGGTTCGGCGGTCATCTCGGCATCTCTGAAGTCACGCGGGTCTGAAATCACGCGGGCGCCGGCCCGTCGCCGTCGCAGGGGCGCATCCATAGCGCAGCCGTGGCGCGCGGCTCAAGAGGATGATGGCACGGGCGGCACCGAGCGACGTTCGTCCCGATTGCGGATTAACGATTTTGCGCCATCTTCTCTGATAGTCCTGAAGTGCAGTATGCTTTTTGCCGACCGGAACCCGAGCCTGACCCCATGAGCAGCCCTTCCAGCATCGACACCCGACGCATGCAGATCCCGGCGGGAACCATCCTGATGCATCAGGGAACCTACGGCGACCGCGCGTGGCTGATCGAATCCGGGGAGTTGGAGGCCCTGCTGGAGCGGCCCGAGGGGCTGAAAAAGCTGGGTGTCATCACCGCCGGGGCGGTGGTGGGGGAAATGGCGTTGATCGACAACGGCACCCGCAGCGCCACCGTGCGGACCATCACCTCCGTCACGGCGGTGGAGCTGACGCGCGACACCTTTCAGGCGATGCTGCGCAAATCGCCGCCGCTGATCCGCTATCTGCTGGAAAGCCTGATCGCGGCGATCCGCCGCAACTATGGCCTTCCGCAGCCGGAACGGGTGGATGGAGGAACGGACATCCGATCCTCCACCTCCTTTCAGACCCTGGCCGAACGGCGGATGTTCCGCCCGGGCCATGTCTTCTTCCGCCAGAACGACGAGGGGATGGCCGCCTACCTCATCCAATCCGGCCAGGTGTCCATCCATCGGGTCACTGGGTTCGAGGACAAGGAGCTTGCGCGGCTGGGGCCGGGCCGCATCTTTGGCGAATTGGCGTTGCTGACCAACCACCCGCGCGCCGCCACCGCGACGGCGGTGGAGCCGACCGTCTGCGAAATCATCCGCAAGGAAGCCTTTGCGCAAGCCCTGTCGGCGATGCCGCCGATCTTGAAGACGCTGACCCGCATCTATATCAAGCAGCTTTCCACCCCCCGCTGACAGCGCCTCAGGACATGCCCCGTTCCGCCGCCAAACCCCGCGCCGTCAAAGCATCGGCGACGGTCCGCAGCCGCCCCGACCTGTCGCTGGAAATCGCCTTCGGGCCGGGCCGCCGGGTCTGCGGCATCGACGAGGTCGGGCGCGGGCCGCTGGCCGGGCCGGTGGTCGCCGCCGCCGTGGTGCTGCCGCCCGACGGCTTGCCGCCGGAGATCGCCGCCCTGATCGACGACAGCAAGGCGATGGCCCGCCGCCTGCGCGAAGAGATCGAACCGGCCATCCGCGCCCACGCGCTGGCCTTCGCCATCGCCGAGGCGTCGGCCCGGGAAATCGACGATCTCAACATCCACAAGGCCACGCTGCTGGCGATGAAGCGCGCCCACGCCGCGCTGCCGGGCCTGCCGCCCGACGCCGCCCTGGTGGACGGGAAATTCACCCCCGACATCGGGTGCGAGGCGCTGGCCGTGGTCAAGGGCGACAGCCGCAGCCAATCCATCGCCTGCGCGTCGATTCTCGCCAAAGTGGCGCGGGATAACGAGATGTTGCGGCTGGCGGCGGTGCACCCACACTATGGCTGGGAGCGCAACGCGGGCTATCCGACCCCCGAACATCTGGCCGCCCTGCAGCGCCACGGCGTCACCCCGCACCACCGAGTCTCTTTTGCACCAGTGCGCGCCCAAATCGCGCTAACCGGCTGACTCGGCAGACTCTTGCCGCAAAAAGCAGTTGACGGCGACTCGGGCGCGACTCATTGTCCGCCCGAGTCCCTTGCTGTGGTTGGTTGCCCCTATGTCCCCTGTGAATCGCATCCTGGTCGGTGATTGCGTTGCCTTGATGAACAGCCTGCCGGCGGAGTCGGTGGACCTCATCTTCGCCGATCCGCCTTACAATCTTCAGTTGGGGGGCGAGCTGCTGCGGCCGAACCATTCCCGCGTCGCCGGGGTGGACGACGAGTGGGACAAGTTCGACGATTTCGAAGCCTATGACCGCTTCACCCGCGATTGGATGGCGGCCGCCCGCCGCATCCTGAAGCCCGACGGCAGCCTGTGGGTGATCGGCAGCTATCACAACATCTTCCGCGTCGGCGCGACGCTCCAAAATCTGGGTTTCTGGATCCTGAACGACATCGTGTGGCGCAAGACCAACCCGATGCCGAATTTCCGGGGGACCCGTTTCGCCAACGCCCACGAAACCATGATCTGGGCGTCGAAGGACAAGGACGCGCGGTACCGTTTCAATTACGACGCCATGAAGAACCTCAACGAGGATCTTCAGATGCGCAGCGATTGGTTGCTGCCGATCTGCACCGGCGGCGAGCGTCTGCGCGACGGCGACGGCAAGAAGACCCACCCGACGCAAAAACCGGAATCCCTGCTGTACCGGGTGATCCTGTCGTCGTCGCGGCCGGGCGACGTGGTGCTCGATCCCTTTTTCGGCACCGGGACCACCGGCGCGGTGGCCAAGCGGCTGGGCCGCAAATGGATCGGGTTGGAGCGCGACGACACCTATGTGAAGGCCGCGCAGGCCCGCATCGACGCGGTGGAGGAAGCGCCGGAGGGGGCGATCCTCGACACCCCACCCAAGCGCAGCGCCCCGCGCATCCCCTTCGGCTGGGTGGTGGAGCGCGGCTTGCTGCGCCCCGGCTCGACCCTGTTCGACCAGCGCCGCCGGGTGGCGGCACGGGTGCGCGCCGATGGCACGCTGATCGGGTCCAACCCGCTGGGCGATCATCGCGGCTCGATCCATCAGGTGGGCGCTGCGATGGCCGGTCTGCCCGCCTGCAACGGTTGGACCTTCTGGCATTACGAGGAGGGCGATTCCCTGCGCCCCATCGACGTGCTGCGCGAGCGCATCCGTTCCGAGATGCACTGATCTGCCTGCCGCCCCCCTGCCAAGGGCTATCGGAAGATCCTCACGGCGGCTTGGCAGGCGGTCGCCGCTGTGTTACGCGTTCGCGCATGAACACGCTCTTCGCCACCGTCACCGCTCCCACCCCGCGTTCGGCGGTGTCGGCGGCGTCGTCCCGCTGCTTCGTTCGCGATCTGGTGATGGACGCGTTGATCGGCGTCTACGCGCACGAACGCCAGACGGCGCAGCGCATCCGTTTGAACGTCGATCTGGATCTGATCGCCCCCGGCGTCACCGGCGAAGACACGCTGGCCGTGGTCAAGGGCGTCGTCACCCAGGGTCATGTCACGCTGGTGGAAACGCTGGCCGAACGCATCGCCGACCGCTGCCTGGCCGACGCCCGCGTGCGCACCGCGCGGGTCCGGGTGGAAAAGCTGGACGTGTTCCCCGACGCCGCCAGCGTGGGCGTGGAGATCGAACGGGCACGGGCCTGATCCATTTTTGCCGTTGCGCATGACAAAGCCCCTGTTCCAGGCCGGAACAGGGGCTTTTTGCGTTCGGTGCGGTCTTGCTTCAGCGCGGCCTTACAGGTCGAAGAACACGGTTTCCCGGTCGCCCTGCAAACGCACGTCGAAGCGGTAGACGACCCCACCCGGCGTGACCGTGCGTTCGGCCAGCAGGGTGGCGCGGCGGTCGGCGGGGACCACGGCCAGGGTCGGATCCTCGGCGTTGGCCCGCTCCTCGTCGGCGAAATAGACGCGGGTGAAGGCGTGGACCAGCATGCCGCGCGCGAACACGGTCATGGCGATCTGCGGGGCCTCACCGTCGCCGGTCGATCCCGGCTTGACGGTGTCGAAGTGGTAGACGCCCTCTTCGGTCGTTCCGCAGCGGCCAAAGCCCGCCGCCCCCGGCTGGATGCGGCCCTCGGCGTCGGCCTGCCAGATCTCCAGGATGCAGTCGCGGATCGGCGTGCCTTCGCCGTCGGTGACGGTCCCCTGCAGGCGGATGCGCTCGCCCGGCGTGTCGGTGGTGGCAAGAACGTTGCTGAGGATGGCGCGGCGGCCATACAGCTCCGGCGTCCAGGCGTAGGCGTAGTAGGGGCCGACGGTTTGGGACGGGGTTTGCTTCAGCATGGCTCAGGCCTCCATCGGCGTGGCTTTGCGGCCGCGCAGGACAATGTCGAATTCATAGCCGAGCGCCCACACCGGCTCGGTCACGTCGATCGAGAAGCGGGAAATCAGCAGATCGCGCGCGCCCTCGGGAATGCCGTTGTAGATGGGATCGAGCGGCAACAGCGGATCGCCGGGGAAATACATCTGCGTGACCAGGCGGGTCAGATAGGACGGCCCGAACAGCGAGAAATGGATGTGGGCCGGACGCCACGCGTTGTGGTGGTTGCCCCAGGGATAGGCCCCCGGCTTGATCGAGGTGAAGCGGTAACGCCCCTGATCGTCGGTCATGCAGCGGCCCGCCCCGAAGAAATTCGGGTCGAGCGGCGCGTCGTGCTGGTCCCAGCGGTGGACGTAGCGGCCCGCCGCGTTGGCCTGCCAGATTTCCAGCAGCGTGTTCGGCACCGGGCGGCCATCCTCGTCCAACACCCGGCCGGTGACGATGATGCGCTCGCCCAGCGGTTCGCCGTTGTTGCGGCCGTTTTTGGTCAGGTCGTTGTCGAGTTCGCCCACGCTGTCATGGCCGAACACCGGCCCGCTGCGGGTCAGCAGGCTTTGCTTGACCGGGATCAGCGGTTTGCGCGGCGACCGCAGGATGGTCGATTGATAGGCGGGGGACAGATAGGGCGGGTGCTGGTTCCAATCGCGCGGCGCGACATCCGCACCGGCCTGCGGGGTGACAGTCATCTCGGGCGTCTCCTTGGACGTTTGTTTTGTGCTTTTTGGATCGGACCATCCGCGACAGCGTGTCGTCTGTGGCGTGGTGTCGCGTCCTGATGGGGCCATTATGGACCGATGGTCCATTTTTGTGAAACGCGAAGACTGGACCGCTGCGGTTCACTTTCTGAACCATGGGTGTCGCCGACCGTGCGCGTCCTCCATCGTGATGGAATGGGACAATCAATCCGGCGCCAACATGGCCCTACGTTTGCGCGGCGTGATGCGCCAGCGCCCGGTCGATGAAATGCCCCGCCGACCCGATGTAGTTCAGCGGATCGAACAGGCGGTCCAGCCCGTCCAGCCCCAGCGCGGCGACGATCTCCGCGTCTTCGGCCAGCAGGTCGCGCAACGGGCGCTGGTCGGCGATGGCGCGGCGGCTGGCCTCGGCCACGCGGGCGTGGGCGGCCAAACGGCCCATCGCCTCGCCCAGCGCCATCGTCACCGCTTCGGCCAAGATCAGCCCGCGCGTCATCTCCAGATTGGACCGCATCCGGGCGGCGTCCACCGTCAGCCCGTCGATCAGCCCCACCGCGTGGCGGGTGGCCCCGGCGACCAGCCGGGCCAGATCGGGCAGGGCCTGCCATTCGGCGTGCCAGCCGCCCAGGCCGCGTTCATGCTCCTGCACCTGTGCCGCGAGCAGGCCGCCGACCAGGGCGGGCGCGCGCACGGCGGTGGAGAGCAGGACCGCGCAGGACACCGGGTTGCGCTTGTGCGGCATGGTGGAGGAGCCGCCGCGACCGGGGCCGGAGGGTTCGAACGCCTCGCCCACCTCCATCTGCATCATCAGCGACACGTCGCGCCCGATGGTCCCCAGCGTTCCGGCCAGGATGCCCAGCGCGCCCGCCAGCTCGGTCACGCGGTCGCGGCTGGCGTGCCAGGGCAGGGCGGGCAGGGGCAGGGCCAGTTCGCCCGCCAGCGCGGCGGTCACCGCCGGACCCGCCGACCCCAACGCGGCCAAGGTTCCCGCCGCCCCGCCGAATTGCAGCGCCAGCCGCCCGCGCGCCGCCGCCAACCGCTCGCGGTCGCGCCCCAGCGCGTCGAGCCAAACCGCCGCCTTCAGGCCGAAGCTGGTCGGCAGGGCGTGTTGCAGCCAGGTGCGCGCCACCATCGGCGTGTCGCGGTGGCGGTCGGCCAGCGCGGCCAAACCATTGGCCAAGGCCGCCGCATCGCGCTCCAACCCGTCGAGGAAGCGGCGCAGTTGCAGCATCAAGCCGCTGTCCATCGCGTCCTGGCTGGTCGCCCCCCAATGGACGAAGCGGGCGGCGTCCTCGTCCGCCTCCTTCACCTTGCGGGTCAGATGCTTGACCAGCGGGATGGCGGTGTTGCCCGCCAGGGCCGCTTCCGCCCCCAGCGCGTCGGCGTCGTACAGTGCGGCGTCGCAGGCCGCCGCGATGGCGGGCACGGCGCTGGCCGGGATCACGCCCACCGCCGCCTCCGCCCGCGCCAGGGCCGCTTCGAAATCCAGCATCCCTTGCAACCGGGCGCAGGGGGAAAAGGCGTCCGCCGCCTCCGCCGTGGTGAACAGGGGGTCGAGCAGCGGATCGGCGTGGAGCGGCGTGGTCATCCGACGTTCCCCTCGGCGTCCATCTCCTCATAGACCGCGCGGGCCAGCGCGATGGCGTGGTTGGCGGTGGGAACCCCGGCGTAGACGGCGACCTGCATCAGGATTTCCTTGACCTCGTCGCGGCTGACGCCGGTGTTGCGGGTGGCGCGGATGTGCAGCTTGAATTCACCATCCTTGCCCAGGGCGGCCAGCATGCCGATGGTCAGCAGGCTGCGGGTCTTGCGATCCAGGCCGGGGCGGGTCCAGATCGACCCCCAGGCGGTCTTGGTGATGAATTCCTGGAAATCGCGGTCGAAATCGCTGGCGCGCGCGGTGGAACGGTCAACATGGGCGTCGCCCAGCACGGCGCGGCGCACCGTCATGCCCCGGTCGTACAGGCCGCGTTCCGGCATTTCCGCCGGAACCGACAGGCCGCTGAGGACGTCCAGGATCAGGCGGCTCAACGCGGCGGGCTGTTCCACGCAGGGGATGTGCGCGGCGTCGGGCAGGGTGACGAAGCGCGCGCCAGGGATGGACTCGGCCAGCGCGCGGGCCAGATCGGGCGGGGTCGCCAGATCCTCCGTCCCCACCACCACCAGCGTCGGCGCGGTGATGCGGGCGTTGTCGGCGCGCAGATCGGCGTCGCGGATCGCCATGGCGCAGCCGATGTAGCCATCCTGCGGCGTCCGGCTGAGCATGGCGACATAGCCGCGCAACGGGTCGGGGTTGTTCTCGCGGAACCGCGCGGTGAACCAGCGGGTCATCACCGCGTCGGCGATGCTCGACAGGCCGTTCGCGCGGATCGCGGCGATGCGGTCGGCCCAGATCGACGGCGGGCCGATCAGCCCGGCGGTGTCGCACAGGATCAGCCCGTCCACCCGCTCCGGGGCCTTCACCGCCAGCCGTTGCGCCATCATGCCGCCGATGGACAGGCCGCAGACATGGGCGCGGGCGATGCCCAGCGCGTCGAGCAGGCCCAGCGCGTCGTCGGCCAGATCGTCCATGCTGTACCCGCTGTCGGCCCCGATGGCCGGAACCGCGCTCAGCCCATGGCCGCGCATGTCATAGCGCAGAACGCGGAAGCGCGCGGTCAGCGCGGGCATCACCGCGTCCCAGACGGTCAGCGTCGTGCCGATGGAGTTGGCGAGCAGCAGCACCGGCGCGTTGGCCGGACCCGTCAGGTCGTAATGGACCGTCAGGCCGTTGGCGGTGGTGAAGGGCATGGGGTCCTCCCGGACGGGGTTTGTTTGTTCTTGGTTGGCGCAACACTGTTCGGGGCACCCGGCGAACAGCCCCCAACCGCCGCTTGGGCGGGGTTGGGGGCCGTGGCCGCGTCACACCCGCTCGATCATCAGGGCGATGCCCTGGCCGACGCCGATGCACATGGTGCAGAGTGCGCTGCGACCGCCGGTCCGCTCAAGCTGATAGAGCGCGGTCGTCACCAGACGCGCGCCGCTCATGCCCAGCGGGTGGCCCAGCGCGATGGCCCCGCCGTTGGGGTTCACATGCGCGGCGTCGTCGGGCAGGCCCAGTTCGCGCATCACCGCCAGACCCTGGGCGGCGAACGCCTCGTTCAGCTCGATCAGATCGACCGAACCGATGCCACGGCCCAGCCGTTCCAGCAGCTTCTTGGTGGCGGGGGCGGGGCCGATGCCCATGACGCGCGGCGGAACCCCGGCGGTGGCCCCGGCGAGGATGCGCGCGCGCGGCGTGAGGCCGAAACGCTTGACCGCCGCCTCCGACGCGATGAGGACGGCGCAGGCCCCATCGTTGACGCCGGACGCGTTGCCCGCCGTCACCGTGCCGCCCGGACGGACCACCGGCTTCAGCGCCGCCAGCGCCTCCAGCGTGGTGGCGCGCGGGTGCTCGTCGGTCGTCACCGTGGTGTCGCCCTTGCGACCCTTCACGACCACCGGGGTGATTTCCTGGGCCAGCGTGCCATCGGCGATGGCGCGGGCGGCGCGCTGCTGGCTGCGCAGGGCGAAGGCGTCCTGGTCGGCGCGGCTGATCGCCCAGTCGGTCGCGACGTTTTCCGCCGTTTCCGGCATGGAATCGACGCCATGCAGCGCCTTCATCGCCGGGTTGACGAAGCGCCAGCCGATCGTCGTGTCAAAGATGTCGGCGGCGCGGGAAAAGGCGCTGTCCGCCTTGCCCATCACGAAGGGGGCGCGGCTCATGCTTTCCACGCCACCGGCGATCATCAGATCGGCCTCTCCGGCCTTGATGGCGCGGGCGGCGGTGGCGACGGCGTCCAGGCCGGAGCCGCAGAGCCGGTTCATCGTGGTTCCCGACACGACGTCCGGCAGACCGGCCAGCAGGCTGGACATGCGGGCGACGTTGCGGTTGTCCTCCCCCGCCTGGTTGGCGCAGCCGAAGATGACGTCATCGACGGCGGTCCAATCGACCCCGGCGTTGCGCGCCATCAGGGCGCGCAGGGGGACGGCCCCCAGATCGTCGGCGCGGACCGACGACAGCGCCCCGGCGTAACGCCCGATGGGCGTGCGGATGGCGTCGCAGATGTAGGCTTCGGTCATGCTCTCACCCCTCCCCGCCAGCGTTCTGGCCATGGGCCTTGGCCGTGCGGGCCTGGAGATCGCGCAGGGCGGTCAGGGCCGCCGCGTCCGGGATTTCCGTGGTTTTCAGATCGGCGGCGATCTTCAGATCCCAGCCGGTGGCCTCCTTGACCTGCTCCACCGTCACGCCGGGGTGGATGCTGGTCAGGGTCAGTTCGCGCGTCACCGGATCGGGGGTGAGGATGCCCAGATCGGTGATGACCGCCGTCGGGCCGCCGCCGGGGATCCCGGCCTTTTCCCGCGCGTCGCCGCCGTCCAGGAACCCGGCGGAGGTGATGAAGGGCAGCTTCTCAACGAACGCCTTCTTGTTCTGCTTCAGAACGATGAAGACCTCCTTGGCCTGGGCGGCGATTTCCGGCGCGCCGCCAGCCCCCGGCAGCCGCACCTTGGGCGCGTCGTAGGGGCCGATGACCGTGGTGTTGATGTTGGCGAAGCGGTCGATCTGCGCGGCCCCCAGAAAGCCGACGTCGATGCGCCCGCCCTGCAGCCAATAGCGGAAGATCTCCGGCGTGCTGACCACGGTGTCGGCGGTCAGCGACAGGTCGCCGTCGCCGATGGACAGCGGCAGGACCGTCGGCTTCGCCCCGATCGGGCCGGATTCGTAAATCAGCACGACGTCGGGCGCGTGGGTCAGGCGGGCGAGGTTGGCGGCGGTCGAGGGCAGGCCGATGCCGACGAAACAGACCGTGCCGTTGCCCAGCAGGCGGCTGGCCGCCACCGTCATGATTTCGGTGGCCGAGAATTCAAGCTCTGACATCACACCGTCTCCCGCGCCACGGATTCGCCCAACACCCGCACGAAGCCCGCAAAATCCTCCGTCTCCAGCACATGGCGTTTCATCCAGGCCAGGAAGCTGTCGCGGTTGCGGGCGATGGGGTCCCAATCCTTGTAGAATTTGTTGTCGCGCTGCGAATAATCCTGCGCGTAGGACGGGTAGGCACCGCCCGGCACCGGGCAGACCGCCGCCAGCGCCCAGCTGGGCAGCACGCAGGCGTTGGCCGGGGCGTTCAGCTCGTCCACCACCTCTTCCACCGTCACGATGGCGCGCTTGGCCGCCAGTGCGGCTTCCTTCTGCACGCCCAGGATGCCCCACAGCAGCACGTTGCCGCGCTTGTCGGCCTTTTGCGCGTGGATCACGGTGACGTCGGGGCGCACCGACGGGATCGCCGCCAGCTTTTCCCCGGTGAAGGGGCATTCGACGAAGCGGATCCAGGGGTTCACCTTGGGCAGGTCCGACCCGGTGTAGCCGCGCAGCAGGGCGAAGGGCAGGTTCGACGCGCCCGCGACATAGGCGTTGGCCATGCCCGCGTGGCTGTGTTCGACCGTTTCCAGCTTGTGCGGCCAGCCCTGTTCCACCGCGTCGCGGAAGCGGTGCAGCGAACCGACGCCCGGATTGCCGCCCCAGGAGAAGATCAGCTTGCGCGCGCAGCCCATGCCGATGAGCTGGTCGTAAATCAGGTCCGGCGTCATGCGGACCAGGGTCAGGTCCTTTTTGCCCTGACGGATGATCTCGTGACCGGCGGCGTGGGGGATGAGGTGGGTGAACCCTTCCAGCGCGACGGTGTCGCCGTCGTGGATGAGGCTTGACACGGCCTCGCGCAGGGGCGTGATGAGCGCCATATGACCTCCCAAATGTGCGAAAATCGCACAATGCGTTCTCATTGCGCCCAGGATGTGGCCAGTGGCTGGGGTCTGTCAAGGGCGAATTTTGATGTATAAGTTCGATAATCGCCCATACTGCGCCGCACAAATCCGAAAAGTCGCAGAAAATCTGGTAAAAACAGCGCTATAATTCGTTATTTCAATATGTTGCTCTGAATGAAGGGTTTGGGCGTTAATCGCCCAAAAGTTATGTTATCGCACTTGACGATCCGTTTCCCTATCAGTAAGCTTTGCGGAAGATTGCGCAGCCGGGATCGGACCCGGCGCACCACGACCGGTTTCCACCGCTCACGCTTCACTTGGGAGGGATGATGACGACGACTCTGCGCAAGGCGCTTCTGGGCGCGGTGTTCGCCACGGCGCTGGGTGCCGGGGCTGCGGACGCGGCGACGATCAAGGTGGGTGTGATTGCCCCCTTCTCCGGTCCCTTCGCCATGTTCGGCCAGACCTTCAAGGAGGGCATCGCCGTCTATCAGGCCGTCCACGGCAAGACGGTCGGGGCCGACACGGTGGAGTTCGTCTTCAAGGATCTTGATCAAGCCAACCCGGCGCAGAGCAAGGCGCTGGCGCAGGAGCTGATCGTCAAGGAAAAGGTCAGCTTCCTGGCCGGTTTCGCCTTCACGCCCGACGCGATGGCCGTGGCCCCGCTGATCGACGAGGCGAACATCCCCGCCGTCATCTTCAACGCCGCGACCTCCGCCATCACCGAAAAATCGCCGCGCTTCGTCCGCTCCTCCTTCACCTTGTGGCAGAACACGGTTCCGCTGGCCAACCACGTCGCCAAGCTGGGCGTGAAAAAGGCGATCACGGCGGTCAGCGATTACGGCCCCGGCATCGATGGCGAGGCGGCGTTCAAGGCCACCTTCGAAAAGGCGGGCGGGGCGGTGGTGGACACCATCCGCATGCCGCTGAAATCCACCGACTTCGCCCCCTTCATGCAGCGCATCAAGGACAGCGGGGCCGAAGCGGTCTACGCCTTCCTGCCCGCCGGGCCGACGACGCTGGCCTTCGCCAAGGCGTTCGCCGACAACGGGCTGAAGGAAAAGGGCATCCAGTTCTTCGGCCCCGGCGACATCACCCAGGAACCCGATCTTCCGGCGCTGGGCGACGCCGTGCTGGGCATGACCACCAGCTTCCACTACAGCCAAGCCCACGAGTCGGCGGCGAACAAGAGCTTTCTGGCCAAATACAAGGAGCTGTTCGGCAGTTCCGACAACGCGACCTTCACCTCGGTCGGGGCCTATGACGGGGTGCATCTGATCTACACCATGCTGGCCAAGACCGGCGGCAAGTCCGACGGGCTGAAGGCGGTGGAGGCGGTGAAGGGTCTGAGCTGGGAAAGCCCGCGCGGCCCTGTCACCATCGACCCCGACAGCCGCCACATCCGCCAGACCATCTATCTGCGCACGGTGGAGCGGGTGAACGGCAAGTTGCAGAACACCGAAAAGGACGCTTTCCCGGCGCAGCCGGATTTCGGTTACAAGCTCGGCAAGTAAGCGCACGGCGTCGGTCCGGCCCCTCTGACCGCTCTTTCCAGGGCAGACGGGGCCGGACCCGCCCGGCACGGCCCGGCGATCAGGCGGAGCGCGTCTCATGGAAACTTTGTTCGGCATCGCCGTCGATGGCGTTGCCTATGGCATGATCCTGTTCATCATTTCGGTTGGCCTGTCGGTGACGCTGGGGCTGATGCGGGTGGTCAATCTGGCCCATGGGGCCTTCGCCATGGTCGGCGGCTATGTCGCCTCCTACGCCGCGCAATCCTTTGGCCTGCCCTACGCCGGGGCGCTGGTGGTGGCGGTGCTGCTGACGGTGCTGGCGACGCTGCCGTTGGAATCGCTGCTCTACCGCCGCATCTACGGCCACGCGAACGAGCTGTCGCAGGTGCTGCTGACCATCGGCCTGACCTTTGTCATCGTCGCCTCGGTCAATTACCTGTTCGGCCCGTCGCTGAAGCGCATACCGTTGCCGGAGCTGTTGCAGGGCACGGTGGCGCTGGGGCCGAAATCCATCCCGACCCACCGCGCCTTTGTCATCGTGGCTGGCGCGGTCACGCTGCTGGGGCTGTGGTGGTTGCTGGAGCGCACCGATTTCGGCATCCGGCTGCGGGCGGCGGTCGATGATCCGGCGATGGCCGCCGCGCTGGGCATCCGCACCGAACGGCTTTACATGGCCACCTTCGCGCTCGGCACCGGTTTGGCGGCGCTGGGCGGGGTGCTGGGGGCGGAGCTGCTGCCGTTGGAACCCTACTACGCCATCCGCTACATCGTGCTGTTCCTGGCGGTGGTCGCCGTCGGCGGGGCGGGCAGCGTCTTCGGCTCCGCCGCCGCCGCGCTGGCGCTGGGCATCACCGACACGGCGGGCAAATACCTGATCCCGAATTTCGGCGAGTTCTTTTTCTACGCCGCCCTGATCTTGATTTTGTTCCGCTGGCCGCAAGGCTTCTTCAAAGGGAAGACAGCATGAGCGCGACCATGACCGACGCCCCCCCCACCGCCCCCACCGCCACCGACCCATCCGCGCCCCGGCTGGCGTCGCCCCGGCGTGATCTGAGCTGGACGGCGGCCCCCCTGGTTGGCCTGCTCGGGCTGGCGGGTTTCTGGGTGTTTCCCGACGATCTCGGCCTGATGACCCGCATCGCGGCGGCGGCCCTCTATGTGCTGTCGCTCGATCTGGTGCTGGGCTATTGCGGCATCGCCACGCTGGGGCAGGCGGCGATGTTCGGCACCGGGGCCTACGCGGCGGGCATCGCGGCGGTCCATCTGGTCAACGACCCGCTGATCCTGCTGGCCATCGGCGGGGTGGCGGGCGGGGCCATCGCGCTGGCCACCGGGGCGCTGATCCTGCACGCGCGCGGCCTGACCCTGCTGATGCTGACCATCGCGGTGACGCAGATCGTGCAGGAGGTCGCCAACAAGGCGCGCGACTGGACCGGCGGCAGCGACGGCCTGTCCGGCATTGATCCCGCCCCGGTCTTCGGCCTGTTCCGTTTCGACATGGTCGGGCGCACCTCTTACCTGTTCGCGCTGGCGGTGCTGGTGGTGGGGATGCTGGTGGCGCGGCGGATCGTGCGCTCCCCCTTCGGGCTGGCCTGCCGGGGGGTGAAGGAGGATCCGGTGCGCGTCGCCGCGCTGGGCGGATCGCCGCGCGCCTATCTGGTGACGATGTACGCGGTGGCCGGGATGTTCGCCGGGGTCGCCGGGGCGTTGACCGCCGTGTCGAGCGGCATCGTCGGGCTGGACAGCGTCAGCTTTTCCTGGTCGGCGGAGGCGCTGGTCATGCTGGTGCTGGGCGGGACCGGGCGGCTCTATGGCGCGGTGATCGGAACGGTCGCCTTCATGGCGGCTCACCACATTCTGGCGGCGACCGACCCGTTCCACTGGATGGCCTTCATCGGCCTGTTCCTGATGGGGGTGGTGCTGTTCCTGCCAGGCGGCATCGCGGCGGGGCTGGAGCGGCTGCGCGATCGCTTGACCGGAACCAGAAACGGCTCGGCACCGGGAGGGCGGGCATGACCATGCTTCTGGAGGTCCAGGGCCTCAGCAAGAATTTCGGAGGGCTTCAGGTGTCGTCCGACATCACCATGAGCCTGAAGGCGGGCGACCGCTGCGCCCTGATCGGGCCGAACGGAGCCGGGAAAACCACCTTCGTCAACCTCGTCACCGGGGCGCTGGCCCCGACCGCCGGGGTGATCCGGCTGGACGGGCGCGATGTGACCCGGCTGTCGGCGGCGGACCGGGTGCGGCGCGGTCTGATCCGCAGCTTCCAGGTCGCCCGCCTCTTCGCCTCCATGACGGTGCGCGAGCATATGGAGTTGGCGATCCTGCAACGCGACCGCCGCACCTTCCGCCTGTTCGCCTCGGTCGGGCGCGCGCGCGGTCTGGCGGCGGAGGTGGCGGAGGGCTTGGCCCTGATGGGGTTGGAGGCGGTGGCGGAAACCACCGTCGGCTCGCTCGCCTACGGCCAACAGCGCCTGTTGGAAATCGCGCTGGCGCTGGTGATGCGGCCCAAGGTGCTGATCCTCGACGAACCGGCGGCGGGCGTGCCGCATTCGGAAAGCCAACGCATCCTGGACGCCATCGACCGGCTGCCAAAGGATCTGGCGGTGCTGATGATCGAACACGACATGGATCTGGTGGCGCGCTTTGCCTCCACCATCGTCGTGCTGGCGCAGGGAAAGCTGCTGTGCAGCGGCACCACGCGCGAGGTTCTGGCCGATCCCCGCGTGCGGGAAGTCTATTTGGGGAGCCGTGCCCATGCGCATTGACCAGACTGGCACCAGACAGCACGGGACCGAACCGGGTCTTTTGGAGGTCAGCGACCTGCGCGCCGGGTATGGGGCGACGCTGATCCTGGAGGGCGTGTCCTTCACCGTGCCGCCGCGCGGTCGGTTGGCCTTGCTGGGACGCAACGGGGTGGGCAAAACCACCACGCTCGCCACGCTGGTCGGGCAGACGACGCGCCACGGTGGCAGCGTCCGCGTGGACGGGGTGGAGTTGGGGAGCCTGTCCTCCTCCGCGCGGGCGGCGGCGGGGTTGGGCTATGTGCCGCAGACGCGCGACGTGTTCAAATCGCTGACGGTGGAGGAGAACCTCATCACCGGGTTGAAGGGCCGTCCGCGCGGCGCGCTGGAGGAAGCCTACAGCCTGTTCCCCCGCCTGGGCGAGCGGCGGCGCAACGGTGGCGGTGAATTGTCGGGCGGCGAACAGCAAATGCTGTCGGTGGCGCGCGCCCTGCTGGGGCAACCCACCGTCCTGCTGCTCGACGAGCCGTTGGAGGGGCTGGCCCCGGTGATCTGCGACCAGTTGATGGACGCGCTGTCCAAGCTGGAGATGACGGTCATCCTGGTCGAACAGCAGATCGACCGCGCGCTGGCCTTCGCCGACCGCGTGGTGTTCCTCGACCGGGGCCGCGTCGCCCACGCCGGACCCGCCGACGGCGCGGCGGCGGATTCGGCGCTGCTGGAACGGCATCTGGGGGTGTCGTTGGCGGCGTGATGGGCGCGCCAGGGTCGGGCAGGACCGGGCGTCACGCCGTCGGTGGAACCCGGCCCACGGCGGCCCAGCCGGTGGCGGTCAGCCGCAGCACCTCCGGCCCGCTGCCCGCCGGGTTGGGATCGAGCGTGACCAGCTCGCGGTCTTCGAACCAGGCCCAGCGGCTGACGTCCGCCGTGGTCGCGGCCCAGCCATCGGCGATCTTTCCCAGCGTGGCGAGATCGGCGGCGGCGATGGGGAATTTGGGTCGCGCCGGTTTGGCGGCGGTTGCCGGTGTGGCGGCGGGCGCGGCGGCGACCGGGGGCGGGGCGTCGGCCCCGGCGCGGGCGCGGATCCACCCGTCCTGATAGGCGCGCAACCCCTGCTCCAGCGCGGCGCGCGCGGAATCCAGCGGGCAGCGCAGATAGGCGTCGAGCAGGGCGCGCAGCGCGTCGGGCGTGTCGGCGGTCGGGGTGCTCATCGCGTCAACCTTGTCGTTGGTCTTGGTTGTGGATTGCGGGATTGGGGCGGGGCGGTCACAGCCAGCCGATGCGCTTGAAGCGGACGAACAGCCCGCCGCACACCACGGCGATGACCGACAGCGCGGCGGGATAGCCGAAGCGCCAATGCAGTTCCGGCATCACCTCGAAATTCATGCCATAGATTCCGGCGATGGCGGTGGGAACCGCCAGGATGGCGGCCCAGGCCGCAAGCTTGCGCGTCACCTCGTTCTGGCGCGCCGCCGCCACGATCATGCTGGTTTCAAAGGCGAAGGACAGCGCTTCGCGCATGGAGCTGATCTGGTCGTTGACGCGGATCACATGGTCGTGGACGTCGCCGTAATAGGGGCGGATGTCGGCGTCGATCATCGGCAGATCGAAGCGTTCCAACCGCGAACACACGTCCAGCAGCGGGGAGGCGGCGCGGCGCAGCCGCTCCAGATCACGGCGCAGATGGTGGATTCGCTCCACCTCCGCCATGCCGGGCGGGTGACGCATCAGGTGGGATTCCAAGGTTTCAATATCCCCGGCCATCTGGTCGAGCACGGGGAAATAGCAATCGACGACGTAATCCATCACCGCATAGACGACAAAATCCTCGCCATGCTTCAGCAGCGCCGGGGCGGCTTCGCAGCGGGTGCGCACGGTGGAATAGGTGGTCGATGGCCCGTGCCGGACGGTGACGACATAGCCCTGGCCGGTGAACAGGTGGGTTTCTCCCAAAATCAGATCATCGTCGGTCAATTTGGCGGTGCGCAGGACCAGGAACAGGCTGTCGCCATACACCTCCAGCTTGGGGCGTTGGTGGGCGTGCAGGGCGTCTTCCACCGCCAGTTCATGCAGGTTGAACTGTTGCTTGATTTCCAGCAGCAGCGGCTCGTCGGGTTCCCACAGCCCGATCCACACGAAATGGTCGGGTTTGGCCGCCCAGGCCCCGGCCTCGCTCACCGGGATGTCGGCGATCCGTCGCCCCTTGCAATAGACCGCGCTGGCAACCACCCCCGGCGTGGTGGGCGTTTCGGATTGGGAAGCGGCGTGGGGCGTCGGTTGGGCCAGCGTCACGGGGGCAACCGCCTGTGCAGGGGAAACGGGAGGTCTCCTATACCACACCGACGCGCGGATGTGCGGCGGATCCTTGCCCGGGTTGGTGGTGCGCGGTAGGAATAATTGCCCATTTCCATGCCAGGGATCCCGCCATGCGCCCCATCAACCCCGCCGTTCCGCTCGCTCCGCACCTTGCGGCCCCTGCGGGCGTGCAACCGATGAACAGCGCGCTCAAAACCGTTTCACGGTGTTTCAAACGTTCCATTCGCACCGCCCGGCGCGCATTGCCTGCGTCGCAGGTGGACACTGCGCGGGGGTGGTGGTCTTGCGGCTTGCGCGCTGGCCCCGCGCCGTGCCACGAACGGCGCATCCTGTCCCGTTGTTGAGGGTTTGACCGATGACGCCCGTTCCGCCATCCGCCAGCAAGGCCGCCGTTGCCGCCCGTTCCGCCGCCGGATCGTTGACCGCCTTCTGCCCCTGGGCGGGGGAGGAGGGGGTGCGGGTCTATCTGCGTCCGGTCGGGTTGATGCCCATCGCCGCCTGGGCCAAGGGGGCGGCGGTTCCGTTGGCCGGGGGGCGCTTCGCCTTCGCCACCGCCGAACTGATCGTCCGCCAGATCGACCGCCCACAGGGGGCTGACCGTATCGAGCGCGCCTTTGCCCCGCTGGCCGAAATCATGGCCTGGGGGTGGGAGCGGTCGCGGGCGGTGGCGGAGCGGCTGGACCGGCAATTGGGTGCCCTGACCCGCGCCCGCCCGGCCTTTGCCGGGCTGGATCTGGCGCGGCCCCGGCTGATGGGCATCGTCAACGTCACACCCGACAGCTTTTCCGACGGCGGCGACTTCCTCGACCCCGCCGCCGCCATCGCCCATGGGCAGGCGTTGGTGGAAGCCGGGGCCGACATTCTCGACGTTGGCGGCGAATCCACCCGCCCCGGTGCCGCCCCCGTCCCGGCGGAGGTGGAGGAGGCGCGCGTCCTGCCGGTGATCCGCCATTTCGCCGAACGCGGCGTCACGGTGTCGGTGGACACCCGCCACGCCCGCGTCATGGCGGCGGCCATCGGGGCCGGTGCCCGCATCGTCAACGATGTGGCCGGGCTGGCCGATCCGCTGGCCCTGCCGGTGGTGGCGAAATCGGGAACCCCGGTGGTGCTGATGCACATGCAGGGCGAACCCGGAACCATGCAGAGCGATCCACACTACCGCGACGCCGCGCTTGATGTGTTCGATTGGCTGGAGGCGCGGGTGGAGCGCTGCACCGCCGCCGGGGTCCCGCTGGACAGGATCACCGTCGATCCCGGCATCGGCTTTGGCAAGACGGTGGCCCACAATGTGGCGATCCTGCGTCACACCACGCTCTATCACGCCCTGGGCTGCCCGCTGCTGATCGCGCTGTCGCGCAAGAGCTTCATCGGCGCGCTGTCGCGCGGGGAGCCACCGCGCGCGCGGTTGGCCGGGTCGCTGGCCGCCGGGCTGGACTCGTTGAACCAGGGCGCGCAGATGCTGCGGGTCCACGACGTGGCCGACAGCGTCCAGGCCCGCGCGGTGTGGGAGGCCCTGCACCCCCCGGCCGACGTGGTGCGATGAGGGCTTCCCCGGAGGGAACGGCGACAACCCTTGACCGCAGGGGCGGGGAGGGGCCAAGAAAACAGCGTCATCGCGTCGTCATGACCGCAAGGGAGGGCTGGCGGGGCGTTGGACTGGATGCTTTGTCTTTTTCCGAGGGTTTTTCATGACGCGACACCTGTTCGGCACCGATGGCATTCGCGGCACGGCCAACGTCGATCCGATGACCGCCGAAACGGCGCTACGGGTGGCGATGGCGACGGCGCTGCAATTCCGCCGGGGCAACCACCGGCACCGGGTGGTCATCGGCAAGGACACGCGCCTGTCCGGCTACATGCTGGAACCGGCGCTGACGGCGGGCTTCATTTCGATGGGCATGGACGTTGTGCTGGTCGGGCCGCTGCCCACCCCGGCGGTGGCGATGCTGACACGGTCGCTGCGGGCGGACATGGGCGTGGTGATCTCGGCCTCGCACAACCCCTATCAGGACAACGGCATCAAGCTGTTCGGCCCGGACGGCTACAAGCTGTCGGACGAGGTGGAAGCGGCGATCGAGGCCCGCATGGGCCTGCCCTTCGAACCCGATCTGGCCGGGTCGCCCGATCTGGGCCGCGCCAGCCGGATGGAGGACGCGACCGGGCGCTACATCGAATATGTCAAGAACACCTTCCCGCGCGGCCTGCGGCTGGACGGCCTGAAGATCGTCGTCGATTGCGCCAACGGGGCCGCCTACCGCGTGGCCCCGAAGGTGCTGTATGAGCTGGGGGCCGAGGTCATTCCCATCGGCGTCAGCCCCGACGGCACCAACATCAACAAGGGGTGCGGGGCCACCGCGACCCAGAGCCTGCAAGAGCAGGTGATCTTCCACGCCGCCGATCTGGGCATCGCGCTGGACGGCGACGCCGACCGCCTGATCATGGTGGACGAGGGCGGGCGACCCATCGACGGCGACCAGTTGATGACGCTGATCGCGTCGTCCTGGGCGCAATCGCAGACGCTGCGCGGCGGCGGGGTGGTGGCGACCGTCATGTCGAATCTGGGCATGGAACGGCACCTGACCGGGCTGGGGCTGCATCTGGCGCGCACCCCGGTGGGCGACCGTTACGTCGTGGAGATGATGCGCGAGCGCGGCTACAACGTCGGCGGCGAACAGTCGGGCCACGTCGTGCTGTCGGATTACTCGACCACCGGCGACGGGCTGATCGCCGCCCTTCAGGTGCTGGCGGTGCTGATCCAGTCCAATGGCCGCCCGGCGAGCGAGCTGTGCCGGGTCTTCTCCCCGGTCCCGCAGAAGCTGACCAACGTGCGTTTCGCCCCCGGCTCCAAGCCGTTGGAGGACGCGCAGGTCCAAAGCGCCATCCGCGACGGCGAAGCCCGTCTGGCGGCGAGCGGGCGTCTGCTGATCCGCAAATCCGGCACCGAACCCCTGATCCGCGTGATGGCCGAAGGCGACGACGAAACGCTGGTGCATCAGGTGGTTGCCGACATCGCGGACACCATCCGGGTCCGCGCCGAAACCGCCGCTTCGGGAGCCGCATGATGAAGGGTCGCGTTCTGATCGTCGCCGGGTCGGATTCGGGCGGTGGGGCCGGAATCCAGGCCGACATCAAGGCGGTGAGCGCGCTGGGGGCCTACGCCGCCACCGCCATCGCCGCGTTGACCGCCCAGAACACCAAGGGCGTGTTCGGCGTGCTGCCCATCGACCCGGCCTTTGTCGCCCTTCAAATGAAGGTGGTGTTGGAGGACATCGGGGCCGACGCGATGAAGATCGGCATGCTCGCCAACGCCGCCGTGATCGAGGCGGTGGCGGCGGAGTATGAGGCCCAGGGCGGCAACGTGCCGTTGGTGGTCGATCCGGTGATGGTCGCCAAGAGCGGCCATTTCCTGTTGGAACCGGATGCGGTGCTGACCCTGCGCAAGCGGCTGCTGCCGATGGCCGCCATCGTCACCCCCAATCTGCCGGAGGCCGAGGCGTTGACCGACGTGCCGATCCGCGATCTGGACGACATGCGCCGCGCCGCCGAACTGATCCTCACCTTCGGCCCGCGCGCGGTGCTGCTGAAGGGCGGGCATCTGGAGGATGACCGGCTGTATGACCTGTTGGTCAGCGAGGACGGGGAAACCGTGTTCGAGGGCGCGCGGGTCCACACCCCGCACACCCACGGGACCGGCTGCACCATGGCGTCGGCCATCGCCGCCGGTCTGGCTCAGGGCATGGGCATGACCGACGCGGTGGCGCGCGCCCGCTCCTATGTGGAAACGGCGATCCTGACCGCCCCCGGCTTCGGCCACGGCCACGGCCCGCTGAACCACCTGCACACGGTGCGCGACTACCCGTAAGGACAGCCTTCGCGCACCGGCGAAAATCCACCCGGATCCACGGGATTCGGGTGGGCGGCGCTCAGAAGGCGACGGCGGATCCCGGCGTGGCGCGTTCGGGGTCTTCGCGGTCCAGCGTGTCGAGCAGGGCGACGACCTCCGCCGACGCGCGTTCCACCTCCGCAACCTCATCGAGGGCGCGCTTCATGTCGCCGTCGGCGTAGGCCTTGGCGGCGGCGCGGCCATGCTCGTGCACCGCGCGGTGCGGCGGCTCCAACCGGGCGAAGGCCGGGTTGTTGCGGTAGGGCAGGGCCGCCGGGCCATAGTACCATTTGCCCAGACGGCAATTCTCGTGGCTGGCCAGCTCGTCCGCCCGCAGCGTCACCAATCCGACCATCATGTCGGCCAGCCGCTTTTTCCAGATGACGTGATCGACCTTGGCGATCTTGATGATCTTGCCGGGGATGTCCTGTTCGAACAGCATGTTCAATTGGTTGCCCAGCAGGGTTTCCACCCCGCGCGTGGCCTCCACGCTGCGCAGGATCGCCGCGCTGTTGGCAGCACTGGCCTCGGCGATGCGGGCGGTTCCGGCGGCGACCTCGTTCGCGGCGGCCGATTGCTGGGTCAGAACGCTGGCGATGTCGGACATGCGCTGTTCGGTGCGGTCGATGTGATGACCGATGTCGGCCATGCGCTCGCTGACCGCGCGGATCGCCTCCTGTCCGCCCTGGACGGCGCGGGTCCCGTCCTCCATCGACGCGATGATGGCGCTCATCTCGCCCTTCAGCGCTTCGATGCGCAGGCGGATGTCCTCGGTGGCGCGGGCGGTCTGGTTGGACAGGCTCTTCACCTCGCTGGCGACGACGGCGAAGCCCTTGCCCGCCTCCCCGGCGCGCGCGGCCTCGATCGTCGCGTTCAGCGCCAGCAGGTTGGTTTGCTTGGCAATCGCCTCGATGGTGGAGACGATTTCGGCGATGCGTTCGGAGGCGACCGACAATTCGCCCACCCGGCGGGCGGCGCTCTGCACCGCGTCGGCGATGACGCCCATGCGCGACACGGCGTCGGTCACGGTGCGCCCGCCTTCGACGGTGACGCTCTGCGCCTCCGTCGCCAGGGTCGCCACCTCACGGCTGCGCGCCCAAATTTCCTGGATGCCGGTGACGGTTTCCTCGGTGGCGGCGGCGATGGCCTGCGATTCCTCGTCCACCGCGCGAAGCTGGCCGACCATCTGCGCGTTGGCGACCGCCGACTCGTTGATGGCGATGGCGGCCGACACGGTGCGGTCCATCAGGGTTCCGGCCACCCCGCCCAGGGCGGCCCCGGTGCGCTGGGCCTCCTGCGATTGGGTGTAGACGGACAGGGTGCGGTCGAGATCGAAGGACACCGCGCGGATCACGGCGGCCACCGCGTTGTCCGCCGTGCCGGGCCGCCAGCGCAGCGCCTTGCGAACGATGGCGGTCAGCTCGCTCAGCGCGATGCCATAGGCCCCGATGTACCAGGACGCGTCCAACCCGACGCGCAGATGGGCCAGCCCGACCGCCCGGCAGCGGGCTTCATGCTCTGGCGACCCAACATCGCGGAACAGGCGACGCCAATGGTCGGCTTGGGTCCTTTTCAGCGCGGCGAGGTTGCCATGCTGGTCCAGCAGGGCCTTGGTGGTCGGCCAGCGCGCCAGATGCGCGTAAAACCGCTCCGACAGGGCGGGCAGTTGATCGTCGATCAAACGCCCCATGGATTGAAGCAACGCCCGCTCGTCTTCGGTCAGCCCAAAGAACGCCGCATCCGCCGGAAGCCCGGCTGTCTTACCGCTCATGATTCGTCCGCCCGTTTTCGCGGCGGTTCGTTCCATCCTGCGGTGTGACCGTCGCGTTACAACATCGACATTTTATAGACCTGCTTTGTGTGCGTGCCAATGTGGGGGAAACGCGGACTCTATTAGGATTTTCTAACGCGATGGATTGCGTCCCGACGATTTCATATTCTTTCGGCTTGATCGGAGGAAAAGATCGAAAACCCGCGTGATTTTGGATCAAAGCGTTAAAATCGTGCGAATGGCCCCCGCCAGCAGCGGGGCCAACGGCAGCGCGTTGCTGGAGTGCGGCACTCCGTCGCATGACAGCGGCGCGCCGAATCCCTCGGCGACAAAGCGGTCGGCGATCCGGTCGGTGAACAGGGCGTGGACTCCGAACACGCGCAGCGACGCGGCCCCCAGCGCGCGGGCGGCGCGCCCGCAGGAGAAGATGGTTTCGCCGGAGCTGATGACGTCGTCCACGATCACCGCCGGGCGTCCGGCCAGGGGAGAGTCGGCGGGCAGAGCCACGGTGACATCGCGGTCGCCGCGCCGTTCCTTGCGCCCGACCAGCCCGGTCAACCCCAGCGGCCCGGCGATGGCCGTCACCAGCGGGGCCGATTCCTCGTCCGGGCCGATGATGACCGTGTCGGCGGATACGCCATCGCCCCGCAACCGCTCCACGATCGGCCCGGCCCCGCTCAACGCCACCGACGGGCGTCCGACAAACACCGACTCCAGCGTTGGCGTGCGGTGCAGATGCGGCTCGACGCAGACAAAGCCGTCGAAGCAGCGGCCCAGCCAATCGCCGATCACCGTCTGGCTGACCGGCTCGCCGGGCTTGAACACCATGTCCTGGCGCATGTAGGCCATGTAGGGCGCGACCAGATACAGGCGTTGCGCCCCCTGCCGTCGCAGGACCGACGCTGCCAGCGTCAGTTCGACCAGCTTGTCGTTCGGTTGGTCAAGCGACCGGTGAACGATGGCGATGTCCATCGGCTCCGGCAAGCGGACCAGGCTTTCGCCATCCGGGAAGCGGTGAAGCTCGGCGATGTGGCAGGGCACGCCCAGCGCGTGGGCCAACTCCCCCGCCTGCCGCGCTGTTTCCGGGAACCCATACACGCCGATTCTGGGGGCCATCGCCCGTCTCCCCGACCGATCCACACGAAAAAGGGTGTCGAGCTTCGCGCAGGACCTCGGGCTGCGTCAATCGCCGGGTCGCGCGTGCACCGCCGCAAAAGACGTGACATTGAAAATGAGTCGCATTAATATTGCGAACCATTCGCGGTGCGGCAACGCGCCGCGATGCCAAAACGCGGGTTGCGTGACGGGAACATCAGTGCGACTAAGACTCGTTTGCATATGATTCCCGGCCATCGCGCCGGTGGTCTGAGGGAAGCGCGCCACCGCGCGCGGTTTGGGGGATTGGGGGAAAGGTCATGTTGACACCGCGTCATCGTCTTTGCACCGGAACGCGTCTGCGCGCCGTCTTGTCGGCCTGCGTGGGGACCGCCACCACTCTGGCCGCCGGGATGTGCGCCGCGCAGGACGGCGCTGCCGCGCCCACGGTGGTTCCGGCCGTTCCCGCCGTGCCGCCGCTGATGCCCGCACCGGTGATGTCAGGCGCGTCGGCCCCGGCCAACGCGCTGGCCACTCTGCCGCACGATCTGTCGGCCTGGGGCATGTTCCTGGGGGCCAGCCCGGTGGTGCAGGGGGTGATGATCGGCTTGGCGCTGGCGTCGGTTGCCACCTGGACCATCGCGATTGCCAAGGTGATCGAACTGTCGGCGGCCAAGCGCAAGGCGCGCGCCGCGCTGGCGATGCTGGAGGACGCGCGGTCGCTGACGCAGGCGGCGGAGCGGGTCGGTTTCAGCCAGGGCACGGCGGCGACGCTGCTGCGGGCGGTGCTGACCGAAACCCACCTGTCGGCGGACGCGCCGTCGCGCGACGGGCTGATGGACCGGGCGGCGTCGCGCCTGGAGCGGATCGAGGCGGCGGCCGGGCGGCGCATGGCGCGCGGGACCGGCATCCTCGCCACCATCGGCTCCACCGGCCCGTTCATCGGGCTGTTCGGCACCGTCTGGGGCATCATGACCAGCTTCATCGGCATTTCGCGGGCGCAAACCACCAATCTGGCGGTCGTGGCCCCCGGCATCGCCGAAGCGCTGCTGGCCACCGCCATCGGTCTGGTGGCGGCGATCCCCGCCGTGGTCGTCTACAACGCGTGCAGCCGGGCGATTTCCGGCCACAAGGCCCAGTTGACCGATGTGTCGGCGGCGGCCCTGCGGCTGTTGAGCCGCGATCTCGACCGCCGGGCGCTGCCGCGCGGCGCGACGGCCACCGGATCGGCGGGCAATTCGGCGGCGGCGGAGTAACGGCGATGGGCGCGCGTCTGGGATCCGGTGGTGAGGATGATCTGGCGGAAACGCACGAGATCAACGTCACCCCGTTCATCGATGTCGTTCTGGTCCTTCTCATCATCTTCATGGTCGCGGCCCCGCTGGCGACGGTGGACGTGCCGGTCGATCTGCCCGCCTCCACCGCCACGCCCACCCCACGCCCGGACAAGCCGCTGTTCCTGTCGATCCAGGCGGACAAGAGCCTGTCGCTGGGCGAGAACCGGATCGCGATGGAGGGGCTGACCGCCGCGCTGGACGCCGCCTCCGGTGGGGACAAGACCGCGCGGGTGTTCCTGCGCGCCGACAAATCCGTCGATTACGGGGCCTTGACCGAGGTGATGAACGGCCTGCGCGCGGCGGGCTATCTGAAAGTCGGTCTGGTCGGTCTGGAAACGGCCCCCGCGCCATGACCATGGTCTTTCCCGAAGACCGCGACGCGGGCGTGGCCCGGTGGAGCGGCAGCCTGATCGTGGCGCTGGGTGCGCACGCCGCTGCTGCGGTGGCGATGGTGACGTGGCACACGCCCTTGCCGCCGTTGCAGGCCGAACCGCCCGCCATGATGCTGGAACTGCCGCCGCTGCCCGAGCCGGCTCCCGCCCCGGCCCCTGAGCCGGTGATGGAGCCGCCGCCGCCGGTCCCGGTTCCCGAACCGCCGCCCCCGGAGCCGCCCCCGCCCGAGCCGGTCCCTGAACCTGTGCCCGAACCTGTGGTGGAGCCGCCGCCCCCGCCGCCGGAACCGGTGGTGAAGCCGCCCGAACCGGAACCGCCCCCGCCGCCGGTGGAGCCGGAGGTCGTGCTGCCCAAGCCGCCGCCGGAGCCGCCGCCACCACCCAAGCCGGAACCCCGGCCCGAGCCGAAACCGACTCCGCCCAAACCCGACAAGCCGAAGCTGGAGAAGCCCAAGCCGCGCCCGGTCACGCCAGCCCCGGTGGCCCCGGCCCCCGCGCCGGTCGCGGCCCCGACGCCGCCCGCCTCGGCCCCGGTTCCGGTGGTCAGCAACGCGGTTCCGTCCTGGCAAGGCCGGGTGCTGCATCATCTGGAGCGGCACAAGCGCTACCCGCGCGCGGCCCAGGCCCGGCGGCAGGAAGGGGTGGCGCAGGTGCGCTTCACCATCGACCGCGAGGGGCGGGTCCTGTCCGTCCGTCTCGACCGCAGCGCCGGTCATGAGATGCTGGACGAGGAGACGTTGGAGATGGTGCGCCGCGCCTCCCCCCTGCCCACGCCGCCGGAGGAGATGAAGCAGGACCGCATCGAACTGGTGGTCCCGGTTCAGTTTTTCCTGAAGTGACCAGCCCAGACGCGGCGCGGGGGAGCAGGAACAACCCCGCGCCACAGCCGACGCCCGCACCGGAGCCTGTGCGGGCGTCGGCATTATTAGCGAATAAGAATCATTAGCATTTTTGGCTTGCTTTGCTCCCTAAGTGATTTTAAGAACCAGTCGCATCATGAGTTCCTGTTTTTGGGGGGTATTGCCGTGTCGTCGTCCACCGCTGTTCTGGTGTCCATGAGAGTGTCCCGGCCCGCAGCACCCGCGCTGGGGGCGGCGCTGGGGCTGGCCCTGAGCTGCACCGCCGTGTCGGCGGCATCGGCGCAAACCGCGCCCGCCGCCACGCCGACCGCCGCCGCCACTGGGGAGCAGCAGCTTCCGGCCATCGCCGTGGAGGGGGCCAAGCCGCAGGGCGATTACAAGACCGACCGCGCGTCGTCGCCCAAGCTGACCGAACCGCTGCTCGACACGCCGCAATCGATTCTGGTGATTCCGCGCGAAGTGATGGAGGACCGGGGGGCCACCTCGCTGCGCGACGTGCTGCGGACGGTGCCGGGCATCACCCTGTCGGCGGGCGAGGGCGGTGGCCCGCAGGGCGACAATCTGAAGATTCGCGGCTTTGCCGCCAACACCGACCTGTTCATCGACGGTCTGCGCGACCAGGGTCAATACACCCGCGACAACTTCAACCTGGAACAGGTCGAGGTCATCAAGGGCGCGTCGGCCACCGCCTCGGGCCGTGGATCGACCGGCGGTTCGGTCAATCTCGTGACCAAGGCTCCGACCAAGGAATCGATCACCGCCGGGTCGTTGACCTTTGGGACCGACCGGACCAAGCGCATCACCGCCGACGTCAACCGTTCGCTGATCGACGCCGGTCTGGACGCGGCGGTGCGGTTGAACGTGATGGGGCACACGTCGGGCGTGGCCGGGCGCGATGTGGTCGAAAACAACCGTTGGGGCTTCGCCCCGTCGGTGACGTTCGGCCTGAGCGGCCCGACCAAGCTGACCCTGAGCTACATGCATCTGGTCGAGGACAACATCCCCGACTATGGCCTGCCGGTGGTCAACGGCACCTCTCTGCCCAACGTGAAGCGCGAAAACTACTACGGCTACAAGGATCTGAACGCCGAGAACGTCCGCGCCGACATCGCCACGGCCAAGCTGGAGCATGAGTTCAACGACGTGGTCAGCGTGCGCAACACCCTGCGCGCCGCCCAGACCAAGCGCTATTCCAACGTGTCGGTGCCGCGCAACGCCGATCCGGTCGCCAACACGATGACCCGCACGCCGACCGCGCGCGACACCACGCTGAAGAGCCTGGACAACCAGACCGACGTCACCTTCAAATTCACCACCGGCTCGCTGAAACACTCGCTGGTGACGGGGCTGGAGCTGGCGGCGGAAAGCTACGACAACCAGCCCTACAGCTTCACGGCGGCGACCACCAGCCTGACCAACCCGAATCCGTTCGCCGTCTATCGCGGCACCCGCACGCTGGGGGCCAAGAGCGAGACCACCAGCAGCACCGCCGCGCTCTATGTGATGGACACGGTGAAGATCGGCGAGCAGTGGGAGATCGCGGGCGGCCTGCGCTATGACCGCTTCCACACCGACACCAAGATCGCCGCGACCAGCACCACCGCCGCGCTGAATCCCAAGCGTACCGACAATCTGCTGAGCTGGCGCGCGGCCATCGTCTACAAGCCGGTGGTCAACGCCAGCCTCTACGCCAGCGCGTCCACCGCCTACAACCCGTCGGCGGAAGGTTTGGCCCTGACGGCGGCCAATGGGACGACCCCGCCGGAAAAGAACATGACCTACGAGGTCGGGGCCAAGTGGGACGTGCTGGGCGATGCGCTGTCGCTGACCGGGGCCGTGTTCCGCACCGAAAAGACCGACGCCCGCGAAACCCTGCCCGGCGGCACGGTCCAGGTGCTGAACGGCGTGCGCCGCGTCGATGGCTTTGAACTGGGCGTGACCGGTCATCTGACCAGCAAGTGGCAGGTCTTCGGCGGCTACACCTATCAGACCAGCGAGATCGTCAAGACCTTCACCGCCGCCAACAAGGGGCACGCGCTGGCCAACACGCCCAAACACACCTTCAGCCTGTGGAGCACCTATGAGCTGCCGTGGGATCTGAAGGTCGGGGCCGGGGTCCAGTATGTCGCCGACCGCTATTGGACCGACGCCAATCTGGGCAAGATCCCGAACTACGCGGTGTTCGACACCATGGTCGCCTACAACCTGCGTCCGGGTGTGGAGTTGCAGGCCAACATCTACAACCTGACCGACAAGTTCTACATCGAGCGGGTCCATGCGGGTGGCGGTCACGCGGTGGCCGGTGCCGGGCGCACCGTGCTGTTCACCACCAACGTGAAGTTCTGACGCCTTTCAACCGTCTGTTCGGCGGCCCGCCTGGGCCGTGCCTCCACGCCGGGGCCGCTCTGCGGCAATGGGGTTGCCCCGGCGCTTTTTCGTTTCCTTCCAAGCCGTCAAGCCAGGACACAGCGCATGCTGCTGCACATTCCCAACGTTCTCACCGCCGATCAGGTGGCCGAGGCGCGTCGCATCCTCGACGCGGCGGACTGGGTCGATGGGGCCGTCACCGCCGGTCATCAATCGGCCAAGGCCAAGGACAACATGCAGATCCCCGAACAGCATCCGGCGGCCCGCCGGTTAGGGGACATGATCCTGGAGGCGCTGGAACGCAACCCGCTGTTCATGGCCGCCGCCCTGCCGCTGAAGGTGTTTCCGCCGCTGTTCAACCGCTACAGCGGTGGCCAGAGCTTTGGCGTGCATGTGGACAACGCCATCCGCCAGATTCCCGGCACGCCGCACCGCGTGCGCACCGACCTGTCGGCCACCCTGTTTTTCACCAACCCCGACGAGTATGACGGCGGCGAACTGACCATCGAGGACACTTATGGCGTCCATATGGTCAAGCTGCCCGCCGGGGACATGGTGCTCTACCCGTCCACCAGCCTGCATCAGGTCCGCCCGGTGACGCGGGGCGCGCGCGTCTGCTCCTTCTTCTGGATGCAGAGCATGGTCCGCGACGATGGGCAGCGCACGATGCTGTTCGATCTGGACAGCGCCATTCAAAAGATCGGGGCCGATCTGCCTGACCACGCCGGGGTCGTCCAACTCACCGGCCTGTACCACAATTTGCTCCGCCACTGGGCCGACACCTGATCGGCACCGCCGGTCGTCGTCCCCGCAGCCATTCGACAAGAGGACCGCGCCTCATGGCCACCACCGCCGCCCTGCCGCAGCGCCAACGCCTGTGGTTCCGCACGCTTCAGACCGTTCACCTGTGGGTTGGCTTGATCCTGTGCCTGCCGCTGGTGGTGCTGGGCATCACCGGCTCGATCCTGGTGTTTGAGCATGAGTTGCAGGATCTGGCCAGCGAACCGGCCTCGCCCAACCTGACCATCGGCACGCCGCAACCGCTGTCGGCGATCCTGGCGGCGGCGAAGGCGGCGGCCCCGGCCGGAACCCAGCCCGGCTTCATCATTCTGCCGGAGGAGGCGGGCAAGCCCGTGTCCGTCCGCCTGACCGCCGCCCGACCGCCGGGGGGCGGCGAACGGGGCGCGGGGCAAGCGGGGCCGGGACAACCCGGAAATGGCCCGGCAAACGGGCCGGGAGCGCAGTCGCCGGGCCAAGGGCCGGGGGCAGCGCCGCAACCCCCGCAGCCGCAGGGGCCGATGGGAGCCTTGCAGATCGATCCGGTGTCGCTGACCGTGCTGGGAACCCAGACGCAGGGCGATGGCTTTTGGCGCACCGTTCACATGCTGCACGCCAACGCCCTGATCCGCGACCGCAGCGGGCGCGAGATCATCGGCTGGCTGGGCGTGGCCATGCTGGTGTTGGGGGTGAGCGGGTTGGTCATCTGGTGGCCGCGTCCGGGCCGCTGGAAGGCCGCCTTCACGGTCAAATCCGGCGCGCGCGGCGTGCGTCTGCACCGCGACCTGCATGGGGCGGTCGGCATCTGGTCGCTGGTGGTGTTCATCATCGTCACCTTTTCGGGCGTCTACCTTGCCTTCCCGCAGACCTTGGGCGACGGCGTGTCGGCCATCTTCCCCGCCCGCGACCTGCGCGCGCCGGTGACGGTGGAGCCGGTGAAGGGGGCCAAGCCGTTGGACATCGACGCCGTGGCCGATCTGGCCCGCGCGGCGCTGCCCGGGGCGACCTTGCGCTCCGTTTCGCCCCCGGCGCGGCCCAACATGGCCTACCGCCTGTCCTTCGCGCCCGCCGGGCATGTCCATGGCGCGCCGATGGCGACCGTGTTCGTCGATCCCTGGGCCGGTCGGGTGGTCGAATTGCGCGATCCCGCCACCTACAGCCTGGGCGAAACCCTGCTGGCGTGGCAGCGCCCCTTGCACGCTGGTGAAGGGCTGGGGCCGCTGTGGCAATGGCTGGTCTTCCTGTCGGGCGTGCTGCCGCCGCTGTTCGCCGTGACCGGAACCGCCATGTGGTGGCTGAAGCGCAAGGCGCGCAAGACCAAGGACGCCGAACGCGCCGCCGTCCTGGCCCGAGCCGCAGCGGCGGAATAAGCGGCTGCTTCAGGAGTTGGCGCTTCAGGGGGTTGGCAGGGCGAAGCTGGCGACCATCGGCGCGTGATAGCTTTCGGGCGACCGCGCGTCGGTCGGGTGGAACACCTCGTCGCTGAGCGCCTCGTTGTGGATGGCGGCGTCGCGGAACCACCCGGCCAGTTGGGGGGAGACCAGCAGATGGTCCAGCATCACCCCCCGCCCGGCGTGCAGCACCGAAAAACGGCGGTCGGCGGGAATGACTCGCTCCAACGGCGTCAGCACCCGTCCGGCCAAGGCCGGGTTGCCGGTCCCCTCCAGATCGGCGCAGAGAATGCGCAGGGGTGTGTGTTCGACGTCCGCGTTGCAATCCCCCGCCACCATCACCAGCGCGTCGGGGTCGGCGTCGAACAGGCGGTCCACCGCCAGCCGGGTTTCCAGCGCCTGCCCCGCGCGCTTCAGCGCCGCCAGATAATAGCCCTCGGCCCAGCCCTCCGCCGTTTTCCAGACGAAGGCCCCCGCCTTCTGCCCTGGAATGGGGGCGGCCAGCGGTGCCCGCAGATGCAGGTTGAAGACGTGCAGGGTCCGCCCGCCGGGCAGGGCGATGGCGCTGTGCAGGACCGGCCGATCCCACTCCACCGCGTGATCCGGGGGCGGGTCGTCGCCCGATGCGGGGCGGGCGGTGGCGAGCCTCACGCGCGGCGGCTGGACCAGATGGTGGCGCAACAGCCGCGTCGCCGTGATCGGCCAGCGGCTGACCAACACCGGGTTGTGACGGTCGGCGGGCGTGGGGCCATCCCCGGCGGTGACGTGGAACCCGGCGTAGCGGGTTCCCTCCAGCAGCCGGGACAGGGCGCGCAGCACGCGCGGTTCACGCTTGACCGGGTGTTGGGCGTCCACCTCCTGCAAACAGAGGATGTCGGCGTCGAGCCGTTCCAACTGCGGCCGCAGGGTGGTGATGCGCGCGGCAAAGGGCGGGTCGCCGACGTCGTCGTCCAGGCTTTCCAGATTGAAGGTGGCGATGCGGAACCGCGCCTCCTCCATCGCGCCCTCCCATGTTGGAACCGTTCGCGTCAGAACAGCTCGACGTCGCCGTCGATGCTGGTGGTGCGCAGCCGTTCGAAGAAGGACGATTCGCTGCGGGCGATGTCGTGCACCGCCTCCTCGCCGATCAGCCGCCGTTGCGACCGCCCGCTGGTGGGGAAAAAGCGCAAGGCGCGCGGGCTGGTTCCGCCGACGTCCCAACTGACCGTCGGGATGCCTTCGGTCGCCAGATACTCCATGACGAATTCGACGTTGCGTTGACCGATGTTGGAATGGCGCAGGGTGGCGGCGTTGACGTTCGCCCCGCCGAACACCTTGGCCCGCAGCCGGTCGCGCCGTCCGGTGACGCGCAGCAGACGGTTGATGAGCTGTTCCATCGCCGCGCTGCCATAGCGTGAGGACAACGACACCGTGTCCAGCCCGGCGTCGGGCAGCAGGAAATGGTTCATGCCGCCGATGCCCGCCTCGGGGTCATAGACGCAGGCGGCCACACAGGATCCCAGTGTGGTGGTGATGATGACGTCGGGGCTGTCGCTGACCACGCAGCCGCCGACGACGATGTTGACCACCTCCGCGTTCAGGCGGCGGTCGCGGTAGCGGTTCGCGGCGATGTCCTGCCGTTCCAATCGCCGCTGTTGCGGGCTGCGGGGGATGCGCGCCGTGCGCAGCGGATCGGACGGCATTGTGTCGCGAGGGTTCCGGTTGTGGTCTGTTGCAACGAAAAGATAGGGTGCGTTTCGCTGAATGGTAGTGCACCCCACTCTATGCTGCGAAGTTTTAATTTTTTTTGCCAATTCCGGGTTTTCCCGGATGCGCGGGGCGCGTCGCCGCTCAATATCGTGCCATCCAGTCGGTCAACAGGCCGCTTTGCAGAGCGCGGGCGCGACCGGCCCAGGCGCGGGCCTCGGCGGGCGGTTCCGTCACCCGGCGATCGAGCGCGGCGTCGAGCGCGCGGCGGCGGTCGGCGTCGGTGATGAACAGGGCGAAACCCAGCCGCTGCCCGCTGGCGCTGTCGAGGGTTCCGGCCAGCCCCTTGACGTAGGACAGGGTCCCGGTTTTGGCGTGAACGCCGGGGGGCAGAGCCTTGCCGTCCTCCTCACCCGGCAGCAGCGCCCACAGGGCGGGGCCGCCCAACCGCAACAGCGCGGCCATCTGACGGGGAGTGGACAACGAACCGGTGCCAAGTCCGGAATGGTTGACCAGCCGCAAGCCCTGCCAGTTGGTTTGCCCTTTGGTCGCGCCGTTGGCCTCGACCTGCCGGGTCAGCAGGGTTTGCAGCAGGAGCGCCGATTGGTTGAGGCGATTCACCGACGGGTCGATCCGCCGGGCAGCGGCCAGCCCGATCATCTCCGCCGACAGGTTGTTGGAGTAACGCAGCAGCGACCGCGCCAATTCGCTCAAGGGCGGGCTGTCCACGCTGGCGAGAACCCGTCCGGTCTTGCCGCCATCCTTGCCGGATGCCGCCTGACCGGGCTGGGGTGCGGGCAACGCCACGCCCGCCTCGCCCGCCAGACGGCGGAACAACGATGCGGCGGCCAGCCCGGGCCGGGCGACCGGCAGCCACAGCCGACCGTTCCCGTCGGGCTTGGCGGGCAGCAACCAGCGGTCCGGTCCGCTGGGCAGGGGCGGGATCGCCCCATTCGGGGCCAGCACCGCCGTCACGCTGTCCAACGCCGTGCGCCCGTTGTCGGCCACCGACCAGACCGACGCGGTGGCCGGGCCGTTGGCGGGCCGGGTCCAGGCCAGTTGCGCCCGGTTGAAGTTGACCGACAAAGCACCGATGCCGGTGTTGTAGGGGGCGGCCCAGGGCTGGCCGGGGTCGATTTCCGACAGCTCCGGCAGCAAGCTGGTGTCATAGTAGAGTCGGCCCGTCACCCGCGTGACTCCGGCCTTGCGCAGCCCCTCGACCAGATCGCCCAGCCCGTCGCTGGACAGGGAGGGGTCGCCGCCCCCTTCCAACACCAGATCACCGCGCAGGGTGCCGCTCTCCACCGGGCCGGTGGCGCGCAGGCGGGTGGTGAAGCGGTGATCGGCCCCCAGCACGCCCAGCGCGGCGGCGACCGTCGGCACCTTGGCGACGGAGGCCGGAACAAAAGGATGGTCGGCCTGCCGCTCCTCCAGCACCGCGCCGCTGTCGAGTCTGAACAGGATGTAGCCGACGGCGGTCTCGCTGAAACCTTCGCGTGTGGCCCGGTCATCCGGTGCCGCCACCGCGACGCCACCCAGACCGCACAGCGCCACCGCCCCAACGGCCAACCACCGGGCCAGCGGGCGCAGAGGGGTGAAAGACAATCCAAACATCGGGGTTTTCCATAGGTTCTATGCGAGTCATACGCGAAGGCGTTTTGTTCTGTCGATTGCCATGTCATAAAGTTGTTGGGAAGGGAAGACGCCGGAAATCCCAGGCGTGAACGTAGCCGGATGCGGACCGGCCGGGGGGCGGGATGGCGATGTCGGAACGGCGCAGCATGCGCTTTGAGGTGGTGGTCGAGCAGGGCGGAAAGCCGAACATCGACGGCGTGTTCGACGACGAAAAGGCCGCGACGGAGCGCGCGGTCTATTTGTTGCGCTTGGCCAAATTTCCCGTGGTTCGCGTTGTCAAGGTCAGTGGATCGGGCAAGGAAGAGACGATCTTCCAAAAGTCCTCCTCGGGCGGTGGCAAACTGACGACGATCTCGACCATCGACGACTGCAACCTCTGCACGGATGTTCTTCAGGTTTTTTCGTTTGAAAGCCGGATGACCCTGCTGCGTCTTCTGCGCGGTTATTGGGACGATCAGGGCGTTATCCCCACCGAACAACTGCACCGCTATTATCCGTTGCGTTATTTCGAGCGCGAGGCCCTGCTGTTCAACCCGTCGGTCACACGGTTGGCGGCGCTTCAGGCCCCGATGCTGGGGATCAAGCCCGGCGAACGGTACGACCAGATCATCCGTATGTTCACGGCCTTGAAGGATCTGGCGCAGAACTCCGATGTGCTGGCCCCTTACGATCAGGCCCTGGCGCGGGGTGGCATCAGTGGCCTGCTTGCTGCCTCCATCGACCGGCCGGCGGAGGAGCGTGATCGGATCATCACCCACGCGTTCGGGTCGATGCTGGAACAGCACCGCGAATGGGGGGCGAAGGTCCAGGCGGTGTTGCGCCTGCACGAGGAGGGCGACGCCGAGAACACCCGGCTGGTTGACGAGTTCCTGGCCGAGATCATCGATGGCCGGGAGCCGATCCGCGCCTTGATCGGCTACGCGCCCGATCTGGCGTCGGCCCTGTTGGCGTTGCAAGCCACGTTGCGCGGCGACCTGGACGACCGTCTGCCCAACACCGAGGCGCTGCTGGCCCTGTCGAACGCGGTGGGTGGCGGTGGATTCAAGAATGTGCAGACGGCGCTGCTCAACCGCCTGCGCGGCGGGCTGGAGGGACTGAATCCGCTGACCCGCACCGGTTCGGCCAGCGACACCAAGGCGTTCCAGGCGATTGTCGACGGCATGATCGTGTTCGACGGTTTCATGGGCGGCCCGGCGATGGCGGAGGCGCTGACCAAGCGCGGCAAGATCGCCTGGGCGGTGGGGGGCAGCGATCTGTCCTTTGAGGACACCGTGTTGCGGTTGAGCAGCCGGTTCGGCGCGTCGGCGGGGCGGTTGGGCTTCCTGCTGGATTTGGCCACCAGCGATTTCGGGCGGCGCAAGGTCAGCTTCCTGATCCAGCGGGTGGCCGAAGAGTTCAATCAGATCAAGTCCGCCGCCGAATTGGCCGCCCCCGGCGTGCCGATCCAGGATGTGCGTGAAGGGTTGGGGCGGCGGTTGCGCGCCGCCGGGATCCCCCGCGCGCTGGCCGACGGGCTGATCGCCAAGATCGCCACCATTCCGGACGAACAGCGGTCCCTGTTGCTGCCCTCCCCCCCGCGCCAGTTGGAGACGGTGGACATCCGCAGCCTGCCCCGGGTGTCGCTGAAAATTTCCGTGACCTATCAGGGCAAGACGGTGATTCTGCCCGATCAGGGAACGGAGGTGGTGATCGGGCGTGCGGCGGAATGCGGCATCGTGCTGGACCACGCGTCCGCCTCCCGCCGTCACGTTGCGATCCGGCTGGAGGCGAGCGGCGGGGTGGTGGAGGATCTGAGCCGCAACGGCACCCGCCTGCTGGTGGCCGGTGGAAACACCCGCCAATTGACTCAGGGCGAGGTGGTATCCCTGTCGGGCCGGGGGGAGCTGATCATCGGTTCCCTGGATCTGGGCGAAAGCCCGGCCCGCATCGGGTGGGAGGTTACGACCGGTCGGTGAGCGGCGTCCGGCTGAACAGCCCGTCATCGACCAGTCGGCAGTCCACCCGCCAGCCGGTCCCCCGCGCGGCCACCGCCGCGATGGTGTCGGGCAGGACCCGGCGGTCGAACAGGGACCAGTCGTCCGGTGGTCCGGCGTCGGCCCGCAGCGACTCGTCCACCGCCAGAACCGCCACCGGATCGCCCGGCGTCACCGTGACCGCGAACTGATCGAGCGGCATTGACAGGCCGACCCCAGCGGCCTTGATGAACGCCTCCTTGCGGGTCCAGCCCAACAGGAAGCCTTCGTTGCGCTGGTCGGGTGGCAGGGCGTTCAGCGCCGCGCATTCGAGAGGATGGAAGAAGCGGTCGGAGATGCCGTCGGCGCTTTCGATCGGGCGCAGCCGTTCGATGTCCACCCCGATCCGCCCATCGGCGGCCAGCGCGATGGCCACCGAATCCTCGCTGTCAGCCAGATTGAAGGACGGCCCGCCCCCGGCCAGCGCCGGTTTGCCGTGCGCGCCATACTCGAATCGCAACCCGGCGGGATCCCGCCCGGTGCAGCGCCCCAACACCACCCGCAGCAGCCCCCGGCGCAGGATGAACCGGTTGGTCAGCCGTTCCATCGTGAAGCGTTCGGCCCGATCCAGCTCGTCATGACTCAGCAGCGCGCGCAGATCGGCCAGCCGCGCGCCCAAACCCCGAAGATCGGCGAACCACACCCGGATGACGCCCGCCGGTAAGCCATACCCATCGTCATGCATACGAAGCGATCCTCCCTTGGAAATTACCGCCATGGCTCTGAGACCGGATTGGGGTAGTATGCCGCCCTCTTGTCTTGCCGGATTCGGAACACATGGTTGACACCGCTCTGCTCGCCCCGCACCTGACCAACGTCCTCGGCGACGCCTTCATCCCGGAGCTTCCCAATCATTACCGTGGGAAGGTGCGGGAAAACTACGATCTTTCCGACGGGCGACGGATTCTGATCACCACGGATCGTCTCTCGGCCTTCGATCGCATCCTGACGGCGCTGCCCTTCAAAGGGCAGGTGTTGACCCAGACCGCCCGTTTCTGGTTCGAAGCGACCAAGGACATCTGCGCCAACCATGTGTTGGAATACCCCGATCCCAACGTGGTGGTGGCCAAGCGTCTGACCATCATGCCGGTGGAAATCGTTGTGCGGGATTACATGGCGGGCACAACCGGAACCTCCATCTGGTCGATGTACAAGAAGGGCCGTCGCGAAATGTACGGCCACCGCTTCCCGGACGGGATGCGCGAGAACCAGCGCCTGCCGACTCCGATCATCACGCCGACGACCAAGGCCTTCGACGCCGGCCACGACGAGGAGCTGACGGCGGCGGAGATCGTCGGCCAAAATCTGTTGACCCGCGCCCAGTGGGACGAGGTGTCGGACAAGGCGCTGGCCCTGTTCGCGCGTGGCCGTTCCATCGCCGCCGAACGCGGCCTGATCCTGGTGGACACCAAATACGAGTTCGGCTTTGACGAGGCGGGCAACATCCTGTTGGCCGACGAAATCCACACGCCGGACAGCTCGCGCTACTGGTTCGCCCGCAGCTACCCCGAACGCTTTGCGGCGGGGGAACGGCCGGAGAGCTTCGACAAGGATTTCGTGCGCAGCTGGGTGACGGCGCGGTGCGATCCCTACACCCAGGACATCCCGACGATTCCCGACGACATCGTGCTTCAGGCCGCGCGGGTCTATATCGAAGCGGCGGAGGCCATCACCGGCCAGCCCTTCGACGTGCCGATCGAGGTCACGCCGGTGCTGGAGCGCATCCGCGCCAATCTGGCCCCGTATTTCGGAAAGTGATCGGACCGGGGGCCGTCCGGCGGCCCCCGGTTTTCCCGTCCCCCCGCACGGTCTTGCAACAAGGATCGACCCATGCCGTTGTCCGTTGCCATTCTCGACGATTATCAATCGGTTGCCCGCGATCTCGCCGATTGGTCGCGCTTGCCCGACGGCTCCAGCCTGACGGTGTTCGAGCAGCCGTTTGCCGATCTCGACGCGGCGGCGGTGGCGCTGGCCCCGTTCGATGTTCTGGTCATCATGCGCGAACGCACGCCCTTTCCAGCGGCGTTGATCGAGCGGCTGCCCGCGCTCAAGCTGCTGGTGACGACCGGGGCGCGCAACAACGCCATCGATTTGAAGGCGTGCGCGGCGCGTGGCATCCCGGTCAGCGGGACCGCCATGGTCGGCACCCCCACGGCGGAACTGACCTGGGGCCTGATCCTGGCGCTGGCCAAGCGGATCACGGTGGAGGAGCAGGCCCTGCGCGCCGGGCGTTGGCAAACCGGCATCACCGACGGGTTGGCCGGGCGGCGGCTGGGTCTGGTCGGCCTGGGCAAGCTGGGCACGCAGGTGGCGAAGGTCGGCCAGGCCTTTGGCATGGAGGTCGCGGCCTGGAGTCCCAATCTGACCGACGAACGGGCGGCGGCGGCGGGCGTGACCCGGCTGGACAAGGCGGAGCTGTTCGCCAGCGCCGACGTGGTCAGCGTGCATCTGGTGTTGAGCGATCGGTCGCGCGGGGTGGTCGATGCGGACTCCATCGCGCGGATGAAGCCGACGGCGTTGCTCATCAACACCTCGCGCGCCGGGCTGGTGGACGAGGCGGCGTTGATGGCCGCGCTGCGCGACCGGCGAATCGGCGGTGCGGGCATTGATGTGTTCCCGGTCGAACCCTTGCCCGCCGACAGCCCGTGGCGGGATCTTCCCAACACGGTGCTGACTCCCCATCTGGGCTATGTGACGCGGCAGAATTACGCGGTGTTCTATCGCGACGCCCTGGACGACATCCTGGCGTGGCAGCAGGGAGCGCCGATCCGGCTTCTGTCCGCCGCTTGACGGAGACGCGGGAGAGCGCTGTGCGGTTTGGAACGGGTCGGTTGTTGGTGGTTGCGGCGGTGGCCGCCGGGTTTTCCCTGGCGTTCCTCGGCGTGATGGCCCTGGTGCTGACCGGGGCGGCGGCGGGTTTCGACCGCGCGGTCCTGCTGGCGCTGCGCGACCCGCTCGATCCCGACCAGCCCGGCGGCCCCTGGTGGCTGGCGCGGATGGCGCGGGATCTGACCGCGCTGGGCAGCGTGACGGTGCTGGGTCTCATCACCCTGTTGGCCTTTGGCGCGCTGCTGGTGATGCGGCGCTGGATGGCGGCGCTGTCCCTGTTGCTGGCGGTGGGCGGCGGCACGGCGGTCAGCTCCACACTGAAGGCGTTGATCGGGCGGGCGCGGCCCGATCTGGTTCCCCATGGCGACGCGGTGTTGAGCGCCAGCTTTCCCAGCGGCCACGCCATGCTGTCGATGGTGGTCGGCCTGGCGGTGGGGGCGCTGCTGGCCCACGAGGTCGCCGACCGCCGCTTGCGGGTCTATGTGATGGCGGTGGTGCTGGGGCTGAGCCTGACCATCGGGGTGAGCCGGGTCTATCTGGGTGTGCATTGGCCGACCGATGTGCTGGCGGGCTGGCTGGTTGGCGGCGCTTGGGCGGCGCTGTGCTGGTGCGTTGCGGACGAGCGCATCGCTTTGGTCGGTCGACATAAGACGGTGGCGGCGTCCCGCTCCGTCGCGGGTGATCCGGCATAACGGTTATGCGATGCCGTTGCACACTGCGGGGTTGAACCGGTGGCGGCGCTCGCGGATAGTGCGCGCTCCTTCCCCCAATCCGATTCAAGCCCGGTGATGGCCGACCGTTCCCTGGACAGCGCGACTTTGGACGCCATCGGCGTGTTGGCCCGCGCGGTGGAGCAGGAGCGGGAGCCGGGCAAGATCGATTTCCTGCTGCTGAACGACGCCTTGCGCCGGGCCGGTGACAGCGGCAATCATGCCGATCTGGCCGAAGCGGCCCGCGTCTTCCATCGGTTGGATGGGGCCACCCGCGCCCGCATCGTCGCCCGCGCAACGGCGGAGGCCCACGCGCTGGCCGGTCGTGGCGAGGCGGCGCGTGAGGCGGTGACGGTGGAGGCGCCGGGCGCATTGTCGCCCGCCCCCGGTCTGTCGGCCAGCCGACCCGATGGAGCCGCGCCACGCCCGGCCAAGCGGTCGGTCGGATCGAGCTTTTTGGCCGCGCTCAACGGGTTTCGTCCGGGGCGGGCCAAGGCGGACAGCCGCGATGCGGCCAAGGGGCGGTTGATGGCGGCGGTGGAAACGCAGCGCGCCCTGCCGGTGATGGGTCTGGACGAGGTGATCGAGGGGGGCGGGCTGCGCCCCGGCCAACCGTTGCCACGGTCGGCGTGAGTGTTGTTGGAACAGATTTTTTCAGGCACAGATTTTTTCAGGCACAGACTTTTCCAGGCAGGGAGCCGCTTTTGACCGAGAGCACCATCACCGCCGCCAGCTTCCAGGTTGGCGACCGCGTCACCATCCACACCAGCCAGTCCGGGCCGCAGAGCATCGCGGTGGTGGAGCGTTACACCCACGACAAGCGTTGCATGGTCCTGTCCGACGGGTCGGAGTGGAAAGCCGATGGACGGCGGCAGTGGGCGTTTCGCGGCAGCTTCTACAAGGGGCCGGTGGTCCGCCCTTGCCTGCCGGAGGATGAGGAGCATGTCGGCAAGCGCCGCGCCATCGGCGCGTTGCGCAAATTCGCCGATGGTCTCAGTCTGGAATCGCCGTTGTCGGGCGATGCGCTGCGCCGGATTCTGGACGTCATCGCCCATGAAACCGCTCAAGCCCAGTCAAGCACCGCAAACAAGGTTGATACAGGCCGGTGAACGGCCATTGATGTGGAATGGAAGCGGAATGGGGGTGCAAAATCGGTCAGACCGTGACCGACACCCTCCCGCTCGAACCACCACCACCGGACGCCGCTGCGAAGGATGGCAAAGCGCTGTTGCCGGTTGAGCTGAAACCGGACGCCGGGGCGGTGGTCGTGCCGCTGGTCGCGCTGAACACGCCACTGCTGCCTGTTGCGCCGCTGCTTGCGAAGCCGGTCAACCCGCCGCTGTCGGTGGTCGACGCCCTGCCGCTGGTCCCGGCCCCCGACACGCTCGGGGTGTCAGCGCTGCCGGTTTGGCTGGTTGATGGGCTACCGGTTTGCGCGACGCTGTCGGTGGAGGTCAAACGGCTGGCGGTGCGGCGGTATTCCTCCACCACGCGCTGAGAGGGGATTTGATCCTGCGTTGCGCCGGTGTCAACGTCGCGGAACAGCAGCACCGCCACGCGGGCGCTTTGATCGTAGCGCAGGAACGGGCTGATGTAGCCACCGACGCCGGTCGAGGCTTTCTTGTCCGATGTGGATTCGGAGGGCGCAACGCTGGACGAGGTGGTCTCGTCGGTTGTTTGGCTGTTGGCAACGCCTTGGGGTGTGGTGAACGCCGTTGGGCGAGTCACCACAGCGGCGGAAACGGAACCGATGCCCATGGTTGCCTCCCCGTCTGGCTGTGTTGCGTGACCACGGAACGCCGTGGCAAGGCTCCGATGCGGACCGGACGATGGCGGGCGCGCATGCCCGCCGGGCGTCCAGCCGGTTCGGTCACACCGAGATGTTCAGATTTTGCCCACGCGTCGGCGTGGTGTTGCCGCCCGACGTGCTTTGCGTGGTGTTCTGCGCTTCCTGCTGTCGGCGGGTGCGCTCGGTCTCGTCTTCCTGCGCGGTTTCCGCCGGTGCGGTGGACCGTTGCGCGGCGGTCGGCCCGCTGCTCAACGGGGTGGTGTAAGGCTGGTAGCTGCCATACCCGCCGATGCTGCTGACGCCCATGATCGACTCCTCTGGCCGCTGCTGTGGCGACCTTGTGAACCCTTGATAGGCAAATTTTGCCTCAAGCCGAGGGGAATAGCCACTGAAATCGACTCCCGGAACGCCCGTGCAGTCTCTTGTCAATGAACAAATCGCGCAATGGACAAGAAATTACATGTCCTTTTCCGTGAATATTTCAACCCCGTTCAGGATTGGTTCGGGCGCCCGTGCGTCCGCTCGCCACAAGGCCGCTTCGACCGCCAGCGACCAAAAGCCTTCCATTGCTTTGCTTTGCCGGGCGCGGTGGCGCACCAGACGGATTTGCAGTGGGACGGCCCACGCGCTCTCGCCCGCCGCCACCAGACGTCCTCGCGCCAGATCCTCGGCGATCAGGCTTTCCGGCAACCAGGCAACCCCGCGCCCGTCGCGGGCCAGGGTCCGCAAAATCGGGGTGGTCGGGGCGGTGAACACGGTGTTGAGCCACAGGGGCGTGATTGGGGTTGACCCGGAGTCCGGCGGCGGGGCGGCGTTGCGGACCGCCTCCAAAATCCGCCCCAGACCCGACTCGCGGCTGTAGGACAGGGCGGGAAGGGGCGACTCGGGGCGGCCAGGCAAGGGGTGGCGGGGTTGCCCCTCGGCATCGGGCGCGCAGACCGGCAGCAGGCGGTCGGTCCCCACCAGAATGGATTGCAGCGCGTCGCCGCTCTGGCGTGGGCGCGGCGTTGCGGGGTGGGCGTGGCACAGCAGGAACTGCACCCGCCCGCTCAACAGCGCCTGTTCACCGGCCTCCAACCCGTCGGAGGTCAGCGAAACGGAGCCAAGCCGCCCCTTCTGCTCCAACCCGCGCAGCCAGGACGGAAAGACGGTGAGCGCCAAAGCCGGGGTAGTGGCGAAACGCAGGGCGGTGGCATCGGCCTGGGCGACGGCGCGCGTCTCCTCCCGCCCTTGCAGCAGGCGGCGCAAGACTTCTTCGGCCACCGGACGGAATCGGCGTCCGGCGTCGGTCAGGGTGAACGTGCCGTCCTCCCGCTCGAACAGCGGCGCGCCGACCCAATCCTCCAACGCGCGCAGGCGTCGGGCCAGCGCGTCGGGCGTCAGGTGCCGGGCGTCCGCTGCGCGCGGCAGGCCGCCGCCGTCGATCACCGCCAGAAAATCGTCAAGCCATGACAGATCCATCGTCCCGCCGGTCTTGCTGCAACGCGGCGGCAACTCTGGCACCGGCGGACCGATCCCGTCCATCCCCGCGTTGAACAGGTCCGCCGCGCGTCAATTGACCGGCTTGTCCGGGATGGGGGGAACCAGGCCCAGCACCGGAACTGTGGCGCGCTGGTCATTCACGCTCAGGGTCAGGCCGCTGCGTCCGATGCCATCGATGGTCCAGCCCTGCACCCTATCGCCAACAGACACGCGGCGTTCGCTGCCCGCCGCCGCGCGCAGCACGGCGATGGCGCGGCCTTGGCGGTCCACCGCGACCCCGATCACGCGCGTCCCCTCTGCTGGAACCGGCGCAAGGGCAGGGGCGGCGGTTGGCGCACTCTCAACCATGGCGGGGGCGGCGCGGCGGCTGGGAAAGAACAGCGGCCGCTGCACCATCGCGTCGAACGTGTCGCGTGGCGGCAGCTCAAAGGCGGTGGCCGGGGTGCACAGGGGCAGGCCCAGCAGCGCCGACGCGGCAACACGGGCAAGGACGCGGCTGATCATGGGGCGTTTCATGGCGCGCTTTCCAGAAAGCCGATGACGGTGAAGGTGACGTCCATCTGATCGGTGCCGAAGGCCAGCGACCGCACCGCCAACCCATCCACCAGCAACCGGGGCCGCCCGCTTTCCACCGCGTGCAGCAGATCGCGCAGGGCGCGCGGGTCGGCGGCCACGCGCATCTGCACGGCGATGCGGCGGAACCCGGCGTCGTCGTCGCGCCCGTCCACCCCTTGCGCGTCCATCACCTGCGTGCTTTGCACCCGCGCGCCGCGCGCGGTGGCCAGATCGGTCATCCGCGCCTGCAGATCGGCCCCGGCCAGCGCCGGGGTGGCCCCTTGCAGGAAATCGGGCGATCCGGCGGCCTTCAACGCTTCCCGCTGGCGTTCCAGCGCCGGGCGGCGGTCGAGCAGGCGTTGCTGATGCTCCACCTGTTGCTGCGCCCGTTCGACCTCCGCCAGCAGATCGGCGCGCAGCGCCAGCAAGGGCAGCAGCAGCGCGACGGCGGCCACCGCCACCAACACCCCGGCGGCCAGACGCGAAGCCGGGCTGCCCGGCGTTGGAAAGGTGCCATTACGGAGCGTCATTCGGAACCACGCGGGCGGACAGTTGGAACCGGTCGCCCCCGGCGGCCTCGCGCACCACGGCGGAGCGGAACTGCACGTCGGCGAAATGGGGGGAGGCGGAGAGCAGCGCGGGCAGCCGGTTGGCGTCCCCCGCCTGCCCGATCAACAGGGCGACGCCGTTGTCGAGGTGAAATTCGTTCAGCCACACGTCGTCGGGCAGCAGACGGCTCAACACCTCCAGCACCACGGTGGCGCTGGCGGTTTCGGCCTTGCGGCGGTCGGCGTAATCGCTGGCGGTCTTGCGGTCCTCCAGCGCGGTGGCGAGGCGGCGGACCTCGGCGGCGGCGCGCCCGTTCTCCGCCAACGCGTCGGTCAGGGCGGCGCGCTCCCACAGCGGCGGGGCGAGCAGCGCGCTGGCCAGCGCCAACGGCACGAGCAGCGGCAGCCACCGCGCCGCCTGCCGAGCGGAGGAGGGAGGATCGTCGGCGTCCAGCGGCAACCGGGTCCACCCGCCCTCGCCGTCCTCCACCTCCAACGCCGATGGGGTCAGGTTCAGGGCGCGCACGGCGTCGAGCGCCGATTCCACGGCGGCGCGCGGCACGACGGTGACGCGCACGTCGATCAGCCGGTCATCTTCGCTCGGGCCAAGGATTGCCGCGTCGAACCACACCTGATCGGCGGGCCAGGGCGTGCGGTGGTCGATCTGGTTGGCGACGATGGGGCGCAGATGCGCGGCGGCGGCGACCGGCAGGGACAGGCGGCGGACCAGCGCCTTCACGCCCGGGCGCACCACCACACGGCTGCCCCGGCGCGGCGGCTTGTCCAACCCGCCGCCGTCGCGGCGGCGCAACCGCATGCGGCCCTCCTCGCGCACGGCCAGCAGGGCGGGCGCGGCGTCCGTCCGCCAGGAGGGCGGCAGCCACAGGGCCAGTTCCGCCATCAACCAATCCGCGCAGGGGCGGAAAAAGGGCCGACGGGCGTCGGGGGCATGCGGTGTGGTCATGGTGGTGTGGTCATGACGGTGCAATCACGGCGCGGATCCCAGGGAAAACGGAACTGGCTCGCGCCATTCCAAAACACGGTACGGAACCGGATCGGGCGGGTCCAGCAGCAAGACGGTGGCCTCTGCCGTCGCCACGCCGCCCGCCGCCCCGGTCGCCCGCACCCGCACCGACACCACACGGCCCACCGACGGGACCGTCGGGTCGGGTTGATCGAGCGCGGCTTGGGCGGGTCGGCGTTCCGGCAGGGCGGCGCGCACCAGCGGCCCGGCGACCGACGGAACCGTGCCCAGGATGGAGCCGTCCACCGTCAGCGCCTCCCCCAGCCGCCGGGGCAGGTCGGGGGGCGCGCCGGGGACGCTCGCCAACTCCTCCACCGACAGGAAGCTGCGGCGGGGCAGGCCGTCGGGGTTGGGGGACAGAGCAGAGGCGCCATCGGTGTCGTCGTCGCCGCGCCACTGCACCACCGCTTGCGCCAGCTCCGCCGGGTTGGCGACACCGATGACGCCGAACAGCGCGGCCAGCAGGGCGGCGGGCGCGCGGTTCAGGTCGACGCGCCCGGCCTCCTCGAACACTCGCAGTTCCAGCCGCCCGCCGCCAAAGGGCAGGGCGCGCGGCGTGCCGTCGGTGGCGATGCGGTGGGTGAGGTCGGGGTCGGTCGCGCCCAGCACGCCCAGCGCCACCCCGGCGTCCAGCAGGGCGCGGGCCTCCGCCCCCGCCCCGACGTTGGCGATGCGCCGCACCTCATAGCGCGCCGTGGTGGCCAGCCCGGCGGCGAGCGTGGCGGCGACCGCGACGACGCCCAGCACCAGAACCAGTGCGAAACCGGCCTGACGGGGGAAGGGGGGACGGCGGGTCATGGCGGGATCGGCGCGTCGCGGCACAGCAGCGGGGCGGCGCTGAGGCACCCCCGGTCGCCGTCGCTGTGCGGGCGGATGACGATGTCGGGCCACACCGCGCGCCCGTCGCGGCCCCGCGCGCTGAGGCGGACCAGATGCGGCAGATCCTGGCGCGCGGTCCAGCGGTCCAGCCAGCGCGCGCCGTCGTGATAGGCCCAGGCCAGCCGATAGGGGCCGTCCAGCAGGGTGGCGCTGCGCAGCGGCGGGTCCAGCGCCTGCACGGCGGGGCGGGTCAGCAGCCGGTGTTCCTGATAGAGCAGCCGCGCGCCGGTCGCCGTCTCCTCCACCCGGAAGACCGCCAGATGCAGCCCGGCTCCCTCGCGCGCCGGGTCGCCGAACAGCGGGGTGGCGAGGGTGGCGCTCTCGCCGGTGAAGACATAGGCCGCCTCGCGCGCCAGACCGACGGCCAGCGGAAAGCCGCGCCCGATCTGGCGGCGCAGGACATCCTCCGCCACCGCGAAGGACGCGGTTTCGGCCAGCAGCGCCGTGCCCCGGTCGTGCGCCCAACCGGTCATGCGCACGCCCCCCGCCGCCGCCGCCAGCACCAGGGCGAGCAGCGTCATGGTGACGAGCAGTTCGATCAGGGTGAAGCCCGCCTGCGCCCGGTTGGCCGCCTCCCGGTTGACCACCGTCCGGTGTTGGGTTGCCGCCGTCATGCCGGTTTCCCCAGCTTCAGGCTGGACAGGGTCAGGCTGCGCCCGCCGTCCCAGCGCACCGTCACGACGACGGCGAAGGCGGCAACGCCGCGCGGCGGGGTGAAGGGCAGCGCTGCGGGCGGCTGGGCGCGCACGGCCAGGCTCCAGCGCAGGCCGTCGGCCGCCTCGCCGCTCCAGTCGCCGGGTTGGGCCGGATCGCGGGCCATCGCCCCGGCCAGCGTGGATTCGGCCAAGGCCACGGCGCGGGCGCGCTGGGCGGCGGTGCGGGCGGCGGTCAATCCGCCGTCGATCACCCGCCACGCCGCCCCCAGCACCAGCGCCAGCAGGGCCAGCGCGGCCAGCACCTCGATCAGGCTGAATCCGGCGGAGCGGTTCGTCATGCGCGCCGCCCATCCCCGGCGTGAGGACGGACGGAGACGGCCCCGGTCAGCCAATCGACGCGCAGCGTCACCGCGCCCGCCGGGTTGCGCAAGGTCACGTCGCCGCCGTCCGACCCGCCGTTCGGGTGAAAACGGATCAGGCCGCGCGCGGTGGACGCCGCCGCCCCGGCGGTCATCGTCACCGCAAGCCCCGGATCCAACGCGCCATCCAGCGCGGATCCGGTCAGCGTGGAACCGGCGACCCCGAAGCGCCGCTGTTCAAGGTCAAGGACAAAGGCGCTGTCGGCGTTGCGCATCACCGCGTCGCTGCGGGCCAGCGCCAACGCGGCGGCGACGCTGCGCGCGCCCGCGTTCAGCCGCGCCCGGTCGCCGCCCTGGCCCGACAGCGCCGGAACCAGCGCCAGCAGCAGCCCGGCCAGCGTCAGCGTGACCAGCAGTTCAAGCAGGGTGAAACCGTCCTGCCCCGCGCGAGGGGGCGGGCGGTCAGTTGCGGATGTCTTCATCCTCGCCCGTGCCGCCTTCGCGGCCATCGCGGCCCAGGCTGATGAGGTCGAAGGGGCGGCCCTGGCCGGGCGCGCGGTAGACGAAGGGGGTGTTCCACGGGTCGGCGGGAACCGTCCCGCCCTTGGCCAGATAGGGGCCGTGCCAGCCATTGACGCCCGCCGGGGCTTCAACCAGCGCCTTCAGCCCCTGCGCCGTCGTCGGGTAACGGCCGACGTCCAGGCGGTAGAGGTCGAGTGCCGCCCCGAGCTGTTCGATTTGCAGCTTGGCCGATTTGGTTTTCGACCCGCCGACATAGCTCAACACCTGCGGCCCGACCAGACCGGCCAGCAGACCGAGGATGACCAGCACGACCAGCAGCTCGATCAGGGTGAAACCGGCCTCGCGCGCGGCGGGCTGGGGCCGGGAGGGAGGGTTAGAATGCGAGTTCATTGATCGACATCACCGCAGAAAGGATGGACACGACGATGCCGCCGACCAGCACGGCCAGCAGCAGGATGCAGGCCGGTTCGAACACCGCCAGCACGCGTTTCAACGACAGCTCGACCTTGGCGTCGAACAGCCCGGCGAGGTGGTTCAGGATCTCCTCGATCCGTCCGCTTTCCTCGCCCACCTTCAAAAGCTGAACCGCCAGCGGCGGCATCGGCGCGTCCGGCGGCAGCGACGCGGCCAGCCCGCGCCCCTCCGCCGCCCCTGCCCGCATCGCCAGCGTGGCGCGGGACAGGCTGCGCAGCCCCGCCACCTCCGACGCCAGACCCAGCGCGGCGGGCAGCGGAACCCCACCCTTCAGCAGCGTGCCCAGCGTCCGGCACAGGCGCGCGGTGGCGGCCATGGCGACAAGCTCGCCCACCATCGGGGTTTTCAACACCGGCCCTTCCCACCAGCCGGGTGGCAGGCGGCGCAGGATCACCGGGGCGGCGACCAGCAGCACCAGCGCGCCGATCATCAGCGCCGTGCCATGGGCGATCAGCCCATCGGACGCGGACAGCACCAGTTGGGTGGAGGCGGGCAGCGACCGCCCGCCCTGTTTCAACATCGGCGCGAATTGCGGGACCACCTGGGTCAGCAGCAGCAGCAGCGACCCCACCGCCGCGATCATCAGCACGATGGGGTACATCAGCGCCGATTGGATTTGCTCCCGCAGCTTCAGCGCGCGTTCCAGCAGATCGGCCAGATTGGCCAGTGACACGTCCAGCGTGCCGCCCGCCTCGCCCGCCTTGACCATCGCCAGCACCAGCGGCGGAAAGCCGCCCACCGCCGTCAACGCCTCCGCCAACGTGCCGCCGCCGCGCAACCGTTCCAACGCCTGTTCCAGACGCGGGCGCAGGCGGGGCGGCCCGGCCTCCGTCGCCAGCAGGCGCAGGGCCTGTTCCACCGTCTGCCCGGCCCCGATCAGCAACACCAGTTCGCGCATGGCGATGGCAAGGTCGCGCGCCTCCGCCCCCGCGCCGGGGGACAGGCGGAAACGACCGCCACCCAAGCCGCCCGCCGTCACCGGCTTGGCCGCCACCGGCAGCAACCCTTGCGATTCCAGATGGCGCAGCACGGCGCGGGCGTCGCGCGCCTCCATCCGGCCTTCGCGCAGTTCGCCCGCCGGGGTCAGGGCGCTGTAGGTGAAATGCGGCACCGCGTCGTCCCCCTCACCACACGTCGCACACGCGCTGGATCTCCTCCAGCGTGGTCAAGCCGCGCTGGACCTTGACCAGCCCGTCGCGGAACAGGGTGGACATGCCGCCCGCCACCGCCGCCGCCTGGATGGCGTCAGCCCCGGCCCGTTGCAGAGTCAGCGCGCGCAGCGGCTCGTTCATCGTCATCATCTCGTAAATCCCGACCCGTCCGGCGTAGCCGGTCCCGCCGCAATCCGGGCAACCGACCGGGCGATGGATTGTCACCGCCGCCCTCGTTTCCGTCTCGCCCGCCACTGGCACCAGACCAGCATCGGCCAGCAGGCGCAGCGTTTCCGGGTCGGCGGGTTCGGCCCTGCGGCAGGCGCGGCAGAGCAGGCGGACCAGCCGTTGCGCGATCACCGCCCGGACGGAGGAGGTCAGCAGAAAGGGTTCCACCCCCATGTCCATCAAGCGGGTCAGCGCCCCGGCGGCGGAGTTGGTGTGCAGGGTGGACAGCACCAGATGGCCGGTCAGCGCGGCGTGGACGGCGATGTCGGCGGTTTCCGGGTCGCGCGTTTCACCGACCATGATGACGTCGGGATCCTGGCGCACCAGCGCGCGCAGCACGGTGGCGAAGGTCAGGCCGATGGCCGGTTTGACCTGCACCTGATTGACCCGCTCCATGTGGTATTCGACCGGGTCCTCCACGGTCAGGAGCTTGCGCTGGCGGGCGTCGATCAGGCCGAGCGCGGCGTAGAGCGTGGTCGATTTGCCGCTGCCGGTCGGCCCCGTCACCAGAACCATGCCATTCGGGGCCTGGGCCAGCCGCTGCAACACCGCCTCCTGCGCGGCGTCGAAGCCAAGGGACGACAGGCTGCGCACCCCGGCACCGGGATCGAGCAGGCGCGTCACCACGCTTTCGCCATGGACGGTGGGCAGGGTGGAGATGCGCAGGTCGAGCGGGCGGCCGTTGACGCGGTGGGCGATGCGGCCATCCTGCGGCAGGCGGCGTTCGGCGATGTTGAGGTTGGCCAGAATTTTGATGCGCGACACCATCGCCCGGCCCAACCGCTTGGGAACCGGTTCCTGGTCGCGCATCACGCCATCGACGCGCAGGCGCACGGCGATCTTGTCGGCGAAGGGTTCGATGTGGATGTCGCTGGCCCCCTGCCGCACCGCCTCCTCGATCAGGTGATTGACCAGCCGGACGACCGGGGCGTCGCTGGCCTGCGACTTCAGTTGGTCGAGGTCGTCGTCCGCCGGGCCGCCGCCGTCCAGATCGGCAACGATCCGCCCCATCGCCGACAAACCACCGCAGGCCCGGTCGATCGCCGCGTCGATGTCGCCCGCCGCCGCCACCCCGACCCGCACCGGCAGGCCGCAAGCGATCTCCAGGGATTCCAAAGCCTCCGCGTTGTCGGGATCGGCGATGGCGACCAGCAGAACGCCGTCGGTGTCCGACAACGGAAAGGCGCGGGCCTGCCGCAGGAAATTGGCCGACACCCCAGCGGCAGCGGTGGCCAACCCCTCCACCTCCTCCAGCGACAGGAAGGGCAGGTTGCGCCGTTCGGCCAGCGCGCGGGCGCGGGCCTGTTCCGACCCCGAACCGGCCCCCGGCGCGTCCGTGGTGAACGCACCCGATGTCAACGCATCGGATTCAGCGCGCATGGTCGGCCCAAACGGGTGGCGGAGTGAGGTCGCCTGTCATCAACGACGGTGTCCTGGCGTGGCGTTTCGGATGTGGCGTGTCCGGTGTGGCGATGCCCTCAACGGTCCGGGTTCTGGGCCGGAACGGATCCCGCGCTGTGGCCTTGGAATCAGGCGGCGGCGGGCCGGTGTTGTTGGGGTGATTGTGCGTTACAACAGCCATTTTCCGCCATCGATTTTTTGCAAGCGGATGCGCTGAATTTCTCTGGATTTTCCTGGAAATTTCGCAGAGCTGGCAAGGCTTTCCGGCAATCGCGCCGGGGGGCGAACAATTCACTGGACGGGAGGGGGCAGAGCGCGGAAATCTGCCCTGGAAACGAGACAAGCGGCGACAAGCCCGCATCCGGCGCGCAGGGGGATTTTGGTGACAACACACGGGGGAAAGCGGCTGCGGAAAGGCTGGATTCTGGCCTCGGCGGCGGTGCTGGCGCTGGGCGCCTGTCAGACCAAGGGGGACCGCACCGACCGGCCCCTGTCGGACACCCTGTCCAGCTTGGGAATCGACCCGGCGGGGCGGGGAAACGATCCGCAAAGCCTGACCGCCGCCAACGGCGCGCGTCCGGCGGCCGTCGGCGGGAACCCGGCCCAGCCCATCATCGTTCGCGGGCAGGAACCGGGGGTCGGCACCGGCGCGCCGGTGCGGCCGCTCGCCACCGGCGGGGCCATCGAATTGAATTTCGAGGACGCCGGAATCCCCACCGTCGCCAAAACCATTCTGGGCGATCTGCTGGGGCTGACCTACAGCGTCGATCCGCGCGTCCAGGGGCGGATGACGCTCGCCGCCGGTCGCCCGATGGCGCGGGCCGAGGCGCTCAGCCTGTTCGAAACCGCCCTGCGGATGAACGGCGCGGCGTTGCTGGTCCATGACGGCGTCTATTCGGTCGTGCCCGCGTCGGAGGTCCGGCAGCCGGGCAGCCCGGCGCGCTACGCCGACATCGCCAACGCCGCCGGGGCGGTGGGCAGCGCCTTCAGCCTTTACGCCCCGCGCCATGGGCAGGCGACCAGCCTGAAAACCATTCTGGATCCGCTCTACCCCGTGCAGGGGATGATCCAGGCCGATGCCGAACGCAATCTGCTGATCGTGTCCGGGACCGGCGAAGAACGCCGCGCGGTGATCGAGGCGGCGCAGGGCTTTGACCAGGATTTCCTTGCCGGTCAATCGGTTGGCGTCTTTCCGCTGTCGCGCGCCACCCCGGCGGAGGTGATCGACGAGCTGAGCATGATCTACGCGATCAAGGGCGGGGCCGACAGCAACGTCCGTTTTCTGCCGGTGGACCGGATGCGGGCGGTTCTGGTCGTGGCCCGCCGCGCGGCGGTGCTGGAGCAGGCGGGGGCCTGGATTCGGCGGCTCGACCAGGGCGGCGACGGCGAACGCACGATCAACGTCCACCCGCTGCAGCACGCCAAGGCCGCCGATCTGGCCCGCGTGCTGTCGCGCCTGTTTGGCGGCGGCGCTGGCGACAGCGGGTCGCCGCTCGCCCCCAATGTGCAGGGCGCGCGGCTGTCGGTGGACATGGCCAACGGCGCCGCGAGCGGCGGTGCGTCCTCCACGCCGGGGACCCCGGCCACCAGCTTTTCCAGCGGGTCGAGCGGCGCAAGCGTGGGCGGATCGGCCAACGGGTCGTCGGGTGCGGCCAGCGGTGGCGGCCTGTCCAGCGCGCGGACGGCGCGCAATTCCGCCGCCTTCGGCGCGGGCGACAGCAGCGGGTCGGAGTTCGGCGCGACCGGTGGCGGCGCTGGCAACGCACCGCGCATCGCCGCCCACACCACCAGCAACTCGCTGGTCGTCTACGCCACCCCGGCGGAATACCGGCTGATCCAGGCGGCCATCGCCAAGCTCGACATCGTGCCGCAACAGGTGATGATCGAGGCGACCATCGCCGAGGTGACGCTGAACGATTCCCTGCGCTACGGCGTTCAGTATTTCCTGAAGGGCAACGGCTTCGCCAACGTCAAGGGCAACTCCTTGGGCTTTGACAGCAACGACAAGGCCGGTTTGCAATCGCTGTTGCCCGGATTCAACGCGGTGTTGGGCAGCGTGACCGACCCGCGCGTCGTCATCAGCGCGCTCGACAGCATCACCAACGTCAAGGTCGTGTCCTCGCCGCAGGTGGTGGTTGAGGACAATCAACAGGCGCTGTTGAAGGTCGGCGACAAGGTGCCGGTCATCACCCAACAGGTGGTGTCCACCACCACGACGAACGCGCCGCTGGTCAACGCCATCGAGTTCCGCGACACCGGCGTGATCCTGTCGGTGACGCCGCGCGTCAACGCCGACGGGACCGTTTCCATCGACGTGGTGCAGGAGGTGAGCGCGGTGTCGCGCAGTGCTGACACCGGAACCCTGACCCCCACCATTTCCCAGCGCCGGATCGAAAGCGCCATCAGCGTGCGCAACGGCCAGACCGTGGCGTTGGGCGGCCTGATTTCGGAAGATGACCAGGGCGGACGCAGCGGCGTGCCGCTGTTGTCCGACGTGCCGGTGGTGGGAGAGCTGTTCTCCTACAACGACCGTTCGCGCAAACGCACCGAACTGATCGTTTTCATCACCCCGCGCATCATCCGCGATTCCAACGACGCCCGCCGGGTGACGGAGGAGCTGATGGGCCGCCTGCGCTCGCTGCAAGCCCCGGCTAAACCGGCGAAAACCGGCGGGTGACGGTCAGGCCCGTGCCGGGCGGGGTTTGGCTGGGATGGTCATGGCGGCGACGCCCACGACCACGCAGGCGAATCCTGCCCACGCGCTGGCGGTCAGGGTCTCGCCCAAAAACAGGACTCCAAGGGCGACCCCGATGGGCACGCGCATATAGGCCTGCGCCGTCGTGCCGACCGATCCCAACGTCTTCACCAGCCGAAAGTAGATGGTGAAGGCCAGCGCGGTCGACGCGACCGACAGGGCGACCAGGGCGGCGATGGATTGTGACGATGGCGTCAAGGTCCACGGCGCATCGATCACAAGGCTGATCGGAATGAGGATCATCGCTCCGCACAGCAGCGACCCCGCCGCCGGAAGCATCGGGTCCAGATCATGGAAGCGTTTGCCGAAAATGGCGGCTCCGGCGTAGCAGACGGTCGCGGCGACGAGGGCCAACTGCGCGCCCAATTGCTGGCCAAGGCCGCTGAACGCCTCCAATCCGATGATGAGGCCGGTTCCGACGATTCCGGCGACGACCCCGACCGCCTTGCGCGCGGTCACGGTTTCGTGCCGGGTCAGGCACACCGTCAGGAGAAAGGTGAAGATCGGTGTTGTCGCGTTGAGGATCGTCGCCATGCCAGCGTCCACGGTTCGCTCCGCCCACGCGATCAGGGTGAAGGGCAAGACGCTGTTCAAACCGGCCTGCGCCAGGAACCCCGCCCAGATTCGGGCGTCAAGCGGCATCGACAGGCCGCGCGCCTGGATGACCAGCAGCAGCAGGACACCGGCGATCGCCGTGCGTGCGGCGATCAGCGTGATCGGTGGGATGGTCGCCACCCCCAGCTTGATGAGGCTGTAGGACGCGCCCCACAGGGTGGCGAGCAGCAGCAGCAGCGCCAGCTCGGATTTCAGGTTGGGGGAGGGGGATGACATCGACAACCTCGGGTCATGTTGGTTGACCGACACGATAGTCGGCGCGAGGCGGCGGTGTCCGGTGTCGATGTTTCGGGAACGGCCGAACCGTTGGCGCGGGATTCCGCCCTGCAAACGGACTATGCTGCCACTCATGTCCACCATCGCCTCCGGCAACGCCATTGCAACGGTCGCCGCCCTGATTGGCGATCCGGCCCGCGCCAACATGCTCGCGGCCTTGATGGGCGGTCAGGCCCTGACCGCCGGGGAGTTGGCCTGGCACGGCGGCATCAGCGCATCAACGGCGAGCGGCCATTTGGCAAAGCTGGCGGAGTCCGGGCTGTTGACCGTCGAGAAGCAGGGGCGGCACCGCTATTACCGTTTGTCGTCGGTTGATGTTGCCCAGGCGATGGAAGCCTTGATGGTGCTCACCGGAAAGGGGCCGAAGCGCCATCGGCCCGTCGGCCCACGGGACGAGGCGTTGCGCGCCGCCCGCACCTGTTACGATCATCTTGCCGGTCGGCTGGGCATCGCCCTGACCGATGCGCTGTGTGCCCGGAACCATGTTCACTTGGCCGACGGTGTCGGCGTTGTGACGCCGGAGGGAGAGCGGCTGTTCCGTGACTTCGGTGTTGATGTGACCAGCGGTGGGGCCGGACAGCGCCCGCTGTGCCGGGCGTGTTTCGATTGGAGCGAGCGCCGCCATCATCTGGCCGGGCGTTTGGGAGCCGGGTTGCTGGATCGGGCGCTGGCGTTGGGGTGGTTGGCGCGATCCCCCGACAGCCGGGCCGTGACCGTGACCGCCGAGGGGGAGCGCGGCTTTGTCGACATGTTTGGTGTCGTGGATCAGTGGCGCGGCGCGCGATGAAAAAAGCCGGTCGCCTCCTGCGAAGCGACCGGCCCCTTTCAAAACCGCTTTTTCAAATCACCGCTCAGAAGGCGTAGCGCAGACCCAGGGTCAGTTCGTGGGTGCGCAGGTTGGCGGTGCGCGGCGACACGGTGGTGGACACGCCCAGACCGGTCAGGGTGACGCCGCTCTTGGCCTTGCCCGCGTCGAGGTAGCGGTAGCCGAGATCCACCGTGATGGCGTCGGTCACGGCGATGCCGGTTCCCGCCATCACCTGCCAGGCGAAGTTCGTCCGGGTCGAGCCGTTCAGGCTGTAGCGGTCGAAGTTGGTCGGGGTGGTGGCAAGCCCGATGACGCTGGTGTCGGTCACGGTCAGATCGGCCAGCTTGTTGCGGGAGAAACCCAGACCGGCCCCTACATAGGGTTTGAACACGCCCAGTCCGTCGGTCAGCCCGGTGATGTCCAGGTAGAGGTTGGCGAAGCCGCGCAACGACGACACCTTGCCGTCGTAGGTCAGGCTCTGCACGCTGTCGCGGCCGTTCCAGTTTTTCGGAAAGCGGTAGGACAGCGTCAGATCGGTGCGCAGCGCCGGCGTGAACTGCCAGCCCACGCCGCCGCCGACGATGGCGGCGCTGGGCAGCTTGCGCGTGATGGTCTGGCCCATGTCGTCGGCGCGGAAGTCGAAGGAGCGACCGAAGGACGCCCCGGTGTCCAGCCGCACATAGGGGCCGGTCTTCGTGGCCGTCTGGGCGGCGGCGGGCAGCGCCGCCGTCACCGTCACGGCCGTGGCCAGCAGCAGACCCGCAAGGGTGTTCGTCAACGTCTTCGTCATGATGGTGCCTTCTCCGGGCGGCGGTTGTTGCGGGCGGCGGGTCATTGCGGGATGACGACGGTGCTGTTCGACACCGAAATCGCGTTGGCCGCCGTGGGCGTGGTCGCCATGTCCGGCAGGAAGGTCTTGTAATTGGCCGCCGTCAGCGCCGACGTGCGCGGCGACACCGTGCGCACCACCTGGCTTTGCGGCAGGGCGGTCCCGCTGCGCAGATTGGCCAGCATCGCGTCCAGGCCACGGACGAAATAATGGTGGATCGGCAGATAGATCGGGGCGGAGGCCGGGCCGAAGGTGCTGATCAGCGATTCAAAATGCTGGGTGTTGGGAACCTCGATGTAGCTCAGCTTGCTGGCGGCCCCTTCGACGATCTTGTTCCAGCCGAAATAGGCGCGCCCGGCGTGGTTGGGGTGGATGACCTCGTCGTTGCGAGCCTGGATGATCAGCGCGGGCAGGCCGCGCAGATTGGCGGTTCCCACCACCTCCTGCATCCCCTGGCGCACGCGGGTGGAGTTGATCTTGTCGCGCATGCTCATGCGGGTTCCCGGTGCTGCCTCGCCGGTGACAAGGCTGCGGTAGCACAGGGCGGCGTCAAGGTTGAGATCGGCCAGACCGGTGGAGCGGGACACCGCCATCACCTCGTTGATCGGGCCGTTGGCCGCGTTCTCCGCGATCACGTTGATGCCACCGGCGGGCGGGATGATGTTGCCCGCCGCAAACAGCAGGGCGGCGGTGGCGGCGGGCAGCTGGATTGGCGCGCCCGCCGTGTTGGTGGCGGAGAAGCTGGTTCCGCACAGCACGTCGTCCACGCGGAAACGGCCATATTCGGCGACGTAGGTGTTGATGATCTGGCGGTAGGCGTTGAGATTTTCCATCAGCGGAATTTCCCAGTCGCCTTCGCTCAGATAGCCGTAATTGTGGATGATCTGGAGCGATTCCGCCGCCTGGGCCGCCAGCGTGTTGGTGGACAGCAGCCCTTTGCCCCGCAACGCCGTGCAACGGTTGGCCCGCGAACCGGTGGGGGACCCCGACGGATCGGCGTTCAGCACCGCCCCGGTCAGCGAGGAGTCCAGCGCGGCGCAGGGGGCGTAGAGCGCGATCTGCGTGTAGTAATCAATGAAATGCTTGCCCGGCGCGGTCAGTGTGCTGGTGCCATAGCGGATCGACAGGCCGGAACGCTGCGGCGGGATCACGTTGGGGATGACGGCGACGACGCCCTGGACCAGCCCCTTGGTGTCCTTTTCCGCCGCCATCACCGCCGCGCCGCCGCCGTTGGACACGCCGCCGGCAATCACCTTGGTGTTGGAGGGCGCGAACAGCAGTGACCCGCCCGCCAGATACTGGTTCATGGCGTAGAAACCGAACTCGATGGCCTGGAGCGTGTAATCGCCCCATTTGCCATCGACCAGCTTGCCGGAATGCGCCTGCTTGTAGGCCAGACGGTTGGGGTAGGCGCTGGCGAAGGCCCCCTGGCTGGTGGTGAAGGAGGCCGCGAAGTTGGTGGCCGAGCCGACCGAACCGCGCGGCAGGAACTGGCCGAAGCGGTCGAACAGATAATCCCGGCTGACGTCGTGGAAGAAATTCCCCGTGCCCTTGTCGGTGTAGACGGCGACGCAGCCGTTGCGGAAGGCCCATTCGCCCGCCGTGCCGATGGCCCCATAGACGTTGCGCGAGCCGGATGACGGGCCTGTGACCATGCAGGGTCGAATCCGGTCGGCGTTGGCCGGGATCTGCACGATGACGGTCTGGAAATTCGATCCCGACCCGTCGTCGGTCAGCGCGATGTATTCGCGGCCCGCCACTTTGCCTTCGGTGCCGGTGTCGTTGTAATTGGCGTCCAGGTTGGGGCCGTACAGCACGCGCCAGCCGCCGCCGGTGCTGGTGTCCACCAGACCGCGATAGGCGTTGTGGATGGCGCGCCGCCGCAGCTCCGCCACGGTGGGGGACAGCGGGTTGGCGATGGTGGGGGCGGTCGCCGACGACAGGCCGGTCACGCCCAGCCCGGCGGTCAGCAGATCGTCGGACACGCCGTCGTAGTCGGTGACGCTCAGCGTCTGCGACAGCACGAAGCTGGGCAGCGCGTTTTGCGCCGAAGCGGTTCCCGCCAGCAGACCCGGCACCAGCGCGCTCGTGGCCAGCAGACCAAAGGCCAGCGCCTTCGACCCAACACGCATACGAAGCATCCGTATCCCCCTTCCAATCTTTTTATGGCGCAACGCGGTGGGTCCGACGTTGCGGGCGACCGAAGGATGCAACGGGTGTGCCGCAATTGGGGGTGCGGATGATGGGCGGTGGTCGGTGGGTTCAACCCATTCGTACCAAAGGGTTTTGACCGGTGGCGGCCGGGTGTGGGCGTGGCGGCTTGGGTGATGGATCTGTCCGCCGTTCCGACAGGTGTGTGGAGCGGTGGACAGTCCGTCACATCAACGACACGAACGCGTCACATGTCCAGGCCCAGATCCAGGTTCGGGGCGCTGTGGGTCAGCCACCCGCAGGAAATCATGTCGACCCCGGTTTCGGCGATGGCGCGCACGCTGGACAGGGTGACGTTGCCCGACGCCTCGGCCAACAGCCGCCCGTCGATCATCCGCACCGCGCGGCGCAGCGTGTCGGGATCCATGTTGTCGAGCAGAACGACATCGACCGGCAGGCCCAGCAGCTCGTCCAACTGGTCGAGCGTGTCCACCTCGACCTCCACCTTCACCATGTGGCCGATGTGGGCGCGGACCCGCTCCACCGCCGCGCGCACGCCACCGGCGACGGCGATGTGGTTGTCCTTGATGAGCACGGCGTCGTCGAGGCCGAAGCGGTGGTTGAAGCCGCCGCCCAGCTTGACCGCGTGCTTTTCCAGCAGGCGCAGGCCGGGCGTGGTTTTGCGGGTGCAGACGATGCGGGCCTTGGTTCCTTCCACCGCATGGACCAGGGCGCGGGTGGCGGTGGCGATGCCGGACAGGCGGCCCATCAGGTTCAGCCCGGTGCGTTCGGCGGTCAGCAGGGCGCGGGCCGACCCGGTCAGGGTGGCGATGGTCCCGCCGGGGCGCACGTCGCCGCCGTCGGCCACCGTCGTTTCAATCGTCATGGCGGGGTCGAGCAGGCGGAAGGCGATCAAGGCCGCCTCCAGCCCGGCGACGCGGCCATCCTTGCGCGCGGCGATGCGCGCGGTGGCGGTGGCGTCGGCGGGGATGATGCTGTCGGTGGTGATGTCCCCCGCCCGCCCCAGATCCTCCAGCAGCGCGGCGCGGACGATCGGTTCGATGGTCAATGGATGCAGCATGCGGCGTCTCCGGGCAGCGGGCCGGTGGTTCCGGCCAGATCGGTCAGGGTGTGGGTGCGGCGGCTCAGGGGTTGCGCCAGCGCGGGATTCGCCAGGGGGTGGTCGGTGCGGCAATGCGCCCCCCGGCTTTCCTCGCGCGCCAGCGCGGCTTGAACGATCAGGCGACCGACGAGCAGCCGGTTGCGCGCCTCGCCCCAGCGGCGGACGGCGGTCGGCGTGGGAGCGCCGTCGGTCGGGTCGCCGCGCAGGGTGTCGAGCGCGGCGGCGAGCCGTCCCAGCTTGCGGCGGGCGGCCAGCAGGCCCAAGCCGTCGCGCACCAGCCCGGCCCCCTCATACAGCACGCGGCGCGATTCCGCCGTCAGCGCGTCGAGCAGGGCACCACCGACCTCCGCCGCCACGGCGGGCGGGGTGGGCAGGGCAAAGGGCGGCAGCGGGGCGAGCGGGCGCGCCGCCACGTCGCGCGCCACCCGCCCACCGAAGACCAGCGCCTCCAACAGCGAGTTGCTGGCCAGCCGGTTGGCCCCATGCACCCCGGTGCAGGCGACCTCGCCGCAGGCCCACAGCCCGTCCAGGCTGGTGCGCCCATCGGGATCGGTGACAACACCGCCCATGTGGTAATGGGCCGCCGGGGCCACCGGGACCGGTTCGGCGAAGGGGTCGAGGCCGTGGCGGGCGCAGATCGCCAGCACGGTGGGGAAACCCTCGGGCTTGGCCGCCAGCGCCGGGCGCAGGTCGAGGAAGACGCGCTCCCCCGCCTTGATCCGCGCGCCGATCGCCCGCGCCACCACGTCGCGCGGGGCCAACTCCGCCAACGGGTGTTCGGTCCGCATGAAGCGCTCCTCCGCCCGGTTCCGCAGGGTGGCCCCGGCCCCGCGCAGCGCCTCGGTCAGCAGCGGGCGGGGATCGGCCTCCACATCCAGGGCGGTGGGGTGGAACTGCACGAACTCCAGATCGGCCAGCGCCGCCCCGGCGCGGGCGGCCAACGCCAGCCCGTCGCCGGTCGCCTCCGCCGGGTTGGTGGTGCGGGCAAAGGCCGCCCCCACCCCGCCGGTAGCCAGGATGACGCGCGGCGCGCGGTGCAGCACCCAGCCGTCGGCGTGCATCGCCAGCACGCCGCACACCCGGTTGCCGCGCATCACCAGATCGACGGCGAAGGCGTTGGCCTCCACCCGCACCGACGGCGTGGCGCGCAGCCGGTCGGCCAGCGCCAGCACCAGCGTGCGCCCGGTGGCGTCGCCCCCGGCGTGGACGATGCGGGCGGCCCCGTGCGCGGCCTCCCGACCCAGCAGCGCGGCCCCGCTGGCGTCGCGGTCGAAGGGCAGGCCATCGGCCAGCAGGGCGCGGATGCGGTCGGCCCCGTCCTGGGTCAACAGCGCCGCCATCGCCGCGTCCACCAGCCCGGCCCCGGCGTCGCGGGTGTCGGCGGCGTGGTCCTGCGGGCTGTCGCCGGGACCGATGGCGGCGGCGATGCCGCCCTGGGCGTAGAGGCTCGACCCGCCGGGCAGATCGTCGGTCTTGGTCAACAGGGTGACGGCGCGCGGGGCGAGCGCCAGCGCCGCCGTCATCCCGGCCAACCCGGATCCGACGACGACGATCTCAGCGTCGCGGACCGTGCAGGGCGTGCTGTGGGTCATGGCGTCCTCAACGGGTTGGGGGGAGGGGCTGGCCGGGAGTCGGTTCTTTGGGGCGGCCCTTTACTTCGGCTTCACCGCCAGCATCCGTTCGACCGAGCGGCGGGCGCGCTCCGCCAGATCGGGGGCGATTTCGACGCGCGGTTCCAGCGTTTGCAGGGAGTCGAGGATGCTGGCCAGCGTCACCGTCTTCATGTGCGGGCACAGGTTGCAGGGGCGGACGAATTCGGTGTCGGGCGAGGCGGCAGCGACGTTGTCGCTCATCGAGCATTCCGTCACCATCAGCACGCGCGGCGGCTTTTCCTGGCCGACGAAATCGATCATCCGGGCGGTGGAACCGACGAAATCAGCCGCCGCCAGCACGTCGGGCGGGCATTCCGGGTGGGCGATCACGGTCAGCCGGTCGAACCGGTTGCGGAATTCGGTGATTTCCGCGCCGGTGAAGCGCTCGTGCACCTCGCAATGGCCCTTCCAGGCGATGATCTCGACCTTGGTCTGGGTGGCGACGTATTTGGCGAGATACTCGTCGGGCAGGAACAGCACGCGGTCCACGCCCAGCGATTCCACCACCTCCACCGCGTTGCCCGAGGTGCAGCAGATGTCGACCTCCGCCTTCACCTCCGCCGAGGTGTTGACGTAGGCGATGACCGGCACGCCGGGGTGCGCCTCGCGCAGCAGCCGGACGTCGGCGGCGGTGATGGAATCGGCCAGCGAGCACCCGGCGTTGCGGCTGGGGATCAGCACGGTCTTGGCCGGGTTCAGCAGCTTGGCCGTCTCCGCCATGAAATGCACGCCCGCCACGACGATCACGTCGGCGTCGGTCTGCGTCGCCTTGGCCGCCAAGGCCAGGCTGTCGCCGACGATGTCGGCCACGCCGTGGAAGATCTCCGGCGTCTGGTAGTTGTGGGCGAGGATGACGGCGTTGCGTTCCCGCTTCAATTCGTTGATCGCGTGGATCAGCGGGGCGTGGAAGGGCCATTCGATGGCGGGCACGACGCGCTTCATCCGGTCGTAGATCGGGGCCGTCGCCCGCGCGATGTCGGGGGTGAAGGCGAGGGCGTCGGTGGGGCCGGCGGCGTCGGGCATCGGGCGCTCCTAAAATACTCGTTTCGAGCAAAACCATATTTGCTCGAAACGAGTATATCAAGCGGAAAATCGCAGTGCGGATTTTGTTCGCGGCTGTGGCCTGACCAGATGCCGGTCGGCTGGGGAAAGGGGGGTGGAAATCGCTCTTTCGGCAAAGAGGCCATACCAATTTGGCGGATTCAGCAAATTGGCTTGACCAAATTAGTTCGTCTGTCTATCGTTCCGCATCGCCCGCAACTGGGGCGGGGTGTTGGGGGACGGATCCAGGGGAAGAGGCGCAACCGCCCGCCCGTGACCGCTCCGCCCAGCCAAACCCGCCGGGCATTCGGGGAGGATCCGGTGTTGTGACCTATCAATTCGATTTCGCCGCGCTGCTGCCCTATTGGCCGGAATTCGTCCATGGGCTGTGGCTGACCCTGCAACTGTCGGCGATGGCCACGGTTCTGGGCTTCATCGTCGGCACCCTGTGCGCCATTGGCCGGGCCGACGGGCCACCCGCCGTGAAATGGGCGGTCGCCGCCTATGTCGAGGTGATCCGCAACACGCCGCTGCTGGTGCAAATCTTCCTGGTCTATTTCGGCATCGCCACGCTGGGGTTCCGCATCGGGGCCAACACGGCGGCGGTGGCGGCCCTGGTGGTCAATGTCGGGGCCTACACCTGCGAAATCGTGCGCGCCGGGCTGGAATCGGTGCACAAGGCGCAGTTGGAGGCCGCCGATTGTCTGGGGTTGAGCCGGGTGCAAACCTATTGGCACGTCGTGTTGCGCCCGGCGGTGGAACGGGTCTATCCGGCGCTGACCAGCCAATATGTGCTGCTGATGCTGGCCTCCTCCATCACCTCGCAGATTTCGGCGGAGGAGCTGACGGCGGTCGCCAACCGGGTGCAGTCCGACACCTTCCGCAGTTTTGAAACCTACATCGTCGTCGGGCTGCTCTATCTGCTGCTGTCCTTCGTCGTGCGCATCGCCTTCTGGCTGGTCGGTCTGGGCGTCTTCGTCCGCCGTCGCAAGCTGGGCACGGCGCTGTAACCGGGGGGCCATCTCATGCAAAGCTTTGGTTTGGCCCATGTCGAGTTTCTGGCCTGGGCGGCGCTGTGGACCGTCGGCCTGTCGGCCATCGCCTTTGTGGGCGGCGGTCTGCTGGGCTTCGCCGTGGCGCTGTTGCGGGTGTCGGCGAACCCCGCCGCGCGGCTGGCGGCTATCGTCTACATCCAGATCGTCCAGGGCACGCCGCTGCTGATCCTGCTGTTCCTGATCTATTTCGGGGTGGCGGTGATCGGTTTCACCGGGGTTCCGGCCATCCTGGCCGCCGGGGCCGGCCTGACCATCTACGCCTCGGGCTTTCTGGCCGAGATCTGGCGCGGCTGCATCCAATCGGTGCCGAAAACCCAGTGGGAGGCGGCCGAATGCCTGGCGCTGACCCGCTGGCAGCGGATGACGCGGGTGATCCTGCCGCAGGCGCTGCGCATCGCCACCCCGCCGACCGTCGGTTTCCTGGTGCAGATCGTCAAGAACACCTCGCTGGCGTCGGTGGTCGGCTTCGTCGAATTGGCGCAGGCGGGCAAGCTCATCAACAACTCGATCTTTGAACCGTTCACCATCTTCGTGACGGTCGCGGTCTTCTACTTCGCCCTTTGTTTCCCGCTCTCGACCTGGAGCCGCAGCCTGGAGAGGACGCTCAATGTCAGCCGTCGCTAACCCCACGCGCGCCGCGCGGGAGGACACCCCCCGTTCGCCGCAGGCCGGTGCGCCGGTCGTCCGTCTGCACGACGTCCACAAAAGCTTTGGCGCGCTGAAGGTGCTGGACGGCGTGTCGCTGGACGTCGGTCCGGGCGAGGTCGCCGCCATCATCGGGCAATCCGGCTCGGGCAAATCCACCGCGCTGCGCTGCATCAACGCGCTGGAAACCATCCAGCAGGGAACCATCCACGTCTGCGGCCACGCCATCCACGACCCGCAACTGGACCGCCGCGCCCTGCGCCGCGACGTCGGCATCGTCTTCCAAAGCTACAACCTGTTCCCGCACCTGACCGCCGAACAGAACATCATGCTGGCCCCCACCTGCGTGAAGGGGATGACCAAGGCCCAGGCCCGCGAGCTGGCGCGCGAGGTGCTGTCCCATGTCGGCCTGGCGGAAAAGGCCGAGCATTACCCTGAACAGCTGTCCGGCGGGCAGCAGCAGCGCGTGGCCATCGCGCGGTCGCTGGCGATGCGGCCCAAGCTGATGCTGTTCGACGAAGTGACCTCCGCCCTGGATCCCCAACTGACGGGGGAGGTGCTGAAGGTGATGGAAAATCTGGCGCGGGAGGGGATGACGATGATCCTCGTCACCCACGAAATGGCCTTCGCCCGCAAGGTGGCTTCCAAGGTCGTCTACATGCACCGGGGCCGGGTGTGGGAAACGGGAACCGGGGCGATGCTGGACGATCCGCAAACGCCGGAATTGCGCGCCTTCATCGGCAACGGGCTGTGACCGTTCCGCGTGTTTGACCGCCGCAGCAAGCGGCCAAGCAAGACACCAACCAACAAAAACCCCCACTGCCAACAAAACACCCACAGGAGGAGAGACCATGAACCGCCGCCTTTTCACCGCCGCCGGATTGGCGCTGTTCGCCACCGCCAGCCTTGCCGCTCCGGCGCTGGCCGACAGCCTGGACCAGATCAAGGCAAGCAAGACCATCCGCATCGCGGTGGATCTGGGGTCCCCGCCCTTCGGCATGAACGACGCGTCGATGCAGCCGACCGGGTCGGACGTGGAAAGCGCCAAGCTGCTGGCCGCCGATCTTGGCTACAAGCTGGATCTGGTGCAAGTGACCAGCCCGAACCGCGTGCCCTTCCTGTTGACCGGCAAGACAGATCTGGTGATGGCGTCCTTCAGCATCAGCGAGGAGCGCAAGAAGGTCATCGACTTTTCCGAACCCTACGGCGTCATCCAGATCATCATCGCTGCACCCAAGAGCGTGACGATCAAGGATTTGAACGACATCGTCGGCAAGCGGGTCGCCACCACGCGCGGCTCCACCAACGACAAGGAAGTGACCACCCAGGCCCCGCAGGCCGACATGGTGCGGTACGACGACGACGCCACCCTCATCACCGCGCTGATCTCCGGGCAGGTCAACATCCTGGCCTCCTCGCCGCAGACGATGGCGGCGATCAACGCCCGCCGCCCGCAGGACCCGTTGGAGGTCAAGGTCGTGGTCAAGACCAACCCCTACGCCATCGGCATCCGCAAGGGCGACGACGCGCTGCGCGCCGTGGTGGACGAGTGGGTCAAGACCAACCTGCGCAACGGCAAGCTCAACGCGATCTACACGAAATACAACGGCGTCGGCCTGCCCGCCGAGATGCTGAAGTGAGTCCACGGGGCCGGATGCGTGGCGCTCCGCCCGTCCGGCCCCTTTCCCCATTCTTGGAGTTGAGGCCCCCATGCTGACCGTCATTTGCGAAACCCCCGGCACGCTGCGCGCCGAATCCCGAACCCAACCGACGCGCGGCGACGGCGAGGTTCTGTTGCGGGTCAAGCGCGTTGGCGTCTGCGGCACCGACCTGCACATATTCACCGGCAACCAGCCCTATTTGCAGTACCCCCGCGTCATGGGCCATGAACTGTCCGGCGTGGTGGAGGAAGCGCCCGAGGGCAGCGCGCTGAAGGCGGGCGATCCGGTCTATGTCATGCCCTATCTGTCCTGCGGCACCTGCCACGCCTGCCGCCAGGGCAAAACCAATTGCTGCATGAACATCCAGGTTCTGGGCGTGCACCGCGACGGGGCCTTCACCGAACATCTCAGCCTGCCGGAAGCCTTCGTCCACAAGGCCGACGGCATCAGCCTGGATCAGGCGGCGATGCTGGAATTCCTCGCCATCGGCGCGCACGCCGTCCGCCGTGGCCGGGTGGAGGCCGGTCAACGGGTGCTGGTGGTCGGGGCCGGTCCCATCGGCATGGCGGTCGCCATCTTCGCGGGCCTGCGCGGGGCCACCGTGACGCTGCTGGACGGGCGGGACGACCGGCTAGCCTTCGGCCGCGCCCATCTGCCCATCGCCGCCACCGTGCAGCTTGGGCCAAAGGACGAAGAGGAGTTGGCGGGCCTGAGCGACGGCGTGTTCTTCGACCGCGTGTTCGACGCCACCGGCAACCCGAAGGCGATGGAGCGCGGTTTCCGTTTCGTCGCCCATGGCGGCACCTATGTGCTGGTGTCCATCGTCGGCGCGACCATCAGCTTTTCCGATCCGGAGTTCCACAAGCGGGAAATGACCCTGATGGGCAGCCGCAACGCCACGGTGGAGGATTTCGAAACCGTGCTGGCGGCGATGCGGGCCGGGCAAATCCCCGACGCCGCGCTGAACACCCACCGCATGACGCTGGCCGAGGTGCCGGAGCTGTTCCCCGGCCTGCTCGACCCTGCCGCCGGGGTGGTCAAGGCGCTGGTGGAGTGCTGATCCGATGAGCGCGCCCACGCCGATCCTGCAATTCGGGACCAGCCGCTTTCTCCAGGCCCACGCCGATCTGTTCGTGTCCGACGCGCTGGAGCGGGGGGAGGCGCTGGGCCGCATCGCGGTGGTGCAGACCACCGACAGCGCGGAGAGTGCGGCGCGCGTCGCCGCCCTGGCCGACGGGGCGGGTTACCCCGTCCGTGTGCGCGGTCGGCTGAACGGCGCGGTGATCGACCGGGAGGAGCGCGGACGCGCGGTCGCCACCGCTTATCAGGCGCAACGCGACTGGCCGCGCTTGCGCGATCTGATGGCGGGGGAGGTGCGGGTCGTCCTGTCCAACACCGGCGACCGGGGCTATCAGCCCGACCCGACCGACGACGCCCGCCTGCTGGAACAGACCGATCAGGCCCCGCGCGGCTTTCCCGCCAAGCTGCTGGTGCTGCTGCATCACCGCTGGCGTCACGGGGCGGAACCGCTGTCGCTGTTCCCCTGCGAGCTGGTGTCGCGCAACGGCGACCAGCTCAAGGCCATCGTCGGCGCGCTGGCGGTGGCGTGGGGCTTGCCCGACGCGTTCCAACGCTATCTGGCCGAGGGCTGCGTCTGGGCCAACAGCCTGGTTGACCGCATCGTGTCGGAGGCGCTGCACCCGGTGGGGGCGGTGGCCGAACCCTACGCCCTGTGGGCAATCGAACGGCAAGCCGGGTTGCTTCTGCCCTGCACCCATCCGGCGATCCAACTGGTGGACGCGCTGGCCCCGGTGGAGCGGTTGAAGCTGCATCTGCTCAATCTGGGTCACACCTGGTTGGCCGATGGCTGGTTGCGCGGCGGGCGCGACGCCGGGGAAACCGTGCTCCAGGCCATGAGCGACCCCGTCCTGCGCGACGGGCTGGAAGCGCTGTGGCGGGAGGAGGTGTTGCCCGTCTTCGCCGCGCTGGGCCAGGGGGCGGAGGCCGAGACCTATCGCGACAGCGTGCGTGACCGCTTCCTCAACCCCTTCCTGAATCACCGGCTGGCCGACATCGCCCAGAACCACGCCGACAAGCGGCAGCGCCGCCTTGCCCCGGTGGTGACGCTCGCCGCCGATTTGGGCCTGACCCTGCCGCAAGCCCGCCTGCGCGCCGCCCTGGCGGACGGGTGAGGGGCTGTGCCGAGCGACCGTGATGTTTCCAACAAGGACGCCGACCCGATGACCGCGCCCGATCTGATTCTGCTGAACCCCGCCGATTCCGTCGCCGTCGCCACCCGCGCCCTGGAGGCCGGGGCGGTCTTGCGCGCCGGGGATTGGTCCGGGACCGCGCTGGACCCCATCCCCAGCGGCCACAAGATTGCCATCCGCGCGCTGGCGCTGGGCGATCCGGTGCTGAAATACGGGCAGGTGATCGGGGCGGCGACCCAGCCGATTGCGGCGGGCGCGCATGTCCACGTCCACAATCTGGACATGGGCGACGCCCGGATTGATTCCGTGATCGGATCGGCCTACCGCCCGACGGCGGTGACGGAGGACGCGACCTTCCAGGGCATCGTCCGCCCGTCGGGCAAGGTCGGGACGCGCAATTACATCGGCATCATCGCCAGCGTGAATTGCTCCGCCACCGTCTGCCGCTACATCGCCGAAGCCTTCAAGGGCAACGCGCTTGCCGATTTTCCCAACGTGGACGGCGTCGTCGCCATCACCCACGGCAGCGGCTGCGGCATGAGCGGCAGCGGCGAGGGGCTGACCCTTCTGCGCCGCACCCTGCGCGGCTACGCCGATCATCCCAACTTTGCGGGCATCCTGCTGATCGGGCTGGGCTGCGAGGTCAATCAGGTCGCCCCGCTGGCCGACAGCCTCGCCGCGCGCGGCGACGGGCTGCTCGCCCGCATGACCATCCAGGAGGAGGGCGGAACCCGCGAAACCGTCGATCGCGGCATCGCGCTGGTCAAGGCCATGCTGCCCGCCGCCAACGCCATCACCCGGCAAGCGGTGTCGGCCCGGCATCTGACCGTCGGGCTGCAATGCGGCGGGTCGGACGGCTATTCCGGCATCACCGCCAACCCGGCCTTGGGCGCGGCGGTGGACCGGCTGGTGCGGGCGGGCGGGACCGCCATCCTGTCGGAAACGCCCGAAATCTATGGGGCCGAGCATCTGTTGACGGCGCGGGCCTGCGCCCCGGCGGTGGCCGACACGCTGTTGGGGCAAATCCGCTGGTGGGAGGAGTACACCCGCCAGCACAAGGGCGACATGAACAACAACCCGTCCCCCGGCAACAAGGCGGGGGGCATCACCACCATCCTGGAAAAATCACTCGGGGCGGTGGCCAAGGCGGGCGGGACCGGGCTGATGGACGTCGTCGGCTACGCCGACCCGGTGGAAACGCGTGGTCTGGTCTTCATGGACACGCCAGGCTACGACCCGGTGTCGGCCACCGGGCAGGTGGCGGGCGGGGCGACGCTGATCTGCTTCACCACCGGGCGTGGATCGACCTATGGCTGCAAGCCCACCCCGTCGCTGAAGATCGCCACCAACGGGTCCCTGTTCAAACGCATGAGCATGGACATGGATTTCAACGCCGGGGTGATCCTGGACGACGGCATCAGCGTGGAGGCGGCGGGCGAGGCGCTGTTCCGTCTGATGCTCGACACCGCGTCCGGGACCCCCACCCGCAGCGAATCCCACGGCCTGGGCGACAACGAGTTCGTGCCCTGGCAGTTGGGCGCGGTCATGTGACGCGCCAAGGGCGTCGGTGGGGTCCTCCCGGCGGGGGCCTCACCGGCGGGCTTCCCACGGGTTCGACCAGCGCGGATCGGTCAGCAGCGTCTCGTCGGTCAGGGTGCCGAGAAAGGCCAGCAGATCGCGTTTTTCCGCCGCCGTCAGGCCGATGCGGGTGATGAGGCCGCTTTTGTGCGGATTCAAGCGCCCGTCGCCCCGGTTCGGCCCGGACATGATCCGCCGCCCGCCCTCGGAATAGAGATCAATCACCTCGGCCAGCGTGGCGACGCTGCCATCGTGCATGTAGGGCGCGGTGACGGCGACGTTGCGCAGGCTGGGCGCGCGGAACGCCCCCATGTCGGCGGGCGCGCCGGTGAATTCGAACAGGCCCCGGTTGGGAAAGGGAAAGGCCCCGGTCTTGCCGATGTTGTAAAGCCCGGTGTTGTGGAAAGGGGTTTCCACCTCCCGGCTTTGGGCGTGCACGACCTGATCGTTGAAATTGAAGCTGCCATGGCAATGGTGGCATTCGGCCCGTTCGCCGAAAAACAGGGCCATGCCGCGTTCCTCTGCGTCGGTCAGGCGGGCGGTTCCCAACAGATAGCGGTCGTACCGGCTGTCCACCGACAGGATGCTGCGCTGAAAGGCGGCGATGGCCTTGATGACCGTCGCCATCGTCAGCGGCTCCGCCTCCTCCGGGAAGGCGGCGCGGAACAGCGGCGGATAGAGCGGTTCGGCCCGCAGCCGGTCGAGGATGGCCGCCCGGTTGGCGTCGGTGACGCCCATTTCGATGGGGTCGTCGCCGAACAGCGGAACCTCCATCTGCCGTTCCAGCGACACCAGCGCCGGGTTCGCCCAGGTGTAGGTCGCGTTCCAGGCGCTGTTGGCCAGCCCCTGCGCGTTGCGGTGGGTCAGGCCACCGGTGGATCCCGGCGACCGCGCCCGCCCGTCGGTGAAGGCACGGTCCTGCCGGTGGCAGGACGCGCAGGCCATGGTTCCGTTGCCCGACAGGCGGGTGTCGTAAAACAGGCGCCGACCCAGCTCCACCTTGTCCACCGACATCGGGTTGTCGGCGGGCAGGCGCGGTTCGGGGACATGCGCGGGCAAACGCCACGCCCAGCCCTCCGCCCGCGCCGGATCGGCAACGGTGATGGACACCGCCACCACCGCCCCCGCCATCACCAGGATGGACGCGGCGGCGGACAGCGCCGCCACCGTCCGCCGGATCGACGCCCGCCCCCTCACGGCTTGGCGACCACGGCGAAGGCCGGGGAGCGGCCCGGCTCCACCGGCTTGCCATCGGCCAGCGACAGGCCGAGGCGGGCGAAGGTCGGGCCGCAATCGGCGTCGGTCGGGCCGCTCATACAGCCGATGGCCCCGCCCTGGTCCTTGGTCAGGGCGCTGCCCTGGAACAGCGACGACAGATCGAGCGCCACCGCCTGACGGCTGGGATCGAAGGCGGCGATCGTCACCGGCACTCGGTTGGAACGGGCGCAGGCCACGCTGTCGCCGTTGGCCGGGTTGCCCACGCAGCCGGTGGAGCCGAGATGCACGTACCAGCTCGGGGCCTTGCCGCCGTCGGGCTTGGCCACGCCGCCCGCCGGATCGACCTCCACCTTGATGAATTTGCGCCCGGCCTGCCAGCTCCAGCCCAGGGCGGCGCTGTCCAGCGGGGCCGGGGCCTTTTCCGTGCTGCTGTGGTTGAGGGCGGGCGGAACGCCGACCGTGAAGGACAGGCCGGCAACCGTCGTGCCGACCGGCACCGTGCCCGTCACCGCGCCGTTGGTGGCCTTGGTCCCGCCGACGCAACCGCCGCTGCCGTCTTCGAAATCCAGCAGGGCGACGTTGGCGGTTTGCCACGCGTTGACCGTCAGCGCCAGCGGAACCGTCTTGCCCGCCGCATCGATCACGGCGACATCCTGCACATAGAAACGGGCGTCGCGCAGCGTCGCGGCCGTCTTGCCGACCCCCAACGGCCCCAGCGGCGCGCTGCAGCGGGCGGGCTTGCCGTTGGCGGTCAGGGCGAAGCTGATGGACAAGGGTTGCTGCGGCACGGGCTGGGCCGTGTCCGGCGCGGTGGTGGCGCAACCGGCCAACCCGGCGGCGGCGGTCAGGGTGAGAAGGGCGGGCAACAGACGCATCGGGGTCTCCTGTGCGGGCAAGACGGGGATGGGCGGATCAGGATCAGAAGCGCGCGGTCAGGGTCAGGTTGACGCTGCGCCCTTCCTCGTAGCTGTAGGTTTCGGTCTGCGACTGCTGGTAGGTCACGTACCCCTTGTCGAACAGGTTGGTGACGCCAAGGTCGAGACGGTACCAATCGCGGTCATAGGACACGCCGATGTCGTGGACGGTGTAACCGTCGCGGCGGCGGAGCGCGGTGGAATCATAATGCTGGGCGGCGGCGAACTGGCCGACGTAGCGCAGCGTCCAATTCTCGCCCACCCGGTATTGCAGGCCGAGCGACGCCTTGTCCGGCGGGGCGTAGAGGTTGGCCCCGGTCGCCACGTCCTTGGACCGCAACCGGGCGTAGGCCAGCCCGACCGTCAGATCGCCGACGCTGTAGGTCATCTCCGCTTCCCCGCCCCAGCGTTCGGCGTTGGCGACGTTGCGCTGTTGGAAGATCAGGCCGGTCCCGGAGAAGGGGGCGACGCGGCGGTAGGTGCCAACGGTCTGTTGGCTGATGAGGTCCTTCACATCCTCGCTGAAGATGGTTGCCTTGGCGCGCAGGCTGTCGCCCTTGGCCAGCAGATCGTCCAGGGCCAGCGTGACGCCCGCCTCCTTGGTTTTGCTGGTTTCCGGTTTCAGCGCCGGGTTGGGGCGGAAGTTGAACAGGGCGCGGGTGGTGTTCAGATTGCCAAACATCTCCGTCAGGGTCGGGGCGCGGAACGCCTCGCCATAGCCGACGAAGACTCCCAGGGCGGGGATGGGCTGGTATTTCAACGCGATCTTCGGCGACAGACGGTCGTTGCTGGACGCGGATTGCCCCGACGGAGTCAGGCGGTAGCTGTCCTGGCGCAGCGCGGCGGTCAGCGTCCAATCCGACAGAACGCGGATTTCATCCTGGATGAAGCCGCCGAAGGATTGCAGCGCGCCGTCCGGCAGCACGCTGTTGGGGGAACCCGCCGATTGGTTCTTGGCGGTGTCGCGGTAAAAATCCAGCCCATAGGTGACGCGGTGGTGAATCCACGACCCGGTGTCGAACGTGCTGCTGTTTTGCAGGCTGGCCCCGAAGGTGGCCGTCATCGCCGAGGTGGGATCGAGCGCCGGGACGACCCGGCTTTCGGTGTCCAGCTTGAATTTGGTGTAATAGGCCGACAGCGACCCGTCCAACAGCCGCTTGTCGGCGTCGCGGAAGGCCCAAGCGGCGTTGTACTGCTCCTGCCGCCGCTTGAGCTTTTGCGAGAAGGGGAACAGCAGGTTGCCGCCGGGGTTGTTCGGCCCGGTCAGATCGTCGGCGAATTTCTGGTAGCCCAAACGGAACTGGTTGGTGTCGTTCGGGGTGATCGTGCTTTTGACCAGCGCGCTTTTCAGTTGGCCGTCGTTGGGCAGGGTGGAGCCGGAACCGCCGGTGCCGGTGTGGACGGTGTTGTAATCGCGGTAGGTGGCGCTGGCGAGCAGATCGACGCCGCTGGCCCGCGCCGCCGCCGTCAGGTTGGTGGACAGCTCCTCGTTGGCGCTGCGGTAGCCCGCCTTGACGCGCCCGCCCACCGTCTTGCCGGGGGCCAGCACATCGTCCACCCCGATGGTTTCGAACGCCATGACGCCGCCCAGGCCGCCGCTGCCATAGGCCGCCGACATCGGGCCGCGCACCACATCCACCTGTTTGATCAGGTCGGGGTCAAGCAGCAGCGGCGTGTTCACCCCGCCGTCGTTGTTCCGCCGCGCGCCATCGACCGACAGGATGATGCGCGGGCCGAGCAGGCCGCGAATGGCTGGGCTTTGCGACGGCGGACGCGGACCGCCGCCGAAATTGACGTTGGGCAGGGTGCGCAGGACGGTGGACAGGGTGTTGGCCTGCGCGTCGTCCAATTGCTCCCGCCCGACGGTGGAAACCGAGGCGGGCAGATCGAAGCCGCTGTTGGCGGTGCGGGTGGCCGTGACCGTCACCGCGTCCAACTGGAAAATCGGCGCGGCGGTGTGGCTGCCCGCGTCGCTGTGCGCGGCGGCGGTGTCGGCCGTTTGTTGAGCGGCGGCAGGGACCAGCGGGCAGAGCAGCAGGCCCGGAAGCGCAAGCCAGGAGGCGCGCAGACGTGTCGACAGACGGGGCACGGGTGGTGTCCTTATCGGATGGAGGGCAGAAGCCGACGCGGGATGGCGGCGCGCGCGCCAGCCGTCCGGTGGCCTGTGCCGGTTTGGTCTTATTTCGGCAGGGGCAGGGCGGCGTCGGGCAGACCCGCCGGGGTCGGGACCGGCCACGCGTCGCTCAGACGGTTGGACGCGCGGGCCAATTCGCGTTTCAGCACGTCGGCCAACGCCTGCCGCTCCTCGACGGTCAGGAACGCGCCGACGGTGATCCGGCGGCCATGGCTGCCCAAGGTCAGGCGCGGACCGGCGGAACCGTTCGGCTCGACCGTCACGCGCAGCCAGGGGGTTTGCCAATCGCTGACCGCCGTGCGCCCGGCGGAATCGGTCTGCTCCACCCGCGTGCGGTCGGGCCAGACCTGGATCCGCTCGCTCTGGCGGCGGCGGTGGGCGTCGCCCAGCAGCGACCACCCGACGAAGGCGGCGACCACCAGCCCATAGGCCGCCATCGGCCAGGCCCCCAACCACAGCCACGCGGTCAGGGTGATGGCCGCATAGGCCGCCACGACGGCGGCGAAGATCACGCGACCGTGGCGGGTCCCGCTGTCGTTGGGGGTCAGCAGGGCGTCGAACAGGGGGGCGGCGTCGGTGGCGGGCGCGGATTCGACCTGGGATGGGGCCAGGGACGGGGATTCGGCAAGGCCGCGTGGGGCCGAATCCGCAAGGATCGGTGATACACCGGGGGGCAGTCCGGGCATGGAGAGACTCTCCGCAGGGGGGATTTCAGCGCATGGCGACGCCGGAGGTCATCCGGTTTCGCCGCGACGGGAATCAACCCAGGGAGGGGGGGGCGCGCGCCTGAAGGGTGGACAGGAACCAACCGGCGGCGATGCGGTCGCCCGGCAGCGCTTCCGGCCCATGACGACCCACATCGTCAGGGGTCAGCAGCGCCAGCGGTGGCGGCAACGCCAAGCCACCGATCAACGGACACAAGGGGCAGGACCCGCCCGACATGGCCGTGTCGGTGTCGGCGTTGCGGTCCGCGTCGGTCTGGATCGGCGCGCCCTGCGCGTCGAGCAGAACCGTTTTGAAACCGTCGGGGGTGCAGATGACGATCCGGCTGGGACCATCGCCCCCACCGGCCCCGGGCAGCGGGGCCGCCATCGCGGGCATCCAGGCCCAGGCGACAATTTGCAGCAGCAACGCCACCGCGCCAGCCAACAGGCTGACCCGCCGCGTCCGCAGCCCCTTGTTCCCGGTTCCGATCATGCCCCGCCCAATGTCCCCAGCGCCGACACGCCCACAGCGCACACGCGCACCGCTGCACCATAGCCCAGCCCGCGCAGCCCGTGCGAGCGGCATTTTCACGCAGGTCCGGAGCCGCAGCGCGGACGTTGCGGCGCAAAAAAACCTTGGTTTGGATCCGCAAGCCGGTTTAGCGTGCGTGTGGTGGTGCGCGCCGTTGGCAACGACAGCGTGTGAAAATGGGAATCCGGTGCGACCCGATCAGGGTCCAATCCGGGGCTGCCCCCGCAACTGTGAACGGCGTGCGTCGGATCAAAAAGCCACGGGTCGAACGACCGGGAAGGCGATCCGCCGCGTGACGCCGCAAGCCAGGAGACCTGCCACCAACCCAACAACCCCAGCAGGCCGTCGGTGGGACGGCCCGGAGGTGGCGATGACATTCCGCGCATCGGGTTGAGCGCCGGGCTGGCCGTGACCGGTCCCGCAACCCTTGATTTTCTTTCTGCGCGCAAGGCGTACACACCATGCACATCGAACCCGGCGTTCTCGACGCCGTCAAAGTCACCGCCGCCAACGGTGCGGCACTCGCCACCCTGGCCGTCTACAGCCCGGCCCTGGTCCGCCAGCCGGTGGAACTGGTCAAGGCGGTGTTCGCCGCCCTGTTCTTCTCCGTTTTCATGGAGATTTACCATCTGCCGGTCGGCCCGTCGGAATTGCACTTCATCGGCGCGTCGGCGGTCTATTTCACCTTTGGTTTCCTGCCCACCCTGTTCGGCTTCGCCGTTGGCCTGCTGCTGCAAGGGGCGCTGTTCGAGCCGCAGGATCTGCTGCATCTGGGCGTCAACAGCCTGTCCCTGATCGTGCCGCTGGTCGCCGTGCACGAAACCGTCGGCAAGCGCTTTTTCGCTGAGGGGGTCGCCAAGACCGCCGTCACCTGGGGCCGCATCATGGCCTTCGACGCCGCCTATTACGCGGGCGTCGTCGCCATGGTCGGTTTCTGGCTGTTTTGGGGCGAAGAAGCCACCCCGCTGGCCGATTGGGCGCTGTTCGCCGCGTCCTATCTGCCGCTGGTGCTGTGCGAGCCGGTCTTCACCTTCGTCGCGTTGAAGGGGGTGAACCGTCTGACGGCGGCCAGCCCGCTGCGCCGCGTCACCGCGCTGGACCGTCTGGCGCTGGCCTGATCGGATCGGTTCATTTGGGTGTGTGACGGAAAAGCCCATCGGTTTGGCGTGCGCGCCGGGCTGGTGGGCTTTTTCATGAGGGTTTGTGTTTGGGCGGTTGTGGTGACGCCTCAGTCCCGATGGTCGGCCAGCACCGCGCCGATCCGGTCCGCCACGCCGCGCATGTCGGGCAGGAACAGCGATTCCAGCAGCGGGATCGGCACCAGATCGCGGAAATGGACCAGTGACAGCCCGCCGATCACCCGCCCGCCGGACCGCACCGGGATCGAGGCCATGCGCAGGCCGGGCGACAGGCTGGGATATTCCCACAGGGCGTAGCCGTTGCGGCGGGCGGCGGCCACCTCCTCCAGACAGGCGTCGGGCGGGCGCGTCAGCGTGCCGTCGGCGACGGAGTCCTGGACAATCCGTTCGGCCTCCCCCGGCGGCAGCGCTGACAGATAGGCCAACCCGGTGGCGGACGCGACCATCGGGAACCGGCGGTGTTCGAACAGGTTCAGCTTGATCGGCGCGGCGCTGCGGTTCGACACCTCGATCACCACCGAGCGCCCTTCGGCCAAAAAGAACTCCGACGGCCATTTGACGCGGGCGGCCAGATCGTCCAGCAGCGGTTGCACCAGTTGGGCGATGGGGGTGCGGTCCAGCAGGGCGCGCGACAGGTTGCGCACCTTGGCCGTCACCTGATAGCCCTCCGCCTCGCCCAGATCGTCGAGATAGCCCTCGTGCACCAGCGTTTGCAGCAGCCGGATCGCCGTGGCTTTTGGCAGGCGGGAGCGGCGGACCACCTCCGCCACCGTCGGGGCCTGGATCTCGTTGGCCACCGCCAGCACCCGCAGGCCGCGCACCAGGGCGTTGACCGGTTTTGCCCCGCTGGTTCGCCGCTCGGTCATTGCCAATGCCCCTGTTGCGTGGATGTCGGGCGAACGATTGCACGATGTGGACCGATGGTCCATAAACATCGGGGGGCCGAGCGCTGGAAATTTGTGCGTTTTTGAGTAATTTGCGCGATAATCGCACTTACAAGCGCCGCCCGGTTGGGAGAGCGGTGGGGTTATGGGGGGAGTCGAGCATGGTGGACACCGCGCATCCGCAGGGCCAGGACCGGCAAGCCGGGCCGGACGAGGACACCGCCGATCCCAATTTCATGACCTCGCTGGCGCGCGGCCTGTCGGTGATCCGGGCGTTCACCGAACGCGACCCGACCCTGACCATCGCCGACATCGCCAAGATCACCGGCCTGCCGCGCGCGGCGGCGCGGCGCTGCCTGCTGACGCTGACCCAATTGGGCTATGCCGGAACGGACGGGCGGATTTTCTATCTGAAACCCAAGATTCTGGCGCTGGGCTATTCCTTCCTGTCGTCGGCCCCGCTGGCGACCATCCTGGATCCGCTGATCGAGCAGGTCAGCGCGGCGGTGCAGGAATCCTGTTCGGCGGCGGTGCTGGACGAGGATGACGTGGTGTACATCGCCCGCGCGGCGACCAAGCGGATCATGTCGGTGGGGCTGAACGTCGGCAGCCGTCTGCCCGCCTATTGCACCTCCATGGGGCGGGTGCTGCTGGCGGCGATGCCGGAGGCGGAGTTGAACGCCTATCTGGCGCGGGTCCCGCTGAAACCCTTCACCGAACGCACCATCACCGCCACCGACGCGCTGAAACGCGAGTTGGAGCGCGTGCGCGAGCGCGGGTTCTCTCTGGTGGATCAAGAGCTGGAGTTGGGGTTGCGCTCCATCGCCGTGCCGATCCGCACCGCGTCGGGCGGGGTGGTCGCCTCCGTCAACGTCAGCGCCCAGGCCGCCCGCGTCACCTGCCCGGAAATGGAAACGCAATTCCTGCCCCGCCTGCACCGCGCGGCGGAGGAGGCGCGCGTCCTTCTGGTCCGGTCGCGTGGGATATGAGGCGGTTGGGGAGCCTGACGGTGGCGCAGGGCTGACCATCCTGTGATGAAATTTTGCACAGCTTGACGTTTTTTTGACCCAACCCTACCATCCTCTCCGCTCTTGGCGAGGGGGTCGGGCATGAAACGGGTGGGCGCGTTCTTCGGCAAAATGAAGGGCACGGAACAGGCTCCGACCCGCCCGCATCTGCGCGAAATCCTGTGGTCGTGGGTGGGCGGCAGCGCTGGAATCGGCGCGATCAGCGTGATTTCTCTCCTCAGCAAGCTGCCGCTGCTGATGGCCCCGTTCGGGGCGACCTGCGTGCTGATTTTCGCCGCCACCGACAGCCATCTGGCCCAGCCGCGCAGCGTTCTGGGCGGTTATCTGGTGTCGGCCCTGGTCGGGGTGATCGGGCTGGCGCTGTTTGGCAACGCCCCGTGGGTGGTGGCTCTGTCGGTCGGGACCGCCATCGCCGTGATGCAACTGACCCGGACCCTGCACGCGCCCGCCGGGGCGATGCCGCTGCTGGCGCTGGCCCCCGGCACCGACACGGCGATGCTGCTGCCGACGGCCCTGACAGGAGCGCTGACGCTGGTCGGCATCGGCCTGCTGGTCAACAATTTGCGCAGCGACCGCGCCTATCCGCGTTACTGGGTGTGATTGTCTGGGTGTGAGGCTCCACGTCCCGCGCGACCGGTGTTTCCGGCCGCGCGGGACGTGGATGACGGTCACTTGGCCCCGAGAACTTCGGCCTTCACGGTGGCGAAGGCCCAGTCGAGCCAGGGCAGCAGGGCTTCCATGTCCTCATTCTCCACCGTGGCCCCGCCCCACAGGCGCAGGCCCGGCGGGGCGTCGCGGTAGGACCCGGCGTCAAACGCGGCCTCTTCCTGTTCCAGCAGGGCGGACAGCTTCTTGGCGAAGGCCGCCTGCGCGTCGGCGGGCAGGGCCAGAACGTCGGGATCGGTGAAGCGCAGGCAAATGGCGGTGCAGGAGCGGGTGGCCTCCTCCCCGGCCAGGAAGGCGGCCCAGCGGCTGTCCTTGACCCAATCGGCGACGAGGCGGAGATTCTGCTCCGACCGGCGGATCAGTTGCGGCAGACCGCCGACCGACAAGGCCCAACGCAGGCCGTCAATGGCGTCCTCCACGCACAGCATCGAGGGCGTGTTGATGGTGTCGCCTTCAAAGATGCCCTCGATCAGCTTGCCGTTCTTGGTCATGCGGAAGATTTTCGGCAGGGGCCGGTCGGGCTGGTAGCTTTCCAGCCGGGCCACCGCGCGCGGGCTGAGGACGAGCATGCCGTGCGCGGCCTCTCCGCCCAACACCTTCTGCCAGGACCAGGTCGCCACGTCGATCTTCGACCAGGGCAGATCCATGGCGAAGGCGGCGGAGGTGGCGTCGCAGATCGACAAGCCGACGCGGTCATCGGGGATCCAATCGCCGTTGGGCACGCGGACCCCGGCGGTGGTCCCGTTCCAGGCGAACACCACGTCGCGCGCGAAATCGACCGCCGCCAGATCGGGCAGCGATCCGTAATCGGCGATCATCGTGCGCACGTCGGGCAGCTTCAGTTGCTTGACGACGTCCGTCACCCATTCCTTGCCGAAGCTTTCCCACGCCAGCATGTCCACGCCGCGCGCGCCCAGCATCGACCACAGCGCCATTTCCACCGCCCCGGTGTCCGAGGCCGGAACGATGCCGATGCGATAGTCGCCCGGGATCGCCAGCACCGCGCGGGTGAGGTCGATGACCTCCTTCAGCTTGGCCTTGCCGGGTTTGGAGCGGTGCGACCGACCGAGCAGCGCGCCTTCCAGCGCGTCCAGCGACCAGCCCGGACGCTTGGCGCAGGGACCGGACGAAAAGAGCGGGGTGGAGGGACGGCGCGTCGGCTTCATGGCGGATGTCCTGCCCGGAAACGGGGTTGTGCGAAGGCAGCGACCTTAAAAGCTGCCCCCCACCCCGTCAACCAAGCCGGTGCCGGTGCGGAACGACCGCCAGCCATGCGCCCGTCAGCGGGTGCGGGCGATCCGGCCGTCGCGGTAGGTCCAGGCGGCTATGTCCTTGCTGGCGGGAACCGGCATCGTCACCGTCATCACGCCGCCGTCGGTGGCGACCTCCGCCGCGTCGCTGCACGAACCGAAGGGCGGGGAGACGCGCGGCTTGGGGGACGACAGCTCCAGCACGCGGAAGCGGGCGGGGCAGTCCTTGGCGTCGCTTTCCGCCTTCAGCAGCAGCAGCCAGCGGCCATCCAGGGTGTAGGCGTTGACGAAGGACACCAGGGCGCTGTCGCGGTCCTCCAGCACCATCGCGTCGTTGACCAGAACCTTCGTGCCCTTCGGCGCGATGTCGATCAGCTTCAGCACCTCGTCGCCCAGGGCGGCGGTCAGGCGCGGTTCGTCCGCCGCGTTGGCGCTGCCAACGGTCAACACCGCACCCATCGCAAGCGCCGCCGCGCCGATCAGACCAAGACGCACGATGTCCCTCCTCCGCTGCCCGCTCAACACCGGGCGGTTCCCGAAACGGGCGACACCATAGCGTCACCGGGGGAAAGCCGGAAGCGGTCCTGTGCGCGTTGGCCGCGTGCGGCCAGCGCCGCGCCGGGGGCGGCGTCAGCGGATGGGGATGTTGGCGCTGAAACCAAAGCCGAACGTCGGTTCCGGGTAGGACACGGCGGGCGGGGCGTAGAGGACCGGCGGCGGCGCGTAGATCACGCGCGGCGGCGGGGGCGGCGGCACATAGATGACGCGGGGTTCCCGCCAGTGACGGCGGTGGTGCCAATGCTCCGGCCAGTCCCGGCCGGGGCCGCGCCAATCGCGTTCATCCCGGCGTTCATCCCGGCGTTCATAGCCGCGCCAGTCGTCGCCATGGGCCAACGCCGTGCCTGCGGTCAATCCGGCAAACGCACTGGCGATCACCAACCCACCCGCAACGGTCCACATGAGTTTGAACAAACGGCCCGACATTCCGGCGTCCTCCTGTTGGCGGGGCACGCTCGCCCCGACACAGACACCAACAGCCGCGCCGCGCGCGTCATTCCACGCCCGGCCCAAAAAAGATGGGACAAAAAACGGCTGCCGGGGGTGAACCGCTGGGGGGAAACGGTCAGGCGGCGACCAGATCGGCCAGACGGAACCCGGCGATCTTGTCGATCTCGTCCAGGGCGCGCAGGAACTCCACCTCCGGCGCGTTCTGGACGCGGGCGCGCATGGCGTCGAGGATCTGGTGACGGGTGCTGAAGCGCACCGCCATGATGAAGGGAAAGCCGAAGCGCGCGCGGTAGGCGCGGTTCAAGGCACGCTGTTCCTGCACCTCCTCCTCCGACAGCTCGTTCAGACCGGCGCGGGCCTGTTCGGTTTGAGAAAAGGCGGTCAGGCTGGCCGGGCGGGTCGCCTTGTCGGCCAGATCGGGATGGGCCAGGATCAAGGCGCGCTGGCGTTCCTCCCCCGCCGCGCGCACCACGCCGCACATCGCCGCGTGCAGGGCGTCGGTGTCGGCGAAGGGGCGCTGGTCCCAGGCGGCGGCGGCCACCCACGAGCTGTCCTCGAACACCGCGCCCAGCGCGGCGACGAAAGCGTCGCGGTCCATCGCGTTCAGATCGGCAAGGCGGTGCGGCATGGCGGCGTCTTTCACGGAAAATCCGATGGGGGGTCAGGCGGCGCGGTAGGGGTGCCGCTCGATCCAATGGCGGGCGATGTCCAGCCGGGTCGCCACCCACACCCGGTCATGGCCGCGCACGTAATCGAGGAAGCGCGCCAGCGACGCCGCCCGGCCCGGACGCCCGACCAGACGGCAATGAAGCCCGACCGACAGCATCTTCGGTTGGGTTTCCCCCTCCGCATAGAGCGTGTCGAAGCTGTCCTTGAGGTAGGCGAAGAACTGGTCGCCGCTGTTGAAACCCTGGTTGGTGGCGAAGCGCATGTCGTTGGCGTCGAGCGTGTAGGGCACGATCAGTTGCGGGCGGCCATGGCGGTCGTCCCAATAGGGCAGATCGTCGGCGTAGGAATCGGCGTTGTAGAGAAAGCCGCCCTCCTCGGCCACCAGTTGCCAGGTGTTGGGGCTGCACCGGCCCAGATACCAGCCCAACGGGCGGCTGCCGGTGACGCGGCTGTGCAGATCGATCGCGCGCATCATGTGCTCGCGCTCCACCGCGATGGGCAGATGCTGGTAATCGATCCAGCGCCAGCCGTGGGTCGCGATCTCCCACCCGGCGTCCTTCATGGCGGCGACGACCTCCGGGTTGCGCTCCAGCGCCATGGCGACGCCATAGACGGTGACGGGCAGGTTGCGTTCGGTGAACATCCGGTGCAGCCGCCAGAACCCGGCGCGCGACCCGTATTCGTAGATCGACTCCATGTTCATGTGGCGCGCGCCGGGGATCGGCTGCGCCCCGACGATCTCCGACAGGAAGGCTTCGGACGCCGCGTCGCCGTGCAGGACGCAGTTTTCCCCGCCCTCCTCGTAATTGATGACGAACTGGACCGCCACCCGCGCGCCGCCCGGCCATTGGGCGTGCGGCGGCTGCGCGCCATAGCCGATCATGTCGCGGGGGTAGGGCTGGGTCATCGCGCGCGTCCTTCGTGCAGGGGCCAAGACCCCACCACGCTAATCCAGCAACGGCGGCGGCGGCAATCCATCGCGTGGGTGGAGACAGTTTCAAATTTCCCTGTCTCGTCAAGCCGCCCCGGCGCGCGTTAGGCTGGCCTTCCGCCCCCTTCGCCACCCGGCCACGGAAAGGACCGCGCCATGGGACGCCTGACCACGCATGTTCTCGACATCGCTTCGGGCCGCCCGGCGGCGGGCATGGCCGTGCGCCTGACCGATCTGGACCGGGGCGTGGTGCTGGGCGATTTCGTGACCAACGCCGACGGGCGGCTCGACGCGCCCGCCTTGCAGGGCGACGCCTTCCAACCGGGCCGCTACGAGCTGCTGTTCGCGGTCGCCGCCTATTTCCGCGCCAGCGGGGCGGTGGACGGCGATGGCGTGCCGTTCCTGGACGAGGTGCCGATCCGTTTCGGCATCGCCGACGCCAGCCAGCATTACCATGTGCCGCTGCTGGTCTCGCCCTGGGCCTTCTCGACCTATCGCGGAAGCTGAATCGGCCCTGCCGGGGGAAGGGTTGCGGCACGGGTTTTCAGCGGAGTCTGGTTTTTCCGGCGCGCCCGGTGATAGCCTTCGCACCAGCAGCATTCACCCGACCCGATTCCCCGATCCCGACCGGAAAGACCCGCAAGCATGGCGTTGCTGGAAAACATGCGTATTTTTGTGCGCGTCGTCGAGCTGGGCAGCCTGTCCGCCGCCGGGCGCAATCTGCGCATGTCGCCCGCCATGGTCAGCCACCGGATCCAGCAGTTGGAAGCCCATCTGGGCGTGCGCCTGCTCAACCGCACGACGCGGCAGTTGCAGGCGACCGAAACCGGGATGGATTATTACCAAAGCTGCCTGGAGGTGCTGGAGGCGGTGGAGCGCGCGCACAGCGGCATCACCGCCGGGTCGGGCGTGCCGTCGGGCAGCATCCGCGTCACCGCACCGCTGGGCTTTGGCCGGGCGGTGCTGGCCCCGCTGATTCCCGATTTCTGCGCCGAACACCCGCTGGTGGAACTGCGCCTGCGCCTGTCCGACCATCTGCTGGATCTGCTGCGCGAGGCGGTGGATGTGGCGGTGCGGATGGCGGCGCTGAAGGATTCCAGCTTCGTCGTCCGCAAGATCGCCGATCTGCGCCGCGTGCTGGTGGCGTCCCCCGCCTATCTGTCGGCCCATGGCCAGCCGACCAGACCCGCCGATCTGGCGGGCCACAATTGCCTGCTGCTGCGCTTTCCCGGAACCCAGCAATATCAATGGTCGCTGTTGGATGGCGGTGAGCCGGTCAAGGCCCCGGTGTCGGGCAAATTCGACGCCGACGACGGCGATGTGCTGACCGGCTGGGCGCTGGACGGGCGCGGCATCGCCCTGAAACCGCTGTGGGAGGTGGCGGCGCACATCCGCAGCGGCGCGCTGGTCCCGATCCTGCCCAATCACCCGCCCGAACCGATCACGCTGGCCGTGCTCTACCCCCATCGCGCCCTGGTTCCGGCCAAGGTGCGGGCCTTCGCCGACCACATGATCCCGCGCGTGCGCGCGTCCCTGACCAGCCTGTCACCCGACGCGCTGCTGTGACCCCGCGCGCAGGGCTGGGCTGGTCGGGTCAGGTCAGGCCTGCTTGCGCCAACAGCCGGTAGAACTCGCGCAGCGCGCCCTGTTGCAGGGTGGGGTCGGCCAGATCGGCGATGTATTTCTGTTCGAACTGGGGCTGGCGCAGGTGGGACACCACCCGTTCGCGCACCACGGCCAGCGCCTTGCGGCTTTGCAGGGTTCCCGGCGCGCAGAGCTGCATCAGCCGGTTGGCGCGCAGGCGCAGCGGGTCGTTGGGGTTGTCGATGCGCTCGACCAGTCGGCAATCGTGGATGTAGGCGACCAGCAGATCGTCGATGCGGTCGGTCAGGCGGCCTTTCAGCGGGTCGGCCAGGCCCGAGTCGCGGGCGTGGGTGTAAAGCTGGGTCAGCGCCTCGACGTTGGTCTTGATCGGCTGGGCACGGTCGACGAAGCGGCCGAAGCCGCGCGGGTCGCCGGTCAGGCCGCTCAACAGCCGGTCCACATCGTCGGCGTGCTGGCGGCCCGTCTCCGATTGGGAGAGAGCCATCAGGAACCGCACGGCGTCCTTGGGGTCGCTGTGCAGGCCGCAGACCTCCTCCATCGCCCGCCGCCGTCCGGCCGCCCCGCCGCCCTCCAGGAAGCGCAGGTAGCGCAGGACCAGCGCCTCGGCCATGCCGCCGCCGCCGATCACGCCGTTGGGGGTGGTGACGCGCTGCAACAGCCGCTGGTAGGCGTCGCGCTCCTGCCCCGGATCGGCGCGGTAGAGCGGTTGGGCGCTCTTCACCTGACGGCGGACGAGATCGATCATCACGCGACGGGATTCGTCCAGATCGTGGAAGGCCAGCAGCTCGTTCAGGTGAACGATGCGGTCCTCCTCCGCCCGGCGGCTCACATCCAGGCGACCGCGCGACAGGTCGAGCAGGTTGCACAGCGCCTCCAGCAGGCTGCCCTGCATTCCCAGCAGCTCTTGCACCACCGAAGGCGCGCCGAGAACGTCGGCGATGACGCCATCGACCAACGTCAGCGGGTTGTCGGTGAGTCCGCCCTCCTGCCGCACCAATTCGCCCAGGAAATCCAGCTTGGCCAGCCAGTTGCGCATCTGCACCAGATCGCGGGACAGCAGGGCGCGCGCCAGGAAATCGCGGCTTTCCGGATCTTCCCGCGCGTCGAGCCGTTCGTAGATCGGGCGGAACCCGGCGCTGTCCAGCGAGGGCAGATCGCTGCGCGCGGCGGCGGCGCGAGCGCGTTCGCTCACTCCGTTGATGACGCTGTACAGCTCGTCCCGGCGGGCGCGGGTGTCCAGCCCGGCCTTTTCCGCCTGAAGCGCGGCGACCCGCCCGACGGCGGTCGGCATCAGGTTGTCCTTGTCGAGCAGCCGTTTCAGTTCGGTGTGGTTGTGCAGAATCTCGGTGGGGGTGACGACGAGTCGCTCGATGTAGTTCTTCAGCAGCCGGTTCATCACCATGCGGCCATCGACGCCGAACATCTCCGCCGGGCTGTGGCACAGCGGCGGCGTCTCGTCCAGCGGCGCGATGGTGATGCTGTTGGAGTTGCTGCGGAATTCCTGATGGATTTCGGTTTCGACATGGCGGCCGTCGGGTCTGGCCCAGTCGCGCACCACCCGGATCCCCTCGATCCGTCCGGCGGACAGGATGCGCTTGCCATAAGCGCGCGCCTCGGCCTCGCTCTCGAAACAGGAATCGAGAACCCAGTGATCCGCCTGATAGATCTGGACTTCGTAACTGCTGCTCGCCAGGGCCATGCGACGGGAACACCCAAAATGTCGGAGCCTGAACGATTCAGGTTTGAGGTATTTTTCTGACAAATTCAACGGCGTTTTCTGTCCAAACCGGCTTGATTGCTTGCCCGGACAACACCGACCCGGCAAGGACGCAGGGGAGATGACACCCGCGCGCAGGGGCCGCCGGGGCTTTTCCATTTGCATGGCGGGCCATGGTCGGGTATTAGCCCGCCCCGTGTGCCCGACATTTGCCTTCCCCCTGACGAAACGATTGTGGCCATGCCCGCCGACGCTCTGAACGCCGCTCTTCTGCCCGCCGGATTGCACGATGTGCTGCCGTCCGAAGCGGCGCATGAGGCGGTCGCCGTCGAACGCCTGCTGGCGGAATTCGCGGCCCATGGCTATCGCCGGGTCGATCCGCCGCTGGTGGAGTTCGAGGAAAACCTGCTGTCCGGGGCCGGTGCGGCCATGGCCAAGCAGACCTTCCGGGTGATGGACCCCCATTCCCAACGCATGATGGCGGTGCGCGCCGACATCACGCCGCAGATCGTCCGCATCGCCACCACCCGTCTGGCCAACGAACCGCGCCCGCTGCGCCTGTGCTACGCCGGTCCGGTGCTGCGCGTGAACGGGTCGCAATTGCGCCCGGAACGCCAGTTCACCCAGGTCGGTGTCGAGCTGATCGGTGCGTCGGAGCCGGACTCCGACGCCGAGGTCGTGCTGCTGGCGGTGCAGGCGCTGTCGGCGATCGGCGTGCCGCACCTGTCGGTCGATCTGTGCGTGCCCAAGATGGTGGAGCGCATTTGCGCCGGTCTGGGCCTGCCCGACGACGAGATCCGCGCGCTGCGCGCCGCCCTGGACCGCAAGGACGTGGCGGCGGTGGCCGAGGTTGGCGGCCCGGCGGCCGCGCTGCTGGAAACGTTGATGAGCGCCTCCGGCCCGGCCGACCGCGCCATCCGCGCCCTGACGGCGGTGGAACTGCCGGAAGAGGCGGAGTTGGACCGCCGCCGCCTGACCAGCGCGCTGGCGGTGATCCGCGCGGCCATGCCGACGCTGACCGTGACCATCGATCTGGTCGAGCATCGCGGCTTTGGCTATCAGACCGGCCTCAGCTTCACCGTTTTTTCGCGCGATGTGGGCGAGGTCGGGCAGGGCGGACGCTATCAGGCCGGGGTGGGCAAGGAACGCTCCACCGGCTTCACCCTGTACATGGATTACATCCTGCCGGCGATTCCGGTCGCCGCCGCGCCCACGCGGGTGTTCGTGCCGCATGGCACGCCGTGGACGGTGGCGGCGGGCCTGCGCGCCGATGGATGGGTGACGGTGGCCGGGTTGGCCCCGGTGACGGATGCGGTGGCCGAGGCCAAGCGGCTTCAGTGCGGCCATCGTCTGGCGGATGGCGTCGTCCATCCGGTTGAGTAGCGCGTTTCGGTCCCTCCCCCCTCCGGGGCGAGGGGGTGTGCGGATCCTTCTGTTTTGCGGAGATTGAAGAGATGGCCAACGTGGCGGTGGTCGGCGCCCAATGGGGCGACGAGGGCAAGGGCAAGATCGTCGACTGGCTCTCCAGCCGTGCCGATGTGGTGGTGCGCTTCCAGGGCGGTCACAACGCGGGCCACACGCTGGTCATCAACGGGGTTGAGTACAAGCTCAGCCTGCTGCCGTCGGGCGTCGTGCGTCAGAACAAGCTGTCGGTCATCGGCAACGGCGTGGTGTTCGACCCCTGGGCCTTCATCCGCGAAGTCAACGCGATCAAGGACAAGGGCGTGTCCGTCACCCCGGAAAACCTGATCGTCGCCGAAAACGTCCCGCTGATCCTGCCGGTCCACAGCGCGCTCGACAAGGCGCGCGAGGAGTCCAAGGGCGCGTCGAAGATCGGGACCACCGGGCGCGGCATCGGACCCGCTTACGAGGACAAGGTCGCCCGCCGCGCCATCCGCCTGTGCGATCTGACCGACGACGCCGTGCTGGTGGAAAAGGTGGACGCCCTGCTGGCCCACCACAACGCCCTGTTCCGCGCCCTGGGCGCGCCGGAAATGACCCCGGCCGACCTGCTGGAGCCGCTGCGCGAAATCGCCCCGCAGGTGCTGCCCTACGCCGCCGTGGTGTGGAAGCGCCTGGACGAGCTGCGCCGCGCGGGCAAGCGCATCCTGTTCGAAGGCGCGCAAGGCTCGATGCTCGACATCGATCACGGCACCTATCCGTTCGTCACCTCGTCCAACACTGTGGCGGGCAACGCGGCGGCGGGCAGCGGCATGGGGCCGCGCGCCGTCGGCTATGTGCTGGGCATCAGCAAGGCCTACACCACCCGCGTCGGTTCCGGCCCCTTCCCGACCGAGCTGACGGACGAGATCGGCGAACTGATCGGTCAGAAGGGCAAGGAGTTCGGCGTCGTCACCGGGCGCAAGCGCCGCTGCGGCTGGTTCGACGCCGTCATGGTCCGCCAAGCCATCAAGACCGGCGGCATCGACGGCATCGCGCTGACCAAGCTGGACGTGCTGGACGGCTTTGACGAAATCAAGGTCTGCGTCGGCTACCGTCTGGACGGCCAGGAACTGGATTACTTCCCGGCCAACGCCGGTGCCCAGGCCCGCGTCGAGCCGATCTATGAAACCTTCGAAGGCTGGAAGGATACGACGCGCGGGGCGCGTTCGTGGGCCGAACTGCCCGCGCAGGCGGTCAAATATGTCCGTCACATCGAAGAGCTGATCCAGGCCCCGGTCGCCCTGCTGTCCACCAGCCCCGAGCGCGACGACACCATCCTGATGACCGATCCGTTCGCGGATTGATCGCAAGACGCTTTCGGCCCGGTCGCCGCTGCGGCGGCTGGGCCGAAAGGGCTATGCGAAAAGGTTCATCATCAACCGCTTGCCGAGTGGCAAGCGCGCGCGTTAAGACTTTGTTTGCCCTTTTCGCGCCACCTAGGGCTTGCGCAGGTTCGCTTGTCTCGGGGATACGCCGCTCATGCCGTCCGACGCTCAGACCGCCGCCGTTGGGGCGATGGCCAACGCCGACGCTGTCAAGCTGGCGGAACGCTATGAAATCCAACCCGCCGGCCCCATCCCCACCCTGAACACGGTGGGCGGCAACGCGTACGTCGCCAAATCCCTGCGCGAAAAGCGCCTCGAACCCTTCGCGATCATCTGTCATCCGTCGATCCTGCCGCGCACGGATGTGTGCTCCACTGTGGCCAGCATGGACAACGGGACCCACATGCGGTTGCTCGATTGGGGCGTGGTCGATTGGCCGCAGGACCGGGGGCGGCGCTATTGCCTGGTGTTCGAGCGGCCCGGTGGCCGCCGTCTGATGAACGCGCTGACCGACAGCATCGATCCGATGCCGGAAGACCAGTTGACCCGGCAGATCGTTCACCCGCTGGTGTCGGCGCTGAAGGAGATGTCGAGCCGTGGGGTGGTTCATGGTGCGATCCGCCCGAACAACCTGTATTTCCGCGATCTGGCTTCGGGCGGGTTGATGCTGGGCGAATGCGTCTCGACCCAACCCGGCTATGGCCAACCCGTGCTGTTCGAAACCATCGAACGGGGCATGTGCGCGCCCGCCGGTCGTGGCAGCGGCACGGTGATGGACGATCTGTATTCGCTGGGCGTGACCCTGCTGATGTTGGCGCTGGGGCGCAACCCGGTGTCGGGGTTGGACGATGAAGCGCTGTTGCAGGCCAAGATCGAACGCGGATCCTACCCGGCCCTTGTCCAGCAATTCCGCCTGCCCTTGGCGATCAACGAGGTGGTGCGCGGCCTGCTGGTGGACGATCCCAAGCAGCGCTGGACCCTGAACGATCTGGATTTGTGGGTGGCGGGGCGACGGCTCAGCCCCAAGCAGCCGCAGATCTCCCGCCGGGCCGCCCGCCCGTTGGAGTTCCAGGGACAGGAATATTGGCACTGCCGGACCCTGGCGCGCGGTTTCGCCCGCCATGTCCCGGCGGCGGCGACCGTGATCGAAAGCGGCGAACTCGACAAATGGCTGCGCCGGTCACTGGGTGACGAGGTGCGGGCGGAGGCGGTGAACAACGCCATCCAGACCGCCTCCAGCGGCAAGGGCGGCAGCCAGGGCGACCGGCTGGTTGCGCGGGTGTGCATGGCGCTGGACCCGGCGGCCCCGATCCGCTATCGCGGGCGGGCGATGATGCCGGACGGCGTGGCCACCATGCTGGCCGAGAGCTTTCTGCGCAACGAATCACCCCAGGCGGTGGCCGAGGTGATCGGCAATCAGTTGCCGATGTTCTGGGTGAACGTCCAGACCGATTTCAAGCCGGAATTCGTGCCGTTGGTCCAGATGTACGACCAGTTGCGCGGTTTTCTGGAACGCTCGGCCTATGGGCTGGGGGTGGAGCGGGTGCTGTACGAGATGAACCCGACCATGCCCTGCATGAGCAGTCTGGTGGTTAAGCAACTGCCGACCACCACGGCGGAATTGCTGCGCGCGCTGGATTGGCTGGGGGCGGGCGGCGAGCGGCACAAGGACCCGATCGACCGACAGGTTGCCGCCTTCCTGGCGGCGCGGCACAAGCGGGCGGATGATCTGCTGTTCACCCAGCTTGGCAGCGGGATCGAACCCACCCGCCGGGTCATCGCCATGCTGACCATCCTGTCGGACGTGCAGGCGCGCACCGGGGTGGATGGCTTGACCCATCTGGCAACCTGGGTGCAGGCGATGCTCGACCCGGTCTTCCGCCGGTTTCACAACCGCAAAACCCAGGAGCAGGTCCGCAAGCAGGCCGACACCGCCGCGCACAACGGACGTCTGACCGAATTGTTGAAGGTGGTGGACGATCCTGAGTCGTTGCGTCGCGACCGTCTGGAGTTCGAAGCGGCCCAGATCGAGTATCGCGAGGCCGACGCGGAGATGGAAAAAATCCGCCACACCATCGCCGACCGCAACAGCATCGTGGAATCCTCGGGGCGGCAGGTGGCCGCCATCGTGTCCAGCCTGCTGTCCACGGTGCTGGTGGCGGGCATCATTCTGTTGTTCGCGTTCTGACGGGGAGACGGTCCGATGGCGCGGAAGCGGAAAAAGGGCGGCATGATGACGCTGCTGCTGCTGGTGATCCCAGCGGGGCTGATCGTGCTGCCCACCTCCATCCTGTTCGCGGTGGGGATGGTCCCGACCATCGTCGCCTACATCGTTGACCGCGACCCGGAAAAATCCGCACCGATCACGGTGGGCGGCGTCAATTTCTGCGGCTGCATGCCCTTTGCCATCGATCTTTGGAAGCACCAGCACACCTTGAGCGCGGCGGGCAAGCTGCTGGCCGATCCGCTGTCGTGGATGGTCATGTACGGCGCGGCGGCGGTTGGCTGGGGCCTGTATTACGGCATCCCGCCGCTGGTGGCCGGGATGGAGGTGTCGCGCGCGGAAAAGCGTGTGGACGTTCTCAAGCAAAAGAAGGTCGCGCTGGTCCAGGAATGGGGGCCGGATGTGGCGGGTGATTACTTTGATGAGTCCGGCGGCTTCGAACCGGGCCAGGAACCGGACGAGGGGTGATCCGGTCGGTCACGGTTCGGCCAGCAAACGGCGCGGAGTGCGGTCCGCCCCGCTGGGCAGAGGGGCGGCGGGATCGCTGATCCATGCGGCGATGTCGTCGATGACGGTTGTGGCGGCAAGGTCGCGCAGCAGCATGTGATAGCCCTTGGGGTAGACCGCCAGCCGGTGCCGTGGGTTGCTCTCCAGCGTGCTCAGGGCGCGTTGCACCGGGCCGGGGGGCAACACCTGCTCGTGCGCGCCGAACAGCACCAGGGCGGGCGTGTCCAGCTGTGGGCAGGCCGCCAGCGCGCGGTCCATCAGGTCGGTCAAGCCCGCCAGCGCGTCCACCCGCGCCCCTTTGATGACCAGCGGATCACGGCCCAAGGCGCGCAGCATCGGGAGGTTGTCCGACGGTTCGATCCCCAGCTCGCGCGGCGGGTGCACCACGAACCCCGGCACCAGGCTGTCGGACAGCCACAACGCCACACGCGGAACAACCCCCATCGTCTCCCGGCCCCAGACGGCGGGAGCCACCAGGATGGCCCCATCGACCGCCAACGGGGCCGCGGGATCGCTCAGGGCGCTGAGAACCACCGCTCCACCCATGCTTTCCCCCAACAAAAACAGCGGCTGTTGCGGGTGGCGGCGGCGCAGTTGGGCAACGGCCATGCGCAGGTCGGCCACCAGCGTCGGCGTTCCCGGCCAAATGCCGGTGTTGGCGCTGGCTCCAAAGCCGCGCTGGTCATAGGCGTAGGTGGCGATCCCCCGTGCGGCCCAGCGCTTTCCAGGACCGTCGAAGGCGTTGGAGTAATCGTTGAAGCCGTGCAGGGCCAGGATGACCGCGCGCGGCGGCGCGATTTCCGGCGTCCAGGCGCGCAGCGGCAGGCTGTAACCGTCGGCGGCGCGCAGGCGTTGGTCGTCGAGATCGGGGGCTGTCACCGCCGGTCCCATCGGCTGCAACGCGCTGGCGCAGCCGGTGAGCAGAAGCAACAGCGCCAGACACGCCGGACGGACCAGCCCCCACCGGTCACGCCGCGTGGCTGTCCCCACCATGCGCGCCGCCGGTCAGTTGCAGGAAGATATCCTCCAGATTCGATTCCTCGGTGGAGACATCGACGATGCTCAAGCCCGCCGCCGCAAGCGCGGTGAGGATCGCGTCGGCCCGCTGGCGGCTGGGCTGGTAACGGACCACCAGACGCCGGGGGGTGGGCAGCTCCACCGTGAATCCCGCCAGCGCCGGAGGAACCGCGGTCAGGTCGCGGTCCAGCGTCAGGCACAGCGCCTTGTTGTCGATGCGGCGCAGCAGGGTCTGCGTCGGCTCACAGGCCACCACCTGACCATGGTTGATGATGGCGATGGTGTCGCACAGCTCCTCGGCCTCCTGCAGATAGTGGGTGGTCAGCAGCACCGTGGTGCCCGCCCGGTTCAGCGAGCGGACGTAGTCCCACAATTGGCGGCGCAGCTCCACGTCCACCCCGGCGGTCGGCTCGTCCAGGATCAGCACCGGCGGGGTGTGGACCATCGCCTTGGCCACCATCAGACGGCGCTTCATGCCGCCCGACAGCGAACGGGCGTGGGCGTCGGCCTTGTCGGCCAGCCCGACCGCCGCCAGCAATTCATCGGTGCGGCGTTCGCGTTTCGGCACGCCGTAGAGGCCGGCTTGCAGCTCCAGCATCTCGCGCGGGGTGAAGAAGGGATCCATGTTGAGTTCCTGCGGAACCACGCCGATGGAGGCGCGGGCGTGGCGCGGGTTGTCCGCCACCTCGTGCCCCCAGATGCGGGCGGTCCCGCCGGTCTTGTTCACCAGCCCGGCCAGGATGTTGATCATCGTCGATTTGCCCGCCCCGTTGGGACCGAGCAGGCCGAACAGGGAGCCGCGTGGGATGGCCAGATCGATCCCCTTCAGCGCGTGTTTCGGTCCCGCCTTGCCGGTGGGCTGGTAGATCTTCGTCAAGCCCCGCAGTTCAACCGCGTTGGCCGGAAGCCCGGCGGGGGTGGGAAGGTCCGAGGGGGTGGAGTGCGCGACCATTCGTCTTCACGACCATTGTGGTGGAGTTGCAGGAAACCGTGTCAATCCCGTTGATCCGCGCCGCACGATGGGTATCATCCGGCCCGCGCGGGCCGTCCCGTGTCCGACGCCCGCCGCAACGGGCAACCCCACGATGGCGCGATCGCGCGCGCCTGTCAAAACAGAGGATGACCGCCATGCAGCCGACCGAGACGATTACCGTGGAAACCGCGACCGTTGGGTGCGACGGCGGCGGGGGCGCGCTGGGCCATCCGCTGGTGTATCTGACCTTGGATCAGAACGGCCGGGTCGAATGCCCCTATTGCTCGCGCACCTATGTGTTGAAGGAAGGCGCGAAGCTGGGCCACGGCCATTGATTGTGTGCGGCTGATTGATTGCGACTCGGCCCAAAGCGTTGGGTCGAAAGTGTGATGCGTCGGGCGTCCACAACAAGCGCGCGCACGAACATGTCGTGTGCGCCCTGAATGGCAGGATGAAAAGAACCGTGTGAGCGCCCGCTTTTCATCCTGTTTTTCTGCCTATTTTTCGGTCAATTTAGAAGATATTATTTATATCAATGGTTTGGTCGGCATTTCTGACCAAGATTACATTTCTGTTATGAAATGCGGCAAGGTGTGTCACAGTCCTGTGGCTTGGGCTTGACGGACACCGTTGGTCGGGCGTCTGCTTTGCTGCGTCGCGGCAAGATGGACCGTTTTTCTTTGTTGGCTTGAGTAACGAGATGGTGTTCCCAGGCGGTGCAGGCTTGGCGTCGGAAGAGGCGCGGACGATGAGTCAAGAGACGGAAGAACAGTACCGCAGCATCTTCGAAAACGCCGTCGAGGGTATTTACCAGACGACGACCGACGGTCGTTACCTGCGCGTGAACCCCGCCCTGGCCGAAATCTACGGCTACAGCTCCCCCGACGATCTGATCGCCAACCTGACCGACATCGCCGAGCAACTCTACGTCGATCCCGGCAAGCGCGAGGCCTTTGCCGATCTGATGGCGCGCAAGGACACGGTCCACTCGTTCGAGGCGCGCGTCTTCCGCCGCGACGGAACGATCATCTGGATCGCGGAAAGCGCGCGCTGCGTGCGCGACGCCGCCGGGCGCATCCGGTATTACGAAGGCACCGTCCAGGACATCACCGAACGCAAGCAGCATGAGGAGAAGATCCGCCTGCTGGCGACGGTGTTCGACAGCGTGGCCGACGGCATCCTGATCGTCGATCCCGATTTGATCGTGCAGGCGATCAACCCGGCCTATGAAGTCACCACCGGCTTTCTGCGCGACGAACTGCTGCGCCGTCCGTTGGTGCTGTTCGCGCCGGGGTCGCACGAGCGGGCCTTCATCGACGGCATTTGGACCACCGCGCAAAAGGCCGGACGCTGGCAGGGCGAAATCACCAGCTTCCGCAACACGGGCGAGGCCTTTGCCGCCGCCCTGTCGGTGACGTCGGTGCGGGCACCCAACGGCGTGTTGGAGCATTATGTTCTGACCATCGCCGACATCAGCCAGCGCAAATCCCAGGAACACCAGATCCGCTATCAGGCCAGCTTCGACCGGCTGACCGACCTGCCGAACCGTTGGCTGGTGTGCGAACGGCTGGAGGAGGCGATCGCCCGCGCCCAGCGCAACCAGAGCAAGGTCGCCGTCGCCTTCCTCGACCTCAACCGGTTCAAGCAGGTCAACGACACGCTCGGCCACCACGCCGGGGACGATCTGTTGAAGCTGGTGGCGCGGCGTCTGCGCAACTGCACCCGCATGACCGACACGGTGGGGCGGTTGGGCGGCGATGAGTTTCTGGTGGTGGCCCCCGACGCCGCCGACCGGTCGGCGGGCGCGCGGCTGGTTGAAAAGATCCTCTATTCGATGGACGAGCCGTTTGGCGTCCACAATCAGGAACTCTTCTGCGGCGCGTCCATCGGTGTGGCCTTTTACCCCGACGATGGCGAAACCGCCGACCAGCTGCTGCGCAACGCCGATCTGGCGATGTACCACGCCAAGCGCAACCCGGAGCACCGTTTCGTCTTTTACGACGGCGGCATGCGCGAACGCTCCGGTTTTTCGCTGGGGCTGGAAAGCGACCTGCGGCGGGCCAGCGGCGGTGAAGAGTTCGAGTTGCATTACCAGCCCAAGATCGATCTGGCGACCGACCGGATCATCGGGGCGGAAGCGCTGGTGCGCTGGCGTCACCCAGTGCGCGGCATGGTCAGCCCGGCGGAGTTCATCCCGCTGGCCGAAGAAACCGGCCTGATCTGGGAGGTCGGGGCCTGGACCTTCATGGAGGCCTGCCGCCAGTTGGCGGCCTGGACGCAGGCCGGGGTGATGGTCCCGTCGGTGTCGGTCAATCTGTCGCCGCGCCAATTCCAGGATGCGCGTCTGGTCGGCTTTGTCCGCAGCGTCGTCGAATCCTCCGGCATTGCGCCGGACCGGTTGGAATTGGAACTGACCGAAGGGGCGATGATCGGCGACATCGAAAAGGCGGTGACGATCCTGAACGATCTGAAGGACATCGGCGTCCGCCTGTCCATCGACGATTTCGGGACGGGCTATTCGTCGTTGGCGTATTTGAAGCGTTTTCCCATCGACACGCTGAAGATCGACCGCAGCTTCGTGCGCGACATCGTCAAATCCTCGACCGATCCGGCGATCGTCGGCACCATTGTGACCCTGGCGGAGAGCCTGGGGTTCGACACCATCGCCGAAGGGGTGGAAACCTGGGAACAGGCGGCCCGCCTGCGCGAACAGCGCTGCAACCGCATCCAGGGCTACCTCATCAGCCGTCCGCTTCCCCCGGACAGCTTCGCCGCCTTCATGGCCGGTCGGTCGCAGGCCGCCTGATCGCCCCTCGTCCGGCGTTCAGAACTCGCCCAACGATTCGTGCAGCGCTTCGATGGTTTTGATGCGCTCGCGGCCAGCCTGACCGCACAATTGAATGAGTTCCGCCGTCAGGGCGTGAATCACCGCCATCACCGCCACATGGTTGTCCAGTGCCGCCAGGCTGCGCGTTTCGCAGCGGAAGGTCAGGGGCGGGGCCGGGCCTTCCAAGGGGGAATGGCTATCGGTCAACAGAATCGTGGGGATGCCGCGCGTCTGCGTGGCCCGCAGCAATTCGATGATGCCGGGCGTGCGGCGGCGGATGCCAACCAAGAGCAGAACGTCGCGGTCATCCAGATCGGCGAAGGTTTCCGCCAGCGTTTCCCCCGCCGCGACCATGTGATGAACCTCCGGGCGGACCTGGATGAACTGCCAGCGGGCGTAACCGGCCAGAAAGGCGCTGTTGCGGGCGCCGCACACCCAGACCCGGCGAGCGCCATGCAGAAGCCGTGCGGCGCTCCGCAACGCGTCCGGGTCGATCAGGCGGGCGGTGGCGGCCACGCTGTCCAGGCTGCGTTGGAAATGCGCCTCCACCGTTGGCGGGACGCTGCCATTCCCGTCGGCGGCTGCCGTCTGGTCGAGCAGATGGAGCGGCGATCCCCATTCGGTGCCACGGCGGGCGGCGCGGCGGGCCTCGTCGAAATTGGCGTAGCCCAGGCGGCGGACCAACCGCGACACCGTCATTTTCGACACGCCGGCGTTTTGCGCCAATTCTGTCGCGGTGTAGCCCGACACCTCCCCCGGACAGGCGAGAATCACGTCGGCCAAGCGCTTCTCGCTGCGGCTCAAATCGGCGTAGCGGGCGTGGATGCGCGTGGTGAGCGCTTGATCGGGCAAGGTGCTGTTTTTTTGGTCGGTCATCTGCGCAAATTTCAAGCAATATGGTTTGCGGGGCCAACGTTACACATGTAACATCATAGGGAGAACTTGGGATAATCGTATCATTTTCAGCCCTTTGAGATCCCGGCGCACGCCGTTTCAGTGGGTGGCACGGCGTTTGAAATGCATGGGAATGTCCTTCTGGATGGAGATCGAACACCATGCGGTTTGCAACGATACTCGGTGCTGTCGGCTTTGCCACGGCTGTTCTGGTGGGTGGCTTGACCGGCGCGGCGCAGGCCGACGCGCTGGACCGGATCACCAAGGAAAAGGTTCTGCGCGTGGCCGTGCCGCAGGATTTCCCGCCCTTCGGTTCGGTCGGTCCCGATCTGAAGCCGCTGGGCTATGACATCGACACCGCCAACCTGATCGGCAAGGAGCTGGGGGCCAAGGTCGAACTGGTTCCGGTCAGCAGCTCCAACCGCATTCCCTATCTGACCACCGGCAAGGTCGATCTGGTCATCTCCAGCCTGGGCAAGAATGCCGAGCGCGAAAAGGTCATCGATTTCTCGGCGGCCTACGCCCCCTTCTTCAACGGCGTCTTCGGCCCGGAAGCCAGCACGGTTGAAAAGGCCGAGGATCTGAACGGCAAGACGGTCGGCGTCACCCGTGGATCGGTGGAGGACATCGAGCTGTCGAAGATCGTCAGCGACAAGGTCACGGTCCGCCGCTACGAGGACAACAACGGGACGATTTCGGCCTTCCTGTCGGGTCAGGTCGAATTGGTCGCCACCGGCAATGTGGTGGCCGCCGCCATCATCGAACGCAACCCGCCGCGCCTGCCGATCCTGAAGTTCCTGATCAAGAACTCGCCCTGCTTCATCGGCCTGAACAAGGACGAAGGCCCGCTGCTGGAGAAGGTGAACGCGATCCTGGCCAAGGCGAAAGCCGACGGTTCGCTCAGCGCCATTTCCAAGAAGTGGCTGGGGACACCGCTGTCCAAGGATCTGTAACCGTCCCTTCCCATCACCAGCGCGGGCGTTTCCATGGCCTATCGGTTTGATTTTTCATCCCTGGCGGATTACACGCCCGTGCTGGTGCAGGGGGTGGCCACCACGGTCGGCCTCACCCTGATCGGCGGCGTGCTGGGTGTGGGCATCGGCATCGCCGGGGCGGCGGCCCGCTCCTCCGGCAACGCGCCGGTGCGGTTCGCGGTCGGCTCCTACGTCGAGCTGATCCGCAACACGCCGTTCCTGGTCCAGCTGTTCTTCATCTTTTTCGGATTGCCGTCGCTGGGCGTCCGCTTGCCGGAATGGCAGGCGGCGGTTCTGGCGATGGTCATCAATCTCGGGGCCTACGCCACCGAGATCATCCGCGCGGGCATCGACGCCACGCCCAAGGGGCAGATCGAAGCGGGGGCGAGCCTGGGCATGACCGGGCCGCAGATCTTCCGCTACATCATCCTTGGCCCGGCGATGGGCAAGATTTGGCCCGCCCTGACCAGCCAGATCATCATCGTGATGCTGGGGTCGTCGGTCTGTTCGCAGATCGCGGTGGAGGAGCTGAGCTTCGCCGCCAACTTCATCCAATCCCGCAATTTCCGCCCCTTCGAGGTCTATTTCCTCGCGACCGCGCTGTATCTGGCCTTGGCCATCGCGCTGCGCTGGTTGCTGGCCCGGCTGGGCGATCGGATGTTCCGGGGAGGTGCCCGTGTATAACTTCACCCTGTGGGACATCCTGTCCAACCTGCTGTTGGCGGCGCGCTGGACCGTGCTGCTGTCGGCCATCGCCTTTGTTTGCGGTGGGATCGCCGGGGTCCTGGTGCTGCTGGCCCGTGTGGCCCCGCTGCGCCCCCTGCAAACGGCCATGAAACTCTACATCGAGCTGTTTCAGGGCACGCCGCTGCTGATGCAGCTCTTCATCGTCTTCTTCGCCCTGCCGCTGACCGGCATCGAAACCTCGCCCTGGACGGCGGCGGCGGTGGCGCTGACCCTGTTCACCAGCGCCTACCTCGCCGAGATCTGGCGCGGCTGCGTGGAGGCGGTGCCGAGGGGCCAGTGGGAGGCGTCGGCCAGCCTGGCGATGAGCTATGGCGAGCAGATGCGCTACGTCGTGCTGCCGCAGGCCCTGCGCATCGCGGTGCCGCCGACCGTCGGCTTTTCGGTGCAGGTGGTGAAGGGGACCGCCGTCACCTCGATCATCGGCTTTGTCGAGGTGACGAAGGCCGGAACCATGATCACCAACGCCACCTTCCAACCCTTCCTGGTCTATGGCCTCGTCGGGTTGATCTATTTCGCCCTCTGCTACCCGTTGTCGCTCTCGGCCAAGGCGCTGGAAAGGAAGCTCAATGTCGCTCGCTGATCAATCGGTGTCCCCGTCGGCCCGCCCGCTGGTCAAGCTGTCGAACATCCGCAAATCCTTCGGCTCGGTGGAGGTGCTGAAGGGGGTGGACATGGCGGTGCAGGAGGGGCAGGTCGTCGCCATGATCGGGCGCAGCGGCTCGGGCAAAAGCACCCTGCTGCGCAGCATCAACGGGCTGGAACGCATCGACGATGGCGTGATCGAGGTGGACGGCGAATGCGTCGATCCCAGCCAGATCGATTTGCGGGCGCTGCGCTTGAAGGTCGGCATGGTGTTCCAGCAATTCAACCTGTTCCCGCACCTGACCGCCGGGGAAAACGTCATGCTGGCGTTGAAGGTGGTGAAGAAGCAGGACAAGGCCGCCTGCCGCGCGGCGGCGGAAGCCGCGCTGTCCAAGGTCGGGCTGGGCCACAAGTTCGACGCCTACCCCTCGCAGCTCTCCGGCGGGCAGCAGCAGCGCGTGGCCATCGCCCGTTCGCTCGCCATGGCCCCCAAGGTGCTGCTGTGCGATGAAATCACCTCGGCCCTGGACCCTGAACTGGTGAACGAGGTGCTGTCCGTCGTGCGCCAACTGGCGGAAGAGGGCATGACCCTGCTGCTGGTCACGCACGAAATGCGCTTCGCCCGCGAGGTCTGCGATTCCCTGGTGTTCATGCACGGAGGTCGTATCATCGAACACGGGCCGCCCGCTGAGCTGTTCGACCGTCCGCAAACGCCGGAACTGGCCCAGTTCGTCGGCATGGTGGAGGCGCGGTGAAGGTTGTTGTGCATGACGTGACAATCATGTTCTGATGCACCGGATTGTTTCGAAGCCTTCTTGGGCGCAGTCTTGGGTCAACGAGGCAAGCCCAAGCGGCACAGGAGGGTTTCGATCATGATCACCATTCGTCATCGCAACGAACGCGGCGCGGTCAACATGGGTTGGCTGAACAGCCAGCACAGCTTCTCGTTCGGCCATTACCATGATCCCGACCAGATGGGTTTCCGCGCCCTGCGCGTCATCAACGAGGATCGGGTGATTCCGGGCGCGGGCTTTCCCACCCATGGCCACGCCAACATGGAAATCGTGTCCTACGTCCTGTCGGGCGCGTTGGAGCACAAGGACTCGCTGGGAACCGGCTCGATCATCCGCCCCGGCGAGGTGCAGCGGATGAGCGCCGGGCGCGGCATCCGCCACAGCGAATACAACGCCTCGCAGACCGACCCGGTCCACTTTCTGCAAATCTGGATTTTGCCGGAAGCCCACGGGTTGGCCGCTGGCTACGAGCAATCGGCCTTCGCCGACGAGGAGAAGCGCGGGGCGCTGCGTCTGGTCGGTTCGCGTGATGGCCGCAACGGCAGCGTCACCATCCACCAGGACGTTGATCTGTACGCCACCTTGCTGGACGGGGACGAGAGCGCCCAACTGCCGCTGCGTCCGGGCCGTCACGCCTGGGTGCAGGTGGCGCGCGGCGAGGTGCACGTCAACGGTGTGCGGTTGCAGGAAGGCGACGGCGCGGCCCTGAGCGACGAGGCGGCGGTGACGCTGGACCGCGCGACGGCGGCGGAAGTCCTGGTTTTCGATCTGGCGTGACGCGACAGCCACGGGCCGGGGGAGGTTTCCCCGGCCCGTGGCCTGTTGAGCTGATGGCGTCAGGCCGCAACGGTCAGGCTGTTGCGGTCAGGCTCAGCCGGGCGGCGATGCCAGCGCCATACCGGGCGTCGGCGGCGTGGAAATGGGCCAACTGGCGCTCCTGGATGGCGCGCGGGGCCTTGGCCAGCGACCCGGCGATGGCGTCCATCAGACGGGCTTGCGCCTCCTCCCCGATCAGGCGGAACAGCGCACCGGCCTGGGCGTAATCGTCGTTCCCCTCGCGGTGGCTGTAGCGGTCGGCGTCGCCGCTGATGCGCAGGGGCGGTTCGGCGGCGGCGGCGCTTTGCGTCGGCCCGCCGAAGCTGTTGGGTTCGTAGTTGGGCGCACCGCCGCCGTTGCCGTCAAAACGCATCGCCCCGTCGCGCTGGTGGCTGTGGACCGGGCAACCCTGCGGCCGGTTCACCGGCAGATGGGCGTAATTGGCCCCCAACCGGTAACGGTGGGCGTCGGCGTAGGCGAACAGGCGGCCTTGCAGCATCTTGTCGGGGCTGAAGGAGATGCCGGGAACGACGCTGGCCGGGCTGAAGGCCGACTGTTCGGTCTCGGCGAAGAAATTCTCCGGGTTGCGGTTCAGGATCAACTCGCCGAACTCCACCAGCGGGTAATCGGCGTGCGGCCACACCTTGGTCAGGTCGAATGGGTTGATGGCGTAGGTCTCGGCCTCGGCCTCCGGCATGATCTGCACCGACACGGTCCAGGCCGGGAAATCGCCGTCCTGGATCGCGGCGTACAGGTCGCGGGTGGCGTGATCGGGGTCCACCCCGGCCATGGTCACGGCCTGTTCGGCGGTGAAGTTCTGGATCCCCTGGCGGGTCTTGAAGTGGTACTTCACCCAGAACCGCTCACCCGCCGCGTTGATCCACGAAAAGGTGTGGCTGGAAAAGCCGTCCATGTGGCGGTAGCCGCGCGGGGTGCCCCGGTCGCTGAACAGGATGGTCAATTGGTGCAGGGTTTCCGGCGACAGCGAGAAGAAATCCCACATCGCCGTCGGATCCTTCAGGTTGGTGGCCGGGTTGCGCTTTTGCGTGTGGATGAAGTCGGGGAATTTCAGGGGATCGCGCAGGAAGAACACCGGGGTGTTGTTGCCGACCAGATCGTAATTTCCCTCTTCGGTGTAGAACTTCACGGCGAATCCGCGCGGGTCGCGGTCGGCGTCGGCCGATCCCTTTTCCCCGCCCACGGTGGAAAAGCGCAGGAAAACCGGCGTTTCCTTGCCCACCGCCGACAGGAAGGCCGCCTTGGTCCAGCCGGTCACGTCGCGGGTGACGCGGAAGACGCCATAGGCCCCGGCCCCCTTGGCGTGCACCACCCGTTCGGGGATGCGTTCGCGGTTGAAATGGGCCAGCTTTTCGATCAGGTGGAAATCCTGCAACAGCAGCGGGCCGCGTGGCCCGGCGCTCAAGGAGTTCTGGTTGTCGGCGACCGGTTGGCCGAAGCTGGTGGTCAGGACGCTCATGATCGGGATCTCCGCTGTGGGGTCGGGCCGTTTTGGCAGTGGTCGTTTGACTGTGGCCGTTTGGGTGTCGGCTGCGTGGCTCTGGTTATCCCCCGCTGGCGTTGATATATCCAAGACATCGTTCCGAACATGTCGATAGGTAACAGCTATGAACATCGCCGGTCTGTCCCTGCGCGATCTGGATTATGTGGTGGCGGTGGCCGAGTTGCGGCATTTCGGCAAGGCGGCGGAGCGCTGCGGCGTCAGCCAGCCATCCTTGAGCGCGCAGATCCGCAAACTGGAAGACAGCCTGGGGGTGGCGCTGTTCGAACGCACCAGCCGCCGGGTGCTGACCACCCAGGCCGGGGAACCGATCATCCGGCAGGCGCGCGTTGTGTTGGCGGAGGCGCAACGGCTGCTGGCCCTGGCGGCGGGGCGGGACGGCGCGCTGTCGGGCCGGTTCCGACTGGCGGCGATTCAGACCGTGGGGCCGTATCTGTTTCCCCACCTGTTGCCGCTGCTGCGGACGCACCACCCCGATCTGACGCTGGTTCTGTCGGAAGGGCGGACGGATGGACTGCTGGAGGATTTGCGCGACGGCCGGATCGACGCGGTCCTGCTCGCCCTGCCGGTGGAGGCCGACGGGGTGGCGTCCGCGCCCTTGTTCTTTGAACCCTTCGTGCTGGCGCACCCGGTCGGTCATCCGCTTGGACAAGGTCCGACGCTGGCCCTGGCCGACATCGACCCCGCCGACCTGCTGCTGCTGGAGGAAGGGCATTGTCTGCGCGATCAGGCGCTGGCGGTCTGCGGCCTGACCGCTCCGGCGGGCCGCCACGCCACCGGGCTGGAAACCCTGCGCCACATGGTGGCGGCGGGGGCGGGCTGCACGCTGATGCCGGTGTTGGCCACCGGGGCCACGGCGACGGTTGGCGGCCTGGTCGGCTACCGCCCCTTTGACGCGGAGCGGCCGGGCCGGGTGGTCGGGCTGGCCTGGCGGGCGAGCGATCCACGCGACCGGGGCTTGCGCGAGCTTGCAGCGCTGTTTCGCGGGGTGTTCCCGACGGGAATGGGGTGCGTGCCGGTTGCTTTGATCAACGGTTAAGCGGTGTCGTTGTCGGCGCGGGGCGACCACACCACGGCGCGGTTGCGCCCGTCGCGCTTGGCCTGATAGAGCGCCTCGTCGGCGCGACGCAGGACGGTGGCGACGTCGGGCGAATCCTCCGGCCAGCGGGCGATGCCGATGGAGCAGCCCACCCGCACCATCTGGCCGCCGATGGACACCGGCTCGTTGACCGCTTCGATCACGCGGGCGGCAAGCGCGGCGGCGTCGGGCGGTTGCTGGTTGGCCGAACGCGGCAGGATGGCGGCAAACTCGTCGCCGCCCAGCCGGGCGACGATGTCGTCGTTGCGGAACAGGGTGGTCAGGCGTTGCCCGACCTGCCGCAGCACGGTGTCGCCTGCGTCGTGGCCCAAGCGGTCGTTGATCGGTTTGAAGCCGTCGAGGTCGATGTACATCATCGCCGCCGCCCCGGTCCCGTGGGTGCAGGCTTCCAGATACTGTTCGAAATAGCGGCGGTTGGGCAGGGTGGTCAGCCGATCCTGATAGGCGATGTCCTCCAACCGCATCAGGGCGGCGTCCTTGTGGGTCAGGCTGTCGATCAGGTCGCGCAGGGTGCGCGACAGGTGTCCCACCTCGGTCTGCCCGCCGACCTCGGGGATTTCCACACCGCTTTCGCCTTGACCGATCCGCTTGGCGGCGCTGGCGATGGCGGTCAACGGGCGGGTGATCCGCCCGGCGGCGAACCAGCCCAACGCGCTGAACAGCAAGGCCAGCGCTGCACCCGATCCGATGATCGAGCGACGCAGCCGGTCAGCCTCGGCGTGGACGACGCTGGCCGGTTGGCGGGCCAGCACGGTCCAGCCCAACCCGGCGTAGTCGTGCACACCCTTGCCGTGGGCGATGCCGGTGACGTACCGGACGCCGTCGGACCAAAGCCCGGATTCCCACCCATCCCGGAACGCGAGGGTGGCGTGGGGCAGCGGTTTGCCGATGGCGTCCTCCGGCCCCAGCAGCACGGTGCCGTCGGCGGCCAGGATGTAGACGGTCAGGCCGTCGCGATCGCGCAGCGGGTCGGTCAACTCCCGCATGGTGGTGCGGGTCCATTCCCAACTGTAATGAACGGCCAGCACGCCGACCGGCTTGCCGTCCGCCCCCAGCAGCGGGGCGGAGACGTCGACGAATTTCGGGTTTTCGCCCGGCAGATGGGGAATCTTGCCCTTCAGGGCGACGGCCTCGTGCACATCGCCGACGAACAACCCCTTCAGCCCTTCGGCGTGCACCGGGCGGCTGGCGATGTTCAGGCCGACCAACAGCCCGTTGCTGGCGGTCAGCACCGTGCCGGACAGGTTGGTCATGCCGATCCAGGCGATGGTCGGGTCGCGCCGCTTCAGCTCTTCAATGGTGGCCTGGGCGACGCTGGGATCCTTGAGCGCGTCGATGCGCGCCAGCGAGGCGATCTGGTTGGCGCGCGCCCACATGGTGGCGTCGAGCTGGTGGGCCAGCGATTGCGCCACCCCCATCATCGAATTGCCGACCTCGCGGTTCAGCACCTGTTCGGATTGGGTGCCGACAAACAGCCCGTTGGCCAGCGCCAGCCCCATCACCAGAACGGCCATCGTCGCGGCGGCGGTGGCGCGGAATTCCAGCGGGCGCAGGGTGGCAAGCGGCATGGGCGTGTCCTGTGGCCAACGCCCTGGTTGCAACGCAGCGGCGGGTGAGGGTGTGAACCGATTTGTAGGCGTATGATGCAAACGGAAGGTTAACACCTATGCTGTTTGGCCGTGGGGAGAAGGGGGAATGTCAAAAAAGTTCGAACCACTGACGATCTGCATATTGCATTAACGGAAAAAGGTCGGTAGCTATACCCCCGCGACCCGAGTTTGGGGAGGAAACGCCTGGAAAGGCGACGAAAAAACGATAATGCTGCGTCGCAGAAAATCCAGCCCCAGGGCTGGATTTTTCGTTTGTGCGGATAGCGCTGCCCGGCGACGTTTGTTCGGGACTCTGACATTCCGAAAGCGGATGCATACGATGGTCGCCCGGAACGGTGGGCGCGCTATGATAGCGCCATCATTCACGACAGCTCCGGGAAGTCACACCATCATGAAACGGCGCGCGTTCCTCACCACCGCCGGGGTTGGCCTGGCCGCCAGTACCGTGGCCGCTCCCGCCATCGCCCAGAGCCAGCCCGAGATCAAATGGCGTCTGGCCTCCAGCTACCCCAAAAGCCTGGACACCATTTATGGCGCGGTGGAGTTCATCGCCAAGCGGGTGGCCGCCGCCACCGACAACAAGTTCCAGATCCGCACCTTCGCCGCCGGTGAAATCGTCCCGGCCCTGCAGGTGCTCGACGCGGTGCAGAACGGTACGGTCGAATGCGGCCAGTCCGCCGCCTATTTCTACGTCGGCAAGGATCCGACCTTCTGCTTTGACACGGCGATGCCGTTCGGCCTGAACACCCGCCAGCACATCGCCTGGATGATGCACGGCGGCGGGCTGGAGCTGATGCGGGAGCAGTTCAAGGAGTACAACATCCACAACATCCCGGCGGGCAACACCGGCGCGCAGATGGGCGGCTGGTTCCGCAAGGAGATCAAGGGCGTCGAGGATCTGAAGGGTCTGAAGATGCGCATCGGCGGGCTGGCCGGTCAGGTGCTGACCCCGCTGGGGTTGGTTCCGCAGCAGTTGGGCGGTGCTGACATCTATCCGGCGCTGGAACGCGGGACCATCGATGCGGCGGAGTTCGTCGGCCCCTACGACGATGAAAAGCTTGGCTTCCACAAGGTCGCCAAGAACTACTATTACCCCGGCTGGTGGGAAGGGTCGGCGCAAATCCCGCTGCTGTTCAATCTGCAAGCCTGGGAACAGCTTCCGGCCTCCTACCGCACCGTGCTGGAAATGGCCTGTTGGGAAGCCAACAGCTGGATGCTGGCGAAATACGACACCTTGAACGCGGCGGCGCTGAAGCGGCTGGTCGGCGGCGGGGCCACCCTGCGCGTGTTCCCGCGCGAGATGATGCAGGCCTGTGAAAAGGCGGCCTTCGACCTGTACGACCAGATCGCCACCAGCAACCCGCGCTTCAAGAAGGTGTACGAGGCGTGGAAGCCCTTCCTGGAGGAAGAGCGGCTGTGGTTCCGCGTGGCCGAAAACGGCTTTGACAGCTTCGTCTACAGCCAATCGTCCCAACGCCGTTGATCGGCGGAGTCGGCGAGTCTCTGGCGAGTCGCCGGGCGGGTGATGGGACGTGCGACGGTATGTCGTCCGCACGGCCCATCATTGGCCTTCTCAATCGCCTGCGGATGGCGCAAACTGCTGTTCGGATTGTGGGCAAGGCCTTCGCAGGTGCACAATAATTCGGCACAGTGTTGAAATGATCGCGACATAAGCATTCCTCTTGTCTATTTTCTTAAACGCGGCTACCGTCTGGGCCAGCAAGACGGACGCGATCCGGGCATGGCCGCGCAACGGCCACGGGGGTCGGCGTCCCCTCTGACGGGAGAGGATGATGGACGGCGGGATGATGGCGACGACGCAGGCGTTGGTGCGGTTCGTCGGGGTGCAAAAAACCTACGACGGCGAACATTTGGTCGTGAAAAGCCTGGATCTCGACATCCGCAAGGGCGAGTTCCTGACCTTGCTCGGCCCCTCCGGGTCGGGCAAGACCACCACCTTGATGATGCTCGCCGGGTTCGAGGTTCCCACCCACGGTGAGATTTTCCTGGGCGACCGCCCGATCAAGAACATGCCGCCGCACAAGCGCGACATCGGCATGGTGTTCCAGAACTACGCCCTGTTCCCCCACCTGACCATCGAGGAAAACGTCGCGTTTCCGCTGACGGTGCGCGGCGTGAACAAGGCGGAGGTCAAGGAGCGCGTCACCGCCGCCCTGCAGATGATCAAGCTGGAGCATGTGGCCAACCGCCACCCCGGCCAATTGTCGGGCGGGCAGCAGCAGCGCGTGGCGCTGGCCCGCGCCCTGGTGTTCAAACCGGCGCTGGTCCTGATGGACGAGCCGCTGGGCGCGCTGGACAAGCGGCTGCGCGAGCACATGCAGTTGGAAATCAAGCGCCTGCACGAAACGATGGGCATCACCGTCGTCTATGTCACGCACGACCAGGGCGAAGCGCTGACCATGTCCGACCGCATCGCGGTCTTCAACGACGGCATCGTCCAGCAGATCGACCGCCCGGACGCGCTGTATGAGCGGCCGGTCAACAGCTTCGTCGCCAACTTCATCGGCGAAAGCAACGTGTTGGCCGGGACCGTCGAAAATATCGAACAGGGCTTCTGCCGTGTGGCGCTGGCCGCCGGTGGGGCGGTGACGGCCACGGCGGTCAATGTTGGCGGTGTCGGGTCGCGCACCTCGCTGTCGGTGCGCCCGGAACGGGTGGCGCTGCTGACCGGGGAGGGCGACGCGTCGCTCAACCGCCTGCCCGCCACGCTGAAGGATCTGATCTACCTGGGGGATCACACGCTGGCGGTGCTGGCCACCCCCGGCAACAACGAATTCATGGTCAAGCTGCCCGCCGGTGCCCATGCCGGGCTGACGCAGGGGCAGGCCGTGACCATCGCCTTCCGCCCCGAAGATTGCCGGGCGCTGGATCCGGTCTGAACCGGCGGGGCGTCGGTGGACGCCCTGCGGCTTTGGCCCGGTCTTTCTCGAAGAACAACGACCACAAGACATAGGACGGGGATCATGTCGAAGTTTAAGCTGGCTCTTGGTTTCGCCGCGACCTTCACCGCCGTCACCGCCCTGGCGTCGGTCGCCAGCGCGCGCGACCTGACCGTCGTGTCGTGGGGCGGGGCGTATCAGGACGTTCAGAAAAAGGTCTATTTCGAGCCGTTCAAGGCGACCGGCACCGCGATGAACGATGAATCGTGGGACGGCGGCGTCGGCGTTCTGCGCGCCAAGGTGCAGGGCGGGGCGTCCACCTGGGACGTGGTCCAGGTCGAAAGCGATGAACTCGCCCTGGGTTGCGACGAAGGTCTGTTCGAAAAGATCAACTATTCGAAGATCGGCGGCGAGGAAGCCTATCTGCCCGCCACCGTCAACGCCTGCGGCGTCGGCGCCATCGTCTATGACTTCGTCCTGGGCTATGACAAGGACAAGCTGAAGGACGCGCCGAAGGGCTGGGCCGACTTCTTCGACACCAAGAAGTATCCGGGCAAGCGTGCCCTGCGCCAGGGTGCCAAGACCACGCTGGAAATCGCCCTGATGGCCGACGGTGTGGCCCCGGCGGATGTCTACAAGGTGCTCGCGACCGAAGCCGGCATCGACCGCGCCTTCAAGAAGCTCGACACCATCAAGGGCGATTTGGTGTGGTGGAAGGCGGGCGCGCAGCCGCCGCAGCTGCTGGCCTCCGGCGAAGTCGTCATGACCTCGGTCTACAACGGCCGCATCGACGCCGCCAACAAGAAGGAAAAGAAGAACTTCGGCATGGTGTGGAACGGCGCGCTGTTCACCATCGACAGCTGGGTCATCCTGAAGGGCAGCCCGAACGTCGAAGCCGCGCACAAGTTCCTGAACTTCGTCGGCAAGGCCGAGACTCAGGCCAAGCTGTCGGAAGGCATCGCCTACGGCACCTCGAACAAGAACGCGCCGTCCAAGCTGTCTCCGGCGATCCTGGCCGATCTGCCGACCTCTCCGGCCAACCTGAAGAACGCCGCCGAAATCGACGTGAACTTCTGGCTGGAAAACATCGACCGTCTGACCGAACGCTTCAACAAGTGGGCGGCCAAGTAACGGTCTGACCAAGCCGCGTTTTGCGGTGTTGGGCCGGTGTCGGCGGGGCTTCGCGTGGTTGCGTCCCGCCGACACCGGTCTACCGTCCCCGTTCGCTCACGCTTTGCCGCCATCGCCGCGCCCGCAAAGCCGGGGCCATCGCTGCGCCCCGTTTTCGCATGCGTGACGGACCCTTTCCTACAGGACATCGCCGATGACAGCCGCATTCGCTGACGGTGCCGAAATGCCGTTGAAGCGCCGATTGAGGCGGGCCGAACGCGCCCGGCAGTTGCGCGCGCTGGGCCTCGTGCTGCCGCTTTTCCTTTTCCTGGTCTTCACCTTCGTCATCCCCATCGGCGGCATGATCTGGCGCTCGGTGGAGGATTGGGAGGTCCCGCAGGTGCTGCCCCACACGGTGGCCGCGCTGGCCGATTGGAACGGCCAGGATCTGCCCAGCGAAACCGCCTTTGCCGCGCTGGCCGGTGATCTCCAGGCGGCGCGCGCCGCCGGGACGGTGGCGGTGGCGGGCAAGCGGTTGAACTACATCATCAACGGCTACCGCACGATCCTGACCTCCACCGCGCGGAACCTGAAGACCGCGCCGGAACCGGGCACGGCCAAGGCCACCCTGATCGGCTTGAACCCGGCCTGGGGCGACCGCGCCACCTGGGCGGCGATCAAGCGCGCCAGCGGCCCCGTGACCGATTATTACCTGTTGGGCGCGGTCGATCTGACGCGCGACGTCAACGGGTCCATCGTCGCCACCCCGCCCGATCAGGCGATCTACCGCGATGTGTTCGGCCGGACCTTCTCCATCGGCTTCGGCGTCACCGCGCTGTGTCTGGTGCTGGGCTTTCCGGTGGCCTATCTGCTGGCCAATCTGCCGGTCGCCCAATCCAACCTGCTGATGATCTTCGTGCTGCTGCCCTTCTGGACCTCGCTTTTGGTGCGGACCTGCGCCTGGATCGTGATCCTCCAGGGTGAGGGCATCGTGAACGGCGCCTTGCAGTGGATGGGCGTGATCGACGAACCGCTGCGGCTGATCTACAACCGCTTCGGCGTCTACATGGCGATGACCCATGTGCTGCTGCCCTTCATGATCCTGCCGCTCTACAGCGTCATGCGCTCGATCTCCCCGGCCTACATGCGGGCGGCGGCGTCGCTGGGCGCGCCACCGGCCACGGCCTTCCTGCGCATTTATCTGCCGCAGACCATTCCGGGGATCGGGGCCGGGTGCCTGTTGGTCTTCATTCTGGCGATTGGTTATTACATCACCCCGGCGCTGGTCGGCGGGGCGGGCGATCAGATGATTTCGGCCTTCATCGCCTTTTACACCACGGAAACCGTCAATTGGGGCCTGGCCTCGGCGTTGGGGGCGGTGCTGCTGCTGTCCACGCTGCTGCTGGCGCTGGTCTATGGCAAGCTGGCGCTGGGCCGCCAGACGACCGGAGGTCTGAAGAATTGAGCGCGAATCACTCCCCGCAAACCGCCAGCCAGCGCTTTGCCTGGATGGCGACGGTCGTCGCGGCGACCCTGGTGTTCGTCTTCCTGATGGCCCCGATCCTGGCGATCGTGCCGCTGTCCTTCAGCTCCGGGGCCTATCTGACCTACCCGCTGCCCGGCTTCTCGCTGCGCTGGTACGAGGATTTCCTCAACTCCCCGCGCTGGATGCTGTCGCTGAAGAACAGTGCGATCATCGGCGTGGCCTCGGCCCTGCTGTCGATGGCGCTGGGCACGCTGGCCTCGCTGGGGCTGGCGGCGTGGAAGAGCAAATGGAAACCGCTGGTGCTGGCGCTGGTGCTGTCGCCGATGGTGGTTCCGGTCGTCATCACGGCGGTGGGCGTCTATTTCTTCTTCGCGCCGCTGGGGCTGACCGGCAATTTCCTCGGCCTCATCCTGGTGCACACCGCGCTCGCCACGCCCTTTGTCGTCATCACCGTGTCGGCGACCCTGCAGGGCTTTGACATGACGCTGGCGCGCGCCGCCGCCTCGCTGGGCGCGCCGCCGCTGATGACCTTCCGCCGGGTGATCCTGCCCCTGATCCTGCCGGGTCTGGCCTCGGGCGCGCTGTTCGCCTTCGCCACCAGCTTTGACGAGGTGGTGACGGTGCTGTTCCTGGCCGGGCCGGAGCAACGCACCCTGCCGCGCGAAATGTTCAGCGGCATCCGCGAGAACATCAGCCCGACCATCACCGCCGTGGCGGTGGTGCTGACGGTGATCTCCGTCGGCCTGCTGACGATGATCGAGTTGCTGCGCCGCCGCAACGAGCGCCTGAAAGGGAACGTGGCCTGAGCGCAAACGGTGAACCACCTTCCCCGCCCGGCGCGGGGGAGGGCGGTTACAGATAGGGCGGGGTGCAGGCGCTGATGAGTTCGCAATCCTCATCGCCGATGTTGCGGAAGCGGTGGGGAATGCGGCTGTCGAAGAGATAGGCGTCGCCGGGGCCAAGGAGCTGTTTGCGGTCGCCGACCGTCAGTTCGATCTGACCCTTCACGACGATGCCACCCTCTTCGGACTCGTGCTGCAGCATCGTCCGGCCGGTGTCGGCCCCGGGGGCGTAGCGTTCGTGCAGGATTTGCAGGTTGCGCCCGCGCAGATCGCCCACCTGCCGGAACGAGACCTGACCGACCGCGCCCTTCAGCTCGTCGGCCAGTTCGATCAGTTCGGTGTTCTTGAAAAAGATCTGTTCGGGCGGGGGCAGATCGTCGGAGGAGAAGAATTCGGCCAGGGACATCGGGATGCCCTGCAACACCTTGCGCAGGGAGGACACCGACGGGCTGCTGCGGTTCTGTTCGATCAGCGAGATGGTTCCGTTGGTCACACCGGCCCGTTGCGCCAGCGCCCGTTGCGACAGGCCATGCTGTTCGCGAATTTGCTTCAACCGTGTGCCAACGTCGAAATCCATCACCCGACTCCTGAAACCTCAACTCCAGGCAATACCCGATTCCAGCAATCCCGTCATCAAAATATGGACAGCTAAACAGGGGTTGTTTAATTTATTAAACATGGTAGGGTTTCTTTCGTGATCCCAACGGTCGGTGCCCCCAAGCGGGCGGGCCGCATTGTCACCACACTTTCAATCCAGGGCGGATCGAACATGCTGTCGCTGAACGACCAGAGCCTTCTTCAGTCCAAGGGCTATGTGAACGGCGCGTGGCGCGCCGCCGACTCCGGCAAGAGCTTCCCCGTCACCAACCCGGCGACCGGCGCGGTGATCGTCGAGGTGGCCGATCTGGGGGCCGCCGAAACGCGCGAGGCCATCGCCGCCGCCGACGCCGCCCTGCCGGGCTGGCGCGCCAAGACCGCCAAGGAGCGCGCGGCGATCCTGCGCCGCTGGTACGACCTGATCCTCGCCAATCAAGAGGATCTGGCCCGGCTGATGACCGCCGAACAGGGCAAGCCGCTGACCGAATCGCGCGGCGAGGTCGCCTATGGCGCGTCCTTCATCGAATGGTTCGCCGAAGAGGGCAAGCGCGCCTATGGCGACGTCATCCCGACCTTTGCCAGCAACAAGCGCATCGTGGTTCTGAAGGAGCCGATCGGTGTCGTTGCGGCGATCACCCCGTGGAATTTCCCGATCGCCATGATCACCCGCAAATGCGCCCCGGCGCTGGCGGCGGGCTGCACCGTGGTGGTGAAACCGGCGGAAGACACGCCGCTGTCGGCCCTGGCGCTGGCCGAACTGGCGCAGCGCGCCGGGGTTCCCGCCGGTGTGTTCAACATCGTCATGGGATCCAACCCGGCGGCCATCGGTGGCGAGCTGACCGCCAGCCCCATCGTGCGCAAGGTCAGCTTCACCGGCTCGACCGAGGTCGGCAAGCTGCTGATGCGGCAGGCCGCCAGCACGGTCAAGAAGGTGTCGCTGGAGCTGGGCGGCAACGCCCCCTTCATCGTGTTCGACGACGCCGATTTGGACGAGGCGGTCAAGGGCGCGATGGCCTCCAAATACCGCAACGCCGGGCAAACCTGCGTCTGTGCGAACCGCCTGCTGGTCCAGGCCGGTGTCTATGACGCCTTCGCCGCCAAGCTGGCCGAGGCGGTGAGCCAATTGCAGGTTGGCAACGGGGCCGACGCCGGTGTCACCCAGGGGCCGCTCATCAACGACGACGCCATCGCCAAGGTGGAAGAGCTGATGGGCGACGCGGTGGAGAAGGGGGCCAAGGTCGCGTTGGGCGGCAAGCGCCACGCGCTGGGCGGCACCTTCTTCGAACCGACGATCCTGACCGGCGTCACCAGCGCGATGCGCGTCGCCCGCGAGGAGATCTTCGGCCCGGTCGCCCCGCTCTTCCGCTTTGAAACGGAAGAGGACGCCATCCGCATGGCCAACGACACCGAATTCGGTCTGGCCGCCTATTTCTACAGCCGCGACATCGGCCGCGTCTGGCGCGTGGCGGAAAAGCTGGAATACGGCATGGTCGGCATCAACGAAGGCATCATTTCGACCGAAGTCGCCCCCTTCGGCGGTGTGAAGGAATCCGGCATCGGCCGCGAAGGCTCCAAATACGGCCTGGATGACTTCATGGAAGTCAAATACCTGTGCGTCGGCCTCGGCGCGTGACGCTCCCAGCATCAAGGAACAGACAGATGAGCAACCAGTCTTTCGTCGCCCGGCGCGAGGCCGCCGTCTCCCGTGGGATTTCCGCCGGTCTGCCGATCTATGTCGAGCGCGCCGAGAATTCGGAGCTGTGGGACGTCGAGGGCAAGCGTTACATTGATTTCGGCAGCGGCATCGCCGTGCTGAACACCGGCCACCGTCACCCCAAGATCATGGACGCGGTCAAGGCCCAGCTGGACCGCTTCACCCACACCTGCGCCATGGTCACGCCGTACGACAGCCTCGTCGAGCTGGCGGAAAAGCTGAACGCGCTGGTTCCCGGCCCGACGCCGAAGAAGACCGCCTTCTTCACCACCGGGGCGGAAGCGGTGGAAAACGCCGTGAAGGTCGCCCGCGCCTTCACCGGCCGTCCGGCGGTCGTCGCCTTCTCCGGCGGCTTCCACGGCCGCACCCTGCTGGGCATGGCGCTGACCGGCAAGGTCGTGCCCTACAAGGTCGGCTTCGGCCCCTTCCCGGCGGACATCTACCATGTGCCGTTCCCCAACGCCTACCGCGACATTTCGGTCGCTGACAGCCTGAAGGCGCTGGACACCCTGTTCAAGTCGGACGTCGATCCGGCCCGCGTGGCCGCCATCATCGTCGAGCCGGTGCAGGGCGAGGGCGGCTTCAACATCGCCTCGACCGAGTTCCTCCAGGCCATCCGCGCGGTGTGCGACAAGCACGGCATCGTCATGATCGCCGACGAGATCCAGACCGGCTTCGCCCGCACCGGCAAGATGTTCGCGGTTGAGCATGCGGGCGTCGAGCCGGACCTGATCACCATGGCCAAGAGCCTGGCGGGCGGCTTCCCGCTGTCGGCGCTGACCGGCAAGGCGGTGATGATGGACGCGCCGGTTCCCGGCGGTCTGGGCGGCACCTACGCGGGCAGCCCGCTGGCCACCACCGCCGCCCTGGCGGTGATCGACGTGATCGAAGAGGAAAAGCTGTGCGAGCGCGCCAGCGTGATCGGTGAGCGCATCGCCGACCGTTTCCGCGCCATGGGCCAGCGCAACAGCATCCCGGTGGTGGGCGACGTCCGCAACCTGGGGGCCATGGTCGCCATGGAGCTGGTGACGAACCGGGAGACCAAGGAACCCGCCGCCGATCTGACCAAGGCGCTGGTCGCCAAGGCGGCGGAAAAGGGCCTGATCCTGCTGTCCTGCGGCACCTACGCCAACGTCATCCGCGTGCTGGTGCCGCTGACCGTGTCGGACGCCGTGCTCGATGAAGGTCTGGACATCATCGAACGTTCTCTGGAAGAACTGTTGGCGGCGTAACGCACGCATCCGGCTTTCCTGCCCTTTCCCCCGCGCCGGGGGAGGGGCGGAGAGCGGGAGAACAACAAACAGGACACCCCTCGGGAGGAGAGAAAATTGGCCGGACCCTTGTCGCACATCCGGGTGTTGGAGCTGTCGCGCGTGCTGGCTGGCCCGTGGGCGGCGCAGACGCTGGCCGATCTGGGCGCGGATGTCATCAAGGTGGAGCGGCCGGGGGCGGGGGACGACACCCGCGCCTGGGGGCCGCCCTGGGCGGGCGACCAATCCGCCTATTTCCTCTCCACCAACCGGGGCAAGCGGTCGATCACCATCGATTTCGAACGCCCCGAAGGCCAGGAGCTGGTCCGCAAGCTGGCCGCGCAGGCCGATGTCGTCATCGAGAATTTCAAGGTCGGCGGTCTGGTCAAATATGGCCTGGACTATGACAGCCTGAAGGCGATCAACCCGCGCCTTGTCTATGGCTCCATCACCGGATTCGGGCAGACCGGGCCGTACCGCAGCCGTGCGGGTTATGATTTCATGATCCAGGGCATGGGCGGGCTGATGAGCGTCACCGGCCAACCCGATGGCGAACCGGGGGCCGGGCCGGTCAAGGTCGGCGTCGCCGTGACCGATATTTTCACCGGTCTCTACGCCACCATCGGCATCCTGGGCGCGCTGGCCCACCGCGACCGCACCGGCGAGGGGCAGCAGGTCGATTTGGCCCTGTTGGACGTCCAGGTGGCGGTTTTGGCCAATCAGGCGATGAATTGTCTGGTCGGCGGGACCGCGCCGCAACGGCTGGGCAACGCGCACCCGAACATCGTGCCCTATCAGGCCTTCGCCACCCGCGACGGCCACATCATTCTGGCGGTGGGCAACGACGGCCAGTTCGCCAAATTCTGCGGCGTGGCCGGTCGCCCCGATCTGGCGACGGATGACCGTTACGCCACCAACCCGGCCCGCGTCGCCAACCGCAAGGAGCTGGTCGCGGTGCTGGAGGAGCTGATCCGCAACCGCGACAGCCAGGATTGGTTGAGCGCGCTGGAAGCGGTGGGCGTGCCCTGCGGCCCGATCAACGATCTGGCGGCGGTCTTCGCCGACCCGCAGGTCCAGGCCCGCAACATCCGCCAGGATCTGCCGCACCCGACGCAAGGCACCGTCCCGACTGTGGCCAGCCCGATCCGCTACAGCGGCACCCCGCTGGTCCACGACACCGCCCCGCCGACGCTGGGCCAGCACACCGACGCGGTGCTGACGCAGGCGCTGGGGCTGGACGAGGCCGCCATCGCGGCCCTGCGCGACAAGGGTGTGATCTGAAAGGGTGTGATCCGGGCGAAGTGATCTGAAAGGCCCTCGCCCCCACCGGGGAGAGGGTTGGGGGAGGGGGCGGAACGCCCCCCATTCCTCCGCGCCGTTTCAGAACTCCGTCACCACGGTAACCCCGGTTCCGGCGAAACGGTCCATCGTCATCAGGGCGTCGATGGATTGTTCCAGCGTGATCCGCTGGCCGATCAGCTTTTCCGGGGCCAGCTTTCCCGACCGCATCATCGCCAGCATCGCGTCGTAGCGGTGGGCCTGCATGCCGTGGCTGCCGAGGATTTCCAGCTCCAGCGCGATGACCCGGCTCATCGGGATGGCGGGGGCGCTGTGGTCGCCCAGCATCAGCCCGACCTGAACATGCTTGCCCCGCTTGCGCAGGCTGCTGACGGAGTTGAAACAGGTGGTCGGGTGGCCCAGCGCGTCGAGCGAGACATGCGCGCCGCCGCCGGTGATCTCGATGACCGCGTCGGCGACGTTCGTCACCTGGGTGGCGTTCACGCTGGCGACCGCGCCCAGGCTGCGGGCCAGGGCGAGCTTGTCGTCGGCGATGTCGATGGCGACGACGTTGGCCCCCACCGCGTTGGCGATCATGATCGCCGACAGGCCGACCCCGCCGCAGCCATGCACCGCCACCCACTGCCCGGCCGAGGTCCTGCCCTGATCGACGACGGCGCGGAAGGAGGTGACGAAGCGGCAACCCAGGCTGGCGGCGGTGTCGAACGCCATGCTGTCGGGCAGGCGCACCAGATTGAGGTCCGCCTGATGCAGCCCGACATATTGGGCGAAGGATCCCCAATGGGTGAATCCGGGCTGGAACTGCCGGTCGCACACCTGATGATGACCGGCGTGGCATTCCGGGCAGGCCCCGCAGCCGCCGACGAACGGAACCGTCACCCGGTCGCCGACCCGCCATTTGGTCACGTCCTTGCCCACCGCCTCGACGATTCCGGCCAACTCGTGACCGGGCACATGGGGAAGCTGGATGTCGGGATCATGGCCGACCCACCCATGCCAATCGCTGCGGCACACGCCGGTCGCCATCACCCGCAGGACGACGCCGTGCGCCTCGGGCGTCGGGTCTGGCACGGTCATCAACCGGGGCGGGGAGGAAAAGGCTTCGTAGACCACCGCTTTCATCAGGCTTCTCCATGGGGATGGGACCGACAGGATAGGGGAAACGCCGTGAAATGGGCTTTCAATTGAAGGGGGAGCGGTCGGACGCTATGAAAGAGTCCATCGGAATCGGATTGCTTTTCGGAAGGTTCCATCACGATGGACGCGCTTGATAAAACGGATGCTGCGATGGTGGACCGGCTGCAACGGGATGGCCGTTTGTCCAACGCCAAGCTTGCCGAACAGCTGTCCATGAGCGAGGCGTCGTGCTGGCGCCGCCAGAAGCGGTTGGAGGAGGCCGGGGTCATCACCGGCTATCAGGCGGTGCTCGACCGCCGCAAGCTCGGCTTTGGCGTGATGGCCTTCGTGCAGATCGTCTGCGCCCAGCATGACGAAGAGGTGACGGCGGCGTTCGAGCGGATCATCCTGGCCTGCCCGTCGGTGCTCAGTTGCCACAACACGACCGGAGAGGCGGATTTCCTGCTGATCGTCGTGGCGCGCGACCTGGATGACTACAGCCGCTTCGTGGACACGGTGTTGAGAACGCTGCCGGGCGTTGCCAGCATCCGATCCAACCTGTCCCTGCGGGAGATGAAGGCGACGAACCGCTTGCCCGTTCTGGAGGCCCCGTATCGCGCGCCGCGCTGAGACCAGCCGCCCGGCGCGTTGGGCGTGGCCTTCCGTTTGTGCAGGGCCGCCCCGCCCGGGCGCGGATCGGGTGACGCTTGCGTTTGTTCGCTGTTCCCGCCATATCGGCACACGCAAAAGTACAGAGCGGCCGCGCGTGTCTTCCCGGCGCGGCCCAGCCATTTTCCCGGCACACCAACCCCCGGATCCGTTCATGACCACGGCAGCCACGACCGACAACCGCCTGGGCATCGCCATGATGCTGGGCGGCATGACGCTTTTCACCGTGAACGACGCGCTGGGCAAATGGCTGGTCGCGGAACACCCGGTGGCGATGCTGCTGGCGGTGCGCAGCCTGTTCGGCATGGCGGTGCTGTTGCCGTGGATTTTGCGCGAAGGGGTGGCGCGCGTCTTTGCGGTGCAGCGCTTGCCGGTTCATCTGGTCCGGGTCGTCCTCGTCACCGTGGACATCGCCTGTTTCTATTGGGCGGTGAATTACCTGCCGTTGGCCGATGTGATGACCATCTACATGTCGGCCCCGCTGATCGTCACCGCGCTGTCGGTGGTGTTCCTGAAGGAATCCGTCGGCTGGCGGCGCTGGTTGGCCGTGCTGGTCGGTTTTGTCGGTGTGGTGATCGTGTTGAACCCGACCGGCCAATTCGATCTGGTCCCGTCGTTGGTGGCGCTGTTGGGGGCGACGATCTTCGCTTCCGGCCTGATCTTCACCCGCTTGCTGCGGGAGGCCGGGAATCTGACGCTGGTCAGCTACCAGACCATGGGCGGGCTGGTGATGGGCGGGGCGGCTTTGCCGTTGGCCTGGAGCGCGCCCGGTTGGCTGGATTTCCTGCTGTTGGGGCTGTTGGGCGTCACCGCGCTGGCCGGGCATTCGCTGATCAACCGGTCGCTGCACCTCAGCCCGGCGGCGGTGGTGGTCCCGTTCCAGTATGTATCGATCCTGTGGGCGGTGGCCCTGGACCTGCTGGTGTGGGGCACGCAGCCCAGCCTGCGCATCGCCGTGGGCGGCGCGCTCATCATTGGCAGCGGCCTGTTCATCTTCCACCGCGAACAGCGGTTGAAGCGGGAGACCGCCGCCGGAGTGTCCTCCGATCACATCTGAGGGTCTGGAAAGCCGACGGCGCTCATCATTGAAAAATTCAATGGATAGTCTGAAACATATCAATTTCTCCTAAATCCACGCCGTCGCTATGGTCGCGGTCGCTGGGCGCATCGCCCGCCCCCAAACCATGGCGAAGGAGAGTTGAGATGGACGTTCTGTTGTCCGCGCCCATTCTGTTTTTTGGGCTTGGCGCGGTGATCGCGCTGTTGGGCGCGCGCACGCCCTTTCCCGATGGGGTGGCGAAGGGCCTGGCGGCCTATCTGCTGGTCGCCATCGGTCTGAAGGGCGGCGTTGCCCTGACCACGGTTCACGCCGCCTCGGTCCTGCCGCTGCTGCTGACCGCCGCGCTGGCCAGCCTGCTGATGCCGGTCCTGGCCTTTCTGATCCTGCGGCGGGCGGCTGGGCTGGACGCGGTCAACGCGGCGTCGATCGCCGCCCATTACGGCTCGGTCAGTCTGGTCACGTTCGTCACCGCCACCAAGCTGCTGGAAAGCCAGGGCATCACTTTTGGCGGGCACATGGTGGCCGCGCTGGCGATCATGGAGGCCCCGGCCATCATCACCGGCCTGCTGCTGGCCGGGGCGACCGGGGCGATGGCGACGGTCGGGGTTGGCGCGGGGGCGGGCGGCGGCGGTGGCACCGTTTCCGTGCTGCTGGGCGGTGGTGCGGGCGGCAAGGGCGTGTCCTTCGGCGCGGCGGTGCGGGAGGCGCTGCTCAACAACTCCGTTCTGCTGCTGGTCGGTGCCCTGGTGATCGGCTTCATCATCGGCAAGCCCGGATACACCGCGCTCGGCGGCCTGTTCGTCGCCCCGTGGGATGGCGTGCTGAGCCTGTTCCTGCTGGAAATGGGCTGTCTGGCCGCCTCGCGGTTGCGGGAAGCCATGGCCTTGAACGCGCGGCTGATCGCCTTCGGCATCGGCATGCCGCTGCTGGGGGCGGCGATTGGCGGGGCCTTGGCCTGGGGGCTGGGCCTGGGGGTTGGTGACGCGGCGCTGTTCGTCACCCTGTGCGCCAGCGCGTCCTACATCGCGGTTCCGGCGGCGATGAGCCACGCGTTGCCGACGGCCAATCCGGGATTGTCGTTGCCGCTGTCGCTGGGTATTACCTTTCCCTTCAACATCCTGGTCGGCATCCCGCTGTATCTTGGCCTGACGCGGGCGCTGTTGGGTTGACCCTGACCGACGGGCTGACCGATGGGGTGAAGCAGGAGAAAGGTCCGATCGCGCGATGCCGACACCGCTTCCCCCCTTCGATCTCGATTTGTTGCGGACCTTCGTCACCATCGTCGATCACGGCGGCTTCACCCGCGCGGCGGATCGGTTGGGGCGCACCCAGTCCACCATCAGCCTGCAAATCAAGCGGCTGGAGGATGGGCTGGGCAAGCGGGTCTTCCTGCGCGACGGGCGCAGCCTGGACCTGACGCCGGAGGGGGAGGTGCTGTTGGCCTACGCCCGCCGTCTGCTGGGCATGGCCAACGAGGCCTGCGTGTTGCTGATGGAGCCGGAGGTGGGCGGAGTCGTGCGGTTGGGCACGCCGGAGGATTTCGCCACCGCCCATCTGCCCGATGTGCTGTGGCGCTTCTCCCGCGCCCATCCGCAGGTGTCGTTGGAGGTCCAATGCGACTTCACGCTCAACCTGCTGAACGGCTTCTCACGCGGCGAGTTCGATCTGGTGCTGTGCAAGCGCGAGCCGCACAGCGGAACCGCCAGCGAGGGAACGAAGGTCTGGCGCGAGCCGCTGGTCTGGGCGGCGTCCGACCGGCTGCTGCTGCCGCCCGGCGCGCCGATTCCCCTGGTGCTGGCCCCGCCCCCCGACATTCACCGCAAGCGGGCGCTGGAGGCGTTGGACGGCGTCGGGCGGCCCTGGCGCATCGTCTACACCAGCCCCAGCCTGACCGGGATCACCGCCGCCGTCTCCGCCGGGTTGGGCGTGACCATCCTTCCCAAGGAGATGCTGGAGAGCGGTTTCCACATCGTGGGCGGCGAACACGGCCTGCCCGACCTGGACGACATCGAAATCGCCCTGCACCGCCGGGTGGAGTCCGGCTCCAAAGCGGTCGAACTGCTGGCGGAGCACATCATCCGGTCACTGGAAAAAACCACGCCGGTCTGACACCCGCCGGTTTGTTGCCTACGAAAAGAAGAAATTCGGAAACACCTGGATCGCCACCGGCTCCACCGGACGCCAGCCGAACTCATGGATCACCGTGTTGGCCTCCACCGGGTGGCGCCCCGGTTCCAGCGACCAGGTGATGTGAAAGGTTGATCCGTCCGGCCGGTCGGTCGCGCCGTTCAGGGCAACGATCAGGGCCTGCATCCCGGCCTCGTCGTCCACCGTGGCGATCACCTCCGCCCCCACCGGGTAGGGCAGCGGGTGGCCATAGGGGACGCCGTGTTCGAGCGTGATGTGGTGGGCGATCACGCACGCGTAGCGCGCGGGAAACAGCGCCAGCAGGCGGGCGCGTTCCGCTTCGGGCAATTCCCAGCCCGTGTAGCCCATGGTCATGACACACAACTCCGTCGGTCCCGTCGCTCCGTCAACGCGGACCCTTGCTGAGGATCTCGTCCATCAACTTGTTCGCTTCCGCCGGGCCTGACAACAGTTCGATCATGCGGATGGCGGTGAAACCGGCGCGCGAGGTGCTGCCGGTCGGTCCCGCCGCCAGCGCCTTGCGCGCCTGATCGGTCAGCGACCCGGTGGCCTTTTGCGTCACCGTCTTCAACTCGCCGCGCAGGCCCAGGGAATCGGCGATGGTGGCGCATTTGCGCAGCGCGCGCGCCTGGTTTTCCGCCGCCAGAAGCTGGGGTTTGTCGTTGGTGCCGCCGGTCAAACCGGCCACCGCCGTGACGATGCCGTTGTCGGCGTCCGCGATCACCTGGGTCTTGACCATGTCGTGGATGGAGTTGCGCACCTCCTTCAGCCGCTGGTCGAACGCCTTGTTGCGGGTGAGTTCGACGGCGTTGCGGGTGGCGTCCAGGCTGGCGACCAGATCGACCGCGAGATCGGCCACCGCCAGCCGGTCCGGCACGCCATCCGGTGTTGCCCTCAACGAGCGGGAGCGGTCCTCGATCTGGCCGACCACGGTGTCGGTCAGTTCCATCAGCAGCTTGCTGCGTTCGGCCGGTTTCTGGCCGAAATCCATGTCGTGCAGGCCACCGAGCAGAACCGACGGATTGCTCAGGCGCGAGGCGGCGACCAGAACGAAGATCTTCAACGCATCCGGGCGGGTGCGAGCCACCTTGCGGCCAAGATCGCGGACACCGTCGATGTGGTCCTTGTGCAGCTTCGTCACCGGTTTGGGCGACAGCACGGTCTTGAGGTCGCGGATTTCCGGTGCGATGGACAGGATGGTGGCGATGTCCGCGATGGCCCGGACGCGATCCGGGTTCAGGCGCAAATCCATCCCTTCCTCAAACCGTCCGGCTTCGGAGTTGGCGGATAGGGCGGCGACCACCTCGGCGGCTTCCGTCCAAAAGGCGTCGGCGATGTTGTCGCGCTGGGGGCCGTCCTGCAACGCCCCGTGATAGCCCTTCAGCTTGGCCCGGCCCATCTTCGCTTCCACCACCGGCCACAGGCTGTTCATCAGCGCCCGCTCTATGACGCTGAGGGGAAGGGGGGCACCCTGCTCCAGAACCTCGAACAGATCCTCGAACGGGTCGCAGAACAGCCGCTTCATCGTCGGGCGACGGTGGATTCGCAATTCGACCATGCGCGGGCGGATCACGGCGATGGTGCGCTGGATGTCGGGGTGGTCGCCCATCTGTTCCAGCAACTCCACGATCTGCCGGAACTTTGCCTCGTCGATGTAGAGCAGCTTGTCGCCCAGAGCGATCAGGTCCTTGATCTCCATGATGCTAGGCCGCCCTTCCCTTGATCGTTTCAATCCGCATCACCAGATCGACGTCCAACTGCCCGCTGCGCCAATCGACATAGGCGCGAACCGAGCGCCGGTTGTTCGACTGCAGCTTTTCCGCCGCCAGGGCCAGATCGGCGCGCGCCTCATCCCGTGGCAACAACGGGATGACGCGGAAGATCTCGTTCACCGCCATGTCCTGCTCGTGACGGCTGCGGGTCATGGCGTCGGACCACAGAACAATCAGATATTCCCACCCATCCAGCAACCACGACAAACGTGTGGTCGCCTTGCGCACGACACCCCGTTTCACATCCCATTGCCGCAGCAGGATTTCAAAGGACGCGACCGATTGGTCGAGTTGGGTCATCACGTTGCGGGCGTGGTTGACGGTGTGTTCCGCCACCTCGGCACAAAAACCGCCAATGGGGGCGGCTTCGGACACGTTGTCGGTCGCCCATTCGGTCATGCTGTCGCGAAACCCGTTGAGGTCGCGCATCAGACGGCGCAAGCGGGCCGGTTTGGGCGAGGTGGACAGGCCGATCGATTCCATGTAACCCGCCAATTCGGCGATGCGGGCGTAGAGTTCAGGCGGATCCATGCCCAGCTTGCTCGCCGCCTTGGACATCAGGTCGCGCGTCAACTTCTGCCCTTCGGCGGAGGCCAGACCGGCGCGCAGAATGTCGGTGGATTCCAGACCAGCGGATTTCAGGGCCTCGACAATCAACTGGTAGTTGATGAGAAGCCGTTGCTCCTCGTCGTCTCCCAAGGCGGCTTCGGCGGCTTCCACGGCGTGGGGACCAGCCAGCCCGCAACGGGCGGCGGACAGCACGGCCTTGCGGATGTCATCGGGCGAGCAGCCTTCCCCCTTGGCGATCAGATCGTGCAGCATCCGGTCGTGTGCGGTCATTGGAAAGGCCAGCGGCAGCGACTTCCACGGGACCACATAGATGCCGCGCCCTTCCGACAGGTTGGGGATCAGGACCTCCAACTGTTCGCGACTGTCCTTGCGCACACGGGTTTGTGCCAGAACAGGGGTGGTGAAGGCCACGGCGGCACCGCGTTCTTCGAAGGTGGACGGCGCGAAATTCGTGAGCGAACGCATGGGATCCCGGCCGTGCCTGCGAAAGAGAATGCAATGAGTAGGGCGAAGCTAACCTGAATTTAGCGTTAAATCCAATCTACATGGCAACCCAAATCGCGGCGCTGCAACACGGGAATCCCGTGCCCCAACCGCGCGGCCTCTTTTCCGTCCACCAATCCTCCCCATATGCGGGGCAGTGTTGACGGCGTGAGGCGTTGGGGATTGTGACGGACGACAGGCCATCTTATGGTGCGGGGCTTTCCTGGACCCGGTTGCGGCAGGGGACGATGATTGCCCTGGGGAGCGTGCTCCTTCTGGCGGGCGTGTTGATCGCGCCCTTGCCTGGACCGGGTGGGTTGCCGGTGATGCTGATCGGCGGCGTGCTGGTGCTGCGCCATTCGGCGGTGGCCCGGAAATTCTACGTGCGGATGACCCGGCGATACCCCCGGATTTTGGGACCGATCGAACGGTTGCGCGCCCGCTTCCGTGCCCGCCGCCAGAAGCGGTCGGGCGCATGATGGGTTGACCAAGGCAGCGCTGGACATCCGCCCGCCGCTGCCCCCATCTTTGCCGCTCCATTGCGGTTTGGAGGCATCGGTGAAGGCGGGCAACGCAATCCTGTCGGGCTACGGGACGACGATTTTCGAAGTGATGTCCCGGTTGGCGGACGAGCATGGCGCGATCAATCTTGGTCAGGGCTTCCCGGACGAACGCGGCCCCGCCGATGTGTTGGACGTGGCGGCCAACGCCCTGCTGACCGGCTGGAACCAATACCCGTCGATGATGGGAACCCCCGATCTGCGCCAGGCGCTCGCCAACCACGCCAAGCGGTTTTACGACCTGGAGGTGGATTGGAAGACCGAGACGATGGTCACGTCCGGCGCGACCGAGGCGTTGACCGCCTGCTTGCTGGGCCTCATCAACCCCGGCGACGAGGTGGTGCTGTTCCAGCCCATGTATGACAGCTATCTGCCGATTGTCCGGCTGGCGGGCGGGGTGCCGCGCTTTGTCTCGCTGAAGGCCCCGGATTGGAGCTTCACCCGCGCCGATCTGGAGGCGGCCTTTTCGCCGCGCACCAAGCTGGTGCTGATCAACGACCCGTTGAACCCGGCGGCCAAGGTGTTTTCGCGGCCCGAGTTGGAACTGATCGCCGAGTTCGTCCAGCGTTTCGACACGCTGGCGGTGTGCGACGAGGTCTATGAGCATCTGGTGTTCGATGGCCGCCGCCACATTCCACTGATGACGCTGCCGGGAATGCGCGACCGCTGCCTGAAGATCGGTTCGGCGGGCAAGACCTTTTCGCTGACCGGCTGGAAGGTCGGCTATGTCACGGCGGCCCCGCATCTGTTGCAGCCGGTGGCCAAGGCCCACCAGTTCCTGACCTTCACCACCCCGCCCAATCTGCAAACGGCGGTGGCCTTTGGTCTGAACAAGGACGACGCTTATTTCGCCGATCTGGCGGGCGGGCTTCAGGCCAAACGGGACCGGCTGGCGGCGGGGCTGACGGCGGTCGGGTTCGAGGTGCAGCCGTCGGCCGGGACCTATTTCGTGGTGGCCGACATCGGGCGCTTTGGCTTCGACGGCGACGATCAGGCGTTCTGCCGCTGGCTGACGGCGGAGGCTGGCGTCACGGCGATCCCGGTCAGCGCCTTTTTCGTGGAAAACGCGCCGACAACCTGCGTGCGCTTCTGCTTTTCCAAGAAGAACGAGATCCTGGACACGGCGATTGAACGGCTGTCCAAGCGGTTTGGCACGGTTTGAGCGGGTGGAGTCTGGGCCGGGTGTGCCGCAAGCGCGGCAACCCCGCCCAGCCCCAACTCAAACGTGAAAGCTTTCGCCGCAGCCGCAGCGACCCTTCTCGTTGGGGTTCTTGAAGACGAAGCCGGTCTGGAACTTGTCGTCCACGTAATCCATCTCGCTGCCGATCAGGAACATCACGGCGGCGGGATCGATCATGATGGTGACGCCCTTGTCCTCCACCACCTCGTCGAACTTCAGGCGTTCCTTGGCGTATTGGACGTCATAGCTGAGGCCGGAGCAGCCGCGCGCCTTGACCCCGATGCGCAGGCCGATGACGTCGCCGGTTGCCTTGGACATCAGCGCCTTCACGCGCTCGGCGGCGCTGTCGGTGATGGTGATCGCCTTGGGAAGCGGGCGGGCCATGGCGGTGTCTCCCCCTGATGAAACGAAACGCACAACAGTGACGTGGGTGGTGGCTCAGAACATGTCCAGTTGCAGGCGCGCGACCTCGGACATCATCCCCTGGTGCCAGGGCGGTTCCCACACCAGTTCGATCTTGGCCTCGTTCACATCCTCGACGCCCTTGACTGCCTGGCGGACCTGTTCGGGCAGTTCGCCCGCCACCGGGCACATCGGGCTGGTCAGCGTCATGTCGATTTCGACGTTGCGGTCGCCGTCCATCTCGACGCGGTAGATGAGGCCGAGTTCCCAGATGTCCACCGGGATTTCCGGGTCGTAGCAGGTCTTGATCGCGGCCACGACCTGATCCATCAGCGCCTCGCGCGGGTCGTCGCCGCGCGTGTCCAGTTGGGTTTCGCCGGTGGTTTCGAGCTGGCGGGGCAGGGTGTCGTCGGGCATGTCACTCACCGTCTCAAAACTGGTCGCTGGAGGCGGAATCCTGACCGTGCAGGGCCGCGTTCATGGCGTGCCACGCGAGCGTGGCGCATTTGACCCGCACCGGGAACTGACGGACGCCGGACATGACCATCAGCTTTTCCCGGCTGTCCTCGTCCACCGGGCCGTGGTCGCCCTGCTCGTCGTCGTCCTTGGTGCACAGATCGTGGAAGGTGGCGAACAGGGTTTCGGCCTCCGCCGCCGTCTTGCCGCGCACCAGCTCCGTCATCATCGACGCGCTGGCAGTGGAGATGGCGCAGCCGCGCCCCTGGAAGGCCACATCCTCGATCACGCCGTCTTTCAGGGTCAGATAGACCATGAAACGGTCGCCGCACATCGGGTTCTCGCCCTTGGCCTGACGGTTGGAGTCATCGGGATGGCGGAAGTTGCGGGGATTCTTGCCGTGGTCCAGGATGACTTCCTGATACAGCTCGCGCAGATCGTCCATCATGCTCCGAAGAACTCCTTGACCGCGAGGAGCGATTCGACGAGCGCGTCGGCCTCCGCACGGGTGTTGTACAGGCCGAAGGAGGCGCGCACCGTCGGGCCGACCTCGAAACGCTCGGCCAGCGGTTCGGCGCAATGACGACCGACCCGCACCGCCACGCCATACTGATCGACGATGGTCCCGACATCGTGCGGGTGCACGCCGTCCAGCGCGAAGGAGATGATCGGCCCCTTGCCCGGCGCGGTGCCGATGATGCGCAGGCCCGACACTTGCGAAAGCTGCTGCGTGGCGTATTGCAGCAGATCATGTTCGTGCGCGGCGATGGCCTCGCGCCCCAGCGATTCGATGTAGTCGATGGCGGCCCCCAGCCCGATCACCTCGGTGATCGGCGGGGTTCCCGCCTCGAACCGCGAGGGCGGCGGCTTGAAGGTGGTTCCGGCAAAGCTGACGGATTCGATCATGTCGCCGCCGCCCTGGTAGGGCGGCATGCGCTTGAGCAGATCATACTTGCCGTACAGCACGCCCAACCCGGTCGGGCCATAGAGCTTGTGGGCGGTGAAGACGTAGAAATCGGCGTCGATGTCCTGCACGTCCACCGGGCCGTGAACCACCGCCTGGCTGCCGTCGAACAGCACCGGCACGCCGCGTTCGTGCGCCAGCGCCGCGATGGTCTTGGCCGGGGTGACGGTGCCGAGCACGTTGGAGCAGTGGGTGATCGCCACCAGCTTGGTGCGGTCGGACAGCAGATCCCGATAGGCGTCGAGGTCGAGCACGCCGTCGTCGTCGCAGGGCACGACCTTGATGACGATCTTCTTTTCCGCCTGAAGGAGCTGCCACGGAACGATGTTCGCGTGATGCTCCATGATCGACAGGATCACCTCGTCGCCTTCGTTCAGGAAGGTCCGGCCATAGCTGGCCGCCACAAGGTTGATCGCCTCGGTCGAGCTGCGGGTGAAGACGACGCAACGGTCGCTGGGGGCGTTGATGAAGCGCGCCACCTTGATCCGCACCGCCTCGAACTGGTCGGTCGCGGTTTGCGACAGGAAATGCACGCCGCGATGAATGTTGGAGTAATCCTCCTCCAGAAAGCGGGTCATCGCCTGGATGACCTGACGCGGCTTCTGGGCGGAGGCCCCGCTGTCGAGATAGACCAGCGGCTTTCCGGGCTTTCCCTTCCTGGCGTGGACGCTGCGGGAGAGGATCGGGAAATCCTCACGGACCCGCAGAACGTCAAACGCTGGGGACAGGATGGCGTCGGCGTCGGGCATCAGCGTTGCTCCTCCAGCCACCCGGCGACATAATCCTGGAAGGCGTCGCGGATCGGGGCTTCAGCGATTTCGTCCAGCACATCGGCCAGGAACGCGCCGATCAGCAGGCCGCGCGCCGTCTCCTTGTCGATGCCACGGGCGCGCAGATAGAACAGCGCATTGTCGTCCAGCTCGCCCGCCGTGCAACCGTGGCTGCACTTCACATCGTCGGCGAAGATTTGCAGCTCCGGCTTGGCGTCGATCTCGGCGTTGTCGGACAGCAGCAGGGCGCGGTTCAACTGGTGGCCGTCGGTCTTCTGGGCTTGCGGTCGGACGATGATCTTGCCCTGGAAGGCGGCGCGCGCGTGGTCGTCGATCACGCCCTTGTAGACCTCGCGGCTGGTCCCGTTCGGCTGGGCGTGGTCGATGACGGTGGAGATGTCGGCGTGCTGGTGGCCGCGCACCATGTAGCCGCCGCTGACATGGGTGCGGGCGTCGCGCCCGTCCAGCGCGCTGACCACCTCGTTGCGCGACAGCCGCGCGCCGAGGGTCAGGATGAAGTTGTCGTAAACGCCGCCCGTCGCCACGCTGGCCGCGATGTGCGACAGGTGGAAGCTGGCGTCGTTCTCGCGCTGGACCTTGCAATGGTGCAGGGTGGCCCCTTCGCCGATGGTGATTTCGGCGACGTGGTTGGACAGCACCGCCGCCCCGCCCTGGCTGATGTGGTGTTCGACCAGCACGGCGCGCGCGCCGGTTTCCAGCAGGATCAGGGCGCGCGGGTGGCTGGACGCGGTGACGCCCTCCCGCCCGACGGTGACGTAGACCAGCTCGATCGGCTCGGCGACCGCAACCCCGGCCCCGACGCGCAGCACCACGCCGTCGGTCAGGTCAGCGCTGTTCAGCGCCACCAGCGGACGGTCGTCGGCGCTGGCCAGACGGCCCAGATGGGCGGCGACGAGATCGCCGTGATCGCGGCAGGCGCTGGCGAAATCGGTCAGCAACACCCCGGTGGGCAGGCCCTGAAGGGTCGACAGATCGGCGCGGAACCGGCCATCGACGAAGACCAGACGCGGACCGGCCCCGGCGCTGCGGACGGTCGGCAGGCGATCCACCGGGGTGGCGGCGCTGTCCCCGGCCGGGGCGATGCTCTGCTTGGCCAGTTCGCGCAGGTTGGTGTAGCGCCAGGCCTCGTTCTTCACCGTCGGCAGGCCGACCGCCGCGAAGCGGGCGCGGCCACGGGCGCGCAGATCGGCGACCACCGGCAGAATAGCGGCGTCCCGGCCCTCCAGCGGGGCGAGGAAGGCGGGGGCGGTGGTCGGATCGGCCCCGCGTGTGGAGTAGAGGGAGGTCGTCATCAGGCCGCCTCGTCCACGCCGAAATCACGGTAGCCGTTCTTTTCCAGCTCCAGCGCCAGATCCTTGCCGCCGGACTTCACGACACGGCCCGCCGCCAGCACATGGACGTAATCGGGCACGATGTAGTCCAACAGGCGCTGGTAGTGGGTGATGACCAGCATGGAGCGCTCCGGCGACCGCAGGGCGTTGACGCCCTCGGCCACGATCTTCAGCGCGTCGATGTCCAGGCCGCTGTCGGTTTCGTCGAGGATGGCGAATTTCGGTTCCAGAACCGCCATTTGCAGCGTCTCGTTCCGCTTCTTCTCTCCACCGGAAAAGCCGACATTGACCGCGCGCTTCAGCATCTCGTCCGACATGCCCAGCGCCTTGGTCTTTTCGCGCAGCAGCTTCAGGAACTGCATCGCGTCCAGTTCCTTTTCGCCGCGATGCTTGCGGGTGGCGTTGATCGCGGTCTTCAGGAAGGTGGTGTTGGCTACGCCGGGGATTTCCACCGGGTATTGAAAGGCCAGGAACACGCCCTCGGCGGCGCGCTCCTCCGGCTCCATCGCCAGCAGATCCTTGCCGTAATAGGTGACGGAGCCGTCCGTCACCTCATACCCGTCGCGCCCGGCCAGCACATAGGACAGGGTGCTTTTGCCGGCCCCGTTCGGCCCCATGATGGCGTGAACCTCACCGGGGCGGATCGTGAGATCGACGCCCTTCAGGATGTCCTTGCCATCGACCTTGGCGTGCAGGTTCTTGATTTCGATCATGGTGTGCTCTGTCCTTGTTCTCACGCCGCCGCCACGCTTGCCGGGGTGCGACCGCCTTGCCTCTTTTGGGGGACGCCCCGTTTACCCGACGCTGCCTTCCAGGCTGATGCCAACCAGCTTTTGCGCTTCCACCGCGAATTCCATGGGGAGTTCCTTCAGGACCTCCTTGCAGAAGCCGTTGACGATCAGCGACACCGCGTCCTCTTCGGAAATGCCGCGCTGGCGGCAGTAGAAAAGCTGGTCGTCGCTGATCTTAGCCGTCGTCGCCTCATGCTCGATGCGGGCGGAGCGGTTGCGGCTTTCGATGTAGGGCACGGTGTGCGCCCCGCATTGGTCGCCGATCAGCAGGCTGTCGCACTGGGTGTGGTTGCGAGCACCCTCGGCCTTGGGCAGGATCTTGACCAGACCGCGATAGGTCTGCTGCGCCTTGCCCGCCGAAATGCCCTTCGACACGATGGTGCTGCGGGTGTTCTTGCCGATGTGGATCATCTTGGTGCCGGTGTCGGCCTGCTGGCGGTTGTTGGTGATGGCGACCGAGTAGAATTCGCCCACCGAATTGTCGCCCTGCAGGATGCAGCTCGGGTATTTCCAGGTGATCGCCGACCCGGTTTCCACCTGGGTCCAGGAGATCTTGGAGTTCTTGCCCCGGCAGGCTCCGCGCTTGGTCACGAAATTGTAGATGCCGCCGACCCCCTCGGCGTTGCCGGGATACCAGTTCTGCACGGTCGAGTATTTGATCGTCGCGTTGTCCAGCGCCACCAGCTCGACAACGGCGGCGTGCAGCTGGTTCTCGTCGCGCTGCGGGGCGGTGCAGCCTTCCAGATAGCTGACGTAGGATCCCTCGTCGGCGATGATGAGGGTGCGTTCAAACTGGCCGGTGTTGGCCTGGTTGATGCGGAAATAGGTCGACAGCTCCATCGGGCAGCGCACGCCCTTGGGGATGTAGACGAAGCTGCCGTCGGTGAAGACCGCGCAATTCAGCGTCGCGTAATAATTGTCGGTGTAGGGAACGACCGATCCCAGATACTTCTTCACCAGATCGGGATGCTTCTGCACCGCCTCGGAAATGGCGCAGAAGATGATTCCCATCTCCTCCAGCTTGGCCTTGAAGGTGGTGGCGACCGACACGCTGTCGAACACTGCGTCCACCGCGATGGCCGGGCTTTTGTTTTCCGATCCTTCGACGCCCGCCAGGATTTCCTGTTCGCGCAGGGGGATGCCGAGCTTGGCGTAGGTCGCCAGCAATTCGGGATCGACCTCGTCCAGCGACTTCGGGCGGACCTTCTGCTTGGGCGCGGCGTAGTAATGCGCGTCCTGGTAATCGATGGGCGGGAACTGCACGGCGGCCCATTCCGGCTCTTCCATCGTCAGCCAGACGCGGTAGGCGCGCAAACGCCATTCCAGCAGCCATTCCGGTTCGTTTTTCTTGGCGGAAATGAAGCGGACGATGTCTTCGTTCAGCCCCTTGGGCGCAACGTCGGATTCGATGTCGGTCGTGAAGCCGTACTTATACTTCTGCTCCGTAACGGCGCGGACCTGATCGATGGTTTCCGGTTGGGCGGCCATGGCGTGCCTCGTCCTTCTTCAAGAAAGCGTTTCAAGCGCCGGTTGCGGGGCGGGGGCCGCAACGGACGGGGTGGCGGGGGGCGGGAACAGAACCGGGACCATCATGTCGGCCAACGTCACCTGTTCCAGCGCGCCACGGATGGCGGAATTAACCTTTTCCCAGCCGCCGCGCATCGGGCAGAGCCGTTCAACCCCGCATTGGCTGTCGGCCCCGTCCACGCAGGCGGTCAGCGCGATCGGGCCATCCAGCGCGGTGATGATCTCCGCGATGGAGATTGCGTTGGCCGGGCGGCTCAGGGCATAACCACCCGTCGCGCCGCGCTGCGACAGCGTCAACCCGGCGGGGGTCAGCGCCTTCATCAGCTTGGCCACCGTGGGGGCGGGCACGCCGGTGCGATCGGCCAGATGGGCGACGGTGTGAACCGCGCCGACATGGCGGGCCATCTCGCTCAACACGACGATGGCGTAATCGGTCAGCTTGCTCAGCCGGATCATGGCGGCGGGACCCTGGTTGCAGAACGCGGTGGTTGCGACGGCGGTGTCTGTCCGTGCCCTGTGTCGTGATGCCCCGGCGGGGTGATCGGATACAGGACAAAAACAGTCCGAATAAGGCGGGGAGTCGGTCGGATTGTCAAGGAAAACCACGGCCCGTAATCTCCTCCGGCTCCGCTTGGTTATACAAACCAGCCATGCACGCGCCGTCAGTGTCGAAAACATCGGGCAGCGCCCAGGCGCGGCAAGGGCTGCGACCGGATGCCGCACCACGGCCCGCACATGGCGGGCGCACGCAAAGGTTCAGCGTTGTTGGTGATCTCTTAAACTTTTCCGTCCATGATCGGGGTGCTTTTGATCGGGGGGCGGGCATGGGCGGCGTCTTCAGCGTTCTCTCGGATGCGCAAAGCGGCATGTTCCGCATGCAGCAGGCCAAAAAACCCTGGGAAAAGGACATCGTCGCGAAAGACGCGCTGGGCCAATTGGCCGACAAGGCGGCTCAGGCCGCGCGTTCGTTTCAACTGACGCCCAAGCAGCAGCGCGACCACGCCACCGCCCAGTCCTCGTTGGAGGAGGCGCGACGCATCGGCGGGCCAAAGGCGGCGGCTGAACAGAAGCTGGAGCAGGTCGAACGCAAGATCGAAGATTTGAAGCGTATGATGCGGGTCATGCGCGGGGACCCGGCCAAGCTGGCCCAATTGGCGCGGGAGGCCGCGACCCTGGCGCGGGAGGCCGGGCGGGCGGCCAAGGAATACGCCAGCGGGGTGGCGGAGGCGGCCAAGATGGGCGTTTCGGGCGTTGGCGTGACGGTTGGCTCCACGGAGATCACGCGGACGACCACCGTCACCTCCCTGACCTTTCAGCAAACCACCCTGACCCTGTCGCTGCGGGTCGGCACCGGGGGTGGCGAAACCACCGCGCCGGACGTTGCCAACCCGTCCCAACCGGCCCCCATCGTCTCCCCTACAGTACCGGCGAGCGAAGCGCGGTCTGCTGCCACGCTATCCGGTGGCGCTGCGACCTCTTCCGATGCCACAGCGACGGCGGGTGAGGGCGAGGATGATGGGTTGCCGCCGGAGCTGTCTCGTCTGGTCCATGGCATGCTGTCCGGCCTGTCCGGGCGTGATGGGCTGATTCCCAGCGGCCAGCGGGCCGGTGCGCACGCGGCGATGCAAAGCCTGATGACCGACAACGCGCAGAAAATGTCCCGCTTCAAGGAGGCCGACGGTTTTGGCCGCCGGGTGGAGGCGGTGGTGCGCGTGGCCAAGCGGGCCTTGACCGAGGCCAGGATGGCCAACGAGCTTGAGGAGTCCGACCGCGCGCGCAAGGAGCGCAAGGAGGGCTTCAAGCAGGACGAAAAAATGATCGACGGCGCGCAGAAGGAGGTCAACGCGCTGCGTCAGGCCGCGTTCGGCAGCCGGGTGGATGCGTTGTCCCTGCTGGCCGAAGGAACCGGGACCGCCGCCGATGGAGCAGCCACCGATTCCGAAGATGGGTTGGGCGGGGCGGTCGCTGGGGCGGACACCAGCACCGGAGCGGACGCCGCAACGGCGATCCCGACGGACACGGGCGCGTCCAGCGCAGCGGTCAATCTGCTGGCGTGAGCGTCTCCGGCGGCGCGCGCAGCAGGCGGGCCAGCACCTCGTACACGCGCGGGTCGGTCATGTGGGCGGCGTTGAAGCGCATGAAGCCGCCCGCCGTCTGCGCCACGCTGAACACGTTGCCGGGGGCGAAGATCACCGAATCCCGCAAGGCCGCGCGGGCCAGCGCCGCCGCGTCCCGGCCGTCCGGCAGACGGCACCACAGGTAAAAGCCGCCACGCGGGGCCAGCCAGGGTTGGACGCCCAAACTGTCCAACCGGTCGAGCGCCGCGCGGCGGGCGCGGCTCAGGCGGCGGATCAGCCCGTCGAGATGCTTGCGGTGGCCGCCGTCGCTCAGGGCGGTGGCGATGAGGTCGGTCGCCAGCGGGCTGGGGCCGCCGAAATTGGTGGCGATTTGCAGATCGGTCAGCGCCTCGATCCAATCGCGCCGCGCGACGATGGACCCGCAACGGAACGAGGCCGACAGCGTCTTGGAAAAGCTGCCGACGCGGATCACCCGCTCCAACCCGTCCAGCACCGTCAGCCGGGGCGAGGGCGTCGGCTCGTAATCACGGAAAATGTCGTCCTCGACGATGACCACATCGTGGGCCGCCGCCAGGGTCAGCACCCGATGGGCGGTTTGCGGCGACAGCGTCGCCCCGGTCGGGTTGTGCAGGGCCGAGTTGGTCAGGTAGACGCGGGGACGATGGTCGGCCAACGCCTGGGCGAACAGGACCGGGTCGGGGCCGTCCGATGTCATCGGCACGCTGACGATGCGGATCTGGTGGGCGCGCAACAGCGCCTGGAAATTGAAGTAGCAAGGATCATCCACCAGCGCCACGTCGCCGGGGCGCAGCAGGAAACGGCCGATCAGGTCCAGCGCCTGCGTGCCCGATCCGGTCAGCAACACCTGATCCGGGCCAACGGGCAACCCATCCTGCGCGCATTGGCGGGCGAGCAGCGCGCGCAGCGCGGGCGACCCTTGCGGGCTGGCGTAGTCGGTCAGGGTCGAATCGTCGGCGTGGGGCAGGCGGCGCAGCGCCCGGCGGATGGCGGCCTGCGGCATCCAATCGGCGGGCAGCCAGCCGCAACCCGGCTTCAGCATGTCCGGCCCGGCCTCCAGCGATTGGCGCGACACCCAAAAGGGATCGATCGCGCGGTCCAGGCGCGGCCCGACCTGCGCCACCGCCAGCGGCGGCAGGCTGCCGGACACGTAGAAGCCCGATCCCGGACGGGCGCGGATCACGCCGTCGGCGGCAAGCCGGTCATAGGCCTCGACCACGGTGGAGGGCGACACCCCCATGGTTTCGGCAAAGCGCCGGATCGAGGGCAGCTTGTCCCCCGGCAGCAGGGCGCGGCTGGTCATTTTCCGGCGGATCGCCGCCATCACCGCGCCGGTGCGGGTGTCCGCCGTGTCGCTCATCGCCCCATCGCTCCCCGCATTCGTGTCAACCGTATGGACATCCGAACCCACACAGTTCGGCGTAATTGTATGGCTCTGTCCCTGGTTGCGCCAGCGGCAAACGCGCTAGCGTCCTCCTCCGATCACGGGGATTCTGACGAGAGGGTGCGATGCAGGCGCGGATGGATGGGTGGTGGAGCGGGTTGTTTGGTGTGGTCATTTTCAGCGGCTCGCTGCCCGCGACGCGGGTGGCGGTGGGTGGGTTCTCGCCGCTGTTTCTCACCTCCGCCCGCGCGGTGATCGCCGCCTTGATCGGGGCCGCGCTGTTGGCGCTGTTGCGGCAAAGCCGCCCGCAGCGCGGCGACCTCCTGTCGCTCGCCGTGGTGGCGCTGGGCGTTGTCGTCGGCTTTCCGTTGCTGACCGCGCTGGCGTTGCAGCATGTGACGTCGGCCCATTCGGTGGTGTTCATCGGCCTGCTGCCGCTCGCCACCGCCCTGTTCGGGGTGCTGCGCGGCGGCGAGCGGCCCAAGCCGGTGTTCTGGGCCTTCTCGTTGCTGGGCAGCCTGTCGGTGGCCGGTTTCGCCCTCAGCCAATCCGGCGGCGGAACGCTGGCGGGCGACGGCCTGATGCTGCTGGCGATCACCGTCTGTGGCCTGGGCTATGCCGAAGGGGCGGCGCTGTCGCGGCGATTGGGCGGCTGGCAGGTGATTTCCTGGGCGCTGGCGCTGGCCTTTCCGCTGATGGCGGCGCTGGCGCTGGCGACGATGCCCGCCGGGTGGGGGGCGGTGGACGGGGCGGCCTGGGCCGGGTTGGCCTATGTCTCCGTCTTCAGCATGATGATCGGCTTCGTCTTCTGGTATCGCGGCCTGGCGCTGGGCGGCATCGCGCGGGTCGGACAATTGCAGTTGCTCCAACCCTTTTTCGGGCTGGCGCTGGCCGGGCTGCTGCTGGGCGAGCCGGTGGCCTGGAGCATGATCGCCGTCACCGCCCTGGTGGTGCTGTGCGTGGCCGGGGCCAAGCGTTTCGCCTGAAGGGGGCGGCACATCCGGGCGGGGCGGGTCAGCGTTTGTCGGCCAACACCCGGTTGGCGATGACCACCGCCTGGGTGCGGCTGTAGACCTTCAGTTTTTGCAGGATCGCCGAAACATGGGCCTTCACCGTGGTTTCGGTGATGCCAAGGTCGAAGGCGATTTCCTTGTTCAGCTTGCCGGTTCCCACCAGTTCCAGCACGCGCAGTTGCTGGGCGGTCAGGGTGGCGATGCGGCGGGCGATGTCGGCGGTTTCCGCGTCCTCGGCGGCCTCCTGCGCCTGTTCGCTCTCGCTGAAGGGGGGCAGATAGATGTCGCCGTTCAACACCTGCCGCAGGGCGGCGGCGATGACGTCGCGCGGGGTGGATTTGGGAATGAAGCCCACCGCCCCGCTGTCGATCGCCTCGCGCACCAGCCGCCGTTCCTCATGCGCGGAGACCATCACGACGGGGGTGGCGGGGAAGCGCTGGCGCAGCGCGCGCAGCCCGTTCAAGCCGTTCATCCCCGGCATGGTGACGTCGAGCAGGACAAGATCGACGTCACCGTCCAGCCGGTCCAGCGCCGCCATCACCCCGTCCAGGCTGTCGGCCTCCTCCACCGTGCTGGCCTGGCAGGAATAGAGCACGGCGTTGCGCAGGGCGTCGCGCACCATGGGATGGTCGTCGGCGATCAGGATCCGGGTCATGGCCACCGTTGGGGTCGGCGTTGGGGGTGGGCAACCGTTTGGGTTTGCGGATTGTTGCGTCGGCGGATTTGTCGCACGGACCGGCGGGCGCGTCCAGTGCGACACGGGCGCGCGTGCTGATGGCCGTTGCTCTCAACCGGTGGGCGGGGTGCGGCTGGCGTTGATGGTGGCCTTCACCTTGGCCAGATGTTCGCGCGCCGGGTCGCCCAGACGCAGCGCCACACCGGTGGACAGCACATCGATCAGCGTCAAATGGACCAGCCGCGAGGCCATCGGCGTGTACATCTCCGTGTCCTCCACCGGTAGGCTGGCGATGGTGACGCTGGCCAGCCGGGACAAGGGCGACTCCGGCGCGGTGATGGCGACCACCGGCACGCCCTGCGCCCGCGCGGCGGCGGCCAGATCGTTGACGGCCCCGCTGCGCCCGGTGTTGGACAGCGCCAACAACAGCCCGTCGGCCCCGAGATTGAGCAGCAGCATCCGCGCCAGGATCGGGTCGGAGCAGGGTTGAGCGTTCGCGCCAAAGCGCAGCAGCTTGTGGGCGGCGTCCTGCGCCAGCGCCCCGGACGCGCCGATGCCGACGCACAGGATGCGCGACGCGTCGGCCAGCCGGGCGATGGCGTCGTTCAGCGCAACCTCGTCCAGCCCGGCGGCGGCGGCGGTCAGGGCGGCGGCGCTTGATGAAAAAATTTTTCGTGCGAGTGTGCCGACGCTGTCGTCGGGGGCCACGTCCTGGCTGACATAGGGGGTGCCGCCGCGCGCCTGGCATTCGGCCAGCCGCAGTTTGAAATCTGGGAACCCGGCGCAACCGACGCTGCGGCAGAAACGGACCACCGTGGCCTCGCTGACCGCCGCGCTGTGGGCCAGCGCCGTGACGTTCTGTTCCAGCACGCCGCGCGGGTTTTGCAGCACCAGATCGGCGACCTGCGCCTCCGACCGTTTCAGATCGGGGCGCAGGCGGCGGATGTCTTCCAGGATGTTGATCGGGTGCGGCATGGCGGGGCGGGAGTGTCCGGCGGAAAGGAGGGGGCAGTATGGCGATGCTTTTCACCAAAGGCGAGCCGCGTCGCCGGATGGGCGCTATTCATGAAAATTTTTTTCTTAACAGCGGCGCGGAGTCGGCGTATGGTTGGCCCTGGAAACCATCCCCACCCCCTTCAGCGCGCGAGCCGACCGCATGAGCCAGCCCCTGAACGCCCTTGTTGCCCGCGTCACCGAGCGGATCGCCGAGCGCAGCCGCGACAGCCGCAGCGCCTATCTGGCGCGTCTGGAGGCGGCCACCGCCACGCCGCGCCGCCAGAAGCTGGGCTGCGCCAACCTCGCCCACGCCTTCGCCGCCTGCCCGGCGGGCGACAAGGAGGGGCTGCGCGGCGCGTCCAAGCCCGCCATCGGCATCGTCACCGCCTTCAACGACATGCTGTCGGCTCATCAGCCCTACGAAGCCTACCCGGCGGCGATCAAGGAGGTGGTGCGGCAGGCGGGCGGCGTGGCCCAGGTGGCGGGCGGCGTTCCGGCCATGTGCGACGGCGTGACCCAGGGCTATGAGGGGATGGAACTGTCGCTGTTCAGCCGCGACGTGATCGCGCTGGCCACCGGTGTCGCCCTGTCGCACGCCACCTTTGACGGCGCGCTGTGCCTGGGGATTTGCGACAAGATCGTGCCCGGCCTGATGATCGGCGCGCTGTCCTTCGGCCATCTGCCCACCATCTTCGTCCCCGCCGGGCCGATGCCGTCGGGCCTGTCCAACGCCGACAAGGCCAAGGCCCGCCAGCTCTACGCGCAGGGCAAGGTCGGGCGCGAGGAGCTGTTGGAAGCCGAATCGCAATCCTACCACTCGCCCGGCACCTGCACCTTCTACGGGACCGCCAACACCAACCAGATGCTGATGGAGATCATGGGGCTGCATCTGCCCGGTGCCAGCTTCGTCAACCCCAACACCCCGCTGCGCACGGCCCTGACCGACGCCGCCGCCCGCCGGGTGGTGGCGATGACCCAGCCGGGCGGCGGCACGCCGATCGGGCGCATCGTCGATGAACGCGCCGTGGTCAACGGCATCATCGGCCTGTTGGCGACCGGCGGATCGACCAACCACACCCTGCACATCCCCGCCATCGCGGCGGCGGCGGGCATTCACCTGACGTGGGAGGATTTCTCCGACCTGTCGGCGGCGGTTCCGCTGCTGGCGCGGGTCTATCCCAACGGGTCGGCGGACGTGAACCGTTTCCACGCGGCGGGCGGCATGCCCTTTGTCATCGGTCAATTGCTCGACGCCGGGCTGCTGCACGCTGACGTCGCCACCGTCTGGGGCGAGGGCGGGCTGGAACCCTACCGCGCCATGCCGGAACTGGACGGGGACGGCGCGCTGTCCTGGCGTCCGTCGCCCACCGACCAGAGCGGCGACCCCAGCGTCGTCGCCACCGTCGCCACCCCCTTCGCGGCGGAAGGCGGGTTGCGGGTGCTGGCGGGCAATCTCGGGCGCGGCGTCATCAAGGTGTCGGCGGTCAAGCCGGAGCACCGGATCGTCGAGGCCCCCGCCCGCGTGTTCGACAGCCAGGAGGGCGTCCAGGCGGCCTTCCGCGCCGGGGAACTGGATCGCGACGTGATCGTCGTCGTGCGTTACCAGGGGCCGGCGGCGAACGGCATGCCGGAGTTGCACAAGCTGACTCCGCCGCTGGGCGTGTTGCAGGACAAGGGCTTCAAGGTGGCGCTGGTCACGGATGGGCGGATGTCCGGCGCGTCGGGCAAGGTCCCGGCCGCCATCCATGTGACGCCGGAGGTCAAGAACGGCGGGCCGCTGGGCAAGCTGCGCGACGGCGACCTCGTGCGCCTGGACGCCGAGGCCGGGACGCTCGACGCGCTGGTCGATGCGGCGGAGTGGGACAGCCGGGGCGCGCCGCCGCCCGCCAGCGTGGACTCCAGCCACGGTTGCGGGCGGGAGTTGTTCGGCCTGTTCCGCAACGCGGTCAGCGGGGCGGAATCCGGGGCCTCCGTCTTCAGCCTGCTGGGGCGGTGATCGGGCTGGTTCTGTGACGTTGCGGGCCGGGCGGTGTCCTGCGGAGCCGCCCGGCGTCCACGTCGTGCGTTACAGTGGCAGGCTGTCGGCGATGGCGTCGCCCAGCGTGACGTAGCTTTCCAATTGGAACTCGTCAAAAAACTGGTCGGCGGTGCTCTGGTTGGGGAAGGGCGGGTTGGCGGTGGCGTAGCCATAGACGTCGGTCGGCAGGCCGTCGATCAGCGTCAGCTTGAGGAAGAAGATGCGCCCCTCGCCGCCGTCGGCGTAGGTGACGGTCCCCTCGATCCACCCGCGTTCGGCCACCGATAGGTTGGGGAAATCCACGCAAGGACGAGCGGGCCGCAATTCGGCCAGCGTGCCGCGTGAGCCGCCGGGAAAGCGGATCTCCGCCCCGAAATCGGCACGGACCTTTTCGATCATCGCGCTGAGGTCGGAGAATTTGTAATCGGGGTCGGCCGCCGCATCGACGGCGACGATGGTGCGCACCCGCCGCCGGATCAGCTCATAAACGCCGGTGTTGTCGAAATGCCCGCCGTCGCTGAGCATGTGGAACCAGGCGGAGCGGTGGAACCCGCCGCCGGTCAAGGCGCGAAAGCCGGGAACCAGATAATTGCCGTTGCGCACCGGCTTGTCGGGGTTGCTGACCCAATAGCCCAGTTGCAGGCCGAACAGCGACAGCAGGAACGACACCGCGCCGTTGCGCAGGATGCTGGGCTGCGCCCCCGGCCCGACATGGGCGTTCACCGCCGCGCCGGAAATCGCCACGGCGGTGGCCAGCGTCAGGCCGTCGCGCCCGTTGCGCCCCATGATGGCGCTGGTCGGGTGCCAACCGGTGGTGCTCGACCCCGAATGGATCGGCGTCAGCACATAATTGTCGCCGCCGCGCCCGCGCACCTGGGTGTTGGGCGAATCGATCAGGATGACGTTGGTGTTCAGCAGATGGAACGGGCGCTGGACGAAACGGGTCAGCATGGCCCCGTTGGCCTCCGTCGCGGCGGTCCATTCCTGGGCGGCGATGGCGTCCTTGTTGGGCAGGAAGGCTTCCATCAACCGGTCGCGGTACATGCGGTGCAGCGACATCATGTTGAGGTCGGCGACCGCGCCGACGCCCCCGGCGACCAGCAGCAGAAGCACCGCCCCGCCGAAGGACAGCTTCAGCGAGACGTCATAGGCGACCAGCAGCACGCCCAGAACCGCCAGCGCGGCGGCCACCGGGGCCAGCAGCGCGATGAGGGGGGAGGGCGGGGCGTTCGCCGCCTCCCCGGATTTGGACGATTCGCTGGCCTTGGCGATCAGGGAGGCCAATCCGCTGAGCGCCACCGACAGGCCGCCCAGGCCCGCCCCGGCGAAATCCTCGCTGATGTAATCGGCCAGCATCACATCGACGGCGGCGCGCAGATGGGGCAGCAGCCCCAGCACGACCAGCCCGGCGGCCCCGCCCAGCGCCGCCCCGCCCCAGCGCTGCCAGCCCAACCGCCAATGGTAGCGGCGCTTGGCGACGGTGTCGGCGGTGATGCCGGTGGCCAGCGCGTAGACAAAGGCGGCGATGGCGAAGAACACCGCGATGGCGAGCGCGCCCCAAAGCGCGCCGGTCAGACCCTTGCCCCCGGGCAGGCGGTCCATGACCCGTTCCAGCGCGAACAGGCCGACGGTCAGCAGGCCACCATAAACCAACAGATTGACCAGCACGGTGCGCAGCACCACCGCCGCCAGCGCGGTGATGGTCAGGCGGCGACCGGGATCCAGGTAATGCCCGTGCGAGCGCAGGCGGGCGAGGTAGCCGCCCAATTGGTCGAGCTTGCCCAGCCCGATCAGCCAGGTCAGCGCCGACCCGGCGTAGCCCCCGCCCGACACGGTGGACAGGTAATCGAATGCCCCGAGTCGGCCCCGCCGGTGCAGCGCCTTGATGACCCCGATGCTGAAGGAGGCGGAGCGGATGCCGCCCCCCGACAGGGCCAAACCGACCAGCGGCGCGTCGGCGTCCGCCGGGGCGCGGCCCTGCCGGATCACCTCCTGCTCGTCGCGGAAGGTGGCCGAGCCGAGAAACGAATCCGACCCGCCGGTTGCCTGCCCGTCGGTCGCCTGTCGGTCGGTTGCCTGTCGGTCGGTTGGTTGTGGGTGAGTCGCCATCCTGCATCCCCCTGCGCCCCGGTGTCGCGGCGGTCCGGGTGTGCCGATCATCAAATTGAATGATGATGGGGATATGCTACCGATGAAATCGACCGTTGCAAGAAACAGGCGCAAAAATCCATTTGCGCCTGTTGTTCTTCGCGTTGGTATGCGGGCTGATAAGGGTTGCGTCAGTCTGGCCGGACGACGCCCTTGCGCAGGATGATGTTGCCGTACAACCGCCGTTCGCCCGACGCGACCATCGCGTGCGCGGTCTTGACGCGGGCGTAGAACTCATCGCCGTGCAGTGGGACCAGCGTCACCGTCGGTTCGTGGCGGGCGACGGCGGCGGCCAGATCGGTCATCACCGGTTCGATCCGGTCGGGTTGGCCCTTGATGCCGGGGCGGAACGCGCTGTGTTCGACGAAATCGTCCAGCGGCATCACCGACAGGATGGCGTCGACGATGGACGGGGCGTCGATTCCGTCCATGCGGATCAGGCGCTTGGCATCGGTTTCCGCCGGGTAGTTCGAGTCGACGATGGCGATCTCGTCTCCATGCCCCATGGCGCGCAGGACCTTCAGCAGATCCGGGCCGAGCAAAGGGTTTATCCCTTTCAGCATGTTGTCATCTCCCTGGGTGGGTGTAATTTGTTGGCTACCCCCTGCATCAGCAACCTTTGAGTCGCTTCACAGGCATCTCGGGCAATGAGTGGCACGTTAGCGCGCCCGAACGCTCAGTTCCATAAAATTAAATCACCGTGAATTAGTTATTGACCGCCGATGGTTCGTGTGGGAGATTGTGTTCAAGACGTTCACCCGGTCATAAAGACCGCAACGGATGGACGGTTGGGAGGATGCCGGGGTGTCTTACGTCTCTTACACGAACAGCGCGACGGGAAGCGTGCTCAGCACTGGGACCGGCAACGGCCAGGGCAGCAACTCCGTCAATCTGCGCCTGTTCAACGAGCGTGTGATCCTCAACGCCCTGCGCCGCATGGGCCAGGCGTCAAAGGCGGATCTCTCCCGGTCGGTCAATCTGACCAGCAACACCGCCGGTGTGATCGTCAAGGAATTGGAAGAGCGTGGGCTGATCCGCAGCGAGGGCAAGCGGTCCGGTGCCCGTGGGCAACCGGCGACGCTGTTGTCGCTGAACCCGGAGGGGGCCTACTCCATCGGGGTGAAGGTTGGTCGCCGTTCGGTCGACACGCTGCTGGTCGATTTCCGTGGGCATGTCGTGGAGCGCCGCCATCACGAGCGCGATTTCCCGATGCCGGAGGAATCGCTGGCGCTGGCGCTGGGCGACATCGCCGAAATGCGCGCCATGCTGCCCGCCGGGGCGCGGGATCGGATGGCCGGGATCGGCGTGGCCGCCCCCTACAACATGGGAAGCTGGCGGCGCGAACTCGACATCCGGGTCGAGGATTACAAGGTGTGGAACGACGTGGACATCGCCGCCCAGTTGGGCGAGGCGACCGGTCTGCCGGTGTTCCGGGAAAATGACGGAACCGCCGCCGCCGTCGCCGAGATGTTTCGCGGCTGTGGGCGCGAGTTGCAAAGCTTCGTCTACCTCTTCATCGGGTCGGCCATCGGCGGCGGTCTGGTGATGAACGGGGAGTATTATCGCGGCGTCACCGGCAACGCGGGCGACATCGGCCTGATGCCGGTGGGGGCCTCGCGGCTGGCCACGGCACCGGCCCCGACGCACAGCTGCGACATCCTGCTGACCCGCGCCTCGATCAACTCGCTGATCCGCCATCTGCGCGGCAACGGCGTGGACATCACCATGCGCAGCGAACTGGAGCGCGCCATCCCGCAGCATCCGACCCTGGTCGGGGAGTGGCTGGACGACGCCGCCGAGGCGCTGGTCATGCCGCTGCTGTCGGCCTCCTGCCTGCTGGACGTCGAGGCCATCGTCATCGACGGCGATCTGCCGATGGACATCCGGCGCGATCTGGAATCCCGTTTGAACCGCAACCTGGACGAAGCGGTGCCGGAGGCCCGACGACCGCCGCCGCTCCGGCTTGGCCAGGTCGGGCGGCAAGCGGCGGCGTTGGGGGCGGCAATCCTGCCCCTTCATCTGAATTACAGCCCAAGCCGGGAGATCCTGGTCAACCAATAGACCGGCGTCCAACCCGCAACAAACGATCCGTCACCGGGAGAGAATCATGGGTGCGACCGCCTTGCGCGCGCCACGAGAGGACGTGCGTCCGCCGATCCTCGAAATGCGCGGAATCTCCAAGACCTTCCCAGGCACCAAGGCCCTGCGCGACGTCCGTCTCGACGCCCGGTCCGGTGAAATCCTGGCGCTGATGGGGGAAAACGGCGCGGGCAAGAGCACGCTGATGAAGGTGCTGTCGGGGGCCTATCAGGCCGATCCCGGCGGGGAAATCCTGATCGACGGCGTGCCGGTCCAGGTCACGAATCCGCAGGTGGCGCGCGATCACGGCATCGCCATCATCTATCAGGAACTCTCGCTGCTGCCGAATCTGACGGTGGCGGAAAACATCTTCTTCGGCCGTGAGCGCGCCCGCAACGGCATGATCGACCGCGCTGGCATGCGCGACGATTGCCGCGAGGTGCTGCAACGGCTGGGGGCGACCTTCGGCCCCACCACGCTGGTGCGCGACCTGTCCATCGCCGAACGGCAGATGGTGGAGATCGCCCGCGCCCTGCACACCAAATCCAAGCTGCTGGTGATGGACGAGCCGACGACCACCCTGTCGGCGCGCGAAACCGACCGCCTGTTCGCCCTGATGCGGCAATTGCGCGATGAAGGGCTGGCGATCATCTACATCAGCCACCGGATGGACGAGATCTACGCCCTGTCCGACCGGGTGGCGGTGTTGCGCGACGGGTCCTACGTCGGCACGCTGGACAAGCACGAGATCAGCGCCGAACGCCTGGTCCGCATGATGGTCGGCCGCGATCTGGCCGGGTTCTACAAGCATGACCACCAGAACAGCCGCGCCCCCGGTCGGCCGGTTCTGGAGGTCGAGGGTGTGACCGACGGCGGTCGCCGCGTCCATCCCGCCAGCCTGACGCTGCGGTCGGGCGAGGTTTTGGGGTTGGCCGGTCTGGTCGGGTCCGGTCGCACGGAGTTGGCGCGTCTGATTTACGGCGCTGACCCGATGGTCGGCGGCGCGGTGCGCATCGACGGGGTGGCCTTGACGCGGCCCACCCCGGCGGGTGCCCTCGCCGCCGGTCTTGCCTACCTGACGGAGGATCGCAAGGCCCAGGGCCTGTTCCTCGACATGTCGGTGCAGGACAACATCAATTTCTTCGTCTGCGACGGCGACGCCCGCACCGGCGGCGTGCTGAACCGGGGCCGGGCCAAGCAGCGCGCGTTCGACGCGATCAAGGCGCTGGGCATCCGGGTGGATCGCCCGACCACCAACGTCGGCGCGCTGTCGGGCGGCAATCAGCAAAAGGTTCTGCTGTCGCGCTGGCTGGAGGCAGGCCCGCGCGTGCTGATCCTGGACGAGCCGACCCGTGGCATCGACATCGGGGCCAAGGCGGAAATCTACCGCACCATCGACCAACTCGCCCGCAACGGCGTCGGCGTGCTGGTGATCTCCAGCGAATTGCCGGAGCTGATCGGCATCTGCGACCGCATCCTGGTGATGCGCGAGGGCCACATCATGGGCGAGGTCGGCGGCGACAGCGGCACGGCCATCAATCAGGAAAACATCATGGCGCTGGCCACCGGCGTCACTCTTTGACCGCACGCGCGCCGCTCGTCACAGCGGCGTCGCGACCCAACAGCCACGCGACGAACACCGCAGCCCATCAAGGGCTGACGGAAGGCCGGCGGTCATCAACAAGCCGGCGCTGCAAGGAGGGCACCACCATGATCGCCAAGTCGGTCATCAAGACAAACGGAGCGAACACGCCCGAGGCCGCCAACGACGACGCGGCCCAGGCCGCCGCGCGGCGGCAGCGCATTCGGTCCATCATCCAAGTGGTCGGCATGCTGCCGGTCCTGATTTTGATCTGTGTCGCCTTCGATCTGGCGACCGGCAAGTTTCTGACGGCGCGCAACATCGCCATCGTGGCGCAACAGGCGTCGATCAACATCGTGTTGGGCGCCGGCATGACCTTCGTCATCCTGACCGGCGGCATCGATCTGGCCGTTGGCGCGGTGCTGGCGGTGTCGGCGGTTACGGCGGTGGCCTTGTCCCTCACCGGCATGGCGTGGGCGGCGATCCCGATCGCGCTGCTCAGCGGTCTGGTTCTGGGCGCGGTGAACGGGTCGCTGATCGCCTTCTTCCGCCTGCCCCCCTTCATCGTCACCCTGGGTGCGATGACGGCGGTGCGCGGTCTGGCCCGCCTGCTGGGCAGCGACACGACGGTGTTCAACGCCGAGCTGCCCTTTGCCTGGATCGGCAACGAGTATCTCTTCGGCATCCCCTGGCTGGTGGTGATCGCCCTGGCGGTGGTGGCGTTGAGCTGGTTCATCCTGCGCCGCACGGTTCTGGGTGTGCGCATCTACGGCGTCGGCGGCAATCCCGACGCGGCGCGTTTGTCCGGCATCAAGGTGTGGGCGGTCCTGCTTTTCGTCTACTGCGCCTCGGGTGTGCTGGCCGCGCTGGGCGGGGTGATGTCGGCGGCGCGGACCTACTCGGCCAACGGCGCGCAGCTTGGCACCGGCTATGAACTCGACGCCATCGCGGCGGTCATCCTGGGCGGGACCAGTTTTGTCGGCGGCATCGGCACCATCTTCGGCACGCTGGTCGGCGCGCTCATCATCGCGGTGCTGTCGAACGGCCTGATCCTGATGAACGTCACCGAGATTTGGCAGCTCATCATCAAGGGGGGTGTCATCGTCGGCGCCGTCGCCCTTGACCGCTACCGCAACAAGGGCAGCGCCCGGACCTGATCCCGGCCCGCCCCACGGAACACCCGCAAGGCCGCGTGCGGCGTCCGGCCTGCGGGGAAGAACAGACGCCCAAGCATCCACGCCACTGACACAACGTGCGATCAAGCACTCAATAACTGGAGGAATCTCTCGTGTTGAAGAAATCCCTGCTGCTGGCCACCGCCGCTCTGATCGCCACCGCCGCCCCGGCCCTGGCCAAGGACCTGAAGTCCATCGGCGTCACCGTCGGCAACCTCGGCAACCCGTTCTTCGTGCAGATCGTCAAGGGCGCGGAAGCCAAGGCGAAGGAACTGGGCGGTGCCAACGTGAAGGTCACGGCCGTGTCCGCCGATTATGACCTGAACAAGCAATCGACCCAGATCGACAACTTCATCGCCTCGGGCGTTGACATGGTTCTGGTCAACGCCGCCGATCCGGAAGCCATCGCCCCGGCCATGGCCCGCCTGAAGGCCGCCGGCATCATCGGTGTGGCCGTGGACGTCGCCGCCAAGGGGGCCGCCGCCACCGTCACCACCAACAACGTCGAAGCCGGTGAAAAGGCCTGCCAGTACATCGTCAACAAGCTGGGCGGCAAGGGCAACGTCATCATCATGAACGGCCCGCCGGTGTCGGCGGTGGTGGATCGCGTCAACGGCTGCAAGAGCGTCCTGGCCAAGGCCTCGGGCATCAAGCTGCTGTCGGACAACCAGAACGCCAAGGGGTCGCGCGAAGGTGGCCTGGAGGTCATGATCGGCTACCTGACCGCCTATGACAAGGTGGACGCCGTGTTTGCCATCAACGACCCGCAGGCCATCGGTGCCGATCTGGCCGCCAAGCAGCTGAAGCGCACCGGCATCGTCATCACCGCCGTGGACGGCGCGCCCGACATCGAAACCGCGCTGAAGCAGCCCGGCAATCTGGTCGAGGCCTCCTCCGCGCAGGATCCGTTCGCCATGGCCCAGAAGGCCGTCGACATCGGCTATCAGCTGATGCAGGGCAAGACCATCGACAAGCCCGTCACCCTGATCCCGTCCGACCTGATCACCCGTGAGAATGTCGGCCAGTACAAGGGCTGGACCTCCAAGTAAGCGTTTCTGTTCGAGCGCCGTGCCTGACCTGCAAAACAGCGCGCGGTGCTCCTCGTTCTGATCTGTTGAGCGGAGATCCGCGTCGCACCACGTCTGATTGGACGCACTCCGCTCTTGCGCCGTCTGTTGCGTTTCTCTCCTGAAACTGCCTCCGTGTCGTCGGCAACGCCGGGACGGAGGCATCTCTTTCCCTGTATCCTTTCCCTCCACCATTTTTTGAGGACCTGCCGCCATGTCCATCGCCACGTCCATCGTCACGCTGCCGGAGACGGCCCGCCCGATCCGCGCGATCTGCATGGGCGAGGTGTTGATTGATTTCGTGCCCACCGTGACCGGAACCGATCTGGCCACCGCCCCCGCCTTTCAAAAGGCTCCGGGCGGCGCGCCCGCCAACGTCGCCGTTGGACTCTCCCGTCTGGGCGTGCCGAGCGCGATGATCGCCAAGGTCGGCGCGGATGGCTTTGGCCGTTTTCTCATCAAGGCGCTGGTCGATGCCGGGGTGGACGCGACGCTGGTCCGCCAGGACCCCGCCAACCGCACGCCGCTGGCCTTCGTGTCGCTGGCCGAGGATGGCGACCGTGAATTCCTGTTCTACGGCGAGCCGTGGGGCAATCTGGTGCCGGAGGATCTCGATCTGGCCGCCATCGGCGCCGCCGACCTCCTGCATTTCGGCTCGCTCGCCCTGATCGGCGAGGGGCCGCGCGCCGCCACCTGGGCGGCGGTGGACGCCGCGCGGGCGCAGAACCGCATGGTGTCGTTCGACGCGAACCTGCGCCTGGATCTGTGGCCCAGCGCCGACGCCGCGCGCGCCGCGATCCGCCAGGGGATCGCGCGCTCCACCGTCATCAAGCTGAGCGACGAAGAGCTTGAATTTCTGACCGGATCCACCGATGCGGTTGTTGCCGGGCGGACGCTGTGGCACGATGCCGCACAGGCGTTGGTGGTGACGCACGGGTCGAAGGGCTGCACCTGCTTGACCAGGACCGAACATGTGAGCGTGAGGGGCTTTTCCGTGCGCCCGGTGGACACCACCGGGGCCGGTGACGCCTTTGTCGCCGGGTTCCTGTCAGGCTTGCTGACCACGCCCGACGCGCCGCTGGCCGATCTCTGCCGCTTCGCCAACGGGGCGGGGGCCTTGGCCACCACCCAGCGCGGGGCCATTCCGGCGATGCCGACCCGCGAGGCTGTGACCAGCCTGATCGCCGCCCAGTTCAACGCCTCATCCTCCGCCACCGAACAATCCGAGAGCTGAGAAGACCGATGTCGCATCCCCGCACCGTTGCCGCGCCCTTGCCCGCCTTTGACTACACGGTGTTCGGCGGCACCGGCGATCTGGCTCTGCGCAAGCTGCTGCCCGCCCTGTATCTGCGTGATCGGGCGGGGCAGGTGGCGGCGGGGAGCCGCATCATCGCGGTGTCGCGCAGCGTGCTGGATCTGGCGGACTATCGGAAAAAAGCCGAAGCGGCGGTGCGCCGCCACGTCGCCGCCGACGAGTTGGACGACGCCCTGCTGGCCCGCTTTGTCGAGCGGTTGGATTATGTGTCGGTCAACGCCACCTCGAGCGAGGGGTGGAGCGATCTGGCCGAGCGCTTTGTCGGGCGCGGCGATGAACCGGTGCGTATTTTCTACCTGGCGACCTCGCCCAGCCTGTTCGGCCCGATCTGCGACCGTTTGAAGGCGGCGGGGCTGGTGACTCCGGCCGCACGGGTCGTGCTGGAAAAGCCGATTGGCCGCGATCTCGCCTCCGCCCGCGCCATCAACGAGCAGGTTGGTGCCGTCTTCGCCGAATCCCAGATTTACCGCATCGACCATTATCTGGGCAAAGAGACGGTGCAGAACCTGTTGGCTCTGCGCTTCGCCAACTCCCTGTTCGAACCCCTGTGGAACGCCAACCACATCGATCATGTGCAGATCACCGTGGCCGAAACCGTGGGCGTCGAAGGGCGCGGCGATTATTACGACCATTCCGGCGCGCTGCGCGACATGGTGCAGAACCATCTGTTGCAGCTCGTCTGTCTGGTTGGCATGGAATCGCCGGTGTCGCTGCTGCAAGAGGCGGTGCGCGATGAAAAGCTGAAGGTGTTGCGCTCGCTCAAGCCGATGGGACCGGAGGAGGTCGGGGCCTGCACCGTGCGCGGCCAATACCGCGCGGGCGCAGTGACGGGGGGCGCGGTCCCGGCTTATGCCGACGAACCCGGCATTCCGACGGGCAGCACCACCGAAACCTTTGTGGCGCTGAAGCTGGAAATTGCCAATTGGCGCTGGGCGGGGGTGCCGTTCTATCTGCGCACCGGCAAGCGTCTTCCCGCCAAGATGTCGGAAATCGTCATCCAGTTCCGGCCGATTCCTCATTCGATCTTCCCGGGATCGGCGGGCGAACTGCAAGCCAACCGCCTGATTGTGCGTTTGCAGCCGGATGAAAGCATTCGTCTGCACCTGATGACCAAGGAACCCGGACCGGGTGGCATGCGTCTGCGCCAAGCCCCGCTCAACCTCAGCTTCGCCGAGACCTTTGGCGCGCGCTTCCCCGACGCCTATGAGCGGCTGTTGATGGACGTGGTGCGTGGCAACCCGACCCTGTTCATGCGCCGTGACGAGGTTGAAGCGGCGTGGGCCTGGGCCGAAACCATTCTGGAAGGCTGGAAGACGCAGCAACCCAAGCCTTACATCGCGGGCACCTGGGGGCCGTCGCAGGCCATCGCGCTGATTGAGCGGGATGGCCGGACGTGGCACGAGGACGACCTGTCCAACACACCCTTCTGAAGCCGCCGTCAAAAAAATGCATTGGGACTGAAAAAAGGAGTTGCGCGGTTTGGTGTGGTGCCACTATAACCCGCTCCACCGACGGGGCGGCGCTTCACGAAGCGACGCGGCGGCGGCAGAAAAGGAAGCGGAAACAGGCGGTTAAGTCGGCGATGCCGGGTTGATCGGGCGGTTGGACGCTTCCTTCTTCGACCAAGATGTTCGGCCTTCTTCGGCCCGTTCCCGAGACAAAGGGAAGACGGGGAAGAGGCCGAAGCGGCGCTTCAAGCGTTGCGGGATGTTGAACAAGTTTATACCGTGTTGTGAGAAGGGATGCGCAGACGGCGGGGCTTAGGTCTTGCGGTTGGTTGCTGGGTCTTGAGGGATTGGGATCGGCACATCAACGGACGTCTGTTGAGCATCCAAGTTGAAGCAAGCAAACT
>NZ_RXMA01000090.1 GCF_003966125.1 Azospirillum griseum
TTTGGTCCATCCGCACTCCCGGTGCAGCCCGGATGCAAATGGGAATGGGAATGAGCACATAAAGGGAACCGTTCTCCCAGTGGAGCGCCCGTTTCCTTGTCCAAATCGCTGCTTTCTCTGCTCCCAGCCGGCCTTATCGTTGATCAGGTCACGGTTGATGCCGATCGCGTCGTGGTGGCGGCCCGTGTGCGTGCCGCCACGGCATCCTGTCCGCTGTGCCGCCAACCATCGCGTCGCGTCCACAGCCGTTACGACCGCCGCTTGAACGACCTGCCGTGGCAGGGCCGTGTGGGGGAACTGCGTCTCCAGGTCCGCCGATTCCGGTGTCCGGCGGCGGACTGCCCGCGCCGCGTCTTCGCCGAACGCCTGCCCACCGTCGCGGCGCCTCGGGTCCGGCGCACCCGCCGACTTGCCGAGGCGCAGCGCACCATCGCCTTGAGCGCGGGCGGGGAGCCCGGCGCCCGGCTGGCCACCCACCTTGCGATGCCGGTGAGCGGCGACACGCTGCTGCGTCTGATCCGGGCGGAGCCGACGGCGCCAATCCCGACGCCGCGCGTCATCGGCATCGATGACTGGGCGTGGCGCCGCGGCAAACGCTACGGCACCATCATTGTCGACCTCGAACGCAGACGTCCGATCGACCTGCTGCCCGACCGTCAGGCCGACACCGTCGCTGCTTGGCTGAAGGCGCATCCCGGCGTCGAGATCGTTGCCCGCGATCGTGCGGGCGCCTACGCCGACGGCATCCGCCGGGGCGTGCCGACCGCCGTTCAGGTCGCCGACCGCTGGCATCTCCTGCACAATCTCACCGATGCGCTGCGTGAGGTTCTCACCGGCCATCATCGGGATCTGCGAGCAGCGGCCAAGCTGGCCGTCGCTCCCGTCGATGGAACCGGACAAGAGGCGCACGCGCCGCAGCCCGATGAGGGCGCCAAACCACCGACCCGTCGTGAGCAGCGGAGCGCCGCCATCCAGGCCGCCCGCCAAGCCCGTTTCGAGGAGGTCGTCGCGCTGGACGTGCGCGGCTGGTCGCAAACCCGCATCGCCCAGACGCTCGGCCTCGACCGCAAGACGGTGCGGGTGTGGTTACGGTCCGGGCAGCCACCACCCTGGCGTCAACCGGCCAAGGGCAGCCAGGTCGATCCGTTCCTCGACCATCTGCGTCGGCGCTGGGACGAAGGTTGCCACAACGCCGCACGGCTCTGGCGCGAGATCAAGGCCCTCGGCTTCACCGGTCAGCGGACCACGGTCCGGGACTGGGCACGGCCTCTGCGACAGACCATCCCAGGCATGGCCTCTGCCGTCTCGGCCTCATGGCGGGCGCCATCGCGGCGACGGGCGGCATGGCTGGTTGTCGCCGACGCGACTGAGATCGACGCGACCGAACAGGCCTTCGTCACCGCCCTGCTTTCCCGTTCCCCGAAGTTGGCGCAGACCGTCGCGTTGGCTCGGGCCTTCCGGACGATGGTTCGCCAACAGCGGGCCGGAGAACTGGATGAGTGGTTGCTGATGACCGACGGCACGGCCATGGCAGGATTCGCTGGCGGCCTGAAGCGTGATCTGGCGGCGGTGCGCGCGGCCTTGTCGCTGCCGTGGAGCACAGGACCAGTGGAGGGCCAGATCAGCAAACTGAAGACGATCAAGCGCACGATGAACGGA
>NZ_RXMA01000092.1 GCF_003966125.1 Azospirillum griseum
GCGCCCGCCGACGCAACCGGGTGGCGATCTCGGGACCGAACTTCCGGGCCCACTGGCGCACCGTCTCGTAACTCACCGTGATGCCGCGCGCCGCCAGCAGCTCCTCGACCATCCGCAGGTTGAGCGGAAAGCGGACGTACAGCCACACCGCCGTGGCAATGATCTCGGTGGGATAGCGGTCGCCAGCGTAGCCGGGATCAAGGCGCGTCGATATGCCGTTCCATACCCCGAACGGACTCCCTCCGCAACTGGGGGAAACAAGTTGACGATGCCGAGAGATCTCCGACAGATTAAGGAAATATTCATCAGTGCTTCCAATAATTTTTATAGCTCTTCATCCCACAGGAATCTGGTTTATCGCGGACGCAAAGTGGGGGTAACGGCACTGAGTTTGGACTGGGACGACATCAACCTGATCCTCGTGGTCGCGCGCTCCGGTGGTTTTTCCGGTGGCGCTGCGATCCTTGGCCTTGATCAAAGCACCGTCAGTCGTCGAATTGCTCGAATCGAAACTACAGCGGGAGCACCGTTGTTCGTGCGTAGTCGATCTGGCATCATTGCAACGGATTTTTGTCTTGAGCTGCTCCAACTCGCCGAAGAGATGGATCGGCATGGAAAAAGCTTCAATCAGACATTGCGGTCTCTGAGAAAACAACCTGAACGAGTAGTTTTGATCAAAGCAAGCGGTGGTCTTATTAGCTACTTTGTCGGACCTCTGGCAGCTGAACGACCGATCGGCCCGCTGGCTTACGTCCAGCACCTGCATCCCGACATTACCTTGCCGCCGCTTCGCCCCGTAGCGGAGAGCAGCCCCGAATGCGAAGATATCCGCTTGCGGTGGACGGAACCGGATGTGCTGCCGCTTGGCTCGCCCGATTTGCGTATCCGGCGGCTCGCCCGCGTTCCTTGGGCTGTTCATCACGCCCGAACATCATTCGCGTCATCGCGGCCCAACCACTGGGATGAATTGCCCGAACACCCGCTGCTGTCGCACAGCGCGCTTGTGCTCTACCCCAGTCAGTCGGCGTTGGGTCCATGGCTCGACACGTTCGCGCGGGCCTCCGCTCACCCAACGGTGCCTACCGAAGCTGCGCAGGAAAAACTGCTCCTTAGCGGTTCGGTCCTCACCCCGCTTCCGACATTTGCAACACTGGTCAACCTCAACATCGTGGCGCTGCCTATCCACCAGCCACCGATGCACCTCGATCTGTGGATCATGGCCAAGGCCGAAGCACTGCGCGACAAGACCGTGCGCGCGGCGTTCGACGGGCTGGTGAAGCTATTTCATGCGTTTGATTGGGAAAGGCTGAAAGCCCACTGACTGACTTTGGTGCGCAATTTGGCACAGGAGTCGGGACGGCATGACGACGCGCCCGGTTCCCCGCTATGCCGGTTAGCGATATCCCGCCGAGATCATTGCGGCGGCGGTGTGGCTGTACTTCCGCTTTTCGCTCAGCCTGCGCATGGTCGAGGAGCTGCTGGCGGCCCGCGGCATCACGGTGAGTTACGAGACGGTGCGCCAGTGGGCCCGGAAGTTCGGTCCCGAGATCGCCACCCGGTTGCGTCGGCGGGCGC
>NZ_RXMA01000093.1 GCF_003966125.1 Azospirillum griseum
AAGCCTGGATCAATCCGCCGACAAAACCGGAGACCATCCAAGCTTAATTCATAACTCCGGCTGTCTCACATTCGTTGACACGTTCCGCCACGCGTGCGCATCACCGAACTGCTCCACGAGGTCAACCGCGCGACGGGTTTCGCGGCGGCGTTCACCAACCTGCGCACCGGCGAATCCTGCGCGAATGAGAACGCGCTGCTCGCCGCCATCCTGGCCGATGGCACCAACCTTGGCTTGGCGCGCATGGCGGACGCCAGCCAAGGCATAACGCGCGACCAGTTGGTGTGGACCGCCGATGCCTACATCCGCCCCGAAACCTATCAGGCGGCCCTGGCCCGGATCATCGACGCTCAGCACCGCCTGCCGATCGCCACCCTGTGGGGAGGCGGCACGACGTCCTCGTCGGACGGGCAGTTTTTCCGCTCGGGCAAGCGGGGCAACGTCGCCGGCGAGGTGAACGCCCGCTACGGCGTCGATCCCGGCTTCAGCTTCTACACCCATGTTTCCGACCAGCACGGCCCCTTCCATGTCCAAGTCATTTCGGCCGCGACCCACGAGGCGCCCTATGTGCTCGACGGGCTGTTGCATCACGGCACCAGCCTGAAAATCGACACCCATTACGTGGACACCGGGGGCGTCTCGGACCATGTTTTCATTCTCTGCGCACTGCTCGGCTTCCGCTTCTGTCCCCGGCTGCGCGATTTTCCCGACCGGAAGCTCGCCAGCGTCGAACCTCCCGGATCCTATAAGGAGCTGCTGCCGCTTCTCGGCCGACGGATCAAGGTTGATGTCATCCGTGAGCACTGGGACGAGGTGGTGCGGTTGGTTGCCTCGCTGAAAACCGGCGCCGTCGCCCCGTCCACCATGCTGAAGAAGCTGGCGGCTTACGAGCGGCAGAACCAGCTCGATCTCGCGCTCCAGGAGCTTGGCCGGATCGAACGCACATTCTTCATGCTCGACTGGTTGGAAAGCCCGGATCTCAGACGGCGTTGTCATGCCGGGCTGAACAAGGGCGAGCAGCGTCACGCCCTGGCCCAAGCGATCTGCACATTCCGGCAGGGCCGGATTGCCGACCGTGGCGCAGAAGCCCAGGAATACCGGGCTTCGGGACTCAATCTTCTCATCGCCGCCATCGTCTATTGGAACTCCACCTACATGCCCGACGCCATCGCGCACCTTCGCGCGAAGGGAGAGGTGGTTTCCGATGAACTGCTGGCCCACACATCACCGGTCGGCTGGGAGCATATCGGCCTGTCAGGCGATTTTCTGTGGGAGCGGGCTGCATCCGTCCCAGTTGGACGACGGCCACTCAATCTTGAGCGTCAACGCCGCGTCGCCTGAAGGCCGTATTCTCTATTCGTTCTACCTTGCCGTTGTTTACCTAAGGAATCACGCCAAATTAAGTACGTTGTTTTCCGCCCGGGGAGCGATGGTGTAGTTCCACTCT
>NZ_RXMA01000094.1 GCF_003966125.1 Azospirillum griseum
TGAGGTGATGTGGTGGACGGCCCTTTCACCGGGGAATGGTGTCAAGCTGAGGTCGTTGAAGAAACCACCTTGCAGGAGCGGCTGATGACCACGCTGGCGACGATCGGTCTGGATCTGGCAAAGAATGTTTTTCAGGTTCATGGGATCACTGCGGAGGGAAAGGTTCTGGTTCGCCGACAACTGCGTCGTGGAGAAGTGTTGAAGTTCTTCCAGGGCGTTCCGCCGTGCCTGGTCGGGATCGAGGCGTGCGGCACGGCGCATCATTGGGCTCGGGAGATCGCGGCCTTGGGGCATACGGTGAAGTTGATGCCACCGGCTTACGTCAAACCCTATGTGAAGCGCGGCAAGACCGATGCGGCGGACGCCGAGGCGATCTGCGAAGCGGTTACCCGACCGACGATGCGCTTCGTTGCCATCAAGACGACCGATCAGCAGGCCGCTTTGATGTTGCACAAGACTCGCGATCTTCTGGTTCGGCAACGGACGATGCTGGTTAACGGGTTGCGTGGGCACCTCGCGGAATTCGGTATCGCCGCGGCCAAGGGGCCGGGTGGTGTGAAGACCGTGATCGAGGCGCTGCATGAAGCGCAGGATCAACTGCCGGAATTGGCTCGGCTGGCGCTGCACGGGATCGTCGAGCAGCTTGGTCACCTCGGCACCGAGATCGAACGGTTGGAGGCGCGCATCCTGGCTTGGCATCGCGCCAGTGATGTCAGTCGGCGCTTGGCAACCATTCCCGGCATCGGTCCGATCACCGCCAGTGCGATCGCGGCGGCTGTGCCCGACGGAACCTTGTTCCGATCCGGTCGCCAGTTCGCTGCGTGGCTTGGTCTGACGCCGAAGGCGCACAGCAGCGGCGGCAAGGAACGACAAGTTGGCATCAGCAAGCAGGGCGATGGTTACCTGCGACGCCTGCTCGTCGTCGGCGCCACGGCGGTCATGCGACTCGCCCGCAAAGACAACGCCAGCCGAAGCTGGGCGACGAAGCTGCTGGAGCGCAAACCAGCAAAATTGGCCGCCGTGGCCTTGGCCAACAAAACCGCCCGCATTGCCTGGGCGGTGATGACGCGGGGAAAAACCTACGAGGCGCCGGCCGCCGCGTAGTCGGTGTTCACCCGGCGAAGCGAGAGATTGCTCGGCGGGTGGATGTGCCAGGGTGATGAGACGTGATGACGAACCGGCTGGGCCGGGGATCGATCAAACCCACCGGGACCAAGCGCCATCGAGCGCGTTGAGGTGATTTGGGCTTCGATCCGCGGAATTCATCAAGGCCAGCAGCCACCGGCTGCGACAACAGGTCGGACACATGGATGCATCCTATCGACCGTCACTACGGATTTCACTCTTGCACCGGAAGGGCCGTCCACACATGGCCCCGG
>NZ_RXMA01000095.1 GCF_003966125.1 Azospirillum griseum
CGAGATCAAGCGTCTGAAGGGCATCTGGTGGATGCCTTGGCACTGAGAGGCGATGAAGGACGTAGCACGTTGCGATAAGCTGTGGGGAGCCGCGAGCAGGCATTGATCCGCAGATTTCCGAATGGGGAAACCCACCCCTTTGGGGTATCCCACACTGAATCCATAGGTGTGGGAAGCGAACCCGGCGAACTGAAACATCTAAGTAGCCGGAGGAAAGGACATCAACCGAGACTCCGCTAGTAGTGGCGAGCGAACGCGGACCAGGCCAGTGATTGCTTCTATATAACCGGAACCGTCTGGAAAGTCGGGCCACAGTGGGTGATAGCCCCGTACGGGTGAACCGGAAGCAATCCACGAGTAGGGCGGGACACGTGAAATCCTGTCTGAACATGGGGGGACCACCCTCCAAGCCTAAGTACTCCTCAGTGACCGATAGTGCACCAGTACCGTGAGGGAAAGGTGAAAAGCACCCCGACAAGGGGAGTGAAACAGTTCCTGAAACCGGATGCCTACAAGCAGTCGGAGCCGCCTTGCGCGGTGACGGCGTACCTTTTGTATAATGGGTCAGCGACTTAGAGTATGCAGCAAGCTTAAGCCGATAGGTGGAGGCGCAGCGAAAGCGAGTCTGAATAGGGCGACCGAGTTGCATGCTTTAGACCCGAAACCTGATGATCTAGCCATGGGCAGGTTGAAGGTGCGGTAACACGCACTGGAGGACCGAACTCACGCCTGTTGAAAAAGTCGGAGATGACCTGTGGCTAGGGGTGAAAGGCCAATCAAATCAGGAAATAGCTGGTTCTCCGCGAAAGCTATTTAGGTAGCGCGTCGGATATTGCCTGCGGGGGTAGAGCACTGGATGGGCTAGGGGGGCGCGAGCCTTACCAAACCTAACCAAACTCCGAATACCGCAGAGCACAGTCCGGCAGACAGACGGTGGGTGCTAAGGTCCATCGTCGAGAGGGAAACAGCCCAGACCGCCAGCTAAGGTCCCCAAATCACGGCTAAGTGGGAAAGGATGTGGGAAGGCCATGACAACCAGGAGGTTGGCTTAGAAGCAGCCATCCTTTAAAGAAAGCGTAATAGCTCACTGGTCTAGTTAAGCCGGCCTGCGCCGAAAATGTATCGGGGCTCAAGCCGTGTACCGAAGCTGCGGATGTGATCTTTGATCACGTGGTAGCGGAGCGTTCCGTAAGCCTGCGAAGGGTGTCCGTGAGGCCGCCTGGAGGTATCGGAAGTGAGAATGCTGACATGAGTAGCGACAAAGAGTGTGAGAAACACTCTCGCCGAAAGTCCAAGGGTTCCTGCGCAAGGTTAATCCACGCAGGGTGAGCCGGCCCCTAAGGCGAGGCCGAAAGGCGTAGTCGATGGGAA
>NZ_RXMA01000096.1 GCF_003966125.1 Azospirillum griseum
CGTAAGCATCCGCTGAGTGCCGCGGTCAGGCAGCTTTTTGCTGTTCGCGGATTGCCTTCCACTCCCATGGCAGGAGTTCGCGCAGGCGGGTTTGGGGCATGTCGTTGATGCGTGCCAGCACGTCGGCGAGCCACGCCTGGGGATCGATGTCGTTGAGCTTGGCCGTGGTGATCAGGCCGTACATGATCGCCGCCCGCTGCCCGCCGCGATCGGAGCCGCAGAACAGCCACGCTTTCCTCCCGAGGGCAATCCCGCGCAGGCCGCGTTCGGCGGCATTGTTGGTCAGGCACAGCCGGCCGTCGCCGAGGAAGCGGGTGAAGCTGTCCCAGCGGGTCAGCATGTAGTCCATCGCCTTGGCCACGGGGGCATGGCGGGAGAGCCGGGCGCGCTCCGTCCGCATCCAGCCCTCCAGCGCGGCTACCAGGGCGACGCCGTGCTCCTGGCGGGCTGCCAGCCGCTCGGCCGTCGGCTTGCCGTTCAACGCGCGCTCGAGATCGAAGAGGGCGTCGATGCGCTTCACGGCTTCCAGCGCCAGCGGTGAGATCGGCGGAGCTTCCTTGCCGCGTCTGGTGTTCGCGGCGATGTCGGCCAGCTTGAAGAAGCCACGCCGGGCATGCGCCCAGCACAGCACGTCGCGGATTGGCCCCGGCCGACGGTCGGGTTCGTACAACCGGTTGTAGCCGGCGAACGCATCGGCCTGCAGCCAGCCCGTGAAGCCGGCCAGATGCCGTTCGGGATGCTCGCCCCTGCGGTCGCGAGAATAGTGGAACAGCGCTGCCGGTGGGGCTTGGCCGGCGAATGGCCGGTCATCGCGCACATACACCCACAGCCGCCCGGTGTCGGTCTTGCCCTTGGCCAGCACCGGCACCGGCGTGTCGTCCCCATGCAGCCGCTCGGCTGCCAGCACATGCGCGGCGATCAGGTCGTGCAGCGGCTTCAGCACCGCCGCGGCGGTGCCCACCTGGTCGGCCAGGGTGGACAAGCTGAGCGGCACACCCTCCCGCGCGAAGCGTTCGGCCTGCCGGTTCAGCGGCTGATGCTGGCCGAACTTCTCGAACAGCAGGTTGGCCAGCAGGTTGGGGCCGACCCAGCCTCGCAGGGTGGTGTGGAACGGTGCCGGCGGTTGGCTGATCGTCTCGCAGGCCCGGCAGGAGAACCGCTCCCGCACCGTCTGGATCACCTTCCATTGGCGCGGGATCACCTCCAGCGTCTCGGTGATCGTTTCGCCCAGCTTGCACAGCTTGTCCGAACCGCAGCACGCGCAGCTCGCCGGGGCCGGCACAACGACGCGCTCGCGCGGCAGGTGGCCGGGAAAGGGTTGGCGTGATGGCCGTTTGCGGGTGAAGGCCGCCACCGCGG
>NZ_RXMA01000097.1 GCF_003966125.1 Azospirillum griseum
CTTGGGCATGCCGACCACCCGCAAGATCGCCTGATCACTGCGGGATGCTGGCGGATTCCGTCCTCACGCCGATTTGTGCGACAAAGCCTTGCGACACAGCAGCCGCTTTGGCAATGGTTTCTGAGGTGATGGTCGGGTGCCATTCCGGTACTGTCGTGGTTCCCGCCATCAAAGCATCCCAGCCCCTGCCGGTTTGCTCAGAGGTTATAGGTGGGAGTGTGTTGAAGGCTTCTTCAATTGTCAATGGAAAACCGAAGTTTCGGAAATCATCGGCAAAAATATCCAGTACTAAATCAATACATTCGGAATTATTATAAAATTCTTCGAAATGACCACGCGCGTCCATGGCGTGAGGGCGAAACTCAAACATTCTGCAATTTCTAATTTCCGGGCGCTCCGCATGTATCGCCAGTCTTTGAATTAGATCCTGCAGGTGAATATCTATTGATTCAACCCGACCGATAAAATCAAATTCGAAATGCTCAATGCCGCTCATATAGGTTTGCACCCCCCAATGACCATCCATTTCCTGAACAGTCTCTTCACGCAGGTAACGTAGGAAGGTCACGAAATCGAGATCTCGATCATGTGGGAGGCGGTGGCGCTCATGGAAAATATATCTGTGCACATCACCATCATGCCGAGTCATCTTGTCGAGATAACCGGATAGCGTCCGGACGAAAGGATTACGAACAAAGGTGCAGAAAAACACAGATTCCCGCGCCCGTCCGAATAAGGATGGATAAGCAACCCATGGACTATCTGAGCTACCTCCGGGCGTCGCTGGACGGTTAAGAACACCTAAATTATGTCTAGTAGGTTCGGGAACGCCGACATATACGCCGCCACATGCTACTTCCATCTGCCAAAGAGTTGCCCGAAGTGTTGACGACGCTGACTTTGGCATATCGAGATAACAGTATTTTAACAACGGCGACAGACGAAGCCGATGAGCAAAATTCGGATCCAATGACAATGGCATGCGCTACCCCCTTCACATATTTTACTTGAAAAATTCACCGGGCTGGCAGGCATACTCCTAATACTTGATTAGAGCCTGATCCGAAACTAAGTTGAGTGGTGTCAGCGGGTTAGCTTGACAGCGTTCCCTATCGGTGATTCAGGGGTTTCGCCAAAAACAACCATGCATCTCCGATGTGGACTGAAACCACCCGCACCCTTCATACCCGCAACGGCCTGACTTTGCCAAGCGATTTTGAACTAGCCGCAATTAGACCTTGGCGCATAAATCAGCGAGAGATTGGCTGGTGCAGTGCAGCGGGGGAGGAAGGTGGCCCCGCTGAAGCCGAGACCCCGATGCC
>NZ_RXMA01000098.1 GCF_003966125.1 Azospirillum griseum
GGAGCCGATTCAAAATAGATGAATCGGCTTGGCTTGTGGTGCGGTCGGGGATTTTCAGCGGGAGTCGCTGCGGGTAGACTCGACGGCATGATTGATGAAGCCGCGCTGCGTCGCCAATACGCCCTTCTGTGTCCGAGCTTGGACGAGCGGAGCCGCCGTCTGTTTGCCGCTACCCAAGCGCAGGCGCTGGGCTATGGCGGGATCGCCGCAGTGGCGCGGGCCACCGGCATCGCGCCGAGCACCATCGGGCGCGGGCTGAAGGAGATTGTCGAGGGCGCGCCGCCATCCGGGCCACGCTTGCGCCGACCGGGCGGCGGGCGCAAGCGGCTGACGGACAAGGACGCGACGCTGGAGCGTGACCTGCTGGACCTGATCGCGCCGATGACGCTGGGCTGTCCGGAACGCCCGCTGCTGTGGGTGTCCAAGAGCCTGGAGAAACTGGCGGGGGCGCTGCGGGCCAACGGCCATCGGGTGTCGGCCAATTCGGTGCGCCGCCTGCTGCGTCGGCTGGGCTTTTCCCGGCAGGGCAACCGCAAGGCCAACGCGGGCCACGGGCATCCCGACCGTGACACGCAGTTCGAGCACATCAACGCCCAGGTGTTGGCCGCTCAGGTCGCCGGCGATCCGGTCATTTCGGTGGACACCAAGAAGAAGGAATTGATCGGCAATTACAGAAATGCCGGGACGGAATGGCGCGCCGAAGGCAAGCCGCGCCGGGTCAACGACCACGACTTCGAGAACAAGGCGTTGGGCAAGGCCATCCCCTATGGCGTCTATGACATCGGTGCCAACAGTGGCTGGGTAAGCGTCGGGGTGACGCACGACACCGCCCAGTTCGCCGTCCAGACCATCCGCCGCTGGTGGCAGACGATGGGACAGGCCCGCTACCCGGAAGCCCGCACGCTGATGATCACCGCCGACGGCGGCGGCTCCAACGGCGCCCGGGTGCGGCTGTGGAAGGTGGAGGTGCAGAAGCTGGCCGATGAACTCGGTCTGACCATCCAGGTGTGCCACTACCCGCCGGGCACCTCGAAATGGAACAAGATCGAGCACAGGCTCTTTTGCCACATTTCACAGAACTGGCGCGCCAGACCGCTGACCAGTCGGCTCGCCGTCGTCGAACTGATTGCCGCAACCACCACCAAGACCGGTCTGACCGTCGCCTGCGAACTCGACACCACCGAGTACGCCAAGGGCATCAAGGTCACAGACGCCGAGATGGAAGCCCTCAGGATAACCCCAAACGACTTCCATCCAGAGTGGAACTACACCATCGCTCCCCGGGCGGAAAACAACGTACTTAATTTGGCGTGATTCCT
>NZ_RXMA01000099.1 GCF_003966125.1 Azospirillum griseum
GGAACTACGCCAAATTAAGTGCGGTGTTTTGTGGTCTTGAGGCGATTGTGTAGTTCCACTCTGGATGGAAGTCGTTTCGGGTTATGGCGAGGGCATCGATTTCGGCGTCGGTGACCTTGATGCCCTTGGCATAGTCGGCCGTGTCGATTTCACAAGCGACCTTGAGACCGGTCTTGGTGGTGGTTGCGGCGATCAGTTCGACGACGGCCAGCCGGCTGGTCAGCGGCCGGGCACGCCAGTTCTGCGAGATGTGGCAAAAGAGACGGTGCTCGATCTTGTTCCATTTCGAGGTGCCCGGCGGGTAGTGGCAGACGCTGATGGTGAGGCCGGTTTCGTCGGCGAGCTTCTGCAACTCCACTTTCCACAGCCGGACCCGGCTTCCGTTGGAGCCCCCGCCGTCCGCCGTGATCATCAGCTTGTCGGCCTGCGAATAGCGGGCCTGCCCCATCGCCTCCCACCAGCGACGGATGGCCTGGACGGCGAACTGGGCGGTGTCGTGGGTCACTCCGACACTCACCCACCCGGCGTTCTCGGCCACGTCGTAGACGCCGTATGGAATGGCCTTGCCGAGGTTCTTGTCCTCGAAGTCATGCACGTTCACCCGGCGCGGCTTCCCTTCGGGGCGCCAGTCGGTTCCGGCATTCTTGTAGGGGCCGATCAACTCCTTCTTCTTGGTGTCCACCGAGATGACCGGAGCGCCGGCAGCCTGGAATGCCAGCACCTGGACATTGATGTGCTCGAACTGTGCGTCGCGGTCGGGATGCCCGCGCCCCTCGTTGGCCTTGCGGTTGCCCTGGCGGGAAAAGCCGAGCCGACGCAGCAGGCGGCGCACCGAATTGGCCGACACCCGATGGCCTTTGTCCCGCAACGCCGACGCCAGCTTCTCCAGGCTCTTGGACACCCACAGCAACGGGCGCTCCGGGCAGCCCAGTGTCATTGGCGCGATCAGGTCCAGCAGGTCGCGCTCCAACGTCGCATCCGTGTCGGTCAGCCGCTTGCGCCCGCCGCCCGACCGGCGCAGCCGGGATCCGCGCGGCGGCACGCCCTCGGCAATCTCCTTCAAGCCCCGCCCGATGGTGCTTGGCGCGATACCGGTGGCCCGCGCCACCGCGGCAATTCCGCCACGGCCGAGCGCCTGCGCTTGGGTGGCGGCAAACAGACGACGCCCCCGCTCGTCCAGGCTGGGATGTAGAAGGGCGTATTGGCGGCGCAACGCGGCTTCATCGATCATGATGAGCCAGTCTACAGCTCCCGACTCCCGCCGAGAATCCCCTACCGCGCACCCTCCTATCGATTCGTCTATTTTGGCCCGGCGCCC